>DDSZ01000025.1:0-19763 GCA_002344205.1 Opitutaceae bacterium UBA2377
GGCGACAGGGGCGGGCGGGATGGTGGCGACCTTGCGCGGGGTGGGCTTCTGATGGCCGCGGCCGGCATGGCGGCCGTGGCGATGTTTCAACAGTTCTTTGGCCGCGAGCCAATGCTCAAGTTCGCGGCCTTCGGGGCAGCCGCTCTCCAGCCAGAGATAATAGGCGGCCTTCTGGATCTCGGCCTCGGTGGGTTCGTGGGCGGGGGTGGTTTTCATGTGGCGGCGGGTTTGATGGCGTGAGGATAGCCGGCCCGGTCCCGGCCCGCTCCGCACGCCTTGGCTGGCGCTGTGCATAAATTGCGCTGGGCAAAATCTGCGCACCAAAAGGTGCACATGCTTGGCCAAGCGATGCGAAGCCGGCGGCAGCCGTTCCCGGCAAGATGGGCGCATGCAGACGGATATCCTGGCAGCGCTTCAAGCGCGGCGTTCGCAGGTGCGGCTCCGCTGGGAGCAGCGGCTGCGCCGGACGCCCGCCACCTCGCCGCTCGCCAATCCCACGACGCTGGCGTTCATGATGGACTGGACGCTCGACCGGGTTTTTGAAGCGCTGGCCGGCTCCGCGGAGGCAACGCCCGCGCCGGCGGCTCACTGTCCTTGCGGATTAAACCCGCTCCTGGGCTATTTTGCCGTGTTGGAGGAGGTGCTGCGCGCGGAGCTGCGCCGGTTGCCGGCGGCAGATTGCGCGCAGGTGCGGCAGGCACTGGGCACGGTGGCCGACCGGGAGATCGCGGCGTTCTGTGCGGTCTGCCAGCGCCGGCCGGCACTGGCTCAGGCTTTGGCACCGGCATGCAGCCGGTCGCGGTAAGTCGAGGGCGATTCGCCGGCAATGCGGCGAAAGACCCGGTTAAATTGCGACAGCGACTGGAAGCCGGCTTCGTAGGCCGCCTCACTGACCCGCTTGTGTGGGTTGAGGAGGAGATTGCGGACCTTCTCCACGCGCACGCGGGCGAGGTAATCGGTGAAGGTCATGCCGGTGGCCTTTTTGAAGGTCTTGCAGAAATAGAACGCGCTCATGTTGACGGCCTTGGCGACCTCGTTGAGGGAGAGTTCGTCGCCCTGATGTTTGGCGATGTAGATGCGGGCCCGGGCGATCGCGGGGGACTCGCCGGCCTGCTCTTTGACGGTGAGCTGGTGGCTGAGCGTGGCGAGATGCTGGGCGAAGATCGTCAGCAAGCGGAGGATGGACTCGTATTGGTGCTTGGTCAGCACGCGGGTCTGGAAGAACGCCTCCTCCAGCCGCTTCAGGTCCACGGCGGTGCCCCATTTGAGCAGTTGCCGGGTGGTGCGCTTGAACTGCTGCTTGGTCGGGCGGTGCAGCAGAATCTGGCCGGTCTGGAGAAAGGCGACAAGGTTTTCGCCGACGCGGATGGGCACGGCGGAATCACAGAGGCCGGCGAAGCACTTCAGGGTTTTGGGCTCGAGGCGGGCCTGCTCCTCGACCTTGCGCTGGAGCTGCAGGCACGCGGCGCAGCTCTGGTTGGTCGTGGCCATCAGCGCGCAGAAAGGATTCTCGTTGGGATCGTGGCGATGGGGGAGGTCGAAGGCCTCGATCGGCCGCAGGTTGAGTGGCAGCCCCGTTGTGTCGCGAAAAGCCTGCTCGTAGTCGCGATAGATCTGCGAGTCGCGCAACTGGGTCACGAGCGCGTGGCTGTGTTTGCGGGCGGCGGTATCCATGCCCGGCACGCTAGTGACGGCCGGGCGCGGCGCAACCAAACTAAAGGACGCCGGCTTCGCGGAAGCTGTAGTAGCCGCGGCCGGCGGGGTCGGCCTCGGGCCGGCCGAGGATAACGTGGTCGAGGAGCTGGATATCCACCGTGCGGGCGGCTTCGCGCAACAGGCGGGTGATCTGCACGTCGGCGGCGCTCGGCGCGGGGTCGCCCGAAGGGTGGTTGTGCGCGCAGACGACGGCGGTGGCGGCGGCGCCCATCGCCTCGCGAAAGACCTCGCGCGGGTGGGCGAGCGCGGCGGTGGCGGTGCCGGAGCTGACCTCGGTGCAGCGGATGAGCCGGTTTTTGCGGTTGAGGCTGAGCACCCAGAATTTTTCCACCGCGAGGCCCTGCGCGGTGGGTTGGAGAAATTCACGGATGAGGTCGGGCCGGTTGAGCAGCGGGCTGTCGCCGAGCGGCTGGCTGCGCACCCGGCGGGCCAGTTCCATCACGGCCACGAGCTGCAGGGCCTTGATGCGGCCGATGCCCTTGAAACGCCGGAAGTCTTCCTCGCGCCAGCCGATGAGCCCGGCCAGCGAGCCGCCTTCGTTGATGAGGCGCGCGGCGAGCGTTATCACATCCATCCCGCGCGTGCCGCTGCGCAGCAGCATGGCGAGCAGCTCGGTGTCGGAGAGCACGGCGGCACCGTGGCGCTCCATCCGTTCCTGCGGCCGCTCGCCGAGGGCGGTGGCCCGCAGGCGGTTCTCGGGGTAGGAGAACGGCTGGCTCATGACGGATTTGTTTCTGGCGGACCCGCGGGAAACATGCAATCCCTGCGCGCCATGAATCCGATCCGTGTCACCGTCTGGGGTGAAAACACCCACGAAAAGAAGAGCCCGGTGGTTGCCGCCGTCTATCCGCAAGGCATGCACAACGCCATCGCGGACGGCGTGCGCGAGTTTCTGCCCGGCGCGCAGGTGACGACCGCGACCCTGCAGGAGCCGGACCACGGTCTGACCGAGGAACGCCTCGCGGCGACCGATGTGCTGACCTGGTGGGGCCACATGGCCCATGACAAGGTGGAGGACCGGATCGTGGACCGCGTGCAGAAACGCGTGCTCGAAGGCATGGGCCTGATCGTCCTGCACTCGGGGCACTATGCGAAGATCTTCAAGCGGCTGCTCGGCACGACCTGTTCGCTGACGTGGCGCGAGGCCGACGAGAAAGAGCGCCTGTGGGTGTGCAACCCCGGCCATCCCATTGCCCGGGGGATCGACCGTTATTTCGAGCTCCCGCAGGAGGAGATGTATGGCGAACCCTTCGCCATCCCTGCGCCCGACGAGCAGGTGTTCATTTCGTGGTTTGAGGGCGGCGAGGTTTTCCGCAGCGGCTGCTGCTGGCACCGGGGCAACGGCAAGATCTTCTACTTCCGCCCCGGGCACGAAACCTATCCGACCTATTTTGACAAGAACGTGCGCCGCGTGATCGCCAACGCCGTGGAATGGGCCAGGCCGCAGGGGGTGTGGATCGACTCCTGCCCGAACGCGAAGGTGGCGCCCGAGCCGATCAAGTCGAAGGCGCGCTGAGCGACAGCCGCTGTTCAGTAGTGCCGGACGTAACCGTTGCGGCGGAGGCGTTCGAGCCAGCGTTCCTGGTTCACGCTGGCCATCTGGCGGATGATCATCTGCTCGATCTGGGTGCGCACTTCGTCGATGGGCTGGATGCCGGCGTAAACGCGGTCTTCGACGTAGAGGAGGAAACAGCCTTCGGGCAGGATGATGGGCTCGGTCATCTCGCCTTTTCTCAGGGCAAAAAGCGGCTCGCTGAACTCGGCCTTCAGGTCGGTCTTCTTTTGCCAGTCCCAGTCGCCGCCGCGGGAGCGGCGAGAGTCCTGGCTGTATTCGCGGGCGAGGTCCTCGAATTTTTCGCCCCGGTCGAACCGGCCGCGAACTTCGATGGCCTTGGCGCGCAATTCGGCGTCGGTTTCGCCGCCGCGCCGGTTGAACTGGATGAGGCGCAGATGAACGGCGTCATCCCGATAAAAGCGTTCCTTGTTCTCGTTGTAGAAAGTTTCCATCTGCACCGGGCTGACGGTGCTGAAGGACTTGCGCTGCTGTTGGCGCATGTAGTTGTAGATGATGTCTTCTTCGATCTCCTTGCGGTATTCCCGGAGGGTGATGCCCCGGGCGCGGAGGTAGGCGAGGAATTTGGAGCGGTCGCCGTCAAATTGCTCGGCTTGGATGTCGGCGATCTGGCTGTCCACGAAGGCCGAGGGGATGCGGCGCTTCTCGTCCTTGTAGAACTCCTTCACGATCAGGACGCGGTCGATGAGGTTTTGGATCACGTCATCCTGCAGGGCTTCGAGCTTCTGGTTGAATTCGCGCTCGTTGCGGGCCTCGCGCTGGATCTGCGGGAGCAGCGGGGCGATCTCGCGCCGGATGTCGTCAACCGTGATGATCTTGTGCTCGACCACGGCGGCGATGCCGTTGGCAAACCGGAGGTTAAGGTTGTCGTTCGCTGCGGGCGCGGCGGGCTGGGCGAGGGCGGCGGCAGCGAGGGACAGGGAAAGCAGGGCGCTTCGGCGGATGATCATGGACTGGGCAGATTGTTCAGAAATGTAATTATTTCCCTCAACCGTAGAAGGGGCTTCGGGGCGGTCAACCTTGGAAACCGGGTGCCGAGTTGCACCCAGTCGTCGCGCCGGCCGCTGTGCCGCAGGCACTTCAGCCGGCTAGACTCCGTTTCGACGGAAATGATGCCTTTTTGTTCCGCCCGGATGCGGATTTCCGTGACGAGGAGGAGGGCTTTGACCTCGTCGCCGAATTTACCGAAGCGGTCGCGCAGCTCGGCCTCGATTTCTTTCAGGCGGGCGGGGGTCTCGGCCAGCGCCAGACGACGGTAAAAGTCTATCCGCAAGCGGGTTTCGGCGATATAGGCCGGAGGGATGCGCGCCTGGATGCGCGCGACCTCCACGGCGGCGGCGCCTTCCTCGGCTTTGAGGACAGTATAGCCGTCCTCGTAGCGGCGTCGGTCTGGGTCGGCGCCCGGGCCTTCGCCGACGAAGACGAAGTCGAGTTTGACGTTGGCGCGGATGGCGGCGGCCGGTTTTTCGCCCTTGAGCCGGGCGACGGACTGGCGGAGGAGCTGGCAGTAGAGTTCGAAGCCTACGCCCACGATGTGGCCGCTCTGCTCGGCGCCGAGAAGATTCCCGGCGCCGCGCAGCTCGAGGTCGCGCATCGCGATGCGGAAGCCGGCCCCGAGCTGGTTGTGCTGGCGCATGGCGGTGAGGCGCTGGCGGGCGACCTCCAGGAGGCGGGTGTGCCGGTGGAGCAGCAGGTAGGCGTAGGCCTGGTGTTTGAAACGCCCCACGCGGCCGCGGAGCTGGTAGAGCTGGGAAAGTCCGAACCGGTCCGCGCCCTCGATGATGATGGTGTTGCAGTTGGGGATATCGAGGCCGCTCTCGATGATCGTGGTGCACACGAGCACCTGGTATTTACCGGCGACAAAATCGGTCATCACCCGCTCGAGGTCGTCGGCTTCCATCTGGCCGTGGCCGGTGCCGATGGTGAGATCGGGCAGCAGCTCGCGCAGGCGGGCGGCGACGAGATCGATCGTCATCACACGGTTGTGCAGGTAAAAGACCTGTCCGCCCCGCCGGATCTCGTGGCGGATGGCATCCACGACGATCTTTTCGTCATAGGTTTTGACGATGGTCTGGATGGGGTGCCGGTTGGTCGGCGCGGTTTCAATGACGCTGAGGTCGCGCGCGCCGGTGAGCGCCATGTAGAGCGTGCGGGGGATGGGGGTGGCGCTCATGGAGAGCACGTCCACGGTGGCGCGGAGGGCCTTGAAGCGCTCCTTGTGCTTTACGCCGAAGCGCTGTTCCTCGTCGATGACCACGAGGCCGAGTTCCTTGAACGCGACGTCGGCCTGCAGCAGCCGGTGGGTGCCGATGAGGATGTCCACCTGGCCGGCGGCGGTCGCGGCGAGGATGCGCTTCTGCTCGGCGCGGCTGCGGAAGCGGCTGAGCATCTCGACAGCGACGGGGTAGCCCGCCATGCGCTCGCGGAACGAATTGAGATGCTGCTGCGCCAGGATGGTGGTGGGCACCAGGACGGCGGCCTGCCGGCCGCCCTGCACGGCCTTGAACGCGGCGCGGATGGCGACCTCGGTCTTGCCGAAGCCCACGTCGCCACAGATCAGCCGGTCCATCGGCCGGGTGCGCTCAAGGTCGGCCTTGGTCTCGGTGATGGCGCGCAACTGGTCGCGCGTCTCGGTATAGGGGAAAGCGGCCTCGAATTCGTGCTGCCAGTCGTTGTCAGGCGGGAAGGCGTGGCCGGGCTGCGCCTCGCGCTGCGCGTGGACTTTGAGCAGTTCGGCGGCGAGGTCAATCGTGGCGCGCTCGGCGGCCTGGCGGGTTTTCTCCCAGCGACCGGAACCGATGCGGCCGAGCTGCGGCCGCGCCTTGCTGAGGCCCACATAGCGGCTGATAAGGTGCGACTCCTGCAACGGCACATGGAGCGTCACGTGGTCGTCGAACTCCAGTGAGATGACCTCGCGGAGTCCCTGGGCGGTGTCGAGTTTGCTGAGGCCGCGGAAGAGGGCGATGCCATGCTGGAGGTGGACGACGAAGTCGCCCTCCACAAGTTCGGCGAAGTCGAGCAACTGGTCGATCTGCGCGCGCGTGGCGATGACGCGCGGGTTGGTGGCGGGCCGACGCTGGCGCTGCCGGCCGAGGATCTCGGTCTCGGTGACCAGCACGAGGCCCCGCGCCGGGCCGAGGCCGTCGAGTGCGGCCATGCCTTCACGGTGGGTGAGGCGGAAGCCTTCGTTGAGCGAGCCGGTGAGGAAGCGGGGCGCGGGGCGGAGGCCGGCCGAGGCGAGGATTTCCCCCATGCGTTGCCGTTCGCCGGCATTGGCGGCCACGACGAGCAGCGTGTAGCCATCTGCGCGCCAGCGGGCGAGCTGTTGGAGGAAGCGGCCCCGGGCTTCTTCCTCGACGTGCAGGCGTTCCTGGGCGACGAGGGCGTCGCCGGGGTAGGTGCGGTGGTGGGCGAGGCTTTCGGTGTCCCAAGTGTGCTCCTCCGTCGCGCCGTCGAGGAGCGCGCTGGCTTCATCGAGGTCGCCGAGGCCGAAGCGGGCGGGGCACTTCGCCAGCAAGGGGGCCAGCGGATGCGCATCCGGTGCCGGCGGGTAAACTTCGCGGGCGAAGGCGCTGAATTCCCCTTCCAGCGCGGCGGGTTCGATGAAGACCAGCCGCGTGGAGGGCGCCAGGTAGTCGGCGATGCCGGTGGTCGAATCCGCAAGCTTCAGCCGCGGCGAGGCGGAGAGCGTGACGGAGGCCAGCGGTTCGCCCGAGCGCTGGGTCACGGGATCGAAGGCCCGGATGTCCTCGATCTCATCGCCGAAGAAATCCAGCCGGCAGGGCTGGTTGGCCGTGACGGGATAGACGTCGATGATGCCGCCGCGGATGGCGTAGTGCCCGGGTGCCTCGCAGACGGCCTCGGAGTCGTAATCAAGCTGCTGCAACTGCTCCAGCAGACCTTGGAAAGACTGGGCCTGGCCGCGGGTGAGCGTGAGTTCGCGGGTGGAGAATTCCTCCAGCGCGGGCACGGGCTGCAGGAGCGCGGCGGGGGTGGTGAGCACGACAAGCGTCCCTTCGTGGCCGCCGCCATGCCGGAGAGGACGCAGGCGGCTGAGCACGGTGAGCCGGTCGCTGGAGGCGGCAAAGGCCTCGCGCATGTCGCGACTGTCGGGCATGGACTCGGGAAAAACCAGCGGGGTGAGCGGGCGGGCATCGCCGGCCGCCTCATGCGCGAGGACCAGGTCCTCCGCGAGCTGCTCGGCCGCCTTCAGGTCCTCCGTCACCACGAGCCACACCGGGCCGGGGTGCCGGCGCGTCAACGCATGCAGCACGACCCCGCGCGCCGGCGGGCAGACGCCGGTGTGTTTGAAGCGCTGGGCGGGAGTGGACATAGATATCGCGGGAAAACAGAGACGCGGAAGAGCGGACGCACGAACCGGCGGAAAGACAATTCCGCGCTTCGCGCCCACCGGGGAGGCGGCGTGGTCAGCCGGTCAATTCCGCCACGGGCTTGGCCAAGGCGGCGCGGGCGGCGGCTTCTTCGGCGATCTTTTTCGAGGGGCCGCGGCCGGCGCCGAGCTCGCGTTGATGCAAAAAAACGCGGGCCTCGTATTCGCGGGCGTGATCCTGGCCGCCGATGTGGATGGATTCGTAGTGAAGGGCGTGGTTGCCGTGCTCGGGTTGCACGAGTTCCTGCAGCCGGCCCTTGGGGTTGTCGGCGGCCGTCACGGAGGCGAGCCGGTCCGCCAGCGGGCCGTAGAGGGTGAGCACGACGCGGCGCGCGGTTTCGGGGCCGGCGTCGAGGTAGAGCGCGCCGATGAGCGCCTCGAAGGCGTCCTCCAGGTTGGATTCGCGGTCGCGGCCGCCGGTTTGCTCCTCGGAGACGCCGAGGCTCAGCGCGGCGCCGAGATTGATCTCGCGGGCGAGCCGGGCGAGAAACCCGCCGCGGGTGAGCATGGCGCGGCGCTGGGACAGCCCGCCTTCGCGCTCGTGGGGAAAGGCATGGAACAGCGCTTCGGCGAGGATGAGCGAGAGCACGGCGTCGCCCAGAAACTCCAGCCGTTGGTTGGAATCGGCCGCTGGTCCGGGCTCGTTGAGCCGGGAGGAGTGGGTGAGCGCGGTGGCGAGCAGCGCGGGGTCCCTGAAGGTGTGGCCGAGGCGGGCCTGGAGCGCGGACAGGTCGGCGTTCATGAGCTGGCGCTGGAGTAACGGCGGAGGCCGCGGTGGAAGACGGTGCAGGCGAGGGTGAACCAGGCAACGGTGGCACCGAGGAGCCAGAGCGCATGGCCGGGGTCGAAACCGTGGAGCAGGGTGTGGGCGGGGATGTTGCTGACGATGACGGCGGGCAGCGCCCAGACGAAGAGGATGTTGGCCGCGCCCTTGAAGGCCTGCCGCGGGATGCGGGAGAATTCAAAAAGCGTGAAGTAGCTGCCTTCCAGGCCCTGGGCGTTGGTGATCCAGAAAGCGAGCGAGACGGTGAGCACCAGCGCGCTGTAGTGGATGAGCAGGCCGCAGCCGATCATCAGGAGGTAGAGCGCGAGGTCGGCCAGCCCGGGGCTCAAGCCCAACTGATTGGCGGCGTAGATGACAACCCCGGCGGCGACGAAGGTGTTCACGAGGCTGTCGAGATCGAGTTTCCGCGTCGTGGCCATGAACATCACGTTGCCGGGCTGGGCGAGGAAGAAGTCGAAGTGCCCGGTGCGGATGTTGCGGGCGGTCTCGAAGAGACTGCTCCAGAAAAAACCGAACAGGAGCCGCTGGATCAGCATCGCGGTGCCGACGAGGAGCATCATCTCATATTTCGACCAGCCGGCGATGCTGTCGGTATGACCGTAGATGACCGAGATGAGCAGCAGGTTGACGCCCATCCACACCAGCTCGACGCTGGCCCACAGGAAGAAATCGAAGCGGAACATCAGCGTGCGCGTGACGGAGTAGCGCGCGCTGGCCAGCCAGATTTTCAGATGGTGAAGCATGGGGATTGCGGANNTTCGGAATGCGGAGTGCGGATTGGCAGGTGGGTGCGGTTTCAGCCTGAGGCCGGCGCCGCCTTGTCCGGCGGGTCGTTTTTCATTCCGCAATCCGTGTTCATGGCAGTCCGCAATGGGCTCATCCCCCCACCGCGGTGTGGCGGCGGAGGCCGCGGGTCCAGAGGAAGTGATTGAAGAGGAGCAGGAGCAGCACCCAGCCGAGTTGGATGCCGAGCCCCTGCACCGCGAGGGTCTGGTCGATGCGGCCGGTGAAAATGGCGACGGGGAAATACATCTGGTAGTAGAAGGGCAGGTATTGCGCGACGCGGAAGACCCACTCGGGCATCAGGTCGAGCGGGAAGAGCTGGCCGCCGAGGACGGACTCGACCGCGAGCGAGAGGATGACGAATCCCTGGATCTCGAGGAACCAGAACGTCAGCAGCCCGAAGCAGTAGGCGATGCTGAACTGGATGACGGCCGCGAGCAGCATCGCGGGCAGGCCCACGCCGAGCCGCCACCATTCGTCGGGGAAGCTCAGGTATTCGTGGAGGAAAGGATAGGCGACGGCGACCGGGATGAGGATGAGCAGGCCGGAGACGAGCCGCGCGGCGAGGAAGATGCTGAAGCGGTAGAGGAAGTAGTTCACCGGTTTCAGGAGGAACTGGTTGATGAGGCCGTTGCGGATTTCCTCGCTGATCTGGTAGTCCTCGTTGAAGGCGCCGATGAAGAACTGCATCAGCAGGAGCACGACGAAGTAGGTCATCGTCTGCGCAAGGTCGAAGCCGCCGATCGTCGCCTGCCCCTCGTAGGCGGCACCCCAGAGGATGAACACCACGACGAGGTGGAAGAGGGAGAAGAAGCCGCGCAGGGCGAAGTTCCAGCGGTAAACGAGGTTGCCCTGCAACCCGACGAGGAACGCCTGGCGGTATTTTTGAAACGCGGTCAGCATCGCTTATTTCAGGGCGAAGCGCCCGGTGATCTCGTTGGCGAGGTTGCGGTAGGCGGTGGCGCCGGGGCTGAGGGGGTCGTAGGCAAAGATGGTCTGGCCGAAGCTGGGGGCCTCGCTGAGCCGGATGGTGCGGGGGATGACGGTGGAAAAGATCTTGTCGGGCAGGTGTTGCTTCACCTCGTCCACGACCTGCCGGGAAAGGCGGGTGCGGACGTCGAACATCGTCATGACGACGCCGCCGAGCTCGAGCGCGGAGTTGACGCCGGCGGTCTTGAGGCGTTCGACGTTGCGCAGGATCTGGCCGAGGCCTTCCAGTGCCATGTATTCGCACTGGAGGGTGATGAGGAGGTAGTCGGCGGCGGCGAGGCTGTTCATCGAGAGCATGCCGAGGGCGGGCGGGCAATCGATGATGATGGCGCGGTAGCCGCCGGAGTCGCGGATGGGCTGCAGGACGGCGCGCAGCTTCATCAGGTAATTTTCCATCTGGGAAAGCTCGATCTCGGCGGCGGCGAGGTCCTCCTCGGAGGGGATGAGGGCGAGATGCTCGATCTTGGTGGGGGTGATCATCTCCAGGGCCGAGCCTTCGCCGCGCAGGGGGCCGTAGAGGCTGCGGCCCTCCTGCTTCTCGACGCCGATGGCGCTGGTGGCGTTGGCCTGGGGGTCGAGGTCGATGAGCAGGGTGTGGATCTTCAGGTCGGCGAGGGCGGCGGCGAGGTTGACGGCGGTGGTGGTTTTGCCGACGCCGCCCTTTTGGTTGGCGATGGTGAAGACAGTGGTGGGCATTGGCGGCAAGTAAGGGTGAATCTCCCGCCGCCGCAAGCGCGGCGATGCCGGCCGTTGGGCGGGGAGACAAAAAAGGCGACTCGCGGGAGTCGCCTTGGCTGAGGGTCTGGACGGGAGCTTATTCGCCGACGAGGTGCTCGATCTCCTCGCGGGTGAGGGTGCGCATGTCGATTTCCTTCTTGATGGCGCCGAGGCTGACGAGGCACTCGGTGAACAGCTCGCGGGTGCGGAGCTCGAGCGCCTTGGCGTCGAGGTCGGTCATGACCTCGATGATGCGGGTGCCCTTGCGGACGTGGGTGCGTTCGTCGGCGCGGATGAAGTCGGAGATGTGGCGGAGGAGCTCGTCGTTGCGCGCGGCGGCGGTGTCGATGAGGTCGTTGATGGTCTTGAGGACGCCAACCTCGCCGAAGAGGTTGATCTCGGCCATGGCGAAGGCGGGGTCCATCGGGCCGCGGCAGGTGGAGCTGGTGAGGCGGTTGCGCAGCTCGTAGGGATCGTAGCCGGAGGCGAGCATGGCGCGGTGACCGATCTCGGTGTGACGGGCCTCGTCCCACGTGACGCGGGCGAGGTCGTATTCGGCGTCGAAATCCTTGAAGCGGATGTCCCAGACGAAGGTGCCGAAGGCCTCGATCGCGTCCACCTCGTCGCGCTGGGTGCGGATGAAGCGGAGGCGGAGGGCTTCGTAGGAATCCTTGTCGAAACGTTTCTGCGCATCGGCGGCGTCGTAGTCGCCGGTATGCTTGAAGGTGTCGAACCGCACGTCGCGCATCGGGACCGTGCCGCGTTCGTAGGGCTTGGCGTCGATGCGGAGCGGCGTGGGGGCTTCGCCGCGGGGATCGGCACCGGTGATGCCGCCGATGGAGGCGAGCAGGCGGGTGAGGTGCCAGCGCCAGGTGGAGAGTTTGGCTTCCTCGATGCCGCCGGCGATGTAGGCGTCCACGGCATCGTCGGCCCACGCGAGCATGGGTTCGTAGTCCGTGAGAATGCGCTTGAGGCAGCGGATGGTGGGGACATCCGTGACCTGGTCGGTGTCGTCGATGTGGTGGCGGTAGGTGGTGGCGATGGCCTTGCCCACGACCTGGTGGACGCCGACGAGGAGTTCGGCCGGGGACTCGGCGCTGAGCATCTCGTCGATGAAGCGGTCGATCTCGGGATCGCGGAAGGCGTCGATGACCTTGGGACGATATTCCTGCTCGGTGAGACGCTCGCGGAGGAAGCGGGCGGCGTCGGCGTGCCAGAAGATGTGACGGCCGGTTTCCAGCTTCACCTCATATTCCGGGATGGTTAGGGTCCAGGAGCCGAGGGCGTGCATGAGGCGGCGCTCGAAGTAGAAAAAGCGCAGCAGGCGGCGGCTGTTCTCCTTGACGGTGAACTTACCCCCGAGCTGGCGGCGGTCCACGGGGAACCGGTAGGGATATTTCGCGCGGCGCTCGGCGGCGGCTTCACGCTGCCCGGCGAGGCTCTGGGCGGTGATGATGGTCTTGTCGGCGGATTGGCCGGAGGTGTCTTCAGGGAGTTTCATGGGGGGAAGGGATGGAGGGGTGGAGGCAACAGCATCCTAGACGGAAAGCCGGCGTCGGGCGTTCATTTTCTTGCGCCCAATTGTATAGAAAATTCTGGCACAGTCTAAAATATGCACGCCGCGGCCGGGCCGGCTGCGCCGGAATCAGCCCTTCACGGCGCCACTGGTGAGGCCGGAGATGAATTCCTTCTGCAGGAGCAGGAACAGGCACATCACGGGGGCGATGGAGACGAGGGTGCCGGCCATGATGAGGCCGTAGTCGGTGCCGTAGATGCCCTTGAGGTTGTTCAGCGCGACGGAGAGCGGGTGCAGCTCGGGCGACTGGAGGATGATCTGAGGGCCGATGAAGTTGTTCCACATGCCCATGAAGCTGATCATGAGAAACGCGCCGAGCATCGGCCGGATGATGGGCAAAACGAGTTCGAAGAAGATGCGGAATTCGCCGGCTCCATCCATGCGCGCGGCTTCGAGCAGTTCGTTGGGCACGCTGTTGATCATGGATTGGCGGAAGAGAAACACGCCGAAGGCGGGAGCGAGCCCGGGCAGGAGCAGGCCGGTGTAGGTGTCGAGCAGGTCGAGCTTGTAGAGCAACTGGAAGCTCGGGGCGAGCAAGAGCGGCCCGGGGATGATGAGAGCGGCGAGGACGACGCCCATCACGAGGTTCTGGCCGCGGAACTTATGCTTCGCGAGCGCGTAGCCGCCCATCGCGCAGCAGAGCACGGTCAGGATGGAGCTGACCGAGGCGAGCAGCAGGGAGTTGTGCAGGGCGCGCGGCAGGCCGAGGTCGGTGAAGAGCCGGGTGAAGTTTTCGAGCGTGAGTCGGTCCCAGCCGATGCCGAACCAGCCGTCGCCGGCGGGCAGGAAGACGGTGGCGGCGAAGTCGAACTTGGACTTCAGCGCCCCGCAGAGCATGTAGACGAACGGAATAAGGGTGAGCGCCGCGAAGAAAAACAGCAGCGCGTGGAGCAGGAAGGAGAGGAGACGTTTGGCGGGCATGGTCAGCGTTCCTCGTAGCGGCGGGCCGCCCAGCGTTGAAAGAGGGCTATGCCCATGAGGGTGAGCGCGAGCACCCAGCCGATGGCGCTGGCGTAGCCAAGATCGCCGACGACAAAGCCCGACTGGTAGAGATACATCATGATCGTGAGCCCGCGATTTTCGGGTCCGGCGGTGTTGTTCAGCAGGATGTAGCTCAGCTCAAACATCTGGAAGCTGCCGATCACGGAGAGCAGGGTGACAAAGCCGGCAATGGGCGCGATCTCGGGCAGGGTGACATGACGGAAACGCTGCCAGGCGTTGGCCCCGTCGATCTCGGCGGCCTCGATCAGGTCTTTTGAGACATTCTGCAGGGCGGCGAGGAAATAGACCATGTTGAACCCTGCATACATCCACAGGGCGGCAAGGATGAGGGAGCTCATCACGTATTCCTGCATCCAGGCGAACTCGGGATCCCAGATGGGAAAGAGCCGGTGCAGGGTGGCATTGATGAGGCCGGTGCGCTTCTCGAGGATGGGGGCGAAGAGCATCGCGACGAAGGGCAGGCCGACGAGCGAGGGCGCGAAAAAGGTGAGCCGGAAGAAACCGCGCCCACGGAGCCCGGGCCGGTTCAGCAGCAGGGCGAGTCCGAGCGCGATGGGCAGCTGCACAAAGAGCGACCCCAGTGTGAAACGTCCGGTGTTGGCGGCGGCCGTCCAGAAAAGCGGATCCGTGAGCAGGTAGCGGAAATTGTGCAGGCCGACCCACTCGGTGGTGCCGGGACCGTAGGTTTGCTGCAGCGCGAGGATGAACGAGCGCAGCAGCGGCCAGACGGTGAAGAGGCAGAAGATACCGAGGAAGGGCGCAAGGAAGAGCCAAGGCGCGAGATTGAGTCGGGTGGCTTTCATGGCTCTTGGGCGAGAAAGACGTTGCGGTTGATGAAACGCTCGAACTCGACCTGCGCTTCGTCGAGCAGCCGTTGGGCCTCGATCCTCAGGGCGGCCTCTTCGTAGATCTGGTTGCGGTCGGCGTAACGGCGCAGCGCGGCGAGGGCGTTGATGAAACGCTCTAGTCCGCTCACCACGTAGGGTGAGGATGGGCGGCGCGGGACATGCGGGGCCTGCTCGATGTAAAGCCGGCCGGAGGGCTGGCCGCTGAAAAAAGGATCAGGCTGATCAAAGATCGGCGAGTCCCAGAGGGCGGTGACCGGGGTGATGATGTTCGTGTCGCGAAACATCTGCTCCGCGAGCACCGGCGAGAGGTAGAGCTCCTTGGCAAAGGCCCATGCCGTCTCGAAGTGCTCGGTGTTCCGGCTGAAGCCCAGCATGGTGCCGCCGGCCACCGAAGTGCGGCGGCCGCCCTTTTCCCAGGCAGGGATGGGCATCAGCTTGAGTTTGCCGCCGAGCGCGGGGTTTTCGCGTTTCCAAGAACCGGCCATCCAGTCGGGCACGAGCGAGCCGATCACCAGGCCTTCCAAGCGCTGCCGATGCCCGGAAGCGGAATAAGTCTCGATGTCCACGCAAACGCGGTCGGGGCCGGCCATCCAAGTAATGAGCCGGGCGAGCACCTCGGCATTGCGGGGAAAATTCAGGGCGGGCCTTTCATTTTCATCGATCAGCCTGCCGCCGGCCTGCAGGAGGATGATGCTGGGGGCGTGCGGATTGGTGTGCCAGGCCTCCAGCAGGTAGCGATTGGGCCGGCCGTCGCCCGTGGTATCCACCATCAAAGGGCGCAGCACGCGGAAGTAATCCTCCCAAGTTTCAATCTGCGACACGTCAATGCCGGCGGCCTCGACGATGTCAGCGCGGTAGGCGAGCAGCACGGGGTGCACGTCGTGGGGCAGACCGAAAATGCGACCGCGGCTGGTATAGGGGGCGAAGGAAGGGCCGTTGATTGTTTCCAGCAGACCCTCCTCGCGCAGGTGGTCGGTCAGGTCGAGAAAGCCGACGCTTTCGAGCGGACCGGCAAAGGCCTTGGCCGCCACGCCGATGTTGGGCTCAATGATATCGGCCACCGGCGTGCCCGCCATGAAGCCGGAGAGCATGCGACGTTCCATCGCGGTGCCGTGCAGCAGGACCAGATTGATCGGGCGATCGGGATGGCGCCGGTTCCACTCGCGGGCAAAGGGTTTGTAGGCGTTGAAATGCGGCTCAGCAGAGATCCACATCGGGATGCCTTCGGCCGTCCGGCGGGGCAGGACGGCCGCAATGATGATGGCGACGATGGCAATTATCAAAATGACCAGCGCGCCGGGCGAAAGGTAGCGGTTGATTTGGTCGCGCAGGAGCTTCATGGGTGCGCGGAAGGCGGGCAAAAGGATGGCTGGTTGGGCTGGCGGAACATGCGCGCGCGGAAAGGAATGGCGTTACCGTGAAACCCGAACCCAGTTTGGCAACCCGGAATCGTGCGGGAAATGGGGTTCGGTGTTCGCCGAGACTTCCGCCGTCGCTTTGGGGCCAAGATGTAGAAGCCGGCGAACAACTTTCGTTCCGATCCGGAAAGAATGTTGGAGGCGCGGGCCGGAATCGAACCGGCGATAGAGCTTTTGCAGAGCTCGGCCTTACCACTTGGCTACCGCGCCGACTGAACAAGGGGGCGCACGTTGCAGGAAAAAAAATCGCGCCGCAAGTGCTGAAATCGATTTGTGCGGCCGGTGCTGGGGCGCTCAAGCCGGCGGGGGCGGGGGCACTTCGCACTGGACGGTGAAGCGGAAGGTCGAGCCTTCCCCGGGGCGGCTTTCGGCGGAGATGCCACCGCCCATGAGTTCGCAGAGGCGTTTGGAGATGGCGAGCCCAAGCCCGGTGCCCTCGCGCCGACGCTGCGGGGACACGTCCACCTGACTGAAGGGCAGGAACAGCCGCTGCATGGTGCCGGGCGGGATGCCGACGCCGGTGTCCGTGACGGTAAAGAACAAGCGGGCAAACTGGCGCCCTTCGGCGCCCGGGGAAAGCGAGCAGGCGAGCTGGACCGTGATGCTGCCCTTGGGGGTGAACTTGAGGGCGTTGCTGATGAGGTTGGTAAGGATCTGGCGGAGCCGGGAGGCATCGCCGAGCATCATCCGCGGCACGGAGGGATCGATGACGGATTCGAGTGTGAGGCGGGAAATCCGGATCTGGGGTGCAAAAAAGGCGCAGACCTCGGCCACGGAAGCGTGGAGATCGAAGAGTTCGTGTTCCAACTCGGCGCGGCCGGATTCGATTTTCGAAAAATCGAGGATGTTGGCGACCAGCGTGCCGAGAGTCTGTCCGCTGGTGCGGATGAGGTCCACCGCTTCACGTTGCTCGTCGGTGAGGGTGGTGTCGGAGAGGATGTCGGCAAAGCCGATGATGCCGTTGATGGGCGTGCGTATCTCGTGGCTGATGATGGCGAAGAACTCGCTCTTGGCGCGGTCGGCGGCTTCGGCGGTCTCCTTGGCGCGGAGCAGGGCGGCTTCGGCCTCCTTGCGCTCGGTGATGTCGTGGCCGACGGCCTGGAACTCAAGCGTGGCGCCCTGATGGTCTTTGATGGCGCGCTGGGTCCACACCATCCACAGGTCGCGCCCATCGGCGTGGCGCAGGGATTGTTCGTGGGAGAGGTTGTCGTCGCGGTTGATGCGGCCGGCGTCGAGAATCGGGAAGGGCCGGCCGATGAGATCGATACGCTTGCGGCCGAAGGCACGGGCGTAGGCACTGTTGACGAAGGTGAGGGTGCCGTCGGGCCGGTAGCGGCAGATGAGGTCCACCTGGTCCTCGACGATGCCGCGGTAGCTGGCCTCGATTTTTTGGAGGTTGCGGGCCATGTGCTCGATCTTGCGGGCGAGACCCATGACCTCGTCCTGCGCGGTGTCATCACCGGACTGCAGGCCGGATTCCGGCTCCATCCGCGACTGGCTGGCGGTTTCCTGCAGCGTCTTCAGGCCCTTCATGAGCGCGCGATCCCACACATAGCCTGCGAGCACGAGAAGCACGCAGCCGGTGATGGCGAAGCCGATCACGTAGAAGACGGGACCCAGCTGATCGCGGACGTCTTCCTGCGCCACGAGCGCGATCAACGCTGCTACCAGTGCCAGGGACAGGCCCAGGATCAGGACGGACTTGCGGTAGGCGGTGTCGAACATGCCGGTGTGCCGAGCCTGTCGCGAGCACCGGCCAAGTCTAACCTAAACCGCGAAGGTCAGGGGTCCGGCTTAAGGGTGTGCAACGGGGCGAGCCGGCGCAGCCCGGGCACGGCGGAGGCGACGATCCCGGCGACCAGCAGGGTGCCTAGCCCGCCCCACACGACCGCCGCCACCGGACCGACCAAGGCACCCATGAGCCCGGCGCGGAGGGCGCCGATCTCGTTGGAGGAGCCGATAAAGATCTGGTTCACGGAGGTGACACGACCGCGGAGGTGATCCGGCGTGAGCAACTGCACGAGCGACTGGCGGACGATGACGCTCACGCTGTCAAACACGCCGGTGAAGAGCAGCGCGATGAAGGACAACCAATACCAGTGAGACCAGCCGAAGACAACGATGGCCAGCCCGAAGCCGGCGATGGACCAGAGCAGGGTGAGGCCGGGCCGGGCGAGGGGCGCGCGGTGGGCAAGCCACATGGCCATGGTGAACGCCCCCAGCGAGGGAGCAGCGCGCAGCCAGCCGAGCCCGATGGGGCCGACATGCAGCACTTGGTCGGCATAGATCGGCAGCAGCGCCATCACGCCGCCCAGGAGGGTGGCGAACAGGTCGAGGCTGCTCGCGCCGAGGATGACCTTGCGCCGCCAGATGAACTCCACGCCCGCGAGCATGCTGCGCCAGGTGCGGGGTCCGGCGGGGGGCGGCGGGGCGACATGGTAGCGCACATGACGGAGCAGCCAGAGGAAGCCGAGCCCAAGGACGACATCGAGGACGTAAACCGCCTGGAAGCCGCCGAAGGCGATAATGAAGCCGCCGAGGGCCGGACCGGTGACGGTGGCGACTTCGAAGGCGCTCATGTTCCAGGTGATGGCGTTGGGCAGTGCCCTGGCGGGCAGCAGCAGCGGGATGATGCTGGAACGGGCGGGCCAGGCGAGGATGCGCACGACGGCAATGCCAAGCAGCAACAGATACATCAGCGGCAGGGCCGGCTGGTCGAAGTTCAAGGTCGCGGGATCGGTGTGCCGCTCAAAGACCGTCGCCAGCCGCTGGATAAGAGCATTGGCCCAGCGCAACGGTGCGAGTGGCGGGATGACGGCGTGAAAGTGCGACAACAACGCCAGCAGCGCGGAGAGCAGCGCGGTGAGCCCCGTGCCCCAGGCGATGATGCGCTTGCGGTCCAGCCGGTCGGCCAGCGAACCGGCCGGCAGGGAAAGCGCCAGCAGCGGCAGGACCAGGATCAAGCCGACCAGGCCGAGGGCGGTGGCGGATTTGGTCCATTGGTAGATTTCCCAGGACACGGCGACGCTCACGGCCTGGCGTCCGATCGTGGCGAGAAAACTGCCGATCATGTAATCCCGGTAGGTGCGCACCTTGAGGGCGGCGTATGGATCGTGGATCTCAACCGGGGCGGACATGGGCGAATCAGCACGCCCGGGCGGGGCCGGCTCCGCAACCGCTAATTCCGGGACCGCGACATAAGCCAAAATTGCTTTGCCCCGGTGCAGGCGACCCCTACTTGTGCCGTTCCTCCAATCCCTGTTTCCCCTTTCCCCATGTCAACTTCCCCCAAGAAAGCCTTGATCTTCCAAGGCGGCTGGGACGGGCACCAGCCCGTCGAATGCGCCGCCCTCTTTGCCGGCAAGCTGGCGGAGCGCGGCTTTGCCGTCGAAGTCGTGGACACGCTGGACGTGCTCAACGCTGCCGACCGGCTGAAGGCGCTCGACCTCATCATCCCGCTCTGGACCGGCGGCAAGCTCACGCCGGACCAAGAAAAAAATCTGGAAGCTGCCGTCATCAGCGGCGTCGGCCTCGCCGGGTTCCATGGCGGCATGTGCGATGCTTTTCGTGGCTCGATCAACTATCAATGGATGACCGGCGGCCAGTTCCTCTGCCACCCCGACAACATCAAGGAGTATCTTATCCGGATCGTGAACCGCGACGACCCGATCACCCGCGGCATCCCCGACTTCAGGGTTAAGAGCGAGCAATACTACATGCTCGTGGATCCGCGCAACGAGGTGCTGGCCGTGACCACGCACCAGAGCGTAAGCGCGCCCTGGACCAACGGCGTGGAGATGCCGTTCGTGTGGAAAAAGGTTCACGGCGCCGGCCGGGTGTTCTACTCGGCGAGCGGGCACCAGTGCCAGGAATTCACCGATTTCCCTGAGCAATTGGAACTCACCCTGCGCGGCATGAGCTGGGCGGCCCGCTGAATTTTCCCATGAAACCACGTTTCAAAACCCC
>DDSZ01000025.1:19806-100624 GCA_002344205.1 Opitutaceae bacterium UBA2377
GCGCAGGAGTTCCCCGGCATCCAGACCTATGCGAGCGTCGGCGAGATGCTGAAAAAATCCGACGTCAACCTCGTCGTCCTCATCACCCCGCACAACACCCACGCCCCGCTCGCGCTTCAGTGCCTCAAGGCCGGCCGTCACGTCGTGTGCGAAAAGCCCTTCGCCATCACGACGAAGGAGTGCGACGCCATGATTGCCGCCGCGAAGCGGGCCGGCGTGATGGTCTCCACCTTCCACAACCGGCACTGGGACGGCTCGGTCATGAAGGCCCTAGAGGTCGTCAGGTCGGGCGTGATCGGCGACCTCGTGCGCATCGAGTGCCACGCCGGCCAGTGGGCCAAGCCGGGCGACTGGTGGCGCAGCAGCCGCTCCATCTCCGGCGGTATCCTCTACGATTGGGGCGTGCATTTCCTCGAGTATGCGCTGCAACTGGTGGACTCCGAGATCACCGAGGTCACCGGCTTTGCCAAGCAGGGGTTCTGGGCTGCGCAGAGCAAGTGGGGCAAGGACACCATCGAGGACGAGGGTCAGGCCGTGGTCCGTTTCCGCAACGGCATCTGGGTGACGCTGACCATCACGCAGATCGACGCCAACCCGAAGCGCGGCATGATGGAGATCACCGGCACCAAGGGCACCTTCCTGTGGGAATACGACCGTCACGAAATCATCGTGCGCGACGGCGACCGGACGTCGGTGACCAAGGGACCCAACCCCAAGGAGCAGTGGGAAAAATATTACGCCAATGTCGCCGCGCACCTCACGAAAGGTGAGCCGTTGGTCATCACCGCCGAGTGGGCCCGGCGCCCGATCCATATCCTCGACTTGGCCGTGCAAAGCGCGAAGCAGGGCCGCACGCTCAAGGCGAAATATAGCTGAACGGGACAGGCCACGGTCCGCTCGGAGAGCGGACCCTACCGGCGCTACCGCGCCACGGGCGTTCTGCCTGTGAAAACAAGCAAGCCGGCTCCAGGGGGAGCCGGCTTGCTGTTTTTTGAGAGCCTTGGCGCGTTTACTTCGCGCGGGCCCAGGACTTGGCCAGCTCGCGGCGGAGGATGGCCGCGTCGGGCCAGGACGGGGGCAGGCCGGTGATGTTGTAGCCGGCACCGCCTTGGTGGTAGGGCCCCATCTCCGGGCAGACGTAGAGCGTCTTGTCCTGGTTTTGCTTCGCGCTCTTCCAGAGCTTGAAGAGGTCGTCGGTGAAGGCGAGGTAGCTCTTGATCTCGTCGGTAAGCCGGCCCTTGTAGGTCACGGGCACCTGGCAGTGGTGGCCGTTGAAGGGACGGCAGTGCGCCTGTTCCGAATTTTCCACGAGGGCGGCTTCTTTCAACAGGTAGGAGCTGTAGTTGCCGGGGTGGATGTGTTTCACCACGGCGAAGTGGGAGAAGTCGAAGTTGATCCGGATCATCTTGCCCGTGGCCTTCTTGTAGAGGCGGGCGATCTCGTAGGTCTTCTCCGGCGTCTCGGTGCAGGTGTCGCGGTGGACTTCCAGCGACATGACGACGCCGCCGATCTTGTCGGCCGCCTTCATCATCGCGATCCAGTTCTTGGCGGCGACGGCAGGCAGGGTGTCTTCGTCATCGAGCTGCACGTTGATCTGCACCGCGCCGGCATCCTTCTGGGCCTGAATGGCCTTGGCGTATTCGGCGGGCTTGCCGGAGTTGTTGGAGATGAAACCGAGGAGATCCTTCAGGCCGTGCTTGGCGGCGAGGCGGGCATGCTCGGGCGTGAGGGCGGTGGTGATGCCGTCGAAGCCGGCGTCGGCGACGGCGGCGATTTTGCGTTCGAGCGACCATTCCTTCTTGGGCGAAGGAATGCCGACGAGGGACCAGAGGTTGGCGATGTGGGAGATCTTAGGCATTGGGATTTTCGATTTTGGATGGCTGAGGCTCTGCGAGCTGGACTCGATTTTCGATTGGGGAAGGCATCGACTTTCGGTCGCGGGTTTCGAATGCGAAGCAATCGAAAATCCAAAATCGAAAATCGAAAATTAACTCAGGCGTGACGGCCCTTGAAGGTGAGTTCGGCGACGCCGGACTTGTCGAGGTGGCCGAGGCCGAGCGCGACCATCTTGTCGAACTGCTGCTTGGTCGCGCCGGCGAGGGGCAGGTTGATGCCGGCCTCGGCGCCGAGGACCCAGGCGATGGTGCTGTCCTTCGCGGCATGGGCGCCGGAGAAGTAGCAGTCGTGGGCGCGGTTTTGCATGTCCTCGCCGTCGGTCTTGAGGACCTGCGAGTTGGCGCCGGTCTGGAGAAACACTTCGCGCAGCATGTCGAGGTCGAGCCCGAGTGCGTGGCCGAGGCCGAGGCCTTCGGCGAGGCCGGCGGTGTTGATGTTCATGACCATGTTGACGAGGGCCTTCACTTGCGCGGCCTGGCCGGTCTTGCCGACGTAGCGGAGGGCGGTGCTGAGTTTCTCGAGGATGGGCTTGATGCGCTCGAAGGTCTTCTTTTCGCCGCCGCACATGAGGTAGAGCGTGCCGTTGCGGGCCTGCGGGATGGAGGAGGCCATGCAGCCTTCGAGGGAGACGGCACCGGCTTTCTTGGCGCGACGCTCGACCTCGACGTGGGTCTTGGGGGTGATGGTGGCGCAGTTGACGAAGACCTTGCCCTTGGCCTTCACGAGGAGCGAATCGCCGGACTCGGCGAAAACGCCGAGCTGGGCGGCATCGTCGGTGACGACGGTGAAGATGACGTCGGCCGACGCGGTGACGGCGGCGAGGGACTTGGCGTGCTTGGCGCCGATTTCCTTGGCGAGGGCGGCGGCTGAGGGGGCGTAGGAATCATAGACGGCGGCGACTTTGTAGCCGCAATCTTTGAGGCGGCGGGCCATGTTGCCGCCCATGCGACCGACTCCGACGAAGGCAATTTTTTCCGAGGACATGTCTGTGGTTGGTGGTTCGAGGTTTTTGGGTTGAAGCGTTAGCGGGCGAAAAAGGGGTTGTGCTCCTTTTCCTGGGCGAGGGTGCTGAGCGGGCCGTGGCCGCAGGCGAAGACGGTGTCGTTGGGGAGCGGCAGGAGCTTCTCCTTGTTGTTGCGATACTGGTCCTCGAAGTTCGTGGGGCTGCCGCCCATGGAGCACGAGAAAACGGAGTCGCCGACGATGGCGAGCGGCCAACTGAGGCCGGTCACGAAGAAGGTCGTCTGGCCGGGGGAGTGGCCCCAGGTGTAAAGCGTCTTGATGGCGAGTCCGTCGAGGTGGAAGTGGGCGTTTTCCTTGAAGGTCTTGGCCCCGGCAAAATCCACCGGTTCGCGCTCGCTGGCCCAGATTTCGGCCTTGGGGTGGGCGGCGGCGAGCTTGGCCAGGTCGGCGATATGATCGTCGTGGGTGTGCGTGATGAAGATGTAGCGCAGGTCGAGGCCCTCGGCGTGGATGGTGTCGAGCATGGCCTGGCAATCGGCGCCGGTGTCGAAGACCGCCGCCTGGCGGGAGCGCACGTCCCAGATGAGGTAGCTGTTTACCGTCATGTCCTCAAACGGGGTGTTGAACATGGCGAAACCCCGCGGGAACACGGGCTGCTCGGGATACCACGCCTTGTGGGCCAGCGCCTCCAGTGCATTGGGCGAGAGCCGGAGGTGGCGGGCCACGCGGCGGATGACGGCCGGGATGACCTCGCCGCCCTTCACGGCGGCAAGATCGGCGGCGCTGACCTCGGCGCGTCCGGCGAGATCCTCGTCGGAGATTTTCAGGCCGCGCTGGGTCTTGTTGATGACGTCGTTGAAGTTATCCTCGATCGGAATGCGGGGCATGGGCGGACAGTAAATGGCCGCGGAGAACGCACGCGCAAGCCGGAAGGCGCTGAAAATTCGTCATCATCCGCGTCCACGCGCGGTTGTGCTCACATTGGTTTCGGCGAACGGGGCGGGCATGTCGCGGCATTCGCGAGCGGATAGGAGGAGCGGATGCGGGCAAGGAGGTCCTGATAAAAGTCGAAACAGGGATCGCCGGGGGTGCGCGGGAGCTGGCGGTCGAGGTCGCGGGCGGTCTGGTTGGCCCGCGCGAGGGATTCCTCGCGGATCCTGGCCCCGCGCTCGCGGTAGCCGGTGTTGTCCACGCCGGCGTGTTCGGCGAGCAGGGGCAGCCAGTTGTGCGCGTATTGCACGTGCGCGGTCTCGTCGATGATGTCGAAGAGCATCATCTCGGCGGATTCGAGGTCCTGGCCTTCCTTGAAGTCCACGTAGCCTTCGTTTTTCACGACGAAGTGGCCGGTCTCGGCGACCATGCCGATCATGAAGACGTGCTCATATAAATGCTGCGGCGTCATGGGATCGAGCTTGCAGGGTGCGAGCAACGCGGCCTGCTGCGCATAGGCTTCGTCGAGGGTGAGGCCTTTCTCGGCGGCGAGCTTGCGCAGTTCCTCGTCGCGCTGGCCCTGATCGTAGCCGGAGAAGCCGACCTCATCGAGGCTGATGCCGAAATCCTGCAGGCGCGAGTAGCCGGAGTCGCCGTGGCGGGATTCGTCCCAGAGATGGCGGGAGATATCGTGGTGCCACTGCCAGGGCATGTAATGGCCGTAGTAAAGCCAGGCGAGCTGGTCGTCGGGCAGATTCTTCTCCAGCATGTAACCGTAGGCCCAAAACAGCCGGCGCGCCTCGATGCTGGTGACGAAATCCGCGCGCACGTAGTCCATGAAAGGCTGCTTCGGGCGGATGGGTTCGGTGCGGGAGCTGAAACGGCTCAGGCGGAAATCGGTGCCGACGCCGGCGGGCCGGGCCTCGGCTCCGCGCTCGACCGGGAGCGGGGCGCGGAACGAGCCGACAGCCGCCAAGTGGCCGCTGACGCGTTCGCGGTAGGCTGCGTCGGTCTTGTGTGGGTGGCGACGCCGGTAGTCGCGATACCAGAGCCACTGCTGGCTCTTGATCTGGTTGATCTCATGGAGCAGCGCGATGGTCGGCGCATCATGCACGGGGTGCACCGCGGCACTGTATTCGCCGTAAGCGCCGACCAAGGTCTTCAACAGCAGCTCGTAGATGCCGTCGAGCGCATCGTGGAGCGTGGGGGCGAGGAGCGCGGCGTTGGCCAGCGCTTCAAGCCGGTTGCTGACGGGCGCATCGGCCTTGCCGCCGGGAAACTGCTCGACGCGCTCGCGCAGGCGGCGGACGCACTCGGCTTGGTCCCAAATATGGCGGTGGATCACGCTCTTGTCGGACCATTCCGGGACGTCCTTGCCCCAGGCGGCGATGAGCCGATGGATGGATTTCTCCAGGTATTGCCAGTCGTTCAGCAGGTCCACGGTGCGCGGCTTCTGCTTGGAGTCGGCATCGACGAGAACGGTGCGCTTGAGGGGAGTGGGGGCGTCGGCAACGAGCGTGCTCATTACTGACCATCATAGCATTAATCTTGCGTTATGCCTATGTCTGGGAGCGCATGACTTGTGCCTAAAATTGACCAACAGCTCTGGCATAACCCTTTCACGCGGGACGGGCTCCGGTTGCCGGCGGCGGCAGGCCCGGAAAGTTTTCAGATCCACGAGGCGGGCGTGATCACCCTCGGGGAAAACTGGCAGCATCGGAATGTATGCAGCCCGTTTTGGCGGTTGTTTTATGATTTCGACCGCGGGGCTTGGGTGAAATCCGGCGGCCGGCGGCTGGCGCTTGGTCCCGGGCGGATGGTGGTGATGCCCGATGGGGTGCCGTTCGATTGCGGAAGCCGGGCGGGGGTCGGGCATCTGTGGTTGCACTTTTCGCTGCATCTGGCGCTGCCCTCGGCGGCGCCGGAGGTTTTTGCGCTGCCGGCCGGTCCGGCGTTGCGCGCGGTGGCGGAGGAACTCCGGGGGCGGGTGGCGGCCGGCCGGCCGGAGGCCGTGCGGCATACGGGCGCGGCACTGTTGCATTTGGTTTTTGCCGGCAGCGGGTTGATGCCGGCGGCGATGCCGGAACGGCTGCGCGCGAGCTGCGGCTGGATCGAGCGCAACCTCGGCGGCGAGATTTCCAATGCGGCGCTGGCGGAGCGCGCGGGGATGAGCGTCGAGGCTTTCATCCGCTGGTTCAAGGCCCGGACGGGCCGCACCCCGGCGGCGTTTGTGACGGAGCGACGGGTGCGGGAAGCCTGCCGCCGGCTGGCCTTTGGCGAGGAGTCCATCGAGCAGGTTGCGGAGGCGACCGGCTTTGCCAACCGCCATCATTTCAGCCGGGTCTTCAAGCAGCATGCCGGGTGCGGACCGGCGGAGTTTCGGCGGGGGCGGTAAACTTTTGTATATTCAGGACGCTATACATGGTTGGCGCGGCTTTATATTGGGCGCGGCATGCCCAATCATATAAGACTTGCTCCGGTCGGAAGTCGGTATGATATTGGCGTGGAACCGATAATCATTATGGCAAAAGACAAAATACTAAAGGCACTGGCCGCGGCCCGCGCCAAAGTGGAAAAACTCGAAGCGGCCATGGCCGCCAAACGCAACCGGCTGCTGGCCCGCGTGCATGAGCAGCACGGCTTCGCGAGCCTGGAGGATTTCATCAATGCGCTCAAGCAGGTCGCCAAGGGCGGCGGTCGCAAGGGCAAGGCCAAGGCCGCCGGCGGCAAACGTCGCAAACGCGCGGTCATCACCCCGGAGATCAAGGCGAAGGTGAAGGCGCTGGCGCAGGCTGGAAAAACCGGCGCCGAGATCGTGAAGGAGACCGGCATCTCGCTGCCCAGCGTGCAGAACATCAAGAAAGAGCTCGGCCTCACCAAGGCGCGGAAAAAGTAAGTCCCGCATTTTCGCATTCCCGGCCCCGGTTTTATCGCCGGGGCTTTTTGTTGATGACAAGGGCGGGCCGGCCGGTGCTGATGGGGTCATGTCCGCCGACTATATCCAGGCCAACACAAACGGCCGCCTGCACGACGCCCGCGAACCGTCCATCTCGCCGCTGAACCGGGGTTTTCTCTACGGGGATGCGGTCTATGAAGTCTGGCGGACCTACGACGGTGTGCTCTTTGCGTGGAAGGAGCACTGGGAGCGGCTTGAGCAATCGGCGCGTGCCCTGCACTTTGGGCTCACGGTCACGGAAGGGACGATGCTGGCCGAAATCAAGCGCACCGCGGCGGCATATCGCGCGGCGACCGGCTGCGCGGGCGAACTTTATGTGCGGCTGCAGATCACGCGCGGCGGCGGTCCCATCGGGCTGGACCCCGGGCTGGCCGACCGGCCGGACTTTG
The DNA here is from genome assembly GCA_002344205.1 of Opitutaceae bacterium UBA2377. Lineage (GTDB taxonomy): Bacteria > Verrucomicrobiota > Verrucomicrobiia > Opitutales > Opitutaceae > UBA2377. The sequence goes on from DDSZ01000025.1 coordinate 26,941, forward strand.
TCCTGCTGGTGCAGGCGAACAAGCCGGTGCCGCCGGAAAAACTGCGCACGGGCTATGTGCTTTCCGTGGCGACCCAGTTGCACCGCAACCCCGCCGATACGCTCAACCCTGCTTGGAAAACGGGCAACTATCTCAACAATATCCTCTGCCTCAGCGAGGCCCGGCAGCGCGGGGCGGACGAGGTGGTCATCACGAATCTTGCCGGCGAAGTGACCGAGGCGGCGGTGACGAATCTGGGTTTTGTGCTCGACGGCGTGATCCTGACGCCGCCGTTATCGGTCGGCATCCTGGCGGGCATCACCCGCGAGTTGGTGATCCGCCGCATCGCGCCCGCCGCGGGCCTGAAGGTGACCGAGACCGTGGTGCGGCCGGAAGATTTTGCCACGATGCAGGAGTGTTTCATGCTTTCCACCACCCGCGACGTGTCTCCGGTGGGACGGATTGACGGCCAGAGCTTCCGGGTGGGGCCGGATACGGTGACGATGCGGTTGAAGGCGGCGTTTGCGGAATATGTGCGGGGCTACGTCGCAGAGCACCCCGGGCAGAGTCTGCTTCAGTAACGGGCGAGGGCAGGATCAAGCTCGGCGGCCCACGCGTCGATGCCGCCCGCGATGTTGGAGACGGCATCCAGGCCGTGGTGGCGTAAAAATTCAGTGACTCGCCGGCTGCGCCCGCCGTGGTGACACAGGACAAGGATGTGGCGGTCGCGGGGCAGCGTGGAGAGGTTTTCGGGAATCTCGCGCATCGGGATATGCAGGCCGCCGGGGAGACGGCAGATGTCGCGTTCGAAAACCTCGCGGACATCCAGCAGCAGGGTTTGCCCCGGGTTGGCATCGAGCAACTCGCGGGCGGTGGCGACAGAGATTTCCAAGGGAACGGAGGAGCCGGACATGGGCGGCAGGAAGAGCCGCGCCGCGAGCGGGCGCAAATGAAATTGCGCCCGGCCGGGTGCGGCGCCCAAATCCGCGCCATGCAATGTCTGGGCATAGACTATGGCACCCGGCGGATCGGGCTCAGCTACGGCGACGAGATCGGCGTGGCAACCCCGCTGCCCGCGCTGGTGCAATCCGCGCCCGAGCAACGCTGGACGGCGCTGCGCGACGTGGTGAAGTCGCGCCGGATCACCGACCTCGTGCTGGGCTACCCGTTCAACATGGACGGCACGGCGGGCTTCAAGGCGAAGGAAGTGGACGAGTTTGCCGCGCGGCTGAAAGCGGAGTTTGGCTTGCCGGTGCATTTGGTGGACGAGCGGCTGACCAGCTATGAGGCGGAGTCCACCATCGCGAAGGCGAAGCGCCGGGAGGTGCGCGCCAGCGGCTTGGTGGATTCGCGGGCGGCGACGATCATCCTGCAGGATTACCTTGACCAGAAGCTGCCGCCGGCGGCAGCGGAGTCATGAAGGATTCTGCCGTGCAGAACAAACCCCATCCGCGTTCGTCCGTGAAGCCGGTGGCTCCGTCCTCCGCCCGCTGGAAGTGTGTTTGCGCCTACGACGGCACCGGCTTCGCCGGCTGGCAAAGCCAGGCGGGCAACAATGCGGTGCAGGACGTGATCGAGCGCAGGTTGGCGGAGATTTTTGGCCGCGTGGTGCGCATCAGCGGCAGCGGGCGGACGGATGCCGGTGTGCACGCGCTGGGGCAGGTGTTTCATTTTGACGCGGCCTGGCGGCACGGCTCTGCGAAACTGCTGGCGGCGCTGAAGGTGGGGTTGCCGCCGGCGATCCAGATCAAGTCGGCGCGCGTGGTGTCGGATGATTTCCACGCGCGGTTTCAGGCCACGGGCAAGCGTTACGAATACCGCATTCAACTGGGCGAGGCGGACCCGTTCACGCGGGCTTATTGCTGGAGTGTTTTCCGGCCGCTGGACTTTGCCGTGATGGAGTCGGCGGCGGCCGGATTGCGCGGCCGGCATGACTTCCGGGCTTTCACCGCGCTCAACGGCCCGGAGAAAGAGGACACGGTGCGCGAGCTGCGACGGCTGGAGGTCCGGCGCCGCGGCCGGCAGGTGCGCATCATTGCGGAGGCGGATGGGTTTCTCTACAAAATGGTGCGGAGCCTGGTGGGCGTGCTCGTGGCGGCGGGCGAAGGAAAGCTGCCGGCCGCGCGGGTGCAGGAGATTCTGCGATCGCGGCGCCGCACGGCCCTCGTGGAGACGGCTCCGCCGCAGGGGTTGTTTCTGGTGAAGGTCTTCTATGCATGAAAAGCGCGGTGCCCAACTGGCTGCGCGGAGCGACGGAGGTGTTTTTCCCGCCGGTTTGCGTGCATTGCCGGGCCGTGGTCGAGGACAGTGAGTTGCCGCATCTGTGCGCCCGCTGCGTGGCGCGGCTCGAATGGGTGCGTCCGCCGCATTGCACGACCTGCGGCCATCCGTTTTACGGGGTGGTGGAAGGGGAGCGGCTCTGTCCGCACTGCGAGGGGCTGCACCCGGCCTACCGCGAAGGCCGGACGGCGGTGTTGCTCAAAGGCCCGGCCCGTGCGTTGGTGCATGAGTTAAAATATCACCGCGGCCTGTTTGTGCTGGCGGATATCGAGGCGATCTTCCGGCGATTGGACTGGGTGCGCGCGTGGCTGCATGACGCGGTGCTGGTGCCCGTGCCCTTGCATCCGCGCAAGGAGCGTGAGCGCGGCTACAACCAGAGCCGGCTGTTGGCGGAACACCTGGCGCAGGCGATGGATGGCAAGATAATGGTGAAAAACATCTTGCGAAGAGCCGTGGACACGGAATCGCAAACTTATCACGACAAGAAAACCCGTCTGGCCAACCTGAAAAATGCCTTTGCACTGGCTCCGGGCGCGGCCATAACTCCGGCCCAACATTACGTTATCGTTGATGATGTCTTCACCACGGGTTCCACTCTTAACAGCTGCGCTCGCGTCCTGCGCCGGGCCGGCTGCATGAACCTGGATGTCATCACCTTCGGCCACGGCTGAACCTTGCCATGCACTTTGACAAACCGGCCTACACGGTCCGCAAAACTTCCCGCAAACGCGACATCCCGCACGGTCTTTACACCAAGGACCCGGTCTCCGGTGAAACGCTGTTCACCAAGGACATCGAGGACAACCAGATGGTGGTGCCCACCAGCGGCTACCATTTCCCCATCGGGGCCCGGGAGCGGCTGGCCCGGCTCCTTGACGAGGGCTCCTTTGTCGAGACGGATGGCAGGGTGAAGTCGGCCGACCCGCTCGGCTTCACCGATTCGGTGCCCTACACGACGCGGTTGAAGAAATATGAGAAGGCCTCCGGCCTGACGGAGGCGGTGGTCTGCGGCACGGGGAAGATCCACGGGATCCCGGTCTCGGTGGCGGTGATGGATTTTCGCTTCTGCGGCGGCACGCTGGGCTCTGCGACCGGGGAGAAGATCACGCGGGCGATCGAGCGCGCCGCGGCGGAAAAAACTCCCTGCATCATCTTCAGCACCTCGGGCGGCGCCCGCATGCAGGAGGGTATCCTTTCGCTCATGCAGATGGCGAAAACCAGCGCGGCGCTCGGCCGGTTGGCGGCGGCCCGGCTGCCCTACATCTCGGTGCTCACGCATCCGACGACCGGCGGCGTTTCGGCCAGTTATGCGACCCTCGGCGACGTGATTCTGGCCGAGCCGGGTGCGCTCATCGGCTTTGCCGGTCCGCGGGTGATCAAGGACACCACCAAGCAGACCTTGCCGCCGGGCTTCCAGACCTCGGAGTTTCTGCTTCAACACGGCTTGGTTGACATGATCGTCAAGCGCACGGAGATGCGCGACCGGTTGCGCGACATCCTGCAGGCCTTGCATCTGCGCAAGCGGCCCGTGCCGGAGAAGGGCTGAGGCGAGGCCGGCGATGTCCAGCGGCGAGGCCACCGATTACGCGGCGGTTGCCGATTATCTCTTCAGCCTGAAGGCACGGGGGGTGAAATTCGGCATTGACCGCATGCGGCTGCTCGCCGCGGCGCTTGGCCACCCCGAGCGGGCCGCGCCGATCATCCATATCGCGGGCACCAACGGCAAGGGTTCGGTGGGTGCGATGCTCGACGCCATCCTGCATGCCGCCGGCTGGCGCACTGGGCTCTATACCTCGCCCCATCTCGTGAAGCTGGGCGAACGCGTGCAGGTGGACCGCCGGCCGCTGACCGAGGCGGAAATCATCGCCTACACGCACGAACTCCGCCCCATCGCCGCGCAGATCGGCGCCGCGGGCGACGATGATCACCCGAGTTTTTTTGAGTTCATGACGGCGATGGCCTTCCTGCAGTTCCAACGCGCCGGCGCCGACATTGCCTTGGTGGAGGTCGGCCTCGGAGGGCGGCTGGATGCCACCAACATCGTCGAGCCCGAGGTTGCCGTCATCACCTCGATCGGGCTGGACCACACGGAGCAGTTGGGCGATCGGATCGAACTCATCGCGGCGGAGAAAGCCGGCATCATCAAACCCGGCCGGCCGGTCGTGATGGGTCGGGTGCCGCCCGAGGCGGAGACGGTCATCCGGGCGCGGGCGCAGGAAATGCAGGCACCCCTGGTCTCCGTGGCGGAGCAGTTTGGTCCGGATGTGGAAAGATACCCGCATACGAACCTCGAGGGCGATTATCAGCGCTGGAATGCCGCGACCGCGACGCTTGTGGCCCGCACGCTGCCGGCCCGTTGGCGGGTGACGGAGTCCGCCATTACGGTCGGGCTTGAGCGCGTGGACTGGCCGGGCCGCTGGCAGCGCGTGCGACTGGGCGGTCGTTTGCTGGTGCTTGATGCGTCGCACAACCCCGAGGGCGCGGCGGTGCTGGCGGGCAACCTGGAAAATCTGGTGAGGGAGACGGGCCGGAAACCGGTGATCATCACCGGTGTGCTGGGCATGGCCCGCGCGCGACCCTTGCTGGAGATCGTGGCGCGTCATGCGGCGGAGATTCACCTCGTCGTGCCGCAGCAGGCGCGCGCCTGCACCCATGCCGATCTGGAAACCCTCGTGCCCCGCACGTTCACGGGTCGCGTTTCACACGCCACCGTGGCCGGCCTGTTCCCGACGCCCGAGCGGTGCACGGCGGGAGGCCCGGATGACGTGCTGGTGGTGACGGGCTCGATCTATCTCCTTGGCGAGATCATGGCGCGCCTGACCCCGGCCAAAGGCCCCGGCGAAGGTCGGTTGCAGGATTTTTGATTGGGCGGGCAATAGTGGGCACTTATGCGGGCCCCGGCAGATAGGAATCAACAAACCACGGCCTGCCTCATATCCTGTCCGCCGGATTTTTAGGGTAGCATTGACATGCCCTGTATCCGGCATGGAAATTTAGATTATGCGCGAATTGCAGAAAAATCTAAAGAATGCGCCGGTGCGGGTGCAACGAGTGGCGCCGTTGAGCGTGACGCGGCGCCGCAAGGTAGTGGCGCAACTGGGGACCCGCTAAGCCCGCAACGTCGTCGAAACCGTGGCCGGATCTGCGGACACGAACAGAAAGCGTGCTGGGGAAGCGAGTGTTCAGGTCCGGTGCCGCCGACGAGATTCTGGCGGGTGGGCGTAGGTGAAGAATTGCTTTCACTTCACGGACGAGTCCCTTTCTACGTCTCAATCCTGCTGATTAGCCTTCATTTTCTCAAGTGCCAAGACAGTGATGAGCTTGCCGGTCGTTTGACCAACGTGAAAATCGCTCATCGCATTGCTCGAGTCTGTGATACGCAGTTTCTCAGCATGGTGCACAGAGAGAATGAGGATGACGTTGTTTCCACGCACGAGGGATATCGTCGGATAGGAAATGCAGAAGCAGTAGTCGCGTGGCTCGTAAACACTGCTCTGTAGTACATCCGCCAATCGAGCGATCCACGCTGCGTCCGAAAACTTTACCAAATGTATCTTTCTATCGTCGTAAAATTCAATAACGGCTGAATCTGCTTCACGCGCCACTTGAGCAAACTTTGATGCCAAGTCTTCATGCAAGGCTCCGGATGAAAGAGCTTCAGCGACGCAGATGGCGAAAATGGCCATGAATTTCACGGTTATTTTGGGCTAATCGATGGCCACGCCTAACCCAAATGGGTCGAAGGAGGACGTAGTAGAATCATAGTTATGGTACCGAATATTGTGAAGTGTATCCATGTCGAGGGACGTTTAGACGTCGTGATTCTGCGCGCTGACAGTCGGTTTAGGTCATCTTCTTCATGGTAACTGACTTTGATTCAACCGCCGAATTCCAAGCTTAGGTTTTTCACAGATACCCACAATTCGGGCAAAAAATATAAGTTGGGACGCTGGTCCATTGTTATGAATTGCCGCCGTTCTGCATGAGGCGGTGAACGAGAACGATTACGAGAACGAGAATGATTTTCAGAACGAGGAACTAGGCAGGCTCAGCCGAGCTTGATCAGGTCGGCGGTGGCGGGGATGTCCTTGATGATTTGGGAAGGTTCGGGGCCGACGCCGAGGTAGCGGAGGTTGGGGAGCTTGTCGGCGGTTGGGCGCACGCCGTCGGCGTAGGCGACGGCGAGGAGGCTGCGCATCATGGCGGCGACGTAGCGCCGGGCATTCAGGGGCAGGGCGCCGAAGGTGCGGACACCGGAGATGTCCTCGCTCCAGCCGGGATGGCGGGTGTAAACGGGTCGCAGGGTTTTGCGCACGGCCTCGTTGCGCGGCACGTGGGCGTGACGTTTGCCGGCGGCGTCCTCGTAGGCGGTGCAGATGAGCAGTTCGCCGTTCCACGCACCCGCATGGGTGAGGGCGTCGAGCTTGTTGATCATCAGGTCCTGGAAACCGCCGTAGCGGAGGGCGTCGCCTTTTTCCACGGCGTCATACCAGCCGACCATGCGCTGGCGGCCGGTGCTGGTGCCGAACTCGAGGCGCTTGAGCAGGGCGGCGAGCGGGTGGGCGTCGTCCATCTGCGTAAGGAAGGTGTGGGTGCCGACCTTGGTGTCGTAGGCCTTCGCCACGCCGATGGTGTGGATCCGTTGGACGGGCACGCCCGCGCTCTCGAAAAACTCGGGCGTATAGGTGTGCGAGGCGGTGACGTTGGGCGAGAAGCCGTGGCGTTTGTCGAGCCAGTAGGCTTGGCCGAACTCGCCCACAATGGTGCGGCCGGCAGCGACTTCGCGGAGGATGAGCTCGCGCACTTCGCCGATATTCCGGGCGAGCGCGGTGCCTGCCTGCCAGTAGGCGGCGGTGAGCTGGTCCAGGTTGAGCGTGAAGGGCTGTGGTCCACGGAAGCGGGTGAAATCGAATTCTTCGCGGGCAAAGATACCGAGTTCGATGGCCTCGGCATTGGCGCGCAGCTCGGCGGCGGTCAGACGCTCGAAGAACTCAGGCCAAGCGGACGGGCTGACGCGACAAACGTGCTGGATGGTGCGGCAGGCGCGGTCGGCCCTTTGGGCGAGCTTGCGGGCGAAATAATTCGGTCCGCCGAGAAAGTCGGTGTAGGTGATCTGCCACTGGCCGACCTCGTCGAGGTAGGCAGGGGTGATGCCACGGCCCGTGGAGCCGCGGGGCTCCTCCTGCAGGACGTGGGTGCGGTAGTCCTCCCAAGCGAGGTCGAGGAGCCGGTGGGTGACGTCCGAGACCATGGTGCGTTCATCGATCAGCAGCCGGTCGAGGATGGCGTAGCCTTTCTTCTCAAGGGGGCGGGCCTCCCACCAGATCTTGCGCGGGTCGGCCACGACGCCGCTGCCCATGCAGAGGTGGGTGACATCCTTGATGACCACGCCGGCGGGCAGGAGGTTGAGCTTGATGCCGCCGGCGGTGTGGCCGGAGTTGGCACCGCCGTTGACCTTGAGCACGACGGAAATGGGAGCGGAGGTGCCGCGGAGTTCGTCGGCGATCTCGGGTATCAGGCGGCCTTTACCTTCGTCGCCGAGGGAAATGCCGACATCTGCGATCAACTGGCTGGAAAAGGGAGTGAGAGACATGGTTGGCGCGGCAACCGAAGCTCGCCCGTGGGAGCAAACCCCCTGTTGCCGGGGAGTTAAAAGGCGACGGGGCCGGGAGCGGCAAGGCTAAACCTTGCCATGACACGGGCCGGCGCGGGGCCGGCGGAGCCAAGTCCAGCCCACGGCGATCATGGCATAGGCGGCGCCGGCGAGGTGGGCACCGGTGGCGATGCGGATGCCGGGTTCGTCAAACCGGATCAGGCCGCCGCCGCTGCCATCCTGCAGGAGTTCAAACCCGATTTCGGCGACATAGATCGCCAGCACGCTCGGCCAAAACCAGTCGGTCCACTGCCGCCGCCAGCCTTGGAGCGCGAGATAGAGCAACAGGCCGAGGTTGACGGCGCTCAAGCCGCCGTAGCGGAGCAGCCCCGGCTCGGCCCAGAAGATAATGCTGCTGATGAACAGCGGCATGAACACGACGGCTATGTAGTAAAAACGCGGGTGCCGCGGACCGAGCACCCAGCCGAGCACGAGCCAGAGACCGACATCGACGAACCAGTGCGGCCAGCCAAAATGGGTGAGGTGCCCGGTCCAGATGCGCCACCACTCACCTTCGGCCAGCGCCGCGCGATCATAAATGAACCAGGTGCGACTGTTGGGGATGGCTTGGAAACAGAAAGTGATTGCGGCGATGGCGAGTGCGAACCACGGCCACCGGGAAGGGGCGAGAATTGAGACGGGCTCGGCGGGGCGGGGCATGGTGGCAAGTTCCAGCCGACCATGCTTCCGCGGTTGGCTCAAGCGCGCCGGAGGCGAATCTGCAGCAGGCGGCCGAGTGCGGCGGCGAGGAGTGCGCCCAGAAACCATACGCTGGGCGATCCGCCCCCACCGCCGCCACCGCCACCGCCGCCGGTGATCGGTGGCGGCGCTGGAATAGTTACGGTGAGCGTGGCGGGATTGCTCGTTACGGAGCCGAAAGGGTTGGAGACAGTGACGCGATACTGACCGGCGTTGGCGTTGCTCACACCGCTGAGCGTATAGACGGCGTTGGTCGCTCCAATGATATCGGAATTATTGAATGACCACTGGAAGTTGAGCGGGCCGGCACCGTCCGCCGTAACTGCAAAAGTGGCGTTGCCACCCTGCAGAGCGACAACACTGGCGGGCGGTGAGAGGATGACCGGGATCGCTGTCGCGGAGGGCGCGAAGTTAAGCGTGAGGGTGATGCCGCCGGTATCGCGATCCCAGCCGTCAATGCCGATGTGGTAGGTGGTGTTGCGGATGGCGGTGAACGATACAGAGCTGGCCTGAATGATGCCCGGGTTGATGTCGTCGTTGGAGGCGATCGTGGTTAGGCTCGATACCGTGCTGCCGATATAGACGCCGAGGGTCGTGTCATAGTAGCTGCCGCGTGTTTCCACGGTCATGGTGCCCTGTTCGGGTGCGGTCCAACGCCACCACACCGAGGAACCCCCGGGATTGGCGCCGTGGTTGGGTTCGCCGGGTTCCTTGGTGGCGTTGGTGTTGTGTCCGTTCACGGTCAAACGGCCGTCTGCCAGCGTGATGGAGGTGGCGTTGGCAAACGCGTCATTGGGCGGCACCCCGGGCGGGCCGTAAAGCGACTGGCCGCCCGTGATGTCATCCTCGCTGAGTGCGTCGAGGTTGCTGATGCGGCTGTTCATAACGGCGGCGACATTTTGGCCGGCTTCGTCGGGATGGTCGAGGCCGAGCAGATGGCCAATTTCATGCAAAGTGACGCGGCGGATGTCTTGCACACCGCTGCGGGTCGGGCCGCGGTAGGAATCCCAAGTGCGAGCGGAGTTGAAGATGATGTCGGATTCGATGCGCTCGTTGCCTTGGCTGAAACCGGTGGCCACGGCCACGGTGTTCTCACCGAATTGCTGGCCGTAGACGGTGGTGGCAAAGACCAGATCGTTGCGACCGTTGCGTTGGGCGGCGTTGCCGGAGGTCTGGATGGGCACGAGCCGCACGGAGCCAAGGACGGTGTTCCAGCTTTCGGCGGCGGCGGCGGCGCTGGAGTTGAAGGTGCTGCCGTCGGACAGCTCCCGGTCGGAGCCGAGCATGATATGCAGCTGAACGGTGCCGGCGGGCCATTTGATCGGCAGGCCGGTATTGGAATTCAGCACGAACACAAAGGCCCAACCGCCACCGGTCAGCGAAAGCAGCACAACCGCGAGGGCGGCGAACCTAAGACGTTTAGTGGAGGAGCTCAGGGGCTTCACGTTCGGCGAGGGCGGCGGCGGTATGACGGATGCGGGCGGTGAAATCGGCGGCGGTCAGCGGCTTGGCGCGGGGGTTGCGCATGACGACCCCGCTGGTGGCGCCGAGCGGCAGCATCACGTCGTGCTCGCTGTAAACGAGCTTGCCGTTGCAACGGAGCACGCGCGCTTCGCCGGTGCGGGCATCGCGCCGCACGGGGTAGAAGCCGTGCATCATGGCGGTGAGAGGCACGACCTGCCGGCCGTTGCCCTGCACGAAGAGGATGCTTTCCTCGCCGACGCGAAAGACCGGCGCGCCCTCGACGGTCATGACGTCCGGCCCCACCTGACCGCCCATCACTTCAAGGATCAGCGGGGAAGGCGGCTGGCCCGTGATCACCTCCAGCACGCGCAGCTCGACACTGGTGCCGATGTAGCGTTGCGCGGGATCCTCGGGGTTTTCCCGCCAGGAGGAGCTGACCGCCACGACTTCGACCCGGACCGTGTAGTCGGTGCGGGCGACGAGATTTTCGAAATCCGGTGCGATGACCGAGGTGGCTTGGGCGGCCGGGAGGCAGCCCAACAGCAGGGGAAGCAGAAAGCGGAGACGGGGCATGAAAATCAAGACCGGTGGGCGGGGCAAAAGTTGCGCGCAGGCCGCCGGGTTGCAACCGGCCTGGTCAGTTTTTCCGGGTCGAAACCTCGATCACATCGTGCGGTGCCGCTTCTTTCTGGCCGGCAGGGCTCACGCGGATGAAGCGGGCCTTGGCGCGGAGTTCGGGCAGCGTCGCGGCACCGAGGTAGCCCATGCCGCTCTGCACGCCGCCGATGAGATTGCCGAGCACATCGTCCACCGAGCCGGAGACTTCCTTGAGGGCCTCGATGCCCTCGGCGGTGACTTTGCGGACCTTGTCGTCCTTGTCGTGGCCGTAGCGGGCGGCGCTGCCGGCCTTCATCGCCGCGAGCGAGCCCATGCCGCGGTATTGTTTATAAAGTTTGCCGCTGATCTCCATGATTTCGCCCGGGGCTTCGCGGCATCCGGCGAGGATGCCGCCACAGATCACGGCATCGGCGAGGGTGAGGGCCTTCACGATGTCGCCGGACTTGGTGATGCCGCCGTCGGCAATAAGCCGGACGCCCCGCCTGCGGGCGGCGGCGCCGGCTACATGGAGGGCGGTGAGCTGGGGGATGCCCACGCCGGCGACGACGCGGGTGGTGCAGATCGAACCGGGGCCCTGGCCGATCTTGATGGCGTTGGCGCCACAGCCGGCGAGATACTCCGTGCCCGCGGCGCTGGTGACGTTGCCGGCGATGATGGTGAGTTCGGGAAAGGCCTTGCGCACCATCCGGACCATGTCACCCACGCCGGCGGTGTGGCCGTGGGCGGTGGAAACAGCGACCGCGTCGATGTGCTCCTCCACGAGGTGGCCCACGTGCGTGAGAATTTTTTCGCGGTCAAGTTCGCCGCCGGGTTTGCGCACCGGGGCGAGCGCGGCACCGACGAGCAGGCGGAACTGGGCGTCGCGCGCCGGCTTGCGCCGCGCCTTGCTCTCGGCGGTGATCTTCTCGACATCGGAACTGGTGACCATGCCGCGGAGATGATCCTGGGCGTCCACGACGAGCATTTTGTTGATGCCGACATGAGTGGTGAAAAATGCGTCGGCGGCTGCGATGGGATCGTGCGCCACGGCGCGCTCCAGCACGGTGCGGAGTTCGGCGCGGGGGGTCATCACCTGGGCGACCGGCTTGGTTTTGTAGCGCTCCTTGACGACGTTGCCGGAGAGCAGGCCGACGAGCTTGCCGCCCTCGTCCACCACGGGGAAAGTGCTGAAGCTGAAGCGGCGTTGCTCGATCATCGCCAGCACGTCGCCGATGAGGAGACCGGGCGCGATGGTAATGGGATCCTGGATCAGCCCGTGAATGTGGCGTTTCACGCGGGCAACCTCCTTCACCTGCTCCCTGGCGGGCATGTTGTAGTGGATGAGCCCGAGCCCGCCGTTGAGCGCCATGGCGATGGCCATGCGCGATTCGGTGACGGTGTCCATGTCCGAGGAGATCACCGGGATTTGCAGCCGGATGGAATCGGAAAGGCTGGTCGAGGCGTCGGCATCCTTGGGCAGGATCTCCGAGTAAAGCGTGGCCAGCGACACGTCGTCGAAGGTCAGGGCGGTGGGCCGGTTCGCGCGGAAGAAGGCGTCGGCGGGCAGGTAAAACGCGGCGTCGGCCGGGTGGGATTTCTTGGCAGCCTTGGTCATGGGTTGCCGTGGACGGATTAAGCCCGGCGGCGGAAAGTGCAAACAGAAAGTCTGGTTTGCGCACCGGCACGCACTCGTTGACGCTGCGGCGTGGCCTATCGCCTCCAATATCGCCGTTATCGCCTCCCTTTCCGGGCGCCGCTGCGCACCGCGCATGGGGTGTGGGCGGAACGGGAAGGGCTGATCCTGCGATTGGAAGACGAGACCGGCCGGGTGGGTTGGGGTGAAGCGGCGACACTGCCGTGGTTTGGCACCGAGACGGCCGATGCCGCCGAGGCGGCGTGCCTGACATTGGGCGAGTTTGTCCCGACCGAAGCTTTTGAACTTTTGCCGTCACATCTGGGTTGTTTGCGACAGGCGCTGGTGGCGGCGCGGGCAGCTGAAAGTGCACCGGTGGAATGCAAGCCGATGCCGGTGGCGGCGTTGCTGCCGGCGGGACGAACGGCGCTGGCGCGGGTGGAGCCGCTGGCGGAGGCAGGTTTCCGCACCTTCAAATGGAAAGTCGGGGTGGAATCTGCGGGGGATGAATTGGGACTGCTGGATGACCTCTGCGCCCGCTTGCCCGGGGGCGGTCGGCTGCGGCTCGATGCCAACGGGGCCTGGGACCGGCGCACGGCGGAAAAATGGCTGGAGCGCACGGCGGAGCGGCCGGTGGAATTTGTGGAGCAACCCTGCTTCGCCAAGGCTTCGCAGGGCACGGCCCTACGTCGGCAAGCGGAGGATTTGCTGTTGGGGCTGGCGGCGGATTATCCCACGCCGATTGCTCTGGATGAGGCCTTGGTGGGCGACGGTGATGTTGAGCACTGGCTGCGGCTGGGCTGGCGCGGCGTCTTTGTGATCAAGCCATCGCTGTGCGGAGACATGGCGGCGACGATGCAAAAGCTGGCCGCGGCAAAGGCGGCGGTCGTGTTCTCCAGCGCGTTGGAGACGGCGGTGGGGGCAAAGCAGGCGCTGGCGACGGCGTGGCGATGGACGGGCGAACCGCGGGCGCTCGGATTTGGCGTCTGGCCGCTGTTTGCCGACGGGCGGTTCGACGGGCCGGCGTTGGCCCCGTTTCTACGCTGGCAAGACGTGCAACGCATCAACGAGGAGGCCGTGTGGAACGCGCTGAGCTAGAGTCAATCGCCCTTGCGACGGGAGCGGCGGAAAAATGCGGCGGCTTTGTTTTCCTCTGCGATCCGCAATGGCCCCCGGCGCAGCGGGCCGAGTTCACGCGTCTCACCCAATCGAAAATCGGAAGTCGAAAATCGAAAATCAAGCGGGGCTGGCTCTGCCTGGCCACCGGCGGCACCGGCGGAACGCTAAAGTTTGCCCGACATGACGAGCGCACCCTGACGGCGGCCGTGGGCGGTTTTTGCCGGCACTTCGGCCTGCAACGGGTGAATGCCGTCGGGGTGCTGCCGCTGCACCACGTCAGCGGCTTCATGGCCCTCCTGCGGTGCCGGGAGACCGGTGGAAACCATGTGGCGTGGGACTGGCGGCGATTGGAAGCCGGCCAGCGGCCGGCGATCCGCGGCGGATCGTGGACCATCTCGTTGGTGCCGACGCAGCTCCAGCGGTTGTTACGCTCGCGCGCGGCCACGGCGTGGTTGCGGAAATTCGCGCTCGTGCTCGTGGGTGGCGGTCCGGTGTGGCCGGACCTGGCCGATGCCGCGGCCCGGGCCAAGCTGCGGATCGTGCTCAGTTATGGCCTCACGGAAACGGCGGCCATGGTCGCGGCGCAGCGACCGGAACAGTTTCTCGCCGGCGATCGGAGCAATGGCCGGGTGCTGCCGCATGCGACGGTGAACATCGGCCGGGGCGGCGTGGTGCGGGTGGGCGGGCGGTCGCTTTTCCGCGGTTACTTTGGGGAACGCACGCAGCGCCGCCGGTTTGCCACGGGGGATTTGGGTGCGCTGGATGCCGAAGGTCGGCTGGAGGTGCTGGGCCGGCGCGACGCCATCATCATCACGGGCGGAAAAAAAGTGCATCCAGCCCTGGTCGAGGCGGCGCTGCGGGCCACGGGCAAATTTGCGGAGGTGGTGGTGCTCGGCCGGCCGCATCCGGAATGGGGCGAGGAAGTGGTGGCGTGTTATCCGGCGGGAAAACAGGCGGTCACGGCCGGGTTGTTGCTCGAGAGCCTGGCCGCTTACCAGCGACCCAAACGGTTCATCGCGGTGCGGGACTGGCCGCGCAATGCGCAGGGCAAGGTCAACCGGGCGCAACTGCGTGCGGCGGTCTCAGGCTTGGCCGACCCAGGCGGCGAGCGGCGCGGGTAGCGGCACACGCTCGCGGAGTCGGGCCGAGGTGCTGACATGTTCGGTGCGCACACGGGCGGCGATTTTTTCGGGCGACCCGAGCCGGGTGATTTCGAAGTTGATGGCAAAGCTGTTCGCGGAGAGCGGCTCCGGCCGGAGGGTAATGCGCACCCGGTCGCCGACACGGAGAGGCCGGAGATATTCGGCGCTGCTTTTGGCGATGGGCACGAGCAGATCGTTGGCGGAAAAGAAGGCGGAGATTTCCAGCCCGGCCGCAGCCAGCGCCTCCTCATAGGCTTCATGGCAGAGAGCGAGGTAGTTGGCGAAGAAGACCACGCCGGCGGCATCGGTGTCGCGGAAATGGATATGGCGCGAGTAGGCGAAGGACATGGCTCGATTTTCGGTTTGGGATTTGGGGATTTCGACTCAAATTCGTCCGGATGACCAAAAACGAGATCGCCGACGTGCTCAACGAGATCGGGGTGCTCCTCGAGCTCAAGGGCGAGAATCCGTTCAAGATCCGGGCCTACCAGAACGGTGCGCGGGCGCTCGAGGCCATTGAGGAGACGGAACTGGACCGGCTCATCCGCGCGGGCGAACTCGGCGGGATCAAGGGCTTCGGTGATGCCCTCGTGCAGAAGATCACCGAATTGCACGCGACGGGCCGGCTGGAGTTTTATGAGAAACTGAAAGCCTCCATCGAGCCGGGCTTGGTTGAAATGCTCGATATCCCGGGACTTGGGCCAAAAAAAATCCGCGCCCTGCAGGCGAAGCTGGGCATCACCAGCATCACGGCGCTGGCGGAGGCGTGCACCGACGGCCGCGTGGCGGCGCTCGACGGCTTCGGGGAAAAGTCGCAGGAGAAAATCCTCGCCGGCATCGCGCACCGCGAGGCCTATGGGAAGCGTCACCTGTGGTGGGAGGCAAACGAGACCGCCCGGCCGATCTTGGCAGGACTTCGGTCCTTGCCGGCCGTGGAGCGGGCCGAGGCGGCGGGCAGCCTGCGGCGCGGGATGGAGACAATCGGGGACCTCGACTTTCTCGTCGCGGCGGAGGACAGCGCGCCGGTGGTGGCGTGGTTTGTCGCCATGCCCGGCGTCCAGGAAATCACCGCCCAAGGTGAGACCAAGGCCAGCGTGCGGTTTGCGAGCGGATTGCAGGCGGACCTGCGCATTGTGCCGGCGGACCAGTTTGTATTCGCGCTGCATCATTTCACGGGGTCGAAAGATCACAATGTGCAGATGCGGCAGCGCGCCCTGGCCCGCGGCCTGAGCCTGAGCGAGTGGGGGCTGGTGCCCGCCGAGGGTGAGGGCACCGCGAAGGAGAAAGCGGAGAACA
This sequence comes from Opitutaceae bacterium UBA2377, assembly GCA_002344205.1. Taxonomy (GTDB): domain Bacteria; phylum Verrucomicrobiota; class Verrucomicrobiia; order Opitutales; family Opitutaceae; genus UBA2377. The sequence continues at coordinate 42,803 of DDSZ01000025.1, forward strand.
AGGCGCTGCGGACCCCTGCGAAATCGGAGGCCGATCTATTCAAGGCGCTGGGGCTGCGCTTCATCCCGCCGGAGTTGCGCGAAGGCTTGGGTGAAATCGAGGCGGCCGAGGCGGGCGAATTGCCCAAGCTCGTGGAACCGGCCGATCTGCGCGGCGCCTTTCACAATCACACGACGGCGTCCGACGGACGCAACACGCTGGCCGAGATGACCGCGGCGGCGGAAGCGCTCGGTTGGGAATACCTCGGCATCGCGGACCATTCCAAGTCGAGCTACCAAGCCAACGGTTTGAGCGAGGAGCGGCTCCGGCAGCAGATCGCGGAGATCCAAGCGCTGAACCGCTCGGGCCGCCACAAGGTCCATGTTTTAACGGGCACCGAGTGCGATATTCTCAGCGACGGCCGGTTGGATTACGATGACGGCCTGTTGGGCGAACTGGATTATGTCGTCGCATCCGTGCACAATGCGATGACGCAGGATGAGGCGACGATGACCGCACGGATCATCCGCGCGATCGAGCATCCGGCCGTGACCATGCTCGGGCACCTCACCGGCCGGTTGCTGCTGCGCCGCGAGGAGTATCGCGTCAATGTCGGCAAGGTTATCGACGCGGCGATCGCCAACTGTGTGGTCATCGAGCTCAACGCGAGTCCGTGGCGGCTCGACCTGGATTGGCGCCATTGGCGCAAAGCGGCGGAGAAAGGGCTGATGTGCGCCATCAATCCCGATGCGCACGAGACGGACGGACTCGCGCATGTGGCGGCGGGCATCAACTCTGCCCGCAAGGGCTGGCTGACGGCGGCGAGCGTGCTGAACACGCGCCCGCTGGCGCAGGTCCGGCGCTGGTTCAAGGAGCGTAGGTGAAGACGCAAAAATAGGCTTTCCGTGCGGTGCGCTTTGCATAGCGCTTGTGGGCGATGATCAAAGTCTTCGTCTCCGGCTGTTACGACATCGTGCATGCGGGGCATGTGCAGTTCTTCCGCGAGGCGCGCGCCCTCGGCGACCATCTTACCGTCTCCTTTGCCTCGGCGGACGTGCTGTGGCTGCACAAGCACCGAAAGAGTTCGCTGCCCGACGAACACAAGCGGGCGCTCATCGCCGCGCTGCGCGTGGTGGACGAGGTCGTGGTCGGCACGGGCTTGGAGGAGGGCATTGATTTTCGGCAGGAATTTCTCCGCATTCGACCCCAGATCCTGGCGGTGACGGAAGACGACAAGTATGCGCCGCTGAAGCGGGCGCTCTGCGCCGAAGTCGGGGCGCAATATGTGGTGTTGCCGAAGACGCCGCCGGAGTTTCCGCCCATCTCAACGACCGAGATTGTGCGTTATATCCGCGCCCCGCAGGACGCGCCGCTGCGGGTGGATTTTGCCGGTGGCTGGCTGGATGTGCCGCGCTTTGCCCGGAAAGGGGCCTATGTTGTCAATTGCGCGATTTCACCGACGGTTTCGCTGCGCGACTGGCCCTATGAACGCAACGCCGGGCTCGGTGGCAGCGGAGCTTGGGCGCTGCTGATGGGCAAGGACAGCGTGGGCGCGGAGCTGGACCTTGGCGTGGGCTGGCAGGATCCGGCGGTGATTTCGGAGACAGGGCTTTGTGTCTGGCGCAGCGGCGACCGGCCGGCACTCGAGCTCAAGCACGACGGAGCGTTTCTCCGCGGGTGCATGGCCCTTTATTGGAGCGGCGCCCCGCACGACACACCCGGGGTGGTGGGATTGCAGCGGGATTTTGACGCCATTGAGCGGGCTGGCCGGACGGCGCGCGAAGCGGTCTGGGCGCAAAGCTTGGCCGGGCTCGCGGAAGCTGTCCGCCAATCCTATGCCGTGCAACTGGCCGAGGGTATGGCGGCATTGCCCGAAAGCGCCGGCGGGGTGACACCGTTGGCGCGGAAATACTGCGGCGGCGGTCATGGCGGCTACGGGCTGTATTTGTGCGCCACGCCGGCCGACCGGGACCGACTTTGCCAAGCGGCGAACTTCCGGCCGATCGAGCCCTACGTATTGTCGGGCCGTTGAGCGGACAGTCTCAGCGCCCGCCGCGGCCAAGGAGGGCGACAGGGATCGTGGCGAGCAGGATTTTCAGATCCATCCACAGCGACCACCGGTCGATATATTCGAGATCAAGCCGCACCCATTCCTCGAAGCTGGAGATGTCGTTGCGGCCGCGCACCTGCCAGAGGCAGGTGAGGCCGGGCTTGAAGCTCAGGCGGCGGCGGTGGGCGAGGTTGGCTATGCGCCCGACTTCCTCCAGCGGAAGCGGACGGGGCCCCACGAGGCTCATTTCGCCGCGGAGCACGTTCCACAGTTGGGGGAGTTCGTCGAGGCTGTGCCGGCGCAGGACGCGGCCGAGCCGGGTCACGCGGGGATCGGCGGTGAGCTTGAACACCGGACCATCCATTTCGTTGCGGGCGGCGAGTTCCGGTTTGCGCGCGTCGGCATCAACGCCCATCGAGCGGAACTTGAGCATGGTGAAAGGCCGGCCGTTGAGGCCGGCGCGCTCCTGCCGGTAAAGCACGGGTCCGGGTGAAGTCAGCCGCACCAGCAGCGCGGTCAGCAGGAACAGCGGGGACAGTGCGACGAGAAGTCCGGCGGCACCAATGTAATCCAGACATTGCTTGATGAGCAGTCCGCCGGGCTCGGCGCGGTGGGCGCGGTAGTGGAGCACCGCCTCGCCGCCAAGCTGGTCAATGTTCAGCAGGAAAGGCGAGGCCACGGACAGGCCGGGGTGCATGATAATCTCGATGCCTTCCCGTTCGCAGGCCTCGATCACCACGGCCAAGTCCGAATCGGCGAGATCCTTGAGGTTCAGCAGGACCACGTTGACGGCGTGGGCATGAAGCTGCCGGGGCAGTTCTGCGGCGAAATCCGGCCCGGCGGGATTCAGGGTGGCGACATGCGTGAACTGGGCCTGCTCAATGGGGGTCAGGCCGGCCTGCAGGCGTGGCACGGACTCGGGCCGGCCCACCCAGAGAAGGCGCCGGCGCAGTTCCGCCTCGGCCATGCGACCGGTCGCGAAACTTCGCGTGAGCTCGTGCCGGGCATAGATCAGCAGCGAAGCCAGAAAGCCGCCGAGGATGATGACCGAGCGGGCGAACTGCACGCGCACGATGAACAGAAAGATGACCAAAGCGACCACGGTCCAAAGGCAGCCTTGGATGATGCTGAAGATGGCCGCACCGCGCGATGGCCGGGAGACGGGCTGATAAAAGTCCTGCTGGGCAAGCAACAGCGGGCCGCACAGGGCCATGAGCGCCATGAGCCAGAGGTAGTCATCGAAGCCCTCAAGCTCGGGCAGGCCGAGCCAGGGAAAGAACGCGCGCAGGGCGTAGGCGAGCGCGACCGCGAGGGCGAACAGCAGGCCGTCGGCCAGTTGCAAGAACCGGATGCGGGTGTGTTGCGGCCGGGTAAGCACGTGGCGCGGCGCGGAGCTAGAGGTTTTTCGTGTAGCGGACGCCACGGGCGTCCTCGAAGATCAGGAGGCCCGGTTGCACGTCCACGAGCCGCAGCGAAAGCGTCCGGTCCACGAGGTCGTTGAGACGGTAAACCCGGTCGTTCATCAGGACCCGGCTGTCGGCGCCGGAGGAACGCACGCCCAACACGTGCAGGCGGTCGAGGTAGTCGTGGATGCGCTCATCCGGAGACGCGGCGGCCGGTGATGGGGCGGGCAGGGCGGGCGGTGGGGAACTGGCAATGATCACGGGCGCAGGCTCGGTGCGGACCGGAGGGGTTGAAACCGGCGCCGGGGGTTCGGGCGGGCTTTCCACCACGGATTCGGGCTTGGGCAGAACAGGCACGAAGACCACCGGGGCCGGGGCAGGGGAATCGTTCACAACCGGCGTCGCGGTGGACGGGGAGATCGGAGCGGCGAGGGCGACCGGGGGCGCGGCCGGCGGGGCAGGTTCACGCAGAAGATAAACCGTGGCCACGACCGAGAGGACAATGAGCACGGAGCCGCCGGCCACGAGCAGCAGCACGGCCTGCGATGCCATGGGTTTGCCGCGGCGCGTGATGCGACCGCCGCTTTCGCCGGGCATGGGCGGGGCAACACCCGCGGCATCGGTGGTGCGCTGGCGCTGGGCTTTCTTCAGGGCGTCGTTAATCAGGCTCATCGGATCACTCGGTCAGATTTTTCATGTCCTTTACGGCCCGGCGCGCGTCCCAGTAGTTCACCTCGTCGGATTCGCGGATGTAGGCGGAAAGCATGGCCTTGTCGCAGAGATTGTTCACGACGCGCGGAATGCCCTTGCTGGCACGGTGGATGGCCTTCAGCGCCCACGCGGTGAAGGTCGGCCGGCCGATGCTGCCGGCCAAGGTCAGGCGGTGCTGGATGTAGTGCTGCATGTCGTGCAGGGTCAGCGGATTCAGCTCGTAGTGAACGAGGATGCGCTGCCGGAGCTGCCGGAGTTCTTCCTGCGCGAGCACATCCTTCAGCTCGGGCTGGCCCATGAGCACAATCTGCAGGAGCTTTTGTTTGTCGGTTTCTAGGTTGGAGAGCAGGCGGACTTGCTCGAGCACCTCGAAGGAGAGATTTTGGGCCTCGTCAATGATGAGCACGATGTCGCGGCCGCGCTCGATGCGTTCGAGCAGCACGCGGTTCATCTGGGCGACAAGGTCCACCTGGCTGCGGGCGAGCTTGGTCTCGCCCAGCTCGGTGAGGATGGCCTTGAGCATCTGCGTCTCGGTCACCCGCGGATTGAGGATCAGGGCGGTGTCGAAGTGGGCGGAGTCGAGTTCGTTGAGGAAACGCCGGCAGAGGGTGGTCTTGCCGCAGCCAACCTCGCCGACCAGCACGATGAAACCCTTTTTTTCCACCACCCCGTATTTCAGGTGCTGCAAGGCTTCCTGATGGGTGGGGCTGAGGTAGAGAAATTTGGGATCCGGGGTGATGTTGAAGGGCATCTCCTTGAACCCATAGAAGCTCTGATACATGCGGAAGGGCAGGTTGCGCGGTTGAAGCCAAAACGCACGCCAAAACCACCGGCGGGCGGGCGGCGGGCGGGTTTTGAGAATTCACTTACAAGGCGGCGCGGCTCCGGGCGGAAAAGGGATTGCGCGCAAAATCCGGCCGCCGTTTATCTTCGCGGGTAAATCTCACGCCGACATGCGCCGCTTCGTCATCCTCCTCTACCTCGTGCTCTTTCTGGGCGTGGGCGGGGCGTCGGGATTTTTTCTTTGGCAGGCGCACCAGGAATACACGCGGCTGAAGGAGCTGGAGGCGCGCACCCGCCAGCGGCTCGCGGAGGCGCAGCAAAGGCTGAAGGAGCACGAAATCATACTCGAGCGGCTCCGCACCGATCCCGCCTACGTGGAAATGGTCATCCGGCGCCGGCTGGGTTATGTAAAACCCGATGAGGTGGTTTTCCGGTTCGAGGATTGAAGTGCCAATTTATCGTTCATGTCCAAACACCCATTGATCCAGAAGTTCACGGCCGCCGGTCAGGGCCAGGTCTTCGCATTTTTTGACGAGCTCGATTCCGCGGCGCAGGCGCAACTGCTGGCCGAGGCGGGTGAAATCGACCTCGCCGAGGTGGCCGGACTCACCCGCACCTTGCTCGGGGGAGCGGCGGCGGGTGTCGATCTGACGGACCTTGCCCCCGCGCTTTATGAACGGTTGCCGGAGAACGGCGGAGATGCCGCGGCCTGGGCGGCGGCGAGAGCCGCAGGGGAAGCCGCGTTGCGCGCCGGTTCCGTGGCCGCGTTCACGGTGGCCGGCGGGCAGGGCACGCGGCTGGGTTACGACGGGCCGAAGGGCACGTTTCCCGTGACGCCGGTGAAGCGTAAGCCGCTGTTTCAAGTCTTTGCGGAGAAAATCCGGGCCGCCGGCCGGCGCTATGGCCGGCCGCTGCATTGGTTCATCATGACCAGCCATGCGAACCATGCGGCGACCGAGGAGTTTTTCCACGCGCACGGCCACTTTGGGCTGGAGCCGGCGCGGGTGCATTTTTTCCGGCAGGGCCGGATGCCGGCCGTGGATTTCAACGGCCGGATTTTGTTGGAGAGCAAAGGCAGCATCGCGCTCAGCCCCGACGGGCACGGCGGTTCATTGCGGGCCTTGGCGCGCAGCGGCGCCCTCGACCTGATGGCGCGCGAGGGCATCGACACGCTCAGCTATTTCCAAGTGGACAACCCGCTCGTGCGGTGCGTGGACCCCGCGTTCATCGGTTGGCACAAGCTGCAGGGCTCCGAGATGAGCAGCAAGATGGTGCCCAAGGCTCACGCCGGCGAGAAGGTCGGCCACTTTTGCGTGCAACGGGGCAAGACCGTCGTGGTGGAATACTCCGACCTTCCGGCGGCCATGCAGCAGGAAAAGGATGATACGGGCCGGCTGCGCTACCTCGCCGGCAGCATCGCGATCCACCTGCTCGACCGGGAATTCATCCGGCGCATGGCGTCCGCGGATGAAGGCACGCAGCGGCTGGCCTTTCACCGCGCGGACAAAAAGATTCCGACCGTGGATGCCGCCGGCCGCCCCGTGAAGCCCGACCAGCCGAACGGGGTGAAGTTCGAGCTGTTTGTTTTCGATGCGCTGCCGTTTGCCCGGAATCCGGTCGTCATCGAGACGGCGCGCGCGGATGATTTTTCCCCCGTAAAAAACGCCGCCGGCGCGGACTCGCCGCAGACCTGCCGGGACGACCAGTGCCGGCAGTTTGCCCGCTGGCTCAAGGCGCAGGGCGCGGCGGTTTCGACGGATGCCTCCGGGCTCCCGGATGCCGGACTGGAAGTGTCACCGCTCTTTGGTTACGACGAGCAGACCTTCGCCGAAGCGTGGGCGAAATTGCCGTTGAAGCCGGCCGTGGCCGACGGTCTATACTTGGAGTGAACTTTCCCATGACGAATCCAGTTGCGATCGAACAAGCCGTCAAAGCCGGCCACCTGCTGCCCGCCGCGGCCGACAACATTCGCGCTTTTTTGGCGGCCAATCTGCCGGCCTGGGCCGGGGCCAGCATCGAGGAACTGGTCGCGCAGGGGGCTTGGGCGGAACTGAACGACCGTTTCTATCGTTATCTGGAATTCGGCACGGGCGGCATGCGCGGCCGGACCATTGCCCGCCGCCCGGCCGCGGCCGAGACTGGCACGCCCGGCCCCGATGGCGCACCGGCGCATGCGGCCATCGGCAGCAATGTGCTCAACGACTTCACGCTCATCCGCGCCGTCATCGGGCTGTATCGCTACACGCAGCGGTATCTGGAGTCGCGCGGAGTGAAGGTGGTGCCGCGTTTTGTCATCGCGCACGACATGCGGTATTTTTCCCGCCACTTCTGCGAACTCGCGGCTTCGGCTTGGGTGCGGCTCGGCGGCGAGGCGTTCATCTTTGACGGGCCGCGGCCGACGCCGCAACTGAGCTTCGAGGTGCGCCGCCAGGGGGCGCATGCCGGCGTGGTCATCACGGCCAGCCACAATCCGCCGCACGACAACGGCTTCAAGGCCTACTTCGACGACGGCGCCCAAGTGGTGCCGCCGCACGACAAAGGCATCGTCGAGGCGGTCAATGCCGTGCCGCTGGCCGACCTGGCTCCGTTTCTGAACAAAGACCTCGGCCGTGTGGTCACGCTCGGCCGCGAGGCGGATGACGATTACCTCGCCGCCGCGGCGACCGCGATCATCGATCCGGAGGTCATCCGTCAGGCCAAGCTGAAAGTGGTCTTCACCAATATCCACGGCTGCGGGGCGATCCATGCGCTGCCCCTGCTGTTGCACGCCGGCTGCGATGTTTCGGCGGTGCCGTCGCAGCTCAATTTTGACCCACGGTTCCCCACGGTGAAATCGCCCAACCCCGAAAACGCCGAGGCTTTGGCCGAAGGCGTGGCCCTGGCCGACCGGCTCGGTGCGGATGTGGTGATGGCGACCGATCCCGATGCCGACCGGATGGGCGTGGCCGTGCGCAATCGCGCGGGAAAAATGGAGCTGCTCACGGGCAACCAAATCGGCGCGCTGCTCGCGGAATACCGGCTCACCCAGTTCAAGGCGAGCGGGCTCATCCCGGCCGCGGGTTCCGACCGGGTGTGCCTCATCAAGACGTTTGTCACCACGCAGCTGCAGGATGCCATCGGGCGCGGCCACGGCGTGAAGGTCATCAACACGCTCACGGGCTTCAAGTGGATCGCGGCCAAGCTGCGCGCCTACGAGGAGCGCACGCTGGCAAAGCTCGCCCCGGGCTTCGACTATGCCGGCGCGCCCTTCGCCGCGCGCGCGCGGCTGCTGCAGGAGCACGCGACCTTCTACGCTTTTGGCACGGAGGAAAGCTACGGGTATCTGGCGAACGACTACATCCGCGACAAGGATGGCAATTCCGCGTGCCTCATGTTTGCCGAACTGTGTGCCGCGGTGAAGGCCCGCGGCCTCACGGTGCCGGAATATCTCGACTCGATCTACCTCCGCTACGGTTTCTACCTCGAGGGCGTCATCAACCTCTACTACGAGGGCGCCAGCGGCAGCGCGAAGATCAGGCGCATCCTCGAAACCTATCGCGCGCAACCGCCCGCGGCCTTCGGTGCCATCGCGGTGACGAAGTTCGAGGACTTCGGGCGGCAGGACATCCGCGACGCGGACGGCGAACTCATCCCCAAGCAGGACCTGTATTTCGTGACGCTGGGCAACGGCTACACCTTCGCGGCGCGGGGCAGCGGCACCGAGCCGAAGATGAAGTTTTATGTCTTCGCCAATGCGACGGTGAAGAGCGACGGCGAGCTGGCCGCCGTGAAGGCCGCGACGCGCCGGACCCTCGACGGGGTGTGCGCGCTGATCGAGGCCGATGCCCGCCGGCGGGCGGAGGGCTGACCGCCGCTGGCGGTCAGTCCTTGGGATAATCCGGCCAGATGTCGCGGAGCAGGTCCACGCGCTGCGCGTAGTTGACCATCACGGCGGACGGGGCGCGCACGACGTTGCCGTCGCGGTTGATCGTGCCGATGATGTTGCCGGCGTTCAGGATGGCGACGACCTCGCCGCGGGCGTTGAACATGGGGCTGCCGCTGGCGCCGCCGGTGGCACCGAGGTTGTGCTGCACGGAGAAACGGCGCTCAAACGGGGCGGGGGCGAGCCAGTAGTCGGTCACGGCGGTGACGATGCCGGACTGCATCGTGGCGACGGGATTGCGCACGTCCACGTTGTTGCCGGCCATGCCTTCCATGGGGAAGCCGAGGAAGCCGATGCGGTAGCCGGAATCTAGTTTTTCCAATTCGGGTTTGCGCGCCGGCCGGAAAGTCTTGGGCGCTTCGCCCTGCACGTAGAGCAGGCCGACATCGTAGCTGAGCACGGGCTGCTTCTTGCCCTCGAAGTTTGTTTCCTCCTTGCCGTAGCGCGGGTGCACCACGGCGCGCGTGATCTTCAGCCGCAGGTCGGGCCGGCGGTTGACGGCGATGTAGGCGGAGCCGCCGTTCTTCAGCAGCTCGGCGATGGGCTGGGAGACATGCGAGTTGGTGGCATAGACGCCCGGCGCGATGGCCCAGGCGGTGCCGAAACCCTCCGGACCCTTCGGGCTGGAAACCACGACGAGACCGACGGCCTCGGAGTATTCCTTGGCCATCTCGGCGAGCGCGGTTTCCGGGGCGGGGCCGAAGCCGAGCTTGTCGCGAAAAAACCACGCTCCGGCGCCTAGGAGAAGCACCACGGCGACAATGGCGACGGCAATCAGGGGGCCGGAGCCGCCCGATTTCGGCGCGGGCTTGGCGCCGCCAGGCGCGGCGGCCGCCATGGGTGGCGGCGGGGCGGACACGGGCGGCGGGGAGGCCGGGGCGCTGCGCGGGGCGGCCGCGACGGCAGACGGTGCCGCCGCCGGGGCGGTGGCGACGGCGAAGTCCACCTGCACCTTCGGGCCGCCGCGACCGAGCTCGATCACATCGCCGGGGTTGAGTTTTTCCTGGGTGATTTTGCGCCCGCCGACAAAGGTGCCGTCCTTGCTGCCGTCCTTCAGCCACCAGGCGCCGCTGCGATACTCGAGGGTGGCGTGGCGAGGGGAGACGGTCTTGTCCCAGGTGGGATCGAAGCGAAGGTCGCTGCCGGCATCCGTGCCGAGCGTGACTGAGTCCTTGTCGAGCGTGGCCTTTTTGTTGCGGTCGAAGCCGGTGAGGCGGGTGAGGGTGAGGGAGGGCATGGGGATGGAGAGATTGGGTGTGTCCGGCAGGATGCGTGCCAGCCGTGCAGCGAATGGCCGAAACGATTGGAGGGGCGGGGTTGAGCATGCAAGCCTGCTGCTGGGGGAAACTGCAGCTTGGCGCGGTATGGCAGGCATACCGTGAGCTAAACAAGCAGGCAGCGAGCGGAGGCGGTCGGGGCGCGAGGGGCGGAGGGACGACGCCCCGACAGCCCCGATAGCCGAAGCGACCCGCCTACGCCAAAGCCGACGATTTTTATATGGGCTTTCGCATACCGATTCCGTAGCGAATGCGGTGCTGATGACTCAATCGCTGGATGATTCCGCTGCCGAGAAATTCCGCCCGCCGCCCGGGCGGTGTGTTGGCTCGGCGGCGTTGATGTGCTCGGCGGGCGTGTTGGTTGCGCTGGTGGTGCTGGCGGGTCTCGGCGCGAATCCGGAAGCGGAGGACATGCGCTTCCTGCTGCCGGCTATGGCCGGGTTGGTGGCCGTGGGCGGATTGGTCGGCGGCTTGATCCAGTGGTGGATTTCCCCGCAGTGGGTGACGGCCGAGGGAGTGTGCACCAATGTCTGGTGGGGCGGGCTGCGTCTGGTCCGCTGGGGGGAGGTGGTCGAAGTGCGGGCGGTCCGGTGGGTGTCGCCGCCGTTTGTCTCGCTGGCGGTGCGCAGCCGGGACGGCACGCGCGTGTTCCTGAGCCGGATGGCCGGCCGGCAGGCGGAGTATTTGGCGGCAGTGGACCGCCACGCCCCGTCGGGCCACCCGCTGCGGTCGCACCTCGGCCTACGTTAATTTTCCAGCTTGAGCCGCCAGGTGTGGCTGCCGAGGCGGAGCTGCATGCCGGTGGCGAGCGGGGCGATTTCGCCCGGCCGCAGGGTCATGCGGTCGAGCTGCACGGCACTGTTGTCGGCGAGGGTCTCGAGCCAGAAGCAGCCGCGGTGATAGTGAAACCGGCCCTGCACCTCGGCGAGCTGGTCGTCGGCGAGGCAGATGGCGTTGGAGCGGTTGGTGCCGAAGGAGGCGTCGCTGAGCAGCCAGAGGGCGTTGAGCGGCTGGGCGTCCTTGGCCACGACCTCGAAGCGCACGGCACCGCGTTGGAGCGGCGACTGGGCGGCGGGGCCGGTCCAATTGCGGTCGTTGGTGATGGCGGGGCCTTTTTCCAGGCCGGGGGCGATGCGGTCGAAATCGACCTCGACGGCGCCGGCGAGGAGGAGCCGGCCCTGACGCGGCAGGCTGGTGCCGTTTTCGTCGAGCGGCACGCCGTCGAACAGCGTGCCGTTGGCGCTGGCGTTGTCGCGCACGACGATGCCGGCGGTCGTGGCCTCGGCGATGGCGTGGACTTTGCTGACCCGCAGGCTCTTCTCGTCGTTGCTGGTATTGCGGGGCAGGACCCAGGAAACGAAGTCCGCCTCGGCGCGCGCCCGGCCGAGCCGGAACTGCGGGCGGGCGATGAGCCGCAACGGGAGGACGGGGGCGTCGGGCCTGGCGGCTTCCAACGTGCAAACGAGTGCGGGCTGCACCGTGGCGAGCAGGGCGGGTGGAATACGCAGGCCGGTCGCACTGGCCGCGGCGCGGAAGCCGGAATCCTGCCGGCTGACCTCGTAGTCGAGCTCGAGGGCGATGCGGTGGAAATTCTCGGGCAGCTCCAGGTCGAGCAGGTCGTTGACCGACTTGATGGCGCCCTTGGCGATGAGGTTGCTGATCTGCACATCGCCGTATTCCGCACCGAGGGCCTGGTTGGCCCCGCCGCCGGTGTTGCTCTGGATGTCGGAGATGTTGATGACGATGTTGGAATTGTCGGGCGCCTTGTAGATGCGAAGGGGATGCTGGCCCTGGTAGGCGTAACGCTGACCGCCTTGATCCCAGGAAACGGCGATCTGGAGCACGAAGTGGCCGGCGCGGGCAGCCTCAAGCTCGAGCAGCACATCGGTGCGGCCACCGGCGGGCAGCCGGCGCACGCGGGACTGGGCCTCGCCCGCAAAGCCGCGCGAGCTGGCGTAAACCTCGATGTTCTCGAGCGGGGTGGCGGCCTCGTTTTCGGCCCGGAACATGAGCGTGCCGCTGTGGCCGGCGACCAGGGCGTGGGGGACGTTGAGCGAAAGCGCGAACGGGCAGGGAGCCTCGCCGAAGGGGGCGCGGGTGGCACGGAACGGCGCGGCGGTGCCGGGGGCCGCGGGCGGCTTGATGACGGGCGCGGCCGGGTCCGGCACGACCACGGGCGGCACGGCGGCGGCCGGTGGGGGGGCTTTCACCGGCGGTGGCACGGCGGGCACGCTCACCGGGGTGGATTGCGTCTCAGGGGCGGGGGCGGCGGAGGCGCCGGACGAACCCTTCGAGACCTGGGTGGCCTGGGTGGTGGGCGTGTCCTCCACCGGCTCCAGCGGGGTGGTCGCGCCGCAGGCCGGACAGAAGCGGCTCTTCGGGGTGAGGGGCGTTTGGCAGGCGGGGCAGGAACGTGGCATGAGGGTGCTCCGGCATAACGCATACCAATTCCGCAAAAAATTCCAGCACGCATTCAACCAAGGGGTTTTGAAATTATTCTCGCGGTTGGCATGGCATTTGCCGTTAGCTGCCCATGATGACTCCAAGCCCCTTCATCCTTCTCCAACGGCTGGGTGCGGTTGCCGCCCTGGCCCTGTCCGCCTCCATCGGGCTGGCCCAAACGGCGGCCAGCGATCCCCAGGCCGTGCGCGTCCAGATTACCGAGGTCGGTTTGCTCCGCACCCTCGTCATGGTGGACGAGTCCGCGAGCGACTTGGAGCCGCATGTGATCAACGCCCTCCTGGCGCGCGACTTCAGCGTGTTCCAGGATGCCGACCTCTACAACGGCCGCATCACCTCGGCCGAGATGATGGCGGCCGGCGAGCGCGCCGAGGCGGACCTCGTGGTCTATGCCCGCGTGGAAGACCGCGTGAAGGACAAATACGGCGGCACCACCGTCTATGAGGCCCGCGCCGTCGTGCAGGCGGTCAACCGCGTCAACGGCGAGTCCCGCGCGATGCAGCCTACGCGGTGGATCGCCGGCCAGCGCTCGAGCAAGCCCGACCGCGCCCAGGAGTCCGCCCGCGAAAACGCCATCGCCAAGGGCGTGGACGCCGCGGTGGATTCCATCCTTGCCCGCGCCCACAAGATGATGGTGCACGAGGCCGTGATCGTGAACGTCTTCAGCGAAAGCGCCCTGCTCGCCATCATGGAATACATGGGCAAGATGGAGGGCGTCTACCATGTGAAGCGCAAATCCTTCGACCGGCAGACCAACGAGGCGCTGATCGAGATCATCGGCGAGCCCCGCTCCCAGACCTTCTGGCGCGCCTACCTCGAAGGCCTGCCCAAGACCAAGGTCAACGTGCAGGTGACGCCCAACGACAAGCTGCACAGCAAGTATCCCGACTGGTTCCTGCCGCCCGCTGGCCGTTGAACCAACGACCACCATCACCCCATGAAAGCCACCGCTTTCCTGTTTGCCGCCCTGCTCACGGGCTCCGCGCTCGGTGCCCGGAGCCATGAGGCGGACAAAGCCGCCGCTCCGGCCGAACTCGTGCATGTCGATGTGGTCATCGTCGATGTCCGGAGCGAAGGTCAGTTGCTCGTGATCATGGAGCATGTCGGAAAGATGGAGGGCGTGCACGACGTGAAGCGGAAAGCCTTCGATCGCAAAACCAAAGAGGGGCGCATCGAGATCATCGGCGAGCCCCGCATCCGGCAGACCTATCGCGCTTACCTCGAGGCCATGCCAAAGACCAAAGTCAGCCTGAAAGCCAAGCCTGACGGCAAAGATCAGAAAAACCTGCCCGACTGGTTCAAACCCTCGGCCCCTTGAAGTTCAGCCACAACCTACCTTCCCCCATGAAAGCCACCGCCTTCCTTCTTCTCGCGCTCCTCACGGGCGCCACGCTCACCGCCCAGACCGCCGGCACCGGCAAGGTCGTCGCCGTCCCCGCGGCGCCGACCGACACCGCCCTGCCGGAGATCAAGCGGATCGATTTCAAGTCCGACCCGCACGCGATGGAATTCGCCAAGCAGGCCGGCTCGCAGGCGATCCGGGCGTGGATCGCCGAGTTCCTCGGCAAGCAGCTGGCGCCGAAAAACTACGCCGTCCTCCCCATCCGGGGCGACATTGACGGCGGGTATTTTTCCGAGACCCTGAGCAGCGAGTTTGCCAACGCCGCGCTCGGCACGGAATACAGCCTCTACACCTCGGCGAACGATCCCATCCTCGAGACGCTCAACAACGAGCTGATGGTGGCGACCGAGGACCGCGAGGACATCTTCGACCAGTCCACGATCCAGAAATACAACCGCGTCAACGTGCAGGGCCTGATCATCGGCCGCGTGACCGGCATCCACCTCGTGCAGCTGCCCACCAAGGGCGGCATCCAGATCGAGGGCGAAGGCCGCGGCGTGCAGGTGCGCATCCTGTTGCGGGCCTATGAAAACTCGACCGGCCGCATCCTCTGGGGCGGCGAGCGGATCTTCTCGGTCGCGATGCCGACCGAGCAGTTTGTCGTTAAGCGCTCGTGGCTGATCAACGGCGCCATCTACGGCGCCGGCGCCATCGCGCTGCTGCTGCTGCTTTTCATCCTGCACCGGATGCTGCTCTCGTCCAACCGCCCGCGCTAGGCCACCCAGGGATCGCCGTCCATGGACGACCTCGACCTCGGCACGACGATCAAGGGCTTTGTCCCCGGCCAGAAAGTCTTCAACCGCTACACGCTGACGAAGATCCTCGGCCGGGGCGGCATGGGCGTGGTGTGGCTCGCGCGGGACGGCGAACTCGAGCGCGACGTGGCGCTCAAGTTTTTGCCCGAGGTGGTGGCGATGGACCAGCAGTCGCTCTATGAATTGAAGCGCGAAACCCGGCGCAGCCTGGAGCTCACGCACCCGCATATCGTGCGGATCTACGACTTTGTGCAGGACAGCCGCACGGCGGCCATTTCCATGGAATATGTGGCCGGTGACACCTTGGCCGCACGGAAGCTGGCGCAGCCCAATCATTGTTTCAGTCCGGAAGAACTGGGCGAGTGGCTGGAGCAGTTGGCCGGTGCCCTGGATTACGCCCACCAGAAGGCGCAGGTGGTGCACCGCGACCTGAAGCCGGCCAACCTGATGATCGATGCGCGGGGTGATCTGAAAATCGCCGACTTCGGGATTGCGGCGAGCGTGAGCGACAGTGTCTCGCGGGTTTCCCAGCAGGCCGGCTCCTCGGGCACGCCCGTTTACATGAGCCCGCAGCAGATGATGGGGGAGAAACCGGCGGTGGCTGATGATGTCTATGCGCTGGGCGCGACACTTTACGACCTGCTCACCGGCAAGCCGCCGTTCCACTCCGGCAACATCATGATGCAGGTGCTCAACAAGACGGCACCGGATTTGAACGAGCGGCGGCAGGCCGCCGGCGCGAAGCCTGTCCCGGCGGCGTGGGCTCAGACCATCGCCGCCTGTTTGGCGAAGGAGCCGGCGGAGCGGCCGTCGGGTATCGGCGAGCTTGTTAAGCGGTTGCGCGGCGCCTCAGATCAACCGGGGCGGTCACCGGCCGCACCGTCGGGCGTGGCGGGAGACGGTCAGTCTTCCTCACCGCCATCGAAATCCATGCCGGCCACAATCCAAGCGGAGCCGGTGGCCGCGACTTCACTGCCGCCGGGGCCCAGTCTGCGACAATCAATCTTTGCCGTTTTGGGCGTGGCCGGCGCCATGGCGATCACCTGTTTTCTGGTGCAGGGCCCGCACGGGATATTTATTGTCGCCAGCTTGGCCGCCCTGGGGCTTTTTGCCATCCAGAACGTCTGCGCCTGGCCCATGAAATTGGTGCTTCCGGCATACTTGGTCTGGGTGTTCATGACCCGTGCGGACGACGCCAGAGAGCTGGTTATCGCGGCGACGACCTGTCTGCTTCTGCTGTTTGGATTCGTGACCTGGCTTCGTGGCCCGCGAGCGGGGTCGCGCAGCCATTTGCCCGTGACCGGCTTTGGCATGGGGTGGCGTGTGCTCCTGCTGAGTATGGTTGGTTTGATGGCGGCCCTGCTGTCGCTGAAGCTCTATGGGATCGGGCGAGATGGTTACTTGCCGGATTCGATCTGGCATGGCGCCGCGGTCTTTGCCTGGCTTGGGCTCGGGCTTGCGGTGTGGAAAAAAATCGAATGCTGGCCCGTCTGGCTGATCGGAGAGACGCTGGGCTTTTTTATGCAAGCCAGGGCGCAGTCGAATTTGGCCATCCCGGGCACGATATTTTGTCTTGTGTGCGCCATAATCATCTGGGGCTGGCGGCAGTGGCATCTTGCCATGGACGCTGACGGAAATTTGAAGTCCATGGCCGTGTCTTCTGGGTCTCCGCTGAACACGGCCGAGCGGATTAGGCTCAGGGTGCTCGCCCTGCTCGTTGCCCTGTTGCCTGCGGCGTTCAGCGGCGTGCTGTTCGGCAGTTTTGTCGTGTATTTCGCGGACTGGCCGCTGAGCGACAATATGACCGGGGTTATTGTGCTTTGCATTTTGGCCTCGTGGATGCCGCTCAGTTGGGTGGCGAGCCAATGGCTGCGGCGCAAACCGCGCCTGCAGGCATGAAAACCATTGACGGAGCCGGTCTGAATTCCAGTTTGCAAATTCCGCGCCCAATCCTTTTCCGCTGCATCAGCCGGCCTCGTGATCCGGAAATTCACGGCGCGCGGCACGCAAGGTTAACGACTTTCCCGCAGTCCTGATCACGTTTCCCTCTTCCGCCAAAAAATCCGAATTTATCGAAGCCAAGACCGCGAACATCCGGCCGAACAATCATCGGGCTCCACCATCCCAATACTGAACCTTCCATGGACGACCTCGACCTCGGCGCGACGATCAAGGGCTTCATTCCGGGCCAGAAAGTCTTCAACCGCTACACGCTGACGAAGATCCTCGGCCGGGGCGGCATGGGCGTCGTGTGGCTGGCGCGGGACGGGGAACTTGAGCGCGACGTGGCGCTCAAGTTCCTGCCGGAGGTGGTGGCGCTCGACAAGGAGTCGCTGGACGAACTCAAGCGTGAGACCCGGCGCAACCTGGAGCTTACGCATCCCCACATCGTGCGGATATACGATTTCGTGTCGGACGGGCGCAGCGCGGCCATCTCGATGGAGTATGTGAACGGCGCCTCGCTTTCCGCGCTGAAGACGGAGCAGCCGGACAAGATTTTCCCGGTGGCCAGGCTGGCCGTCTGGGTGGCGCAGATCTGCGAGGCCCTGGAGTATGCCCACACGAAGGCGAAGATCGTGCACCGGGACATCAAGCCGGCGAACCTCATGGTGGATGCGCGGGGCGAGATCAAGGTGACGGACTTCGGTATCGCGCGCTCGATCTCGGACAGCGTGTCGCGCGTTTCGGCGCAGGCCGGCAGCAGCGGCACGCCGGTTTACATGAGCCCGCAGCAGATGATGGGCGAGAAGGCGGCGGTGAGTGACGACGTGTATGCGCTCGGCGCCACCCTCTACGAATTGCTGACGGGCAAGCCGCCGTTTCACACCGGCAACATCATCGTGCAGGTGCAGAACAAGGTGCCGCCGACAATCGCCGCCCGCCGGGAGGAGCTCGGTGTTAAAGGCGACCCGGTGCCGGCACACTGGGAAGCGGCGATCGCCGCCTGCCTCGCGAAGGAGCCCGGCGACCGGCCCAAGGACATGGCGACGCTGGCCAAGCTGCTCAGCGCGACCGCCCGGCCTGCAAAGGGAGAAGACCAGCACACGTCGCTGTTTCTCAGTGTCGAAGAGATGGTGACGGGCGGTCCCATGAAGGTGACGCGCCGGCGTGGTGCCATGACGCTGTTGGAGGAGATTCAAGTGCCGCATGGTGTCCGGTCGGGCACGATTCTCCGGGTGCCGCGCCTCGGTGAACCCGGCCAATACGGCGGCGAACCCGGCGACCTGCTCGTCACCGTGCAGTTGCGGGAAGCCGGGGTGCCCCGGCCGGCGGATCCCTTTGATGCCTTCAAGGAGGTTTTCGACCGGAACAGTTCAGCGACACAGCCGGGCCAGGCATTAGGCGCAGAGCCAACCTTGGTTCCGATTGCTCCGGCGTCACGGGCATGGCCGGTCCTGACCTGCTCGGCGGTCATGCTGGTGGCGGTCATCGCGAGTCTGCTCGGGGTATGGGATAACATGGATGGGGAGAAGTGGCGCTGGTATGATTACAGCGCCCTGTTCCTCTGGGCCGCGGCCACGGCGTTCATGGGCAGTTGGGCGACGGCAGGCCTGATGGCCCGGAGTTGCTGGCTGGTGTTTCTGGCGGGAGGGCTGCTGACCAGCGTCGCCTACATGGAGACCGGTGTTTACCTGAACGCGCATGAGGTGCACCGGCACGGTTCCCTGATGCTGGCGTTTCAATTCGTCGGAGGTTCCGTTTTTGGCCTGATTTTGGGTGGTGTGAACAGCCTGATCTTGGGTCGGATGGATGGAGCAAGGCGCCAGCCCGGCTTGGAGCTGTTCATCGGGCTTGGTGGTGGCCTGGCCGTGACGGTGGCGGCCTTTGTGATCCAACCCACGTCCGCCAAGGAGAGCTTCGATATGGGCCTCCATTCATGGGTGGTGGCCGGTGGTCTCGTTTGGCTCCAGACGCTGCGGCTGCTGCTGGTGCGCGCGCCGGCCAAACCTGCGGCCAAACCATCGCGCTGGTGGATGGCCGCGGCTGCCGTAATCTTCACCGCGGGTTTTGGGGGTTGGTATGTAGGGCTGCTCCGACCATTGCAGGATCCGGCGGCAATGCCTAAAAATTGGGATCCGGCTGCGCTGGACGCCATGCATGCGATCGAGGTGCCCGCAGATTCCACGGTCCCGGGGAAGAGTGACCCGGCCTACCGCGACGGGTTTCAGCCCGATGACGATTCGAAGGCGATGGTCCGACCTCCGGAGGAGCAAGAGCGTCAGCAGATTGAGGTGGAGAAGGCGAGAGTCGTTGATGCTCGCGTAGAAATAAGCGCCCGCACGACATCTTCAGGAGCGGTTGCTTTGGAAAAGTCTCCCTCGAAGCTGAATAACAACGCGCCGGATAGCGGCACAGCGAATGAACCCCTTCGTTCTTTTGTAGCTGACGTCAGTGTTGCAGGAGTCTTCTGGGGGAATCCGGTCCGAGTTGTGATCAATGGACGCACCTTCCGTCTCGGCGACATCGTGGACCAAGATGGTAAAATTGTCCTTCTGGGTGCCGATCCCGAAAAAAAAGACTATAACCTTCCAAGATCGCGCCGGCGCAACGCTGACGAAGAAACTGTAGTTTCAATGTCAGTCCGTTGGCGGCCGTTTTGTTTCTTGCGGTGAGAGACGTCAGCGCAACCCGGCCTTGACGCCCGCAGCCGTGAGCACGGGATCGTCGGCCTCCATGGCGAGACGCTGGACGACGTTGCGGAGTTCGCGGACGTTGCCAGGCCAGGGGTGCTTCTGGAGAACGGCAATGGCGTCGGGCGCGAAGCGGACGGCGGCGAGACCGTTCTCCGCGCAGAACTGGTCGAGGAAGTGGCGGGCGAGGACCGGAATGTCGTCGGGATGGTCGCGCAGCGGGGGCACGGCGACGGTGGCGACCTCGAGCCGGTAGAGCAGGTCCTCGCGGAAGTTGCCGGCGCGCACCTCGGCGCGGAGATCGCGGTTGGTCGCGGCGAGGATGCGCACGTCCACCTTGGTCACGCGTTCGCTGCCGATGCGCTCGACTTCGCCGGACTCGAGGGCGCGGAGCAGCTTGGACTGGACGGGCAGGGGCAGCTCGCCGATTTCGTCGAGGAAAAGCGTGCCGCCGTGCGCGAGCTGGAACTTGCCCTGGTGGTCGCTCTTCGCATCGGTGAAGGCTCCCTTCACGTGGCCGAAGAGTTCGCTCTCCATGAGCGCGTGCGGGATGGCGGCGCAGTTGACCTTGATGAAGCGCTGTTTCGCGCGGGGGCTGTGGTCGTGCAGGTATTGGGCGACAACCTCCTTGCCGCTGCCGGTCTCGCCGGCGATGAGCACGGTGGCCTTGGTGCGGGCGATGCGGTCGAGCCGGGTGCGGAGGGCGGTGAGGGCGGGGCTGTCGCCGAGCAGGCCGGAGGCGGCGGCGGTGCGCTTGCGGAGGGTGTCGTTTTCGCGGCGCAGGGTGGAGAGTTCCTGACTGCGCTGGCGGCCGCGGGGCCAGAGCCGCATGGCGGCGTTGAGCAGGAGCCGGTCGGCGGTGGAAAATTCCTCCCAGCCGGCGGCGCGCAGGAGCACGACGACGGAGGCGCCGTCGCCGGTCGCGGTGGGCAGCGGGCAGACGAGGAAGTTCCAGGCCCCGAGCTTTTGTTGGTAGCGGCCGAGGTCGGCGGCGGTGTAGGTGGCGGCCTCGGGCAACTGGCGGAACTTGTCGAGCAGGTAGGGGGCGAACTTCGGCACACCTTTTACCTTTTCCGCCGCGGCACTGAAGAGGAGCTGGTCGTCGGGCGAGTAATACTGGGCGACCGCAGCGCGGACGCCTTCCAGCAGGAGGTCGAGCAGGAGCCGGTCGGCTTCATCCGGGGCGATGCCCTCGGTCACGCGGAAGCACAGGTGGTAGAGCGCGGCGAGGTGGCGCTCCTGTCGCGGGTCGGGCAGGGCGGCGCGCGCGCGGTGCGTTTCCATCAGCGGATTGGCGCTGCCATCCGATATTTGTGAGGGAGTGGACACCGGGCGGACAAACCCGGCGGCAAACTCGAGCTCGACCGCGCCGATTTTGATCCGGTCGCCGGGCTGGAGGGTGGCCTCCCGGCGGGGCACGCCGCTGACCTGGACGCCGTTGCGGCTCTTCAGGTCACGGAGCGTGACCTGATTGGGGCTGACGCTGATCTCGGCATGCCGGCGCGAGACCGAAGGGTCGTCGAGCACGATGGCATTTTCGCGGGAGCGACCGAGGGTGACCGTGGCCCCGGTTTCGAGCGGAAAATTCGCCACGGGCCGTCCGTGCCGCAGCAGCACGAGCGTGGGATTTTGGATGGCGCGCAGCATCGGGCGGGAGGATGAAACGAGCGCAGAGGAGAATTAAAGGGAAATATTTGACCCGACGATATTTTACGGGTTGCCCAATTCCGTGCGGCGCACTGGATTCGATGACATGCGAAAAACGCAATTTGGCCGCCCCACGCCAGATTTCCTGCAAGTTGGCACGGACTTTGCCGAGTCACTGTGACCGTTTGGTCTTTCATCAACCTTTCCGCCCTCAACCCCTCCATTGCATGAACCACCGCCTCCTCGCCACCGCCATGTCAGGGCTCGCCGCATTGCTGCTCGCGGGCTGTGAAACCTCCCAAGGGCCGTCGCCCTCGCTAGGCAACCAGCCGATCGTCGAGACCGGCAAGCGCATTGATCCGGCCCCGGTCTCCCAGTCCTACGCCGGCAAGAAAGATGTCTTCCAGGGCGCCGAATACGATCCCGGCACCGGGCCGCTCCCGGCCGGCGCCAAACAGGTGCGCCTGCGGGTCGGCCAGGTGATGGAAGTTTACCGCGGCAGCAATGTGCCGGACGGCCAGCGCGAGCTGGCGTTTTACCTGCCCGTCGAGGCCCGTTCGGTCGTGCAGCTCGTCGTGGAAACCCGCGGCCTGGTGAAATACTACTTCCTCCGGGCCATCGGCCCCGGCGACACCGTCGGCGGCGTGGTCGAGCGCCGCTGGCTCAGCAGCGACGGTTTCTATCCGCGCGACGTCGCCGCGGAGGCGCGGGTGCAGGATGCCGTGCGCGCCGCCCCCTACCTGATCTCGGTTTACTGAAATATCTCCATGAAAATCCATCCGCTTCCTTTCCTGCGCTTCGCCGGTCTCGGTCTGGCGCTCACCGCCCTTTCCGCCTGCCGCTCCGTTGACACCGGTCCGGTGGTGCCGCCCGACCCCAATCAGCGCGGCATCATCTACGGCACCGAACCGGAGCCGGCCTCGATCCCGCAGAAGGACATTCCGGCCGGCGAATCCAGCCTCCGCAAAAAGGGGCCGGACAAGCGCATCGACCAATAACCCGGCACAGCTGCCCACGCGAGGAACATCACCATGGGATTCTACAACCAACGTTGCCCGAATTGCGGCAAGGCCGTCTCCAAGGACGCCGAGTTTTGCAATGCCTGCGGCTGCCCCACCGCCACTTCCTGGTCGAACTGCCACCGCTGCGGTTCCGCCGTCGGCGCCGACTCCAAGTTTTGCTGGAAGTGCGGCACCGAGCAGGATCCTGCCAAGCGGAAGCAGTTCTACGGCGACCGCTGGCAGCGCTCGCCGGATGACTTCGCCGTCCGCGTCGAACTGAAGACCCCCGCCGCCACGCTCCACCACGGGCTGCAGGTGGACGAGGGCACCGTCGCCCTCATCTTCCAGAACGGCAAGTTCAACGGCCTGCTCGAGGCCGGCTACCACTCCTTCGACAATTTCTTCTCGCGCCTGCTCGGCTTCGACAAGGGCAAGGAGGCCCATGCCGTGCTCATCGACACCCGCGCGGCCGAGGTGGACTTCATGCTGGAGGACGTCCGGCTGAAGAACCAGATCCCCGTGGACGCCCGCATGCGCCTGCTCTTTCAGGTGCGCGACCCCAAGCTCTTCGCCGAGCGCGTGCTCGACGGGGCGGGGGACTTCCACACCGCCGACCTCACCAACCGGTTTCTCGGCGAGGTCCGCGCCGCCGTGCAGGCGACCGCGCAGGAGCGCACCCTGGACGAGGTGCTGCTGGCTGCTTCCGCGCGCGAGCTGCTGGAGCGCGACCTGGTCGCCCGGCTGGAAGCCACCCTCGCGCCCTATGGCATCGCCATCGAGGGCGTGCGGCTGGCGGAGTTTGGCGGGCCGGCCGTTGCGGAGATGCGTTCCAAGCTCGGTGAAATCGACCGCCTCAACCGCGAACTCGACGCCAACCGCCGCCTGCAGGACGCGATGCGCGCCGGCAAGGTGGACGCCTACCGTGATGAGCAGCAGCTCAAGGATACTTACGACCGCATCACCCACGAATTCGGGTTGAATGCCGTGGCCCGCGAGGAAGATAAGAAGCGCTTCGTGCAGGTGATGGAGCAGCAGACCCAGGTCGAGGGCATCCGCCTCGACTACGAGGCCCGCCGCGCCGAGATCACCAACCGGCTCGACGAGCAAAAGCTCCGGCATCAGTCCGAGATCGCCGACGCCATGCACGGCGTGGAGCTGCGGAAGGTGGAGTTTGCCGAGGACATGCGCCAGCAGCGCGAACGCTTCGGCACCGCGCAGGAGCAGCAGGTCACGCAGGCCAAGACCGACCTGGAGGTGGCCAAGCAGGGCATCGAGGCGTTGAAGCTCGTCAAGCAGGCCAAGCTCGAGGGCAAGAAAGCCGAGGACGAACACGACATGGCGATGGAGGCCCAGCGGCTGCAACTGCGCGGCAGCGCCAGCATGCAGGCGCTCGTGGCCACGCTCGACGGCGAGAAGGCCGACCGCATCCTCAAGCTCGCCGAGCTGGAGATGCGCAAGGGCCTGTCGGTCGAGCAGGCCATGGCACTGGTGGCCGAAAAATCTCCCGAAATCGCCCCGGCCATCGCCGCGGCCATGCGGGCCAAATATGCCAAGGGCCAGGAGGATGCCGCGCCGAAGGAGAACTGAGGCATGGCAGACGACATCGATGCCGGCATGACCCAGCGCGGTTTTGCGCCCGGGCAAACTGTATTCGCCCGCTACCGGTTGGAGAAAATTCTCGGCCGCGGTGCCACCGGCATCGTGTGGTTGGCGCACGACGAAAAACTGGAGTGCCCCGTCGCGCTCAAAGTCCTGCCCGATTCCGTGCTGCAGCAGAAGTCCGCGCTGGAGGAGCTGAAGCGCGAGACCCGTCGCAATCTCGATCTCACGCATCCGCACATCGTGCGGATCTATGATTTCGTGACCGACGGCCAGCATGCGGCAATCGCGATGGAATATGTGCCGGGTACCTCGCTGGCGGCACGAAAGATGGAGCAGCCGAAGGGTATATTCCCCGTCGAGGAAATCCGCCGCTGGGTGCATCAGTTGATCCCGGCGCTCGTCTATGCGCATGAAAGCGCGCAGGTGGTCCATCGGGATCTCAAGCCTGGCAACATCCTGATTGACGCCGGGGGTAATGCGAAGATTGCCGATTTCGGTCTTGCGCGCGGGCTGCAGGAAGCGGCCGGTTCCAGCACCACCGGCACGCCGGCCTACATGAGCCCGGAGCAGTTGCTCGGCGAAAAATCCACGCCTTCCGACGATATCTATTCCCTCGGGGCGACGCTTTACGAACTGCTCACGGGCAAGCCGCCTTTTTACTCGGGCAACATTGCCCTGCAGGTGCAATACAAGGTGCCGCCCCAGATCGCCTCGCGCCGGAAGGAACTGGAAGCGGGCGACTGCGAGCCGGTGCCCACCGCCTGGGAAACGACCATCGCGACCTGTCTGGCGAAGTCGCCGGAGGAGCGTCCGCTTTCCATGCGTGCGCTGCTTGCCCGCCTGGAAGGGGATGTCGTGGCCGGTGCTTTGCTGCGGTCGGTGGCCATCGCCCCGAAGCCGGTGCCGCCGCCGGCACCGGTGGTTGCAGTGCCGCCGCCCCCGCCACCTGCGCCGGTTGCTCCAGCCACGGAACCTCCGCCGTCAATGCCGGTGACACCGGTTTTGCCGCCGGAGCCGCCACCTCCGCCCCCTCCACCACCTCCACCACCCCCGGCTCCGGTTGCAGTGCCGCCGCCTGCGCCTGCAGTGGTGCCGGCACCGGTGGTGGTGCCTCCTATTCCGGTGACTGCTGAGGTCGTGCCGCCGCCCGCCGTTGCGCCAGTTGCGGAATCCCCGGTCGCCGCGCCCGTGCTACCGGTTGCGTCACCCGCGCCGGCGGTTGCCCAGCCCGTGCCACCGCCTCCCGCGCCGGCTCCAGTGGTAGTGGTGCCGCCACCACCACCACCTCCTCCTCCCACTCAGCCCTCTCCGCCGGAGCCGCTGCCGCAGCCGATTGCTCCCCCCGTGCCGGTGGCCGCTGCGCCAGCGCCTCAGCCAACGGTGGTATCAATCCCGGAGCCGGCCGCAGCTCCACAACCGGTGCCTATCGTGCCTGCGGCATCGGTCGCTCCGGTGGCCGAGCCGGTGATAGATGCACCTGCGGCGGCACCTGCTGCCGTCGTTTCCCCTGCTGCGACCGAACCAACGACCAAGCCCGCCCAAGCGGCATCTGCGCCGCGTATCTCTGCACCTTATGGTGGCGAGCCGAAAGCGGCGCCGTTGGCGGCGCCACGAGAGCACAAGCCGGCAAAGCCATTGCCGTGGGCATTGATCGTCACGGTGGCGGTGGTGCTCCTGATTGGGGGCAGTTATTACTTTGTGCTGCACGTCCCGGCGAAAAAGCGGGCGGCAGAAGCGGCGGCGGCCGTCTTGGCCAAGGCGGAAGAAGAGCGCCGTCTGCTCAACCTCCGTCTGGATCAGGAGCGGCAGCAGGCGGAGCAGGCACGCCTGGCGCTCGAGGCCCAGCAAAACGAGCTGGCTCGGCTGCTGGAAGAGCAGCGCACTGCTCAACTCAAGCGCGATGAGGCGGAAAAACAGCGCTTGGCCGAGCAGGTGCGTCAGGCGGAGCTGGCCGCCGCGGAAGCCAAACGGCTGGCCGAGGAATTGGCGCAACGCGAAGCCGAAGCCAAGGCGCGCGGCGGGGCGCTGATCACTTCCACTCCGGCCGGCGCGGAGATTTTTATTGGCGAAGAATCGCTGGGGAAGACACCGCTCGCACTGCGGGACCGGAAGGTCGGTGCCGAACGCATCAGGCTCCGGCTGGCGGGTTATCGGGAGTGGACCGGCAGCGTGGAGATCAAGGCCAATGATTTTGCGGAATTGAAGGCGACGCTGGAGCCGGACTCCTTCACGCTCGGCCAGCTCGACCGCCACCCCGTGCCGCGGCAGCGGGTTTCGCCAGAGTATCCGGAGGCGCTGCAAAGAGCCGGCATCGGCGGCACCGTAGAGGTGGAGTTTGTGGTGGATCCCGCTGGCAACGTCATCGCCGCCTATGTGGTGCGCCCCGGCCAGGCCGCCTTGGATGCCGCAGCGGTAGCTGCCGTGCGTCAGTGGACATTTCAGCCGGGTTTGCGGGGTGGTCAGCCGGTGAATGTCCGAATGCGGGTGCCGATCGAGTTTACCCCATCCCGCTGAACGCCTATGGATGAGCTTGATCTAGGCGCGACGCTGAAGGGCTTTGCCCCCGGCCAAAAGGTCTTCAACCGGTATACGCTGAAGAAAATCCTGGGCCGCGGCGGCATGGGCGTCGTCTGGTTGGCGCAGGACGAGGAGCTGGAGCGCGCGGTGGCCTTGAAGTTCTTGCCGGAGATCGTGGCGTTGGATCCGGAGGCGATGGCCGATCTCAAGCGCGAGACCCGCCGCAACCTCGACCTCACGCATCCGCACATCGTGCGCATCTACGATTTCGTGTCGGACAGCCGCACCGCCGCCATCTCGATGGAGTATGTGGACGGCGCCTCATTGTCCGCGCTGAAGCTCGAAAAGTCCGGCCGTGTCTTTACGACCGCCGAGCTGGCGCCCTGGCTGGAGCAGCTTTGCACTGCGCTGACGTATGCGCACACCAAGGCAAAAATCGTCCACCGCGATCTGAAGCCGGCCAATCTCATGATCACCCGCAACGGGGACCTGAAGATCACCGACTTCGGCATCGCGCGCGGCATATCCGACAGCGTGAGCCGCGTGAGCGCGCAGCTCGCCGGCAGCAGCGGCACGCCGGTTTACATGTCGCCACAGCAAATGATGGGCGAGCGGGCGGCGGTGACGGACGACCTCTACGCGATCGGCGCGACTTTTTACGAATTGCTGACGGGCAAGCCGCCATTCCATTCCGGCAACATCATCATGCAGGTGCAGGCCAAGGTGCCGCCGAGCCTGGCGGAGCGCCGGGCCGAGCTGGGCGTGACGGGCGAGACCATCCCGGAGTTTTGGGAACAGGCGGTTGCCGCCTGTCTCGCGAAAGAGGCGTTACAGCGGCCGCAAAGCACCTTGGAATTGCTGGCCCGGCTGAAGGGTGAGACAGCAAAGCCCGTCGCGCCGGCCGCGCCTCCGGTGGTCCCTGCGGTGGCAGCTCCGCCGCCTTTGGCTGCGCCGCCACCCGTGGACGGGCCGAAAAAGATCAGCGGGGCAAGGCGCTGGCTGCTGGCGCCGTTATGGGCGGCGGTGCTGCCGGCGGCGGCCTGCGCTGCATTCGCGATGGGATGGCGCGGGCTCAGCCATGCCGGGGGATTGTTGGAGTCAGGGGTTAAAGTTTTTTTCCTGATGACTCCTGTCATGACCATTTTGGTCATCCTGCTGCTGGGACTCTGGCGCTTGGGCCGTGGGCAATCTCATCCACTGCTGATCGGGCTGAGCGCAATGTGCAGTGCGGCGTGCGGCGTAGGCGTGATGCTTTTCATCGGGGCCGACCGGGTGCGATGGATAGACTCCAA
The DNA here is from genome assembly GCA_002344205.1 of Opitutaceae bacterium UBA2377. GTDB lineage: Bacteria > Verrucomicrobiota > Verrucomicrobiia > Opitutales > Opitutaceae > UBA2377. Next base: position 70,235 of record DDSZ01000025.1, read on the forward strand.
CCTGGGTTGGGGGCTTTTTGGCGCCGAGATTTTATTGAGCGGTCTGCTCGCCGGATTAGTGGGTGCCGCGGCCGGTTACGTGCTGCGTCGCTATGCATTTGGTGTTCCCGCCGCAAAACCTTCGGTGACGGGTGCGGTTGTGGTGGGTGGTCTGTTAATCGGTGGACTAGGCTTTGGTGTTATGCTGCCGCGTCAGTTTGACCGGACTTACAGTGCGGAAGGAGACCGCCAGTATCGCCTTTGGGAGGAAAATGACCGGGTCCGGCGCGAGGCTGAAGAGGCCAAGGCCAAGGCGGAAGCCGCCGCCCTCGCGCAGAAGCGCGAACAGGATGCCGCGACCGAACGTGCGTTGCGCGAACAGCAGGCGGTGGGGCTGATCCGGGAAGCTTACCGGATGGTGTTTGACCGAGCGCCCGATGCGCAGACGGTGGCGCGCTACACCACGTTGATGTTGCAGAATCGGGATTGGGATGCCGCCCGGCTGCGCAAGGAACTCCGCTCCAGTCCCGAAGGGCTGAAGGGCGGCCGGCTGCTCGTGCCGGAAGAGTTCTCCACCATCAAGGCGGCGATTGAGGCGGCAGTGCCGGGTAATACGGTGCACGTGGCGCCGGGCACCTATCGGGAGAATGTTTACCTCAACAAAGCGGTGAGCCTGGTTGGCGCCGGCCGCGACCGGGTGACTGTCGAGGCCGCACCCAACCAAAACGCACTCAGCGTGAGCAAGGTCAGCGGCATCACGGTCAGCGGGTTCACCTTCCGTCACAACGCGACCGCCGACACCGAGACCCGCAGCTTCGTGGTGAGCCTCGCGGAGGGCAGCCTCGTATTTGAGGACAATGCCGTGCTCGACGGCAACGGCGACGGGCTCAACCTGAAGGATGGCGGCTTTGCGACCGTCCGGCGGAACATCATCCGCAACCACCGCTGGGTGGGGCTTTCGCTTTTTGTCAACGCCTCCGGCCGGATTGAGGACAACCTGATCGAGCGCAACCAGACCGGCATCCATATCCGCGCGGCGCTCGGGCGCACCGAGATCATCGGCAACGACCTGCGCGGCAACCAACGCAACGGCATCTGGGTCGGCGAGGGCGACAATGTCACGCTCAGCAACAACCGTGTGACCGGCAACGGCACCGTGGGTGAGCGCTACGGTGGCATCGGCATAGGCAAGGGCCGGCCCACCCTCAACGGCAATGTCGCCTTCGACAACATCGGCACCGGCATCTGGTGGAACGCCGACGCCCAGCCCAACCTCGGCCGGGGCAACCTGAGCGACGGCAAGGATCTCACGGCGCCCTGAGCGGGCCCTCTCCGTCATGGATGACCTGGATCTAGCTGCGACGCTGAAGGGCTTTGCGCCCGGGCAGAAGGTTTTCAACCGTTACACGCTGAAAAAAATCCTCGGCCGTGGCGGCATGGGGGTGGTCTGGCTCGCGCGGGACGAGACGCTGGAGCTTGAGGTGGCCCTGAAGTTTCTGCCTGAAATCGTGGCCCTGGACCCCGAGGCGATGGCCGACCTCAAGCGCGAGACCCGTCGCAATCTTGACCTCACGCACCCCAACATCGTGCGGATTTACGATTTTGTCTCGGACAGCCGCACGGCGGCCATCGCGATGGAATACGTGGACGGCCCCACGCTCTCGGCCCTGAAGATCGAAAAACCGGCGCGCGTGTTCTCCGTGGACGAATTGCGGCCATGGGTCACCCAGTTGTGCGCAGCCCTTGCCTACGCGCATACCCGGGCGAAAGTTGTCCACCGCGATCTGAAACCGGCCAACCTCATGATCACGGCCGCAGGCGACCTGAAGGTCACGGACTTCGGCATCGCGCGCGGCATTTCCGACAGCGTGAGCCGGGTAAGCGCCCAAATGGCCGGCAGCAGCGGCACGCCGGTTTACATGTCGCCGCAGCAGATGATGGGCGAGCGGGCGGCCGTGACGGATGATATTTACGCGATCGGGGTGACCCTTTACGAGCTGCTGACGGGCAAGCCGCCGTTTCACTCGGGCAATATCGTCATGCAGGTGCAGATGAAGGTGCCGCCGTCGTTGGCCGAGCGCCGGGCCGAGCTGGGCATCGTGGGCGACCCCATCCCGGCATCATGGGAGGAGACCATCGCGGCGTGTCTGGCCAAGGAGCCGCAAGGTCGGCCATCAAGCATCGATGAACTGAAAACCCGGTTGGAATCGGCGCCCCAGCCAAAGTCCGGAGTGACTGGGCCAGTTTCCCGGGATGTGCCGGCGGAGCCGGCCCGCAGCCAGCCAGAACCTGCGGCGGTGGTTGCACGCACCGGGAGCGAAACCCGCGACCGCAAGTGGCTGGTGATGGGGGGGCTCGTCGCAGGCGTGGTGATCGTGGCTGGCATGGCTTATTATTTTGGCACCAAGGCGTGGTCGCACCGGGCCGAGGATGTCCCGGAACCTTCCCGCATTGATCGGCCGGGGGCCGAGGTTGCGGAAGCGGTCGCGCCGGGCATCCGCCCGGTGGTGAGCATCCAGACGATGCCGGAAGGGGCCAGCGTGAGCGTGGCGTCCCTGGGTGGAGGCCTGGCCCCGCTGACCTTGTTGAACGTCGTGCCGGGAACCTACCGCGTGCAAGCGGAGATGCCCGGCTACGACATCTACGAGGGGGAAATCCTGGTCGAGCGGCCTGCGCCGGGAAAGACGGAGCCGCAGGTGGTCCGTCTGCCCTTGGTCAGAAGCACGGGTCAACTGCGCATAGTATCCGAGCCGGCCGGGTTGGCGTATGTGTTGACAGGTCCGGACGGTGCCGTCCGGCGGGGCAGGACGCCTGCACTTGAGCAACAGATCCCGGTGGGAACCTGGGAATTCACGGTGGCGCGCGAAGGATTCGGCGACCGGCGTGGTTCTGTTTTGGTGAAACGCGGGGAAGAAAGCAGCGTGCAAACGGATCTGGCGGATGGACGCCTGCTGATAGACTCCGACCCTCCGGGAGCGGAAGTTTGGTCCGGTGGCCAGCGGCTGGGCGTCACACCCTATGAATCGGCGCAAGCCAGACCCGGACGGCATGACTTGGAACTGCGCCTGACCGGCTACGCGCGCGCCCAAATCAACCCGGAGGTCCTGCCTCGCGAGGCCACACGCCAGACGGTGGCGTTGCAGCGGCTGCCCCATCCGGTAGCCGGCTTGAACTGGGAGAACACTCTGGGCATGCGGTTCGCGCCGGTGTCGGGGATGACGGCATTGGTCGCGGTGTGGGAAACGCGCGAGGCGGATTACGCTGCGTTTGCGCGGGCCACCAACCGGGGCGCCCGCACCGGCCGGGCGGCCGATCATCCCGCGGTGGAAATCTCGTGGGAGGATGCCCGGGCGTTTTGCGAATGGCTCACCGCCCAGGAAAGGCGGGAAGGCCGGTTGACGGCCCGGCAACGTTACCGCTTGCCGACGGATGCGGAATGGTCGCTGGCGGTGGGGCTGGCCAATGAACGCGGCGGATCGCCCAAAGAGAAGGACGGGCGAATCAAGGATGTGTATCCTTGGGGCGCCGCGTGGCCGCCGCCGGCGGGTGCGGGCAATTATTCGCCCATTTTGGGCGTGGACGAATTTGAGGGTCTGGCCCCGGTGGGCAGCTTTCCCGCCAACCGCCACGGCTTGCACGACTTGGGCGGAAATGTCTGGGAGTGGTGCGAGGATTGGTATGACCCGGCCGCCCGCAACGCGCGGGTGCTGCGCGGCGCTTCCTTCAGCCGCTACGCCCGGGATTATCTGCTTTCATCCTACCGGAGCTTTGACCCTCCCGGGGCCCGTGACATATACACCGGGTTTCGCTGCGTGCTCGATGTTGACGCCCAGGACTGATTTTCGAACCAACCAAACCCATCATGATAAACCAAAAGTACTGCACCCTGTTCCTGCTGGCTGTCGCCGCAATCCTTTCATCCGGCTGCGTGGCCACCGGCGCCAAATCCACCGCCATGACCATCGCGCTTCCGGCGGTCGAAAAACAGCATCCGGAAACCGTCGCGATCAGCGTATCCGGCGGAAAGGCGACCAACCCGCTCTGGACCTCGCAAGTGTCCAACGAGGATTTTCAGGCGGCTCTGATCTCAAGCATCTCCGCCAGCAAGGTCTTTTCCGCCGTGGTGCAGGACGGCCAAAACGACCTGCTGCTGAAGGTCGAGCTGTTGAAACTGGCCCAGCCTTTGGCGGGATTAAACATGACCGTGACGGCTGAAACCAGTTGGACGCTGACCAACCGGCTTGACGGAGCCGTGTTGTGGCAGAAGCAGATCAGCGAGGCTTACACCGCAACCATGAGTGACGCGGTTGTCGGGGTGACGCGGCTCCGGCTGGCCAGTGAAGGTGCGATCCAGGCAGTCATCAAGACCGGGGTGGAGGAAATGTCCCGGATCAGGATCAAATGAAAAAAGGGCAGTCATCCACCGGACTGCAATGGGCCGCGTTGAGCGACCAGGGGCGGCGGCGCAAGAACAACGAGGACGCCTGGGGCGCGTGGTCGTTTGGCCAGATGCTGGCCCGGATGCCGGAAGAGCCGCGCATCTGGCCGGCGGAGGGCTTCCTGCTGATGGTCAGCGACGGCATGGGCGGGGCCAAGGCCGGCGAGGTGGCCAGCCAGTTTTGCGTGGAGCGGCTGGCACGGGAACTGTATGCCCGCCGCCGGGAGCCCGACCGGGGCGCGGCCATGCGCACGGCTTTTGTCACCACTCATGAGGCGTTGATGGCCGAAGCGGATGCCGACCCCCTGAAGGAAGGCATGGGCGCCACCCTCTCCGCGCTCTGGTTGTTGCCGGACGGGGCCTATTGGTTTGGCCATGTGGGCGACAGCCGCATCCATGCGGGCGGGCCTGATGGCTGGCAGCAGTTGACCGAGGACCAGAGCGTGGGCGCCGGTATGGTCCGGCGCGGCGAGATGAGCGCCGAGGATGTGAACCGGCTGCGCTACCGTTCGATGCTGGAGCAGGTGATGGGCGGCGCGGGCGCGCCTTTGGAGCCGCAGATCGGCCGCGGCCAATGGTCCGCCGGGCTGGCCCTGGCGCTTTGTTCCGACGGGCTCTACGGCCCGCTAGGCGATGACATGGACGAATATTACCGCGAGGCGCTGGCCCGACCCAATCTGACCGAGGGCGCCCGCTGGCTGGTCGAGCAGGCCAATGACGCCGGGGGGCCCGACAACATCACGGTTTTGCTGGCACGATTCGTGCCCTGAAATCGAGATATGAAAGACGATCTTAAGTCCAGACAGCAGCCGATCGGCTCGGATTGGGAGGAATTCCTCCGGGCGCACAGCGCCTTGGGGCTGCCCGAGATCAACCTCAGCGAACTCAACCCCGGCGACCGGCTGGTGGTCGAGACTTTGCACACCCGCTATGGGTTTGAATGGCGGGAAGGCGGCCAAGTCGAGCTTACGACCAACCGCGGCGACCGGCCGCATGGTCTGGTGCGTATCCAGGGTTGCACCTTTGGCCAATCCAGCAGTATCAAACCCGGCATGCTCTTCTGCGGCGGCAACCTGGAATATGTATCGGATGACGGCCGCATGCGGCATCTCACCACGGCCATCCGCTCCTTGGTGCTGTTGCGACGCAGCAACTGACCCCACTTTATGGACGATCTCGATCTTGGTGCGACCATCAAGGGCTTCTCCCCCGGGCAGAAAGTCTTCAACCGTTTCACGCTGCAGCGCATCCTCGGCCGGGGCGGCATGGGGGTGGTGTGGCTGGCGCGAGACGAGGACCTGGAGCGCGATGTCGCACTCAAGTTTCTGCCCGAGATCGTGGCGCTCGACCGTGAATCGGTGGCCGAGCTGAAGCGCGAAACCCGCCGCAACCTCGAGCTGACGCACCCGCACATCGTGCGGATCTACGACTTTGTGCAGGATGCGCGCGCCGCGGCCATCTCGATGGAGTATGTCAACGGCTCCTCGCTTTCCGGACTGAAGGTGGACCGGCCGGGCGGCACTTTCCCGCTGGCGGATGTCACCCGCTGGGCCGGCCAGTTGTGCGAGGCCCTGAGCTACGCGCATGGGACCGCGAAGGTCGTGCACCGTGACCTGAAGCCGGCCAACCTGATGATCACCAGCGAAGGCGATCTGAAGATCACCGACTTCGGCATCGCCTGCAGCATCTCGGACAGTGTGTCGCGGGTTTCCAAGAACATGGATTCGTCGGGCACGCCGCTCTACATGTCGCCGCAGCAGATGATGGGCGACCGGCCCACCGCGGCGGACGACATCTACTCATTCGGTGCCACCCTATACGAACTGCTGGCCGGCAAGCCGCCGTTTTACACCGGCAACATCATCCTGCAGGTGCAGAACAAACTGCCGCCGTCCATGACCGAACGCCGGCAAGAACTGCACCTCACGGGGCTCGATCCCATTCCGGCGGAGTGGGAGACCGTGATCGCGAGTTGCCTCGCGAAGGATCCGGCCCAGCGCCCGGCCTCGATTGCGCTCGCCGCCGAGCGGTTGAGACTGAGCGGGGCCTTCACGGCTTACACGCCGCCTGCCAACCCGGCAGCCCCGCCGCCGGTCGTGCCGACGGCGAAACCCTCGCCCGCACCGGAGCCGGTTGCACCCAGGCCGGCGGCCGCGCCGGTCCCGGCAAAGCCGGTGAACAAGAAGGCGCTCTGGCTGGGTCTGGCCGCCGCGGTTATCATGGTGGCCGGTGCCGGTTACTGGCTGGGTGATGTGCCCAACCGGCTCAAGGCGGGACAGCGCATGACGGAGGCGCAGAAAGCGCTTTTTGCGAGCGACTGGCAGACCGCGCTGCTGGCGCTGCGCGAGGCCGTGAACCTGCGACCCACCGATTTGGAGTATCGCCGGGAGTTCGATGAGGCGCAGCGGCGCTGGCTTGACATGGTGGAGAAGGAGATCGCCGGGGTCGCTCCGCGGCTGGCCTATGACCGGCTCGCCAATCGGGCTCCCGCCGCGGTGGCGCTGGTCGAGCCCTATTCGGAGACCTTTCGCCGCCTGTCGGAGGAAACGACCCGTGCGGTGCGCCAAATCGTGCAAACTGCCGTCAATCGCTCGCTGGCCCTGGTGGAGGAGCGCGATTTTGTGGCGGCTTTGGCGCAGTTGGATGAAGTGCGCGGCCATGCGGCCGTGCTGCCGGCTTTTGCCGCCACCGAGACCGATGTGCGGCGCAAGCGTGTGCTCGACGGCATCGAGGTGGCGTTGGAGCAATCGCAGCAGCTCAGGTTTCCCGACGCTTATGCGGTGCTGGAACTGGTGCGGGATGATTCCCGGCTGGCCGCTCAGGAACATGCGCGCGCGCTGCAACAGGTGCGCGAGGAAGAGGTGCAGGCCCGGCTGGTTCAGGTGCGCAACCTTGCGCGGGCGAACCGTTACGCCGAGGCCCAGATGGAACTCGGACACCTGCGGCAAAACGCAGTCCTGCTGCCGGCCGTTGAAGAAGTCGTCGGCGAGGTGAAAGCGTTGGCCGAAGACTTCAGCCTGAACCGGCTTTCCGTTGCCTTGGTGGCCGGCCAAGTGGCGGAGGCGGACGCGGCCCTGCAGGATTACGCCCGTTTCACGGATTCAACCTTTACCGTGACCGGTGCCGAACTGATTGGCAGCCGTGACTTGGAATCGTTTTTGCGGGCCATCGAACAATTGCGCATGCGGCCGGCCGCCGGCCAGCTTCGCACCCACGGCCGGGACATCGCCCTCGTGGCGGCGGTGCGGACCCGGTTTGCCGACGCGGATTCGGTCGCCCGCTTCCTGCGTCAAGAATTTCATGCTTGGAGTGAGGTTGAGGAAAAGAACGGCAGGCCCGGACTGGCCCTGTATCTGGCCGCTGAATCGCGGCGCGAAGGCGCGCCGGCCGACCCCGCCCGTGAGAACCGGCTGAAGGCCGCGCTCACCGCGGATGTGGGCCTGCGGCTTGCCTGGGCGCCAGACAATGTGGACAACAAGGCGACCGGGCCGTTGCGAACCGAACCGCTGAACGCCGTGCGCACCGCCCTGGAGCGCCGCGTGGCGGCGGTGATGCCGGTTGGCGCGGCGAACAGCCCGGGCGCGGTGAGCGTCGCGCTGACGATCAGCGGGCCGACCGACAGCAACCAGCCAAGCCGCCAGCGCCGGAGTTCTCGCTACCAGAGCGGCACGCGCACCGTGGACAATCCGCGCTACAGTCAATTGCAACGGCAGCTGGAAAATGCGGAAAATGATGTGGCAAACACCCAGCGCGCTTTAAACAACGTGCGGGCGGAGGCGCAGCGCATGGCGAACCAAGCCAGCAGCTCCGGCGACATGAACGCCGCGCTGGCCGGAGCATTGGCCGGCGGCATTGGCGTGGGCGTGGCGCAAAACAACGTGAACAAGGCGGTGAACAACCGGAACAATATCCGCAGCGACCTGCGCAACACGCCCCGCACCCTGACCGAGCCCACGTATGCCGATGAGGCTTACGATGTCGTCACGCACAATGTTACCTACACGGCCGACCTCTCGGCGACTCCGGCCGGGGTGCGCAATCCCGTGCGTTGGCGCGCCCAGTTCGCGCACCAGACGACCGAGGTCACGGGCAATGCGAGTCGCGGCGTGCCGGTGCAGAGTCCCACTTATCCCGCGGCGGTGGACATCAGCCGCCAGCTTTCACAGCAACTGGTCGAGCGCGCGAGGGATATTGCGCCTCTGGAACAGCTCCTCGCCACGGCCAGCTTTGCGGCGCTTAACGAGCGCGGCCGTCAGGCTGGCCGCAAAGAGATCGACTTGGCCGATGACCAGTGGGGACTGCTCCTGCTCTGGCGGGGGATCAATATCGAACCCGCCGGCGCCGCCGACATCGAAGGTGCGGTGCGGCAGGCGATCGGGTTGCCGCGCCGCTGAATCGGTTCACATCGGGTAGAGAAAGGAATACTGCCCGGCGACGGGCACAAAGACGTCGCCCGTGAATTTGTAATCGCCGATGCCGACGACCGCGCCCGCGTGACGGTTGACGTTGCCAAGCCGGGTGCCGGCCCTGGCCAAACTGGCCCAGAACTCGCCGCGTTCATTGAGCGTCGGCGGCTCGGGCTCGCTCATGAACTGCGGACCGGGCATGTCGCCCTGACGGGCGCGATGGGCCTTGGCGGCCTTGTCGAGGGCGGTGAGATTTACCGTGTAATCGATGACAATCGTCCGTCCCACGTAGAGTTCCGGGCCATTGCGGACTTCACGCACCACGGCCACGATGGTGACGCGCCGGAGACGGCCTTCGGCGGTTTTGGCTTCGTGGACGATACGGGAGGTCTCGTGCAGTTTGAACTGCTCGGAGGCGACCCGTTGAAAACCCGCGGGGTTGATGGCACCGAAGGTCGTGAGTGTCGGCAGCAGACAAAGGAGCAGAAGTAGTCGGGTCATGATGGGGAAAGAAGGCAGGATTCAGGCCAAGGCGAAGAGTTCATGCCGGCCTTCGAATCCTTTGAGGGCATGCAGCCCGGTGGAAGTGGCCCGGGGCTTCGGATCGGGCCAGGCGGCAAGGGCGGCGGGCGTGGCGGCGTAACGCACGCGGGCGGCCCCGGCGACCTTCTCCATGCGGAAGAGATAATTCACGCCTGCACCAAGCACCGATTCGACCCCGCCGGCAGCCGCTGCGCCCACCGTCACGCGGTCATGGTGCACGATCAGCCGGAAAGGCAGATGGGCGGTCTCGGCTTGCAACTCGCGGAGCGCGGCCAGCGCCGCGAAGAAACGGGCCGGGGGAAACGTGCGCACAGGCAGGTAGGCGAGAAACCCGTCGCCGAGATACACCTGAATGTCGGCCTTCTGGGCGGCGAACCCCGCGGCACAGGCCGAGAGCCAGCCGCCGACACGTCGCGACACCTCCTCGGGAGGATGGCTTTGGGAAAAGGGAGTGAAGCCCTCGATATCGGCCAGCACCATCCAGGCTTCCTCGACGCGGATGGCGGGCCGGGTGATCAATTGGGTCTCGCTTTCGGCATGTTTGCGGGTGGTGGCACGCGGCGCGCCGCCGCGAAAAATGAGCTCCGTGCGGCCGAGCAGGATACGGTCGCCATCGGCGAGCTGGGTGGGGCGCAGCAGTCGCCGGCCGTTGACGTGGGTGCCGTTGGTGCTGCCGAGGTCCACGATCCAGAACTCACCGCCGGCCTGCGGATTGATGAGCGCGTGGCGGCGGGAGCACTCGGTATCGTTCAGCGAAATCTCGCAGGCGGAGCTGCGGCCAAGCGAAACCGGCCGGTCGAGCCGGGTGCGGGTTTTGTCGGCATGATCCAAGTAGGCGACGGCCACGATGCCCTCAGGCATAGCGATGTAGCGTCGTTCGGCTAGCCCGAAGATTGCACGCGCAGGAAAACCTACAGCAGCAACAGGGCGGGATTCTGCAGGTGATCGCGGAGAGCGTTCAGGAACTTGGCGCCGACGGCGCCGTCCACGATGCGGTGGTCGCAGGAGAGGGTGAGCGACATGCGCTGGCCGATCACGATTTCATCGTCCACGACGACCGGCTTCTTGACGGTGGCGCCCACGGCGAGGATGGCGGCGTTGGGCGGGTTGATGATCGCGGTAAAGCGCTCGATGCCCATCATGCCGAGGTTGGAGACGCAGAACGTGCCGCCGGTGAACTCCGCGGGCGTGAGCTTCCGGTCCTTGGCTTTTTTGCCGAGTTCCTTGGTCTCGGCGCTGATCTGCATGAGGCTCTTCTGGTCGGTGTTGCGGATGACCGGGGTGATGAGGCCGTCGTCGATTGCGACCGCGAAGGACACATGCACCGCACCGTGGGACTTGATGCCCTTTTCTTCCCACGAGGTGTTGACCGAAGGAACGGCGCGGAGCGCGGCGGCGCTGGCCTTGAGGACGAAGTCATTGACCGAGAGCTTGACCTTGTCCTTCGCGAGGCCGGCGTTGAGTTGCTCGCGCAGGGCCATGAGCGGATCAGCGTCCACCTCGATCTCCAGATAAACGTGCGGGATCTGGGTCTTGGACTCCAGTAATCGGCGCGCGATGGTGGCGCGCATGTTGGAGGGCGACGCGGTGGCCTCGGCCTGCACGGCGGATTTGTCGGTGACAGAGCGCCAAGGCCAGACAGGTGCGGCTTTGCCGGCGGGGGCGGCGGCCTTGGCCGGAGGGTTTTTGGCGGCGGCAAGAATATCGGCGCGCAAAATACGGCCACCGGGGCCGGAGCCCTTGGCCGTCTTGGGATCTACGCCCAGCTCGGCCGCAAGACGCAGGGCGAGCGGGGAAATCCGGAGCCGGCCTGAGGCCGGTGATTGCGGATTGGGGGTTGCGGAGTGCGGAATGGCTGCCGCAGGCGCTTGAACTGCCGATGCGGGTTTGGGCTCTTCCTTCTTTTCGGGCTCCTTGGTTTCAGGCTTTTTTTCCTCAGCCTTGGGGGCTTCTGCCTTTTTTGGCGCCGGGGCCTCAACCTTTTCGCCGGCCTTGCCGATCGCGGCGAGGGCCTCGCCGATGGCGACGGACGAGCCGGCGGCGGCAAATTGCTTGAGCAGCACGCCGTCAAAGAAGGACTCCAGCTCCATCGTGGCCTTGTCGGTCTCGACCTCGGCGAGCATGTCGCCGGATTTCACGGTGTCGCCTTCGTTTTTGAGCCACTTGACCAGCGTGCCCACCGTCATGGTGTCGCTGAGTTTCGGCATTTCGATGATTTGAGCCATGGCGGTGATCAGTTGAAGATTTCGAGGGCAGCCTGAAGGACGCGCTGCGGGTTGGGAAGTTGTTCGATTTCGACCGGCGGGCTGTAGATGGCCGGAGCGTCCACGGTGGCGAGGCGGTGGATGGGGGCGTCGAGTTCGTCAAAGGCCTCGCGCTGGATCATGTAGGTGAGCTGGGTGCCGACGCTCGCAAAGGGCTTCTGCTCCTCGACGATGAGCACGCGGTGGGTCTTGGCGACCGACTTGAGCACGGTGTCGATGTCGAGCGGGCGGATGGAGCGCAGATCCACGATTTCCGCGGAGAGGTTGTGCTCCTTTTGGAGGACTTCGGCGGCGGCGAGGGAGTGCAGGACGGAACGGCCATAGGTGACGATCGTGAGATCGGTGCCCTCGCGCTTCACGTCGGCCGAGCCGAGGGGGATGAGGTATTCCTCTTCCGGGACCTCGCCCTTGTTGCCGTAGAGGATGGTGTTCTCGAGGAACATCACGGGATCATTGTCGCGGATCGCGGACTTGAGCAGACCCTTGGCGTCGTAAGGGGTGGCGGGGACCACGACCTTCACGCCGGGATGGTTGGCGAGCACGTTTTCCGGGGTGTGCGAGTGGGTGGCGCCGACGTTGGTGCCGCCGTTGGCGGGGCCGCGGATCACGATGGGACAATTGATCAGGCCGCCGGACATGTAGCGGACGTTGGCGGCGTTGTTGAGGATCTGGTCGAAAGCGACGGAGTAGAAGGACCAGAACATCAGCTCCATGACGGGGCGAACGCCGAGCATGGAGGCGCCGACACCCATGCCGATGAATCCGGCCTCGGAGATGGGCGTGTCCACGATGCGGTCGGGGCCGAACTTGGCGAGCAGGCCCTCGGTGACCTTGTAGGAGCCGTTGAACTGGCCGACTTCCTCGCCCAAGATGACGACGTTCTTGTCGCGTTCCAGCTCCTCGGCGAGGGCGTGACGGATGGCTTCGCGGTAAGTGATGGCAGGCATGGAGAGTTGGCTCAGTCGAAGAAGAGGCGGCCCTGGGATTTGCGCTCGGCGGGGTTGTCCGCCTCCCAGTAAACGTCCTGTTGGATGTTTTCGACCGTGGGGAAGGGGCTGGCCTCGGCGAATTCGGCGGCGGCCTCGGCTTCGGCGCGGGCGGCCTGGTCGATTTCCTCGGCTTCGGCCTCGGTGAGGATCTTGGCGGCGATCAGTCGCTGCTGGAAGGTTTGGATGGGATCCTTCGTGCGGCGGTATTCCTCGATCTCGGCCTTGGTGCGGTAGGTGTTGTCCGGGTCGGCGACGGAGTGGCCGCGGTAGCGGTAGCAGCGGATTTCAATCACGGCCGGCTTCGACTCCTCACGCGCGAGCTTGAGGTATTTGTCCATCATCGCGCGGACGGCGTAGAGGTCGTGGCCATCGCAGGTATCCCAGGCCATGTTGTAGCCCTCGGCGCGCTTGGCGAGTTCGCCGGCGGAGGAGCGCGACTGGCTGGTGCCCATGGAATAGCCGTTGTTCTCGATGACGAAAATCACCGGCAACTGCCAGAGGGCGGCGAGATTGTAGGATTCGTGGACGGCGCCCTGGTTGACCGCGCCATCGCCCATGAAGGCCATGGCGGCGCCTTTGCGGCCGAGGTATTTCAGGCCGTAGGCGAGGCCGATGCCGAGGGGAATCTGGCCGCCGACGATACCGTGGCCGCCCCAGAAATTGCGGTCCGGGGCGAAGAAATGCATTGAGCCGCCCTTGCCCTTGGAGCAACCGGTGGCCTTGCCATACATCTCGGCCATCTGCTCATTCAGACCCATGCCCACGGCAATCGCGTGGCCGTGATCGCGGTAGGCGGTGATGACGTGATCGTCCTTGCCCATCAGCGAGCAGCAGCCCACGGCGACGGCTTCCTGGCCGATGTAAGGGTGCATGAAGCCGCCGATTTTCTTGCCCTGGTAGGCGCGGAGCGAGCGCTCCTCGAAGCGGCGGATGCGGACCATCGTCCGGAAGAGTTCGATGCGCTCGACTTTGCTGAGGCTGCGGTTGACGGGTGCGTCGGCCGGCGACTCCGCGGAGGTTGCGGAGCCGGTGGATTTTTTCGGTGCGGCAGTGGCTTTTTTGCTCACGTTCTTGGTGGTCTGGCGGTTGAAACGGGTCAGTGTTTGCCGGAAGTTTTAGAAATCAAGTGTTTAGTCCTCAAAGGCGGCGGCAGGCGAGCGATCCGCGGAGGGCGGGGTGATCTCCTCGATCTCCACCCGGACCGGCTGGCCGGGAGCGCAATCCGCCTTGAGCGCCACGAAACGGTCGCGGAAACGGTCATAGATGGGCCAGAGTGCGTTGCGGTCGGTCTCGGGAATGGCCAGGGAGTCGATGGCCGTGCGGGAAAAGAAACCGAAGCGGCCCTCGCCGATGGCCGGGGGCAGCGCAGGGATGGGCCGGCGGCAGCGGAAGAGGAACATGAGCCAGTGGGATTCGCCCTCGTAAGCCTTCTCGGCGATCATGGCGAAAAGGTGCAGGTCGTCCGCCGTGATCTCGAAACCGGCTTCTTCCCGGGTCTCGCGGACGGCACATTCGAACGGGGATTCGCCGATGGCGGTCTCCAGCTTGCCGCCGATGGGGCTCCAGATGCCAAGGTTGGGCGGCTTCGCGCGCAGGAGCAGCAGATGCTCTCCGGCGGGGTTTTCCAGAAAGACCAGAACGGCGATTTTGTAAGTGAGCGGTGGCGGCATGCGGCGGCAGGGGTTGAGCGTGACGACCGGCGGAAGTGCGACAACTTTTTTGTCAGGCAGCGGTCCCTTTCGATTGCCGGCGGCGGGGCGGCAAGTTCCTAAACCACGGCGCGTCGTGGCCGCGGAAGCAGGGAAGGCCTCGCGTGGAAATTTCCGGCCGGATACGGCCGGAACCGGTTGCTCAGGGCAGCGGCGTGAGGTTGGCGGCGGGGACCTTCACGAGGAGACCTTGCTGCAAAACATCCACGGCGATGACGATGCCGGCGGGGTTGGCAGGATTGTCCACGTAGCCTTCCAGGCCGTGCAAAGGTCCGCCGGCAATTTTTACCCGCCGGCCCTTGGCGAGCAGCGGCATGAGACTGAGTTCGAAGCCGGAGGCGACGATGGCCTTGACGTCGGCGAGTTGGCGGAGAAACGCGGCTTCGTCGGGCACGGGGATGGCGCGGGCGAGCAGGTCCTGCTGGTAGATCCGGGCTTTGCGCTCGGCCGGCACAAGGGCAAAAACGTAGCCGGGAAAAAGCGGCTTGGTGAAGCGTTTGGTCTGCTGCCGGTAGCGCCGCACACTTTGGACGAGCGCGAGGTAGTGCTCGAAACCTTCGGCGGCCATGAGCGCGGCGAACTTTTTCTCGCAGCGCGGGCGGGTGTGGCACACGAGCCAGGCGGCTGCGGGTTCGGGGACGGCGGGCGGCATGCGGGTCAGGGCGACTGGAGGAGCTGCAGTGCCTCTACGTAGCCGGGGAAACCCTTGCCGGATATCATGGCCACACACGCGCCCGCCGTCATGGAGGTGCGGCGGAATTTCTCGCGCTTTTTGATGTCCGAGATATGCACCTCGACGGCCGGTTTGGCGCTGGCCGCCAGCGCATCGCGCAGGGCGATGCTGGTGTGGGAGTAGGCGCCGAAGTTCACGATGAAAGCGTCGATGCCGCGGTCGGTGAGCGCATGGATTTTGTCCACCAGTGCCCCTTCATGGGCGGACTGGAAAAAAGTCACGGTCAAGCCGAGCCGGCGGGCCTCGGTGCGGATGAGTTTTTCGAGGTCCTTGAGCGTGGCGCGGCCGTAGATCTCGGGCTGGCGCTTGCCGAGGCGGTCGAGATTGGGGCCGTGCAGGATGGCGATGCGTTTCATGGGATATCAGAGCGGATTGCCGGTGGCGAGGAACTGCCACGGCAGGTTGAATTTTTTGGCAAGCTCGGTGGCGAGCGCCTGCACGGCGTGAACCTCGGTGGCGTAGTGACCGCAGAGGTAGAGGTTGAGTTTCTCCTCCTGCGCGCGATTGAAGTGCTCCTCGCGCAGTTCGCCGGTGATGAGCGTGTCCACGCCGGCGGCGGCGAGGTGACCGAGGGCGCTGTTGCCGCTGCCGCTACAGAAGGCCACGGCCCGGGGCGCGGTGGAGCCGCATTCAATGGCGATGACGCGGGCGTAGTGGCGCTCCAGCCTGGCGCGCAGGGCGGCCCGGGTCAGCCGGCTGGGCGCGATGCAGCCGATGTCGCCGCCATCGCTCGGGATGAACGTGCGGGCGGGCTTCAAGCCGAGCTGCCGGGCGAGCAGGACGTTGTTGCCGATCTGCGGGTGCGCATCGAGCGGCAGGTGGCTGGAGTAGAGTGCGCAGTCGCCACGGATGAGGGTGGCGACACGATCATAGGCCGGCCCGGTGAGCGGGCGGGGCATGTCCCAATACATGCCATGATGCACGATGAGAAAATCCACCCCGGCGGCGACGGCGAGGCGGAAGGGCTCGACGCCGGCATCCACCGCGGCGCCGATCTTGGTCACGCGGCCGGAGTTGGCGACCTGCAGGCCGTTAAATGAGCCGGGATAATCGGCAAAGGCGGTGCGCCGGGTGCGGCGGTCGCAATGGGCGACAAGGTCATGGAGGCTGGGCATGGCGGAGCGGACGGGTTCTCTCTTTGGTTTCACCAAAGAGAGAACCATTACCCGGGCGAGAACGAGAACGATTTTGGGCCGGCGGTTGGCGCAGTGCAGGGTTGCCCGCCGGTCCGGGATGCGCACAGTCCTGTTCCTGCATGAGCGAACCCACCGATCCCGTCCGGCTGATTGCCGATGCCACCGCGCGATTTCCCCACCGGCCTTCGTGGGACGAGTATTTCATGGCCACGGCGCTGCTCATGGCCACGCGCTCGCCGTGCGAGCGGCTCAACGTGGGCTGCGTGATCGTCACCGGCGGGGAGCGGCGCAACCGGCTCGTCGCCGCGGGCTACAACGGCTACCTGCCGGGTTCCCCGCATGTCTCGCGGTTGCGCGACGGTCACGAACAGGCGACGGTGCATGCCGAACAGAACGCCGTGGCGGATGCGGCCCGGCGCGGCAGTTCGGTGGAAGGTTGTGTCGCCTACATCACGCATTATCCCTGCATCAACTGCGCCAAGATCCTCGCCTCGGCGGGCATCGCGGAAATCCGCTACCGGGATGACTACAACAACGATCCGCTGGTGGCGCCCATGCTGGCCGACGCCGGTGTGAAGGTGTTGCGGCTGGAGTAAAACCGCCTCGGTTTCTCTGCCATGCGCGAACGCCAGACCCCTTCCAAGCCACGGCTCGCCGGCACGCTGTTGCTGGCCCATCCCTCCCTGCGCGATGCAAATTTCCGCCATACCGTGATCCTCATGTCCGTGCATGATGGCGACGGGGCGATGGGCGTGGTGCTGAACCGGCCGCTGGGCCGGAAGCTGGGTGACCTTAACAGCGAATTCGCGGCCGGGCCGCTGGCGACGGTGCCGCTTTACCAAGGCGGTCCCGTGCAGGACAAGCAGCTCATTCTGGTGGCTTGGGAGCCCCAACCGGAGGGATTCAGGATGCACTTTGGCATCGAGCCCGGCCGGGCGGCGGAGTTTCTCGCCGAGGGCAGCGCGGAGGTGCGGGCGTTTCTGGGCTACTCCGGCTGGTCCCGCGGCCAGCTCGAACGCGAACTCAAGCAGGATGCCTGGGTGGTGGCGGAGATCCCCGACGATCTGCTTGGCCAGTCGCAGGATACCGGGCTGTGGCGGACGATCCTGCGCCGCGCGGGCGATGAGTGGAGGCTCTTGGCCGAGGAGCCCGAAGACACGAGTCTCAACTGAGTTACGCCAGCGCGGACATTTCAGTTGACAGGGGTGGGGTGGCGCTCTGTTTTCACGCCTTTTATGAAAGTCGTTTCCTCCATCAAATCCGCCAAGAAGCGTCACCCGGCCTGTCAGGTCGTGCGTCGCAAAGGCAAAATCTACGTGATCAACAAGGTCGAGCCGCGCTACAAGGCCCGCCAAGGTTGATCCAACCCATCCCTTTATTCCCGTGAAAGCCGAAGGCCATCCCACGCTCAATCCCGTTTGCTTCGTTGATGTTGCGAGCGGCAAACGCTTCCTGACCCGTTCCACGATGAAGTCCGCCCGCAAGGAGACCATCGACGGCCAGGAATACCACATCATCCTGCGCGACGTCACCATGGACTCGCATCCCGCCTACACCGGCGAGAAGCGCATCGTGGACACCGCCGGTCGCGTCGAGAAGTTCACGACGAAGTTCAAGCGCGGCACCAAGAAGTAAGCCCGCAGGTTCTTTTCCCGCCCCCGGTCCGCACCGGGGGCTTTTTTGTGCCCGGACGGGCAAGACACTAAAAAAAGTGGGCAGCGCGGCCGGGATCGTGTTGGGTGGAGCCGTGGCCGCCGCCAAACTTATCCTTTTTGATTGTGACAGCACGCTGAGTGCGATCGAAGGCATTGACGAATTGGCCCGCGGTCGCGGGCCCGAGGTGCAGCGCCAGATCGAGCACATGACCACGCAGGCGATGGAAGGCAAAATCCCCGTGGAGGCGGTGTTCAGCCGCCGGCTGGAACTCATCCGCCCGACGCGCGCGGAGGTGGAGCAAATCGGGGCCGACTACATCGCGAGCGTGGAGCCGACCGCGCGCTCCACCATCCGCGAACTGAAGGAGCGGGGTTGGGAGCCTGTGATCGTGAGCGGCGGCTTCCGGCAGGCCATCGCGCCGCTGGCGGATTTTCTGGGCATCACCCGCGTGGAGGCGGTGGACCTGTATTTCGACGGTGCCGGCGCCTACCGGGGTTATGATGTGGACTATCCGGCCACTCGTTCCGGCGGCAAACCGCAGATCATTGCCCGGGTGAAACGGGATCTCGGCGCGGGCCGCACCGTCATGGTGGGCGACGGGGTGAGCGACCTGGAGACGCAGCCGGTGGTGGATCTTTTCGTGGGCTTCGGACGCTACGCGGACCGCAAGCCGGTCCGGGCCGGTGCCGGCGCCTTTATCCACTCGCTCCATGAGTTGCTCGAACTGCTGAAGGCATGAAAACGAAACTCCTCCTGTGGTGGGTGGTGATGATGTGGCTGGCTTTTTTGCCGCGGATCAGCGCGGCCGCGCCGGCTGGCAACGCGCACGAGGAGGCGTTTCCCGTGCCCATCGAGACCTATGTGGTGGATGAGACCAACTCGACGCTTTGGGAAATCCTGCGGCACCGGGTGGAGGTCGAGCCGTTCAACCTTGTCGCCACGATTCTCTTCGTGCTCGCGGTCATCCATACCTTCCTGACCGCGCGCTTCCGGCACTGGGCGCATGTCATCGAGCAGCGACATGCCGAGAAACTTCGGCGCGAGGGGCGGTTTGTGGACCTCAACAACGACGGCGAGCCCGACGAAGTGAGTTTCTGGGGCAAGATCCTGCATTTCTTCGGCGAGGTGGAGGCGGTCTTCGGCATCTGGGTCATTCCGCTGCTGGTGGCGATCACCTGGTCCGAGAGCTGGCACACGGCCGAGGAATATCTCAACAGCCGGGTCAGCTACACGGAGCCGATCTTTGTGGTCGTCATCATGGCGATCGCGGCGAGCCGGCCGGTGCTGCGGCTGGCGGAGAACGCGATGGCGCGGGTGGCCGCGCTCGGGGCCGGCACGCCGCTGGCCTGGTGGTTCTCCATCCTCACGGTCGGGCCCGTGCTGGGCTCGTTCATCACCGAGCCGGCCGCCATGACGATCTCGGCGCTGCTGCTGCTGGAGAATTTTTACCGCTACGGGCCGAGCGAGCGGCTGAAATACGCGACGCTCGGGCTGCTCTTCGTCAATGTCTCGGTCGGCGGCACGCTCACGCATTTCGCCGCTCCGCCGGTGCTCATGGTGGCGGGGGCTTGGGGCTGGGACTTCATGCACATGCTCACGCATTTCGGCTGGAAGGCGGTGGTGGGCATCCTCGCTTCCAATCTGCTTTATTATTACGTGTTTCGGCGCGAGTTCGCCGCGCTGGCCGCGCAACGCAAGCCGGCGGGCGAGGCCGAGCTGTTCGGCGCGCCGGTGGACGACCACCGGGTGCGCATTCCGGTCTGGGTGACGATTGCGCATGTCTTCGCGCTGTTCTGGACGGTGTTCACGGCGCACTACACGGCCCTCTACATGGGCGGTTTCCTGATGTTTCTCGCCTTCACGCAGGCGACGGCGCAGTTCCAATCGCCGATCCAGTTTCGCGGCCCCATTTTGGTGGGCTTTTTTCTCGCCGGCCTGGTCATCCACGGGACGTTGCAGCAGTGGTGGATTGAGCCGGTCTTGCGCAGCTTGGATGCGTTGCCGCTGATGCTGGGCGCGACCGTGCTGACGGCTTTCAACGACAATGCGGCAATCACCTATCTCGCTTCGCTGGTGCCGGGGTTTTCCGAGGAAATGAAGTATGCGGTCGTGGCCGGGGCGGTGGCGGGCGGCGGTTTGACGGTCATCGCGAACGCGCCGAATCCCGCGGGCCAGTCCATCCTGTCGCCCAGCTTCAAGGAGGGAATCGCGCCGGGCAAACTGCTCGTCGCGGCGTTTGTGCCGACGCTCATCATGGGTCTGGCCTTCCTGATGCTGCCCTCGTGAAGCGTTGCGGAACTGAAAATTCCGGTTCGGGTTGACAGCATTCGACTCGACCGAATCGTAACGGCGCCCGGGGCGTCCAGAGTGATGCGGCGCCGGCGGGCATGACGCATGGTCGCCCTCCTGTTTATCGCCATTCTGCTGCCTTTTTTGCTTCTGCCCGCGGTCCTCGCGGTCGGGGGCAAGTGGCGTGCGCGCACGGGCTGGTTGGCCTTGGCGGCGCCGGTTGGTTCTTTTGCGATCCTGCTCCATCTGGCGCTGGCGGTGGCGGAGCCCGGCGGCCGCATGGTGGTGGAGTTGGCGTGGATTCCCTCCCTGGGGTTGGATCTCACGTTCATGATCGACGGGCTGTCGCTGTTCTTCGGTCTCGTGGTCAGCGGCATGGGCATCCTCGTCGTGTTCTACGCCGCGCACTATCTCGACGATCATTACCGCCATCACAATCGGTTCTACGCCTATCTGCTGCTCTTCATGGGCGCGATGCTCGGCACGGTGCTCGCGGGAAATCTGCTCCTGCTGTTCATCTTCTGGGAACTCACCGGCATCACTTCATTCCTCCTGATCGGGTTTTTGCATGAGAAGAACGAGTCGCGCGACGGTGCCCGGATGGCTCTGCTGGTGACGGGCACGACGGGGCTGGCGATGCTCGCCGGCGTGGTGCTGCTGGGGCAGGCGGCCGGCACCTACGAACTCGCCGCGCTGATGGACGGCGCGGCCCGGAACGCCTCGCCAGGCCTGCTTTCGGCGGCATTTGTGCTGATCGCCATCGGTGCGCTGGGCAAATCCGCGCAATTCCCGTTTCACTTCTGGCTGCCCAACGCCATGGCCGCGCCCACGCCGGTGAGCGCCTACCTGCACTCCGCGACCATGGTGAAGCTGGGCGTTTTTCTCATCGCCCGCATTTTCCCCGTGTTTCAGGGCGTGGAGCTGTGGGCGCCGCTGCTCATCACGATCTGTTTTGGGACGATGTTGCTCGCCGCGGTGCTGGCGCTGCTTTCACAGGATCTGAAGGGGATCTTGGCGTTTTCCACGGTCAGCCAACTGGGTTTTCTCATCGGTTTCTATGGCATGGGTCCGGCCGGCGGTGTGCAGGGCGACCTGCTGCACATCGCGAGCCATGTTTTCTACAAGGGCTGTCTCTTCATGGTGGTGGGCATCGTGGATCATGCCACGGGAGTTCGCGACATCCGCCAGCTTGGCGGCCTGCGGCGCGAACTGCCTTTGCTCGCCGGTATCACGCTGGTAGCGGCGGCCTCGATGGCCGGGCTGCCCGGCACGCTCGGTTTTATCAGCAAGGAATACATGTTGAAGGACATGTTCACCTATTGGGAGGGCAGCGCGGCCCTGGCCTGGTATCCGCTGATATTTGTGGGCGCGGCCTCGGCGCTGAAGGTGGCGTTTTCGGCCCGGATATTTTGGGGGATTTTCGGCGGGCCGCCCTCGGCCAAGGCCTTGGCGCATTTTCATGCGCCCGGTCTTGGGATGCAGTTGCCACCGCTGCTGCTGGCGGGTGCCTGTCTGCTGTTCGGACTTTTTCCCGGCTTGCTGGGCGCGGGTCTCGCGGTCCTGCAGACGACAGGGCTGCATGATCCGACCGTGGTGCACTACAGCCTGTGGCACGGTGTCACCCGGGAGTTTTTGACGAGTGCGCTGATCATCGCTGCCGGGGCGGTGGTCTTTGCCTGGCTGTGGCGGGGCCTCTGGGCGAAAGCCCGCATTCCGGCGCCGCTGCGGTTTGATGTCGGATTCGAGGGTGTGGTCGCGGCGGTGCCAAAGTGGGCCAAAGGGCTTGGGCTGGCCCTGCGGTTTGACCGGCAGTTTGATTATCTCGCGATCGCCCTGGGCTTCATGGTCCTGCTGGTCGGGGGCTATTGGTGGACGCAGCGGCTGGCCCTGTGGCCGGGGCTGCCCTCGGGCGCCGACTTCGATCCGGTGCGCACGCTGGTGGTGGGGCTGATCGGGCTCGCGCTGGCCATGATCATCGTGATGCGGCGCTGGACCTCCCAACTCATCGCGGTCTCCATCATCGGCTTTCTCATCACGTTTTACTACGTGCTTTTCCGCGCGCCCGATTTGGCGATGACGCAGATCCTGGTGGAGTCGGCGACGTTGCTGCTGGTGCTGCTCCTGCTGGCCCGGTTTCCACGCTCGGCCGAGATCAGCGAAATCGGGTGGTTCTTTTCCGGCCGCCGGCAAGCGGTCAACCTGGCCATCTCGGCGGGCGTGGGCGTGCTGACAACTTTGGCCGCGCTGATGGCCATGCAACACCGACATGCGCAGCCCGCCGGCGATTATTATCTGGCGAACACCGTGCCGCTGGCGCACGGCACGAACACGGTGAACACCATCCTCGTGGACTTCCGCGGCTTCGACACGTTGTTGGAGGCCACGGTGCTGGTCATCGCCTGCCTCGGTGCGATTGGTCTCGTGATGCGCTACCGGCGCACCGCGGAGGAATACGCGGCCGGCGCCATGGGGCCGGCGGGCTACGGGTTGGGCCGCAAGACCGAGAAGAAACCGGAGGCGACGGACCAATGAAAACCGGCGACTCCTACATCTTCCGGGCGGTCGGCTCGTTCCTGTTTTTTGTGATCAACGTGTTTGCGGTGTATCTGCTGCTGCGCGGGCACAACCTGCCGGGCGGCGGCTTCATCGGCGGACTGGGCTCGGCGCTCTCGTTGATCATGCTGAGCCTGGCTTTTGGCGTGCGCGAGGCACAGAAGGTGTTGCGGGTGGATCCCACGCGGCTGGCTGCCATCGGGCTGCTGTTGGCGGTGGTGACGGGCATGCTGCCGCTGGTGGTCGGCGAGCCCTTTCTCCGGCATTTTCATTGGAAGCTGGAAGAGCTGCCGCTGCTGGGCACCCTCGAAGTGGGCACACCGCTGATCTTTGACATCGGCATCTTCCTCGTCGTGGTGGGCGTGACCGCCAAGATGATCTTTGTGCTGTTCCGATCCATCAGCGGTCTTACGGCGCTCAATCCGAGCGAGTGGCGGCGTTATGCGGCCGATCTGGAGGAGCCGGTGGAGCGCGAGCACAGCCGCTCCTCATCGGAACTCGAAACGGAGGACGAGCCATGATGTGGGAGACAGCCATCCTGGTGGGGCTGATGTTTGGCGGAGCCTGCTTCCTTATCCTGCAGGCGAGCTTCGTGCGCATTCTGTTTGGCTTCATCCTGCTTTCGAATGCGGCCAACCTGTTCCTGCTGGCCATGTCGGGCCGACCGGACGGCAAGAGTGCGCCGGTGTTGCAGGGCAACAGCGCACCGGCGGTCGATCCGCTCCCGCAGGCGCTCATCCTCACCGCCATCGTGATCGGGTTCGGCGTGATCGCCTACATGGTGATCCTGCTTTATCGGACTTTCCTCGATCAGGGCACGGCCAATGCCTGCGAGCTCTTTGACCCGCGGCGCGAGAGGCCAAAGGAGGACGCCTCATGAAGGATCTGGTGTTCGCATTGCCGATTCTCCTGCCGTTACTGACGGCAATCGTGGCGTTGCTGGCCGGGCGGCGCCGCTGGCGGCGCTGGTTGATCGGTCTCTCGGCCACGGCGCAATTGGGAGTGGCCTTGGTGCTGGCACATGGCGCCTACGGCCAGCCGCCACAGGTGCTGGGGCTGGGTGGGTGGGCCGCGCCCTACGGCATCGTGTTGGTGATCGACCTGCTGGCGGCAATCATGCTCGCGCTTGGCGCGCTCACGGCGCTGGCCGCGATCCTGTTTGGGTATGCCGAATTGCCGCCCGAGGACGAAAATCCGCTGCGACTGCCGTTGATTCAGTTTTTGGTGACGGGCATCAACCTGGCTTTCTGCACGGCCGATCTTTTCAATCTTTTCGTGGCTTTTGAGGTGATGCTGATCGCGTCCTACGCGCTGCTCACGCTGGAGGCGGATGATTGGGATATCAAACAGGCCTTCCCGTATCTGGCGCTGAACCTCGTGGGCAGCACCCTGTTCCTCGTCGCGGCGGGCCTGACCTACGGCATGTTTGGCTCGCTCAACTTCGCGCAGATCGCAGAGCGGGCGGACGCCCTGGCGGGGACGCCGCAACTGACGTTGCTCGCACTTCTGTTTCTCACGGTCTTCGGCATGAAGGCGGGCGTGTTTCCGTTGTTTTACTGGCTGCCGAACAGCTACCCGATTCTGCCGAGTCCCGTTGCCGCGCTCTACGCCGGCATGCTGACGAAGGTCGGCGTCTATGTGCTGCTGCGCATCTTCGGGCAGGTGTTGCCGCCCGATCTGTCTCTGCCGCACCTGCTGATGGCATGGTTGGCCGCGGCCACGATGATCTTTGGCGTGCTGGGGGCGGTGTCGCGGAATTTTATCCGTGGCATCCTTTCGTTCCACATCCTGAGCCAGATCGGCTACATGGTGCTGGCGATCGGCCTTTTCACGCCATACGCGCTGGCGGCGGCGATCTTTTACATCATTCACCACATTGTGGTGAAGAGCACGTTGTTCCTCGTGGGCGGCACGGTTGTGGTGCTCAACCGCACCGATGACCTGGAGAAAACCGGCCGGCTCTGGCTGGCAACGCCGGTGCTGGGCGTGATCTTCCTGCTGCAGGCGTTGTCGCTGGCCGGCATCCCGCCTTTGAGCGGTTTTTGGGGCAAATACATGATCATTGTCGAAGGCCTGCGGCAGCAGGAGTGGGTGCTGGTGTTTTGCGCGCTGCTGGCCGGGGTGTTGACGTTGTTCAGCATGCTCAAGATCTGGAACGGCGCATTCTGGGCGGCTGCCGCCAAGGAGGGCGTGCACACGGAAGAGCGGCGGTGGCGGCCGATGGCGGCAGTGGCGGGAGGCATGACCGTGATCTCGCTGGGCATCGGCTTTGGGGCCGAGTTTTTCCTCGGCGTGGCCCACGAGGCGGCGCGACAGTTGCTCGACCGGCCCGCCTACATTGAATTTTTGCTGAGAGGAGGCGGCTGATCATGCGTTCCCTGGTGCTCAATGTCCTCGTGGCGGTCATCTGGCTGCTGCTCCAGAGCAAGCCCACCTTGCTGGATTTTTTCATCGGCTCGGCCCTCGGCTTTCTGCTGTTGTTTCTGTTTCGGCCGGTGCTGCATAGCGGCGATTACGTGCGCCGGGTGATCGCGGCCAATGTCTTCCTGGGCGTGTTCGCTTGGGAGTTTATCCGGGCCTGCGCCCAACTGATCCGGTTCACCTTGTTCGTGCCGGTGGACCGGCTGCGGCCCGATTTTCTCATTTATGATGTCTCCGACCTGAACCGGCTGGAGATCCTTTTGCTCTCGCACTGTGTGAGCCTGACGCCCGGAACGTGCACGGTGGACATCTCCCACGACTTCACGCGGCTTTATCTCCACGTGCTCGACTGTCCCGACCCGGCCGCGGTTCGCGCCAGCATCGACCAAACCCTCAAGCGGGGCATCCTCGCCTTCACCCGATGACCGAGCTGCTGCTCCAGATTGCTTTTGCCATCCTGGCGGCGGCCCTGCTGCTCGGTTTTTACCGGCTGGCGAAAGGACCGACGGTCGTGGACCGCATCCTGGCGTTTGATGCCGTGGTGCTGTGCGCGGTTGCGATGACAGCGCTGCTTTCGCGCTGGTGGCAGTCGGTCTTTTATATGGAGCTGATCCTCATCGTTTCGACGCTGGGGTTCTTCGGGGCGGTGGCCTTTGTGCTGTTCCTGCAACGCTCGCTGCCCTACGGCGGCGAGGAGGCCGAGGAAGCGGATAAGGAGGACAAGCCATGAACCTGCAAATGGAGCATGTATCGGTCGGTGTCATGATTCTGGGCGCATTGCTCGTGCTGGTCGCGATGATCGGCATCGTGCGTTTCCCCGACGTGTTTTGTCGGGCGCATGCCTTGGGCAAAGGCCTGACGCTCGGCCTGATGGTGCTGCTCTTCGGGCTCTGGCTCGATCCGGCCACGGAGGTGTCCGGGCTCAAAGTGATCGCGGCAATCTTCTTCCAGTTCGTGACGCTGCCCGTCGCCAGCCACCTGATCGCGCGACTTTCCTACGAGAAGAATCTGCCGCGGGTCCGGCGGCGCTGAGGTTTCGTTTACGGGAAGAGCCCGCGAGCGGCCTTGGCGTCGGCCACGCGCTGGATGCCGAGTGTGAGGGCGGCGAGGCGGCGGCTGAACTTGAATTTCCGCTTCTGTAGCTCGACGGAGTCCTTGGCGCGGTCGAGGATGACAAAGAGTTTTTGCAGCACCTCGTCCCGGCTCCAATAGAAGTTCTGGAGATTTTGGCACCACTCGAAGTAGGAGACGATGACACCGCCGGAGTTGCAGAGCACGTCGGGGATGACCTCGATGTCATCCCGTGTATCGATGATTTTGTCGGCCTGGTTGGTGGTGGGACCGTTGGCCGCCTCGGCGAGGATGCGGCACTTGAGCCGGGGGGCGTTTTCGTGGGTGATGACCCGCTCCAGGGCCGCGGGCACGAGCACGGTGCACTTCAGCTCAAGCAGCTTGGCGTTGGTGATCTCCTCGCCGCCGTCGAAGTTGTGCAGCACTTTCTGCGAGCGCACATAGGCCAGCGCTTTTTGGATATTGATGCCCTTGGCGTTGTAGAAGGCGGCCGTGTGGTCGGAGATGGCGATGATCTTTGCGCCGTAGTTTTCCAGCGCCGCGGCCGTCTCGCTGCCGACATTGCCGAAGCCCTGGATGGCAACGGTCGCTTTCTCGATCGGAATCTTGAGGTCGGCGAGGTATTTTTTGACGAGGTAGGCGACGCCGGCGCCGGTGGCTTCGCGACGGCCCTGGGAGCCGCCGAGGGCGAGCGGCTTGCCGGTGACGATGCCGGGCACGATGTGACCGATGTGATTGGAGTAGGTGTCCATCATCCAGCCCATGATCTTTTCATTGGTGCCCATGTCGGGGGCGGGCACGTCCACATGCGGCCCGATGAAGGGAATCATCTCCTGCATGTAACGGCGGGAGAGTCGCTCCAGTTCGCCTTCGGAAAGCTGGCTGGGATTGACGATGACGCCGCCCTTGGCACCGCCGTAAGGCAGGCCGACGAGCGAGCATTTCCAGCTCATCCACATCGAGAGGGCGGCCACCTCGCCGATGGTGACGCCCTGGTGAAACCGGATGCCGCCCTTGGCCGGGCCGGTCGAAAGGTTGTGCTGCACGCGGTAGCCTTCGAAGACCGTCACGCTGCCGTCATCGCGCCGGATGGGCAGGGCCACGGCAAAGGTGCGGCGCGGATATTTGGTGCGGTCGCGGATGGCCTCGGGCAGGTTGATGGCGTCGGCGGCCTTGTCGAACTGCCGGCAGGCCATGGTGAAGACGTCCGAATTGTAGAGGGTTGAAATGATGACTTTTGACATGGTGGGGCGGGGTGGGAACCTTGCTCTGTTTGGCTGTCAGCATGGTGATGCGGCGGGGTTTAGCAATTGGCTTCCGGCTCCGGCGTCCCTTCAATGACGGCAACTTATCCGCCCCCTGCGGGCGGTTGATAGATGGCAACCTTTCTAAAATTACTGCGTTGGGTGGTCGAGCGGGCGGCGGTGGCGGTGGCCATTGTGGTCATCGCCCTGGCGGCCTACGGGCTGTGGCTTTTCCTGCGGGCCAACGTTGATTTCGAGCTGCAGCGCAATGAGTTGCTGATTACACTGACCGGCGAACGGGCGCAGATTCGCGAAGCGCTCCTGGATGTCGGCCAACGCCTGCAGGCCAAGGGTGAGGAGATTGCGGCCGAGGAGGAGCGGATCCGGCGGGCGGAGGGTGTGATCGAGCGGCTCAAAGCCCTCGAAAGCACTTGGGACCGGCTGGTCGGCAACCCCGAGCAGCAGCGGGCCAACCGGGAGCAGATGCAGCGGATGGAGCAAATCAAGACCGAGGCCAAAGGGCGGATCGAGACCTTGCAACGGGAACAGACCCGGATGACTTGGGAGCGCAACGGGCTGGAGATGACCTTGGGCCGGCTGGATGTGCGCCTGCAGGAGGCGGAGGCGCAAAAGTCCAGATTCACGGAGTATGTGCGCGAAGCTTGGCGGCAGACGCGCGGCTGGATCATCGCGGCCCTCGCGGTTTACTTTCTCGGCCCCACCGTCGGGCGGGTGCTGATGTATTTTGTCTTTGCGCCGATGGTTGCGCTGGGTCGGCCCGTGCGGCTGGCGGCGGGGCCTCCGGTCGTCATGCCCGAGGTGGCTTCGAGCCGGGTTTCGCTCGACCTCGCCCTGCCGCCGCAGGGCCGGTTGTGGATCAAGGAATCGTTTCTGCAGGCTTCGGACGAGGGGCTCAAGCGGCGCACCCGCTTCCTGCTCGACTGGCGGATTCCGTTCACCTGCCTCGCGAGCGGATTGGTCGAGCTGATCGAGTTGCGCAATGGCACCGAGGAGGAGCAGCGGGCCACGCTTTCGAACCAGGCGAATCCGCACATCGAGCTGGCGCTCGTGACGCTGCCGGCGGGGGCGAAGATGATCCTGCGGCCGAGCTTCATCGTCGGGGCTTTGGCCGAGACGGGCGGTCGGCTGGTGATCCGTCGGCGCTGGCAAATCTGGCGCTGGCAGTCGTGGATTACGCTGCAGTTTAGATTTTTTGAGTTTTCCGGTCCGTGCCGCCTGTTGGTGGCCGGCAGCCGCGGCGTGCGGGCCGAGGTGCTCTCACGACGGGAAAGGCCGGCCGCCCGCCGCACCAACCAGGATGCGACCGTGGGGTTTTCCCCGCATCTGGATTACCGTCCGGCGCGCGCAGAAACCTTCTGGGGTTACTACCGCGGCATGAATCCGCTCTTCGACGATCTTTTTAGCGGGGAAGGTGTTTTTCTCTGCCAAGAGATCACCGCCGCGGAAAAAGGCGGTGCGCGCCGATTCTGGGCCGGTTTGCGCGACGGCGTCCTGCGGGTGTTTGGCCTGTAGAAAGCGGTGGCGTTGGGCGCAGACCAAGGCAGTGGCTTGCTTCTGCGGGCTGAGTTGTTTGCTTCCGGGCTTCATGGGTTCCCTCTTCAAACTCAGCTCCGACTACCAGCCTACCGGGGACCAACCGCAGGCGATTGAGCACTTGGTGGCCTCAATCCAAGCCGGGAACCGGCACCAGACGCTGTTGGGCGTCACCGGCTCGGGGAAGACCTTCACGATGGCCAATGTCATAGCGCGCTGCGACCGGCCGACACTCATCATCTCGCACAACAAGACGCTGGCGGCGCAGCTCTATTCCGAGTTCAAGAACTTCTTCCCGGAGAACGCCGTCGAATACTTCGTCAGCTACTATGATTACTACCAGCCCGAGGCCTACATCCCGTCGAGCGACACCTTCATCGAGAAGGACTCGTCCATCAACGAGGAGATCGAGCGGCTGCGCATCGCGACCACCAGCTCGCTGGTCTCGCGGCGCGATGTGATCGTGATCGCCAGCGTGTCGTGCATCTACGGACTGGGTTCGCCGGAAGATTTTACCGAGCTGCGCATCGCGCTGCGGCGGCACGATCCGCTGGGGCGCAATGTCCTGCTCGAACGGTTGGTGGACAATCAATACGAGCGCAACGACTACGAGCTGAAGCGCGGGCGCTTCCGGGTGCGCGGCGACGTGGTGGACATCATGCCGGCGTATTCGGAGCTGGGGCTGCGCGTGGAGTTTTTCGGCGACGAGGTGGATGGGATCAGCGAGTTCGACCCGCTCACCGGAAAAATCCTGCGTCCGCTCGACCAGTTCGACCTCTACCCGGCCAACCAGTATGTGACGACCCGCGGCAAGCTGGAACCGGCTGTGGCGGCGATCAAGGCCGAGCTGGAGCAGCGCGTGGCGGAGTTTGAGCAGAACGGCCAGTTGCTAGAAGCGCAGCGCATCCGCATGCGGACGAACTACGATTTGGAAATGCTGCAGGAGATGGGCTTCTGCAACGGCATCGAAAACTACTCGCGCCATCTTACCGGCCGGAAGGAGGGAGACCGTCCCTTTTGTCTGATTGATTTCTTTCCCAAGGATTTCCTGCTGATGATTGACGAAAGCCACGCCACCATCCCGCAGATCGGCGGCATGTATAACGGGGACCGCGCCCGCAAGCAGACCCTCGTGAACCACGGTTTCCGGCTGCCCTCGGCGCTCGACAACCGGCCCCAGAGCTTCGCGGAATTCCAGCACATCACCGGGCAAACGCTTTATGTTTCGGCCACGCCGGCGGACTTTGAACTGAAGGCCTCGGCCGTCGTGGCGGAGCAGCTCATCCGCCCGACCGGCCTGCTCGATCCGCAGATCGTCATCCGGCCCATCAAGGGCCAGGTGGAGGACCTGATCGGCGAGGTGCGCAAGGCCGTGGAGGCGGGCGAGCGCGTGCTGGTGACGACG
>DDSZ01000036.1 GCA_002344205.1 Opitutaceae bacterium UBA2377
GTCAGCACGCCGTCGCCGGTCTTGATGAAATCCTTGGCGCCGCTGTTGTCGGCGATGACGGCGCTGATATCGAGGCCGCCCGCGCCATAGACATGCGCGATCAGGTCGGAAACGCCCGTGCCGGTGCGGATTGTGCCGTTGGAGAGGATGCTCTTCGTCGCGCCCGTGGCCAGCAGGCCGCCGGAACTGACCGTGAGGGTGAAGCCGCCCGCGTTCACGTCGATGCCGCTGCCGAGTGACAACGAGCCGACCGTGCGGTTGTTGGTCATCGTCTGGTCCGCGGTAGGGGTCGCGTTGATCGAGGCCGTCCACGAACCTTGGGCCGTGTTGGTGCCCGCCACCGCCACCACCCCGTTCGCGCCGTAACCCGCAAACGCCGTGCCATTGACCGTCGCGTAGCCCAGCACGTTCGAGGTCAGGGTGGGTGCCGTGGTGAAGATCACGCGCGGGTTGTTGCCCGTGCTGCCCAAGGTTCCGGTCGTGTTGGTAAAATCCACGGTCGCGCCGGAAGTTCGGTTAAGCGCGCTGGAAGTCAGCACGACGGAACGGTTGGTGCCACCCGGATTGATGTTCAGGGTGTTGGCACCGCTGCTCACATTGAGTGCCCCGATGGTTTCGGTGGTGTTGGCACCGGTATTCCCCAGGAGACCGAGGGTGCCGCCTTGCAGCGTCACCGCCGCGGTATTGCCCACCCGGTCAGCCTGATTGTTGGAGGTGTTGTCCAAGACCAATTGGCCGCCGGCCTTCACCGTAAAACCGCTCGCGCTCGCCATGCGACCGCCGGCATTGAGGTGCAACTCGGCGCCCTCGACCGTCACCGCTCCCGCCAGGGTATTGGTCGCCGTGGCGGCAAGCCGCCCGGCACCCACCACGTTGAGGCTGCCATTGGAAACCACCTGGGCCAAACGCGCGTCTTCCGCCGCGCTGCCGTCCTGCATGCGGATCGTGCGCGAGCCGCCGCCCAGATTCAGGCCGCTGTTAAAGATAAGGGTGCCATTGGCGCTGTTCGAACCGAGGATCAGTTGGTCGCCGGCGCCCACAAAATTGGTCGTCGTGCCCCAGGTCACCGCCGCCGTGCTGTTGTTGATCTGCACCGTGCGGTTCGCACCAACGGCCGCGAAGCCGCCGCTGCCCGTCCACTGCAGTTGGTCGGCGCCCGTGCCCAGATTGCGCGTCATGTTGAAGCCCGCCAGTTCCAGCACGCCGCCGTTGAGTTGCAGGTTGGTCCCGTCGATCTGGTTGGTATTCGACGCCCGCAGCGCGCCGCCGGAGATCCGTGTCGGCCCCGTGTAGGTGTTGTTCGCCGTCAGCGAGAGCGTGCCCTCGCCGGTCTTGTTGATGCCGCCCGTCCCGCTGATGATGCCCGACAAAATGCCGTCCACCGCCGCGCTGCCGTTGGCCACCCGGATTTCGCGGACTTCGGATCCCAACGCAATGGCATTGGTCAGCGTCACGGTTGCATTCGAGTAGTTTGAGCTCAGCAGCAGCGCGTTGCCGGTCGGCACGAAGCTGCCCGCGTTCCACGTCAGCGTGCCGCCGGCCGTGCCGCCCGAATTGGTCAGCGTCACCGTGCGGTTACCTCCATGCGCCGAGAAGCCGCCGTCGCCGGTCCACTGCACCTGGTCGGCCGCCGTGCCCAGCCGCCGGGTGAAAGTTGTGTTCGAAGCGAGCTCCAGCACGCCACCGGCCAGTTGCAGATTGCCGCCCGAGGCACCGCCCGTGGCGTAGCCGCCGGTCAGCCCGGCCGTGGTTGCGCGCAGCACCCCGCCTTCGATGATCGTCGCGCCGCTGTAGGTATTGCTGCCCGTCAGGCTCACCACGCCTTCGCCCAGTTTCGTCAGGCTGTTCGCCCCGGAAATCACGCCGGAAAGCGTCAGCACGCCCTCGCGGGACCCGATCGCGCTGGCCGACGCCAGCGTGATGTTGCCCGCAAAGGTGTTGTTCCCGCCGTCGTTGTAGAGGGCGCCCGTCTGACCTTCCCCGCCCCGCCAGATGCCCCGGCCGTTCAGCGTCACCGTCTCCGCCGTGCTGTAGTTCAGGCCCGAACCGGTCGTGTCGCGCAACGCCAGCACCCCGCCGGTGTTCACCGTCGTCGTGCCGCCCGTCGTGCCCAGCGCACCGTTGATCGTCGCCACCACCATGCCTTGGTTGATCGTCAGGTTCCCCGTCCACGGCGTGCCGCCGTCCGAGTTGTTGCTGTTGATCGTCAGGATCCCCGTGCCGTTCTTGATCACGTTGCCCGACCCGTTGATGTCCGCGTTGAAGTTCGTCGCCCCCGTCCCGTTCACCTTGATATCGTTGCCCCCGGTCGTGATCGCGCCGTTTAGGCACAAGGTGCTGAACGAGTAGTTGTTGATCCGCAGCTCCTCCGCCAAGGTAATCGGCAGGTTGATCTTATGCTGCCCTTGCGCGTTGTTGTAGTCGTTCACGTTGATCGACGGCAGGCCGACGAGCGAGGTGTCGCCCATGAGCAGCGAGCCCGTGCCGTTGAGCGTGTAGTTGATGCCCGCGTCGAAGGTCAGCGAGTTCACCTTCCGCCCGGCCGAGTCGAGGGTGACAGTCTGGTCGGTGCTTGGCTTGTTGCCGAAGAGGATGTCGGCGTTAATCGTTGGGGTCTTGTTGTCCAGCGCTCCGTCCACGTGATACCAGTTGTTGTTGGCGCCTTCGGGCGTCGCACCCCACGTCGTCGTGCCCGCGCCGTTGTCCCATTCAAATGCGCTGGGCTGCCACGGCGTCATCACCACCTTGGTGTTGCGGATCTCGTGAATCTCGTTCACCCCACCGGTGGCACCGGTGAAGCCGATCTTGAAGGTATCGGGCCGGTCGTAAGACGAAAGGTCGGCGGTGAAGGCCGTGATGTAGCTGCCGCTGGCACCGAACTTCATTTCCACGGTGAGCTGGTTGTTCGCATCTAGCGTCATGCGGAACGAGCGGTAGTCCACCCCGGTTTGGTCAGGCCGCGTAGTGTAGGTCGGAAAATCCATCTGCCCGCCGCCGGGCAAGGTTGCGAGATTGGCGCTCGCCGCGATGAATTGATAGTTGCTGCTTTCAGGTCCGCGCACCGCGATACGGTTGTCATACAATCCGGTGCCCAAACCGCCGATGCGCCCTTCGCTGGCGCTCGAAAAATTGCCGTAGTTGTCGAGACCAAACCCCAGATAGCCACCCACCATGCCGGGGTCGCCCGTGCGTTGGGCATAACCCAGTGAGCCACCATAAGAACCAGGGTCAAAAGTGGCGGCGTTGATATTCCCATCCACCAGAAAAAAGGTGATGCCGTCGGCGCCGGTGCTGGTGCTGTTCCAGAATGCGTAATCAAATTCAATCTGCACCTGGGCGTTGACTGAAAAGATCGCCGAATCAAACAGCGCATAGGTCGCGCGATTGCCGGCGTTGTCCGTCAATCGCAGCCAACCGTCCCCCGGTGTGTCGATGCCGGCCGCAGCGGTGAGAACCGGTGTGTAATTGCCGCCAAACACCCAACCGCTCGCCGTGGTCCCGGTGAAGCTCTCCGTCACCGTGACCTGCGCCAGCGTCGTGCCCATGCCGCCGGTCAAGGTCAACACGCACACCATGCGCCAAAACAGGGCGCTGAAACGGTGGAGGTGTTGACGAATGGGGCTCATAGCATTGACCAGATTTCATCGGAGCAGCGCCCGATAGGTCAATGGCATAGGGTGTTTACCCCAGTAAGTAGTATTACGCAGCGCGCCTGACGCCACACTAAGTAGCTTCCAAGCGCTAATTCGATAAATACCTGTCCAGCAATGCGTAATTAAGCTCCAAGGATAAAGCGCTTTGCTGCGGCAAGAAGCTCACGATCCGGCGCTGTTCGCTCAGCCCGAGGAAAAAGAGTTCCAGCTTGTTGATAGCCGGCAAGCGCATGTCCACCGTGGCACTGATGGCATTTTTGGCCGCCGTCATGGCTTCGCGATCCGCCTGCACCCCGGCCGCGCAAAACACGGCCAAGCCGGCCTCAAGCCGGGCGGCCACCGGCTCGGTGGGCAGCCGCTCCAGCGCCGCCACCAATTGCGCCAGCAGGCGCGGGTCGGGATACTCGATGAGATGGATCGCAAGCAGGCTGATCTCGCCGGCCGTGAGCGCGCGCGCCGTCGCCAGGAGCGCATCGAATTCCTGCGCCAAACGCTCCCGCTCCCCTGCCTTGGCATAAATGGCAAAAGCCAGCCGCGCCACATCGCGCCCGGCCAGTTGCGGGCGCGCGATTCGCAGCAGTTGCATCGCCTCCTCGGGATGCCCGCGCCGCGTCAGGCTCTCGATCCGATACACACGGTCATAAGGCAACGCCGTCAACCCGGGGGCCATAAGCAGTTGCCGCGCCTCTTCCGGCGCAGCCCTTTGCACCCGGGCCGCGAGCTCCAACGTCGGACGCACCACGGCCGGCGTGTCCTTGTCGGCCAAGGCTTCATCCAATACCTCCGGCCGCCGCATCACCCGCGCGCTGAAGATCAGCGCATGCGCCCAGGCCGAGGCCTGCGGCGGCTCATGCTTCAACTGCCGCCGCGCCAGCTCCGCGACCCCCGCCAATTGTCCGCGCGCCAGCAGGCTGCGAAACCACACCCGCGCCGTCTCCACCCGGTGGTCGGGATGATCGCGCAAAAGCTCCGCATACAGCCGGTCGGCCATCTCCGGGTTTCCCGCCTGGTAAAACTGCGCCAGCATCATTGCCACCGGGTAGTTGTTGCGGTCCAGCTCGCGGGCGACCGTCAACGCGGCCAGCGCATCGCGCACCTCCCCCTGTGCATAAAAATCCCGCGCCTGCTTGATGAAGAGCTGCGCGCGCACGTAGCGCAGCTCGCCCCACGCCGGCGGCCACGCAATCTGCCGGAAGCTCACCTCGTAGCCGATGCCGCGCATCAGGCCGAACACGGCCAGCAACAACGCCAGCAGCAACGCCGTCGCCGTGCCCCCGGTCAGGAGCGCAGCCCGGCCCCAGAAAGGCCTGACCTCCGCCGCCGCCACGCTGCACATCCACTGGCCCGACTCGTTTTGCCGCAGCAGCGGACAAACCCGCCGGAAGCGCGCCGGCCGGTGCCACGTCATCATCGCCTCGCACCCCGTGCGCATCGGCTCGCCTGAATCGCTGGGGTTGTGGCAGGGACACTGCCCCCGCCGGCCGCGCAGGCGATACCACGACTTGCGCGCGTTCCAGTAGAACAACGCCCAAGGCAGTCGCAGCAGATAATCTCCGAGCCAGCCTTTCACGCCGCACAGGTAGCGGGTAACGCGAAACCGGCGCAAGTTATCTCCGGCCGGCGGACTCGCTCAGAAATCCAGCACCTTCAGTTCGCCAAACTCCACGACGAAACGGTCCTTCCACGGTTTCACGCGCTTGAAATCCGTCCAAGTGATCTCGGCCGCGCCGCCCACCGGAAAGAACAGCACGCGGCCCGCCCCGCTCGCGGCGATCACCGCCGGCTGCGGCGGATGGGCCGGGTCCACGACGGCAAAACTCACGTCAATCTCCACCCGGTCGATCTTCGCCACGCCCACCATGCGGAAGGCCTCGCGCGCCTTCAGCGCGAAATGCTCGAGCGTCTCCCGCTCCGGATGCACCGTCATGAACACGGTGAACTTTTCCTCCGGGAACCGCCGGCTCGCTCCCGGCACGAGGGGCACCTCGTAAACCACCGCCGCCTCATCCGCGCGCACCAAGACCGCCCGGTCAAAATCTATCACTTCGCCGAGCGATTTTTCCTCCCGACGGCGCATCTCCCGGTCTTTCTTGCGGCGAAACGCCCGCTGCTCGCGCTCGGCCACCGGCCGGCCGTCGCGCTCCAGCAGCGTCCACTGCTCCTCCTCGGGTTGCGAAGGGTCAAAGCGCTCCACCTGCACGCCGTCGGGCCGGCCCCGCCGGTCGAATTTTTTCACCGTCTGCGTGTAGGCCCAGCGCCCGTCATCGGCCATGAGTTTCCGCAACGCCGCCTCCAACGGCTCCGGCATCTCCGCGCGCAAGGCGGGCAGACTCAATCCGACGCAAAGCATGCAGATCAACAAGCGCATGGAGCCGGATCATGCGTGGGTCCGCGATTTCTGCAACTCGCCCGTCGCAACCAAAGTTTTTCCCTGCCACCTCTGCCCGGTCTGCACCACCTCGCCATTGCCACCGATCAGGCCTCGCCGCCCTCGCGCATCTGAAGCAACAACAGCACAAGTTTGATGCGGGTCTTCGCCCCGGTCTTGGCCAAGATGGTGGAAACCTGGTTCTTCACGGTAAACTCTGATTTGCCGAGGGCGCGGGCGATTTCCCGGTTGCTCAACCCTTGAGCCAACTGCATCGCCACCAGTCGCTCCGCGGGGCCTAGTCGCGCCCACAACGGCGAAAGCTCGCCCAATGCGCCGCTCAATTCCCGCCAGCTCAGCGTCGGCGGCAACGGAGCCTCGGGTTGACGGAGTGAAACCATGTTAAGCTGCGCCTCGGCGGGCCGGGGCATTCCTGGCCCGCCGGCCCGCCGCACTGCGCACAACTAAAGTTCCAGCAGGCGCTTCACCTCGGTTTCGAGTTTTTCGCCGCGTGCGTCGGTCGTAGCGAGGCGGCCCGTCTTGTCCATGAGGAACATCGCCGGGATGCCGGTGATGCCATAGTGCACGGCGTAGTGGTTCTTCCAGCCTTGGCCATCGTAGTGCTGCGGCCAGGGCAGCTCGTGCTCGCGGACAAAGTCGATGAGCTTCTGCTTGTCCTTCTCGCTGTCGAGGGAGATGGCGATGATCTCGAAGCCCTGCGCGTGATACGCGTCATACACGCGCTTCACGTTGGGCAGCTCGGCGATGCAGGGTCCGCACCAGGTCGCCCAAAAATCGAGCAGCACGACCTTCCCGCGCAACTTGGCCATGTCCACCTCGCGCCCGTCGAGGGCGGTAAACTTCATTTCCATCGGCGTGACCCTCAGGCCCTCGACCCGCAGCTCGCCCTGCGCCCAAGCCTTGATGTCATCGGCCTTGGCCGACGCCACCAATTGCCCGAGATACGCACCGACCGATGCCGGTGCGGCTTTGCGCAGACGGTTGAGGTATTGCCACTCGCTTACGCGGATGCTGCGGGACTCCGGGTAGCGCTCGACCAAGAGGTCGATCCGGCGGCGAAATTCGGCCAAGGCGGCCGCATCCGTCTCCAGCGACGGCCGGGCGGCCGCAACCCAGCGTTCGAACAAAGTCTGCTGCGTCCTTTCCGAGACTCCTGCCGGCACGGGCGCGGCCTGCAGTTCTTCCAGCAGTCCGTTTACGCGGTCACTCCAAAGCTGCTCCGCCGCTTCATCGCGCACGACCGCTTCCCAGCCTTTGGCGCGCACATCCTCGCCGATTTCCTTGATGACGGGACGGAAATTGCCCGTAAGCGCGATGACGGCATCCCAACGCCGCGGATCTCCGGGATATTGCTCAACAAAGGCCATGAGCAGGTCGCCGATGTTGCGGCCGCGCTCCTCCATGGCGCGCAGATAACCGGAGGTAAGGACGGATTTGCCGTCCACCTGCTCGGGCCGCGGGCGCTCGGATTTTTGGGCGGCGTCAATTTTCTCCCAAAGGGAATCGGCGGCAGGGTTGGCCAGCGCCAGCGCGGCCGAACAGGCAAAGATAAGGGACAGGGATTTGAACTTCATGGGACAAAAGGCGAAAATCAGAGCATGATGCGGAGGGTTCGGGATTCGGGAGGGAAACAGATGTGTGCGTCGCAGGCCTGCCAGGTGATCTCCACGGTCGCTTCTCCCGCCCCGCTGCCGGTAACCGCCTGCGTAAAGACCACCTCGTCGGTATAAACCCCCGTGGTGCCCGCCTCGTTGTAGGGACGGAACGCAGGCCGCTGCAGATTGCCCGCCAGCGTATAGCCGGATGGCAGCGTAAAATCGAATCCGGTCGCGGTGAAAGCGTCGCTGGCGGAAACGTGCGAATAAATGTGGTAGCCGGGATGGATCAGCAGCTTCACCACGAGCTCCTTGTGACCGTTGCCGGGGTTGGCCACGCCGACCGCCAGGCTCACCGGATTGAGGTCGTCGGTCCCGGCCGGCGTGAGCGCGGCACGCGTTTGGTTGCGCGCACGGCGGCCGTAGTCATTGCCTTCGACGGCTGGATCCCGGGTATCGACCATGAATACAAATCCGCCGGTCTGCGTGAAAAACAGCCGCTCTTTGTTTTGCTCATACCAAGCCCGCCACTCCGCCGGGGTGGCGTAGTCGAGCAGCGTGTAGCGCGTGAGGATGCGCTGCGCCTTGGCGGCGTCCTCTCCCGTCTCCCACAACTCTATGGCCCGCGCCAGCACGCGTGGATCGGTATTGGGGATGCCGAGGCTTTTCACATCCTCGTCCACCGTGAGCTGATAGGAGGCCGGCTCGGCATAGAAGTAGTCGTAGTTTTCGTCGAAGTAGCGGTGATAAGCCGCGGTGTCGGTGCCGAACCGGTCGAACAGGTCACGGTAGCGTTGCCTGAGCTGGACCTCGAAGGACTGCGGCGCCGACGGCCGGTAATTGAGGCTGATTTCCTCGATCTGGGAGAGTTTCTCCCCGCGGGCTTTGAGGGCTTCGGCCTCGGCCTTGATCCCGGCCATCCGCTTGTTGTGGCGCTCATTTGAGGCCAGGTATTTCTGATACGATTCGGGCGTCACCAGATATTTGCGCTCCGCGAGCCAATCCTTGGTGGCGCGGCGGTCGTTGTATTTGCGCGCGATGAGTCCCTGACCGTCGAACTGCGCGATATAGGCGATGGCATTGGCCAATACCGTGCCGGCCTCCTCGGTCATGAACTCCGGCGACGCGGCAAAGCCCCAGCAAAAGAAATTGCCGTGGCGCGCGAGCGCCACCGCATCGAGGCCTTTCTGACAGACGCCGCTGGAAATGTATTCGGCCTCGGGCGAATCCTCAAAACCCCAGGGCCGGGCCACCATGCCGATGCGGAAACCGCGATCGGTCTGGTAGCCCTTCGTCTGCACGCGCCACATCGGCAGCGTTTTGGGCGTGGGCGTGTCGCGGAAATATTCGTAATGAAACGCATCTTCCGGCGTCGGGAGTTCCTCGATTGTCATCTGCACGGGGAAAGGACCGCGAAAGATGGGGTGCTCCGACCGAAAGCTGTGGGCATGAGCATCGAGGCACAGGCAATACCAGTCGAACTTCAGCCCGATGCGGCGGCCAAGCCGTTCGCCCAGCTCGCCGATCATAAGCGCAGGACGGTCAAAGTCCTCAGTCAAATAGCGGGCGGCAATCACCTCTGTCACCCGTCCCGACTCGTCGCGGATCACTTGGCGCGCCTCCATTTGGGTCGGAGTGCCGTCAAATACCGTAACGTCGTAGTCCGCGGACAGTTCCTGCCGGTAGTCGCCGGCTTGCACGACCCCGACCGTGGCAAAATAGCGTTTGAGCAGCGCCTCGAACGAAGCCGTGCGCCGGGCGGCATCCTCCGCCGCCGCCTCGGGCGTGGCATAGACTTCACGCTCCCAGTTGCCCGATCCGCCGACATAGAGCACCTTGAGTGGCTGGCGGACAGGCTCGGCCGTCGCCGTGAAAACGGCGCAAGCCCAACACAGGAAACACGTGAGCAATCGTGGCAGGGATGGGGATTTCATGGATCAACAGGGAACAGTTTGGAGAAGCGGCTATGAAGCCGGCGGCAAACCCAGCAGTTTTCGCACGGCGGGCTCAAGTTTCGCTCCCTTGGCCTCCGTCGAGACCAACCGGCCTTCCCGGTCGAGCAGGAACACCGTCGGCAACACCCGGATGGCGAAGCGCCGGCCGATCTCGTTGGCCCAATATTCGCCGTCGTAATGATGCGGCCAGTTCATGCCGTTGGCCCGGGCAAACTCCACCACCTGCGCGGCCGTCTTTTCGAATGCCCGGGGTGCGGCACCCGGCGCCTTGTCGAAGGAAATGCCGATGACCTCGAAACCCTGCGCCCGGTATGCCTCGTGAACGCGGATGACGTTGGGCATTTCATCCATGCAGGGCTTGCACCAGGTCGCCCAGAAATCGATCAGCACGACTTTTCCGCGGAGCGCAGCCAGATCCACTTCACGGCCATCCGCCGCGACAAAATTCAGGTCCAGCGGCGTGCGCCGGGCCTCGTTGACCGCGAGCACGCCCGCGGCCATCTGCGCAACCTCCGCATTCGTTGCCGCGGCGGCAACCAAGCGGCGGGCCCTCGCCTCCGCCGCTGCGGGATCGCTCCGGGCCTGCACCTCCAAAAATTGCTGCTCGACAAATTTTCGCCGGGAAGAACCCGGCGCCCGGCGGGCAATTTCATCCAACATGGCCGCGGCTCGCGCCAGATCT
Source organism: Opitutaceae bacterium UBA2377 (assembly GCA_002344205.1). GTDB lineage: Bacteria > Verrucomicrobiota > Verrucomicrobiia > Opitutales > Opitutaceae > UBA2377. The sequence goes on from DDSZ01000036.1 coordinate 10,275, forward strand.
CCCACCGCCTGGCCCTGCCAGCCGGTCTCCTCGTAAATTTTGCGCTCGGCCACGCCCACCCACACGTCAACCGGCACATCGGACGACGCCAGCAATTCTCTGCGCAGGATCTGGCGTCGCTGCTCCCACGCCGCGCCCTCGGCTCCGGCCTCCGGACCGGAAAAACGTCGCGGCTGCATGATCGCCCAAGCCACCGCCTCCCATTTTTTCGGATGATCCGGATAGGTGGCCGCAAAACTCTCGGCCAAGCGGCTGACCTGATCCCGGAGCCGCAGCTCATGCTCAATCGATTCCTCGCGGGACGAGCCGGTCGGTGGACGCTCACCCATCAACTGGCGCAGTTCGTCGTAGACCGCATCAGCGCTTTCCGTCGCCAGCAACGGACCGCAAAGCCAGAAGAGCAGCAGCAAACGGAATTTCATGGGAGTTGGCGCCGGGGACCAAGGTCGCCGCATGCAGTCTGCTGGAAATGGATCGGCCCGGCTTTCATCGTCTGGGCAGTGGTGCAGCCGCAGGCTGATTATCCGGCCTGCGGCTGCGTTCGCCTTAGAATTTTTTGGTCAGATTGATCCAATATTCGCGCATGCGAATGTTGGCAAACGGGCTCAGGAAGCCAAGACCCCAAGGGCTGGTGTCAAACTCCGGGGCCGCATTGAACACATTGCGAATACCCACGGTAAGGGACATGCCCTCGGTGATGTTGGCGAAGCTGCCACGCTCGGTCGCCGCCTTGGGGAAGGCATAGCCGACGACGATATCATGGAAGTCTTGGGCCGGAATCGTGCTGCGGCCCTGCGCCTGGACATAACCTCCGAAATTCGCTCCACCGGCATTGGAACTCGAAAGCGGGCCACCCGCAGCGCCATATACCCTGTAGGAGCTGAGCAGACGGGAATTCCAGCCGGCGGTCCAAGGTCCGCGCTCCCACGAGAGATTGAGATTGGTCTGGTGCCGCAACGTGCCGCCGTTGGCGGTGTCGGTCGGGAAGTTGACTCCATCCCATGGCGCCGCCGTGAGCGAAAACTGCGACAGGCTCTTGAGGAAGAGCGACTGCGTGCCGCGGAAGTTGAAAGAGCCGAGGTTCGCGGTCTGATGCCGGTAGCTCACGGTAAAGTCCCAACCCTTGAGCTCCCGTGCGTAAAGGTTGAGCGACGAGGTGTCCACAATGTCGATGAGGCCGGTGACCGAATCGCGCGTCACACGCTCTGGAAAGAGGTTGATGATCAGCTGCGCACTCAAGGTGCTGATGGCATCTGCCTGCTCGATCTCGTAGTATTCGGCGTTGAGACGCAGGCCGCGCAGCTTGCCCTCGCGCGGTTCCCAGATGATGCCGGCATTGCGGCTCTCGGAACTCTGCGGTTTGATATTCGGATTGCCGCCGCTCAGCGTCCGCACGCCATAAGAGGTGCCGGTCTGCGGATCATTGATAGTGGTCAGGGTGACACTGGGCTCGGGATTGATGCGCAACTGGGCGGAGGTGGGCGGTAGATAGGCCGTCCCGTAGGAAGCACGCACCGTCACACTGGGAACCGGTTGGAACTTGAGGCCCACGGTCGGATCGGTGGACTCATACTTGATGTTTTTGCGATAAGGCTGGCCGCCGATAGTCGGAGCCGTGTAGGTGACGGTGCCGGCTACAGGATTGATCGTGGCGTTGGAGGTGCCCGTGGCGACGGTAAAGCGCTCGGTGCGAGCGGCTGCCTGAAGTTCAAGGGAATGTGCCAGCGGCCAGCGGCCGCTCTCGATCAGCGGCATGTTGATCTCGGCGTAGGCGCTGGCGGAAACCTGCTTGAAACCCAGAAATGAGCTGAAGTTGCCGACTGGCGCCCCGGTCGAGATCAAGGTCGTCTGACTAAAACCATCGGTGGTTCCTGTCAGGCGATTCTCCAATCCGACCGTCAGGGTGGGTTGTCCCCACGGCAATTGCGGCAACGGGCCGGAAGCGCGCGCCGAGATGCTGTTCTGCGTGCTGCCGGTTCCCAGCCGGTTAAGCGTAGCATAGGGATCAAGGTTGATGCGGAATAGCTGGGTGTCGGCAAACGGGTTGATCGCTCCGTTGGCAAAGGCGTTGTTGACCGCCGTATTGTCCACGGCCTCGAAAGTATGGTCGGCATCCTCCGCCACATGGGAGAAGTCGATCAGGGCAATCCACTCGTGCGGGAGCGTGGCCTTGAAGCCGAAGGTCAGGATTTCCTTGTCAAATACACCGATTCGTGGACGCAGCCGCTCGGCTGGCGCCCTCACTACCACCGCCGTGGTGAAGGGATTGGTGGGCGCGTTGGCGGCCACCGTGCGGTTCGTATTGAAATAACTGCTGTAAAGCGAAACGCCGCGGTTTCGGCTCCAGGAATAATCCAAAAAAGCTTCCAAGTTTGGCAGGAACTGCCGCGTCACCGAGCCGGAGAATGACCGGCTGGTGGGCGTGAAACCGAAGAAGCTGCCCAAGCCCGTCTGCAACATGTAAATCGAGGGCAGATCGAGGTTGTATGACCCGGCGTTTTGCAACAGTGCGGCGTTCAGCTCCGCCGAGGAGGCATTCGGGGAAAGACCGCTTGGGATGTGCGTGATGCGGGAGCCGAGCGAGGTGCCGCTCTTTAGCACCAAGGGTGCAGCCACGCTGTTGGAGATGTTGGTCGTGGCACCACCAAAGGGGTTAACCTCCGTGTAGAGGAAATCGGGAAAATTCCGGAAGATGGTCGCGTAGTTGCGCCGGATAATATCGGCGCGGTCCTGCAGGCGGATCGCATTGCCATCGGCATAGCTCGCGGAAAGGCGAACGTTGGTCCGGCCGTCTTCAAACGAGCGGCCCCAGTTAAAGTCGAGCGTGCGGCGGTTGGCATCGCCATCCCAAGTGTTGGCATAGCCGGCGCGGATCTCGCCGCCCTGGTAGTTTTTCTTGAGCACGATGTTGATCACCCCGCCGACGGCGCTGCCGCCATAGATGCCGGAGGCCGAGGTCGGCAGCACCTCGATGCGGTCGATTGCGCTCGGGGGAATGCCGTTGATATCGGGTTGGTAAACGCTCCCCGCCACGTTGGTGTTGGGCTGGCGCCGGCCATTGACAAGAATCAGAGTGCTGGCCTCGCCCAGACCGCGCAGGTTGCTCGCGCTGTTGGTGCCGTAAGAGGTCGTATTGCTGCTGTTGGTGGAACGCAGCACGTTCATCGTCACATTGGTGGCGAGGAAGTCTTCAACCGTGGTCGCGCCCGACATCTCGATGGATTTGCTGTCAAAGATGTAGTAGGCTTGGACATCGTTGATTCCGCGCGGGATGTCCATGTTGGCGGTAAAGGGCTTTTCCCGCCGGCCTTCGACGTCGAAGGGGTCTAGCTCAACCACCCCGTCATTTTTTTTTGCACTCACGACAAAGTCTTCCAACTGCGTAACCCCTTGCCGGCGCTGGGGGATGCCAACCGGGCTCAGCGTGTGCCGGTGACCGCCGCGCACGGAGACATCCACCACCCGCGTGGTCTGCAGTCCTTCGGCCGTCACGCGCAACTCATGCTCGCCTGCCGGGACCTCGCTCAGCGTGAAGCGTCCCCGCCGGTCGGTCTGCACCGACAATTCCGTGCCGGCCACCGTCACGCTCGCGCCCGCCACCGGCCGGCTGGAGTCAGCCTCCCGCACCGAGCCCTCGATACTGCCGGTCTTGGGCGGCGGCGGCGCCACCAAGAATTTCCGTGCACCCTGGGGCGTGATAACAAAGCCGGATTCGGCCAGCAAGTGCGCCAAGGCCTCGGCGGGCTCGAACTCACCCTGCACCGCCTTGGCCTGGACTGTGGCCAACTGGTCGTAGGAAAAGAGGACATCGTGGCCGGACTGCCGGATAAATTGCTGCAGGGCTGCCGGTGCGGGTTGGCCGGGAATGTCGAACTTCACCGGCGCAGCGAAACCGGCCGGGGCCAGCAGGAGGGCAAAAAGTCCGGCGGCCAGCGCCAGGACGAACGCGCGGCTGCGGGCAGGAAAGCCGCGGCGGCACGGGTGAGAAAACAAAACGCGATGAGCTTGGTGCGTCATACCCATCCGTGACGGGCCGGCCGGAAGGTTCCTGCAAAAAAATTTGCGCAAATTTTTCACCCGGCGCCCGCCGGAGCCGGCCTCACAACTCCGGCACCACGTGATAGCGTCGCTCGCCGTGCGCAAATACCCGGACGCCGTGGGTGGACTCGACGGCGCGGAAAAATTCCTGCAGGTCGTGCAACGGGTAGCTGCCGCCCACCCGCAACGCGGCGACGGCAGGGGCAACCTCGATGGCCACGCCGTGAAACTCCGCATAGCGGGCCACGGCCTCGGCGAGGGATTCGCCGTCGAAGACGATCCGGCCGTCGCGCCATGCCATCACACGGCCGAGCTCGGTCGCGCCGAGCGATCGGACCGTCGTGGCCGCCCCCGCCAAGGCCGCGCGATCGCCGGGGTTAAGCGTCAATGGCGGGACGCCCGGCGCCCGATCGGTGGGTTCCAGCGCCACGGTGCCTTCCATGAGCGTGACTTCGGCCGGACCGTCGCCGAGCAGCCGCACATTGAACTCGGTGCCGGTGACGCGAATCGCCCCGGCCGGGGTTTCGACGATGAAGGGGTCCCCGCTGCGCTGAGCGACGACGAAGAACGCTTCGCCTCGATCCAGCCGCACGGTCCGCCGGCCGTGACGAAAATCGGTGGCAAGCGTAGTCCGGGCGTTGAGATCGACCCGCGAGCCGTCGGCCAGCGTTAGCGTCTGCCGTTGGCCCGGCAGCGTTATAATTCTGTCGGTATCACGCACGTAGGGGACGACCCAAAAAACGGTGATGAAAGCAACCATGAGCAGGGCGGCCGCACCCCGCACGGCGCGCCGGCGCCGGCGGCGCCGGGCGAGCCGGACCTTGAGGCTGTCCAGCACGTCTTCAATCGCGCCGGAGCGCACCACCCAATCGGCGGGGTGGAGTTTGGCGGCGTCGGGACTGGCGGCAGCGTCACTTTTCATCGGAGAGAAATCCATTGATACCACGGGCGCGGAGGTGGCGTTCCATGAGTTTCATGCCACGGGCCACCTGGCTTTCGACGGTGGCTTCGGCAATGCGGAGTTTGAAGGCGATTTCCCGCTGGGGCACATCCTTGAACTTGCGCAGGATAAAGACCTCCCGACAACGGTCGGGCAGTTCGGCCAGGGCATCGGCGACAAGGGATACTTTTTCATGGTAACTGAGAAGCTCGGCCGGATCCGGCCTGTCATCCATGACGTTCAGGAGCGCCAAATCCTCCAAACTTTCCGTGCGGGCGACGCGTTCGCGACGAACCTTGTCCACCACCAAGTGGCGGGCGATCTGGAAGAGAAAGGTCTTGGTGGAGACAATCGGACGTGCCAGCCGGGCTTTCCAGATGCGCAGAAAGGACTCCTGCACGACATCGTCCACATCCTGCACCCCCGGATACCGGCCGCGGAGGTAACCTCTGAGCGGACCTTCGTGCGGGTGCACCTCTTCATTAAACCACCGGGCCAGCGCGGCGGCCGGCAAGGTATCCGCCCCGGGATGGGATGGAGATGCGACGCACGGCGGAGCGGGCGCGGTAGAGGCTTGGTCTGAAGATGATTTGCTCACGGCTGGGGAAGGCCGGAGAGCACGCTTTGCGCCAAGTCCCGCGGATGTCCATCTGTTTCCAACGGACAAACCGCTGCCACCTCTTTGGCCCATGACAGCGACCGCCGCCTCACATCCGGCAGATCAGGAGCTCGCGCTCGAACATCATTTCCTTCGGCAGGTGGGCGTGCAGGTCGATGAAGAGCTCTTCATGGCCGAGGACCTCGGCACGCCAGGCCTGACGGTCAAAGGCCTGCATCGCCTCGAACTTCTCGCGCGGGTAGTCCAGCCCCTGCCACTCGATGTCCTGGTAGCGCGGCATCCAGCCGATGGGCGTTTCCTTTGCCCGGCCGCCGGCGCGCACGCGGTCCACGATCCATTTGAGAACCCGCATGTTCTCCGAGAAACCCGGCCACATGAATTTTCCGTCCTGATCCTTGCGGAACCAGTTCACGTGGAAAATGCGCGGCGTCTCCGTGAGGTTGCGCTGCATGTTGATCCAGTGGCGGAAGTAGTCGCCCATGTTGTAGCCACAGAAGGGCAGCATCGCCATGGGATCGCGGCGGACTTTGCCGATGGTGCCGGCCGCGGCCGCGGTCATCTCCGAACCGACCGTCGCACCGACATAGACGCCGCTGCTCCAGTTGAAGGCCTGGTAAACCAGCGGCATCGTGGTCGCGCGCCGCCCGCCGAAGACGATGGCGTGGATCGGCACGCCCTCGGGCGCCTCCCACGCAGGATCCATCGTCGGACACTGCACGGCCGGGGCGGTGAAACGCGAATTCGGGTGCGCGGCCTTCGCACCGGTGGCCTTGGCGATCTCCGGCGTCCATTTGTTGCCGCGCCAGTCGAGACATTCGGCCGGCGGGGTGTCGGTCATGTCCTCCCACCACACGCCGCCGTCGGGGGTGAGCGCCACGTTCGTGAAGATGGTGTTCTTCGCGAGCGCGGCCATGGCGTTGGGATTGGTCTTCATCGACGTGCCCGGGGCCACGCCAAAGAAGCCGGCTTCGGGGTTGATCGCGCGCAGGCGGCCGTTGGCGTCGGGTTTGATCCACGCGATGTCGTCGCCCACGGTCCACACCTTCCAGCCCTTCTTCGCAAAGGCCGGCGGCGGGATGAGCATGGCGAAGTTGGTCTTGCCGCAGGCGCTGGGGAACGCGGCGGCGACGTAGGTCTTTTTGCCCTGCGGGTTTTCGACGCCGAGGATGAGCATGTGCTCGGCCATCCAGCCCTCGTCGCGCGCCATCGCGCTGGCGATACGGAGCGCGAAACATTTTTTCCCCAGCAGCGCATTGCCGCCATAGCCGGAGCCGTAGCTCCAGATCTCGCGGGTCTCGGGGAAGTGGACGATGTATTTCTCCTTGTTGCACGGCCACGGCACGTCCTTCTGGCCTTTCTTCAACGGGGCGCCGACGGAGTGCAGGCAGGGCACGACGCGCTTCCGGTCCTTGTCGATCAGGGCGAAGACCGGTTTCCCGATGCGGGCCATGATGCGCATGTTGACCACCGCGTAGGGCGAGTCGGTGAGCTGCACGCCGATCTGCGACATCGGCGAACCCACGGGGCCCATGCTGAACGCGAGCACATACATCGTGCGGCCCCGCATGCAGCCGGCGAAGACCTCGCGGAGCTTCTTCCGCATCTCGTAGGGATTGACCCAGTTGTTGGTCGGCCCCGCGGCCTCCTTCGAAAGCGAACAGATGTAGGTGCGGTCCTCGACGCGCGCGACGTCGCTCTCATCGCTGCGGGCGTAGTAGCAGCCCGGCCATTGCTTCTGGTTGAGCTTGATGAAGGTGCCGCCGCGCACCAACTGCGCGCACAACGCGTCGTATTCCGGCTTGGAGCCGTCCACCCAGTGGATCGCATCCGGCCGGCACAGCTCGGCCATCTTCTTCACCCACCGCAACAGGTGGACATTGGTGCTGAGGGGCGTGGCGGGGTTGCGCGTTTTCATGGCCCCATGCTGGACCCCCCGCCGCGCCGGGCCAACCGCAAAACCCGCCGTCCGGGCGAAATCATCGGGCGTGTTGGCCCGCATAAGCAGGCCCGTCGCCGTCACTCCATCGGCTCCACGTGCACCGAGACATCCGTGATGCCGTGGGGGGCGGAGGCCAGCAGCGCATCCTTAACCGCATGCGCGATGTCGTGGCCCTCGCGGACCGTGAGGTTGCCGTCCACGCGCACCTGGATGTCCACCAAATGGTTGAGCCCGCTCTTGCGCACGCGGCATTTGTCGAGCGCCGCGACGCCGGGCACGGCCAGCGCGATGGTCCGCACCTCCTGCTCCACGGCCGGCGCCACGGCAACATCCATCACATCACCCACCGCGCGGTTGAACATCACCACGCCGTTCACCGCGATGACCACGCAGGCCAGCAACGCCGCCCAGTCATCGGCCGCCTCGTAGCCCTCCCCGCCCAGCAGCGCGATGCTGATGCCGATAAACGCCGCCGCGGACGTAAGCGCATCCGACCAGTGATGCAACGCCTCCGCCCCCAGCGCAGTGCTGCCCGCCTCCTCGCCGGCCGTCCGCATCCGCCGGGAATACCAGGCCTTCGCCGCGATCACCCCCGCCAACAAAACCAACGTCCACCATGCCGGCGCCTGGTGCGGCGTGATAATCTCCTTCACCGCATGCCAGGCAATCCAGCCCGCCGCCGCGAGCACGAAGACCGCCACCGCCAAGGCCGCCAGCGGCTCGGCTTTCCCGTGTCCGTAGGGGTGATCCTCATCCGGCGGCTGGGCCGCGACGCGGAACCCCGCCCACACCAGCGCGGAGGAGAGTATGTCCAGCAGCGACTCAACCCCGTCGGCGATCAGCGCATAGGTGTTGCCCAAAATCCCGCCGGCAAACTTCACCGCCGCCAGCAGCGCATTCAACAGGATGCCGCGCAGCACCAGCCGCGCCCCGGCATAGGCGCGCTCCCGGGCTAGGGAATGGTGGGATGGCAGAGGCGAAGTCACGCTGTCCTAGTAGGTCGGCGCCCGGCCCTGAAGCGAGGCCGCAATTGACCCCGCCGGGCCGCCGGCCCAAGCTGACCGTGCTTCCATGGACGCCCCCGGCACCGTTACCGCCACCGATCCCGTGATCCAATTCTCGGTCTTCGCCGAGAACCGCGTCGGCCGCCTGCACGACCTGACCGCGCTCCTGAAGGAAAATCTAGTCCATGTCATGGCCATGACCGTGCTCGATACGACCGACAGCGCCATCATCCGCATCATCGTGGACGACGTGGAGAAGGCCCGCGAGCTGCTCGTGAACAATGATTTTCCCTACACCGAGTGCGAGGTGCTGGCGGTGGAGATCAACGACGAGTCAGAACTCCGCGGCGTGCTCGCGGCCCTGCTGGAAGCCGAGATCAACGTCCATTACCTTTACAGCTTCATCAAGCGCCCCAAGGGCAAGAGCGCCCTCGCCATCAACGCGGAGGATGCCGACATCGGTGCGCAGTCGCTCAACCGCCGCGGTTACCGCGTGCTGACCCGCCGCGACATCTCGCGCTGATGGCGCGTCGAAAAACAGCCTTGAGGTAGGGCCTGACTCGCCAAAGGCGAGCAAGCCCTTGTGCGCCGCCGGTGCATCCGGGCAGGCCGTGATCGCTTCCGTCAATATATGTTCAGTCGGTCCGCTCAGCCTGTCCGCCATAGCCTTGGCGACGGCGGAAGATCGGACCCTACCTTTTGCGGCGGCCTTCGAGAACCGGTAGTCGGCCCGCTCACAGCGGCACCATCCGGTCGGCGTCGAGGTGGTAGATGCCCACCAGGTAGCCGTGCTCAAACATGGCACCGACCTTGAAGTCACCGTAGAAGGCCACCGGCACATCGAGCAGCGGGCGCACGCCCTTGCGCAGCTTGATGACCACCCAGTCGTTCATGTTGGGGATGATGCCGTAGCAGCACATCATCTGGTCGCGCATGAGCAGCAACTCGGTGACCAGTCCGCCATCCATCTTCACCGGCAACATGAAGCCGGCCACGATCGCCTTCTTCCCGCTCCAGGATTTTACCTCCGCCGGGATCTGCTCTTCGCCGCTCGGCAACGGGCCGTTGGGATCCGCCGCCGGATCGTAGGGCGGCGCCACGAAGCGGTAACCGGCCAGCCGGTCAAAACCGAGCTGTAGGTAGCCGTCTTTAGTCACCGCCGGCGCCGCACCGAGCGGGGCGGTGAGAATCAGAACCAGCAGGGAAAGCAACCGGAGGCGTGCCATGTTCGCTTCATTGAACACGACCCGCCCCGGCCGTCAAATGCGGTCCGCTCACACCCGGTAAAACGCCTCGGCGTTGCGGACGTAGAGCCGGTGCATCTCGTCGGGCGAGGCACCCTTGAGTGCGTCATCCACGGTGTTGACCCACCGCGGGTAGTCGGTCGCCTGCGTGGAGACGGGCCAGTCGCCGCCGAAGATCGTGCGGTCGAAGCCAAAACAATCGATCACATGGTCGATGTAGGGGCGCAGGTCGGCCGCGGTCCATTGCTGGAAATCCGCCTCGGTCGCGAGGCCGGAGAGCTTGCACCACACGTTGGGAAACTTCGCTAGTTCGCGCATCTCCGCCCGCCAAGGATCGAGCAGCCCGGCCTTGATGTCGGGCTTCGCGATGTGGTCCATGATGAACTTCACGTTCGGGCACTGCCGCACGAGTTTCAGCGTGTTTGCGAGCTGCTTGTGATTGATGCACAGGTCGAAGCTCAGCCCGTGCCGCGGCAGCAGTTGCACGCCGCGCACGAAGCCGGGCCGGAGGCAAAATTCCGGGTCGGCCTCAAATTGGATGATGCGGCGGATGCCCTTGATGAGAGGATTTGCCGCGAGCCGCGCGAGGTCGGCCTCGGCCGCATCGCCCTTCTCCAGCGGTGCCCACGGCACGATACCGCGGATGCGCGGGTCCACGCGCGAAACTTCCGTCACCCAGTCGGCTTCAACCTGAAATTGCGCGGGGTCGCACTCACACTGCAGGAACACCATCTTGGCCACCTGCACGGGGCCGCAGGCCCGGCGGTATTCGTCGATGAGATGGTCGCGGTTGAGCAGGGGCACGCCCGCGAGCCACGGGTAGCGCAGGCGCTTGAGGTCCCAGATGTGGAGGTGGGTATCAACAATGGGGAAGTTGGGCATGATGTAATTTTCGATTTTGGATTTGGGATTCCCGATTGGCCGGTGCTTTAAGCTTAGAGCTTAACGCTCATCACTTGTTCACCTGGTTCTTGAGCGGCTCGCCGCGCAGACCGCGGACGGCCTCCTCGGCGGCGAGCTTTTGCAAACGCGGGATGCTGCTTTCGCTATACCAGGCCACGTGCGAGGTGAGCAGCGCGCGCGGCGCGGCGCGCAGCGGGTGGTCGGCGGGGAACGGCTCCGTCTCGAACACGTCGAGACCCGCACCCGCGATCACACCGTCGTGCAGGGCCTGCGCGAGGGCCGGCGTGTCGATCAGCGGGCCGCGGGCCGTGTTCACAACGATCGCGGTCTTCTTCATCTCGGCGAGCCGCGCAGCGTTCACGAAGTGTTTGGTCTCGGGAATCAGGGGCAGGTGGAGCGAGAGGATGTCGGCCCGCGTAAAAAGGTCCTCAATCTCCACTTTTTCCACGCCCTCCATCGCCATGATGTCGGAAGGGACAAAGGGATCGTAGGCAATCCGCTTGCCGTCGAAGCCGCGCATCATCGCGTGCGCGGAGCGCGCGATACGGCCGAAGCCCGCGGTCGCAAAGGTCATCTCGCGCAGCGAGGGCATGGGGCGGTCGGGCACGATTTTCCAGGTGCCGGCGCGCAACCGGGCGTCGATCTGCGGAAGCTGGCGCGCCAGCGCGAGCGCGAGCGACACCGCGTGCTCCGCCACCTCGTGCACGCCGTAGTCGGGCACGTTGCAGACGGCGATGCCGCGCGACTTGGCCGCGGCAAGGTCCACGTTGTCCACCCCGATGCCGTAGCGGACGATGACCTTGCATTTCGCCAGCGCCGCGATGACCGCGGCATTGACCGGCGCCCATTGCACCAGCAGCGCGTCCGCCTCCCGGGCCGCGGCGATGATTTCCTCGGGGGTCTTGCATTGCGCGACGACGAGCCCGACGCCGGCGGCGGCGAAGGTGCTTTCCTCGTGGCGAAGGTTGGGGAAACCGTGATCGGTGATGACTGCGCGGAGCTGGGACATGAATCTGGTGTGAAGGTGGGAGTTACTTGGAGCCGGCGATCTTGCTCGTCTGGCCGAGCCCCTCGGGGCCGATGCCGTTGTAGCCGCCGTCCACGGGCAGATCAGTGCCGGTGATGAACGAGGCGTCGTCGCTCAGCAAAAAGAGCGCGGGGCCGGCCATCTCGACCGGGTGGCCCATGCGCCCGAGCATGTGATACTGCCCCCAGATGGGGTCGAATTTCGACCGGTCGCCGCCGGCGGCCTTGTCCACTTCGCGCGTCCAGATCCAGCCGGGGCTGATGCTGTTGACGCGGATGTTGTGCGGCGCGAGATCGAGCGCGGCGCAGCGCGTGAGCTGGGTGACGGCGCCCTTCGCGGTGTTGTAGGTCCAGCGGTTGGGCTGGGCGACCCAGGAGGAGATGCTGGATACATTCACCACCGCACCGCCGCCGGCCTTCTTCATTTCTTCGGACGCGAGCTGGATCATCAGCGCGAAGCCAAAGGGCCCGACGTTGAACGAATACAGGAAATCCTCGCGCGTGGCGTCGAGGCCCTTGGCGATGAAAGAGAACGCGTTGTTCACCAGATAATCGAGGCGGCCGTATTTCGCGACGGTCTCGGCCACGAGCCGGCGGCAAAACGCCTCCTCGGCCATGTCGCCGCCGACAATCAACGGATCGAAGCCGGCCGCGGCAAAGGCGCGCCGGCCGTCGTCGACATCCTTGGGCATGCCACTCACGGCGACCTGCGCGCCCTCGCGCAGCAGCTCCAGCGCAATGGCATGACCGATGCCGTTGGTGCCGCCGGTAACGAGCGCGACCTTGCCCTGAAAGCGGCCGGCGATGGGTTTGCGGGTGGGGTCTTTGATCATGGCGTAGCGGGGCTGTTAAAAGTCATCCCAACAATTGATGCCGGTAGGACCCGACCTCCGGGCGGGCCGCTCGGAGATCGGCCCCTACCTTCAATCCATGTGTATCCGTGTCCATCTGTGGTAAAAAATTACGGGCAGACGACCGCCTTGATGTCCGCGCCTTTCGCGGCGAGCATGCGCCGGAAGGCCGTCACGCCGTCTTCCAGCGAGAAACGCTGCACCCAGGAGAGGGTCTCGATCTTGCCGGCGGCCATCAGGTCGAGCGCCTGTTTGAGTTCCTCGATCGTCGCGGCGTAGGTGCCAAGCACCTGTTTTTCCGGCAGGGTGATTCCATAGGTGTCGAGGGTCACGGTGTTTTCGTGCAGGCCGATCCACACCGAGGCCCCGCCGGGGCGCAGGGCTTCCAGCGAGGTTTTCTTGGTGATTGCTCCGCCGACGGCATCGACCGTGAGATCCGCGCCCTCGCCGCCGGTTTCGGCGAGGATGACCTTGGCCACATCCTCCTCGCGGGGATTGATCACGCGCACCGCACCAAGCCGCTTTGCCACCGCCAACCGCTCGGGACTGAGATCGGCGACATACACGCGCGAACCGCGCAACACCTGCAGCGCCTGCTGGCAAAACAACCCGATCGGACCTGCGCCAATCACTAGGGCGGTGGCCGCCGGCAGGTGCCGGCTCACCCGCACCACATGGATGCCGTTGGCCATCGGCTCGGCCAGCGCGGCGGACTCGGCCGGCAGATTGTCCGGCCACGGAATGAGGCAGCGCGCGGGCACGTTGACGAATTCCGCAAAGGCGCCCGGCCGGTGCATGCCGAAGATCTGCCGCTCGGCGCACAGGTGCGTATCCCCGCGCGTGCAACGCACGCACTTGCCGCAGGGCACGAGGGAATTGCTCACCACGCGGGCACCGGGCTGCCAGCCGCGCACCTCCGCACCGACCTCGGCAATCGTGCCGCAAAACTCGTGACCCATCACCAACGGCGGCGGCCGGCGCGGACTGCGGTTCTTGAACGACTCCAGCTCGCTGCCGCAGATGCCGCAGGCCGCGACCTTGAGCCGGACCTCGTCGGGTCGCGGCGGCACGACGTCAACGTCGCGAATTTCGAGCTGGTCAAACGCAGGGTAATGCAGGGCGCGCATGGCTGGGCTTTCCGTGGCTTTCGTCGCCGGGAAAAGCAAGGGCTAATCGCCCTGAAAATTCGTGGCCGCCGCCGCTGACGCGCCGCGGGCTTGCGCTTTGGCCCGAAGCGCGTTTCGCCCTTGGGTTCCATGACCACCTCACCGGCCGTGTCCCGCATCACCTATCACGCCAAGGCCCAGCCCTCCGAGCAGACCGCCGCCAACGAGCTGGCCCGTCTTACCGGTGCCACCGCCGCGCCTGCGGCGCGTCCGGGCCGCGGCTTCAACGTCGCCCTCGCCGCGCGCAACTGGGCGCCGGCCGCCGTCAAGGCAGCCAAGGGGAATGCCAGTTGGATCTGGCTGCGCGTGGATGGGGACGGCACGGGCGAAATCGTCGCCACCGAGGGCTCGGGCCTTTTCGCCGCCGCACGCCTCCTCGCCCACGGGCTCACCGGCGCCACGCGCGAAAAGCTCGCCCGCGGCCTGCTCCTGCCGCGCAGCTTCCGGATGAACCGGCCGATCTGGGACGGCTCGTTTGCGCAATACTGGAAGTCCAACCGCGGTTTCTCGCCCGAGCACTACGCCGCGACGCTCGCCGAGGCGGGCTTCACCCATCTCGAGGTCAACAGCCTCCAGTCGCACTTCCCCTACGAGGATTCCGTGCCCGGCGAGTATTACTCGCAGTTCTACACCTACTGCCCGGGCTTCAACCACTTCATCGACACGCCGCTCACGCGCGGCCTCTGGCCGGCACAGTATCTCGATGGCAACCTCGAGCGCCTGCAGAGCCTCGCCGCCCTCGGCCGCAAATACGGCCTCAAGCCCTCTGTCTGCCTCTACGAACCGCGCTCGCTGCCGGAGCGGTTTTTCCAGAAATACCCGGTGCTCCGCGGCGCGCGCATCGACCACCCGTTCCGCTCGCGGCTGCCGCGCTACACCATGGCGCAGGACCACCCCGTCGTGCAAAAGCACTACCGCCTCGCCACGCACGCCTTGATGAAGGCCGTGCCCGATCTCGACGCGATGTCCATCTGGACCAACGACAGCGGCGGCGGCTTCGAGCACACCGCCTCGCTCTACATCGGGCGCAACGGCGGGCCCTACATGATCCGCGAGTGGCGCAGCCACGAAAAGATCGCCGAGGCCGCCGGCAAGAGCATCGGTCAATTTTTGCGCAACCTCCGTGAAGCCGCGGCGGAGATTAATCCCGATTTCAAGCTCAGCCTCCGCATCGAGCCGTTCAAGGCCGAGCACGATCACCTCAAGGCCGAGCTCGGCCGCGGTGTGCATTGGGAAGGCCCGTCCATGCTCGCGCGTGGCTACTCCCTGCCCTACAGCCACCGGCACTATGCCGACCAGATGGGCGTGGCCGGCGGCATGTTCCACTGCCAGCTTGATCCCCGCGAGAAGCCCGAACTCGCCAAAGAGCGCGCCCAAGGCGTCAACCCGATCCTCACCTACTCGCCCGGTCCGGTGTGGAACCAGGAACCGCTCATCGGCATC
This sequence comes from Opitutaceae bacterium UBA2377, assembly GCA_002344205.1. Classification (GTDB taxonomy): domain Bacteria; phylum Verrucomicrobiota; class Verrucomicrobiia; order Opitutales; family Opitutaceae; genus UBA2377. The sequence continues at coordinate 25,448 of DDSZ01000036.1, forward strand.
CCGTGGCCGCGCATGATCCATGCGCGCCTCACCCAGCTCAAAGGTATCGGCGCCGATCTCGTCAGCGCCATGGGCGGCCTCGCCAACACCGCCGCCGCACCTTTCTGGCCGAACCCCGCCGCCATCCGCGCCGCGCAGTTCACGCCTGACCGCAGCATTGACGACGTGCTCGCCGACGAAGCCGTGCGCTTCGCCGGCGCCAAGCATGGTCCCGCGCTCGCGCAGGCTTGGGCGCTCTTTGAGGAAGCCGTTACCTGGCAGCCCATCGTGCCGCTCTTCTGCGGCTTCGGTTTCTGCTGGCAGCGCACCTTCGACCGCCCGCTCGTGCCCGACATCGAAGCCATCCCCGCCGCCGAGCGGCACTACTACGAGCGCCACGGCTGCTTCCAGCACAACAACCCCGGCATCAATGATCTCGGCAAGGACGTGCTGTTCAACCTCATCACCCGCGAAGCCGCCGACAAGATGGTGCCTCGCTTCGACAAAAATCTCCTCCCGCGCATCGCCAAGGCGGAAAAGTTCGTCGCCGCCACGCTCGCCAAGTGCGGCGACAACGCGCAGGCCGCCGCCGTCTTCGCCGATCTGCGCGACCGCCTCCGCGGCTACCGGCACTGGGCGACGACGCTCCGCAGCGTCGCCGCATGGTGCTCCGGCGTTTACGGCTACCTTGAGAGCAAGACCGCCGCGCAGAAACGGCAGCACGAGAAATTCCTCCAAGCCGCCATCGACCTCGAACTGGCCAATGCCCGCGGCTTCCTCGATCACTTCGAGAATTCGCCCACCGAGTTCATGGTCGTTTCCGCCACCGGCGAGAGCACCTTCATCTACGGCAAAAATCTCGGCGACCACGTGCGCCAAAAAATCCGCCTGATGCAAAAATACCGGCACAGGAAGCCGCGCATCGACCGCGACATCCTCTGGCGCGCCGCCCCCAACCAGCCCTGGCCGGATGGCTTTTGAGCGGGCATATTCGCTGATCGACAGACCGACACACTCCGGCGCTGCACGCACCCCTCTCCCGAGGGGACCCGAGCCAACACTGATTAAAATCCCCTCTGCAGCGGGGAGCCCCGCAGGGCGGGGTGTGCGCCTGCTTTCGTGGTGTCTTATCTTTCTGTGCGTAGGACTCAGCATCGGTCCCACCCCCGCCCCATTGGTTCAAAATGGGGAAGTCTGGTAAATAATCTGCACCGCGTCCTAGGACGCTTGCGCTTTATCACCCGATTCCTTTCGGGTGAACCCAGTCTTCCCACATGAGCCAGATCCCCGCCCCCCTCGCCGCACTCAATGTGCGCCTCGTTAATTTCCCCGCCCGCTGCCAGCCGGTGGAAAAAACCGCCGCCGAGGAGTTCGCCCGGCTCACCGGCGCGAAGGTCGTCCCGGCCAGCCGTGCCGGCGCCGGCGTCAACGTCGCCCTCGCGCCGCGCGACTGGGCCAAGACCCTCCCCAAGTCCAAGGCCGCCCGGCCCGGCTGGATGTGGCTCAAGCTCGCCGACGACGGCACCGGCGAGATCATCGCCGACACCGGCGCCCTGCTCTATGCCGCGGTGCGCCTGCTCGCCCATGGGCTGCCCGACGCCGCGCGCGCCAAACTCGATCGCGGTCTGTTCCTGCCCGCGACCTTCGCGTGGCACCGGCCGCACTGGGACGCCTGCCTCACGCAATACTGGCGCAGCGCGCGCAAGTTCGACCCCGAACGCTACGTCGCCACGCTTGCTGAGTCGGGCTTCACCCACGTCGAGGTCAACGGCCTGCAGGCGCACATGCCCTACGAGGACACCGTCGCGCATGAATACTACCCGCAGTTCTACACCTACTGCGCCGGCTTCAACCACTTCGTGGACACGCCGCTCACCCGCGGGATCTGGCCGACCCAATACCTCGAGGCCAACCTCACGAACCTGAAGAAACTCGCCGCCCTCGGCCAACGCTACGGCCTCAAGCCCGGCGTGTGCATGTTTGAGCCGCGCTCGCTGCCCGAGCGGTTTTTCCAGAAATACCCGACGCTCCGCGGCGCACGCGTGGACCACCCCTTCCGCTCCCGCCTCCCGCGCTACTGCCTCGCGCAGGACCATCCCGTCACCAAGCAGCACTACCGCGCCGCGCTGCAGGCGCTCATCAAGGCCGCGCCCGAGCTCAGCTACCTCAGCATCTGGACCAATGACAGCGGCGCCGGCTTCGAGCACACCGGCTCGCTCTACGTCGGACGCAACGGCGGCCCCTACATGATCCGCGAGTGGCGCAACCATGACAAGGTCGCCCAGGCCGCCGGCGAGAGCATCGTGCGCTACCTGCGCAACCTCCAGCAGGCCGCCGCCGAGCTGAACCCCGAGTTCGACGTCATCCAGCGCCTCGAACCCTTCAAGCTGGAGCACGAGCACATCAAGGCCGGCTTCGGCAACCACGTGACCTGGGAAGCGCCCTCGCTCCTCGTGCGCGGCTACAACCTGCCCTATCCGCACCCGCGCTACCCCGCGATGGGCGGCGTCGCCGGCAGCCCCCTGCACACGACCCTCGACGCCAGCGAGGACGCCGTGCTCAAGGATTCCCGCGCCCGCGGCGCCGAGCCCGCGCTGCAATACTCCGCCGGCAGCATCGCCACCTTCGAGCCGCTGCTCGGCATCCCCTACCCGCGCCTGCTGCACAAAAAACTCGCCGAGATGCGCGCGCACGGCTTCCGGCGCATCAGCGCGCTCGGCGGCCTCGGCAACACGCCGCAGACCCCGTATTGGCCGAATCCCGCCGTGATCCGCGCCGCGCAGTTCACGCCGGACGAACCCCTCGACGCCGTGCTGCTCGCCACCGCCCGCCGCTTCGTCGGGGCAAAGCACGCCGCCGCGCTCGTCGCCTGTTGGGATGCGTTCGACGACGCCGTCAGTTGGCAGCCGCCCGTGCCGCTCTTCAGCGGTTTCGGTTTCACCTGGCAGCGCACCTTCGACCGCCCCTACGTGCCCGACATCGAGGCCATCCCCGCCAAGGAACGCGCCTACTACGAGCGCCACGGCTGCTTCCAGCACAACAACCCCGCGCTCAACGATCTCGGCAAGGACGTGCTCTTCGACCTCGTGACGCGCGAACACGGCACGCAGGCCGCCGGGTATTTTGACCGCAACGTCTTCCCGCGCCTCGCCAAGCTCATCGTAAAACTGGAAAAACTCGCGGCCCGGACCGCCACCGAACCCGCCGCGCAGGCCGTCTTCACCGATCTCCTCGACCGCGCCCGGGCCTTCCGCATCTGGTGCGGCTCGCTCCGCATGGTCTGCGCGTGGTGCGCCCACGTTTACGGTTACCTTGAGGCCAAGGGCACCGCGGACCGCAGGAAGCACGAAAAACTCCTCCAGGCCGCCATCGACGACGAGATCGCCAACACCCGCGACCTCATCGCGCTCCTCGAAAGCGGACGCACCGAGGTCATGGCGCTCTCCGCCGTCGCCAACAACACCTTCATCTATGGCGAAGACCTGCCCGACCTCCTGCGCGAGAAAATCCGCCTGATGCAGAAATACCGGCACAAAAAGCCGCGCATCGACAAAAACATCCTCTGGCGCCCCACCCCCGACGGCCAGTGGCCGCGGTTCGACTGAAAATTAGAATTATAGCGGTTTCATAAAAACTGTAGCCGGAAAAGGTAGGGCCTGACCTCCGGGCGGGCAGCGGTCCGCTCGGAGAGCGGACCCTACCGGCGCTACCGCGCCACAGGACTGCGGCTACATTATTACTTGATATGCTCTAACCACAAAGAGCACAAAGACCCGATCGCATTTCTCTGCGTTAAACCTGCACGGATCCGCCCGCCTCCTCTCAATTGTGGCCACGTGGCCACAATTTGGGCCCCACACCCGGCTCAAGCCTGCCGGGCGGAACGAAACACCTCAGCCAGCCCCGCTTTGTCCAATCGCTTCTCCGCGATGCCGATCATGGCGTCGTAGAGCTGCGCGTTCGTCACCGCCGAAGTCGAAATCCCGTTGAGTTCCAGAAACGCCAGCGCCGTCGTGATCGCGGTGCGCTTATTGCCGTCGATGAAGGGCTGATTCTCCGCGATGTGGTAGGCGTAAGCCGCCGCCAGATCAAACAGGTCGCCCTGCCCGTAGCAGAACATGTTTCGCGGCTGGGCGAGGGCTGACTCCAGCCCATGCTCGTTTCGGGCTCCCTACACGATCCGCTACCGGATTCGCCGCGACGAAGCCCTGATCGAGTCTCTGAGCGTGGTTCATGCCGCCCGCCATCCCGACACGGGAACTGATCGCTGAATGGCGGTAAATGTGACGAGCTGTGCAGGTCGGGACGGGCCGCAGCTAGCCACCGTGGGCCTTGCGGCGGAATTCCGACGGGGTGATGCCCATCACCTGCTTGAAGGCTTTCGAGAAGTGGAAGACATCGCAGAACTCCAGTTCCTCGGCGAGTTCCTTGAAGCCGTGGCTGCCCTGGTAAATCGCGGCGCAGGCGCGGTCGATGCGCTTGCGTTTCTGGAACTGGCCGGGTGAGACGCCCAGCCGCAGCGTGAACTGCTTGCGGAAGTTGTCGTAGTTGAGCCCCACCTGCCGCGCCACCTGCACGGGAGCCGGCCAGCCGCGCGCGCCGGGATTGCCGAGCAGGCGCTGGCTTTCCTCCAGCCACGCGTCACGCTCGGGGCTGAGCCGGGCCTCGGCATCGGCCGCAGCCAGATCGTTGATGAGGTGGAGAAACATCCCCATCGCCCGCATCGCGCCGGCCGGGGTGTGCCGGCCTTCGCCCGCCACCACCTCCTCCAGCCGGCGACTCCAATAGTCCACCGGCTCCAGGTGCCAGACCGGACGCGCGGGATCGAGGACGCCGCGGCTGCGGAGAAAATCAAACTGCGGTCCGTTGAAGACAAAGTAGATCTGGTTCCACGGCTGCCCGCGCTTCGGCCCGTAGGCGTGGGCCAGTTCGGGAAAGATGAGCACGAGGTCGCCAGGGCGCAGATCGGCCTGCACACCGTTGGCGTCGCAGTAGTAACCGTCCACGTCCACCAAGTAGATGAGCGAGTAGCTTCCCAAAACACGCATCGCCTGGGGGTCCAAACCCTGCACGTCCTTCAGGGCGCCCACCAACTGGAGCTCACCCAGGCTGGTGCGCAGGGGACTCTCCAGCCAGGCCTGGCTGCGGAAGGGTGCAGGGGAAGATTCGGTGCCCATGTAATCCCAAAATCTACATGCCAAATCTCATTTCAACCATTTTGTCCCGGCCGGGAGCGGTGTATATTGTCCGACTCTTTAATCCCGTTACACCCACCCAACCCCGACCGGCTTTTCTCCCATGAGCACCGCCACGACGCCCCAGATCATTTCCTACGGCCACGCCCTCGACCTGAGCGACGACAAGTTTGGCCAACTGCGCGATTCCGCCGACGCCGCCGACGACATGCTCGAGCTGCGCCGCCGTTTCGCCGAGGACGGCTACATCCACATCAAGGGCTACCTTGACCGCGATCTCGTGCTCGAAGCCCGCGCGGCGCTCACCGACCGGCTCGCCGAGGCCGGGGTGCTCGATCCCGCCTACCCGACCATTGAGGGCGTCGCCAAGCCCGACGCCGGCTACATCTTCAAGCCCGAGATCGCCAACGGCTGTGCGCCCGTGCAAAAGCTGCTCTACGCACCCGACGGCCGGCTGATCAATTTCTACCGCCAGTTCTATGGCGAGGAAATCCGCCACTACGACTACACCTGGCTGCGCGCCATCGGACCCGGCAAGGGCACCAACCCCCACTGCGACCTGCCCTACATGGGCCGCGGCACGCACAAGCACATGACGTGCTGGATGCCCTACGGCGACATCTCCTACGAGCTCGGCGGCCTCATGATCCTCGAAGGCTCCCACAAGCGCATGGACCTGCTCGAAAACTACGTCTATCGCGACGTGGACGCCTACTGCGAAAACAAGAGCGCCGATGTCACCAAGGTGAAGGAGGGCAAGTGGACCTTCACCGGCACGCTCTCGCGCAACCCGCCCGCCGTGGTCAACAAGTTCGGCGGCCGCTGGCTCACCACGGAGTTCCAAGCCGGCGACCTGCTCACCTTCGGCATGTTCACCGTGCACGCGTCCCTCGACAACCAGACGACCAACCGCCTGCGCATCTCCAGCGACAGCCGCTACCAACGCGCCTCCGAGCCCATCGACGAGCGCTGGATCGGCGTCAACCCGCCCGCGCACGGCCCCAACGGCAAGCGCGGGCTGATCTGCTGAACCATCGTTCTCCAATCCCAAGGTAGGGCCCGACCTCCGGGCGGGCCGCTCGGAGATCGG
>DDSZ01000037.1 GCA_002344205.1 Opitutaceae bacterium UBA2377
CAGCGGGATCAGCTTCTCGGGGAAGTGATAGGGCCCGTAGTTGTTGCTGCAGTTGGTGGTGAGCACCGGCAGCCCGTAGGTGTGGTGCCAGGCACGCACCAGGTGGTCGCTGGCGGCCTTGCTGGCCGAATAGGGGCTGTTGGGCTCGTAGGGGTGGGTCTCGGTGAAGGCGGGCGCGTGGGGCGCCAGGCTGCCGTAGACCTCGTCGGTGCTGACGTGGTGGAAGCGGAAGGCCGCCTTCGCATCGCCGTCCAGCCCGGCCCAGTGCGCACGCGCGGCTTCCAGCAGCGTGAAGGTGCCTTCGACGTTGGTCTTGATGAAGGCGCCGGGGCCGTGGATGCTGCGATCGACGTGGCTCTCGGCGGCGAAGTGCACCACGGCGCGCGGGCGGTGCTCGGCAAACAGCCGATCGAGCAGCGCGCGGTCGGTGATGTCGCCATGCACGAAGACATGCCGCGCATCGCTGGCCAGCGACGCCAGGTTCTGCCGGTTGCCCGCGTAGGTGAGGGCGTCGAGGTTGACGACGGGCTCGGCGGCCGGGTCGGCCAGCCAGTCGAGCACGAAGTTGCTGCCGATGAAGCCGGCACCGCCGGTGACAAGGATGTTCATGGTGCGGGAATCAGGCGGTGGCTTTCACCCAGCGGCGGAGATCGCGTTCGATGGCCTCGTGGACCTCGGTCATCTTGATGCCGGCGGCGGCGAGCTTGTTGGAATCCATGGTGCAGTTGGAGCGCGGGGTCTTGGCCGCAGTCCGCATGAACTCGGCCTCGTCGGTGAAGAACTTGAAGTCTTTGTTGGAGACGCCGGTCTTTTTGATGAGGTCCACGACCTGCCGGGTGGTGACCTCGCCGGGGTTGGTGACGTTGTAGATGCCGAAGGGCACGCGTTTTTCCCAGCAGGCGAAGGTGGCGGCGACAAACTCCTCCAGTTGCGAGATGGAGTTGGTGGCCTCGAGGAGGCTGTTGTAGCGCATCAGTTTGGTGAGGTAGTTGCGCGGGTTGTCCACCTCGTTGAACGGAATGCGCAGGCGCCAGATGTAAACGTCCTTGCGGTCGGCGAGCACCTCTTCGCCGAGGGCCTTGGTGCCGGAGTAGAAGCTGCAGTTGTTGGTGCGGAAGGTGAAGTTGGGTGTGTCGGTCTCGGTGAAGCCGCGGCCGTCCGCGCGCGAGCCGGTGTAGATGCAGCCGGAAGAGACGTGGCCCCAAGGCACGCCGGCGTCGGTGCAGGCCTGCGCGATGATGCCGGGCAGCACGCCGTTGCCAAAGAGGCAGTCGGCCTTGTGCAGCTCGCAGGCATCGACGTTGGGTTTGCCGGTGTAGCCGGCGGCGTTGATGAGGAACTCCGGCTTTTCGCGGCGGAGCAGGTCGGTCAGCGCCGCCCGGTTGGTGTAGTCGAAGTCCGCCCGGCGCAGATTGCGGAAGGGCAGGCCTTTGCGTTGCAGGAGAGCCTGATAAGCCGAGCCGACATAACCGGAGCCACCGAGCAGATAAATCATAGGAACAGCCAGTCAGTTGATGCCATGCCGGGGGTCAATGCGTCTTGTCGTGCCGGTTTCATTTCTTCCGGTAATCCCCGCGGCTGAAGTATTTCTCCAGCCACACGTAGGCGCAGATGAAAAAGTAGCGGCTGCCCATTTCCTTGATCTTGAGCTTGGCCACGCCGTATTTGCGGTTCTGCCACGAAATCGGCATCACGGTCCACGAGTAGCCGCGCACAATGGCCTTGAGGGGGATCTCGACGGTGAGGTTGAAGTGCGGCGAGAGAAACGGCCGGCAGCCCTCGATCACGGTGCGGCGGTAGGCCTTGAAGGCGTTGGTGGTGTCGTTGAGCGGGATGTTGAAACCCACGCGAACAAAGAAATTGGCCAGCCGGTTCACGAACAGTTTGACCCGAGGGTAGTCGATGACCTTGCCGCCCTTGACGAAACGGCTGCCGAAGACGCACTCCCAGCCTTCGTTGAGCAGGCGCCAGTATTTCACCGCGTCCTCGGGCGAATCGGAAGCGTCGGCCATCATGATGGTGCAGGCGTCGCCCTGCATGTGGTTGAGTCCGTAAATCACGGCCCGGCCGAAGCCGTGCAGGCCGGTGTTCTGCACCGGCGCGAGCGTGGGGATCTCGCGCTTGAGTTCCTGCAACACGGCCCAGGTGCGATCCTTGCTGCCGTCATCCACGACCACGATCTCGTGTGGGACATTCTCCCGGAGCATCGTGGAGTAGATGTCACGCACCGTGGGAGGAAGCGATTCCTCCTCATTGTGGGCGGGGATGACGATGCTGTAGAGATGGAGCGGGGCGGTGGGTGCCGCGGACATCCGTTTAATGAGGGCGATTGCGAATGCTGCGGCAAGCCTTGCTTAGCGGGGAGCCGAGAGTTCCAGCCAGCCGGGGTTCTGCTCGGCGTGGCGGGCGATCTCCTCAAGGACGGTTGGGGTGGCCGTGGCCGGGTGCCAGTTCCACAAGCGCGTGGCCTTGGCGTGGTCGAGCACCATCCAGCCGATGTCGAAGGGCCGCGGGGTGCCGTCCTGCACGACCGTGTGCGGACCGAAACGCTGGGCGCACCACTCGCTGAGTTGCTTGAGCGACATGGCTGAGGCGGCGCCACCGGAGAAATTCGCCAGCCGGTCGGCGGCGGCGAGTGTGGGTGCGGCGAACTGTTTCTCCAGCACCGGCAGCAGATCGCGCGGATGCAGGCAGTCGCGCACCTGGTGGCCGTGGCCGCCGAAACCGAGATACTTGAGCGGCCGTTTCCGCAGCCACGCATTGATCCAGTAGGCGAAGATGCCCTGGTCGGCGCGGCCGAATTGTCCGGCGCCCGCCATCACGCCGCAGCGGTTGACGAACACCGGGAAGCCGAAGGTCTCGCCGTATTCCAGCGCCATGGCTTCGGAGGCGAGCTTCGTCGCCCCGTAGAGCGAAACCGGCGCCTGCGTGGCAAAGGATTCGTCGAGCCCTGCGGCAGTCAGGCCGGCCGGCAGCGGTTTCGTGGCGTCGGGCGCCAGCGCGTCGTCGCGCACGACGGTCGGCAACGTGGCGAGCGGAGGAATGGAATAGACGCGGCTGGTGGAGAGCAGGATGAAGCCGGCCTTGTGCGCCTTGCAGTATTCGAGGACGTTGATCGTGCCGGTGAGATTGTGGTCCACGAGCTCGCGCGAGCTGGTCTTGCCGTCCACGCCGGCCAGCACGCTGGGGTTGGCCGCGGCGTCCACCACGAAGTCGGCGGCGGGCAGGGCGTCCATCGCGCGGGCATCGCGCAAATCGGCGGTGATGATTTTTGCACCGAGTTTTTCCAGCGGAGCCCGGTTGGTCTCGCTGCCGGAGCGGATGAAATTGTCGAAGCCCGTGACCTGATGGCCCGCGGCAATCAGCTCGCGGGCGAGCGTGCTGCCGACGAAACCGCAGATGCCGGTGATGAGGATGCGCATGACCCGGACGGAAACAGAGCGCGCGGGGCAGGGAAAGCGGGAAATCGGCCGTGTGCCAGCGGATCGGACGCCAATCTCAAAAGGCGGCGCTCACCGACAGCGAGTAGGTGCGGCGGCGCCAGTCGCCATAAGGCTGGACTCCGGCACCGGACGGGTCGTTGGCATAGCGGGGAAAGGCCGCATCGAACACGTTGTTGATGCGCAGCTGGGCGCGGAGGTCGCGCCGGTTCAGCAGCCCGGGCAGCCAGCGGGCGAGGTTGATGTGGGCATGGATGTCTTGCTGCCAATAGGGTTTGATATCGCGTCCGGCCTGCGAGGGCCACTCCGCGACCGGCAGTCGGCGGGAATGGAAATACTGGCCGTCGAGACCGAAGCCCCAGTCGCGGTTGGACCATGCCGCACCGAAGTTTGCCCGGTAACGCAGAAGCCCCGGGGTTGAGCCATCCGGCCGGTCGAGCTGGTTGACCCTCGGGCCGTCGGAGAACAACCGGGTCGTGTAATTCTGAAACCAGAGCAGCCGGCCGCGCAGGGCGAGGGTGCCGCCGAAGCACCGGGACCAAAGGTAATCAGCCGACCCGGTCCAATTTTGTGAACGTCGTTCCGAGGCATTCACGGGTCCGGTCTGCACGCGGGAGACCAATCCCGGAACGCCGCCGATTTCCGGGGCGCGCTGCACCCGCTCCGGAAACACGGACTCAAGGTTGAGCACGGCCTGCGGATCGAGCCCGAGGATTTCGTTGGCCTTGGTGGTGGCGACAAAATCAAGGGCGAGCCTGAACCGGTGGACGCTTCCCCGTTGCAGCACGATGCCGGCTGTTTGGGTGACGGCTTGCTCGTTGTTGAGCAGGATATCTAGCGCCTCATCCGCCTGCACGTCGTAGCTTTCATTGCGGCGGGGATCAAAGATGCGGGCAAGGTTGAGGCCGGAGCCGGGAGCGGCCGGCAGATCCAGCCGCCGGCTCATCTGGGGGGTGGGCATGCGGTTGGCGGTGGTCACGCTGCCCCGCAGCATGAGCCCGCCGGCGAATTCCGCCCGGAGGCCCAAGGTCGGCGCGGTGTTGGTCTCGTTGCCCAGATCGGAAGCCAGGTAGCGGACGGCGAGGCTGGCCTCAAGGCCGCGCAGCGGGGAAGGGAGCTTTGATCGCGGCAGCAGCGGGGCCTGCATTTCGCCAAAAAAACTGTAACGCTCAAGCGTGCGTCCGGCCCACACTTCCGGGGGTTGGGCGAGACTGCCGTCGGCGTAGCACTTTTCATCGGTGAAACCCGCGAGCCGGTTTTGCCGGTAGTCGGCGCCGAGGTTCAGGACAGCTGCACCGGTGGGCAGCGGCAAAGCCGGCTGCGTGAGGCGGACGGCGGCGTCGAGAGTCCGGTAGTCGCCCACTTTGACGAAGCGGTCCGGCCCGCCCTGATAGAGCAGGACCTCCTCGTAGAAGGCGGCCGGCGGGGCATGGAGCTGCGTGTCCCGCAGGGGGTTGTAGCGGCCTTGATCCACCAGTTGCTGCCAACGGTTGTGGTCGACGCCCGCGAGACCGCGGTAACGCGAGACATTGCGGGCGGCCTGGATGTCGGCCGAGAGCTGCCAGTCGGCCGGAAGCCGGAGCAGGGCGCCGGCGAGGAGCGAGGTGTAGTCGATGTGGGCCTCGTTGTAATTTTCACCGAGCCGCGGGGTGCTCTCGTTGAGGGTGATCGCGACCGTCTGCCCGAAAGGGTTGAAGACCGAGGCCGGGTCCAGCGTCAGGTCGCCGGTGAGCACATCATGGCCGCGATTTATGACGGTGCGCACATGGGCCCCATCGAGCCCCAGCTGCAGCCAGGGGAACACATCGTAGGCGATGGAACCAAACCAAGTGGTGCGCTGCTGCCGGCGGGCATAAGGGGAATCGAGGCTGTTGAGCGACACGGCCAGGCCTCCGGGCGGATCGAAGAAATCCAGGCTGCGCACTCCTTCGCGTCCGTTGAAGGCCGCCAAGCCGCCGCGGCCATCGGCACCGGGGGCGACGGAGGTGTAGGAGGCGGAGTCCGGACCAAACAGCGGCGTGCCGGCGGCACTGCGGACATTGGGCGTGGCGCGATAGAGCCGGTCCGGCAACAGGGTGGCTTGCTGCGCCGCCTGCTGGCGGTAGCCCAGCTCGGCTTCCGTGGCCGGATGTATCCGCGTATGGCTGGTGCTGAGGCGCAGCCGGAGCGCGCCGTCCAGCAGGGACTGGCCGTGTTGAAACGAGAGCGTGGACTGCGCGGCGTCATAGCCGCCGAGCGCATTCGTGTAGGTCGCGGTGAACTCGGTGGCGTCGGTATCGGGGCGAAGCAGGATGTTGATGACGCCGCCGACGGGGTTGCCGCTGTAGAGCGCCGAGGCCGAGACGGGCAGCACCTCGATCCGCTCGACCAAACCCAGCGGGATGAAATTTACATCGGGCGGGGCGGAGCCCGAGAGATTGGTGAGCACCTCCGGCAGGCGCCGGCCGTTGATGAGCACCACGGTTTCGTCGGAGCTGTAGCCCCGCAGCTTCAGGTTGGTGCTGCCGACGGAAAAGCTGCTCAGATTCACATCCTGCTCGGGCGGCCGCACGGAGGCGTCGCTTTCCAGCACCGCCCGCTGCAGAAATTCGTTCAGGTCAACCACCCCGCTGCGCATCACTTCGTCGCGGCCGTAAACCACGAAGGGCAGGGCGTCGTTCTCGGTGCGGGCGAGATCGAGATTGCCGGTCACCCGGCGCGGTCCGCCCGGCGTGATCCGGTCGCCGGGCCGCGCGCCGGCCTCGACGACAAAAGGCTCCAGCTGGGTGAGTTCGCCCGCTGTTTCGACGGTATGGGGATTGAGTGTGACCGTGCGGTTTGGCCTGACGACGACGCCGGTGATTTCCAGCGGCCGAAAACCGGCTCCCGAAGCGAGCAGGCGGTGTTCACCGGGCTGCACACCACCGAGACGAAACCGGCCGCGAGCATCGGTCGCCGTCCAAGCTTCCGCCCCGGCGACGCTGATGCGCAGACCGGCGGCGCCGGCCCCATCCGGCGTGAGCAGCCGGCCCCGGATTTCCCCGCCGGCAGCCGGTCCGACGGCGATGATGAATTTCCCCGATTCCGAACGACGCGCCAGCATCGGGTTGCCGCGCAGCAGCTGGGTGAGCGCCCGCTCCGGCTCGTAACGGCCGTGCACGCCCGGGGTGGAAAGTCCCCGGACTTCGTCCGTCGCAAAAAGCACCTCAACCCCGGCCTGCCGGGCGAACAGCAACAGGGCCGAAGCAAGGTCCTGCGGGGCGATGTCGAATTCGGCCGTTGGTGCGGCGGATATCACGCCGCACAGCATGAAACTCGCGATGACCATGAGGCGGCGCACCGCGGGCTGAAGATTGACGGGAACGTCCGGCATGCGGCTTGTAAGGGCAACCGGGCCGTCTCAGTCCGCGTCCACCGGATGAACCTGGATGGTGCCGTTCAGGCTGCGCGTGACCCGAACCGGCAGGACGCTTTCCAGCGCGGTGAGAAATCCGTCCAGATCATCTAGGCTGAACCGTCCGCCGAGCCGCAGTTCGCCCGCGCCGGGCGCGGCCGTAATGCCGCGACCGTGGTAGCGGGCGAAACGGGCCAGCGCCTCTTCCAGAGGATCATCCGCGAACACGGCCTGTCCATGGCGCCAGGCCAAAGCAGCTTCGAGCTGGGTGCTGGACAATGTCTGGGTCCGGATTTCCCCGTTGCCGGCCGAGAGCCGGTCGCCGGCCGTCAGCGACCGCGGCGAGAAGTGGCGCCCTTCCGGAGAGACGGCCGGGCGCACCTGCACCGAACCTTTGGCCACCAGCACATCCAGCGATCGGGAATTTTCACTGCGCACTTCAAAGACCGTGCCGGTGACCTGCACCGAGCCGGCGGGGGTCTCCACAATGAACGGGCGCGCCGCATCTTCCGCCACGGTGAAGAGGACCTGGCCGGCGGCGAGACGCACCCGCCGCTCTTGCGCGTTGATTTCCACCTGCACGCTGGTCTGCGCATTGAGTTCGGCGCGGCTGCCGTCGGCCAGCCGGACGGTCTGGCGCTCCGCTGCCGTAGTGGCGAAGCGGTCGGACTGATGCGGTGGGGTGGCGGGCCAGAAGACGATGAGAAGCGCGGCGGCCGCGGCGATCGGGACGGCCGCCAGCCAGAAACGATTCCGCCGCATCGGGGGTGTCTGGCCGACAGTGGCCGGCGGCAGGTCGGCCGGCTTGGGCAGGGCGGGCAGCAGCAATTCCAGATCCGTCGAGAACTGGCAGTAAGCCGAGAGCAGCGCGCGATGCGAGGGATGGGCTTCAAGCCATTCGTCGAGCGCGATCCGGTCGGCGGCGGAGAGCGTGCCGCCATCCAGCCGGGCGGCCCAGAGGGACGCCTGCTCCTCGGCGGCCGGGGCGGAACGTGGTGAGGTTGGTTTCATGAATTTGCTTCCTGACGTTGTGCCGAGAGCGCGACGGCTTCCTCGGCGAGCATGGCGCGCAGCAAACGCAAGGCCCGGGCGTGCTGCTTTTCCACCGTGCTGACGGCGATGCCGAGCCGTTCGGCGATGTCGCGGTGGGAAAGGAGTTCAATCTTGCGGAGCAGGAGAACCTGACGGCAGCCGGCGGGCAGCCGGTCGATCGCCTGTTGCACCCGGGCGAGTTCCTGCCGGGCCATCACTTCGTCGGTTACTCCCGGCTGCGCGGCGGAGACCGACTCGGGGGCCAGCGGCTCGGTGCCGATGGGGGCGATCTTGCGGCGACGCAGTTCGTTGATGGCCAGCCGGCGGGCGGTCACATACAGCAAGGCTTCGGGATTCTGAGTAGGGTTTTTCTCGGCGTAGCGGTAGACGCGCAGGTAGGCGTCGTGCGCCACATCATCGGCCTCGCTGTGATTGCCCAGAATGCGCGCGAGATAGCGCCGCAGGGGTGCCACGGTGGTCTGGTAGAGCCCGGCAAAGTCGGTGAGGCCTTTTCCTTTGTTCATCGGGTGGTCATTTTAAAGGATATGACGCTTCAACCAGCATTACCCTCCATCCAAGGTGCATATATCAGAATATTTTTAAAACAGCTGATAAGAGTATTTTACGTGATATGTGTATGCCGCTATCTCTGGCGTTCTTCAGGCCTGGGGTCAATTACCTACATAGTTGACTAGGTAAGCTTGGAGTCAGATACTGTCGGGGAGCAGTGAACACGCCTCTCCAACCAAGCCTAAACCGAAGCGCTCTATGGCTGTTCACGATTGGCTTGGCGTTCTTGTGTATGCCGGGCAAAGCCCAAGTGACCGTCACCGAAAGTTTCACCGGCACCGCTGCTTCAGGGTGGGTATATGGCGGGTCGCCGGGCTCGACGATACCTTATCTCACGGCCAACTCCGTGGACACGCCGGGGGACGGCTGGCTGCGACTGACGGAAAGTCTCAACAACCAGGCTACTTTCGCTTTGTTTGATTCTGCCGTTTTCGCGGTCAATGCGCAGGTGCAAATCGAGATCGAATATGCCTTTTGGGACGGCACCGACATCGGTGGGGCGCAAAACGGCCGGGCGGGCGACGGCATGACCTTTTTCTTGGTGGATGGGAATGTCACCAGCGATACCTTCTCACCTGGAGCGTATGGCGGTTCGTTGGGTTATGCCCAAAGCTTGAACGGCCATCATACTTTCAACCCCGAGGCCGGGTCTACCGCCGGAATGCCCGGAGGGTATCTGGGATTTGGTTTCGACAACTGGGGTAATTATTCCGCCGCCAATGAAGGCAAGGTTGGCGGCTATGCCATTCCCAACAACGAGGCCAACAACTGGGGTTGGGCCGATGGCGACACGCACGGGTTTCCCAACCGGATTGCCGTGCGCGGACCCGAAAGCAGCGACTATGAATTCATCGCTGCGAGCTCTCCGTTGAACACCCTGCCCGGCGGCGGCCAGATGGATTTCCCCACCAGCACCACCCGGCCCGACCAGACCGGGGTCGACTACCGGGCCTTTCGCCTCACGCTGGATGCTAACAACCAGCTTACCGTGGAGATGAAGTTTGGGGCGGATGCAGAATATATCAGCGCCTTCACTGCGGATCTCTCCGCCTACGACCGGCCGGACACCTTCAAAATCGGCTTTACCGCCAGCACCGGCGGCGCCACCTCGATCCACGAGGTGCGCAACGTCTCCGTGGTGATGACGCCCTGGCAGCCCGATGCGTTTGAATGGGACGATGGCGGCAGCGGCAGCAATTGGGTCACGGCCGGAAATTGGGTGAATGACGAAGTGCCCGAGATAAACGCCGATATCCTCTTCGGCAACGCGCCCACAACCGGTCAGAACCAGACCGTGACCCTCGACGCTGCGAATACCAAGGTCAACTCACTGACCTTTGATTCCGCCCTGAACTACAGTGTCGGCGGGGCCGGCTCACTGCTGCTGGGTGACACGCTTGTGGCCGGCCTGCCGTCGATCAACGTGAATGACTACAACAACGCGCAAGGGCAGCATAAGATCAACCTGCCGCTGACGCTGGCGGAGGAGCTGCGGATCAACAACTATTCGTTCAGCACCTTGTGCCTGAACGGCGCGATCACGACCGGGGGCAACGACATCAAGGTGAACGGGACGGGGGCGACGAACTTCAACGCGGACATCAACGGGTCGGGCAACGTGATCAAGAACGGCACGGGGATCCTGACGATCAACAGCAACAACTCGGACGGCGGCACGCCGTGGACGGGGAACCTGACGATCAACCAAGGCATGGTGGTGGCGACGATCAACGGTGCGCTGGGCACGACGGGCGGCACGACGACGGTGAACACCGGCGGGGTGCTGGCGTTGCGCGACACGACCGGTTCGGGCCTGAACTACAGCACGGCGGAGACGGTGACGCTGAACGGCCGTGGCATCTGGCGGGGCGGGGAAGGGCAGACGGGCGCCCTCTACAACGACGGCGGGAACAACACCTTTGCGGGCAACATCACGCTGGCGTCGGCCAGCGCGATCGGGTCCCGCGAGGGTGTGCTGACGCTATCCGGCGTGATTTCCGGGGCGAACAGCCTGACGAAGCTGGGCGAAGGTGTGGTGAGCTTGACGGGCACCAATACCTACAGCGGTGCGACGATCATCGAGGGCGGCGCATTGCGGGTGACAAACGAGAATTCTCTGCCGGGTGGATTTGCCACCGGCGGGCCCTCGGGCGGCAACTTGCAGCTGGCCGGCGGCGTGCTGGAAATCGGCACCGGCACGACCTTTACCCGGGCCCTCGGCACCGGCGCCGACCAAGTGCAGTGGACCGGCGACGGCGGTTTCTCTGCTTTCGGTGCCAATCGCACGGTGACACTGGCCGGCGGCACGCTGACGTGGAACGCGGGCAGTTTTGTGCCGACGGGCAACGCGCTGCTGCTGTCCTCGGATTATGCGAATGCCACGGTGACGCTGACCAACGCGATCGCGCTGGGTGGGGCGGTGCGGGAGATCCGGGTGGCCAACGGCAGCGCGGCGGTGGACGGCATTTTGTCGGGCATCATCAGCGGGACGGGCGGCATCAACAAGACCGGCGAGGGCACGCTCTCACTCACGGCAAACAACACCTACACCGGAGCGACGCAGATTTCCGGCGGCGCGCTGCGCACGTCGAACACCAACCAGATTGACGGCACGAACCTGCAATTGAACGGCGGCGTGCTGGAACTGGCGGGCTTCAACATGACGCGCAATCTGGGCACGGGCGCCGACCAACTACAGTGGACGGGCAGCGGCGGCTTCGCGGCCGTTGGTGCGAACCGCACGGTGCAGATCAACAACAGCACGGCGGCGGTGACCTGGGGCACGACGGCCAATTTTGTGGGCGCGAACAATCAGTTGATCTTCGGCTCGCGCAGTTCGGATTTCACGCTTCAGTTCGACTCGGGTCTCAATTTGGGCGGTGGGACACGCACGATCCGGGTAGTGGACAGCTTGGCTGCGTCCACCCGCGCGGAGGCGCGTTTCACGCAGGCGATTTCCAACGGCAATATGCACATCGTGGGCGATGGTCGCCTAGACAGCAATGTGGCCAATGGCTCCTTGGCCGGCACTGTTACCATTGATGGCGCCGAATTCAGGTTGAATGTTAACGGCACCATGACGGCGGTCACCGGCTTTACCGTCAGAGGCGGCGGCGAACTCACCCTCGACAACGCCGGCACTAGTCTCGCTGCTACCGGCGGCACCAACAACAACAACCGCATCGGCAACAGCACGGCGATTACCCTGGCCGGCGGCACTTTCAATTATCTCGGTCGCAACGGCACCAATGGCACCGAAACTGTGGGCAATCTGGTGCTGGCCGAAGGCACCGGCAACGTCGTCAACGTGGCCCGCGGCGGGACGAACACCGCCATCCTTACCTCGACCGGACTCACCCGGAATGCCGGCGCTACGCTCGACGTGCTACGGCCCAATACCAGCTCCAACCTACGCTTCAGCACGGCACCCACGCTTGATGACGGCATCTTGGCCCACGTGACGGTCAACGGCGCGGACTTCGCCACCCACACCGGTGCCAACACCAACGTCACCGCCTACGCGGCCTACAATACCGCTAACCAAGGCGGCACCTGGACGGCGACCAGCAATGTGGCGCCCACCGCCGACCAGACCCTCACTGCCAACCGCACGGTCAACTCCCTCAAGCTGGGCAGCGGCATCGATATCAATCACGGCGGCTTCACACTGACCCTCGATTCCGGCGGCTTGCTCGCGACCGGTGCGACTAAAAGCATTCTCTCCAACGGCACGCTCAGCGCCGGCACGACCGCCGATGAACTCATCGCCCACGTTTACGGGGCCGGCGGCTTGGAGATCAGCGCGGTGATTGCCAACAACGGTGACCCGGTCGGGCTGACCAAGACCGGCGACGGCGTGCTGAC
>DDSZ01000032.1:0-630 GCA_002344205.1 Opitutaceae bacterium UBA2377
CCGCCGAACTGGTTGTCACCGGCGCGGTGGATGCCGCCGAACAGGATCTTGTTCTTGAAGCCGAAGGTCTCGAACGAGATCACATTGTCGAGAATGTGGTCGGTCGGATCGACATCATAGAAGCGCCAGGTCAGGCCGGGGAGGACGTTGAACGTCTCGCCGTCGGCATTCGGGCGGGCCTCCGACTTGCGCTCGAAGTAGTAGGCATGGGACCAGTTGTAGGTATACTTGGTGCTCAGCCATTCGAAGGGACGGAAGTCCACGGTGATGGCGAGGTTGGTGACCTCTTCATCGGTGGTGCTGCCAGGGCCCCACGGGTTGAAGTTGCGCGGATCGCCACTTGCGGCACCCCACATGAGGTCGCGGTAAGTGCCGCGGTTGAAGGAGGAGGCCTGGTAGCGGGCGATGAACTGGTTGCCGGCGGCGTTGCGCACGTCGGTGATCCAGTTGCTGTAGCCGGCGCCGTCAGCCACGCCCGCGATGCGGGTGCGGTAGAGAGCCTGGCGTTCGGCCGTAGTGAGCGCGGGGTTGATACCGGCGGCGTTCATGAGGGCATCGGACGGGTTCTTGTAAGCATCGAACCAGCCGTCGGCCCACAGCCAGCCACGGGCGGCAAGGTTCTCCTTGCGC
>DDSZ01000032.1:749-39921 GCA_002344205.1 Opitutaceae bacterium UBA2377
CTCGGTGGGCAGGTTGCGGAACTCAGCCTGCTTGGAGATGTAGTTGATGACACCGCCCGGGAAAGCCTGGCCGAAGAACACGGAGGCCGGACCGCGGATCAGTTCCACGCGCTCGATGTTGTCGAGCGAGTAAACGGTGTAGCGGCGGACGGAGTTCTTGAGGCGGGCGTTGATCGGGAAGCCGCGGGTGGTGAAGTTGCCCGAGGGGGTGAAGCCGGTGGCCGGCTGCAGGATGCCCATCATGGTGTCACCGGCGGAGGTGGCGGCATAGCGCAGGACATCGTTGATGTTGTCCAGGCCGGTGTCGCGGATGAAGTCCTCGGAGAGGACCTGCACCTGCAGCGGGGTGTCCATGATGCGGGCACCGATGCGGGTGGCGGTAACCGAGTTGGTCTTGATGTAACCGTAGTCCTTGTCGCCTGCGACTTGGAACGGAGACAACTTGACCACCTCTTCGTCTTCAGCGGCGTCGGTCGTGAGGGTCTGCGCCCACAGGGGGGCGGCGGACATCGCGACCAAAGCGGCCAAACAGGCGGCCAAGCTGCGCTTGGTCACCGGAGCTGGGTAGCTGGTTTCTTGGTTCATTGGGTTTTTTTGGTGGTTTCTTAACAGGCCCGGCGTGGTGCCGGACCAAGGGGCAGGTCCGGATCAATGCCGGACCGAAATGGATCTCTGCGCCCGCCGCCGGCCCTTCCGGGAACAAACCACCCCCCGGTGGTATCCGGCCGGGAAATCAGAACCGGCCGGATGCGTTCGTAGAATAGACGCAGCGCGGGCGCAGAGAAAATCGGGGTAACCGGGGGGCACAACGAAGGCATTGTGCCCGGAACCCGCAGCGCATGATACAGCGCCGGATACCCAATATTAGGTAGGCGGGGCAAACCCGGCGACCGCGCTCATCAAGACACCTAAATGGAGCGCAAGGGCGGAGGCCTTCTTAAAACCGGGCCGGATGGTGTTTCCTTCCGAAGTGATCCGCACGAGTCCGAGGCGGATGGCCTCACGCACGAGCTTGGCACTGCTGCTGATGCCGAGCTTGCGCATGAGATTGCGACGGTGAGTCTGCACGGTGGACTCGCTGAGGCTGAGGCGCTGGGCGGCCTCGGCGTTGGCGCTGCCGTCACCGATCGCGGCGAGGACCTGGATTTCCGCCGGAGTGAGAAGCTGCGTGAGGGCGTTGGGCGGATTTCGATCCAGCATCTGGGACCGGAAGGTCGGGCTGATATAGGCTCCGCCATGGGCCACGAGATGGAGAGCCGAGATCAGGGTCTCCACGCTTTCCTCAAGGGTATCAATCAGCCCGTCGAACCGGGCGGTGCGGAGTGCTTGCAACGAATGTTCTTCGCGCCGGTGCGACGCGACCAGCACCCGCGTGGCGAGTTTCTCTTCCGCAATAATGGGGAGCAGGTCCACGCCGTCCATGTCGGGGAACGTGAGGGCGATCAAAAGCAAATCGGCCGGGTTTTGCCGCAGCGAAGCCAACGTTTCCTGACCGCTGCAACAGGGAGTGATTTCGGCCCGGGGAAAGGCGCGGGCACAGACTTCCTTCAAGGCCTCCGCGTAGGTGCGGCCCCATTGGGAGATGACGATGCGTCGCACCCACACGGGACAAACCGCGGGCACTTGGCCTCCTGCCAACTCGGAGGATGGAGAAACGGTGGGGGGTGGCATGAGTAAAATCTATGACTTCTCAGGGGGAAGACGTGGCTGCGGTGAAAAAGTAATGGAAGTTTACTACCTAAATTTAGGTAGGTTTTGATTGGGGACCACGAATCGGCTTTTGAGTTCGGAATGTGACACAATCGGGCTGCGCTAAGGGATTGCGGCCGGCTGGAAAGCCCGATGACAGTGGCGTTCCATGTTCGCCCCCAATCCTTTGCTCCAGCTCACCCCCCTGCGCACCCAAAGCGCCGTCGCCCGCTTGGCCGGGATGATTTGGCAGGATCCACAGCCCTTGCGGGTCGAGGCCACGGTCGCCCGGCCGGACCATGTGCCGTTGGCCGCCGCGAAGCGTGTCGGCCGCCGGCCGGTGCGTGACGGCGAGGCTTGGGGCCGGCTCTATGACCAGCGGTGGTGCCGCGTGGCGATCCCGGCCGGCGGCGGCCGCTGGCTGCACTGGGACGAGCAGGGTGAGGCGACGCTATTTGTGAACGGCGCACCTTTTTACGGTTTCGACGTGGCGCACCGGCATTGCGAGCTGCCGGCCGGCGTCCGCGAGGTGTGGCTTGAGAGCCTGTGCGTGCAGTCGGCCATCTGGCATCCCGACGCGAAGGGGCTGGGTGCGGCGGGCAATATTTTCCGCGGCGCCCGGCTGCTGCGGCGCGACGACGAGGCCTGGGATGCTTATCATGACCTGAACTGCCTTTACGACTGGATGCTGGAGTTGCGGGCAAAGGAGTTTCCCGGCGTGGCCAAGGAGCTCTTCAGCCAGACGGTGCAACCGGCGCTGACCGATGTGTCGCCACTCTACCGCCGGCTGCTGCGCGGGCTCGACACGGCGCTGGATGCTTTCGACACCGGCGGCGTCGGCGCGCTGCGCCGCGAACTCGCCAAGCTCTACCGCGAGATGCGCGAGGCGGCTCCGCTCAGCCGCGCCGCGCTCACCGGCCACTCGCATCTCGATCTCGTGTGGCTGTGGACCGAGCAGGTGGGCGAGGGCAAGGCCGTGCACACCTTTGCCAACGCCAACCGGCTGATGGCGCGCTACCCGGAATTCCGTTTCGCCTACTCGCAGCCGGCGAGCTACGAGGCGGTGGCGCGGCGGTCGCCGGAACTCATGCGGGCCGTCCGCGCCCGGCTGCGCTCCGGCCAGTGGGAGGCGACGGGCGGCATGTATGTGGAGAGCGATTCGCACGTCGCCTGCGGCGAAGGGCTCGCACGCAGCTTCATCCTCGGGCAGGAATCGTTTCAAAAACTCACCGGCCGGCGCTCGCGCATCCTCTGGCTGCCGGATCTCTTCGGCTTCAACGCCTGCCTGCCGCAGCTCATGCGGCTGAGCGGCGTGGATTATTTTTTCACGACCAAGACGACGTGGAACACGGTCAACCGCTTCCCGCACTCAAGCTTCGTCTGGCGCGGTCCGGGCGGCCACGCGGTGGTGAGCCACGTCACGCAGGGCGTGCAGTTCAACAATGCGTTGACGGTCGAGCAGGTGCGCGCGGCTTCGCACCAACACCAACAGGGCGACGTGCACGACGAGTTCCTCATGCCCAACGGCTGGGGTGACGGCGGCGGCGGCCCGAGCGAGGATATGTGCGAGCGCGCCCGCCGGTTGTCGGCGCTGCGCGGCCTGCCGGCGCTTGCATGGGACCAGCCCGAGGCCTTCTTCGACCGCTTGGCGACGAAACGCCCGCGGCTCCCTGCGCTCGATGGCGAGATCTACCTCGAATATCACCGCGGCACCTTCACCACGCAGAGCCGAGTGAAAGCGCACTTCCGCGAGCTGGAGCGCGCGCTTCAGCTTCGCGAGGCGGCGCTGGTCGCCACCGGCGGCCGGCCGGGTGCGGATTTGGCGCACGCCTGGCGGCGGATGGTGTTTGCGCAGTTCCACGACTACATCCCCGGCAGCTCGATTCCCGAGGTTTATGCCGAGGGCCTGCCGGAACTGGCGAAACTCACCCGCGAGCTTACGGCAACGGCGGCCAAATCGCTCGGCGCCGCCGGCGAGGCCTGCCTCTTCAACCCGCTGCCGCTGCCATGGCGCGGCCGGATCGGCGGCCGCACGGTCGAGCTGCCGCCGCTGGCCGGCGTGAAGACGGCCGATGCCGTCGTGCGCGGTTTGCCGCCGGTAACCGTGCGGGGCCGCGTCCTCACCAATGGCCGTGTCACCGCGCGGCTTGATGCCCGCGGCGGCCTTGCCGCCCTGCAGGTGGACGGCCGCGAGGTCGCGCTTGCGCCCGGGGCCGGCACATTGGTGCTCTATCCCGAGCAGCCGGCCAACTTTGGCCCGTGGGACATCGACCGGCATTCGCTTTCGCTCGGTCAGCCCGTCCGGGGCGCCGTCAAAATCTCCGCGATGCAGGACGGCTTGGCGGTCACGCGCAGCGTCGGTGTCGCGAGCACCGCGACGATCCGCTACACCCTGCAACCCGGCGAATCCGTGCTGCGTGTCACGGTCGATCTCGACTGGCGCGAACCGGATACTCTGCTGAAGTTGCATTTCCCCACGCAGCATCGCGCTCGCGAGGTCCGGTGCGGCACGCCCTTCGGCAGCGTGCTGCGTCCGCAGCTCGCCACGTCGCGCGAGGCCGAGGCGATGTGGGAGTGGCCGATGAGCCGCTGGGCCACCGTGAGCGACGAGGGCGAACGCACCGGCCTGTTTGTCGTCACCCGCGCCAAATACGGTGTGAGCTGCCGCGACGGCGATCTGGGCGTCACCCTGCTGCGCACCCCGCCGCATGTCGGTTACGAGGAGCACGCGAAAGCTTATCCCGCGCATCTCAGCCGGCTGCCGAAACCCGCCGCGATCCACACCGATCTCGGCCGCCATGTGATCGAGCTCGCGCTTGGCCATTACGATCTCACCGCGGCGCGGGCGGAACAGCCCTCGGTCCTCGCTGAGACGCTCTTCACGGCGCCGGTCGCTTACCGCGGCCGGCCGGTGGCGCCGGCTTTCGCCGGTTTGGAGGGCGGTGAAACACTCATCCCGCACTGGGCGCAACCGGTGGACCGCAACACCTGGGTGCTGCGGCTGCACGAAGTCGGCGGCCAGCGCGGGGCCGCGCGGCTTAAGCTCGCGCCCGGCTGGCGGGCGCAGAAAATCAATCTCCTCGGCGAGCCGCTGGGTGCGCCCCTGCGCGGTCCCGGCCTGGCATTTGCCCCTTACGACATCATCAGCCTGCGGCTGACCCGCGCCTGAGCGCAGCCGCCGGCCAAACTTTCATATCTTTTCACTGGAGGCGGCGCGCCGGGGCTGAATAGCTCTGCCTGTCCTTTCCCCAACCAACCCATCCCTTCATGAAACCTGTTCGTTTCGGCATCATTGGTGCCGGTGTCATTGCCAGCCTGATTGTTTCCAAGCTTAAGCCCGGCGGCGCGGTCGTCGTGGTGGCGGTGGCCGACGTCAATCCCGAGGCGGCCAAAAAACTCGGCGCGGCCGCCGGTGTGACGAAGGTCCACACCGACTACCACCAGTTGCTCGCGGACCCGGAAGTCGAGGCGGTTTACATCGCGACGCCGCCGTTCCTGCACAAGCCGATGACCATCGACGCCCTGCGCGCCGGAAAACACGTGCTGTGCGAAAAACCTTTCGTGCTCACCCGGCAGGAGGTGCGCGACATCATCGCGGTCAACCGCACCGTGCCGCACCTCAAGGTCACCTGCTGCTCCTCGCGCTACCACAACTCCGGCACCGCGCGCCGTGCCCGCACCGCCATCACGGGCGGCGAACTCGGCGAGGTTTACCGCGTGCACTTTGAGCAGGTCACCGGCGGCTACGCCGTCGGCACGAAGTTTCCGGCGTGGCGCAATGAACCGGCGAAGAACGGCGGCGGTATTTCCTTCGACTGGGGTCCCTATGACCTCGACTGGATCAGCTTTCTGCTCGGCGAGCGTTTCCGGCCGCGCGTGGTTTTCGGCACGCTCGGCAATTATTTCCCGCTCAGCGCCGAGCGCGTGCCGCCCTGCCTCGATGTGGACGGCCGGCTTGCGGCCGAGATCATCTGCGACGACGGGCTGACGATCCACTGGGAGCGCCGCGCGGCCGAGCACGGCCCCATGCGCCACAATGTGGAGATCCGCGGCCGCAAGGCCGGGCTCGACCTGTGCTTCCTGCCCATGGGCGCGAAGCAGTCGTTGCACCATTACGCCTACGAAGGGGCGGCCGACCTCAAGGAAACCGTGCTGCCCGACGCGGCCCCGGTCTGGGATGAAACCCTGACCTTCTCGCACTACGACCTTGCGGCCGCGATCCGCGAGGACCGCGCGCCGTCCAACACCCTCGACCACAACCTGCATATCCACGCCGTCTTTGATGCGCTGCTGACCTCCGCCCGCACCCGGCAGGCCGTGCACATTGCCGACTGATTGATCGCGTCATGCGCCCGCCGAACGAACTTATTCTCTTCAACAACCACTTCGTGATGCACCGGCGGCATTACCCGGTGCGCACGCGCCTGGCTATCGCCGCCGATACCGGCTACGACGGGTATGAGTTTCACCCGACCGAGCCCGAGGACGACAAGACCTGGGGAGAGATGACGGCGGCGTTCAAGGCCAGCGGCCTTAAGCGCGCCGGCATGTATGTCGTGGCGAAAGGCATCAACGACGACGAGGAAAGCATCTTTGACGCGCAGGTGGAGCGGGCGAAGCGCATGATCGACCGGCTTGCCGCGATTGATCCGCAGGCCTTCGTTAACTTCACCATCGCCAGCAACCCCGCCGGACAGTCCACGCCCGACTACCGCGAGGCCGGTTCCGCCAAGGCGGCAGACCGCCACTGGGAGCGCACCGCCCGCATGCTGCGCGCGGTGGATGAGCATGTCGCGCGGCTCGGGCTCACCGGCAATCTCTACAACCACGTCTGGTTCATGATCGACACGCCGGCGGCGGAGTTGCGCGCGATCAACGACAGCGGCGCGAAGGTAATCCGGCCCGGCATCGCGATGTTCCACGCGCACTTCCATCTCGGCGTGCCCGACCTCCATGAAGTGATGGCGCAGCCCGGCATGGAGCGGCTCGGTTACTTCGCGCTGCTCAACGGCTGGCCCAAGCCCGCCGAGCCCTTCCGCACGCGGCCGCTCGACGACGGCAACATCGACCTCGCTGCGGCCCTCGGCCTCGTGTGGGCCCGCGGCTACACCGGCCCGATTGTCTCGCAGGCCTACGACCTCGGCGGCGACGCTTGGCTGACCGCGAAGCGCTCGATCGATTACATCCGCGAGGTTTACGACCGCTACCAGCGCAACCCGGCGCTCAATCCTCATGCCTAAGCTTGGTCAGGGTGACACCAAGACGCGGAGGGAACGACCCGTGCTCCGTGGCTCCACGACTCCGTGGCGTTTTTTTTAGAGATGAGCCGCATCACAAAAATCGAGATCGGCCGCTTCGACTATGCGGTCGCCGGCGAGTTCAAGTTCTTCAAGCCCGGCCCCGATGGCCGTATCACGAGGCCATCCGTGCTGGTGAGGTTGACCGACGAAAACGGTGTCGAGGGCTGGGGCCAGTCGGTGCCCGTGCCGACGTGGACCTATGAGACGGTCGAGAGTGTGCTCACCACGCTGGAGCACTATCTCGCGGAGGTCGTGCTCGGGCGCGACCCCGCGGATTTCGCCGGGCTGCACGCCGCGATGAACATGGCCATCCGGCCGGCGTTTTCCGTCGGCCAGCCCTTGTGCAAGGCCGCGCTCGACCTCGCGTGCCACGACCTCGCGGGGAAACAACGCGGAGTCCCGGCGTGGAAGCTCTTCGACGGACCCGCGGCCACGGGTGACACGCTCACGCTCAGTTGGACGGTCGCGTCGCCGAAGATGGAGACCGTCGAGCGCCAGCTCGCGGAAGGTCGCGCGCGCGGCTACCGCAATTTCAACATCAAGGTCGGCGCACCGCAGACCGCCGCCTACGATCTGGAGCTGGCGCGCAAGGTGCGCGCCTTTGCGCCCCAAGGTTTCCTTTGGGCCGACGCGAACACCGGTTACACGCCGGAGGAGGCGCTCGCCATCGCGCCCAAGCTGCGCGACGCGGGTGTGGATGTCTTCGAATCGCCCCTGCCGCCGACCCAGATCCGCGGCTATCAGGCGCTGAAAAAGCAGGGCGCGCTGCCGGTGCTGATGGACGAGGGCATCGTCGGCCCGGAGGTGGCGGCGGAGTTTATAGCGCTCGACATGCTGGACGGCATCGCGATGAAACCCGCGCGCAACGCCGGGCTTTGGCCCTCCGTGCAGATCGTGAACCAGCTGCGCGACCGCGGCCTCATGGTGCTCGGCTCGGGTCTGACCGACCCCGATTTTTCCCTCCTCGGTGCCGCGCATCTCTTCGCGTGGAGCGGCATCATCCGGCCCTGCGCGCTCAACGGCCCGCAGTTCCTCGCCGATAGCCTCTTTGGCGACACGCTAAAACCACGGCGCGACGAGTTGGCCTTGCCGACCGCACCGGGTCTGGGATTCGACCCCGACCCGCGCGCCGCCGCCAGCCTGCGCGTCGTGGCCTGAAGCAAGGGTAGGCAGCCCGCTTGCGGGCGCGCGAGCAAGAGCAGTTTAAGAAATATGATAGCCGCGAAAAGGTAGGGCCAGACCGCTGGGCCGGCCGCGGTCCGCTCACTGAGCGGTTTCCAGCTTCGAGTAATCGCAGCCGACGAAGATGCCGTCGGGGCCGGTGAACTTGCGCTTGTGCTCTTCGCGGGGAACGATCTCGGTGGCCGCGCTGCGGTAGTGGAATTGCAGCGCGCGGCGGCGCGAGGTGGAACGGTTGGGCGGCGTCTCGTGCGGGATCAGGCCGTCGAAGATCATCAGGCCGCCGGGCGGGAGTTCGATGGCCACCGCGTTGGCCGGGTTGACCTCCGCCGTGGTGATCTCGCAGTCCACCTTCGACCAATAATGCGACCGCGGGCCGGCGCGATGGCCGCCGGGGATGACGTGCATGCAGCCGTTTTCCACCTTGGCGTGATCGAGCGCGATCCACACGCCGGCGACGCCGTCGAAGCGGTTGACCGAGAAATAGGCGAGGTCCTGGTGCCACGGCTTTTCCGCGCCGATGCCGGCGGGCTTGCACAGCGCCATGCTGGAGTAGGGCGCATAATCCTCGCCGAGCACGGCACCGAGCAGGGCCCGCAGCTTCGGATGCTGGTGGGAGATGTAGTCGTAGATCGGCAGCTCCCGATCGTAGGATTGGAACTTGCGGATGTTGTCCGCCAGCTCGTCGAGCCGGTCGGGCCGCGCCTCGTAGTCGCCTTCGACCTGAAAATGAAAATCCGAGGAGCGGCTTTTGAAGAGCATGCCGCGGCCGTTTTTCATCTTTTGGCCCGAACCTTTGTAAACGTGCTCGGTGAGCTCCTCGTTGAACGCGTATTTGTGCACGAGCGCGTTGATGCCTTCCGAGGCTTGGCGCACTTCGTCGGGCGTGAGGGCGCTGAGAAAAGCGAGGTAGCCGTCCTCGCGGTAACGCGCGATCATGTCGGCATCGGGCCGCTCCGGCAACGTGGGGTAAATGTTCGGGGTCTTTGTGTTCACTGCACAAATGATAGCAGATCAGATTGATAATTAAATGGACGGATGAGACCGACTTTTGCATTTATCGCGCATCGCCATGCAAACCTTGGAGACGGTTGTCGCGACCGGGGCCGTGCGCCCCGCCCCGCCGGTGGGCATCACCCGCTGCGAGGCGGTGTGGGAACTGCGCCCCTACCGGCTGGAGGATTTTTTGCTCTGGTGCGTGCTGGACGGGGTGGGGACGGCGAGGGCGGGCGAGCGGGAAATCCCGCTCACGCCCGGGGCCTGTCTGTTGCTGCCGCCGGGCGCGGCCTTGGCCGCGACGCATGATCCGCGCCGGCCGCTGCGGGTTTTTCATCTGCATGCGGACTTCATCGGCGCCGGCGGCCGCAAGCTCGACGGAAACTCGCTGGCGCTGCCGGTGCTGCCCGTGCCGGTCAATGACCTTGCGACGTTCGAGTCGCTGGCCCGACAGGTGGTGGCCGGTCATGGCGCCGGCACCCTGGCCGGGAAACTGCGGTGCGATCTGGCGCTGCGGCTGATGCTGCTCCAGATGCATGAGGCGGGCCGGGTCCATCCGACGCGCAGCGACCCCCGGTTTGCGGCCGTCCTCCAGGCGGTGAAGGAAAATCCCGGCCGGCCATGGACGGTGCCGGATATCGCGGCGCAGGCCGGACTGTCGGCCTCGCAGGTGGCGCGGCGGATCAAGGAGCAAACCGGCCGGAGCCCGCAGGCCTTTGTCATCCGCGCACGGGTTGAGCGCGCGCAGCTCCTGATGCGGGAGTCGCCCCTGAGCCTGAAACAGATCGCGGAGACCCTCGGCTACACGGATGTCTATTTCTTCCACCGCCAGTTCAAGGCCGTGACCGGCCTAACGCCGGGACAGTGGCGGCGGAGGTTCTAACGCCTTATGAGCATAGGTCGAAGTGCATCAAAGGAGGGTGATAGAGCGAGTTCCCTTATAAAAATTCCTGATATCGGGAGAGTTAAACTCGCAGGCAATGACATGTTCATCCTTTAGTTTTTTTAGGATAGTTCTGCTATGACGCGATGTCATGCCTGCTTCCATCAAGAAGCGAAGAAGCGTGGACTCATTGTTTATGGCACCAGAGCGAATGGTCGCCTCCAAGTCCGACTCAAATTCTTGGATTTTTTTCGGACGCATTACAGGAAGATCCAATAATAGCTCATCCGCGGCGATATTATCCCGATCGATATCGAAGTTGGCTTCTCCGCTGATAGCATCGTTATTCCATGCTACTTCGAGAAACTTATGAATGCCTCTTGGGTGAGCGCTACCGAAGATTAGTCCGTAGATGTTGCCCTTCGGTTTCTTGATGGAAAAACGGCCTAGAAAGTAGTCGGCATCAGCCAGATCTTTGAAGTGCTCGAAAGCGAGGCGATGGACGTGGTATGAGTCCTCGGGGCGGTCAATCTTGACTTTTATTGAGGGGTGATCACGAAAGCGGTTCAGAGTAGATGATGAAAGAAAAAAGATAAAATCGGATGTGGGAAGTTTGGTCAGGCAGTGAAAAACGGCGTCAGTAACAGCATTCACGCCGCATTGATCGATGATAAGAAGTTTGGCAGCTCGCGGGTTTTCGAGAATGGCGCGATGGGTTGCAAGGGCTTCTTCGAAAAGCAATGTGTTTACTTGGACGGATACGCCGGGAGTCTTCCAGTCGGGAGTATCGATCAATTCGGCCAAGGCAGAGCATTTACCGTGGTCGGCATCCGATAGGTGGACATAGATTTTTACTTTGTCCCAACCATATAAGCGATGGCTCGCATGATAGATCTTTAGTTGCTTGAGAATACGTAGTGGCGAACCGGGGGCACCTGTGGAATCTGTGCCTGGGCCGCAGAAAAAATCAAAAATATGAACTTCGGTAAACCGGGGTTCCGGCTGAGAGAGAAAAACCGGTATCCACGCCTGAGTGTAAGCCTCGAAAATATCGAGCTTGGTCAGGGTGCCCGCATCATAGGGCTCTTTGTGGAAGCGGTGTTTCCCCATGTTTTAGGCGGCATCAAGCGTTTGTAACAAAGTGGCGCGTGAGCCAGATGAAGGCACTGGATTGGAAGACACTACGGGGAACTCGTCATAGGTGCGACCGTCGAGCTCGCGGCCTGTCTCTGCCTTGCGGACGCCGCCCCATTGTTTGAAGAAGAACGGCACTTTGGCTTTGAGGCATTGCCGATGGACTGAGCGCACCCAGCTCTCGTCAAGCGGCCTCGCTCGCGGGCCGCTTTCGCCGCCAACGATCACCCAGCGCACCCCGGAAAGATCAACCTTGCCGAGATCTTCTATCAGCGGCTCTACCGACAAAAAGCCTACCGCAGGGTTGGCTTTCCGCAGCAGGTCGATGCGTGGCAGACCGTGACGACGGTTTTCTACGCTGACACCCCACCATATGTGTGAGGAAGCGGCGGCGGCCTTAAACTTGGTGCGCAGTAATCGGCTCATACGTTCAGCTCGCTTGGTCAGAATCTGGTAGGTGTGCCAGTTGGCCGCGAGCATGACGCGGCAGACTTTTTCGATAAAGTCATCAGGCACTTCTTCGTGGAAAAGATCGCTCATCGAATTGACGAAGATGCGTCGCGGCGTGCTCCAACGAATCGGGTCTCCCAATTTCTCAGGAACGAGACGGAGGTCGAAGCCGAATTCAAAGGGGTGCCCCTTCACCCCACGGAAACGCTCGGCCAGTGTCTCGGCATAGCAGTGTTTGCAGCCTGGGCTAACCTTGCTGCAGCCACGGACTGGGTTCCACGTGGAATCGGTCCATTCAATTTTTGATGAAACACTCATGGTGGGTGAAAGTAGCAATGAGGGTGGGACATTAATTGGGCCACCCTGCCGACATTGAACATTACAATGTAGCCTAATCCGCCTCAGAGAGGTTGCACAAGCTTGGTGTCGGGAGCGGGCTAAATCCTTAGCGTCCACGCGGTGATGTCGGCGGTGGCGGTGATGGGCAGCTTGTGCGCGACCGGGCCATCGGGGCCGGGGCAGGCGATCATGATGAAGCCGCTTTCGCCGGCGGGGCGGTGGAGTTGGCCGGAAAGGGTGCGGGTCTTGGGGTTCCACCGCACGTTGCTGAGTTCGCGGCCGCCGCTCTGGTGAAAGCTCGTGCCGAGCGGCCACGGATGCGGCCGCGGCTGGCGCAGGACGATGAGTTTCACGGCCGGGCCGTGGAAGCCGAGGTCGAGCACACCCGGGCCCGACTCGAGGATCGGGTGAGAAAAATCGCCCGGGTGGCGGTAAGAGCCGGCGGGCCGCAGCGGGCGCGGCACCTCGCCGAGAAAATGCCCCGACCAGAATTCGTAGGCCCAGTAGCGTGCGTTCTTGGGCAGGCCGAGCCGGGCAAACTCCACCTGAAACCTGCGCGCGAGGCGGACGCCGGAACCGGCTTCGACCGGGGCTTCCTCCCAGTTGAAGAACGCGACGAGCTGCCAGTCGTCCCAATCAGCCGCCATGGGCAGCGACCAGACACAGGCGCCTTGCGGCTCCGTCTCCACCGGCGGCGGGATGGCGGCGGCATGGTCGGCCGCGGCGGACAAGCCCTTTTCCTTGGCCTTGATCAGGCCGAGGTAGGGCAGCGTGCCGGTCTTCACGGGATGAAAAAGATCCACCGGCGTGGCCGGGCGGTCGTTTGGCGGCAACGTGGCGAGCAGGACGGACCAGCGGTCCTCGGGCAGATGGGTGAGGTCATCGCCGAGATCCACATGGCCCGCACCCATGAAGGTGACCGTGGCCCGCACGCGCGCTTCCTCAAGCGTGCCCGACAGGCCGGTCAACAGACACGAAGGCTGGAGCAGCGCCCAGTGGTGCTTGAACAGGTGGCAGGCGTAGGACGTGTAAACCTCGCGCAAGTGTCGCCAGCCGAGCCCGGCGTTGCCGGTATCCATGTTGGCGTAGTTCACCTCAGCGATGCCGGCGGCGGCGTAGTCGGTGCCGGAGCAGTCGATCATCACGGCTTTTTCGCCGGTGGACTCGAGCGCTTCGTGCGCGATGCGGAAGGCGGTGCGCACGGCTTCGCGTGCCCGCGCGTTGACAAACTTGGGGTCGTGCCGGCCGCGCAGGTCCGCGCCCGTGACGACGCCGGCGAAATCCCACTTCACGAAGCGCACGCCCTTTTCGGCGAGGCGCGTGAAATTCTCCCGCAGCCACGCCTGCGCGCCGGGATGCGAGACATCGAGCGCGTAGATCGGGGCAAACGGTTCCCAAAACCAGTTGTAGTTGTTGTGCGGTTTGCCGTCGGGCCCGCGCAGCAGCCACTCGGGGTGCTCGCGGGCGACGGGATGGTTTTCCGCGATGCAGAGCACGCCGACCCAGACGCCGAGATCGAAGCCCTCGCGCCGCAGTTCGCCGCTGAGCCGGCCGAGGCCGCCGCGGAAACGTTCGTTTTCCTCGAAGAAGGTCGGGATGTTGTCCCGTTCCCAGCCGAGGTCCACCTGGATGAAGCGCAGGCCGAGCTGGTGGAGGTTGCGGGCGCGGGCGGCGCGCGCGGTGGCGAGGACGTTGCTCTCGCTGACGCCGAGGCGGTAGGGATACCAACTGCACCAGTTGGCGAACGGCGCGACGGGATCGGCGAAGCCGTTGCGGGTTTTGATGCGGCGGCCGTGGGCGTCGAGCAGCGCCAGGGGATCGGCGCCGGTTTCGATGACGAAGTCGCCCAGCGCGAGGGTCTCGCCGGGATCGAGCCGGTAGTCGCCGCCGTCAAACTCGAGGGCAAAATGGCGGAAGGCCGGCACGCGTTTGGGTGCGGCGCGGGCGGTTTCGGTCTTGGTCAGGGCGCCGTCCACGTTGTCCATCACGCTGGCATCGCGACCGACGGCGACGGACATCCGCGCGCTGATCTGCGGGAGCCAGCGGTCCACGGTTTCGCAGCCGAGGAGAAGCGCGGCGCGCGCGGCGGGGCAGTAGAAGACCGTGTGGTTGTGGCTGACGAACGCGCCGGTCGTGCCATCGAGCGCTTTCAGACCGTCGCTCCCGCTCGCCATCTGGCGCGGCGTGCGCACGCGGCCGGTGTAGGCGTTTTGCTCCAGGATGCGGACGTTGGCCGGGTCGGCGCCGAGGCCGAGACGTGATCCGGCAAAGAGCGTCACATGATTGAGCGTGACGGCGTGGTCACCGCGATGACACAGCACGCTGGTGACGCGGAGGCGGCGCTTGGTTTCCTGCCGGAAAGTCTGCACCAGCTCGACCGGTCCGCCGCGCCAGATGACGGTGTGGCGGGCGGATGAAACCGCTCGCAGCACGCGATCTTTGCCGTCGATGCGCAAGGTGGGCGTCCCCGGTCCAATCACGAATGGACCACCCTTGAAGACGACTTTGCCGGCGTGGTGGATGATTTTCATGGGGTAGGGGCCGATCTCCGAGCGGCCCGCCCGGAGGTCGGGCCCTACCATCAACAAATCAGAGCAGGACTTCGCGGCCGTCGTTGGCGCGGGATTCGTTGGCGGCTTCGATGAAGCGGATGAGTTCGATGCTCTCCTCGGCAGGGACGGGCGGCTGGCGGGTGCGGAGGAATTCGAGCACGGCTTCGGCGAGACAGGCGAAGAAGCCCTTCTCCTCGGTCTGCACGTTCACGTGGGCGGTGGTTTTCTCGAAGTGCACGAGGCCGTGGTATTCGTAGTTGCCGGTGCGGTTGCAATGCACGGAGCCGATGCGGCCGTCGGCCCAGACGCCGGTGATGAGGTCGAAGGTGTCGTTGCCCGTGCAGCGCACGCTGCGGCAGCCGGCGCCCATGGTGGTGTAGAGCATCTCGATCGGATGGATGCCATACCAGTAGAAGCCGGGGTTGGTGGGCTCGAAGGCGGCGGGGCCGTGGAACTGCGCGCCCTTCACGGTCGGCTTGGTCTCGGGCGTGACAATGCGCGTGAGCGCGCCGGTGAAACGCAGCGAGGAGGAGGTGAAGACGGGACAGCCGAATTTCTTCGCCACGGCGAAGATGGCGCGGGCGTCGGCCGTGCGCAGCGCGAAGGGCTTGTCCACGAACACCGGCTTGCCGGGGCCGGCGGCGGCGATGCGCTGGAACTGCTCAAGGTGCACGCGGCCGTCGAGCGAGGTGTGCAGGATGGCGTCGCTGGCGGCGACGACCGCCTCGATGGAGTCCATGATCTGCACGCCGTATTTTTCGCGCAGGTCCTTGGTGTAGCCGGGCACGCGGCCGATGCTAGACTCGAGGTCGTGCGAACCGCCGGGCCACGCGGCCACTACCTTCGCGCCATCGAGGTGGTGTTTGGCGTTCGGATTGTTGAACTCCTCGCTGAAGACGATGACGTGGGAGGTATCGAGGCCGATGAGGCCGAGTTTGAATTCGCGTTCGGGGGTGTTGCTCATGGGTGGGAGTAAATTCCGCGCCGGTTATGGGCACGGAAATCCCGTCCGACCAGCGCAGAGTGCGGCATCGGCGCAAAAACGCTCCGGTCTTCGTGCCGTCAGCGCAAGGGTCGCAGGCCGGGGATGCGGCGCAAAAGCAGAAAGATCAGCCAAGCCAGCGAAACGGTGATGAGCGTGTGGCTGAGGTAGTGGGCGCCTTTGGCGTTCTGGTAGAGCGCCATTATGCCGCCGACGCCCAGCCCGAGGGCGATGGCCAACCGCTGGCCTCGGCGAGTTCTGGCCAAACCGGCGAACGCGAGCAGCGCAAAGCCACCGCTGGCGTGACCGGCGGGCCAGCATTGACCGCGCAAAGGCGGACGGAAATCGGCCGGGTAGTTTTCCAGCACGCGGACATAAGGCATTTTTCCGCCGTAGCGTTGGATCTGGGCCGGGCAATACACGTTGGTGTATTGTTTGATCTCACCAATCGCGAGAGGCACCAGGCCAAGGGTGAAAAAACACACCAGCAGCCCGCGCCGGTCCTGCGTCCACCATGGCGCGGTTTTACGCCATTTGCCGGGCACCACCGCGATGAGCAGCAAGGCGAGCCCGCCCAGTATCAGCACAAATTTTGGTCCGGTATAAAAGAGCGCCCTCGGCACCGGGGCGAATGGGTCGATCAACCAGGTTCCGGCGGTGAAATTGTAGAACCGGTCCTGCACGAAGAGATCGAGGTGCGTGGTCTCGGCGATCAAAAAGACCAGGCCGAGAAACAGCAGCACAACCCACCAGGTGCGGTCGAGCGACCAAGGCCGATGGGTGATGCTTTCAGCGGGTCTGAGTGCGGTCATCAGGCAATTGGTTTTGCCGGCCATGACGGATCAGCCAACCGGCAGTCTGATAGTAAGCGATGCTGTCCCGGAGCAGGCCGGGATCCTCCGTCAGCAGCGAGGTTTCATGGGTTGCGGAATCGTAGGCGTAGGCGGCCTGGGATCGCACCGGTTGAAGCACACCCAAGCGGTCGCCGGTGAACAGGCCCAGTTTCTGATAGTTGGCGACAAGCGCCCGGCCGGGCAGGCGGGTTGTGGCGGGATCGAGCACATCCCGTCCGAAGAAGCGGCTCGGGTAGGACAGGTTTAGCAGCCCAAGCAAAGTGGGCGCGTAATCGATCTGACTCATGAGTGTGTCCACTTGGCCGGCGGGAATTTGTCCGCCGGGGGCGTAGATCAACATGGGAATATGATAGTTTTCCACCGGCAAGGTGGCGCGCCCGGCGCTGGCAGCACAATGATCGGCCACGATCACGAACACGGTGTCCCGAAACCATGGCCGGGTGGAGGCTTGGTCCAGGAAATCACCGATCGCCCAGTCGGTGTATTTCACGCCGCCCTCGCGTCCGGAAGTTTTCGACGGCAGATCAATCCGTCCGTCCGGATAGGTGAAGGGCCGGTGGTTCGAGGTGGTCATCACAAAATGAAAGAAGAGCTTCCCGGCCGCGTGATCCCGGTCGGCTTCGCGCAGGGTCCAGCGAAACAGATCTTCATCGCAGGCACCCCAGACGTTGGCGAAGGAGATGTCTTCCTCGCCGACCGCCGTGCGGTCCACGACCCGGTAGCCGTTGCCGCCGAAGAAGGCGTTCATGTTGTCGAAATACCCAAAGCCGCCGTAGATGAAAGCGGTGTTGTAGCCTTCGCGGCGCAATACCGAGCCCAGGGTGAACAGTCCGGCGTTTTCGGGTCGTTTTACCAGCGAGCGTCCGGGGGTTGGCGGCACGGAGAGGGTGAGCGCTTCCATGCCGCGGTCCGTGCGGGTGCCGGTGGCGTAGAGCCGGTCAAAAACCAATGCCTGCGGGACGAGGGCATCAAGCCGGGGCGTCAGCCCCTCGCTGTTGCCGTAGCGTGCCAGAAATGAGGCGCTGAGGCTTTCGACGGTAATTTGGATGACGTTGAGCCGCCGCGCGGGGCCTGGTTCTCGTGCCGGGACCACGCGGAGCAGATCGCGAGTCCGTGAATCCAAGGAGTGGGCGGAGTCGGCACCGATCAATTCCGGCAACCGGGCAAAGGCCTCGTGATCGGGCAGCGTGGGATAAAACCGCTCGTAGTCCAATTCGTTGGCGCGAAACGCCGCAAAAAATGACCAGGTGCCGTTTTTGGCCAGTTCGCGCGTGTAACTGTTGGCGAATTCGGGCAAGTGACGTTCCGAAAGGGCCAGGCCGGGCACCAGCAGCACACCGACCCAGACGATGCCGGCGCGGAAGCGCTCCCGCCAAGGTTGGGCGGCATCATCGAGCCAGCGCCTGATCCAGGCGCGGCGGTTGAGGAACGCCTGCGCGCCCAGCGCCATCAACGCCACGCCGCCCAGCATCAGCGGCAACGGATAGGACTCCCGGATATTGCCGATCACCTCGGTGGTATAAACGAGGTAGTCCACTGCGATGAAATTGAAGCGTGCGCCGAATTCATCCCAGAAGACAAACTCAGCCAGGGCGGTAAACAGCAGGCCGAAGCCGACGAGGAGCAGCGCGGCCTGTGCCGCCAGCCGCCCGGTCCAGTGGTCAAAGAATTTTTCCGGGAGCACGGCCAGCAGCATGACCGCCGGGATCAGCAGCCAGGCGGTGGTGCTGGCATCATACAACAAGCCCCAGCCGAAGGCGGCCAGCAACGCGGGCGACCAGGATTGCTCATGAAACGAAACGATCAGGAGGCCGAGCCGCACGGCGGTGAAAACCGCCATGGCCACCCCGGCGATCAGCAGGGCGCCGCCCAGGCGGGATTCGAGCAAATTGGTGAGCAAACGACGGCCAGCCCCGGTCGGGGCGGACGAGTCAGACAACGCGGGATTTAGCATGAAACCTTGGACCGGGGGCTCCGTCTTGCGGTTGGAAAAATTACATAACTGTAATCCCGCCGACATGCACTTCCCGGGTTCAGGCGTGCATCACGGCGGGAAATCTGGTCCCTTGTCGTATGCGGATTTTGGTCGTCGAAGATGAACCCAAGGTGGCGGCGTTTGTGCGATCGGGCCTGGAAGAGCACGGCTATGGCGTGACGGTCCTCCAGCGCGGCGATGAGGCGCTGACCCGGCTTGGGGGCGAGGTCTTCGATGCGGTGCTGCTGGATGTCATGCTGCCGGGCCGGGATGGACTCAGCGTCCTGCGGAAGTTGCGGGCCAGGGGCAATAATGTGCCGGTGATCCTCCTGACGGCGCGGGGGGATCTGGAGGAACGGGTGGAAGGATTGAACCTCGGCGCGGACGACTACTTGGCCAAGCCCTTTGCCCTGAGCGAACTGCTGGCCCGGTTGCGGGCGGTCGTGCGCCGGCGCACCGGGGTGGGCTCGACGCTGCTGGTGGAGGCGGATCTCACGCTGAACATCGCCACGCGCGAGGTGAAGCGCGGCGGGCGGATCATTGCGCTGACCCCGCGGGAGTTCTCACTGCTCGAGTGTCTGCTGCGGGCTTCCGGCCGGCTGGTCACGCGCACGGAGATCATCCAGCAGGTGTGGGGCTACAGTTTCGATCCGGGGACCAATGTGCTCGATGTCGCGATCCAGCGGCTGCGGCGCAAGATTGACGACGGGTTTCCCGCTCCGCTGATCCAGACCGAGCGCGGTGTGGGCTACCAGCTCAAGGGCGAAATGTAATGGCCTGGAAATTTCAGCACCGGATCGCGTTCTGGGTGGGGCTGTGCGCCACGGGGGCGTTGGTGCTTTTTGCCGTCGGCACCTTCGTCATGCTGCGGCCCGGCCTCCTGCAATTGATGGACGGCGAACTGGCCGAGGAGGCGGCGGAGTTTCAGACGGCGTTTCAACGGCAGGATTTTGTGGAAACGGAGTGGGACCACCATCCCTGGTTGGGGTGGCGCATTGTGCAAGCCGACGGCATGGTGCGGGCCGGCGGCCTGCGGCTCAGTGACTCGCTCGCCCAAGATATCGCCGGCAGGGCCGGCCCGCTGAGCGTGACAGAAAACGGCATGCGCTGGCGGCTGCAGGCGTTTCCGTTGGGGGCCGAAACCTTGGTGCTGGGCTACAATCAGGTGTGGGCCGACAATTTGGAGCGCAGATTGCTCCTGACCTACGCCTATTCGCTGCCTGCCATTGTGGCACTGGTTGTTCTCAGCGGGATTTGGTCGGCCCGACGGGCTATCCGTCCGCTGGGCGGACTCACGGAAAAAGTGGAGGCCATCGGACCGCACGAGCTCGACCGGCGGGTGCCTGCGCCGGAGGCCGAGGACGAACTGCGCCGGCTGGCCGTGGTGTTCAACGCCATGCTGGCCCGGCTGGAGCGCGCCTTTGCCCAGGCGAGAAATTTTGCGGGCGACGCCTCGCATGAGCTGCGCACGCCGCTCACCATCATGCGCGGCGAATTGGAAACCCTGCTGCGGGCCCCCGGGCTCACGGCCGACACCCGCGGCCGGCTCGTGAGCCTGCAGGAAGAAATCGCCCGGCTGGACCGGATCACCGAACACCTGCTGCAACTGGCGCGGTTCGATGCCGGCCAAGGGTTGGGCCGGCGGCGGCCGGTGGATTTCTCCGCGCTGGTGGCCGAGACGGCCGAGGATGCCGAGTTGCTGGCGGCGGCGCGTGAGGTCCGGCTGGAAACCGCGCTGGAACCAGGCCTCCGGATCGAGGGCGACGCGGATCATCTGCGCCGCCTCTTGCTCAACCTGCTCGACAACGCCACGCGCCACAACCACCCCGGCGGCTATGTGCGCTGTGCGCTTTTCGCCGAGGCGGGAGCGCTGCGGTTGACCATTACCAACAGCGGCCGACCGATTCCGCCGACGGAGCGGGAGCGGCTGTTCGAGCGATTCTACCGCGCGGAGCGCGACGGCGCCCGTGAGGGCGGACACGGGCTCGGCCTGGCGCTCTCACGGCAGATTGCCCGCGCGCACGGCGGCGAACTGAGGTTGGGCGACGCCGGTGCCGGCGAAGTCACGTTTGAACTTGTGCTGCCGCGGTCGGCGCCGGTTTCTCCGCCAGCTCCTGCAACACCGCCGGCACCTCCGGCCGGAGCAGGCTCCGGTGCCGCACCCCCGGCGGCATAAAGCGCAGCGACCGCGGATGCTGCAGCAGCACCAGCACGGGCACGCCAAGCGCCGCCGCGATATGCAGGGGACCGGAGTCGGGAGTGATCAGGCGGTCACACTCCGCGAGCAGCGCGGCGCAGCGGGTCAGGGATTGGGGCGGCAGCACCCGCACCGGGCCTTTGGCCGCGGCTTGCATGACGGCCACCAGTTCCCGTTCCTCGGGCCCCACCAGCACCAAGGTCTGCCAGGATGTGCCGGCAAGGCCTTGCAGCAATTCCCGCCACTTGGCCGCGGGCCAGCGCTTTTCGTGATGGCCGCCGACAAACACGGCCAGCAAGGGACCGGCCTGCCGGGAAAATCCCAACGAAGCCAGCAGGGTTCGGGCATCCTCCCGGGCCGCCGGTGTGACCTGCAGGCAGGTCTCCGGCGTCACGTTTACGCCCAATTGCGAGGCCAGCCAGGGGGCGGTGCCGTAGCCGTTGAGTCCGGCGGGCACGGGTAGCGGCAGCGTGAGCAGCCGGTCGGCCTTGCCCTGCGCGCCGGCGCGGTGCCGGGCGCCGCTGAGCCAGCCGTAGAGTGAGCCCGAAAAAGATTCCAGCGAACCGTCGAGGGCGAGATCGTAGCGGCAGCCGCGCAGTTCGCGCCAGAGGCGGACGGCCTTCCAAGGCGTGCGCAACCAGCGGCGTGAGAGCAGATGGACCCGCCCGAGGGGCAAACCCGCCAGCAGCGGTGCCGGGCCCTCGCCGACGAGAAAATCAATCGTGGCCTGCGGATACACGGCGCGGAGCACCGGCAGCAACGCGGTGGCGATCACGATGTTGCCCAGCCGGTAATTGGCCCGGATGACGAGGATGCGGCGGATCTCGGCCGGCGGCGGCCAGACCACCGGGCCCGGCCGGGCCCGGTTGAGCAGGCGCGCGGACAGGCGGCGCATCCACCGGTTCAGCCGCTGGTGGAGCGGCCGGCCGGCCGGCGCAGTCGTAACCTCGGCGGTGGCATCCAAGGAAGGCACGGTTCCTTGGATGCGGCCGGGCGTCCGAATCGGTGGAAAATGACAAAATTGTCATCTCCGCGTCATGCTTGTGTGCGGCGGCTTCGGTCTTTTCATTGCGGCTGCCTCCGGCAGATATTTCCNNGCGGGCGCCCATACCGGCGGGCGCAGCTACACCGCCGCGACGTTGACGGCGGAAGCGCTGGTGGCGGCGGTGCCGCAGTTGGAGACGTTGGCGCGGCTCACGACCGGGCAGGTGGCGGGCATCGCGAGCCAGGACATGAACGAGGAGGTCTGGCGGCAACTGGCGGGGCAGGCCCAGGCGGCGCTGGATGACCCGGCGGTGACCGGCATCGTGATCACGCACGGCACCGACACGATGGAGGAGACGGCCTATTTCCTGAACCTCGTGCTCCGCACGGCCAAGCCCGTGGTGCTCGTGGGCGCGATGCGGCCCGCCACGGCGATCAGCGCCGACGGTCCCATGAACCTTTTCAACGCCGTGGCGGCTGCGGCTCATCCCGAGGCCGCCGGCCGCGGTGTGCTGGTTGTTGCCAACGACGAGATCCACTTTGCCCGCGAGATCGCGAAGACCAACACCACGCAGCTCGCGACCTTCCGCTCGCCCAACCGCGGCCTCGCCGGGCTGGTTAATACCGGCCGCGTCCACTGGTTCGGCCCCGCGCCGCGCCGGCACACGGCGGGCAGCGAATTCGCCGCCGGCCCGGTGGGCGGGTTGCCGCCGGTCGAGATCATCCACGCGCATGCCGGCATGGGCCGCGCGCTCATCGATGCCGCCGTGCGCGGCGGCGCGCAGGGGCTTGTGATCGCCGGGGTGGGCAACGGCAACTTTGCCGCGCCGGCGCTGGCCGCCTGCCGCGAAGCCGTGCAGGCCGGCGTGGCCGTCGTGCGCAGCTCCCGCACGGGCGGCGGCGTGGTGGAGCGCGACATTGAGGTGGACGACAGCGCCGCCGGCTTCATCGCCGCGGAGGAGCTCAACCCCCAGAAAGCGCGCGTGCTGCTGATGCTCGGGCTCACCCGCACCCGCGATCCTGCCGCCCTGCAGGCGCTGTTCGCGGCCTACTGATCATGTTCAGCGACGAACTGCTGCTGCGGGCGGCCGCCGAACCGGCGCCGCGTTGGAAATTCATCCCCGGCCAGCGTTACCGGGAGATGCCCGCGGTCTTCGCGCAGCATCTCCTCGCCTTGGCGGCGCGGGTCGAGCCGGACCGCCGCGTCGGCGGCAAGCCGCTGGCGCAGCACGTCACCGCAAAACTGCAGACCTGGCTGGGCGGCGCCGTGCCCGATGCGGAAGGCCACACCCGCGAGCCCGAAGCCCAGGGCGGGCTGGGCGGGTGGACGCACAACGCCGCCGCGCAGACCCTCCTGCTGGCGAAACGCACCTTCGCGGTCTGGTCCCGCCTTTCCGAAATGGAGCGGCGCCGCGCCGATGCCATCGTGCAGGCGCTGGCCGTGGCCGGACACTTCACGCTCGGCGACGACAACGACTACCACGTGCTGCTGGACGGCGTGTCGCCCAACCACAAGAGCTGGAATCCCAACATCACGGAAGGCTACGCGGATGTGATGGTCGCCGCCGCGCTCTACTTCGAGCCGGCGGAGCTGAACGCTTTTTTCCGCGGTTTCGAGTTCGCGCCGTTCGTGGCGGGCCTTGAGGCGCTCGGGCTGCACAACATCAGCCGTTGCTGGCGTCACACGCCGGCCATCGGCGGCCTGCTTGAGCACGGCGGGTCGCATCACTTGTCGGGCGGAGGCGGACCGGTGCACCGCGACGGCATCACCGGCCACGGCCGCGGGGTGCGGGGTGTTTTTGCGTTTTTTGGCCGCGGGCTGCAGGAGCCGTGGGGCATCTTCCGCACGCAGGCGGACCGGCAGTTTTGCAAGGCCGTGCGCACGGAGATCATTGTGCACGGCGACAACCGCTCGCGCCTGCTGCAGCGGGCGAGCGCCGCGACCGTCTCGCCCTGGGAAGGGCGGATGGGCATGTGCGCGGAGTTTGAAGGCACGGACTGGTTTGGCCTCCGCACGAGCCTGACCTATGCGTTTGAAGGCGTGATGATCCACCTCGGCACCGCCGCCACGCTGAAAGTGCTCGGCGAATGGCGCGACGATGCGGCGGGCCGCGACATCGCGCGGCGCATGGCGGTGGGCGTGAGCGACCTCATCTTCAAGGCGCGCGAAGGCTACCGCGGCTGGGCGGGCGGCAAGGAGACCGTCGCCTGGCTGGAGCAGGACCTGCAGCCGCTGGGTTCGGACTACATCTTTCCGCTGTGGACGGAGCTGTTTACGCCGCCGGAGTCCCCATGAACCCCGCGACTGCCACCGCCTTCCAACTGCCGATCTGGTTCGATCTCGGCGCCACGTTCGCGTTTGCCCTCACCGGCGCACTGGCGGCGATCAAGCGCGGTTACGACGTGGTGGGCCTGCTCTCCATCGCGATCGTCTCGGGCATCGGCGGCGGCCTGATCCGCGACGGTATTTTTCTCCAGCAGGGCGTGACGCCCCTCCTCAGCGACCCCCGGTATCTTTATGTTATCGGCGGCGCGGCGCTGCTCGGCCTGCTGCTCGGCGAGCGGGTGAACCGGTTTCACCGGCTGATCGCGCTCGTGGATGCGCTGGGGCTCGGGGCCTACGCCTGCTTCGGCGTGCAGAAATCGCTGCTTGCCGGGCTCGGGCCCACCGCGGCGGTGTTCGTGGGCGTGGTCAACGCCGTGGGCGGCGGCATCCTGCGCGACCTGCTGACGCGCGAGGAGCCGCTGGTGTTCAAGCCCGGCCAGTTTTACGTGCTGGTGGCGCTGGCGGGCGCGGTGACCTTCGTCGTGCTCACGGTGCAGACGGCGCTGCACGCGATGGCGGCGGCGTTGATCGCCATCGCCCTCACCTTTGTTTTCCGTGTCCTCACCATCGCCTTCAACTGGCGCACGGGGGCGGTGTCGGCGGTCAAGATACTGCCGGAGTCACGCTGACGGCCGGCGGCCGTCGAGGTGCCGGCTCAGCCAGTGCGAGGCGAGCTGGGTGAAAATGACCGAGAAGGTGAACAGGTAGAGCCCGAGCCCGATGTGGATGTGCGCCAGCGCCGCGGCCTTCATCGTGACAATGAGAATGGCGACGACGAACACATCGAGCATCGACCACTTGCCGAGCGTGGCCACGCGCGCGTGGAGCCGGCGCAGCCGCGCGAGGTCCTGGTCGCGCTCCAGCCAGATCAGCGCGAGCAGGCCGAGCTTTATACAGGGGAAGACGAGGGTGAAAAGCGTCAGCACCGCGAAGAGGAAGTATTCGCCCTCCTGAAACAGCGTGAAGATCCCGCCCACGACGGAGACGGCCTCGCCGAACACCCAGAACTTAGTGACGTGGAAAAACGGAAAGAAAATGCCGGTGAGAAAAAGCGCGAAGGTTAGCAGCAGGAACGCGGGCAGCATGCGGGAAAAATCGCGGACCGGGGCGGTTGATGACATGAGGGAATGTAGGGCGGTGATTCCGCTCCCCGCCAAGGCGAAAACGAGGACGCAAAGGCGGAGATACTCCATCGCCGAGGCTTCGGCGGACGGATGGGAGTGCTTCAAATTGAACCGCAGCCGTTAAACTTCCCCGTCATTCTTCGCTGCGCTCAGTATGACAATCACGACGACAGTGGTTTCATTTGAGTTATTCTAAAGCATTTCAAATTCAGTGATGGCCGCAAAGAGGCGCAAAGAATCCTTTTCCCGAAGCAGCTCTCCCGCGCGCCTATAGGCGCCTTTCACGTCCCATCTGCCGGTCGATTCTTTGCGCTTTTTTGCGGCTAGGGGATTATCTGAACCGCTCCAGGAGCCCCTCAAGTCCCGGGTTTAC
The DNA here is from genome assembly GCA_002344205.1 of Opitutaceae bacterium UBA2377. Taxonomy (GTDB): domain Bacteria; phylum Verrucomicrobiota; class Verrucomicrobiia; order Opitutales; family Opitutaceae; genus UBA2377. Next base: position 26,087 of record DDSZ01000032.1, read on the forward strand.
TCCAGACCGATGACGTTCACGTCGTTGGGATGATCGACGGTGAACTTGACGGCGAGCTCGCGCTTCGCGCCGGGTGCGAGGTCGAGGGTCCATTTGAGCAGGCCCTCGGCGTCGGGCTTCAACTCGCGTTCGGGCGGGCTCTGCACGCGGACGACGACCTTCTCGTTGCGCGAGAGCGGAACCTGGTCGGTGACGGCGACGCGCACCGGAGAGCGTTTGTTGTTCCGCACCGTGACGAGATATTCGTAGGTGATGCGGGTGCTCTTGGAAATGAGCCCGGTCTGCTCGGTGAACTTTTGCACGCGCTTGTGCTCGATCGCGATGCCTTCGTCGGCGCCGAGCGCGAGGTCGAACTTCTCGCCGGGCATGACGGTTTCGAGCCGGCTGGTGGCGACAAAGGTGCCGTCGAGGAAAACGTTCATCGCGCCGGCGAGCAGCGGGAAATCCGAGGTGTTGTTGACCGTGGCCGTGAGGTAGGCGGTGGCGACGCGCTTCGGCGTGGTGTGATAAACCAGGGCGGCATCCAGCTTGGCGGTGGTGATCGGCACCTTCTGCGGGGAGTTGTCGCTGGCGATGCTGGTCGGCGTGGCGATGCGGAAGGTCGCGCTGGTCGTGCCGGTGTCCACGACCGCCTCGGCGGTGTAGGCGTCGAGACGCATGGGCGCGCCGGCACTGTTGAGAGCCGCGGCCGGTGCCATCACCATCTTGCGTTGGGAAAACGCCATCTCCTGCGCGGCCATCGCTTCCATGCGGGCCCGGGCCTCGTCGTAGATGTCGAGCGACCACGGATCGAGCTTGGGCGCCGCGCCGCCGAGGGCCGGGCGGGCGGTGGAGAGGGTGAGAGCGACATCCTGCCAGTCTTCGCCGGTATTCTGGCGCACGAGGCCGAAGTAGCCCAGCTCGACCTTGGTTTCGCCGCCGGCGGCGCGGGCGTCGTAGCCGGGGGTCCAGCCGGCGCCGCCCACGGTGTAGGAGAGCGTGAGATCAAGCTGGCCCGCGGTCTCGGCGGCCACGCGCACGACCACGTGCTTGTAGGCGCGCTGGCCGGAGCCGCGCAGCTCGTTGAGCTGGCGTTGCACGGTGTTGATGCGGTTGCGCAGGGTCTCGCGCCCGGCGTCAAGGGCGGCGGACTCAGCGGCGAGGCGGGTGCGCTGTTCGGTCAGGTAGGTGAGATAGGCGGCAAACTGCCCGACCTCCGGCCGCGAGCCTTCCTTGGCCGGCGGGGCGAAGAACGCGCTTTCCATCTTTTCCAGCGCGGCGTTTTGGGAGGCGAGCACGAGGCCGGTGTCGTCGAGTCCGCGCTGCTGTTTTTGCAGGTCGCGCAACTGCTCCTCGAGTTCCTTGACGCGCGGGTGGGCGGCGAAGTCCACGAAGGCCTGGCGCGCGCTCACGTCGAGGATGGTCGCGCGCGCGGCGCCGCTGCCGCTGACCTGCAGCGAGCGCTCGTCCAAGGCCTGCGGCAATTGGGAGAACACCAGCTCGGTGATGCCGGCCTTGAGCTCGGCCGGGGCGGTGCGGGTGATGACGGCTCGGTCGGTGTAAACGGTGACCGCGGTGATCTTGGAATCGACGTTGGCGGCGAGCGCCGCGAGCGCGGTCGCGAGGAAGAGACAGAGGAAGCGTTTCATGGGCGGAGGTTTTGTATCAGGACAGCACGGGGCAGGTTTCGGGCCAAAAATATTTTGTCACCACGTGTCGGAGCGGAACGGGGCCACGGGCAGGCCGTTGCCGCCGAAAAGATTCGCCTCGGGGTGGTTGCTCCAGGCGTAGCGCACGGCGACGGGCTCGCGCACCTCGGGCGCGGAGACGATGAGCGTGTCGCGCTCGATGCGGCCGGCGGCGGGATAAAACTTCCGGTCGGCGCCGGCGACTTCGAGGGCCTGCGGCGGTTTTTTCTCGGCCGTCAGTCCGTCGGTGACGTGCCGGAAACGCACCCGGAGCGCCGCGCCTTCGCGCTGCGCCGAGGCGAAGACCGGCCCGTGGGCGTCGCCCGGCAGTTCATAGACCCCGGTGCGGGCGAGCAACGCGAGCCGCCGGCCGACTTCCTGCTTATTGCGCGGGTGGATGTCCTTGGGGTCGCCGATGTCGATGGCCACGGCCATGCCGGTGGCGGGCAGGGCGAGGGCGGCCGTCTGCGCCTCGCGCAGCCACGCCCAACCCCGGCCGGAGGGATCGTCGGGCACCTGGTAGCCGGCGAGCTGCACGAAATTGAACGGCAGGTCATCCGCGCCCCATTGCGCGCGCCAGGCGCCGATCATGGCGGGAAAAAGTTGCGCGTATTCGGCCGGGCGGCGCCAGTCGGACTCGCCCTGATACCAGAGAAAACCGCGCAACGCGTAGGGTTGGAGCGGGGCGATCATGCCGTTGAACAGCCCGGCCGGAGCGTAGGGCGTGCCGGGACCGACGGGTGCGCGCGGCCACGGCAGCGGATTGGGCGTCTTCGCAGCGCGGGCCTTTTCCTCGGCCTCGCGCCAGGCGGCCATTTCCAGCGGGTGGTTCACCTTGCGCTCCTCGAAGACGGCGAGCCCTTCCTGCCAGCGTGCGTCAATCGCCGGCCACGCGGCGGTGGCCCGGAGCGTGCGGGCATCCGTCCATGTCTCGATGGCCGTGCCGCCCCAGGTGCTGTTGACGATGCCCACGGGCACGCCGAGCCGGCGGTGCAGGCTGCGGGCGAAGTGATAGGCGACCGCGCTGAAGTCGCCCGCGCTCTCGGGCGAGCAGATCTTCCACGCGCCGGCCACGGTGTCGGCCGGCTCCATGGCGGAAGTGCGCGCGGCGTTGAATTCCCGGATGAGCGGGAAACGCGCGGCGGCGATTTCCTTTTCCGCGTCGGCGGACCGGGTCACCGACCACTCCATGTTGGACTGTCCCGAGGCGAGCCACACCTCGCCCACGAGCACATCGCGGATCGTCACGGTGTTTTTGCCCGTGAGCGTGAGCTCGGCCGGCTCGGCGGAGGCCTCGACCGGCTCCAAGTAAACCATCCAGCGGCCGTCCGCATCGGCGGTGGCGGCGACGCTTTGCCCCTTGAAGGCGACCGTCACGCGCTCGCCGGGATCGGCGCGGCCCCAGACCGGCACGGGCTTGTCGCGCTGGAGGACGGCGTGGTCCTGAAACAGCGGCGCGGGCGTGACGTCGGCGCGCAGAGCGGCGGCGAGGATCAGGAGGCAGCAGAAACCGGCGGCAAAGCGAAGCATGGCGAGGGAAGCAGGCTGGCCCGGGGTCGTCCGGGACGCGAGCGAATCATGGGACCGCGGCGGGCGGGGTTGGTTCTGCCGCGGGCGGGCGCAGCCAAGCGTGCAGCTCGGCGGCAAACTTCGGGCCGATGCCCTCGGCCTCGGCGATTTGCTCCGGGCTCGCGGCGCGGAGCCGGTCGATGGAGCCGAAGTGGGCGAGCAGCGCGGCTTTCCGTTTGGCGCCGAGGCCGGGGAAATCGTCGAGGACCGATTCGCGCAGCTTCCGCGAGCGCAGGTCGGCGTTGTAGGTGTTGGCGAAGCGGTGCGCCTCGTCGCGCAGGCGCTGGAGCAGGTTGAGGCCGGGGTGGGTGAGCGGCAGGTTGAGCGGCGCGCGTGCGTCGGCGAAGATGATCGTCTCGTGTTTCTTCGCGAGGCCGATGAGCGCCGGCGGCTCCACGCCGATGGCGACAAAGGCCTTCAGCGCGGCGGCGATCTGGCCGCGGCCGCCGTCGATCACCACGAGGTCGGGCAGCAGTTTGCCTTCGTCGGCGAGCCGGCGATAGCGGCGGCCGACGACCTCTTCCATCGCGCGGAAGTCGTCGTTGCCGATGAAGCTCCGGATCTGGAAACGGCGGTAGTGGTCCTTGTCGGGCCGGCCGTCGGTGAAGTGCACCATCGAGGCGACGACGTAGGTGCCGGAGATGTGCGAGATGTCGAAACACTCCAGGTGCCGCGGCGGGCCGGCGAGGCCGAGCGCGGCCTGCAGGGCGTCGAGCGCTTCCTGGTCGGGGCGGAGGAGGGTGCGGTCGCGTTCGAACTTGCGCGTGCGGGCGAGGGTGCGCTCCAGCGCGGCGATGAGATCGCGCAGCTCGGCCGCTTTTTCGAAGGCCTGTTTCTCGGCCGCCGCCTGCATCTCGCCGCGCAACGTTTCGAGCCATTCGCGGGACTTGCCGTCGAGGAAGGCGCAGGCGGCCTCCACCCGGGCGCGGTAGTCGGCGGCCGTGACGACGTTGCCGGTGGCGTAGATTTCCTGGCGCACGTCGTCGTAGAGCCGCCACGTGCCGTCGGGCAGCTTCTGCGGGGTGGCGTCGCCGAGCAGAATGCCGAATTGCCGGCGCATCTGCGCGAGGGTCTTGCGCAGCAGGCCGGAGTGCGCGAAGGGGCCGAAGTAGCGCGATCGGGTGTCCTTGCGGATGCGGGTCAGCGCAAAGCGCGGCAGTTCCTGCGCGAAGTCCACCCGCACGAGCAGGAAGCGTTTGTCGTCGGTGAAATCGGTGTTGTAGCGGGGCCGCCACTGCTTGATCAGCCGGCCCTCCAACAGCAGCGCCTCGGGTTCGGACTTCACCTCGATCGTGTCGAAGTCGGCGATGGTCTCGATCAGCGCCTTGATCTTCGGGTGCACCCGGCGGTCGCGCGACGGCTGGAAATAGGAGGAGACGCGCTTGCGCAGGCTCTTGGCCTTGCCGACGTAGATGATCCGCCCCAGCCGGTCCTTCATCAGGTAAACGCCGGGCTTCTCCGGCAGGGCGCGCACCTTCGCCTTGAGATCGACGGGATCGCTCATGGGGCGGCGTTCAGCAGGATGACGTCGGGCGCCGGGGGTTGTGGTGTCGCTGCTGGCATTTTGCCAAAATCCGCTTAATCGTGCTTCCCGCAAGTATGGTTTCTTCCAGCTCCCCCGATTCCGGCACCCGGCCTCCGGCCAAGCGCTTCGAACTGCTCACGCTCGGCGACGAGCTGCTGCTCGGGCTCACGGCCAACGGCCACCTCACCTTCATCGGCGCCCAGCTCGGGCGCCGCGGCGTGATCCTCGACCGCAACGTGACCATCACCGACGAGGCCGAGGCCATCGCCCGCCAGTTTCGCGAGAGCTGGGCGCGGGCCGATGTCATCCTCACCACCGGCGGGCTGGGGCCGACCTGCGACGACCGCACCCGCGAGGTCATTGCCGCGGTGTTGGGCCAGAAACTGGTTTTCGATCCCGAGATCGAGCGTGCCATCATCGACCGTTTTAACCGCTTTGGGCGCAAGATGACGCCGAACAACCTCAAGCAGGCCTACCGCTTCGAGCGCGGCGAGGTGCTGGCCAACGCCAACGGCACCGCCCCCGGCCTATGGGTCGAGCAGGACGGCAAGATCCTCTGCATGCTGCCCGGGCCGCCCAACGAGCTGCAGCCCCTGTTTGCCGAGCAGGTCATTCCCCGGCTCGCCGCGCGCGGGCTGGTGGCGGACCGCGAAGCCTACGTGCAGATCCGCACCGCGGGCATCGGCGAATCCGCGCTGGAGTCCAAGCTCCAGCCCATCTTTGACCGCCACGGCGGGGCGCTGGGCGTGGCCTTCTGCGCGCATCAGGCGCAGGTGGACTGCCGGCTCAGCTCGCCCGACGGCCGGCTTTCGCTCGCGGAGATCGACACCATCGCGCTCGAGTGCGCCCGGTTGCTGGAGGAGGATTTTCTGTGCTTCGGCTACGACTCCATGGCCAAGGTCTGCGCCGACCTCCTGCGCGCGCAGGAGAAAACCCTCGCCGTGGCGGAAACCGCCACCGGCGGCCTGCTCGCCAACGCCTTCACCGATATCTGCGGCGCCTCGAAATTCTTTGCCGGCGGCGTGGTCAGCTATTCGCACGATGCGAAGATGACGCTGCTCGATTGTCCCGAGTGCCTGCTCAACCAGCACGGGGCCGTGAGCGCGGAGTGCGCCGTGGCGATGGCCACCGGCGCGGCGGAAAAACTCGGCGCCGACTACGCGCTGGCGGTGACCGGTTTCGCGGGGCCCTGCGGCGGCACGAAGGAAAATCCCGTTGGCACCATCTACCTCGCCCTCCACGCGCCGCACGGCGTGTGGTCCAAGAAACTCAGCTACCCCGGCCCGCGCGCCACGGTGAAGGTCCGGGCCGTCAACGCCGCGCTCGACTGGCTGCGCCGCGAGCTCGTTCGCGCCCAGCGCGGCGAGGCCGCGCCCGGCCGCCGGATCTCGGCGATCCAGTGATGCAGGCGGTCGGTGCCTGAGTGGCACGGGCGTCTCGCCCGTGGGATTGAAGACATGGGCGGGACGCCCATGCCACCCAAACCACGCATCGCTCTGCTCGGCCTGTCCGCCATAGCCATGGCGACGGCGGAAGAGCGGCCCCTGCCGGCGCTGCCGCGCCATGGGGTGGCGGCCAAAGTGTTCTTGAGCCGCTCCCCGTCTTCGGACCGCGCTCAGCCGATCAGGTTTTTCAGCGCCGCGAGGTATTTCTCCTGCGTGCGGCGGATCACGTCGGCCGGCAGCCGCGGCCCCGGCGGCGTCTGGTCCCACTTGAGGGCGAGGAGATGGTCGCGCACGAACTGTTTGTCGTAGCTCGGCGGCGAGCAGTCGGGGCGGTATGCGTCGGCCGGCCAGTAGCGCGACGAATCGGGCGTGAGCACCTCGTCAATGAGGAAGAGGTTGCCCGCGGCGTCGGTGCCAAACTCGAACTTCGTGTCCGCCAAAATCATGCCGGCCTGCCGCGCGCGGTCGTGGCCGAGGCGGTAGAGCGCGAGGCTGGTGGCCTTCACTTTTTCGTAAAGGGCCGGGCCGATGGCGGCGGCGCCCTGCGCGTCGTTGATCGGCGCGTCGTGCTGGCCCTTGGGGGCCTTGGTCGTCGGCGTGAAGATCGGCTCCGGCAATTTGTCGGCCTGGCGGAGGCCGGCGGGCAACTTGAGGCCGCAGACCTCGCCGGTCTTTTGGTAGGACACCCAGCCGCTGCCGATGAGGTAGCCGCGCGCCACGCACTCAATGGTGAGCGGCCGGAGTTTTTTCACGATCATGCTGCGCAGCTGCAGGTCGCGGTCATGGATCCCGCGGCGGGCGAATTCGCCGGCTTGGTCGGGCAGCAGGTGGTTGGGGATGATGCCCGCCGTCTGCGCAAACCACCACAGGCTCATTTGGGTGAGGATGATTCCCTTGCCCGGGATGCCGTCGGGCAGGATCACATCGAAGGCCGACAGCCGGTCGCTGGCGACGAGCAGGAGCGCGTCGCCGAGGTCGAAGATTTCGCGGACCTTGCCGGAGGCGAGGAGCGGGAAAGGCACGGCGGCGAAGTCGGTGCGGGCTTGGGCGGGGAGGGCGGCGGCGATGGCGCTGAAATTCATCGGGTTGGATGTGCCGGCAAAACCCGGCCGGGGGAAACCAAAATCGCGTGCCGCCCCAAGCGGAAAAAATCCTTGCGCAGGCGGGTTGGGGCCGTAGCTTGCCCGGCTCCGCGGTTAGTCCCCATCGTCTAGCCCGGTCCAGGACACTACCCTTTCACGGTAAGAACCGGGGTTCGAATCCCCGTGGGGACGCCAATTTAGGAAAGCCCGCCAGCAATGGCGGGCTTTTCTGTTTGGCGCCTGAAGCTGCGCTTCAGGTTCGAACTCCGGAGGGGTTTGACGGAGTGAAGCGGAGATGGGATCCCGACGAAGTCGGGAGTCGCCAATCTCCAATGGGGTCAGGCCGTAAATTGTAAATTAAGGCCTCTTGTAACGAAGCCTTGGAGTTTGGAGAACAGCCGATCGGGATTTTTTGGTGATGAGGGTAATCTTCACAAAGCTTTATCTACAATACATTTTAAACCAAGTGATTATAGATATATTAGCCCGGGCTACCTGCGATCGATTAAATGGTTTGGGTGGGTTTAATTTACAATTTACGGCCTGACCCCATTCACGATAAAGTTTTGGACAGGAAGATCGCTTCGCCGGCACCGGGTTGGAGGGCGTAGCGCTGGAAACCGGCGGCGAGGTAGGTCTTCAGCGCGCGGTGGTTTTGATCGAGGACTTCGAGGGTGAGTTTGCAGCAGCCGAGTTCGCGGGCGCGGGCTTCGACGGCGGCGAGCAGGCCGCGGCCGACGCCGCGGTTGCGGTGCGTGGGCACCACGCACACGTCGTGCAGATTCACGAGCGGCCGGGCCGCGAAGGTCGAGAAGCCGAGGAAACACACCGCCACGCCTACAGGCGTTTCCCCGTCGTAGGCGAGAAAGACGAGGGTGGTGGGGTGGGCGCGCAGGCCGGGGATGAGCCGTTCGCGGGCCTCCGCGGAGAGCGGAGCGCCGTCGCCCATCGGGTCGCGCGAGTAGGCGTCCACCATCGCGAGCACCGCGGCTTGGTGCTCGGGGCGGTCGAGGTCGGCCGGCAAGTAGCGGAGGGCTGAAGTATCGAGGGCGGCGGTCATGCGCTCCACGTAACCGCACCGGCCGCGCGCAGTCCATCCCAACTCCGGGTCGCAGGCCAAGATTGTCGCCACGTGGCGACAATTGGCGGCGGTCAATTTGGGCCACGTGGCCCAAACCGGGCGCTTCCGCCGTGGTCCACAAACCGGCTTGTCGTGGCGGGGATGGAGCGCAGGCTGGCCGCGATTTTCCGATGAGCATCACCCTGCGCGGCATCACCTGGGATCATGCCCGCGGCTACGCGCCGATGGCGGCGACGGCCGCCCGCTGGCGCGAGCTGCATCCGGAAGTGGAGGTGGTGTGGGAGAAGCGGTCGCTGCAGGCATTTGCCGACGAGTCCATCGCGTCGCTGTCGCAGCGTTTCGACCTGCTCGTGGTGGACCATCCCTCGATGGGCGAGGCGGCGGCGCACGGGCTTTTCCTGCCGCTGGAGCGGCACCTGCCGGCGGCGTTCCTGCGCGACCAGGCGGACCACTCGGTGGGCGCCTCGCACGCCTCGTATGAAATCAACGGCTCGCAGTGGGCGCTCGCGATTGACGCCGCGGCGCCGATCGCGGGCTGGCGCGAGGACGTGCTCGCGGCGGCCGGTGAGCGCGTGCCGGCGACGTGGGAGGAGCTAATAGCGCTGGCCCGGCGCGGGCGCGTGGCCTTCTGCGGCTGGCCGATCGACTGCCTGATGTATTTTTATGCATTCTGCGTGAACGAGGGTGAAGCACCCTTCGGTCCGGACAAATCGCGGGTGGTGTCTGAGAAAGTCGGGGTGGCCGCGCTGCGGGCGATCAAGGAACTGGCGGACGCGTGCGCGCCGGAGGGTTTCCAGCGCAACCCGATCCGCACCTGGGAGTGGCTGGCGACGCAGGACCGCGAGGTGTATTGTCCGTTTGCCTACGGCTACTCGAACTATGCGCGCGAGGGTTTTGCCGGACACCGGCTGAAGTTCGGCGGACTGGTGATGCGGAATGGCCGGCCGCTCACCTGCACGCTCGGCGGCACGGGCCTGGCGGTGTCGGCGCGCACGCGGCATGCAGCGGCGGCGTTGGCCTACGCGCAGTTTGTGGCGGACGGCGCGACGCAGGCGGGGGTTTATGCAACAGGCGGCGGCCAGCCCGCACACCGGCGGGCGTGGGAGGATGCCACGGTGAACCGGCTGACGGGGGATTTCTTCCGCGATACGCGGGCGACGATCGAAAATGCCTACATGCGCCCGCGGTTCGACGGCTACATTGATTTTCAGGTGAAGGCGCCGGCCCCCGTGACGGCGGCGGTGAAGGGCGAAATTTCCCCCGCGGAGGCGCTCGACCGGCTCAATGCGCTCTACCGCGAATACCCGGCGCGGTGATGCCGGAACATGGATCTCACCGACACCCACGTTCATTTGCTGCATCCGGACCGGTTCACCTATCCGTGGACGCACGGCGTGGCTGCGCTCCAGGGCCGGTTTGGGCTGGAGGAATACCGGGCGCAGGCGGCGCAGGCCAGGGGCCGGGCGCGCGTGCGCGGGGTGATTTTCATGGAGGGCGACGTGCCGCCCGCGCAGCTCGGGGCCGAAACGGAGTTTTTTGCGCGGCTGGCGGACAAGGACCGCGGCACGCCGGCGCTGATCGCGTTGGTGGCCGGGGCCGCGCCCGAGACGGCGGATTTTCCTGTGCAACTGGCGCGGATCGGCGCGGAAGCGCGGGTGCGGGCGCTGCGCCGCGTGCTGCACACGCAGCCGGACGCGGTGCTGGCTTCACCGCTGCTCGCGGAGAATCTGCGCCGGCTGCCTGCGGCGGGACTGGCTTTTGAACTCTGCGTGCGGCCGCGGCAGCTCGCGTTGGTGGCGGCGCTCGTGTCGACGTGTCCGCAGACGCAGTTCGTGCTCAACCACTGCGGCGCGCCGGACGTGGCCGGCGGCGATCTCAACGCCTGGCGCGAGGGCATCCGCGAGCTGGCGCTGCGGCCAAACGTGGCCTGCAAGTTTTCCGGGCTCGGCAGCCTGGCGAATCCGGCGCTGCCGCTGACGCCGCAGGTGCGGCCGGTGTTCGAGCACTGCTTGGAATGTTTTTATCCGGAGCGGCTGCTCTGGGGCAGCGACTGGCCGGTGAGCGCGGACCTCAAGGCGTGGGTGGAAACGACCGTCGATCTGCTGGCACCGCTCAGTGACCACGAGCAGCAGGCGATCGCGGCCGGCAATGTCGGGCGGATTTACGGGATGAATTGATCCGCCTTCGCCCAGCCTACGGCGCGACAAGGTGACGCCAGCGACATCGGAGTGTGCAGAAAGCTATGACAAGCATACTTGACAAGTGACAAGTTTGCTTTACACAAGTTGCCCATGAAGAAACTCAACACGATCGAGTCGTTGATTTTGTTTTCAGGCCACTATGCCTGGAAGAAAGATTTTAGGCTGAGCCTCTGGCTGCTTCTAGCCGGAGCCAGCTATGGTGCCGGTGTGACCTGGCTGCGCAACGCGCCGGAAGCCGGCATGTATCTGCGGCTGGCGGTCGCGTTGTTTCCCCTTCTGCCGACGTTGTTGTATATCCGGAGCTGGATGCGGTTCATGCGCGGACTCGATGAACTGCAGCGCCGTCTGCAACTGGAGGTGTGGCTGTTCGCAGCCCTGGGCACGGTGCTGACGGGGGTGGTGATCTCGGTGTTGGGGAGTCAGGCGGTGCCGCTGGGTCCGCTGGCCGGCGGGCTGGGTGTCGGCGGGTCGTTCTTTATCATGCTCGGCCTGTGGACCGTCGGCAGCATCATCGCCATCCGCCGTTACCGATGAAAAACCGGTTGAAAGAACTGCGAACAGAGCGCGATTGGTCGCAGGGCGACCTCGCCGACGAGCTGGGCGTGTCGCGGCAAACGATCAACGCCATCGAGACCGAAAAATACGACCCCAGTCTGCCGCTGGCCTTCAGCATCGCGCGGCTGTTCAAGAAGCCGATTGAGGAAATTTTTAATCCCGAAAAATAAACCCAAACTCCTTATGCCCGGATCAACGTCACTCTTCGCCAACCGGCTGCTGAAAATTGCGGGCTGGTTCAACCTGGCCATCGCCGCGGGCATGCTCGTGCTGGATGCCGTGCTGGACCGCAGCAACTGGACCACGATCTCAATGGTGATCGCGGCCGGGTTGGTCATGATCTTTGCCGCCCGCGCGGTGCCCAACGACGAACGGATCGAACAGTTGAAACTCAAGGCGGCCAAAGCCGGCCTCCTGCTGGGACTGCTCGGCGCGATGCTGGCAAATTTTTACGCCACCCTGAACGGGAAGCCCATGCCATGGTCCGCGTTTGACCTGATGATTGTGATTCTGCTTATCGCGCTGGGGTCCTACCGTTACTGGCGCTGGCAGGACGCGCGGCCGCACCCTTGAGCGTTTGCGCGATGCAGACGTTGGGCGTGTCATAGGCGGGCGGGCGGACGCTCCGGGGTTGCAGTTTGGGGCCGACAGCCTAGACAGGCGGCGTTTCCGGATTCGTTTTACCAACCCCACCGCATGCAAACCCTTCTGATCGCGCTGCTCAGCGGCTTCGGCTTCATCGTCGCCTACCACACCTATGGCCGCTGGCTCGGGCAAAAAATCTTCAAGCTCTCGGCCGACTGGGTGTGCCCCTCGCACCGGCTGAACGACGGCCAGGACTATGTGCCGACGCGGAAGGGCGTGGTGTTTGGGCATCATTTCACGTCCATCGCGGGCACGGGGCCGATCGTCGGCCCGGCCATCGCCATCATGTGGGGCTGGCTGCCGGCGCTGCTGTGGGTGGTCTTCGGTTCGATTTTTATTGGGGCGGTGCATGATCTCGGCGCGCTGGTCGTCTCGCTGCGCAACAACGGCCAGACGGTGGGCGACATCGCCGGTCGGGTGATCAACCGCCGTGTGCGGCTGCTGTTTCTCTTCGTGCTGTTCATGGCGCTGACCATCGTGCTGGCGATCTTCGGCCTGGTGATCGCGTCGGTCTTCCGGCAGTTCCCGACGGCGATTTTCCCGTGCATGGTGCAGATCCCCATCGCGGTGATCATCGGCCGCTGGCTGCACCGCAAGGGCATGAACCTGTTGGTGCCGTCGCTGATCGCCCTGGCCCTGATGTATCTGACCGTAATCTACGGCGACGTCGGCTTGCTGCACGCGATCAACATGGAATTGGCCGGGTGGTCGTCATGGACCTGGGTGGTGGTGCTGCTGGTGTATTCCTACGTCGCCTCGGTGCTGCCGGTGTGGTCGTTGCTGCAGCCGCGCGATTACATCAACGCCCTGCAGCTCATCTCGGTGCTGGCGCTGCTGGTGGTGGGCCTGCTGGTGGCGGCGGTCGCGGGCGGCGCGCCGCTGGCGGACGGCACGCGGCCGGAGTTGGCGCTGGCCGCGCCGATGTTCAATTTCAACCCGGTGGGTGCGCCGGCGATGATCCCGTTTTTGTTCATCACGATCGCCTGCGGCGCGATCAGCGGTTTCCACTGCCTCGTGAGCAGCGGCACGAGCTCGAAGCAGCTCAAGAGCGAGCCGGACGCGCGCTTCGTGGGCTACGGCAGCATGCTGACGGAAGGCTTCCTCGCGGTGCTCGTCATCCTGGCGTGCGCGGCGGGCGTGGGGCTGGGGCTGGCGCAGGCCGACGGCACCGTGCTCACCGGCAGCGATGCGTGGCTCTCGCGCTACAGCGTGTGGTCGTCGCGGCTCGGCCCGCTGGTGGCGGCGTTTGTGGACGGCTCGTCGAATTTCCTGAAAGCGCTCGGGCTGCCCGGCACGATCGCGACGGCGCTGATGGGCGTGTTTGTCGCCTCCTTTGCCGGCACGACGCTCGACAGCGCGTGCCGTTTGCAGCGCTACGTGGTGCAGGAGCTGGCCGGCACGCTCGCGCCGAAGGCGCCGGGGCAGTTCGATTTTCTGGCCTGGCTGCGCAACAAGCACGGCGCGACGATCGTGGCGGTGGCGACGGCGGCTTTCATCGCGGCGATCCCGCCGCCCGGCAAAGACTGGGCGATGGCCAACGCCGGGCAGGGCGGGCTCATTCTCTGGCCGCTCTTTGGCGCGACGAACCAACTGCTCGGCGGGCTCTCGTTCCTCGTCATCACCTTCTACCTCTGGCGGCGAAAGACGCCGGTGTGGTTCCTCGTGCTGCCGATGATCTTCATGCTGATCATGCCGGGCTGGGCGATGGTGTGGCAGGTCTTCATCGGCGGCGAGGGCAACCCTAGCTGGCTCAGCCAAGGGAACTGGCTGCTGGTCGGCATCGCGGTCGCCACCGTGCTGCTCGAGATTTGGATGATCATCGAGGCCGTGCGGCTCTTCCCGCGCGTCAAGGGCGTGGTCGAGGACGGCGCGGTGCAGCTCGTGAAAGCCTGAGTCCAAACAGAGAAACTCCCCCGCCGCGGGAGAACGTTTTGTCCCATGAGCACCGTTACCCAGCCCCTGATCACCGAGCAACAGAAGCAGCAGTTCCGCGACGAAGGCTGGATGCTTCTGCCGGGCGTCGTGCCCGCGGCGCACCTGGAGATGATGCGCGAGGTCTGCGGCC
>DDSZ01000032.1:39944-81820 GCA_002344205.1 Opitutaceae bacterium UBA2377
GGCAGCCGGTATTTCATCTGCAACCGGCACAAAGGCACGCGGCTGGTGGAGTTCATCTACAGCGACCTGATGGCCGAGGTGTGCCGGGCGACTCTCGGTGACACGGCCTATTTGTTCTGGGAGCAGTATGTCGTGAAGGGACCGGAGAAAGGCGCGAAGTTCAGCTGGCACCAGGATTCCGGCTACGTGGGCACGCCGCACCGCCCGTATCTCACCTGCTGGGTGACGCTCGATGCCGTGAGCGAGGCGAACGGCACGGTGTATCTGCTACCGTATTCACGGGCGGGCACGCGCGAGGTGCTGCCGCACAAGCAGAACCCGGAGACCAACGATCTCGAGGGGTATTTTGGCGACGATCCGGGCGACCCGGTGATCGCGCCGGCGGGGAGCATTGCGTGTTTCTCGAGCACGGTGCTGCACCGCAGCGGCTTCAACACGTCGTCGGGTTGGCGGCGGGTTTATCTGCCGCAATATTCCGCCGAGCCGCTGCGTCGGCCCGATGGCAGCCTGGCGGGTTTCGCCGAGCCGTTCATGATCAACGGCGAGCGGCGGGATGGGAAGGCGTGAGCCGGGGTTTGAGTCAGGCTTTGCCGCGGATGGGCGCGGATGGCTAGGTTTCACGCACCACACCCGTCTATCCAGAACAAGCGGCGCACCAACCGTTGGTCGCCGGCATGCGGGATTTCGACTCGCCCGTGCACAGGAAACTCGGCGGCAATAGTGGATTCAACCCGCCGCACCCCGCGTTCCTCGGAGCCCACAAAAACAATGAGACGGCCATCGGCGACCAACACCTCGTCGAGGATGTGGCGGATCAACTGCGTCCGACGGGCCGCAGGCGCATACTCGGGGCGAATCAATACGAAATCAAAGCGGCGGGCCTTGGGGCGCCAGGTTCGAATATTGCCCACGTGGAGCCGATCGGCCCAGTGCGGGAGTCGCTGTTGGGCGAGTTGCACCAATTCCGGAATGATATCCAAGCCGTGAGGCTCGATCCTGAGATGTTGGTTCGCGCCCCAGCGGTGAACGCTTTCCATGAGGATGCCGCTGGCGCAACCGACATCGAGAAAGGCGCCGTCCCGGTGCAGTGCCTCGGCGATGAAGCCCCGGGTGGCTTCCCAAGTTTCCGCATCACCTGAATGCCCCGCCTGGGCATAGGGATTCTGCGCCGCCAGATACGCCGGCTTGATCAGGCCGGCCATCGCTGCGTGCCATCCCTCTTCATCAATCTGTCCCGTAGCCAAGGCTTGGTTGATGGCGGCAACTTCCTGCCACCCCCGCTCTTTTAGGGCCTCCAATTTGGGATCAAGGTCATGCATGGGGGTGGGGTTTTTGCTGTGACGTTGCGAGGGGTGGTCTATTTTCTGATCAGTGAGAGGGCAATCGTAGTTACGAAATGAGCTCCATCACTTGGATGTAAGGATGAAGTGTTGATGTGTGCCTTGACCAGAGCGGGCCTTGGTTTATGCTGTCTGGCGTGAGCGTATTGGAAATCAAACAAAGTCTGTCCCGGCTTTCGGCCCGCGAGCGGCGGGAGGTGCAGGTTTATCTCCATCAGCTCAAACGCACAACGCCGGTTTGGAAGAAGGCCACAGCGAAGCGGATTCGCGATGTGCAGGCCGGCCGGTCAACCACGCTGGAGCAGTTGGAGACGCGGTATCGCCGTGCCTAACCGATTGGGCTACCGGGTGGTGTTTGCGGATGCGGCGGTGGAATCGTTTGTTGGTCTGCCCCGGCGTAGGCCCCGGCGTAGGCAGCGGCGGATATTGGACCGGGCTCAGGAACTGGCTTTCGATCCCTTCGTAGTGCCTGATTTTCGCACGCACGATGCGACCGGAAGAGAGATTTCACATATCATGACGGATGGCTTTATTTTTGACTACTGGGTGGATCATGCCGTCAAGCAGGTGATCATCACCGAGATTGAAGCGATCGACTGAGCCGCCGGAGCGCGTGCAAGCACGCTGCCTACGGGGGACAAACAAAAAGGCCGGTCGATTGCTCGACCGGCCTTCGAAGTTTTTAGACGACGCGTGGCTTACTCGCCGATGCCGTAGGCGGGGAGGGTTTTATCCACGCGGACTTTGTCGAGGCGGGCGTAAACGGGGAGGCCGTTGTCGTGCGGGAGCGCGGTCTCGCCCTGGATGAGCGGCTGGGCGTAGCGGAGGAACTGGAAGTTCATGCTGACGCCGTCCTCGTTGATCCACTCGCGGGGGAGCTTCTTCACGCCGTTGGCGATCTCGCTCAGCGGGGCGAGGCCGGTCTCGCAGGTGTATTGGTCGGCGTCACCGCGGAGGAGGGTGATCATCTTGTCGGTCTCGCCGTTGACCGCGGCCTGCACGGCGGCTTGGCCGGCGAGGTAGGCTTCGTCGGCATCCGTCTTCGAGGCGGCGTGGGCGGCGGCGCGCTGCATGAGGCCGGGCTTGGCGACGCGGACCTTCACGCCGGGGAGGTTGCCCTCGATGATCTCGGCGAGGGCGTCGCCGGCGCCGCCCAACTGGGCGTGGCCAAAGGCGTCGGTCTTGCCGTCGGCGGCGACGTAGTTGCCGTCGGCGTCCACGAGGCCCTCGGCGACAACGATGGAGCAGAAGCGTTCGCGCTTCAGCACGCGGCGGATGTCCTCAAGGACTTTCTCCTGATTGAAGGAGACCTCGGGGAGGAGGATGAGGTGAGGGGGATCGTGCGGGTGGTCGCGGCGCTTGGCGAGGGCGGCGCCGGCGGCGATCCAGCCGGCGGAGCGGCCCATGACCTCGATGATGGAGACGAGGTCGCCCTGGCCCATGGCCTCGCTGTCGCAGGCGACTTCGCGCACGGTGGTGGCGAGATACTTGATGACGCTGCCGTAGCCGGGGCAGTGGTCGGTGACGGCGAGGTCGTTGTCGATGGTCTTCGGCACGCCGATGACGCGGAGCTCATAGCCCTGCTGGGCGGCGAGCTTGGAGATCTTGTCGGCCGTGTCCTGCGAATCGTTGCCGCCGATGTAGAAGAAGTAGCGGATGTTGTGGGTTTTGAAGACCTCGAGGACGCGCTCGAAATCGGCCTGCTTCTTGAGCTTGTAGCGGCAGGTGCCGAGGGCGGCGCCGGGGGTGTGCTTGAGGGCGCGGATCTGCTGCTGCGATTCGGCGGCGAGGTCCACGAGGTCCTCATGGAGGATGCCGAGGACGCCGTTGAGCGAGCCGTAGATTTCCTCAATGCATTCATGGTTCAGCGCTTCCGCGATGATGCCCGCGACGCTGGCGTTGATGACGGAGGTGGGGCCGCCGGACTGGCCCACCAAGACATTTCCTACGAGTTCAGCCATGAGAGTAGTGGTAAAGGTTTAAGAGAACGTGAGGGAACAGGAAAGCGGGCCGCGACGGCGGGACGCAAACCCTATTTTTGCCGGGCGCGGCATATGGCCAACGATGGAGGATTGCCCGCGCAAGTGACGGCAGGCAGGGGCCGTTATCCTTAGCGGTCCGCAGGGAAGACGTCACCCCAACCGGGCGGTTAAGGATAACCGCCCCTCCCCATGCCAGATCACAGCAGGCGGCCGGGCTTGTAATCCGCGGCGCCCTTGTGGCGTTTGGCCAGGGGCTTAACCTCGGCGAGAAAGGCGTCCACCTGATGCGGGGCCGCGCCGACGAAGCGGTGGCTCTCGGCGAGGATGGCGGTGAGGATTTTCTTGCCGAGGCCGATGCGCTTGTCGCCGGCGAGCCGGCCGAGCAGGTCGGCATCGCCGCCGGTGCGGAGGGCCTTGGCCGCGGCGAGGGCGTGCTCCTTGATGGCCTCGTGCGCGGTCTCGCGGCCGGCGCCGCGCTTGACGGCCTCCATGAGGATGGTGGTGGTGGCGAGGAAGGGGAGGTGGCGCTCGTTCTCGGCGGCGATGGCGGCAGGAAACACCTCCATCTGGCGGAGCACGGTGAGAAAGGTCTCGAGCAGGCCGTCCACGGCGAAGAACGCATCGGGCAGGGCGACGCGGCGGACGACGGAGCAGGAAACGTCGCCCTCGTTCCACTGGTGGCCGGCGAGCGCGCCGGTCATCGTGACGTAGCCGGAAAGAATCGTGGCGAAGCCGCAGATGCGCTCGCAGTTGCGGGCGTTGACCTTGTGCGGCATGGCGGAGGATCCGACCTGCCCGTCCTGGAAGCCCTCGGTGAGCAGGCCGTAGCCGGCCATGAGGCGGAGGGTGGTGGCGAAACTGGCGGCGGCGCCGGCCACCTGGTGCAAGGCGGTGACGACCTCGAAATCGAGGCTGCGCGGGTAAACCTGGCCGACCGCACCGAGCTTCGCGTGGAAGCCGAGGTGCTTGATGATGCGGGCTTCAAGCTGGTCCACCTTGCCGGTGTCGCTGCCGAGGAGGGTGAGCTGGTCGAGCTGGGTGCCGACGGCGCCCTTGAGTCCGCGCACCGGGTAGCGGTCCACGAGTTCGCCGAGCCGGGTGAAGGCGGCGAGGAGCTCCTCGCCGAACATCGCGAGGCGTTTGCCGAGCGTGGTCGGCTGGGCCGGCACGTTGTGGGTGCGGCCCGTGATCATGAGGTCGCGGTGCGCCTCGGCCTGCGTCGCGAGCGCGAGCAGGGCGGCGGCGGTCTTGAACTGCACGACCTTGAGCGAGCGGAAGACCTGGAGCTGCTCGACGTTTTCGGTAAGATCGCGGCTCGTGAGGCCGAGGTGAATGAACTGGCGCTTGGCGAGTTCGGAGAACTCCTCGATGCGGGCTTTCACGTCGTGGAGCGTGACGCGCTCGCGCTTGGCGATGGCGGCGAGGTCGATCTGGTCCTTAACTTTTTCGTAGTCCTTGATCGCCTCGTGCGGGATGGGCACGCCGAGGTCGCGCTGCGCCTTCATGACGGCGATCCAGAAATCGCGCTCCTGCGCCACGCGGCCGTGTTGCGACCAGATGTCCCGGATGGCGGCGGAGGCGTAGCGCTCGGCGAGGACGTTGGGGATGGCGGCGGAGGATTCGTTCACGGCGGAAGGCGTCTAGTAAGCAGGCCGCCGCGCGGTTGCCAATGGCAAAGGCGTCCCGGGCTCAGAGGAACGAGCAGACGTATTCGCAGATGCCCGCCGGCACCTCGATCGTGAAGCCGCTGTTGCCGGGGACGTCGAACGACGTGCCGGCGGCGAAATCCCGCGCGACGGCCGCGCCGTCGAGCGTCACCCGGCAGGCGCCGGCGATGATTTCCATCCGCTCCGGGGCGGCGGTGCCGAAGTGGTAGCTGCCGGGGTAGATGAGCCCGAGGGTTTTCTTCGCCCCGCCGGGCAGGAGGATGGTGTGGCTGACGACTTTGCCGTCGAAATAGACGTTGGCCTTGGCGATGGCGGTGACGCCGGTGAATTGCTCGGGGGAGGGCATGATGGAGGGTGAGGGATGGGAAAAGGAGGGAGGTGTCAGGCGGAGAGACAGCGGACGGTCATCTCGCGGAGGACCTCTTCCTGGGCGTGCGGGCGCTCCACGATGCCCTCGAAGGCGGCGATGAACTCCCGCTGGTGGTCGATCAGCCGCCGCAGGGCGGGGAGCCGGCCGCTGCCGGCGAGTTTGCCGACATACCAGGCATTCTGCGAAAAGACGTTGAAGGAGCTTTTCTCCGTGGCGCCGGTGAAGTGCGCGGCGTAGGCGGTGGCGGCGCGGGGCAGGCCGTCGAGCCCGCGCGGGCCGAGCCGGGCGTCGCCGGCATCGATGAGCGCGCGCACCTGGATGAGGATGCGGTTGCGGTTCTGCAGCGCGCTGAGGACGGGGCGCGCGTCGCCGCCGGTGAAGAAGTGCTGTTGCAGCGCGGCGAGGGTCCGCCGGAGGTCGCCGCTGAAAAAGGCCTCGGCGGTCTCGAAGAACTCGCCCTCGGCGACGTTGGGCGTGAGCTCGGCGACATGCTCCTCCCCGATGGTCGCGCCGGCGCCGATGCTGGTGGCGAGCTTGCGGACCTCCGCCACGAGGAGACGGGTGTTCGGGCCGGTCTTGGCGAGGAGCAGTTGCACGGCGTCGGGCGTGATCTCGTGGCCGGCGGCGCGGGCTTCGGCCAGCACGACGCCCGCGAGCGCGGCGGCATCGTCATCGCCGCCGACGAGCACAAAGTCGGCGTTTTTTTCGCACCACTTCGGGAAGGCGCGGCGGCGGTCCACCGGGGCGGCGGTGATGAGGACGGCGGTCTCGGCGGGGTTGATCTGCCCGAGCAGCTCCTGGAGCTCGCCGACGAGCGCGAGCGTGCTCTCGGCGCGGCCGGTGACGCTGTCGGCGAGGAAATTCACGTCCTTGAGCCAGACGACGCGTTTGCCGCCGAACATGGCGACCGTCTGCACGCTCTCGCGGAAGCGGTTGAGCGCGGTCTCGACCTCGCCGACGTTGTTGGCAAAGCCGCTCAGCACCTCGCGGGAAAATTCGTCGGGCACCTCTTGCACAAGGTCGGCGAAACGCGCGCGGCCCAGCCGGTCCACGAGATAGTCGTCGGAACCGCAGATGAAGGTGAAGCTTTGGGCCGGCATCGCGGGTGGTTTCACACGAAGCGGCGCGCGGCGCACGCCAAAAGTGCGCGCGCCCGGCTCAATGCCGCTCCAGTTGCCGGAACAGCCGCCAGGCGAGCAGGACGAGCAGGAGATTCGGCAGCCAGAGCAGGAGGTCGGGCCGCCAGGCCGGGTGCCGGTCGAGCCAGCCGACCATCACCGTGCAAAAGTAGTAGCCGAGCGCGAGGAGCACGGCGACGCCGAGGTTGGCGGAGGTCTCCCGGCGCGAGACGCGGATGCCGAGCGGCACGCCGATGAGGGCGAAGGTGAAGACCGCCGCCGCGGTGGTGAACTTGTCCTGAAGGGTGAGCCGCACCTTCAGCAGCTCGGCGGCACGGGCGGCCTCGCCGCCGGGAGGGACGGGCTCGGCCGCGAGGCGCGCGGCCTCCGCCCGGAGGTCGTCGTGCGTCAGCCATTTGAGCTTCAGGCGTGGTCCGGTGCGGCTGAAGAGGGAGTCGAGTCGCAGCGGCACGGACTCGGTGCGGCCGAAGGTGCCGACGAGCGGCGGCTCCGTGAAATCCTCGGGCCGCTCCTCGGGGCGGACCTCGACCTGGGCGTCGGTGAGCGTGAGTTGCAGGATGTTTTGCTCCTCGTCGTAATCGAGCCGGCCGGAGGCGGCGCGGACGAGGCGTTGCACGCGGCGCTGGTCGTCGAGTTCCCAGAGCCAGAAATCACCGAGGACGGGGCCCTGCTTTTCGCCGACATACACGACGAACCCGGGGAACTCGCGGATAAAGGTGCGCGGCACGATGAAGCCGAGGGGATTGGCGGTGATGGCGGCGGCCAGCTCGCGCTGGTATTGCAGCCGGGCGCGCGGCATGGCCTCGAGGTTGACATGCAGCGCAAGGGTGGCGCCGAGCACGCCGAGCAGGAGAATGGGGCGGGCGATGCGGCTCAGGCTGAGGCCGGCGGCGCGCATGGCGGTGATCTCGCTGTCGGCGGAGAGCCGGCCCAGCGTGAGGAGCACGCCGGTGAGCATGCCCATGGGCAGGGCGTAGGAAATGGCGTAGGGCACGAGCAGGGCGAGCAGCCACCCGAAGGTCAGCAGGTGGATCTGGCCGGAGAGCAGGTGGCCGAGCAGATCGCGGAGCGCATTGCCCAGTAGCAGCACGAAGGCGAACAGCCCCACGGCCGCGAGGCAGGAGCCAAGCACGCTCTTGAAGATGTAGCGGTCGAGCAGGTTCACGTTGGGCGCGGGCAGTCCGGCAGAGGAAACGGCGGCTGACAACGCCCAACCGCGGCGGTTCGCCGGTCTCAGGTGCCGAGATCGAGTTCGGTCGCCACGGCGGTGGCGGGCGTGAGGCAGTCCGGGCCGTCGTGCCGGACATTGTTCACTTGCGGGCCGAGGGGCGTGGCCGTGAGGAGGTGATCGGCGGCGGGACGCAGGAGCGGGGCGAGCGCCGCGGGTTGCGTGTGGGCGGGATCGAGCCAGGCCTCGCTTTGGGCGAGGTTGAGGATGACGGGCATGCGGTGATGGATGGGGCGCATGACGGCGTTGGGCGCGGTGGTGACGACGGCGCAGGTCTCGAGCGTCGAGCCGTCGGGGGCGCGCCAGCTTTCCCAGAGGCCGGCGAGACAGAACGGGCGTTCGTCGCGCCGCCGGAAGAGCCACGGCTCGCGCGCGCGGCCGTGGACCTTCCACTCGTAGAAGCCGCCGGCGGGGATCACGCAGCGGCGCGTCCGGAAAGCGTCACGGAAGGCGGGCTTGTCCGCCAGCGTCTCGGCGCGGGCGTTGGCGAGTTTGGCGCCGCCGTCGTCGGTCTTGGCCCAAGCAGGCACGAGGCCCCAGCGCAGCGCGACGGCCGCGCGGCCGGAAGACTTGGGCTTGGCGCGCACGGCAGGAATCACCGACCCCGGCGCGATGTTGTAGCGGGAGAGGATTTCCACCGGGTCCGCCACGCCCAGCCGCCGCGCGACGTCCTGATAAAATTCCCGGAGCAGCAGGTAGCGGCAGCACATGGGTTCATGCGCCCAGCAGGGCGGGCAGCTCGCGGATCGTGCGCAACTGGATAAAACGGCCCGGGGCTTCGGGAACATGTTCCACCCGTTCATGCCCCCAGGTGAGATGATAGGGCACGTGCGCGCCGCTGCCGCCGAGGGCCAGCACGGGCAGGATGTCGGACTTGAGCGAATTGCCGACCATCAGAAATTCCTCCGGAGCGATGGCGTGGCGGCGCAGGATGGCGGCATAGGAGGACTCGTCCTTTTCCGACAGAATCTCGACATGCCGGAAACGCACACCGAGGCCGGACTTGGCGAGTTTGCGCTCCTGGTCGCGCAGGTCGCCCTTGGTGATGACGAGGAGGCGGTGGGAGTCTGCGAGCGTGGCAAGGATGTCGGCCACGCCGTCGAGCAGCTCGACCGGATGCTCCAGCATGTCGCGGCCGAGGTCGATCAGCGTGCGGATTTCCTCCGCGCTGATTTTGCCATCGGTGAGCGCGATGGCGGTTTCGATGGCCGAGAGCGTGAAGCCTTTCACGCCGTAGCCGTAGAGTTCGAGGTTCTTCATCTCCGTGGCAAAGAGCGTGCGGTCCACCGTCGCGGCATCGTGGTAGTGTGCGAGCAGTGTCCGGTAGCGCGCGTGCACCAGCTCGAAAATGTTCTCGTTGTGCCAGAGCGTGTCGTCGGCGTCGAAGCCGATGGTGCGGCAGTGTTGCATGGGTCGAGCTAACCGGCGGGACGGGGAAAGAGGCAAGCCGCGGCTAGAACAGGTCCAACTGCGTGCCCCCGGGCCGGCGGAAGTGGGCGGTCGAGAGGACGCAGCGCTCCTGGTTCAGCCCGAGCCGGCGGGTGGTGATCCGGAAGAGATCGCGGATCTGCTCGGCGAAGATGCCTTCGCCTTTCATGCGCCGGCCCCATTCGCTTACGTTCAGCTCGCCGCCGCGCAGCGCTTTCACACGGTCGAGCACGCGGGCCTTTTTGCCGGGAGCGTGATCGTCGAGCCAGCGACCGAAGATGTCCTTCACGGCGTGGGGCAGGCGGAGCACCACGTAGCCGGCGAACTTCGCACCGGCCTCCGCCGCGGCCTCCAGGATGCGCGGCATTTCCTGATCGTTGAGCCCGGGGATGAGCGGGGCGGTCATCACGCCGACGGGAACGCCGGCGGTGCTCAGCTCGCGGATGGCGCGCAGCCGGGCCTCCGGCCGCGAGGCGCGGGGCTCGAGTTTGCCGGCGAGATCGCGGTCGAGCGTGGTGACGGAGACGTAAACGGCGGTGGCGGAGAAGCGCGCGAGTTCGGCCAGCACGTCGCGGTCGCGGGTGACGAGGGCGTTCTTCGTGACGATCGAGATGGGTTGGCGGAACTCGGCGCAGACCTCGAGGCAGCTGCGGGTGACCTTGAACTGACGTTCGCAAGGCTGGTAGCAATCGGTCACGCCGCTCATGGCGATGCTCTGCGGCTGCCAGCGGGGAGAGGAGAGCTCCGCGCGGAGCAGCTCGGGCGCGCGCAGTTTCACCAGGATCTTCGTCTCGAATTCCAGGCCGCTGCTCCAGCCGAGGTATTCATGGTAAGGGCGCGCGAAGCAGTAGGCGCAGCCGTGCTCGCAGCCGCGGTAGGGATTGAGCCCGATGGTGAAGGGGATGTCGGGACTGTCGTTGGCCGTGAGGAGGGATTCGGTGCGGTCGAAGAAAAACTCCGTGCGCGGGTGCGGCCGCTCCTCGGGCGGCGCATCGGGATCGGCCTCCACATGCAGCCGCTCGAAGCGGTTGGGCGGGTTGATGGACACGCCGCGGCCGGGCAGCGGGGCGGGTGCGGGCGGGGAGTCCATGCGCGGAATTTCCGGCGCGGAAACGCGGAGGCAAACCTTGTCTCGGGCAGCGTGCGATGTGCGGGCGAGACAGGGAGATACACAGGAAAAATACATGATGGTCGCAAAGAGGCGCAAAATCAAAATGCTGCTCAGCGCCCCAGGGCGCCTGTAGGCGCGTGGTTACCCTACGCCGGAGCTTGAGATAATTTTGCGCCTCCTTGCGGCCAATTCAGGGCGCTTGTGTTGCGCTTAGTTTATTTGTTTCGCTGGTCGCATGTCGCTCGCCAAAGCCACCCGGCAGGTCCCGATCACGCGCCACGATACGGCGCGGGCTGCGGAGGAGCGCGATGATTTGGTGGCGGTGGAAGAGCCGCTGGAGATCCGCGTGGGCGGGCAGGGCGTGGCCGTGGTCATGCGCACGCCGGGGCACGACCGCGAACTGGTGGCGGGTTTTCTCGTGACGGAGGGCATTTTGCGGCGGCGCGACGACGTGCTGGATATGGTGTATTGCCGCCCGGACGGACGGCCGCCGGAGGAAAACATCATTGATGTGCTGCTGGCGCCGGGCGCGGCGGTGGATCTGGCCAAGCTCACGCGGCACGTGTTCACGTCGTCGAGCTGCGGGATTTGCAGCAAGGCGAGCATCGAGGCGGTGCGCGGACAGTTTGCCCCCATCGCGGCACCGCTGGCGGTGACGGCGGCCCTGATCACCGGGCTGCCGGAGCGTTTGCGCGCGGCGCAGGCGGCGTTTGCGCAGACGGGCGGGCTGCACGCGAGCGCGCTGTTTGACGCGGCGGGCAATCTCCAGGTGGTGCGCGAGGACGTGGGCCGGCACAACGCCCTCGACAAGGTGATCGGCCACGCGTTTCTCGCGGGCGGGCTGCCGCTGGCCGACCGGGTGCTGCTGGTGAGCGGGCGCATCTCGTTTGAGATCATGCAGAAGGCGCTGGCGGCGGGCATCCCGGCGGTGGCGGCAATCTCGGCGCCGACCAGCGCGGCGGTGGAGTTTGCCCGGGCCAGCGGGCAGTTGCTGGTGGGCTTCCTGCGCGGGGAGCGGATGAATGTTTACGCCGGCACCTTGGCCGGCTGATGGTGTCGCACTTTCCCCGCATGAAAGCCCGTCACTTCCTAGGCCTTGTCCTCCTGCTCCCGCTGGCCGCCGCCCAAACGAGCGAAACCCTCGTTGAGCGCACGCTGCGGCAGTTGCTGGAGCGCCAGCACGAACTGTTCGCCGACGCCGCCAGACAGGGCGACAAGCTCGACCTACGCGCCTTCCAGACCCAGGCGCAAACGCTGGTCTTCGACTACGAGGTTTTCCTGCGCAACAATCCCGACAACGCCACGGGTTACGCCGCCTACGGCCGTTTGCTGGGGCGCGTGGGCATGGACCAGCAGGCGGTGCTCATCCTCCTGAAGGCGGAGCAGCTCGACCCCAAAAACCCGATGGTGAAGAACCAGCTCGGCAACCATCTCGCGGAGGCCGGCAAGCCGCGGGAGGCGATGCCGTTTTTTCTCGCCGCGATCGAGCTGGCCCCGGACCAGCCGCTTTACCACTACCAGCTCGGCACGCTGCTGGCCGAGGCGCGGGATGATTTTCTGGAGTCGGGCGAGTGGACCCGCGAGGCGCTCGACCAAGCCATGCTGGCGGCCTTTACCCGGGCCGCGGAGCTGGCACCCGACCGCATCGAATTCACCTACCGGCGCGCCGAGGCCTACTACGATCTGGAAAAACCCGACTGGGACGCGGCCCTGAAAGCGTGGGCAACCCTGGAGGAGCAGGCCGAAAACGGCGTGGAGCGGGAAACCATGCGGCTGCATGCGGCCAACATCCTCATCAAGCAGGGCAAGATTGACCACGCCCGGCTCGTGCTCGCGCTGGTGACCGAGCCGGCGCTCGCTGCGCACAAGGAAAAGCTGGTTGCGGAGCTGGCCGGTGCGGACAACAAGCAGGATCATTCACCATGACATTTTTGGACAAGATCGAACGGGTGCTAGGAAAGTATGCCATTTCCAATCTGGCTCTCTACATAGTGATCGGGCAGGTATTTGTTTTGTTGATGGCTATGCTTGGAAAGGTCGATGTCAGCCGACTCCTGTTTGTGCCAATGCTGGTGATTCATGGTGAGTGGTGGAGGCTGTTTACTTTTATTATCATTCCGCCAGCACCAGGGTTTCTGGGTTACATATTCATAGCCTTTGCCCTATATATTTTTTATTTGATGGGTAGCGCCCTTGAGGAGGAGTGGGGGGCTTTTAAGTTTAATCTCTTTTTGCTCACCGGCTGGGTGCTTACGGTAGGAACCGCGTTTCTGCTGCCGTTTTCTTTGACATCCAACACATTCATCGCCGGTTCGGTGTTTTTAGCTTTTGCATTTCGGAACCCAAATTTTGAGCTGATGCTATTCTTCATACTGCCGCTGAAGATCAAGTGGTTGGCTCTTCTTACATGGCTGGTTTATGCATATTCATTCGCGACCGGGACAGGATCAACCCGGTTGCAGATCATGGCTTCGGTAGGAAATTTTCTGATCTTCTTTGCGCCCGAGATGATTCGCGGAGCAAAGCAACGGCAGCGGCATCTTGAACGTGAAGTGGAACGTTTGAAGGAGAGGGATGAACCGAGACATCGGTGCTATGCTTGCGGCAAGACCGACCGGACCCATCCGCAGATGGATTTTCGCTACTGTTCGAAGTGTGCAGGTGACGAGTGCTACTGTTCCGAACATATCCGCAGCCACGTCCATACAGTAGCCGTCATCCCGGATGAAAAAAAGAGCTAAGGCTTCTGGCGATAAAAACTCCCTCGCCACGCCCGGTGCTTGGCTGCGGCGGGCCGTGGAGCTTTATAAAAAGCATGGTCTCGCCCTCGGGCAGATCGCGACCACCGCGCACGACGAGGCGCTGTATCTCATCCTGCGCACCCTGGGGCTGCCGCTCGACAGCGACGAGCGCGTGCTCAGGCAGCCGTTGACGGCCGCGCAACAGGCCTCACTGGCGGAGGTCTTTCGCCGCCGGGTCGAGGAGCATATGCCGGCGGCCTACCTGACGAAAGAGGCCTGGCTGGGCGACCAGCGGTTCTACGTGGACGAGCGCGTGCTAATCCCGCGCAGTTATTTTCTGGAGATTATCCCGGAGCAGCTCGACGGCTGGCTGCCCGACCCGGCGAAGGTGACGCACGTCGTGGATGTGTGCACCGGTTCGGCGTGCCTCGCCATCCTCCTCGCGCAGCATTTCCCGCAGGCGAGGGTGGATGCGGTGGATTTGTCGGCCGACGCGCTGGAAGTGGCGAAGATCAACGTGCGGGACTTCAGGCTGACACGGCGCGTCACCCTGCACCGCAGCGACGTGTTCGACGCCGTGTCCGCGGTGAAATACGACGTGATCCTGAGCAATCCGCCCTACGAGCCGAGCGCGCACTGCGATGCTTTGCCGGCGGAGTTTCGCCGCGAACCGCGGCTGGCGCTCGACGGCGGCCGCGACGGGCTCGACATCATCCGCAAACTGCTGCGGCAGGCGCGGACGCGGCTGAAGCCCCACGGCATCGTGCTCATCGAGGTTGGCGGCCTGCGCGCGGCGATGGACCGCGAGTTTGCCGCGCTCGACCCGCACTGGCTGCACACGGCCGACGGCAGCGACTGCGTGTGCGTGATCCACGCCGCCCGGCTCAAAAATCTGGCGCGCTGATATTTGTCACCCAATGGGTGACAAAGGATCGGGCCGGCTTAGCGGGCTTCGACTTGGCGCACGGGCAATCCCGCGTCCTGCCAATGCTTGAAGGCGCCGGCGTTGGCCACGGTGTGGCCTTCCGCGGTCAGGAGCTTGGTGGCGATGCCCGAGCGGGTGCCGGAGCGACAATACACGATGAGTTCCTTGCCGGCGTGTTTGGCCAGGAAGGATTTCCATTGGGTTCGGTCGCCGCGCAGGTCGCTGAGCGGCAGCAGGACCGCGGGGGTGGCGACGCCGGTGTCGGCCCATTCCGCGGGCTCACGCACATCGATGAGGATGGCGGATCCCTGCTCGACGCGGCGGGCGGCCTCGGTGGGATCCATGAAATCGTCGGCGAGGAGCCGGGTGGCGGCGAAGAGCACAAGCGCGGCGGTGGCAAGGAGCAGGAGGGTTTTCATGGGGAGATGGAGGGAGATTCGCGGCGGTTGGCCATGTAGTAAAGCACAGGCACGGCCATCCGGCTGATGAGCAGCGAGGCGATTTCGCCAAACATCAGGCTGAGGGCGAGGCCCTGGAAGATGGGATCGGCGAGGATCACGCTGGCGCCGACGACCACGGCGAGGGCGGTGAGCAGCATCGGCCGGAAACGCACCGCGCCGGCCTCGACCACGGCATCGCGCAGCGAGAGCCCATGGGCGCGGCGCAGCTCGATGAAATCCACGAGGATGATGGAGTTGCGGACGACGATGCCGGCACCGGCCATGAAGCCGATCATCGAGGTGGCGGTAAAGAAAGCGCCGAAAGCCCAGTGCGCGGGCAGGATGCCGATAAGCGAAAAGGGAATCGCGGCCATGACGACAAGAGGTGTGACGTAGCTGCGGAACCAGCCGACCATCAGCATGGCGATCAGGATGAGCACGGCGGCAAAGGCGAGGCCGAGGTCGCGGAAAACCTCCAGCGTGATGTGCCATTCGCCGTCCCATTTGAGCGCGGGGGCGGTGTCGTC
Organism: Opitutaceae bacterium UBA2377; assembly: GCA_002344205.1. Classification (GTDB taxonomy): domain Bacteria; phylum Verrucomicrobiota; class Verrucomicrobiia; order Opitutales; family Opitutaceae; genus UBA2377. The sequence continues at coordinate 54,843 of DDSZ01000032.1, forward strand.
GAAGGGCAGGTTGAGATGAAAGACCGGCAGCCGGGCCGCGGGCGCGCCGAATTGCCGGGCATCCAGCCGGGCAATTTCGCGGTTGAGTGTGAACAACGCGTAGGCGGGGCTCTCGACCGCGCCGGCGACATCGGCGGTGACGTAGGTGACGGGCTTGAGATTTTTGCGATAGAGGCTGCGTTCGCCGGTGGTGCGCTCGAGTCGCACCAGCTCGGACAAGGGGACCGGTGGCGCGGCGGGATCTTGTTCCGGCCGGACTTCCAAGGCGAGCAGCGCGGCGGGATCGGTGCGGTCCGCGGCGCGCAGCTCAAGGACGAGCGGCACATCCTCGCGCTCGGCGGGCAAATGCAGGAGATCCGTGGCGAGGCCTTGGGCGGCGAGGCGGAGGGTTTGAACGACGGTGTCGGCACTCACGCCGTGGAGGGCGGCCTTCTCGCGGTCAACGAGGTAGCGGACCTTGGGCTGGGCGGCCTCGACATACCAGTCGAGGTCCACGACGCCCGGTGTACGGGCAAAGATATCCTTCACGGCGGCGGCCAGGGCCACGCGCTGCGGTTCGTCGGGTCCGTAGATCTCGGCGACGAGCGATTGCAGCACCGGCGGGCCTGGCGGCACTTCGGCCACGGCGAAGGCGGCGCCGTGGCGGGCGGCGACGGGCGCGACCAGCTCGCGAATGCGCTTGGCCACGTCGTGACTCTGGCCGGTGCGTTCGCCCTTGCCGACGAGGTTGACCTGGATATCGGCGACGTTGGGGCCACGGCGCATGAAGTAGTGGCGCACAAGGCCGTTGAAATTGAACGGCGACGCGGTGCCCGCGTAGATCTGGAAATTGCGCACCTCCGGCTGGTCGCGGATCGCGGCGGCCATCTCGGTGGCGACGCGGGCGGTCTGCTCCAGCGTGGTGCCCTCGGGGGTGTTGATGACGATCTGGAACTCCGACTTGTTGTCGAAGGGCAGCATCTTGATTGTTACCGCGCCGGTGAGCACAAAGCCGGCGGAGACGAGCAGCAGGCCGACGATACCGGCAAGAAAACCCCAGCGCCAGCGGGCGTGGTCGAGCAGAGGCTCCATCACGCGGTGATAAAGCCGGGTGAACCAGTCGTCCGGCGCGTGGTCATGGTCGCCCGCCGGGGCCTGGCCGGCACCGGCGAAGCGACGGCGCAGCACGCGGATGGCCGCCCACGGCGTGATGGTGAAGGCGATGACCAGCGAGAACAGCATGGCGGCGGTCGAGCCGATGGGAATGGGCCGCATGTAGGGTCCCATGAGGCCGCCGACGAAGGCCATGGGCAGAATGGCGGCGATCACCGCCCAGGTGGCCAGGATGGTGGGGTTGCCCACCTCCGCGACGGCGGCGAGCGCGATTTCCCGGAGCGATTTTTTCTCCGCCCCGGGCAGGCGCACGTGCCGCACGATGTTTTCCACCACGACGATCGCGTCGTCCACCAGGATGCCGATCGAGAAGATCAGCGCAAACAGGGTGATCCGGTTGAGCGTGTAGCCGTAGAGGTAGAAAACGAGCAGCGTCAGCGCGAGGGTGGAAGGGATGGCGAGGAGGACGACGAGCGATTCGCGCCAGCCGAGGAAGAACAGGATCAGCAGGGCGACGCCGAAGACGGCGATGCCCATGTGGAGGAGCAGTTCGTTGCTTTTTTCCGCCGCGGTGTGGCCGTAGTCACGCGTGACCGTGAGCGTGACGTCGGCCGGCAGCAGCGTGCCGCGCAGCGTCTCCACCTTGGCGAGCACGGCGTTGACCACATCGATGGCGTTGGCGCCGGGACGCTTGGCGAGGCTCAGGGTGACGGCGGCCTCGAGCGCCCCGTCGCGTGCGCCGTGCAACACGTAGTCGGCGGGTTCCTCGGCGCCGTCCAAGATGACGGCCACCTCGCGCAGGTGGACGGGCCGCCCGGCGTGCACGCCCACGACGACTGCGCCGACCTCGGCGGCATCGCGCAGAAAGCCGCCGGTTTCGAGCAGCACCTCCGTGTTGGCGAAGGGACGGGAGCCGGCCTGCTGGTTGCGGTTGGCCTGCCGGAGCGCCGGCGCCAATTGTGCGGCGGTGAGACCGCGGGCGGCCAGCGCCGCGGGATCGAGTTGCACGCGCACGGTGCGGCGGACGCCGCCGATCAGCGTCGTCTCGGCCACCTGCGGGACGGACTTGACCGCATCATCCAACTGGGCCGCCAGCCGCCGGAGCACGAGGTGGTCGTGCGTCGCGCTGTGGAGCGTGAGGGCCAAAATGGGCACATCGTCAATGGTGCGCGGCTTCACGAGCGGCGGCGCCACGCCGGGCGGGATGCGGTCGAAATTGGTCTGTAGCTTCTGGTTCAGCCTCACGAGGGCGGCCTCGATATCGGTGCCCACGAGGAAGCGGACAATAACCAGCGACTGGCCGGGCGAGGAGGTGGCGTAGAGATATTCGACACCGGGAATCTCCCAGAGGAGTTTTTCCATCGGCCGGGTGATGCGATTCTCGACCTCGGCGGGCGTGGCGCCGGGCATGGCCACGATCACATCCACCATCGGCACCTTGATCTGCGGCTCTTCCTCGCGCGGCAGCATGAGCACCGCGAAAAGCCCGAGCAGGATCGAGGCGATGACCGCGATCGGCGTGAGCTTTGAATCGATGAAGAACGCCGCGAGCCGGCCGGCGAGCCCGGGCGGCGGGTTGGGGCCGGCGGGATTCATGGCCGCAACTCCACGGTCTGGCCGTCGCGCAGCGCAGGCGGCAGATCCAGCACGACGGTCTCGCCGGCTTCCAAACCGGCCAGGATCACCGTCCGGCCTTCACGAGATCCGCCGGTTTTTACGAGACGCAACCGCGCGCGGCCCTCGGCGACGACAAAGACCCGCTCCATCTGGCCGAGCACGGAAACCGCTCCGGCCGGCGCGAGGATGAGGGTTTCATCACCCGCGGGCCACAGGACGCGCACGAACTGGCCGGAACGCGCGGCGGCATCGGCCGGAAGATCAATGCGGACGAGCCGGGAACGCGAGGCGATGTCGGCCGATGGGGAAATTTCCGCCAGCCGGCCGGCGAGGGTGATGCCATCGAGCATCAAGTTCACGGCGACGCCAGGCGCGAGCGCGGGCAACGAATCCGGCACCGCCGCCTCGGCTTGCAGCCGGCTCGTTCCCTCCAGCGCAAACAGCGGCTGGCCGGGTGCGGTTAGATCGCCCGGTTTGACAAAGTCCGCCGTGATCACGCCCGCAAACGGAGCGGTGATCCGGGTGTAGGAAAGCAACGTTTCGGCCTCGGCGACCGCGGCCTGCGCCAACTGCAGCCGATCGGCGGCACTGCGGACGGACTCGGCCGGCGTGGCGCCCTGGGCTTCAAGGCTGCGTTCGCGGGCAAAGTCACGCTCAGCCTGCTGCAAGGTTGCCCGGGCCTGGGCGAGCCGCGCGGAAATCTCGCCGGCTTCAAGCGTCACCAGCAACTCACCCGTGGCCACCGGCCGGCCGACCGCGAGTTTGCTTTGCGTGACGAGGCCCATGACCCGGGCCGCGACCACGGCCCGGTCCTGCGGGCGCACCGTGCCGGCCACCGGCCGGATTTGGGCAACCGTTTCAGTTGTCGTCACGGCCACGCGGACGGACGCCGCGGGAGCCGAGGCCACCGGGGCGGGCCCGGGTCGGGCGCAACCGGTGACAAGAGCGGGCAAAAGCAAAAGGATCAGGCGCATCATCGGATGGCAGGGTTCAACGTCCACCCCAGTGGATGACACCGGCCTCATCCAGCCACCCCAGCCGGCGCAGGAGCAGCGAGGGCGGGCAGAAGCCGGTGAAGACGGATTGGATGAGGTTCAGGCCCGCAAAGGCCGGCAGCAGTAGCCACCAGGGACTGACAAAGTGGGTGAGCAGCACGCCGGCCAGGACGACCGAGCCGGCGAGGAGACGGATGAGGGATTCGATTTTCATGGGGTTAGGATTGACTTTATATGAGCATATACGCATATACTTGAAATCATGTCAAGCCGTGTTTCCCTCCCGTGCATGGGAAAAAAGAGTCCGCTGTCCGAAGCCGCGCTGGAGCTGGTGGCGCGGCGTTTTGCCGTGCTGGCCGAGCCGATGCGCCTGCGGCTGCTGCAGGCGTTGTTCGACGGCGAGAAGAACGTCGGTGAGCTGGTGGAGGCGGTGGACGGCACGCAGGCCAATGTTTCCCGCCACCTGCAGACGCTCACGGCGGCGCACGTGCTGGGCCGGCGCAAGGAAGGCCTGCAGGTTTTCTACCGGATCATCGACCCGACGATCTTCAAGCTGTGCGAGCTCGTCTGCGGCAGCCTGGAAAAAGGACTGAGCCGGCAGGCCGAGGCGCTGGCGGTGGAGTGAAGCCCGACCGCCTCAGCGCGTGAGATCGTAGAGGGCGTAGCCAGCGAGCAGATTGGGACAGAGGCGACGCGGGGAGCGCCAGTTGCCGGCGAGGTGGGCGCGGCGGGCGATGCGGATGCCCTTCGCGGCGCAGAAGTGCTCGAAGTCGGCGATGGTCACCGGATTCGCCGGGCGGCTTTCGAACCACTCGGTGGTGTAAACTTGGTTGCGGAGCTTTCGGCCGCGAAACAGCGTGGCGAGGCGGTTCTTCCAGAAGCCGTGGTTGACGAAGCCGACCGTCAGCGTGCGGCCCACGCGCAGGGCTTCGAGGATGACGGCGGTGGGATCGTCCAGCTCCTGCACGGTGCGCGAGCAGATCACGCGGTCGAAGAAGCGGTCGGGAAATTCGCGCATGAAGGCGAGCATGTCGCCCTGGTAGGCGGTGACGCCGCGCTGCACGCAGGCGGTGATGCGGTGAAAGTCGAGATCCACCCCGATGCCGGCGACTTCCTTGGTCTGCGCGAGGTAGCCGAGCAGGGTGCCCCGGCCGCAGCCGAGATCAAGCACCCGGGTGCGGGGCTCCACCCAGTCCCCGATGATCTGCATGTCCACGGTGCGTTTTTCGACGAGCTTGGGCATGGCGGTCAGATGCTGAAGTCCACCAGCACGGCGGCCTCGCGCTCGAGGAAGCTGCGGACAAGGGCGTAGAGATCCTCGGATTCGAGGAGAAAGGAATCGTGGCCGAGATCGGTGGCGAGCTCGGCATAGGTGGCGCGTTTGCCGGCGCGCAGCAGGGCGTGGACGATGGCGCGGTTTTGCTCCGGCGGGAAGAGCCAGTCGCTGGTGAAGCCGACGACGAGGGTCTCGGCCTGCACGGGCGCAAAGGCCGTCTCGACCGAGCCGTAGGCGTGGGCGAGGTCGAACTGGTCGAGCGCGCGGGTGATGTAGAGGTAGGAGTTGGCGTCGAAGCGGTTGATGAAGCTTTGGCCCTGGTGGCGCAGGTAGCTCTCGACCTCGAACTGGATGTCGAAGGTGTAGGCGTCGCCGTTGGCCGTGCCCTTTTTCCGGCGCCCGAACTTCCGGTCCATCGAGGCATCGGACACGTAGGTGATGTGTGCCATCATGCGGGCGATGGCGAGACCGGTGCGCGGGCCGGCCTCGCGGACGTAGTCGCCCTGGTTCCAGGCGGGATCCTGCATGATGGCCTGGCGGCCGACCTCGTTGAAGGCGATGGCCTGCGCGCCTTCGCGGGAGGTGGTGGCCATGGCGAGCAGGCGGCGGACGAAACCGGGATATTCGATGCCCCACTGCAGCACCTGCATGCCGCCCATGGAGCCGCCGATCGCGGCGTGCAGCGTGGCGACGCCGAGATGGTCGAGCAGGAGTTTCTGCGCGCGAACCATGTCGCGGATGGTGACGAAGGGAAACGCGATGCCGTAGGGCCGGCCGGTGGCGGGGTTGACCGAGGAGGGGCCGGTGGAGCCGACGCAGCCGCCGAGGCAGTTGGAGCAGATGACGAAGAAGCGGCGTGTGTCCACGGCCTTGCCGGGGCCGATGAGGTTGTCCCACCAGCCGGGCTTGCGGTCGTCGGTGGCGTGCCGGCCGGCGCAGTGGTGGTCGCCGCTGAGCGCGTGGCAGATGAGGATGGCGTTGTCGCGCGCGGCGTTGAGTTCGCCGTAGGTCTCGTAGCGCAGGGTGAAGCCGGGCAGCGACTGGCCGCTTTGGAAAGTGAACGGGGCGGCATGCACGAAGTCGCGCGACGCGACCACGCCCACGCTGCCGGGGTCGGCAACGGCGGGAGCACCGGCAGGCACATCATCCAGATCAGGCATTCTGCAAGGACACAGCGCCCGCGCCGCCGACGCAAGCAGCGCAAGGGTCATACACGGGGCAGGACAGACGGGGCGGAGGGTTCACCCGTGCGCGGCGGCGCTGATCTCGTCGGACATTTCCTCGTTCGAGAAGACGTTCTGCACGTCGTCCAACTCCTCGAGGCCGTCGTGCAGCTTCACGAGCGACTGGGCGGTGGCGAGGTCGGTCACCGGCACATGGCTGGTCGGGATGTAGGAAATCTCGGCGCTCTCGGTCTTGATGCCGGCATTTTCCAGTGCGTGGCTGACCTTGTCGAAGAGGTGCAGGTCGCAGCGGACCTCGAAGCCGTGGTCGCTGGTGATGACGTCGTCGGCGCCGCACTCGAGCGCGACTTCCATGAGCCGGTCTTCGGTCGTCTGGTCCCGCGTAATCAGGAACTGTCCGGCGTGCAGGAACTGGAAGGCGACCGCGCCGCTTTGGGCGAGGTTGCCGCCCCAGCGGGCAAAGACGCTGCGGACGTCCTGCGCAGCGCGGGTCTTGTTGTCGGTGGTAACCTTGACGACAAAGGCGACGCCGCCGGGGCCGTAGCCCTCGTAGCTGATTTCCTCGTAAACGACGCCGGGGAGTTCGCCGGTGCCCTTCTTGATGGCACGGTCCACGTTTTCGGCGGGCATGTTGGCTTCGCGGGCCTTGAGGAGGAGGGTGCGCAGGCGGGCGTTGCCGTCGGGATCACCGCCGCCGGCCTTGGCGGTGAGGGTGATGTCGCGCGAGAGGCGGGAGAATACCTTGCCCCGGCGGGCGTCGGTGACGGCCTTCAGGCGCTTGACCTTGGACCATTTGTTGTGACCGGCCATGAGGGGAGCAGCTTTCAGCGATAAGCAATAAGCGGTAAGCCGGGGGGGAGGATGGAGGCGGATCGGAGCTTTTGGCTTAACGCTTAAAGCTTAGCGCTTTTTCGGCGTCACGTTCTTCACCGGCTTGCCGGGTTTGCCGGTGGCGGCGGGCGCGGGGGCGGGCAGCGGGTCGTCTTTCATGCGGTTGACGACGAGCTGCTGGCCGATGGTGAAGATGCCGTTGACGGTGGAGTAGAGCGCGAGCGCGCCCGAGAAGTTGTAGCAGAAGATGGTGAAGATCCACGGCATGAACTTGAAGATCTTCGCCTGCATGTTGTCGGTGGACGGCATCGGCGTGAGCCGCATCTGGATGATCATCGTCGCGCCCATGAGGAGCGGCAGGATGTTGATCGGGAAACCGAAGACGCGGGCGACGGTGTCGGGTGCGGAGAGGTCGATCGACCAGAGAAACGGGGCGAAGCGCAGCTCGGCGGTGCTCTGCAGCATCTGGAAGAAGCCGAAGAAGAAAGGCATCGTGATGAGGATCGGCAGGCAGCCGCCCACGGGATTCACGCGGTGCTTCTTGAAGAGCTCCATCGTCGCGGCCTGCATCTTCTGGGGGTTGTCCTTGAATTTCTCGCGGATGGTCTGCATCTCCGGCTGCAGCTTGGCCATGCGCTTGGCGGACTTCGACGCGGCGAGCGTGGGCCAGAGGAAAACGATCTTGAGGATCAGGGTCGTGATGACGATGGCCCAGCCCCAGGCCCAGGTGGGCGAGAGACTGACGATCCAGCCGTGGACCCACGTCATGATGGTGAGCAGGAGTTGGCTGAAGAACCGGAACATGCCGAAGTTCATCACCTTGTCCTGATCGGCGGTGAAGACGTCGCCGTTGGCGAGGCGGCGGTATTCCTTGGGGCCGACGTAGAGGTTGAGGCCTAGGGTGGTCTCGCCGCCGGGGGCGAGAGCGGGCACCTCGAACTGCGCGGCGCCGGTGATGCCGAAGTTCGGCTGGTTGGGTTTGTCGGCAAAAGCGGGCAGCTCCACGCGGCGCGTCACGAGGCCGGTGGCGGGGACGTCGGGCGTGGCGATGGCGGTGAAGAACTGGTTGCTCACCGAGGCCCAGGAGACGGGACCGGTGGACGACAGGAAGGCAAGGGGCTGGCTGGAACCGAAGCCGAACCAACTGAGGAAGCCGCCGCCTTCGAGCTTGGAGCGGGTGATGAAGGTGCGGTCCTTGCCGTCGGAATAGCCGGTGGCGAGCTGCATGCCGTAGTCCACGGAGTTGATCGGCGCGGTGGTGCCGAGGCTGAGCGCGACGCGCGGCAGCGGCGTGGTCTGGTCGGTGAGGTTGCGGAAGGTGGTCTCGTGCCGGAGCTGGTAGGGGTCGGTCTTGGGGTCGGAGCCATCGGGCAGATAATAGCGGCGCGTGACCTCGATGCGGTTTTCAAACACGGCGCGGTAAACGGCTTCGTCGCCGGTCTTGCGCACGAGTTCGAAGCCGGTGTGCCGGTCGAGGCCGGGGAACTCGACGAAGGCGAGCATCGGGTCGGCATGGAGCTGGTTGAAGACGAACGGCTCGGCGCCGAGGCGTTCCGACGGGTAGATGAGGCGGCCCTTGAGGTCACGGGCGCGGAAGGCGACTTCGCGGATGGCGCCGCCGTGGTTGGTGAGGCGCACCTCGACGAAACTGTTGGCGAGCGAGATCACCTGGGCGCCGACCTCGTCGCGGGCGACGGCGGCCGCAAAAGCGGTTTGCGGCGGGGTGAGCGGCTGGCCCGCCGTGCCCGGCGCGGCTTCGCCCGGGGCGGGTGCGGCCGGTGCGGCGACGGCGGGCGATTGGGCCGGCGGGGCGGGCGGCGGCGCGTATTTTTGGCCGATGTAGAGGCTCGCGAAGGCGGCGAGCATGAGGAGCACGCCGATGGTGAGGTTCTTTTTGTCCATTACTTGAAAAGGTCAGCGGGTGGGCGCGCAGACGCGTGGGCGCGTGCGCAGATCAGCCGGCGCGAAAGGGGCCTTGTCCGCCGTAGCCTTGGCGAAGGCGGAACGGGATCGAAGCCGCCCGGGTGGAGGGGCTGGCAGCGCAGCAGCCGGCGCACGGCGAGCCAGGTGCCGGCCAGCGCGCCGTGGGTGCGCAGGGCCTCGGCGGCGTAGTGCGAACACGTGGGGGCGAAGCGGCAGCCGCAGCCCGGCCCAAAGATGGCCGGCAGCACGGGCGAAAGGGTTTTCTGATACGTCCACACCAAGCCGAGCAACGCGGCGGTGGGCAGGCGCGCGAGCCGGGTCAGCAGGGTTGGACGGGTCTCAGGCATGGGTGGAGGCGGGCAGCCGGGCGCAGGCGGCGGTGAATTTTTCCGCCAACGCGGGAAATTCCCAGCGGTTGACCGCGGCGCGGGCGACCAGCATGAGGTCGCAACCGGCGGGGACCAAGGTTTGGTGGCGGCGGAACAGCTCGCGGAGGCGGCGCTTGGCGCGGGCGCGCTCGACGGCATTGCCGACCTGCGCGTAGGAGGCCACCACGCCGAGGCGGGCGGGGGCGGCATCGCCGCGGGCGAGCCACCAGAGCGTGAAGGCTCCGCAGTCAAGGCGACGGCCCTGTTCGCGGACGGTGCGGAAATCCCCCGGGCGGCGCAAATGCTGCTCTGGGCGGAAACGCATGGGGCAGCCGGCGGCGCTGGCGGTGAAATCAGACGACGGTCAGGCGCTTGCGACCCTTGCGACGGCGGGACGAAAGGACCTTGCGGCCACCAACGGTGGCCTTGCGGGCGCGAAAACCGATCTGGCGGGCGCGCTTTTTGCGATGTGGGCGGAATGTAGGCTTCATGACTTTGGACGAAAAAGAGGGTCAGGAGTGCCGGACGGCCCGGGGGGTGTCAAGGGCGGTTTCCCCGGGGTAGTCCGTTGGTCATAATAGCCCGGATTTGGGCGATGGGCGGTTGTCAGGGGCGGAGGTCTCAATCACGGTGCCGGACCATGCCAATATCCGCGTTTTTTCGCCGCTGCCTGCTTTTGCTCTGTCTCTGTCTGCCGGCGGTCCTGCCGCTGGCCGCCCGCGATGCCTATGTGCTGATTTCCGGCGGGGGCACGCCGCTGAACAACAACTATTCCCAATACCTGCAGGCCCGGGCGATCGCGGCGTTTTTTGAGCAAAACTACCCGAAGGAGCAGACGTGGGTGTTTTTTGGCGTGGGCAACCGTCCCGGCGAGCCGGTGAAAATTGCCGACACCCGCCGCCAATACAAAGAGGACGGGCTGGTCCTCGAGTCATGGGTGCCGGGGCCGCTGGCGGACAACCGGCCGGCGACCCGCGACAGCATCCTCACCGCCTTGCGCGAAGAAATCCTGCCCTCGGTGGCGGAGGGCGGCACGCTGTATCTGTTTGTGGGCGACCACGGCGAACTTTCCCGCGAGGAGCCGCGCGAGAGCACGATCACGCTCTGGCAGTTGAAGCAGGATCCGGCGCGCTCCGGCACCGGCTGGTTTACGGACAACAGCGAGGTGCTGGGTGTGGCCGAGCTGCAGGCCGTGTTGCGCGAGGGCCTGGGCAAGGGCCGCGTGGTGTTTTGCATGACGCAGTGTCACTCGGGCGGCTTTCACTTCCTCGGCGTGCCGCGGACGGTCGCGCCCAACTCCGAATGGTTTGTCACGGTGCCCGTCTGGGCGATGCCCGGCGAGGATGCGCCGTTGCCGCCGATCGCCGGCTACACGGCGACCGACGAAGTTTCGCTCGCGGCCGGCTGCGACCCTGATCCCGATCCGGACCGCTGGGCCGGCTACGAGCGCTTCCTGCCGGAAAACCTGCTGGGGCTGGATCTTTTCACGCGCGAGCCGGCCGGAGTGCGGCGCGATTCTTTCGCCGAGGCGCACGAGGAAGCCGTGCTCGTCAACCGCACCATCGACAAACCGCGCGCGAGCTCCGAGCAATTCCTCGAGCAATGGGCCGGCGTGATCGACCGGCTGTTGGCGGGCGAGGATGAGTTGACGCCGGAAATCCGCGGACACCTTGAAACCTACCGCACGGCGGTGGACACGGGCCGGGTGACGACGATGGATGCGGCCTTGCAGGAGCGCGCCGCGCAGTTTGCCCGGTTCATCACGCGGCTCACCGAGCAGAACGCCACGGTGAAGAATCTTTTGCTCAACGGCCCGCGCGCCGAGCTGGAGCGCACGATGGGCCCGGCGGCCACCCGTCCCGGTCGGCCCGGTGCCAGCGGCCGGCGCAATCCGCGCGAGGATTTGGAAAAGGCCTGGAACGAAGGCCTGCGGCCGGCATGGAAGGCGGCGGTGCTCGCCGGCGAGGTGGCCGATCTCACGGGTCCGGCGCTCGATTTTGAAAAGCGGCTGCTCGCGCAGGAGGACCGCGGCCGGAACCTGATGATCTACCGCAGCTGGCAGAATCCGCTGCTCAACGACATTTTCTGGCAGTCCAGCTATGCGTTCCCAGACCGGTTCGATGCGGAGCGCGCGGAGGCCGTGACCCGCTGGGGCGCCGAACGCCGGCACTTCATCCAGGCCTGGGGCGAAAAGTCGGACGATGCCGAGGTGCGCGCGGCCGCCACTGCGCTGGCGCCGATGTTCCGGCGCAGGCCGGCGCCCCCGCCGCCGGCGACCGAACCGGCCGGCCCGGGCGCGGTGACCACGAACGTATCCCTGCGTCCGCTCAGCCCGCGCACGGCCGCGGAGCGCACGCTCTTCTACCGCCGCGTGCTGGCGGCGTGGGAGTTCCTGATCGCGACGGGCGAACAACCGGCGCTCGACGAACTGCACGCGCTCATCGCGCTGGAGCGCACACCGCTGCCGCGCGGCTGAACCGCGGCCATCCGGCAAGCCAACTTGCTATTCGATTTCCAAATGATGTGCCGCGGGTAGGGCCCGACCTCCGGGCGGGCCGAGTGTTGCGCATTCGGACGGGCCGCTCGGAGAACGGCCCCTACCTCATCTCGTTTCAATACCCCGCGGCGTGGCCGTCTTTGCGCGATTCGCTCGCGCCGATCCAGGTGCCGTTGGCGTGGTCGCGCGCGACGGCCTGATAGCCGCCGAAGCCGCCGCCGCCGAGCCGCACGGCATGGCCGCGCTGCTGGAGTTCGCGCACACTGGCGTAGGGGATGCCGCTTTCGACCTCGACCGTGCCGCCGTCGCGCATGGTGGCGGTGTGATAATCCGTGGAGCCGAGGTGCTGCCAGCGCGCGGCGTCGCCCGCCTCCTGCAGGTTCATGCCGAAATCGATCACGTTGACGAGGATCTGCACATGGCCCTGCGGCTGCATCGAGCCGCCCATCACACCGAAGGCGAGCCAGGGTGCGCCGTCCTTGAGCACGAAGGCGGGGATGATGGTGTTAAAGGGTCGCTTGCCGGGCGCGTAGTCGTTGGCGTGACCCTCCTGCAGGGTGAACATTTCGCCGCGGTCCTGCAGGCCGAAGCCGGTGCCGGGCACGACGATGCCGCTGCCCATGCCGCGGTAGTTGCTCTGGATGAGCGAGACCATGTTGCCCGCGGCGTCGGCCACGCAGAGGTAGATGGTGTCGCCCTCATGCAGCGCGGGGTTGCCGGCGTCGTAGGTGCGGGCGGCGCGGTCCATGCTGATAAGGGCGCGGCGTTCGGCGGCGTAGCTTTTCGAAAGCAGGCCTTGGAGCGGGATTTTGGAAAACTCCGGGTCGGCGTAGAATTTGGCGCGATCCTCGAAGGCGAGCTTTTTGGCCTCGATCATCACGTGGAGCGCGTCGGGCGAGTTGAAGCCCATGCCGGCGAGGTCGTAGCCCTCGAGGATGTTGAGCATCTGCAGCGCGGCGATGCCCTGGCCGTTGGGCGGCATCTCGAAGACCTCGTAGCCGCGGTAGTTGACCGAGACGGGCTCCACCCACGTGGAGGTATGTTTTTCGAAATCGACTTTCCGCAGGTAGCCGCCGTGTTCGCGCATGAAGGCGTCGATTTTGTCCGCGATGGGGCCGCGGTAGTAGGCATCGCGGCCGCCGCTGGCGAGCAGCTCGTAGGTGGCGGCAAGGTCGGGATTGCGGAAGATCTCGCCCTTTTGCGGGGCGCGGCCCGCCGGGGCGTAGGTGGCCAGAAACGCGCCGGGCAGCGGATCGTTCTCCGCGGCGCGCACGCCGTGGCCCCAGAGATAGGCGATGTATTCGGTGACCGGAAAACCCTCGCGCGCGTAGCGGATGGCCGGCGCGAGGACGTCGGCCATCGGCAACTTGCCGAATTTTTTGTGCAGCTCAAACCAGCCGTCCACCGCGCCGGGCACGGAGACCGGCAGCAGGCCGCGTGGCGGGATGGTGGTGCGATTGAGCTTTTTCAGCTCGGCCATGAGGGTCGGCCGGTCGAGCCCGAGCGGGGAGCGGCCGGAGGCGTTGAGGCCGTGGAGCTTTTTGGTCTCGGCATCCCAGACGATGGCGAAGAGGTCGCCGCCGATGCCGTTGCCGGTGGGCTCCATGAGGCCGAGCGCGGCGTTGGCCGCGATGGCGGCGTCCGTGGCGGAGCCGCCGGCCTTGAGCACGTCGAGCGCGATCTGCGTGGCGAGCGGATGGCTCGTCGCGGCCATGCCATGGCGGGCGATGACTTCGGAGCGGGTGGCGAAGGTGCGGCCGGTAACGCGATCCACCTGACCGACGATGGGCGCGGCGAGCGCGATGGCGAGCACGGAGAGGGTGAGAGAGCGGATGGGGTTCATGGGGAAAACATCGGTTTCAGGGAGTAGGGTTACCGACAAGGAGAACGCTAAAGAGAAAGAGAACGATTACGAGAAGAGCGGGGTTATTGCGGGTCGTCGGGCGGGAAGGGGTCGGCCGCTTCGGCGGGCGGGGCGGCTTGGCGTGGCTTTACCCGGCGCTTCATTTTGGCGTCGATCTCCTCGATCTCGGGCTCGGGGATGCGGGTGAAGGCGATGCGCATCGGGGCGTAGCCGGTGGCGCCGTGCGCGCCGCCGAAATACACGGAGTTTTTGCCGAGCGCCTTGTTCAGCGTGTCCACGGCGGCCAACAGCTTGGTGCGCGACACTTCCTTTTTCCCTGCAAACAGATCGGCGGTGTGGAGATTGGCGGCGAGCAACCGGTGCAGGATGATGCCGACGTGTTTCGGTGGCTTGGCGTGGTGCGCCCGCGGGCGGCGCGACCAGAGTTCGTTCAGGGCGTGGGTGAAGTGGAGCGTGTCCTGGGTCTCGTTGAAGTGCAGCTCGGCGCTCCAGTCGGTATCGTCGCGGTAGCCGACCGACACCCGCAGGCCGCCGGCGTAAAAGCCCTCGTGGCGCAGGCGCATGGCGGCCTTTTGCAGCAGCCGGTGCAGCACGGCGAGGGCGTCCGCCGCGTGGCGTTTTTCCGGCGGCAGCACCTGGCTGTGACCGATGGTGTCATGGCGGGTCGGTTCGCGTTCCTGCACGCCGCCGTGCAGCCAGCCGTGGAACCGTGCGCCCTCGACGCCGCCCCACACGCTGCGCAATTTCGCGCTGCTGGCGGCGTAGAGCCGGGCGACATCGTGGATGCCGGCGGCGCGCAGGCGTTTCAGCATGTTGGGGCCGATGCCGGTGAAATCTTCGAGCTGCACGTTGCGCTCGATCAGTTTATCCGGGAGGTCGGTGTCGTCGAAGACCACAAGTCCGTCGGGTTTTTCGAGATCGGAGGCGAGCTTCGCGATGAACCAGTTCGGCCCGATGCCAATGGAGCAGCGCAGGCAGCGACCCACCTCGCGGTAGATTTTTTGGCGGATGGCCTCGGCGAGGGCGCGGACGCGCCGGGGGTCTGCGAGGTCACCGGAGAGCTTGCATTCCAGCTCGTCGATGGACTGGACCTTTTTCACCGGCGCGAGGGTGTCCACGACCGCCTTCAGCCGGCGGTGGTAGTCGATGTAAACCTCGGGCCGGGCCTCGACGACGGCGAGGCCGGGGATCTGCTTCCGCGCCTCGGCCACGCGCGCATTGCGGTCGAGGCCGAGCTTTTTGGCCTCGATGCTGACGGCGATGGCTCCGGTGGTGGCCGCGAGCACGGGCACGACGATGAGCGGCTGCCCGCGCAGTTCCGGCCGCTCCTGCTGCTCGACGGAGGCGAAGTAGGAGTTGAAATCGATGGCGAGCGCGCGAAGCACGGGGGGCAGTTTTGCCGGCAAAAATCCGCTGTCAAACGGGGCCATCCCAAGTATGGAGTGCGGTCATGCGCATCGCCGTCCTTTCCGACACCCATGATGTCCTGCCGGCTTCTCTGCCGGCGCGGCTGGCGGGGGCGGATGAGATCTGGCACCTCGGAGATGTGTGCGATGCGGCGGTGTTGAGGGAGCTGGAGATGATCGGGCCGCCGGTGCGGGTGGTGCAGGGGAATTGCGACGATGAGCCGCGCTGGCCGCACGAGCTGAGGCTGGAGCGCGAGGGGGTGAAATTTTATCTGGTGCACATCCCGCCGGACCGGGTGCCGCCCGGCATGCAGGTGGTGCTGCACGGACACACCCACCGGCCGCGGGATGAAATGGCGGACGGGCTGCGCTGGCTCAACCCCGGCTCGGCGGCGCAACCGCGCGGCGGGTTCCCGGCGAGCTTTGCCTGGCTGGAGGCGGCCGGTGGAAGGTTGACGCGCTGGGAAGTCGTGCGCATCTGATGTCGGCGATGCCAGACGGCGGAATTCAACAGGACCTGCTGGGGCTTTTCAGTCCCGCGCCGGGCGTGCACAAAACTCCCCCGGCGGCCGACCGCTCGGTTGAGGTCATCTATCGCCGGAGCCAGCAGGCGCGCAACTACCGCCTGACGCTGCAGCGCGATGGCACGGCGGTGGCGACCATCCCGGCGCGCGGTTCCGAGCGCGAGGCGGTGCGGTTCGTCGAGGCGCATCAGGAGTGGCTGGAGCGGGCGCGGACGCGGCAGGCCCGCCGGCCGCGCGGCGCCGAGGTCTGGACAGTCGGCACGCATGTGCTCTGGCGCGGGGAAATGACGGAGGTCCGCATCGCCGCCACCGGTGATCGCCCGCAGGTCTGTCTGGCGGCGGATGTGTTCCGCGTGCCAGCGCTGGACGGGGACCTGCGGCCGACGCTGGAGGCGCATTTCACGCGGCGCGGAAAAATCGAGCTGCCGGCGCGCACGTGGGAGCTGGCGGCGGAGTGCGGCGTGGAGGTGAAGCAGGTGACGGTGCGCGACCAGCGTTCACGCTGGGGTTCCTGCTCGGCGCAGGGCACGATCTCGCTCAACTGGCGGCTGGTGCAGACGCCGGATGCGGTGCGCGACTACATCATCCACCACGAGCTGATGCACCTGAGGGAAATGAACCACTCGGCGCGGTTTTGGGCGCGGGTGGAGGAAGTGTGCCCCGGCTGGCGCGAGGCCGAGCGCTGGCTCAAGCGCAACGGGAGCCTGCTCGGCCTGTAAGCGTGTCCTGTTTTTCATGACCCCGACCATCATCCCCCTGCCGGCCGAATGCCGCCCCGTGCGCGGCGCCGGTTTCAAGCTCAACCCCCGCACGCCCGTGGTGGCGTCGGCCAAAAACGCCGCGTTGCGCCGGGTCGCGCAGCAGTTTGCGCAAAGGCTGGGACTCGAGGTCGTCGGCGCAGCCCGGCCGCGGGCCGTGACACTGCGCCTCGAACCGGCGTTGAAGAAAACCCTCGGCACCGAGGGCTACCGCCTGAGCAGCCGGACGGCGGGCGTGACGATCCGCGCGGCCACGGCGCAGGGCGTGTTTTACGGCACGCAGTCACTGCGGCAGTTGCTGCCGCCCGAGACCGAGCGCCTGGGCGCGGGTGCGGCACCCGGTTTCATCGTGCCGGCGCTGGAGATCACCGACCGGCCGCGTTTCGGCTGGCGCGGCGCGATGCTCGACCCGGCGCGGCGGTTCCTCTCGGTCGCCGAGACGAAGCGCTTCATTGACGCGATGGTGCTGCACAAGCTCAACGTCCTGCACTGGCACCTCGTGGACGACCAGGGCTGGCGGCTGGAGATCAAAAAATATCCGAAGCTCACCGAGATCGGCGCCTGGCGCACCGAGTCGCCCCGCTACGGCAACCGCGACGAAGGCGATGGCACGCCCCACGGCGGCTTTTACACGCAGGCGCAGATCCGCGAAGTGGTGACCTACGCCGCCGAGCGGTTTATCACGGTGGTGCCGGAGATCGAGCTGCCGGGGCACGTGGCCTCGGTCGTTGCGGCGTATCCGCAACTGGGCAACCGCGACGTGCCGGGTTTTGCGCCCAAGGTCGTCACGCGCTGGGGCATCCAACCCTACACCTATGCGCCGTCCGAGCCGGTGTTCGGTTTCCTCGCCGACGTGATGGCTGAGGTCGTGCAACTGTTTCCCTCGAAGTTCGTCCACATCGGCGGCGACGAGGCGATCAAGGACCAGTGGCAGCAGTCGGCTTTTGCGCAGAAGGCCATCCGCAAGCTCGGGCTCAAGGATGAACACGAGCTGCAAAGCTGGTTCATTCGACGCGTGGAGAAAATCCTCGCGCGGCATGGCCGGCGGCTCATCGGTTGGGACGAAATTCAGGAAGGCGGGCTTTCGCCCACGGCCACGATGATGGTGTGGCGCGACTGGAAATGGGCGGAGTTCGCCATCGCGCAGGGCAACGATGTCGTCATGTCGCCCACGACACATTGTTATCTGGACCATTATCAGGCCGACCCGAAGACCACCGACGAGCCCGAGGCGATCGGCGGGCACAACCCGTTGGAGAATGTCTATGCGCTCGATCCCGTGCCGCCCGGACTGAAACCGGCGCAGCAAAAACATGTGCTCGGCGTGCAGGGCAATCTCTGGGGCGAATATCTGACCAGCGCGCGCCAAGTGGAATACATGGCTTTTCCCCGCCTGAGTGCCCTGGCCGAGGTCGGCTGGACCCCGCCGGCCCGCAAGGACTGGGCGGGCTTTCGCGCCCGGCTCGAACCGCTGCTGAAACGCTTGGAGCTGCTCGGGGTGAACTATCGCCGGCCGGATCCGCTGCGCTGAGGAGCTTCCGCCGCCGGTCGGTTTTGCACCCATCGGGTGACAAACCGGCGGGATGGTGTCACCGGATGTCGAGCACCTCGACCTCGAAGACGAGGGTGGCGCGGGGCGGGATGCCGGGCGGCCGCCCGGCGACGCCGTAGGCGAGCCAGTGCGGGACAATCAGCGTGCGCTTGTCGCCTTTGCGCATGTGGCTGAACGCTTCGTCCCAGCCGGGAATGACATCGCCGACGCCGAGACGAAAGGTGAAGGGTTCGTTACGCTCGTAGGAGCTGTCGAACCGGCGGCCGTCGAGCAGCCGGCCGTCGTAATGGACGACCAGGTGTTGGCCGCGGTGCGGCAATTCGCCCGTGCCGGCGGCGCGGCGCACATACATCAGCCCGGAAGGGAGGCGGGCGGGGTTGCCGTAGCGCTCGATGATGAGGTTGGTGTCCTCCCGGCTGAGTTCCGGGATGCCCTTGTTTTCCAAGGCGAGCCGCATGGCGCTGTTGATCGGGCGGCCGGGATTTTCGCGGGCAAACATGCCCGAGCGGACAACGAGTCCGAGCGTGAGCAGCAGCAAACCGATCAGGGCGAAGATGACAAAAGTGCGCATGGTCGGGCTTACGATGGCCCCGGCGGGGCCGGGCGCAAGCGTGCGCCGCTCAAGGGGCGGGTTCGAATTTCTCGATGAGGGTGTCGATCATCCCGTCCACGCGCAGCTTGATTTTCTGGGCGTCGGTCAGCGGTTTGTCTTCCGGCAGGGACCGGGCGGCCTCCGCGATGAAGGCGTCTCCCCGCGTCTGCACCGTGGCAAGAAACGCCTGCTTGGCCCGGTGCAATTCGCCGCCCTGCATGAATTCCTTTATCGTCCCGGCGCGCCCCATGAATTGCTGGAGCCGCCGGTCGCCTGCCCAGAAGGCCCACTGGTCGATGTCGGCAAAATACACGGCGAGCACGTCGTCCGGCCCGAGTGCCAGCCGGCGGGCGAACCGGCCGACATGCGTGCCGGGGCGCTGGCCGGGGGTCTCCGGCTCGTATTTGCCCTGCAGCCGGACGAGCAGGCGCACGCCGGTGGCGCGCTCGAAATTGGCGAGTTTGAAGTTGAAATTCCGTGCCCGCGGCGGCTGGGCCGGCAGGAGGTTTTCCGGGTCGTCGAAGTGCGCCAGGACATGGCGGGTTGCGCGGGCCGTGAGCGCGTCGAAGTACGTCTGGTCCGCCCGGAACGCTTCCGCCGCAGCACCGATGCGGAGGATGTTCACGGCGGACATCACGTCGCCTTGCTCGATCAACGGCAGCACCTCGCGGCCGCGGACGGCGCGGCCGAAGACGCTGTGCAGGTAGTTCAGGCGGTTGACCTCGCGCAGGGTGAGGAAGAACTGCGAGCCGTTGGTGTCGGGCCCGGCATTGGCCATCGAGAGGATGCCGGCATCGTCGTGCCGCAGGCCCGGGATAAATTCGTCGGGAAAACTGTAGCCGGGCCCGCCGCTGCCCGTGCCGGTGGGATCGCCGCCCTGCACGACAAAATCGGGCACGACCCGGTGGAACTTGATGCCGTTGAAATAGGGCTGGCCCGGCCGCGGCCCCAGCGTGCCCTCGGCGAGACCGACGAAATTGGCGACGGTCATCGGGGTCTTTTCGAAGAACAGTTCGCACACCACCGTGCCGCGCGGGGTGACAAACTCGGCATAGAGCCCGTCCGGAAGATCGGAGACCGCGGGCTCTTCCGCCTGCAAGGCCGGCAGGAAGGCGATCAGAATGCACAGCAGTTTTTTCATGCGCCCGGTCTGCCAGACTTCCTGGCCGGCCACAATCTCGCAACGTAGCGGAGGCCGGATTTAGGCACTCGCCTGTTGCCCACGTTTTCACCACGCTCGCGGGCATGAAAGTGCGCATCCTTGGCCTGTTGCTGGTTTGGGCAGGTTTCGCTTTTGGCTCCGGGTTGCCGCTGGAGACGGTCGTCACCCATGCGACCAAGCTTGAGATTGTGCGGGACGGACGGGTGAGCGGCAGCATCGGGCTCTCGGCCGGAGTCAAGGTGGACGTTATCGCGCTTGAGGGGGATAATCTGCAGGTGCGCTACCGGTCGCTCAGCGGCCGCGTGCCGGTTGCCCACACCGGGCTGGCGGCGCTGGCGGGCGCTATGAACGAGCGGCCCGCGGCTCCCGCGCTCGCGGCGCCGGCAGAAATCAAGCCGCCACGCGCGCCGGCGGCCGGACCGTCGGTAATGGCCCGGCGGCTGGGCGGCAAGCTCGTGCGGCTGGAGCGCGGCTCCCTGCAGGCGCACCCCGCCGAGCGGCTGCAGGAAGTGAAGTTTTACGCCCTGTATTTTTCCGCGGCTTGGTGTGGTCCTTGCCGGCAGTTTACGCCGCGGTTGGTGGAGGCTTACGCGAAACTGCGGACGGAGTTTCCTGAATTCGAGGTGGTTTTCGTGAGTGCCGACCAATCACCGGCAGACATGCAGAAATACATGAGCCACGACCGCATGGCGTGGCCCGCCCTGCGCCATGAGGCGATGCGGCAGTCGGCCGAGATCATGCGCTACGCCGGCGACGGGATTCCGTGCCTGGTGTTGGTGGACGAGGCCGGCCGTGTGCTGTCCGACAGCTACCGCGGCGGCAACTACGTCGGCCCGCAGGCGGTGCTGCAGGACACGCAGCGCATCCTGCGGCAGTATCGCGAGCGGAACCCGCGGCCGCAATCGTGAGGGCGCCTTCCTGCCGGCAACAAATATCTGAGCTATCGGGTGGATTGCCGACCCCGTTGTTTCAGCAGTTGGTGGAAGGACTGCCTCCTGCAGTTACGGGATTTGCAGTTGCATGCCAATGCGCAGGCTGCGTTCGTCGGCGAGCAGGGTGCGGTTGGCGGCGAAAATTTCGGGCCAGCGCTGGCCGTCGCGGTAGTATTGCCGGGCGATACCACTTAGGGTTTCGCCCTCGGCCACGGTGTGGATCACGCGCTCCGGCGTCCGCAGATCAACCGGGGCCGCCGGCGGTGGCGCAGCGGGAACCGGGCGGGCGGGCACTACAGTCACGCTGCCGGGCGGGGGTGAGGCGACGGCCATGCGGGTGCGCAATTGCGAATGCTCGGCGATGATGGCCTGCAACTGGTCCTGGGTCTGGCGGAGTTGGGTGCGCAGGGTTTCCACGAGCCGGGCGGTGGCTTCGGAGGCGGTGAGCTGCTCGGACAGGGCGGCGGCGTTGGTCGTGGCGCCGGCGAGCTGGGATTTGAGCAAGTCCCGCTCGGCCGTGAGGGAGGCGGCGAGCTGCCTGAGCTGATCATTTTCCTCCTGCAGCAGTTGGTAGCTGCGCAGGGCGGTGGCGAGCCTGACACCCGCGGAGACATCATCGGAAGCGCCGGCCAAGGTTTCGTAGGGCGGCGGCTCGGCGGTGCTGGCGCGGGCTGCGGCCAGTTGCCGCCGCAGCGAGGAGTTTTCCGCATCAAGTTCCGTCTGCACCTGCAACGGCACATGGCGGCCGAAATGCACGTAACCGCAGCCGGACAGCATAAGTCCGGAGAAAACCAGCAGCAGGATGGCGAAAGAGCGGATCATCTGCCGGGAGGCCGGGCTTCAGGGAATGCGGATCCGCTGGCCCACGGCGAGGCTGCGCTCATCCGCAAGCTGGCCGCGGTTGGCTTCGAGGATTTCCGGCCAACGCTGGGCATTGCCGAGATACTGCCGCGCGATCCGGGAGAGCGTGTCGCCTGCCACCACGGTATGGAACCGAGGCTCCGCGGCGGCGACGGGAGCGGGGGTCGGCTGGGGCGCCGCCGTGACGGCCGGCACCGTGCCCGGACGCGTGGGCACGGCCAGCACCGTGCCGGGCTGGGGCGAGACGATGGCCACCCGCGTGCGCAACTGCGCGTTTTCCGCGCTGAGCGCGGCGAGTTGATCCTGCATCTGGCGCACTTGGTTGCGCAGGATGTCGGCATCCGATGCGGTGGCGGAGATGCTCGTCAACTGGGAGGCGAGCGTGGTATTCAGGTTGCCGGCGCTGGCGAGCTGGCCCTCAAGCGCGGCTTTATCGGCGGCCAGCCGGTCGGCCGCAGCTTTGGTCCGGTCGTTTTCGTCCTGCAGCAGGCGATAGCTGCGCAGGGCGGTGGCCAACTGGTCTTCAAGCGCGGCGAGGCGGCCCGCGTCCACGGCAACTTCCGGCACGACCGGGGCCGCGGCCGCAGCCAAGGCCGCGAGCTGACCTTGCAACGCGGTGCGTTCGTCGGCCAGCCGGCGGACGTTTTCCTCCGCCGTGGCGAGGCCGGACTGCAGGCGTTCGTTTTCCCGCTGCAATTGGGTGAAGCCGGTGAGGGCGGTGGCCAGCCGGGTGTTTGTGCTCTCCAGCTCCTGTCGCAGGGAAGTGGTGGCCGAGGTGTCGCGTGAGCTGCGGTCGAGATCCCGGCGGACTTCGGCGAGCTGGCGGTTAAGATCGGTCTCGCGGGCGGAGGCTTGTTCCAAACGGCCCGCCAAGGCGCTGCGTTCGCGTTCAAGCCGCTGCAAGTTTTCGGCGGCTTCGGCGGTCTGCCGGCGGGAACGCTCGTCGGCGCTGCGCGCAGCGGAAAGCTCCGCGGTGAGCCGTTCGATGGTCTGATCCTTGGCCGCGAGTTGGCGGCGGGCATTTTCGGCCGGGGCGGCAGTGGCGGCCGGCCGGGCGGCGAGGCGCTGCTCCAGCGTGGCATTGGCGGAAGTGAGCTCGGCGATCCGGCCTTCCAGCTCGGTCAGCGCCGTCCGGGTGCGGTCAAGCGATTCCTGGGTTTCCTCCAGCGCGCGACCGCGACGGGAAGCCGTGTCCTCCAGCTCCTGGTTTTGCCGTGCGAGTTCGCGCCCGGCAGCGAGGGTGTCGGCCAGTTGCTGCCGGAGGTCACCCAAGTCGGCGGGAGAAGTTTTGGCGACGGCCACGCGCAGGGTGGCCAGTTCGGCGGCGCTTTCGGCCAGAGCCTGCTCGGCAGTGGTCCGGGCGGCGGCCGTGGCGGCAAGATTAGCACGCAGGGTTTCGTTTTCCTGGCGGGCGGTGTTGAGCGCTGCCATCATGGCCTCCTGCTGCTCGGCGAGCTGGCTCAACCGGCTCTCAACCACGGCGGGATCGACGGCACCTTCAATACGGGTGACCAGCGTGGTGTTCTCGGCGAGGGCCCGCTCCAGATTGGATTGCAGGAGCAGGTTTTCGTCGCGCAAGGCGGCCACCGCGCCGGCTTCGGCGCCGCGGGATTCACCGAGCCGATCCCGCTCGGCGGACAGGGCGGCATTGGCGGCGGTCAATTCGCTGATCTTGGCCGACAGGCCGGAGGCTTGGGCGAGAGTTTCTTCGTTCTTGGCCTGGGCGGCCTGCAGCTCGACCGCGAGGCGATCCGCCAACTGCCGGTCGGCGCCGGCGGTCGAGGCGGCGCCTTGCAGGCGGGCATGCTCCTCGATGATGGCGGCCAACTCGCCGCGGACTTCGACCAGGGTCTGTTGGGTCTCGGCCAAGCCATGGGCGCGCCGGTCCGCGAGTTGTTCAAGCTCCCGGTTGCGGTTTTGCGCGACGGCAAGCTGGCGGTCCAGCTCGGTGGCGTGATTTGTCAGTTGATTGATGCGCGCAGTCAGCGCGGCGGTTTCGCCATCCGTGCCGCCGGCCGCGGCCAAGCGAGCGTTGAGCGTGGCGGCGCCGGCTTCGGCGGAGGCGAGGGCGACACCCAGTTCGGTGACCTGTTCGCGCAGGGCGGAAAGATTTTCTTCGGCTGACGTGCGGGCGGCCAAGAGGTCATCGCGCTCTGCGATGATAGCGGCCAGCTTGGCTTCATACGAGGCGGCGGCGATTTTGGCCGTGCTCAGTTCCGCGGCGAGCCGCTCAAGTTCGCTGCGATCGGCGGTGCCCGCGGAAAGTGCGCTGGCGAGGCGATTTCGCTCTGTGGTGAGTTCCTGCAGCGTCTGTTCGGTCTGTGTGAGCGAATGGCGGGTTTCGGTTAACTCCTGATCACGGGCGGCGCCGGCGGCCTCCAGTTCTTGGATGCGCTTGGCCAGGCCAGCGGCATCACCTTGGGCGGTCGCGGCGGTGGTGCGCAGCGCGGCAAGCTCCGCTCCGAGGCGATCACGTTCTGCGGCCAAAACGCCTTGTTCGTTGCGGGCGGTTTCGGCGGCGGCGGTGAGGCGGGTCAGATCGGCTTCATGCGTGGCGATCTGGGCGGCGAGACGGTCGCGCTCCGCGGTGAGCGCGGCGATGGACTGGTTGCGCGCATCCAGGGCGCGGCCCGCTTGGGCGGCTTCATCCTTGGCGGCGGCGAGGGCGGCATTGGATACAGCTTTCGCGGCGGAGGCTTTCTTGGCCGCGGCGAGTTGCTCGGTCAGGCCGGCGTTTTCCTCGGTGAGCCGGCTGACGCGCGTGTTGATGGCGGCCAGTTCGCGCCGGGATTTTTCTGCTTCCGCGCGCACGGTGGCGATTGCGGTGCGGTCCGCCGTGGCCGTTTCATGATCGGCCTGCAGGCGGGCATGGTTTTCGCGGAGGGCGGTGAAGGCGGTCGCGGCCTCGGCGAGCTTGCGGTTGAGCTCGGCTTCGCGGGCGGCGGAGCCGGCGATGTTGGCCGCGAGAGAATCGCGTTCGGCGCTGACGCGTTGGAGCGCATCGGTCCGGTCCGCGAGTTCGCGGCGGGCTACGGCAATTGCGGTTTCGGCGGCGGCGAGCGCGGTGGCGGTGGAGGCGGCCTCGGCGGCGGTGGTTTGGCTGCCGGCGAGCTGTTGGGTCAGCGCGGCGTTGGCGGCGGTAAGCGTCGTGACGCGTTCGTTGAGGGCGGAGGCTTCATCAAAGGCGGCCTTGAGCTCGGCCCGCAGGGTGGCGAGTGCGGATAACTCCGTCCGGGTGGCGGCGAGTGCTTGTTGCGCCTGAAGCAGTTCTTGCCGGCGTTGCTCGGCGAGCGCGGACAATTTTTCGCCGTCGGTGCGCAGTTGCCGGATGGTCTCGCTTTCGTCGGCGGTGGCTTGGCTGGCGACGGCCTTGAGCGACTCGGCTTCCTGCCAGGCGGTGGCGAGTTCGGCGCTCAACTGGCGTTTGTCGGCGTTAAGAGCGGCGACCTGGTCGCGCAGGGCGACGGCCTCGGCCAGCCGGCGGGTCAGCTCGTCTTCACGGCCGGCCGCTTCGCGGGCGGTGACGGCAAGTTGGTTGCGTTCGGCGGTGAGGCGTTCGAGTGCTTGGTTGCGGGCCGCCAGTTCGCGCCGGATGGTTTCCGCTTCCGTGCGGGCGGAGTTCAGATCATTGGCCAAGGCCGAAGAGTCGGTGGCGGCGGCGCGGGCGGCGGCCAGCTGCTGGGCAAGTGCGGCTTGGCTGGCGGTGAGTTGGGCGACCTGTTGATTGAGAGCGCCGGCTTCGCGACGGGCGGTTTCGGCGGCGGTGCGGATTTCCGCGAGCTCGGTCAACTGGCTGCGGGCTTGGGCGAGAGCCTGTTGGGTTTCGGCCAGGGCACGACCGCGCTGACCGGCGAGGGCCTCGAGTTCCTCGTTGCGCTGGACCAAAGCGGCGGAGACTTCCGGCGCTGCTGCCGGCGAGGCGGCATCGGCGCGCGGGTCCAGCACGATCGTGCGGGCCGAGGGCACGCTGCCGGAGGTATCCTCGCCGGGGAGTTCGGCCGCAGGCTGAGGTGCGGGTGCGGGAGGCACGAGGCTGATTGAGGGGTCGTTGGACGAAGGAAGGACGGCTGCATTCGGAGCAGGAGCCACGGCACCGGGGCTGGTGATGGTCCGGGTGACGCCGGGAGCGGGAAAGCGGCTGCGCATGGTGGCCAAGAGGCGGTTGCCTTCGGCCAACTGATCCGGGGTCATTTCACCCAAGATGGTGCGCAAGACCCGGCCGGTTGCGCCCCGCTCCTCGGCGAGCGTGAGCCAGACAAAAGCCTCGGGGAGATTGGCCGGAGTGTCGCGGCCGGTCGCCAGCGCAAGGCCGAGATTGTATTGGGCGATGGCATTGCCGCGCTCGGCCTTGGTGCGCAGGGATATGATTTCCGGGGAGTCGGCGGCGACCAACGGTCCGCCCAACAAGCCGCAGGACAAGGCGAGAACAAGGGCGCGGTGGCGGAGGGGCATGGACGGCATCGGCGAGACAGTGGAGGATTCCCGGTCCGGACTCAATCTGAACTATGGTCGGCAGGGGGTTTGACGGTGCTTTGACGGCGGGGAGGAAACCCTCCCCGGATTCAGGATTTGGCCCGGGTGACGGCTTCTTGCCAGGCGGCATGCACCCGGCGCATGGCGGCGGCGGGGGCGCGGGGGCGGAAAGTGTGGTCCGCGGACCAGAGCCGGGCGATTTCGGCGCGGTCCTGCCAGAAACCCACCGCCAAGCCCGCAAGATAGGCGGCGCCGAGTGCGGTGGTCTCGACGGTGCGGGGGCGCACGACCGGAACCCGCAGCAGATCGGCTTGGCACTGCATGAGGCCGTCATTGACGGTGGCGCCGCCGTCCACGCGGAGCTCGCGCAGGCGCAACCCCGCATCGGCCTGCATGGCGCCGATGAGGTCGGCGGATTGAAAGGCGATGCTTTCCAAGGCGGCGCGGGCCACATGGCCGGCGTTGGCGCCGCGGGTCAGCCCGGTGATGAGACCGCGGGCCGCGGGGTCCCAGTGTGGCGCGCCGAGGCCGGTGAAGGCGGGCACGAGGAAGACGCCGCCGTTGTCCGGCACGGTGGCGGCGAGCTTTTCAATGTCGGCGGAACGTGCGATCAGGCCGAGGCCGTCGCGCAACCATTGCACCACGGCGCCGCCGATGAAGACGGAGCCTTCGAGGGCGTATTCGGTCTGGCCGCCGATGCGCCAGGCCACGGTGGTGAGCAGGTTGTTTTTGGAGCGCACGGGCCGCGCACCGGTATGCAGCAGCAAAAAACAGCCGGTGCCNNGGCCTGGCCGAAGAGGGCGGCCTGCTGGTCGCCCGCCACGCCCGCGATGGGCACGCCGCGGAGGGCCGGCACGGCGCTGACCTCGCCGAGCACCTCGCTGTTGCCGCACAGCGCGGGCAGCACCGCGCGCGGAATCCGGAAAAGACGGAGCAACTCCTCATCCCAATCGCCGGTGCGCAGGTTGAAGAGGAGCGTGCGCGAGGCGTTGGAGACATCGGTGGCATGCACGCGGCCGCCGGTGAGCTGCCACAGCAGCCAGGTATCCACGGTGCCGGCGGCGAGTTCGC
>DDSZ01000032.1:81905-270137 GCA_002344205.1 Opitutaceae bacterium UBA2377
GTCCTGCCAGACGATGGCGCGGTGCAGCGGCCGGCCGGTGCGGCGGTCCCAGAGCAGGACCGTCTCGCGCTGGTTGGTGAGGCCGATGGCGGCGAGATCGCCGGCGGTGAGGTCGGCCTCGGCGAGCGCGCCGAGCGCAGTGCGCCGGGCCGTTTCCCAGAGATCGCGGGGCGAGTGCTCCACCCAGCCCGGCTGCGGATAGTGCTGCGGGAATTCCTGCTGCGCCTTGGCCCGGGCCCGGCCGCGGCGATCGAACACGATGGCACGGGACGACGTGGTGCCTTGATCCAGGGCCAGGACGTAGCGGGGCATGACGGCACGCTGGCGACAAGGACGGCCGAGGCCAAGCCTCCTTGTGGCGCGGTCCGGGCTTGGCTCGCGGGCAACTTTGGGCAAGCTGCCGACAGGATCGCGCGTCGGTCCTTCTCCCCGACATGAACATAAAATCCATCCTGAACTTCGGCCTGGCCCTCATCGCGTTGGGCTGGCTGGCCGGTTGTGCGACGCCGCCGGCTGTGCCGACAGCCGGGGTGGCGGAGACCGGCGGAGCCGTGGGTGTGGAAAAATTCACTTACCTCGACCGGCAGGTGCAAAACCGGATCGAATGCAGCGCGCTGCACGAGCGCCTGCTGCCCGACGGCCGGATCGAGGTGGTGGCGATGCTGCGAAACCGGATAGCCGAGCCCGTGAAGGTTCAGCTCAATTGTGTCTTCAAGGATGCGCAGGGATTCTCGACCGGCGATGAGACGCCGTTTCAGGTCGCGACCGTTGTTCCCGGCACGACCGAGGCGGTGCGCTTCACCGCGGCCAACGCGACGGCCCGCAATTTCACGGTGCGGGTGCGGCTGGCGCGCTGAATAATACCCGCGGTGGGGTTCATTACCTAGGCCGCCAGACTTGTATCGTGCGGCATCGCCGCCTACGGCTCGGAGATGCGTGCGGCCGTCGTCGAAGACCAGACCCTGATGCGGGGATTTCTCACCGCATTGTTGCGCAAACACTGCGGGGTGGACGACGTGATCGACATCGGTTCGATGCAGGAACTGCACGCGCGCGAGGGCGAACTCGATGCGGTGGGGCTCATCATGCTCGACATTGATCTCGGCGACGGCACGACGCTCGACTGGGCCACCGGGCGGGCGGCGGCGGGCAAACCGGGCGTGATGGTCGCGGTGAGTTCCATCAGCGGACAGTTTCCCTTCAAGCAACTGCAGGCAGGCGGCATCAGCATCGCGCACAAGAACGACAGCGAGAAGGAGCTCGTGGATGTCATCCAGCGGGCGCTGGCCGGGGCCGTGGTGATCTCGCGACGGGTGATGGAACTGATCAACGCCGGCGCGCGCGATCCCAATTCCCCGCTCAAGCTCCTTGGGCCGCGCGAGCAGCAGGTGCTCGGGCTGCTGGGCCAGCGGTTGTCCAACGACGACGTGGCCGCGATCATGGGCTGCGCCCCTGCGACCGTGGCCGATCATCGCAAGCGCATCATGCGCAAGCTGGAGCTGCACAACATCGAGCAATTGATCGAGTGCGCCATCCGACACGGGCTGGTTTTCGACTCCACCGCCGCGGCGGCAAAGAACCGCCGGTTCAAGCCGTGAGACGGGCCCGGGCGGCGCCGATTGTCTCCTGGGCAAACGGCAGCAGACGCTGCACTGCGGCCCAGTCGCCGCGGCGCGCCGTCTCTTCGATCAATTGCACCTGCTCCTGGGCGGCTTCCGCGGCGGTGGACCTGAGCAGGCCAAGCAGCTTGTGAGCTTCGCCCGCTGTGCGCGGATCGCGGAGTTGGGCCAGGGCGGAGACGGATTGCCACTGCACGGCGACAGTGGCGGCGAGCTGGGCACTGCTCTGCGCCAAGTCACCGAGCGAGTCCAACGGATGGCCCAGGGCGGCGGCCGTGTGGGTGTCGAGCGAGCGCTTCGGTTGCAGGCCCTCGGAGAGCCCGCGGATGACCCGCTCAAGTTTTTCCTTGGTGACGGGCTTGGTGATGAAGCCGGTCATGCCCGAAGCCTGCGCCTCGACGACCTTCTCCTTGGTCGAATAAGCGGTGACGGCCACGATGGGCGGCGTGGGGCGGGGCAGGATATGCACGAGCTGCCGGCAAAGCTCGGCGCCGTCGGTATCGGGCAGGCGCCAGTCCGTGAGCACGAGGTCGTATTGGTGCGTGCGGGCGAGATGAAGCGCGGATGCGCCGTCCACGGCCCAGTCCACCTTGAAGCCCAGTTGCTGGAGCACGTGGCCCAGCGCGATGCGGTTGTAATCCTCATCCTCGATGGCGAGGGCGCGCGAGACGGGGGCGGGCATGCCGGCGGCGGTGACGCGGGGCTGGGCGTTGGCGAGGACCAGCTCCAGCGCAAACTCGGTGGTGCCGTCGCGGCTGGCGGCGGTGAGGGTGCCGCCCATCGCGACCGCCAGCCGGCGGCAAACCGCGAGCCCGAGGCCGGAGCCGGGGATGTTGCCCGTGTTGGCGCCGCGCTGGAAGGAATCGAAGAGGCGGTTGAGCTCGTCGGGGCTCAGGGTGGGGCCGCTGTTGCGCACGGCGAGGCGGAGGCGTGAGCGGCCACCCCCGGCGGGCAGGATGCGCACTTCCACGCCGGCCTCGCGGGGCACGCCGTATTTCAGGGCGTTGGAAATCAGGTTGCAGACGATCTGGCGGATTTTGCCGGAGTCGCCGTGCAGCCATGCGGGTTGGTCGGGCAGGATCAGGGCGCAGTCGGCCAGCTCGGGGTCCATGGCGCGGGCCGCTTCCTCGACGAGGGAGCCGGCCTCGAAGTCCGACGGCGTGAGCGTGACCTGGCCGTGCTCAAGGCGCGAGAAGTCGAGGATGTCGTCCAGCATCGAGCGGAGCTGGTCGGCGCAGCCGCCGAGGGTGCGCACGAGTTTTTTCTCGCGCGGTCCGACCTCGAGGTCGGATAGCATGGCGCAGATGCCGACGACGCCGTTGAGCGGGTTGCGGATCTCGTGGCTGATGCTGGCGAGAAACTCCTCCTTCACCGCGCTGGCCTTGCGCAACTGCGCGGTGCGTTCGTTCACGTGGGCCTCAAGTTCGCGGTTGCGGCGCTGCAGGGCACGGGTGCGCCAGCGCACGAGGGCGAAGACTATCCCGCCCAGCGCGAAGGCATGCAGCGGCCAGGCCCACGCGCGCAGCCACCACGGCCAGGGCCGGATGACGGTGAAAGTCTCCTCGGTCAGGAGGCCGTTGCGCTCGGCCTGCAACGTGACCGCCGTGCGGCCCCAGCCGACCGGCAGTTGGAACTCCATTCCCGGCGTGATGCTTTCCCATGCGCCGCCCGGTTTTTGCAACCGGAGGAAAGTCGCCGGCGCCGGGGCGAGGTCGAAAGCACGGGCGCGGAGTCCGGCGTGTTCCTGGGCCGAGTCGCCGAGCCGCACTTCGCGGCCGGCCGCGGCGGTGTTCCAGGTCCAGGCCGGTTGTGGCGGGGCCGAGCGCACGAGCGGGAGGCGGGCGCGGATCACGCCGCGCGGTCCGGCGGCAAAAAGATATTCCTCGGTGGCGGCGATTTTTTCGGCGCCGATCTCGGCGAGCCCGGGAATCTCGAGCGGCTGCCAGGTGTCGCCCTCCAGCAGGCCCACGACGGGATCGCGGTCCGGCCGCGTGACGAGGACGGCGAGGCGGCCCTGCACATGCGCGGCGTCGCGCGGGTTGCCCCAGGTGATGCGGCCGAGCCTGTTGGCGTCGGAATCCATGATGACGCCGTCCCAGAAGAGCAGGGCGACCTTGCCCGGCCGCACCTCGCGGACGGTCGCGCGGCCGGCGCCCAGGGTGCCGGTGACGGTGCCGTCGGATGCGACGACCTGCACGCCCTGCGTGGAGGTGCCGACGAGGAAGTTCCGCCCGTCGGTCGCCAGCGAATTGGGCAGCGCGGGAATCGGGGTGAAATAAGTCCCGCGTTCGCGGTCGAGAAAAGTGAGCCCTTGGTCCTGTGCGATGGCCGCGGTGTCGCCGGTCACAGCGAGGCCGTAGATGAAGCGGCTTTGAAGACGAACTTTGTCGTCATGAAAAAAGAAATCCGGGTTCAAAGCTCCTGCCTTCGAAGCATCAGCGGGCCATAGCACGTCTGATTTCATTCCTTCGCCTTCTGCTGTTATCAGGCTGCCGGCCGCTGCCACCACCGTGACCTTGTCCGAAGATATGGCCTGTAGGCCAAGGATAGTTTGGCCGTCGAGCGGAGAAATGGTCGCCTGAGTCGGATCGAAAACGGAAAAAAGTCCTTTCGAGGTGCCCAACAACAGACCGTTGGCTTCACGCTTGGCATAGTAAATATTACCGAACGTCTTAGAGGCCCATGCAATTTTGCCACTGGTGCGGTCAACAGCGACCAAACCCTCGTTCAAAGTGGGAACCAGCAACAGAGTTTCTGTTTCAAACAGCCCGACGATGCCTGCTTGGAGTAAGTTTCGGTTGGTCTCGGCAGATGCGGCCAACTGATTATCCCAAGTGCGTATGCCTCGGTTGGTCACCAAAAAGGTATCGGTTGACCAGATAACTGAATCTTCTGCGAATGATTGCAGCAAGTAGACGTCTCTTAACATGCCCGAGTGCCAGATGCTGGCACCACCGGCGGTTGAGCTGACAATCAGCCCGTTCTTTGAACGAGAAAGCCTCGTGTAGGCAGTAACATTGGCCGAAACATCCAGAACGGTTGAGACAGCACTTTGAGTATCGACGAGATGAATTTTACCTCCACCTGCGACCAACCAACCTTCGCTGACAGCTTCTGCATCAAGAATTTCACCCTCAATGCCATCTACCATGCGAAGCAGACCATTTTCTATCAGCCCCGCGAATCCATGGCCGACCACGAGCAATTGGCCGTGAGCTTCGCTGATTGCCCGGACAACCTGTCCATTGGGTGTGGGTATGAGCTGCCAATCAGAACCCGGAGTGCCGATGGCCATACCGCCTTCAAATCCCACGGCCAACTGGCCCGAAGAGAGGGTGGTCACTGTCCAGATCGGTTTGCCACGCAGTGCGACGGGGAGCGGCAATTCCGTGGCCAACGGTTCAAAGCTGGCGCCCCGGAGGGCGAAAATGCCAACCGCAAGCATAAAAACCACCCATTTTGAGGGGTAAGGGTTCATCCCTAGAGGGGTGGTTTTTTGCAGAGCCGCCGCCCCGGGGCAACGCGATACTGAGGGGGCATGAAAAAGCTATCCTCTCTCTTCCTCCTCGCCAGCGGTGTCGTTGCGACCCTGCTCCTCGCCGTTGGTCTGAACCAAGCGGCCCAAAAAATGGATCCCGTGGCGCAGAAGTCGTCGCCCATCTCCACGATGCAGACGGGTGAAATTGCCTCGCTGCCCTGTGCACCCTGCACCACGGGCGAGCCTGGCGGTGGTGGCGGCAATCCGCCTCCGCTGATGTTCTCCTGATTTCCGCCTGAGGAATTGGTCATGCTATCGCTTGCGGCATTGCGCTATCGGGATGTGTTCGCCACGGACGGCGGACCGATCGAGCGCGTCCTGACCGGGGAGTTTAATATCCTCGGTCAGCCGCATCAGCAGGCCAACGCCTTCCTGCGGCCCGAGCTGACCAGCGGCAAGTCGCCTCACGCCATCTACGGCCAGGCCGATGGCACCGGCTCCGCGCCCTCCGCCTCCGTGGCCTGCCACATGGCGATTTCGGAGGCGCTGGAGCGCTGGGCCTTCCTTGCCACCCACAACCGGCCCGACGGCAAGAAATACGGGTTCGACGTGGACCGCAGTTCCAACGGCATGGCGGCCTATCCCGGCATGTTCCGGTTTCAGGCCGCCCGCCGCGCGCGTTTCGAGGCGCTCGAACGCTATGCGCTGATTTCCTGGTGGGACGGCCGGTTGCCGGCCGAAAAAACGGGCTCTCCATTTCCGGGGGTTGATCTGGTGCGCATCCATCACAACGCGGGGGAGGGTGAGGTGGTCATCCTCCTCCAGCGTTCGCGGGCGGGTGTGGCCTATGGACATGCGGCCGGTCGCACCGTGCGATCGGCCGCATACAAGGCCGCCGTCGAGCTGGCGCGCAACGCGTTCGTCATCTCGGCGCACCGCGCCAAGGGTGCGTTGGTTCAGGCGGCGAACTTCCTGGAACGCCGGGCGCTCTACTTCGCCACCGACGAGGGCTACGAGGATTTCCAGCGCCGCCTCGGGACGCGCCCCCATCAGGCGGTGCCCCGGTGGGCGTCCGCTTTCGACGGCGAAATCCCGGGACCTTGGTCCCGCTGGGCCACCGTCTGGCGCCATGCCGTGGCGATGCCCACCGACGAATATCTCAACCCGCACTCCAACTTCTTCTTCTGGTAACCATGACTGCCCGCGCCGAAACCCTCCTCCATATCCGCCACCTGCTCGACTGCGCCGGCCCCGCCGATGCGGCCCAGGCCACCCGCGCCGCGTTTGAGGCCGGGCGCATCGATGCGCTTGATGTCCCCGAGGTCTTTCTCGCCCTGCGGGCGCGGTCCGGCGAGTTCTTCAACAGTCTTTGCGCCCGCTCGCCCGGCGGGTCGCGCTTTCCCTTCAGCCGGGAATGAATGAAGGCCTGACCAAGACGGAGATCGCGCTGCTTGAAGCCCTGCAACGCGAGCGCATTCTTCTGCAGCAGCGGGATTGGGTGAGCGGCATCATCCTGCACGAGCTTTCCAACGCCGTGACGGTGGTGAGCGGCGGCGTGGATCTTATCAATCTCGTGCCCGCCGGCACGCCGGCCTACACCACCGCCCTCCAGCAACTCCAGCACGGTTCCGCGAGCCTGCGGCAGTTGCTCGCCGGACTCCGGGTGCTCATCGACAGCACGGGCACACCGCCGGCCTTTGA
This sequence comes from Opitutaceae bacterium UBA2377, assembly GCA_002344205.1. GTDB lineage: Bacteria > Verrucomicrobiota > Verrucomicrobiia > Opitutales > Opitutaceae > UBA2377. The sequence goes on from DDSZ01000032.1 coordinate 88,704, forward strand.
AGCGGTGAACATCATGGAGTTTGCCCGGGAGCTGGCCGCCGATCCGGTGTTGGTGAGCCGCGAGGACAACCTCCGGGTGCGCTTGGAAGTGCGCCAACCGCAGGTCCCCTGGCGCATCTCGCCGGTCCTCATGCGGCATGCCCTCGGCAACCTCCTGCGCAACGCCATCCGCTACAGTGCGCCCGGCTCAAATGTCCAGGTGACCATCGGCCGGCGCGGCTCGCGCCATTGGATTCACCTGCGCAACCAAGGCCCCAAGATCCCGCCCGATCTGCAGCGCCGGCTTTTCGAGCCGGGCAAAAAAAGCGCGCGCGGCGGCATGGGGCTCGGTCTCTATATCGCCCAGACCTGTGCGGAGCGCATGGGCGGACGCCTGTGCTTTGGCTCCACCTCCCGCTGCACCGTCTTCTCCATCGTCATGGAAGACGGGGCCGATGATGTCCTGAGCCTGCTGCCCAAGTCCGCCGACCTCGCGTCCTGAGCGGCGCTTCAGGGTGCCGGCGGCGGGGTGGGTGACCGGGTCGGTCCGAAGGTGATGTCCTTCGCCGCCGCCTCCATCTCCCGCAGGGCTTGTTCCATCGCGGCGCGATCTTCCGGAGTGTCGCGCACCTCGGCCCGGCCGCCCGAAAAATCAATCGTCTTGCCGTCCTCGATGGGGACGATGGGCGGCGGCTGCACCGCAGCTTCCGCCGGTGGCGACGGGTGACGCATGAAAAAATAGCCGGCCGCCAAGCCGGTCAAAAGGCCGAGCGCGAGCAGGAGCAATTTTCGTTTCATGGTTCAGCCCAGGGCCAGGGCGACGACCCCGATGGCCATCACTCCGGCAGCCCAAAGCCTGCGCGGTCCATCGGTCTCTTTCAACAGTTTCGCACCGATGAAGGTGCCGAAAAGAATGCTCACTTCACGCAAGGGTGCGATGTAGGTCAGCGGGGTGAAGGTCATCGCCCAGAGCACCAGAATGTAGGCCAGCGGGCCGAGCACCGCCACGGCGAGACACTCGAGTCGGTAGTTCTGCCAGACCTGTTTCACTTCGGTCCAGCGCCGGACGGCAAATGGCGCAAAAATCGCCATGCGGGCGACATTGCCGCCCCAGTCCAACAGCAGCGGCGGCACCAAGGCGTAGGTGACGGCCTGCCGATCGGCGACGGTGTAGGCGGCGATAAAAGCGCCGCAGCCCACCCCGTAGAATACAGCGGCGCCGGAGCCGGCGCCTGCTTTGCCGCGCAACAACTGGTGCCCGCCCGTGAGGAAAAAGATGGCCATGATGATCAACCCGCCGCCGCTCCCGGCGAGCGCGGAGGGCCGTTCACCCAGCACGGTGATGGCGGCGAGCGACGAAAGCAGCGGCCCGGTGCCGCGGGCCAGCGGATAAACGAGTGAAAAATCGCCCGCGCGGTAGGCCCGCTGCAGGAAAAGGGAGTAGCCGCAGTGGAGCACGCCGCTCAGGATGATGAACCACAGTCCGGTCATCGTGATGGCCTGCGGATGCAGCCACCAGTAACCGACGGCCAGAGGGGTCCACAGCACCAGCGACGCCACCCCGCTCGCCCATACAAAGGGCAAACCGCTCGCCGCGCGCTTGGCGCAGAGATTCCATGTGGCATGCAACACCGCCGCGGTGAGCACGAGGATCAGGGCGAGCGGCGTCATGGGGCGGTTACAGCACACGGTGCGGGATTTGGCTTCAAACGGAATCTGTTCTCTGCGCTGCTGGACGGCCCATGTCCCGTCCGCCGCCCAGTGAAATCCGCCAGACGCTGGCCCTGGCCTTCCCGATCATCATCGGGCAGGTGAGCCAGATGCTGATGGGCGTTACCGACACCGTGATGATCGGCCGCGTGGGCAAGGTGCCGCTGGCGGCGTCGGCCTTCACGCACAGCCTCTTCATGCTGGTTTTCATCGTCGCGATCGGCGTGCTGATGTCCGTTTCGGTGCTGGTCGCGCGGGCGCATGGCGCGCGCCGTTCCGGGGAATGCGCGGCTTTGCTGCAGCATGGCATGATGCTCGGCTTGGGGCTGGGTGCGGCGGGTATGGCCGCGATGCTGGCGGTCGGCCCGTGGCTCGGGCACTTTGGCCAGCCGCCCGAGGTCGTGGCGGAGGTTCGGCCTTATTTCGATCTCATCGCGTGGTCGATCATCCCGACCCTCGTGTTTCAGGTTCTGCGGCAGTTCAGCGAGGCGGTGGATCATCCGTGGGCGCCGATGGGTATCCTGCTCGGCGGGGTGGCGCTGAACGTGGTGCTCAACTGGATCCTCATCTACGGTAATCTCGGGGCGCCGGCGCTGGGGCTGGAGGGTGCGGGCTGGGCAACCTTGATTTCAAGGGTGCTGGCCGCGGCGTTCCTGTGGTGGTGGCTCGCGCGGCGGCCGGAGATCCGCCCCGAATGGCCGGCCGCGAGGTTGGCGCGCTCCTGGTTCACCCGGCCGGAGTGGCCGCGTCTGCGCGAGATGCTCCGCATCGGTTTGCCTGCCGCGGCCTACCTCGTGTTCGAGGTCGGGGCCTTCAGCGCGGCGGCGCTGATGATGGGGCTGCTCGGCACGGTGGCGCTGGCGGCCCACCAGATCGCGCTCACCTGCGCCGGGTTCACCTTCATGTTTCCGCTGGGCCTTTCCATCGCGGTGTCCGTGCGCATCGGCCGCGCCCTGGGCGAGGGCCGGGCCGGAGCGCTGCGCGAGATTGGCTTCGGGGCGCTGGGGGCCGGATCGCTTTTCATGCTCGGCTGCGCCCTGGTCTTTCTGCTGGCCGGCCGGTTTGTTGTGGCGGGCTTTGCGACGGAGCCCGAGGTGATCGCGCTGGCCGCGCAGCTGCTGGTGGTGGCGGCGGTGTTCCAGCTTTTTGACGGCGGCCAGGTGATCTGCGCGGGGGCGTTGCGCGGGCTCATGGACGTCAAGGTGCCGATGGTCATCACTTTCGTGGCCTACTGGGTGATCGCGCTGCCCGGCGGCTACTGGCTGGGCGTGCGCGGGGCGCATGGACCGCTGGGGATTTGGGCCGCTCTGGCGGCTGGCCTGGCCTTCGCCGCCTCGCTGCTCGCCTGGCGCATGTATCGCAAAACCGACCCCGCCCATTTGTCACCTATTGGGTGACAAACGGGTCGAGGCGGGTTTGGAGCCGGGCTGGTGTCAGGCCGGCGAGGCGCACTTTTTTGAGGCGGGAGGTTTTGCCGGACAACATGGTCACGGCGCTTTTGGGCAGGTCGAGTGTGTTGGCGAGAAAGGCGCACAGCGCGGCGTTGGCGCGGCCTTCAAGCGGCGGGGCCTGCAGTTTGATTTTCAACGCGTCGCCGAGCCAGCCGATGATTTCGTCACGGGATGCGTTGGGGATGACTTTGACCGCGAGGATGGCGTGCGGCGTGGACATGGCGCTGACTTCAGCCGAGGGCCTCGGCGAGGGTGGCGATGATCTCATCGACCGGCTCGGTGCCGACGCAGAGGCGCAGGAGATCGGGATCGAGCTTGCTCGCGGCCAGTTCGGCGAGTCCTGCGGGGGTGGTCACGAGATCGTAGTGCGCCAGATACATGAACGGGCAGATGAGCGTGGTCTTCATGCCGAAGCTCGGGCCCTTGGGCAGGCGCAGACGGTCGTAGAAGGCCTCAAGCGCACCGATTTTTTTCAGCGTGAACGTGATCATGCCGCCGGTGGCGTCCGGGGTGCGGGCGAGGCGGCGGTAGTTGGTGGCGCCGGCCGGTTGCAATGCCCAATACACTTCCCGCACCGCGGGATGCCCCGCCAGAAAGGCGGCGACCTTGGCGGTGTTGGCGTGAATCTGCGCCAGCACGGTTTTGGTTTGCCCGATTTGCGCGGCGAGCCGGGCCAGATCGCGCGCGTAGAGCGGTTCGACTTCGGCCGCGATCCGCGGTCGCAGGGCCGCGGCATCGGGCCCGGCGGGATTGATGGCGCAGAGACCCGCGGTGAGGTCGCCCTCGCTGGCGGTGTATTTGGTGAGACTGGAGACCACGACGTCGGCGTGCGGCAGCACCTCGACGTTGAATACCGACGAGATGGAAGGATCTACGAGCAGCCGCGCGCCGTGCTGCCGGCAGAGGGCCGCGAGTGCGGGCAGATCCGGCGTCTGGATCAGCGGATTGGTCGGCACCTCGGCGACGATGCCGGCGATGCGCGGGCCGTGCGCGGCGAAGATGCGCTGCAGGGCGTCCAGGTCGAGGATGTCGCGGATGTAAACGTAGTCGGCGGGCGAGGCGGTGAACTTTTGCAGCAGCGCGATCGTGTCGAGATAGAGCCAGCCGAGTTGCAGCCATACGGTGCGGCCGCGTGCGGCCTGCAGCTCGGCCACCGCGCGAAATGCCGCCCAGATGGCGCTCATGCCGCAGTTGGCGAGGATGAGATCATCGGCGGTGGCGGTCGGCAGGGCCGGCAGCAGATGCCGGCGCACCTCGGCGGTGGCGTCGCCCGGGAAGGATTCTTCGTGGTGAACCGCCGGCAGCAATCCGAGCCGCACCAGATGATCCTCGGCCTCGCGTGAGGAAAGAAATCCGCCGCGGTTTTGGAGGAACACCTTGGCCTGGGCCGTCAGCTCCGGAGTGTCGGGGTGCGAGACCCCGTGCAGCCCTCCATGGGCAAAGGAAGTTGCGTCGCTACCGTCCAGCTGCGCCGTGAGGGCCGCGGCCATGCGGGCCGAGGAGGTGAGCCACAGCTTCCGGCCGGCGAGCCCGTGCGTCTGCGTGAGATGCTCCGCCAGCCGCCGGGCGAAGGGATGCACCACGAAGCGCGGGTAGCCGTTGGTGAGGTGACGGACGATTTCCGGGTTTCTCTCCTCGTAGCCGCGGACCGACCGCATCGTCGGCAGACTGCACGAGACGGCGTGCGGGCTGGCGGGAATCGGGCGGCCGAGGGGAAGCTGGGTGAAGGCGGACATGCGCGGAAGGCCGGCACGCTTGGCCCGGCCGTCGTCCGAGGCAACCCGAAGCGCGAAGCTGTCCTGTCATAGCCGCAGAAAAAGATATCGCCCCCGCGGCGCGGCTCCGGAAGCTGACGGCGCATGAAACTGCTTTCGTGGAACGTCAACGGCGTGCGCGCCGCTCTCGGGAAGGGTCTGCTCGACTGGATGAACGCCAGCCGGGCCGACGTCATTTGCCTGCAGGAGGTCAAGGCGATGCCCGGCGATGTCCAGGGCGTGGCTTGGCCGAAGGGCTACGAATTGGTCTGGAACGCCGCGCAGAAAAAAGGCTACAGCGGCACGGCACTGTTTGCCCGCACCAAGCCCCTCGCCGTCACGCTCGGGCTCGGTTCGCCGGAGCACGACGCCGAGGGCCGCGCGATCACGGCGGAGTTTGCCGACTGCTACGTGGTCGGCGTTTATGTGCCGAATGCACAGCCGGAGCTGGTGCGCATCGGGTTTCGCCAGGCCTGGGACCGGGCTTTGCTGGCCCATGCGAAGAAGCTGGAGAAGAAAAAGCCCGTCCTGTTTTGCGGCGACCTCAATGTCGCCCACGAGGAAATCGACCTCGCGCGTCCGAAGGAAAATGTCGGCAACCCCGGCTTCTCCGACGAGGAGCGCACCGGGTTTCGCGACTACCTCGCCGCCGGCTTCATCGACACCTTCCGCCACTTTGAAAAAGGCCCGGGCCACTACAGTTGGTGGACCTACCGGGCGAATGCCCGCGCCAACAACGTGGGCTGGCGCATCGACTACGTGATGGCCTCTGCCGCGCTGCGGCCGCGGCTCAAGCGGGCGTGGATCGAGTCGCACGTGCATGGCAGCGATCACTGTCCGGTCGGGTTGGAGCTGAAATGAGTTCACGTTCTTCTGCCCGCCCCGGGCGGCCGGCCCCCAGCCGTTGGGTGCGCCGCCGCCGCTCCGCCATCCACGGTTCCGGTCTCATCGCCGCCCGGCCCATCCCGGCCGGCACCCGCATCATCGAGTATGTCGGCGAACGCATCACCAAGGCCGAGGCCGACCGGCGCGAGCAGGTGCGGCTCGCGCAGCGCGGAGCCGGCCGCGATGGCTGCGTGTATGTCTTCGAGCTGAACCAGCGTCATGACATCGACGGCGATGTGCCGTGGAANNATCCGCGGCCGCATCTGGATCATCGCCCTGCGCGACATCGCCGCGGGGGAGGAGCTGGGTTATGACTACGGTTTCGACCTGGCGGACTGGCGGGAACATCCCTGCCTGTGCGGCACCGCCGTCTGCCCCGGCTACATTGTGAAAAAGAGCCAGCGCTGGCGGGTGCGGCGGCTGCTGGCCGGCGAAAACCGGTCGGCGGCGGGCTGAACGGCAAAATCAGGCTTCCGCCGCGCCCCCGGCGGCGTCACGCTGCGCGCCATGTCTTTCCGCCTGCTTCTCGTCTTCACGCTGCTTGCGGCGCAAGCCGCCGCGGAAACCTTCACCTTTGCCGCAATCGGTTGCATGCCCTACCACTATGTGCCGGACATCGAGGCGCGCACGCAACGGCTGACGGCCGAGATCAACCGCTTGCAGCCGGCCTTCACCGTGCATTGCGGCGACATCCACAGCGGCGGCGAGCCGGCCAGCGACGAGCGGTTCCTTGCGGTGCGCGACTGGTTCGACCGATTTGAACACCCGCTGATCTACACGCCGGGTGACAACGAGTGGACCGATGCCCACCGGCCTGCGGTCGGCGGTTACGAACCGCAGGAGCGGCTCGCGCGGCTGCGGGAGATTTTCTTTGCCGAGGACCGGAGCCGTGGCGCCCGGCCGATGGACTTGGTCACGCAGCGGTCCATGCCGGGCTATGAAAAATTTTCGGAAAACGCCCGCTGGACCATGCAGGGCGTGGTCTTCGCCACGGTGCATGTGGTCGGCAGCAACAACAACCTCCAGCCGGACATCCCCGGTGCGCCGGAGGAATTTGCCGAGCGCGATGCGGCCAACATCGCCTGGCTCCGCGCCGTCTTCGCCGAGGCCCGCGTGACCGATGCGCCGGGCGTGGCGCTCTTCATGCAGGCGCAGCCCTTCGGCTACGTGTGGGAGGTTGAGGGATTCATGCCCGGGTTTGCGGATTTTTTGGCTGCGCTTGAGGAAGAGGTGCGCGCCTTCGGCCGGCCGGTGCTGTTGGTGCATGCCGATGAGCACAAATACCGTTTGGAACAGCGGGTCGCGGTTGCCCATGACACGGCGCCCATTCCCAATCTTGTCCGCCTCGAGACCTTCGGGGCGCGCGACATCCACGGCGTCGTGGTGATCGTCGATCCGGCCTCGCAGGCGGTCTTTGCGCCGGGCCCGCTGCTGGTGCCGGGTAATCCGCTGCCGAAGCTGCCGGCGGCCGGCAAAGCCGATGAATGACCTGAAAGAACTTCTGCTCCGTGCGCCGCGGCTCACGCTGGCGGTGGCGGAAAGTCTGACCGCCGGGCAGGTGCAGGCACGGATCGCCTCCGTCTCGGGCTCGTCGGGTTATTTTCTCGGGGGCATCACAGCCTACACGTTGGAGCAAAAGGTCCGGCACCTCGGCGTGGACCGTGCGGCGGCCGATCCGGTGGACTGCGTCTCCGCAAAGGTGGCGGAAGAAATGGCGGCCGGCGCCATCCGGCTGTTCGGCAGCGATCTGGCGGCGGCCACGACCGGCTATGCCGAGCCCAATGCCGCGCGCGGCGTGGCCGCGCCGTTTGCCTGGTGGGCGCTGGCTTGGAAGCAAGCCGATGGTTCCCTGCAGCTGCGGTCCGGCCGGGTGGATTGTCCGGGGCTGGCGCGCACCGCGGTGCAGGCCGCGGTGGCGGACGCCGTGCTGGTCGCGCTCGTGGATTGGCTGCGCGCGGAGCGCGGCTGATCACTTCACCAGCCGCTGCAGCCAGAGGCCGCCGCCGAGCGTGCAGAGAAAGCCGGTGACCGCCACCTGCCAAGCGGCATGGCCGAGGATGAGCGCATCGCGGGCCGGGCCGTCCGCCCGCAAGCCGGCGATCATGCCGGCGAGAAACAGGATGGTCCCGGCAAGGACGAGCAGGATGCCCGCGAGGATGCCGCCGCGGGGCGGAGGTGCAGCCGGTTCGGGATTCACGTCAGGCTGTTTTGGAGGAACTCGATGCTTTCGCCGTTCGGTCCCTCGCAGAAGGCGAGGCGCGCCGGCACCTCGCCGGCGCCGTTGGTGGTGCGGATCGTGACATCGCAGGGCTCCACGGTAATTTTCACGCCCATGCCGCGCAGGCGCTCGACCACGGCATCAAGCCGGGTGGTGCGCAGCGCGAAGTGATAAACCGGCCCCTGCGGCGCGGGCGCCCATGCGAGGTCTTCAAAGACTTCGATGTAATTGCCGTCGCCGGCGTCGAGCATGACGGCCCGCTTCGGGGCTTCGTGCCACGCGATTTTCACCGTGCAGCCGAGGCCTTCCTGGTAGAAGCGCATGGTGCCCGCCCAGTCGCGGGTCTTCATGCACACATGGTGAAACCCGCCGCCGCCGAGGATGGGATTGGCCGGCATGGGCGCTCAGGGCGCGATCTGCCGCACGTAGTTGAGCAACGGCAGCACCTCTGCCGGGGGTTGGATCCAGTTGCTGTAGAGTATTTCCGGCAGGGTATAGTTGGTGCTGTAGAGCACGCGGTTGGCGGGATCGTCACGCGTGACGTAGCCGCCCTTGAAGGAGAGACCGGCGAAAAGTCCGCGTTGCTTGCTGTAAACCAGCACGGGAGTCGAAAGCACGTCGTCGTTGATGTGCTCGCGTTCGCGCACGCGCGGGCCGGCCACGGCTTTGGCATCCACGCCGGTGAGGAAGCGGTTGCGGAAAAACAGGCGCGGCGTCTCGTCGTCCATCAGCACGTAGATGGTTTCGATACGGGTGAAGCCGATCTGGAAGCCGATATTGCCTTCGCCGGCATTCATGAGGACGGGGAGGCTCCAGGTGTTGTCCGAGCGCTTGACCATGAGGGTGGCGTAGCCGTCCTTCACGCCGATGACGAAGCCGCCCCGGGCCTGGTTGAGAATTACGAGGCCGCGGGCGCGCTGCAGCACCTCGGCGGGGATCGCGGTCTCGGGGTTGGCCATGAATTCACGGAGGATGGCCTCGCAGGATTCAATGCGTTCCACGGATTCCTTGAACGTGGCGGCAACGGCGTGGCTGCCGGCCAGCAGGACGGCAAGGAGGGAAAAGGACAGGAGTTTCTTCATGAGCAAGGGTGGCGGACTGGCGTTGAACAAAGCAGGGCCGCGGGAAATTGGAAAGCGCGGATTGTGCGGGGTTCCCCCGGTTCAGTCGAGCCCCCGGGCGGCCAGTTCATCCTCGTCCCAGCCGAGGTAGTGGCCGAGTTCATGGAGATAGGTCAGCCGCACCTCCTCCCGGAACGCCGCCGGGTCGCCCTCGGCAAAATCCCAGAGGTTGTCGAGGTAGAGCAGGATCTGGGGCGGGGCGGGGTGGCTGTGGGAAAGCTCCGTGCCGTGGGCGTTGCCGGTGAAAAGGCCCAGGATGTCGGGCTCGAAGCCCTCGGCCAGGACGCTCTCGTCCGGCCCGGCCTCAAAATGCACCGGCACCGCCAGCGCCAGCGGGCGGATCTCGTCCGGCAACCGCCGCTGGGTGTGGGCGACGGTCTTTTCCGCGAGCAGGGTGAGATCGGCGAGGGTCACGGCGCGATGTAAAGCGTGGGGACGTGCGGCGTCTAGCCCGGCTTCGTCAAAACAGTGACGCTTTTGGTTTCGACGCGCGGAAGGCCGGTTTGCACGCTGCGGGGATGAGCAATCTCCGGGTGATCGTTGTCGGTGGCGGGGCGGCGGGATTTTTCGCCGCCATTGCCTGCGCGGAGAAAAATCCGTCCGCGGCGGTCACGATCTACGAGGCCACGGCGCACCCGCTGGCCAAGGTGCGCATCTCGGGCGGCGGGCGCTGCAACGTGACGCACGCGTGCTTCGAGCCGCGGGAGCTGGTGAAGCGCTATCCGCGCGGCGGGCGCGAATTGCTCGGCGCGTTCCACCGCTGGTCGCCGCGCGACACGATGGCGTGGTTTGCGGCGCGCGGGGTGGAGCTGAAAACCGAGGCGGACGGCCGGATGTTTCCCGTCACCGATGATTCGGCGACCATCGTGGATGCTTTGGTTCAGGCGGCGGCCAAGGCGGGCGTGGAAGTGCGGACAAGCCTCGGGGTGCGCAAGGTCGAGGCCGTCGGCACAGCTGTGGCGCCGGCGTTTTGGGTTACCCTGACCGACAACACGGAACTGCGCTGCGATCGCCTGCTCATCGCGACCGGCGGCAACCGTGCCTCGGCGGGGCTCACCATCGCGGCAGCGCTGGGCCACGCCATCGAGCCGCTCGCGCCCTCGCTCTTCACCTTTCACATCGACGACAAACGGCTCGAAGGCCTGTCCGGCATCTCCGTCGAAAACGCCGCAACTGCCGTGCCCGGCACGAAGCTCAAGGAGAGCGGCCCCCTGCTGATCACGCACTGGGGCTTGAGCGGTCCGGCGGTCCTGAAACTCTCGGCCTGGGGCGCGCGCGAACTCGCGGCCGTGAATTATGAATTTCCGTTGCGGGTAAACTTCGTGCCGCCGCACACGCGCGAGTCGCTGTTGCAGGAGTTTGCCGCCGTGCGCACGGCGCATCCGCGCAAGCAGCTCGGCACCTGGAATCCCCTCGGCCTGCCCGCGCGGCTATGGGAGCGGCTGCTGGCGGTGGCCGGCATTGCCGCCGCCACGCAGTGGGCGGGCGTGTCGAAGGATGCCCTCGCGCAGCTCGCCGGGCAGTTGGTGGCGGCGGATTTCAAGGTGGTGGGCAAGAGCATGAACAAGGAGGAATTCGTCACCTGCGGCGGCGTGCGGCTGGGCGAGGTCGATTTCAAGACGATGGCGAGCAAGCTTTGCCCCGGCCTGCATTTCGCCGGCGAGGTGCTCGACCTCGACGGCATCACCGGCGGCTTCAACTTCCAGGCGGCATGGACCACCGGCTGGCTGGCGGGCCAGGCCATGGCCGGCTGAGCTCTTGCCATGCCCACCTACCTGCAACTCCTCGCGCTGATCCTGCCGGTCTTTGGCGTGATGGCGGTCGGCGTGTTGCTGCGGCGGGTCAACGTGCTCACCGCTGCGGCCGACGAGAGCCTGCTGCGTGTCGTGGTCAACGTGCTCTACCCGTGCATCATTTTCGAGAACGTGCACAACAACCCGGCGCTGCGCGATCCGGGCAACCTCGGCTGGGCGCCGCTGGTGGGCTTCGGCACGATGGCCGCCGGCATCGCGATCTGCTACTACGCGGCGCGGGCGCTCGGCTACACGGTCGGCACGGGGCTGCGCACCTTCGCCTTCATGGTGGGCATCTACAACTACGCCTACATCACGGTGCCGGTGGTGGAGCGGCTCTTCGGCCGCGAGGCACTGGGCGTGCTCTTCGTGCACAACGTCGGCTGCGAGGTGGCGATCTGGGTGGTCGGCGTGCTGGTGCTCTCGGGCCGGTCGCTGCGCACCGGCTGGCGGCAGGTTTTCAGTGCCCCCGTCTGGGCGCTGGTTGTGGCCGTGGCGGTCAATCTGACCGGCTTGGGCGGGCAGGTGCCGGCGGTCGTGGCCGGGGTGATCCATGCGTTGGCGGCCTGCGCGATTCCGTTCGGGCTCATCCTCAGCGGCGCGGTGCTGGCCGAGCATCTGTTTCAAAAACCGTCGGCGTTGGTGGATGTGCGCACCACGATTGCTTCGGTGGTGCTGCGACTCGGGGTGCTCACCGTCCTCATGCTGGCGCTGGCGCGCTACGGTCCGTTTTCGCCCGAGCTGAAGCACGTCATCCTCGTGCAGGCGGCGATGCCGGCGGGTTTTCTGCCGCTCGTGATCGTCAAGCACCACGGCGGGCACGGCCTTGTCGCGGTGCGCGTGGTGCTGGCCACCGTGGTCGCGGGCATTTTGCTGATCCCGCTGTGGCTGCGCGTCGGCCTCGCCTGGGTGGGGTGATTCCCAACCCCGGGGTTGTAACCGAACCGCCACGGCCTTCACTGCTGGTATGGAAAAACGCAAACTGGGCGGCTCCGACCTGATGGTTTCCGAACTCTGCCTCGGCACGATGCAGTTTGGCTGGACGGCGGACGAGGCGCAGTCCTTCGCGCTCATGGACGCCTTTGCGGCGGCCGGCGGCAACTTCATCGACACGGCCGACATCTACACCAACTGGGGACCGCGGGGTCTGGCCGGTGGCGGATGCTCCGAGGAAATCATCGGCCGCTGGCTCCGCGCGCGCGGCAACCGCGAGCGGATGGTGATCGCCACCAAGGTGCGCGGCAAGATGGCCGAGGGTCCGGACGGCGAGGGGCTGAAACGCGACCGGGTCATCCGCTGTTGCGAGGATTCACTGCGCCGGCTGCAGGTGGATCGCATCGATCTCTACCAGTTGCACTGGACCGACCTCACGACGCCGATCGAGGAAACGCTCGGCGCGCTGGATGTGCTGGTGCGCGCCGGCAAGGTGCGCTGGATCGGCGCCTCCAACTATCCCGCATGGCGGCTGATGGAGGCTTTTTGGCGGAGCGACCAAAACGGCTGGCCACGGTTCGTCAGCTATCAGCCGGAGTATTCCCTGATGGAGCGGTCGCTGTTCGAGATGGAGGCGAAGCCGCTGTGCCGGCATTACAACCTCGGCGTTATCCCGTATTCGCCGCTTGCGGCCGGTTTTCTCACCGGCAAATACCGGCGCGACCGGGCCGTGGACAGCGTGCGGGCGCAGCATATCGCCGGCAAATATGCCCACGACCGCGGCTATGCCGTCATCGAAAAACTCGAGGAGATCGGCCGCGCCCGCGGTCGCACGGTGGCCCAGACCGCGTTGGCCTGGCTGCTGACCGATCCGGTCGTCACGTCGCCCATCATCGGGGCCAACACAGTGGCGCAATTGCGCGAGTCGCTCGGCGCGGCCGGCTGCCGGCTCGCTCCGGACGAGCTGGCCGCACTTAACAAGCTCACTGATTACCCGCGCAACTGGCGCCCGATCTGGGATTGAAGTGCGGTTACGCACGACTGACATGGCAATAAAAGCATTTGCATAGATTAGCCGACTAAGCACTGCCTTATACCTCCAATTGTCATGACCAGCCTCACAGATGTGGCCAAACGAGCCGAGGTTTCAATCGCGACCGTTTCGCGGGTCATCAACAATTCGGACAAAGTGGTGCCCGAAACGCGGCGCATCGTGGAAAAGGCCATGGAAGAGTTGGGCTATCACCCAAACCGGGTGGCCCGGAGGCTGCGCCAACGTGGGGGCAAACGGCATCTCCTGGGGTTGATCATCCCGGACATCCAGAACCCTTTTTTTGCCGAACTGTCCCGCGGCGTTGAGGACGTGGCCTATGCCAACCAGTTTGCCGTGATGCTCTGCAACTCCGACGAGAACCTGAAGAAGGAGAAATTTTATCTCGATGTTCTGCGTTCGGAGTCTGTGGATGGGATCATATTGCCGCCCATCCACGAGCGCGACCCGGTGGTCTACAAACTGATCGAGGATGGCATTCCGGTGGTAACGGTGGACCGCAGCTTGTCGCAGTGCACGACCGACAAAGTGGAGGTGGACAACCGCCGCGGAGCCCATGAAGCCGTGGAACATCTGATCAAGCTCGGGCATCGTAGGATCGGGCTGATTGCCGGCCGGCTCAACGTATCCACGAGCCGGGACCGAAAGCAGGGTTTTTTGGATGCGCTGGCCGCCCACAAGTTGTCGGCGAGTGAGGCGTATGTCCGCGGAGGTGACTTCAAACAGGCCAGCGGCCGAGCGATGGCCGATCAGTTGCTTGATCTGCCCGAGCCGCCCACGGCAATTTTTGTGCTCAACAATTTGATGACCGTGGGAGCGTTGGAGGCGATCCACCGGCGCAAGCTGCGTATCCCGGCCGACATCGCTGTCATCGGTTTCGACGACCTACCTTGGGCGGAAGCCTTGGATCCGCCGCTTACGGTCGTCAGGCAACCCGCCTATGAGGTTGGGCAGGCGGCGGCCGATCTGTTGCTTAAGCGTCTGCAGGAGCCGAAACGGGCGGCGACACATTTGCTGCTCTTGCCAAAATTGATAATCAGAAACTCTTGTTAAACAGTATTTAACGACACAATAGAGGCAATTATCCAATAAAGGTAAACGTTTACATTGATTTCCGTGTAGGCTGTGTCCAAGTTTCACCAGCATGATTCGCCACCCCCTAGGGCGCTATTCCATCGGTCTGACCGTCTGGCTATTAAACTGCCTTGGCGCGCGTTAAGTCCTTTCTTGCGACCACCCCATGAATGAACGTCCCGCCCTCTTGCAAATGCAGGGTATCACCAAGCGCTACCCCGGGGTGGTGGCGTTGGAGGAGGTCGATTTGGAAGTGCGCCGCGGCGAAGTTCATTTTTTGTTGGGCGAAAATGGCGCCGGCAAGTCCACCCTGATGAAAATCCTGGCCGGCGCCGTGCAGCGCGATGCCGGCACGATCATCATTGACGGGTGCATCAGCGAACTGCGATCGCCGCGCGAGGCGAATGATGCCGGCGTGAGCATCATCTATCAGGAGTTCAATCTCGTGCCCCACCTGACGGTGGCCGAGAACATTTTTCTTGGCCGCGAACCCGCAGCCCGCCTGCCCGGCCTGATTGACAGGGCACGCATGGAGCAGGAAGCGCAGCAACGTTTGACCGAACTCGGCGTGGTGATCAGGCCCGACGCCGTGGTCGACGATCTGGGGGTGGCCGAGCAGCAGATGGTCGAAGTCGCCAAGGCGTTGTCGATCGACGCAAAAATCCTGATCATGGACGAACCGACCTCCGCGCTCACCAACCAGGAGATCACACGCTTGTTTCATGTCATCCGGACCCTGCGTGACCGCGGGGTGGCGATCATCTACATCTCACACCGGATGGAGGAATTGCACCGGATTGGCGACCGCGTCACGGTCATGCGCGATGGCCGCCACATTGCAACGCGTGAGCTTACCTCCACCCATCTCAATGAATTGATCACCCTCATGGTCGGACGTGCGCTGACGGAGCACTTTCCCAAGGTGGCCGTGCCGGCGGGAGAGGAGTTGCTGCGGGTGGAGGGGCTGAAGCGGACGGGTGTGCTGCACGGGATATCGCTCACCCTGCACCGCGGGGAAGTGGTCGGGTTGGCCGGTTTGATGGGCTCAGGCCGCACGGAACTGGCCCGGGCAATTTTTGGCGCCGATCCGGTGGATGGAGGCAGGATTTGGGTGCGAGGCAAAGAAGCGAAGCTGGACTCCCCGCGCGCGGCCATTGCATTGGGCTTGGGCTTTCTCACTGAGGATCGCAAACGGCAGGGGCTGGTGTTGGGCTTGGATGTGACCGCCAACACCTGCCTGGCGAATCTGGATCGGTTCAGCGCGGCCGGCATTGTCAGCCCCGGGCAGGAGATGGCGGTGGCGAAAAAGCTGACGGCGGATCTTCGGGTGAAGACCCCCGATCTGCACCAACTGGTGGTAAACCTGAGCGGCGGCAACCAGCAGAAAGTCGTGCTGGCCAAGTGGCTCTGCCGCGAGGCGGAGATCCTGATATTCGACGAGCCCACCCGCGGGATTGATGTGGGGTCGAAAGTGGAGATTTACCAGCTCATCAACCGGCTTGCGGCGGAAGGCAAAGCGGTGCTGATGATCTCATCCGAGATGCCGGAGATTCTGGGCATGAGCGACCGCATTTTGGTGATGCACCGGGGAAGCATTGCCGGCGAGTTCAGCGCGGCCGAAGCCACCCAGGAAAAAATCCTGCACTGCGCCGTCGGCGCTAAGGCCGCATGAAAATTCCAAACCGCCTTGCCCGCAACGCCCGCCAATTCGGCACCTTCGCCGTCTTCGTGGTGCTTTGTGCCGTGATCAGCATCCTGACCCCGCATTTTCTCTCGGTGTCCAACCTGCTCAACGTCGCGCAGCAGACCGTTATCAACGCCATCATCGCCGTGGGCCTGACCTATGTGATCATATCTGCCGGCATCGATTTGTCCGTGGGGTCGATTCTGGCATTTTCCGGTGTCGTCATGGGCCAGGCGCTCGGCGCCGGGCTGCCTTTGCCACTGGCCATCGCGGCCGGTGTGGCCGTGGGCACGGGCTGTGGTGCCGTCAACGGATTGCTGATCGCCTATGGCCGCCTGCCCCCTTTCATCGCCACCCTGGGGATGATGAGTGTCGCGCGCGGGGCGGCTCTCCTGGTGACCGACGGTCGGCCGGTCTCGGGCTTCAGCGAGTCGTTTCGCTGGCTGGCCACGGGAGAGGTCATGGGCGTGCCCGTGCCGGTCTTGATCATGATTTTGGTGTATGTGGCGGCCCATTTTGTCCTGCGCCGGACCAAGTTCGGGCGCTACACGTTTGCCATTGGTGGCAACGAGGAGGCGGCATTGTTATCCGGGGTGCCGGTGCGCCTTTACAAGCTGGGCATCTATGCGGTCTGCGGCGGGCTGGCCGGGCTGGCTTCTGTGATTCTGACCGCCCGGCTCAATTCCGCCCAGCCCATTGCCGGTCTGAGTTACGAGCTTGATGCCATTGCCGCGACCGTGATCGGTGGCACCAGCCTGATGGGTGGCCGGGGTTCGGTGGTGGGGACGCTCCTCGGGGCGCTGATCATGGGCGTGCTGCGCAACGGGCTTAACCTCCTCGGAGTGTCCTCCTTCATCCAGCAGGTGGTCATAGGCGCGGTCATCATCGCGGCCGTGTTGCTCGATACTTTCCTCAAGAACTCCAAACGCTGATCTCATCCCCAATCCATCATGAAAACTTCATTTCTTCCGCTGTTGGTAACCGTGCTCGCCGCCGGCCTGCTGGCCGGCTGTGGCCGGCAGGCAAAAGACGCGCCCGATGGCTCCGGCCGGCCCGTGGTGGCGCTGGTGGTTAAGACCCTCAACAATCCCTTTTTTATCGAGATGCAGCAAGGGGCGGAGGCCGCGGCGAGTGCGGCGGGCGTGCAGTTGATCGTGCAGGCTGCCGAGCGGGAGGTGGATGTCGAGCGCCAGATGCAGATCATTGAGAACCTGATCCAGCGCAAGGTGGACGCCTTGGTGGTGGCCCCCAGCGGCTCGCGCGAAATCGTGCCGGTGATCGTCAAGGCGAACCGCGCCGGCATCCCGGTCTTGGTGGTGGATACCCGGGCCGATGCGGCGGCGTTGCAGGCGGCGGGCGGGCAGACAGCCGCCTTCATCGGTTCCGACAATTATGAAGGCGGGAAGGTGGCCGGTGAGTTTCTGGTCGAGAAAATGGGCGGTCGGGCGCGCATCGCCGTCCTTGAGGGCATCCCGGGCCATGAGACGGGAGATGCCCGCCTCCGTGGATTTCGCGATGCGATCAAGGACAGTCCCGGCATGGTGATCATCGCCTCCCAGCCGGCCAATTGGGAGCGCGACCAAGGTTACAATGTTTTTCAAAACATCATGCAGGCGCATCCGACGGTGGATGCCATGTTTGCGGCCAGTGACCTGATGGCCCTCGGGGCCCTCGAGGCCATCGCCGCCGCCGGTCGCACCGGCCGCATCACGATCGTCGGTTTCGATGCCCTGCCCGAGGCGCGGGCCGCGGTGCAGCGGGGAGCAATGGCTGCGACCGTCGCGCAAGACCCGGCCTCCATGGGGCGGATCGGCATTGAGTGGGCCGCGCGCATCCTCAAGGGCGAGATCCCGCCGGATGAAATCTCCGTGCCCATCCAGCTCGTAAAATAGATCTCTTCCATGAACAACCCAATCAACGTCGGGGTGGTGGGGCTTGGCCGACTTGGCCGGCTCTACGCCAGCTATTTTACGAACCGTCTGCCCGGCGCCCGCCTCTATGGGGTCACCGATGTGGCCTCCGAAGCCGTCAAGGCGACCGTGGCGGCCACCGGCGCAAAGGGGTTCGCCACCACCGCCGACCTTCTGGCGGACAAAGCGGTCGATGCCATAGTGGTGATGACGCCGACCAAGCTGCACGGCGAGATCGTCCTGGCCGCCGCCGCCGCCGGGAAGGCCATTTTCTGCGAAAAGCCGCTGGCATTGGAAATCAGCGAAGGCGAGGCGATGAAGGCGGCGGTGACCAAACACGGCGTTTTTTTCCAGCTCGGTTTCATGCGCCGTTTCGACCGCGCCTATGCCGCGGCCAAGCAGCGCATCGATGCCGGTGAGATCGGCACTCCGGTTATTTTCAAGTCGACCTCGAAGGACCAGTTGCCCCCTCCTGTCGAGTATCTGCGCCCCGCCAGCAGCGGCGGTCTCTTCATCGACATGGGTATCCACGATTTCGACCTGGCCCGCTGGTATATGGGCGAAGTGAAGGAAGTTTTCAGTGTCGGCAATTCGGTGGCGTTTCCCGAAATTTCGGAGGTCGGTGACGTGGAAAACGGGCTGAGCACGCTGACATTTTCCAACGGCGGCATCGGCACCATCAGCCTGAGCCGCATCGGCATCTATGGCTACGGCATACACACCGAGATTGTCGGCACCAAGGGCACCATCCAGATTGGCTACGATCGTGAAACCGCCATCCTGGTCATGACCAAGGGGCAAATCGCCCACGATACCGTGCCCGGCTTCTACGAGCGGTTTGAGCAGGCTTATATCTCGCAGCTGCAAAATTTCGTGGACAATCTTTTGCACGACCGGTCGCCACCGATTGTGTGCGATGACGGACTAAAGGCGCAGCGCATTGCGATTGCCGCCACGCGCTCATTGCACAGCGGCCGGGCCGAAGCGGTGATCTGAAGCTTGGCCGGTTGGTGCAGCGCCCGGAGAATGCCGGTTGCGACACCGTATTCCGGCTCAAAGCGCCGCCAATATGCCACCGTCCACGTAGATGATCTGGCCGTTGACGAAATCCGAGGCCGGTGCGGACAGGAATACGGCCGCGCCGACCAGATCACTCGGCTGACCCCAGCGGCCGGCCGGGGTGCGGGATTTTACCCATTGGTCGAAATCCGGTCGGTCGGCGAGATGCTTGGTCATGTCGCTCAGGATGTAGCCGGGGCCGATGCCGTTGACTTGGATGTTATGTCGGGCCCACTCCACGGTCATGGCCTTGGTCAGCATTTTGAGCCCGCCTTTGGCGGCCGTATAGTTGCCCGTGGTCGGCCGGCCCGCTTCGCTCATGAGGGAGCAGATATTGATGATTTTCCCGCTCTGGCGAGCCACCATGCCCGCGGCCACGGTCTGGGCGGTCAGGAATGCACCGGTCAGGTTTACGTCGAGCACTTCCTGCCATTGGGCGACCTGCAATTCGAGCAAGGCGCCGTAGCGGTGGATGCCCGCATTATTCACCAAGATATCAATCGCGCCCGCCGAGCTCTGAATATCGCGCACCGCCAGACGAACCGCCTCGGCGTCTGCCACATTGAATGCTGCGGCTTGTGCCATGAAACCAGTCGCACGCAGTTTTCGACAGGCCCGGTCCGCCAAGTTTGGATCAACATCATTGATGATGATCTCGGCTCCAGCTTCAGCCAACCCAACGGCGATGCTCAGGCCGAGCCCTTTGCCCGCTCCTGTGATCAAGGCCCGACGATTTTTTAGTGAAAAAATGCTCATAGATAAAATCTTTATTAAGAGAAACTAAGGCCGGTTTTTCGCGTGATTTTCAGGGGGGCGGAAGCCATTGTTTAGATTTGCGGGTTGACCCACAACCTAAAAATGTAATCGTTTTCATTAATCGCTGATGCACCCTGCCCCTATCACGGTTGCTAAGGTTGCTGCCTCACGGAGACGCTCTTCGTCCGGCATCACATGGATTGTTCGTGAAAACGAGCAACAGGCGGTGGCGCGCATGAATTTCGGGCTTTGTCGCATGGACAAGGGCAGGCTGCACCTGGCAACGGTGCGTGATCAGGAGTCGCTCTGGGTGTTGCTGCAGGGCAGAGCACAACTGGGTTTTGGCGGGCGCAAGGTGGTGGTATCGCGCCAATCCGTTTTCGACTCTGGACCGGTGGCGCTGAATTTTGGGGCGGGGGAGAAGGTGGAGGTTCGCTCTCTTGCCGCCAACACAGAATGGGCGGTGATGCGCACGGGCAATCGCAAGATGCATGGCGCGCGCCTCTACCGGCCAAAGGAAGTGGGGCTGGAGAACCGCGGCGCTGGTCTGGCCCAGGGTGCCTGTGAGCGGCTGGTGCGCACCATCTATGATTACAACACCCGACCAGATTCGGCCTTTGTGATTGGTGAGGTCGTCAACCTGCCCGGGCGTTGGTCCAGTTACCCGCCGCACCATCACGCCCAGCCGGAGATCTACCACTATCGTTTCACGGGGCAGGCGGGCTACGGTCATGCCGAAGTGGGGGACAACGTTTACAAGGTGCGGGCGGGCGATACGACTGTGATTCCCGGCGGGTTGGATCACGCCCAGGTCTCGGCCCCCGGCTATGGCATGTATTATCTCTGGGTTGTCCGGCACCTGCCGGGTCGTCCCTACAAGGGATTTAAGGTCACGCCGGCCTATCGCTGGCTGCTGGATGCCCGCAACCAGGGCTGGAAGCCGTCCCGCGCCCTGTTCCGATGAAAACCGTGCGCATCACCACCGCAGCTGCGATCGTCCGCTTTCTCCAGGCCCAATACGTCCGCCGTGACGGCGTCGAGCAGCGCCTCATCAACGGCGTATGCGGCATCTTCGGCCACGGCAACGTCACCGGCCTCGGCCAGGCGCTGGAGGAACACGGCGGCCGAAGCTTGCCTTTCCTCCAGGCGAAGAACGAGCAGGCCATGGTCCACACCGCCATCGCCTACGCGAAGACGAAACAGCGCCTCGGCACGCTGGCCTGCACCTCGTCGGTCGGGCCCGGCGCGACCAACATGGTGACCGGCGCCGCCACCGCGACCATCAACCGCCTGCCGGTGCTCCTCCTGCCCGGTGACATCTTTGCCAGCCGCCGGCCCGCGCCCGTGCTCCAGCAGCTCGAGCACCCGGGTTCCCACGACACGAGCGTCAATGACTGCTTCCGTCCCGTTTCGCGCTACTGGGACCGCATCAACCGCCCCGAGCAGCTCCTCACCGCCTTGCCCGAGGCCATGCGCGTGCTGGCCGATCCCGCCGAAACCGGCGCCGTGACCATCGCCCTCCCCGAGGACGTGCAGGCCGAGGCTTTCGACTGCCCGGTGCATTTCTTCGCCAAGCGGGTTTACGATATTGACCGCACCGCTCCGCTGGCCGCCCGTCTGCGCGAGGCTGCGGCACTCCTGCGCAAAGCCAAACGCCCGTTGATCGTCGCCGGCGGCGGGGTGCATTACTCGGACGCGACCGACTCGCTCCAGCTGTTCGCCGAGGCCACCGGCATCCCGGTAGGCGTCACGCAGGCGGGCAAGGGCGCGCTGCTCGAGTCCCACGCGCTTGGTCTCGGCGCGGTTGGAGTCACCGGCACCCTCGCCGCCAACCGGATCGCGACCGAGGCCGACGTCGTGATCTGCATCGGCACGAGGCTGTCGGATTTCACGACGGCATCCAAGACCCAGTTTCAGGACTCGCGTGTGAGTTTCGTCGCGATCAACGTCCATGCCGCCGACGCGGCCAAGCACGGCGCGCTGCCGCTCGTGGGCGATGCCCGCGCCACGCTCGCAGCGCTCGGCCGCGTTCTTCGCGGCTGGCGCGCCCCGGCTGCGCATGCGCGGGCCATCGCCAAGGCCAAGGCCGACTGGGAAAAACCCTGGCGCGCGATGACCGCGCCGGCCCGCCGCAGCCCGGACCAACTGCTCTACCAGAGCGAGGTTATCGGCGTGCTGAACACGTTTACCGAAGCGGCCAGCACCGTCGTCCACGCCGCCGGCGGCATCCCGGGCGACATCCACAAGCTCTGGCGCGGCAAGTCCGCCACCGACTACCACTCCGAATACGGCTACTCCTGCATGGGCTACGAGATCGCCGGCGCGCTCGGCGTGAAACTCGCTGCGCCGGACCGCGAGGTGTATGCGTTCCTCGGTGACGGCAGCTACCTCATGCTGCACACGGAAATTGTCACCGCCGTGCAGGAAGGCCGGAAGCTTACCGTCATCCTGAACGACAATCACGCCTTCGGCTGCATCCACAACCTCCAGCGCGGTCAGGGCGGGCGCAGCTTCGGCAACGAGTTCCGGGTGCGCTCCCGTGTCTCCGGCCGGCTCGACGGCACCTATGTCGCGGTGGATTATGTCGCCAACGCCCGCAGTCTTGGTGCCACCGTCTTCACCGCCCGCACCAAGGAGGAGCTGCGCACCGCGCTCGCCGCCGCCAAGGCCGAGCGCAACACCTGCCTCATCTATGTGCCGGTCTCACCGCTCTCGGTGATGCAGGGCTATTCGTGGTGGGATGTGCCGCCCGCCGCCATCTCGGGCGTGCCAACGGTCCGCCGCGCCCGCGCGGCTTACGAACGGGCCCGCCGTCGCCAGCGCTACCATTACTAAAATGACCTCACCCGCTGCCGAACCGCGACCCATGCACGCGCTGCCGGACTGTCTGGTGGGGGCCAATCCCATCATCTGGAGCAACGACGACTTCGACGATCTGGCGGGCAATGTGCCGCTCGACGACATTTTGCGCGATATGCGGTCGGCTGGTTATGCGGGCACCGAGCTCGGGCATGCTTATCCCCGCAATGCCGTGCAGTTGGGTGCGGCGCTGCAGCGGCACGATCTCCGCTTGATCAGCGGCTGGCACAGCACGCGGCTCGCCTCCCGGCCGCTGGCGGAGGAAGAAGCCGGGTTTCTCGGGCACCTGCGACTGTTGCAGGCACTCGGAGCCGGCGTGATCATCATCGCGGAATGCACCCATGCGGTCCACGGCCGGCGTGGGACACCTTTGGGCTATGGCCCGGACGATCGCCGAGGGTTGCAAGAGACGGAGTGGGCGAGGGTGGTCGCCGGGTTGGAGCATCTGGCCAAGGTGGCCCGAAACGAAGGCATGCAGCTCGCCTACCATCACCACATGGGCACCGTGATCCAGTCGGCGGACGAGCTGGACCGGCTGCTGGCCGCGGTGCCGGCGACGGGCCTGCTCTTTGACCCCGGGCACCTCGCCTTCGCGGGGATTGATCCTCTGGCCGTCATGGAGCGATACGGCCCGCGCATTGTGCACGTGCATCTGAAAAGCGCCCGGGCCGGGATAATCGCCCGAAGCCGGCGTGAGCGGTGGTCCTTTTACCGCGCGGTGACCGAGGGGGTTTTTACCATTCCCGGCGACGGCATGGTGGATTTTCCGGCCATTTTTGCCCGTCTCGCCGCCTTGAATTACGCCGGCTGGCTGGTGGTCGAGGCGGAGGAGGACCCCGTCAAGGTGCCGGCGCTCCCCAAGGCCTGCAAAGCGCGCGAGTATGTCCGCACCCACGCCGGTGCCTGAGGAAAATCATCTCATGACCGCGACTCTTACGACCACTTCCCGGATGCAGCAGATGACCGCACTTGGTGCGGACTGGTGGAACGACTCCGGCGTGCCGGCCGAGCTGGGCGAGGCTGTGACGCAGGGCGCCACCGGCGGCACTTCGAATCCGGTGATTGTTTATCAGACGGTGAAGGCCAATCCCGACCTCTGCCTGCCGCCGCTGGACCGGCTGATTGCCGAGCACCCGCACGCCACCGAGGACGAGCTGACCTGGAAGCTCATCGCCGTGCTGGGACGTGAGTCGGCGAAGCAGCTCCTGCCGGTCTTTGAGGCGACGAAAGGCGCCAAAGGTTACCTGTCCATGCAGGTGAACCCCCAATATTATCCCAGCAAAGACCGGATGGTGGCCCACGCGACCGAGCTTGCGGCGCTGGCACCCAACATTGCGATCAAGGCGCCGGCGACCGAAACCGGCATTGCGGCGATGGAGGAGATGACCGCGCGTGGCGTGCGCGTGAACGCCACGGTCAGCTTCTCCGTCGCCCAGGCGCTGGCCGTCTCCGCCGCGTTCGAGCGCGGCCTGAAACGCGCCAGGTCCGCGGGGCTCAACGCCGACGCCATCCGCCCCTACATCACGATCATGATCGGTCGCGTGGACGACCACCTTAAACGCGTGGCAGAGCGGGAGAAGCTCACCGTCACGCCTGGCACCCTCGATTGGGCCGGCATCGCTGTCTTCAAGCACGCCCACCGGCTTTTCCGTCAACGCGGCCTACCCGGCACGCTGCTGGCCGCTGCCTACCGGCACGAAGGCCACTGGTCCCAGTTGATTGGTCCCGAGGTCCTGCAGACCATCCCTTACAATTGGTGGACGAAGTTCAACGTATCCCCCTCGACACCGGCTCCCACGCTGGAGACCCCGGTGGATGGCGCAGTGCTCGCGGAATTGCGGGCCAAGTTCCCGGATTTCCTCCGCGCTTATGACGAGAGCGGCATGGCGCCGGCCGATTTTGTCCGCTACGGCGCCACCGTGCATACGCTCAACCAATTCCTTGGCGGTTATGCCGATCTGCTGTCGCTCGTTCGCAGTCGGATGATCCCGATGTAACCCAGCCTTTCATGCCCACTGTCACCAGTCCTGCCCCCGCCCTTTGCCCGTTTTTGATCAGCGGTGAATGGCAGCACGTCACCTCGCTGGCGACCTCCCCGGTCTTCAACCCATCGCTGGGCGAGGTCATTGCCGAACTGCCGCTGGGTGGTGCCGCCGAGATCGAGGCCGCTGTGCAGGCCGCGCATGCGGCTTTCCCTGCCTGGGCCGACACGCCGCCCAGCGAACGCGCCCGCGTGATGTTCAAATACCGCACGCTGCTCGAGCGCGACTTCGAGGCCATCGCCCGCCTCATCGCCCGCGAGCACGGCAAGACGCTCGCGGAGGCCCGCGGCGACCTGTTCCGCGGCTTTGAGGTCGTGGAACTTGCCTGTGCCGCTCCCACGCTGCTCACCGGCGAACTGCTGCCGAACATCGCCCGCGGCATCGACGGCGAACTCGCCCGTCACCCGCTCGGCGTGTGTGTCGGCATCACGCCCTTCAACTTTCCGGCGATGATCCCGCTGTGGATGTTCCCGCTTGCCCTGGTTTGCGGCAACACCTTCGTGCTCAAGCCCAGTGAGCGCGTGCCGCTCACCGCCATCAAGCTCACCGAGCTGCTCATCGAGGCCGGCCTGCCCAAGGGCGTGTTCAACCTTGTGCATGGCGGCCGGGAGGCGGTCGACGCTCTGCTCACGCATCCCTTGGTCCGCGCCGTGTCCTTTGTCGGTTCAACCCCGGTGGCCCGCCATGTGCACCAGACCGCGTCAGCGCACGGCAAGCGGGTGCAGGCCAACGGCGGCGCGAAAAACTACGTTGTCGTCATGCCCGACGCCGACGTCGGCAAGACGGTCGAGGCGGTCATGAACGCCGCCTTCGGCTGCGCCGGCGAGCGCTGCATGGCCGGCTCCAGCGTGCTCACCGTGGGCGACCGCGGCCGCGCGGTGCTGCCCGAACTGGTGAAGGCCGCGAAGTCCCTCACCGTCGGCCGCACCGACGTCGAGGCGCAGCCCGGCATGGGCGCAGTCATCACCGCGGCCCACCGCGACCGCGTGCGCGGGCTGGTGGACGCCGGTGAGCGCGAAGGCGCCAAGGTCATTGCCGACGGCCGCAGCGTAAAGGTCGCCGATGCGCCCAACGGTTTCTACCTCGGCGCCACCATCGTCGAAGACGTGCGCACAGACATGAAGCTCGCGCAGGAGGAGGTCTTCGGCCCCGTGCTCAACGTGCTGCACATGTCCGGACTCGACGAGGCCATCGCGCTGGCCAACGCCTCCAGCTACGGCAACGGCGCGGCGATCTTCAGCCGCAGCGGCGCCGCCGCGCGCGAGTTCAAGCAGCGCGTGCGGGCCGGCATGATCGGCATCAATGTCGGCGTGCCCGCCCCGATGGCGATGTTCCCCTTCAGCGGCTGGAACGAGTCCTTCTTCGGCGATCTGCACATGCAGGGCCGCAGCGGCGTCCTTTTTTACACCCAGCCCAAGGTCACCACCTCCCGCTGGTTCGCCGACGGCGAGGGCGACATTTGGAAAAAATGAAAACGTTCACACCACCGTAACCCAAACGCCGCATTACAGCCTTCTTGTCACCCCATAACACCCCACCCACACCCATGAACAACACGATTCATCCCCAACCCTCATCCGCCGCCCGTCTGACGTGGCTAGCGTTGCTCGTCGGATTCTTCTTCAGCGTCACCGCCATGCAGGCCCAGACGGCCACCGGTATTCTTGCCGGCCGCGTGCGGGACGGCAGCGGCAACCCACTGGCCGGTGCCCGCGTCACCGTGGCCGACACCAACCTTTCGGCTGTCACGGAGCGCGATGGTGAATACTACCTCGGGACCGTTCCGGCTGGAAGTTATACTGTTCGGGTTACCTACTTGGGTCTTCCTTCCCGGGATGAGCTGATTGTGGTTACGGCCGGGGAGCGCACCTCGCTTGATGTGCGGCTGGGGGCCACGGACTCCGATGAAGTGGTCCAACTGGAGGCGATGAGCATCGAGGGCCAGCGGGCCGGTCAGGCCCGGGCACTCAACCTGCAGCGTGCATCCGAGAACCTGAAGGAAATCGTTGCCGCCGATGCGATCGGCCGTTTCCCCGACCAAAACACCGCCGAGGCCATGCAGCGTTTGTCCGGTGTGGCCCTTGAGCGCGACCAGGGCGAAGGCCGTTTCATCTCCATCCGCGGCATGACCGCCTCGCTCAACAGCACCCAGATTGACGGCGTCAATGTGCCGTCCTCCGAGCGCAACACCCGCAAGGTCAACCTCGACACCATTCCTTCTGAACTGCTCGACAGCATCGAGCTCACCAAGGCGCTCACCCCGGACATGGACGGCGACGCCATCGGTGGCAGCGTGAACCTGAAGACCAAGACCGCCTTCAGCCAAGAGGGCCGTATTCTCAATGTCTCGGCCGAGGGCCAATACACCAAATATGCCGACCAGTGGGGCCACAAATACGCCGTCACCGCCGGCAGCAAGTTCGGCAACGATCGGTGGGGTATTTTGGTCACCCTCAGCGACCAGCTCCGCTACATCACCTCCATGAGCAATGAGCAGGCCGGATGGGCGCAAAAAAATGGCTTTTGGGTGCCTGCGGACGACATTGATGTGCGTGAATATCAGATGAAGCGTATTCGCAAGGGCGCCAGCATGTCCCTGGATTTCCGCCCGACTGCAGATGATGAGATCTATTTCCGTGGCTCTCTCAGTCATTTTTCCAATCCGGAAACGCGCACCCGAAATCGCTTTCGCGCCACCACTGCCTCTGCCACGCCGACCAGCGACAATCTCGGTTCCGTTGCCGGCCGGGTCGCAACGGTGGAGGTCCGTGACCGCACGGAAGACACCAATATCAGGACGCTCGTTCTTGGTGGTGAACACCGGCGCGGCAGCATGACGATCGACTGGCTGGCGGCCCGGACTTATGCCGATTTGGACGACCCTTTCCGTTTTGAGACGGTGTTCCAGAGCGCCAACACCAGCTTTAACTACGACTTTACCGATCAAGGTAAGCCGGTGGTTACCGGAGCGGCTTTGGCCCTTCCTCCCAGTGCCTTCATTTTCAATTCGGCTCGCCACCGCACTTCCCTCCACACTGACGAAGAGACGACCCTTGCCCTCAATCTCAAGCGAGAGGTCGGTTTCGGAGCGAATCCCGGCTATTGGAAGGCCGGTCTGAAATACCGGGCGCGGGAAAAGAATGCCGACACGGACGACAATCGCTACACGCGGCATGCTTCCAGCACCTACACTTTGGCTGATGTGTATCGGCCCAGCACATTCAATCCGGGTTTCGTTCCGCACCACACCACCAACGCGCAGGCTGCGATCGCCTTCCTCCGCAACAATCCGTCCTTCTTTGTGCGCAACGCCATCACCTCATCGATCGGCGACCGCGAGGAGGATTACACCACCAACGAGGATGTGTTTGCCGCTTACCTGATGGGTTCGGTCACACTGGGTGATTTCACGCTGCTGGGAGGGGCGCGCGTCGAACAAACCTCCTTCAACACCAAAGGCTGGGAGATCCGCGGCACGGTCAATCCGGTCTTCACGCGGACCTCCGCGTCTAGGGATTACACGGATGTCCTGCCCAGCCTGCACGGCATCTACCGGTTCAATCCCAAGTTGCAGGGTCGGGCTTCTGTCACCAAGAGCTTGGCGCGGCCTAACTTTCCCGATTCTGCCTTTCGCAGTGTGGTGAATGAGAGCGGTGATGTCTCCCAGGGCAACCCGAACATCAAGCCCTACAGTGCGGACAACTTCGATGTTTCGCTGGAGTATTATCCCGGCAAATCCATCGGTGTGCTGTCCGCCGGCTTCTTCGCGAAACGGATCGACGGATTCATCTTTCAGCAGACGCTCGCGGGTGCTGCGCCCGGTGGTCGCAATCTCACGATTCCGCTCAACGGCAAGACCGCCACGGTCAGCGGTTTCGAATTTACCTACCAGCAGCAGTTCACGCAGCTACCTGCCCCTTTCGATGGCTTCGGCATTTTCCTGAACGGCACGTTCATCGACAGCGAGATGGACTTGGGGGCCGCCCGTCCGGGTGAGCTTTTGCCGCTTATGGGTCAGTCGAAGCGGGTCTACAACGCGGCCCTGTCGTATGAAAAACACGGTTTCATGCTACGGGTCGCCCTCAACCAACGCAGCGCTTACTTGGACAGCATTGCCGGCACTCGCAATATGGACGTCTACGTCGGCGAACACGTCCAGATTGACATCACAACCAACTACAAGATCAACCGCCAGTGGACGGTTTTTGCAGAATTCCAGAATATCGACGGTCGTCCGCGCCACACTTACTTCGACGTTTCATTCCGGAACGCCCAGACCGAGTTTTACAAGTGGGGTGCCAATGCCGGTGTGAAGTTCAACTTCTGACCTGGGAATCCAGCCAGCATTACTCACGTTGGCGGCAGAGTTAACTGCCGCCAACGTTTCTTTACCGGTAAAGATTGCAGAACTGTAATCCCACCGCAGCAACTGCGCAATCTCCGCCGTCCAGTATGGGCGGACAAACCATGATAACCATGCCTTCTACCCCTCGATTCCTGCTCGGCCTCCTCCTCGTCTGCGCCCTCAGCGGCGCGGGCTTCGCCGCCCCTGGCAAGACCGAACCCGCTCCCGGCGCCATCAAGCCCCGCATCGTCACCGAGCCCGTCAAGCACGACACGGACGATCCCGCCATCTGGATCAATCGCGCCAACCCGGCCGAAAGCCTCGTTGTCGGCACCGACAAGCACGTGGACGGCGCCCTCTACGTCTGGGGCCTCGACGGCAAGATCCATCACGACAAGGTCGTCCGCGGCCTGGTCCGCCCCAACAACGTGGACATCGCCTACGGCGTGATGCTCGGCGGCCGGAAGATCGACATCGCCGTCGTTACCGAGCGCTACGCCCATCGTCTGCGCGTTTACCGGCTGCCCGACATGGCCCCGGTGGACAACGGTGGGATCCCGGTTTTCCAAGGCGAACGCGCCCGGGACTGCATGGGCATCGCACTCTACACCCGCGCCTCCGATGGCGCGGTCTTCGCGATCGTCTCCCGCTCCGACTATCTGGCGCCGAAGCAGGGTTACCTGCACCAATACCGTCTCGTGGACGACGGCAACGGCGTGCTGCGCGGCGTGTTCGCCCGCTCCTTCGGCGATTGGAGCGGCACGAAGGAGATCGAGGCCATCGCCGTGGATAACGAGCTGGGCTACGTCTATTATGCCGACGAAAACCACAGCATTCGCAAATACCGCGCCGATCCCGCGGCCAAGGACTCCGACGAGCAGGTTGCCGTCATCGGCCTCGACGGCTTCACCGAGGATCGCGAGGGCATCTCGATCTACAAGTCAGGCCCCGGCACCGGCTACATCTTGGTCTCAAACCAGCAGGACAACTCCTTCAACGTCTATCCCCGCGAAGGCACCGCGGCCGATCCGCATTCGCACCCGCTGCTCCGGAAGATCGATGTCTCTACCATCGAGAGCGATGGCAGCGATGTCACGAACGTCGAGCTACCCGGCTTCCCCGGCGGCCTTTTTGTCGCGATGTCCAATGGCAAGGTCTTCCACTACTATGCTTGGGAGGATATAGCCGGAGACCGGCTCAGGAAAGTATCCAACGGTGCGCTGCCAAACCCCTGAGCATGCCGTTCAGCGACTTTATCCGCCCAAGCTGCCGTCGTTGCCCTTGAGCGGAAGTTCAACCCAGCAACCCGCCAGATATGAACCGGTTTTTACCCTGCCTTGTCTCCGTTCTCCTGCTGGGCGCTTGCGCCCGGCAGGAAGCCAACGTGGCACCCTCGGCCACGGTCGATCCCTCGCCCCGCCATCTGCGAATCGTCTGGACGGAGCAGCCTGCCACCCACGCCATCGTGTCGTGGACGACGATGTCGCCCACCACGAAGAATGTGGTGCATTACGACACGGTCAGCCGGGGAGGGGATGCGGCGGCGTATCAGTTTCGAGTCGAGGCATCACGGAATGGCACGATCACCCTCCGGGCCGAGGATCGCAAGGAGGGCGTGCCCCCCGGTTGGTATCATCACGCCGAGCTCGAGGGTTTGTCCCCGTCCTCCCGGGTTTATCTCGCGGTGGAAAGCGACGGTGTGCTGACCGAGGAGCGCTACTTTATAACGGCACCTGCCGACGACCGACCCTTCAAGCTTCTCTCCGGTGGTGACTCGCGCATGGGGGGCGAGAAGCCCCGCTACGCCGGCCGCACCCCGCACATTGACCGGCAGGCCATGAACCGGCGGATGGCCGAGCTGCTTGAGGAAAACCCCGACCTTCTCGCGATGGTGCACGGCGCCGACTGGTGCACCACGGCCGACTGGCGCCACCTCTACTGGTGGTTCGAGGACAACGAAATCCTGCGGGCGGCCGACGGCCGCCTGTTGCCGTTCATTGTCTCCCGGGGCAACCACGATGAAGGCATCGGCTTTCAGGAGAACTTCTGGCTTGGCGACATCACCGATGCCAACAGCGCGGCCTACTATTTCACCACTTTGATCAGTCCGAAGACCGCCCTGATTACCCTGAACACGGAGATCAGTGTGGCGGGCGATCAGCTGGAATTTCTGGAGGAGCAGCTTGCCGAACTGCGCCCCGCCCAGCGCTGGCTCCTCGTGCAATACCACCGCCCGGCCTACCCGGTCGCCAAGGATTTCAACGAACACACTTTCGCCCGCGTGCGGCAGACCTGGTCGCCGCTCTTCGAGAAATTCAACGTGGACCTCGTGCTTGAGTCCGACGGCCATGTGCTCAAGCGCACCGTGCCGATCCGCAACAATGCGTTTGCCGCCGACGGCATCGTTTACATCGGCGAAGGCGGCTTGGGCGTCCCACAGCGCAAACCCCGGCCGAACCTATGGTTCGTGGAGCCGCCCGGGTTCGCCGCGAGTGCGCACCATGTGTGGCTGCTCAGCTTCACGGCGGAGATGCTGCGCATGGAGGCCATCGGGATCGACGGCAAAGTGCTGGATCAACACACACTGGCGCCGAGGCAATGAGTGTCGGTGCAGTCATTCCCCCGGCCGTCCGCGCACTGCTGCTCGCCGGTGCCGCCACGCTGGGGCTCGGTATGACGCTGCTGGTCTGGAAAACCACTGCCATCGGCTCGATGCTCTTCATGAACCACGGCATGTCCCACGAGCGCACGGTGCTCGTTGAGCTCGTGCTTGGCTGGGCCTTGATCGGTTTGGTGGTCACGCTCGCCTGGTCCCCGGCGCGCGGCTGGGCCGCTGCGGGCCTGCTCGCCGTCGCCGCGTTTCTCGCCTGGGCCAATGTAGATCAGGGCGGTTATCCGTTCAGTCGTTTCGCCTGGGGCGCCCACGCGCTCCGGCTAGCCGCGCCGCTGGCCTTGTTGCTCGCCGTGCTGCCTTGGTCGCCGCTTGCAGTCGTCCGGCGTCAGGTCGTGACAGCGCTGCTGCTGACGACCACCGCGCTCGTCTTCATCGTGCACGGGGTCGAGGCGCTGGCGGCGCATCCGTGGTTCACTGACATGACGATCGGGGCCTTCCGCATGATCGGCGGCTGGCGGATCTCACAAGCCACTGCCGAGTCCATCCTTAAGGTGGTCGGCTCGGTCGATCTGCTCGTGGCGGTTGGCGTGTTAGTCTTTCGCCGGCCTTGGATCGCCGGCTGGATGGCGGGCTGGGGACTGTTCACGGCTGCGCTCCGGCCCTTGAACTATGGCTGGGGTGCGATGGGAGAGCTCATCGTGCGCCTCCCGCATTTTCTGCTCCCGCTCGCGCTGCTCCTGCTGTTCCGCGTCCGCGCCTTTTCTCCGCCGAGTCCAACCCCTCAATCCCCCTGATCCATGAAAACATCTCTGCGCTTCGTTCTGCTGTTTCTCGCTCTTGCCTTGCCGGCGCTACGTAGTGCCACTGCTGACGTCCGCTGGATGTGGAGTGGTGCCCAAACGCCCGACTCGGTGCGCATCAAGGTGAAATTTGGGACTGCCGAGGCAGAGCCCTTGACGTATGTCCCGGCCGGTGAGGCGGGTGCCGTCCCGGCTCAGGTGGCGCCGGCCAGTGTGGTGCCGGCCGGCGAAGGTTGGATTGCCGACTATCACCTGCATGGGCTGCAACCCGCCACTAGCTATCACTACACGGTTGGGGGTGTCGCCGGCCGGGTGTCCACGCTGCCACCGCCCGGTCCTGCTTCGTTCACCCTGGCGCTCAGCTCCTGTGGTGACACGGGTTCAACCCACGAGGTTTTTCGCGCTATCGCGGCCCATGCACCGCTATTTTTCCTGCATATGGGCGATCTCCATTATGAGGACATCGCGGTGAACGATGTGGCGGTGTTTCACGCGGCCATCGACCGCGCCCTCACTTCGCCGACGCAGGCGACCCTGTTTCGCTCCACGGCGGTCCCCTACATGTGGGATGACCATGACTTTGGTCCCAACAACTCCGACAGCTCCTCGCCCAGCCGCGAGGCCTCCCGGCGTGCCTACCGGGAGGCCGTGCCACACCACCCGCTGGTGATTGGCGAGGACGGTCCTGTTTACCACGCCTTCACGGTGGGCCGCGTGCGTTTTATCATGTCGGACATGCGTTCGGAGCGCTCGCCCCTGACGGTGCCGGACGGCCTGGATCGCTCCATGCTCGGGGCGGAGCAGAAGGCTTGGTTTAAAGCGGAGGTCTTGGCGGCCCGCGACACGCACGCCTTGATTGTCTGGGTGAATTCCGTGCCGTGGATCGGCACCGACAGCGGCAGCGAAAACGAGGACCGTTGGACCGGTTTCGTCACCGAGCGGGCCGAGCTGTCCGCCTTCCTTGAGGAGCACGATATCCGTAATCTTTGTGTCCTTAGCGGCGATTCCCACATGCTCGCCATTGATGACGGCACGAACAACCGCTACGGCCCCTCCGGCCGGCCGCTGTTTCCCGTCTTTCAGGCCGCTGCCCTCGACCGCAAGGGCTCGGTCAAGGGCGGGCCTTACAGCCACGGCACCTTTCCGGGCCCGGGCCAGTTCGGGCTGATGCGCGTGGTGGACGACGGCGGCCCGGAGGTCCGGGTTGAGTGGAGCGGTCGCAATCACAAGGGCGCGGAACCGGTGCGGCACAGCTTCACGGTGACCGTGCCCTCTCCCGATCCGTCCTGACCGGCACCAGCCATGGCTGCGGTGAATCGCTTCCAGCAGTGCTCATTCTCCATCGTGGGCTTGGCCTGGCTTCTTGCCACCACGATGTTCGCCGGTCCGCTGACCCACTCGCACAACGACTACGAGCAAACCCGCCCGCTGCACGACGCACTGGCGGCGGGCTTGGACAGCATTGAGGCCGACGTCTGGCTGATCGACGGGCAGTTGCTTGTGGCGCACGAATACGAGGAGATCCGGCCCGGCCGCACACTGGCATCCCTCTACCTCGATCCGCTGCGCGAGCACCTGAAAACGCGGCCCACCCGGTCGCTCATCCTTCTCATCGATGTGAAGACCGAGGCGGATTCCACCTGGCGCGCAATCGACGCCGTCCTGGCGAAATACCCCGATCTTTCCGGGCAGGTTCGGTTTATCATCTCCGGCAACCGGGCCCGCGGCCTGCTCGCCGCTGCATCGCCGCGGCGTGCCGTGATGGACGGGCGACTTGAGGATCTGGCGGATCCAGCCACGGCGGACTGGATCCCCCTTATCAGCGACAACTGGACAAAGTATTTCTCCTGGCGGGGCGACGACGAATTCCCCGCGGCCGAGCGCGTCCGGCTCGACGAGATCGTCACCCGCACGCACGCCCAAGGACGGCTCCTGCGTTTCTGGGCCACGCCCGACCGGCCCGAGGTCTGGCGCGTCCTGCGCGCCGCGGGGGTGAGCGTCATCGGCACCGATCATCTTGCCGCGTTGCGCCGGTTCCTTGATACTCCCTGACCATGCGAATTCTGGTCATCGAGGACGACCCCAAGCTCGCCGCCTTTGTCGCGGGCGGTCTGAAGCAGGCCGGTTTCTCCGTGGACCACGCGGCCGACGGCCTCGACGGCCTCGCGCTGGCGCGGCAGGGACATTACGCCGCCGCGGTGGTGGACCTGATGCTGCCCAAGCTGGACGGCCTCGCGCTCATCGAAATCCTCCGCGCCGAGAATAACCGCCTCCCTGTCGTCATTCTCAGCGCCCGCGCCAAGCTCGACGACCGCATCCGTGGCCTGCAGGCCGGCGGCGACGATTACCTGACGAAACCCTTCGCCTTCTCCGAGCTGCTGGCCCACCTCCAGTCCCTCATCCGTCGCACACAGCCGGGCGAAACCGCCACCGAGTTCACCGCCGGAGGCGTCACGCTCGATCTGCTCACACGCGAGGTGACGCGGGAGGGCCGCCGGCTCGACCTCCAGGCCCGTGAATTCGCGCTGCTTGAGCTGCTGCTGCGGAACGCCGGGCGCGTGTTGACCAAGACGTTCCTGCTCGAGCGGCTGTGGGATTACAGTTTCGATCCGCAGACCAACGTCGTGGATGTCCTCGTTTGCCGCCTGCGCGCGAAGGTGGACCGCGACTTCGAGGCCAAGCGCATTCAGACCGTCCGGGGAGCGGGTTATGTTTTCAAGGTGGATTAGGCGCCTGACCGGCGCGTTCAGCTTCCGGCTGAACCTCTACTACGCGGTCTTCTTCGGCCTGCTGGCGCTGGGCTTTCTCGCCTTCGGCTATGTCGAGCTGCTGGTGGTGCTGCGCAAGAAAGACCGTGACCTTGTCAAATCGCAGCTCGAGCAGATGGTCCTGCGCTACGAGCGCGGTGGCGTGGAACGGCTGCGCTCCGATTTTGCTGACGGTGAGGAACTGACCAAAAACGTGTTCTTCGTCCGCCTGCTCCAGCCGGACGGACGCGCGGAAATTATCGCCTTACCCGCCGAGGATCGCAGCCGCGAGGAACTCGATCTCGCCCGTGTCACTTGGGATAGTGCGCCGAAGCAGGGCGAGCGGCCCACTTGGCAGGAAGTGCCGGCAGCCGCCGGCAGTCGCACCTGGGTTGCTTACACCGCGCGGCTGGGCGACGGCCGGCTCTTGCAGGCCGGTGCGCGCACCTCGGACCGGCGCGAGCTGCTTGATGAGTTTGTCGAAGCCTTTGGATTCGGTCTCATCCCCGCCATTCTGGCCGGGGTGCTGCTTGGCTATTGGCTGACGGTGCGTGCCATGGCTCCGGTGCGGGAGATTCTCCGCACCGTGCGGCGCATCCTTGATACCGGCGACCTCGCCGCCCGGGTGCCGGAGCGCCGCAGCGAGGACGAACTCAGCCAGCTCGTCGCCGTGCTCAATCGCATGCTGGCGCGAAACGAAGCCCTCATCCGCGGCATGCGCGAGTCGCTCGACAACGTTGCCCACGACCTGCGCACGCCGCTTGCCCGGATGCGCGCCTCCGCCGAGCAGGCATTGCAGGCGCCGGCCGACCCCGCGGTCGCGCACGAGGCGCTGGCCGATACCATCGAGGAGACTGAACGCGTGCTGACGATGCTGCGCACGCTCATGGATATTTCCGAGGCCGAGTCCGGTGCGATGAAGCTCCATCCCGGACCCTTGTGCGTCAACGACCTCCTCTGTGGCGCGGCTTCGCTCTACGAATACGTGGCCGAAGAGAAAAACATCCGGCTCACGGTGGATGTCGCCCCGGGTCTCGTTGTCACCGCGGACAAGGTCCGCCTGCAGCAGGCCGTGGCCAACCTCGTGGACAACGCACTCAAATACAGCCCGGACGGCACCGCGGTGACGCTAGCGGCCTGCGGCACACCGGCCGGCGGCGTGGAGATCACCGTGCGCGACCAGGGCCCCGGCATTTCGGCAGAAGACCTGCCGCGCATTTGGGACCGGCTCTACCGTGGGGACAAAAGCCGTTCGCAGCGCGGCCTCGGACTTGGGTTGAGCTTCGTCCGCGCCATTGCACACGCCCACGGCGGTCACGCCGAGGTCGTGGCTCCACCGGAAACTGGCGCCACTTTTCGTATCCGACTGCCAAAATCATGAACCTCATTCGCGAGCCATAGTGGCAGGGACGCGGTTCGGTGGATGTGATGCAGTCAGGAGAGTGCGGATAGCCCGCGCCTCAGGTTTTGGGCAGGGCGTCGGTCAGCTCGACGGCGTGCGGGTGGTTGCGCTTGTCCTTGAAACGGCGGTGGCGACGGCGGATGAGGCGGTCGAGCTTGTCCATCAGGAGGTCGATCGACTTGTAGCAGTCCTCGGTGGCGACGCTGGCGAGCAGGTCGGGGCCGCCGATCTCGAGGTGGCCCTTGGCGATGAACTGGTCGGCGCTGCCGCGGGTCTTGTCGTGCTCGAGGTCGATGCGGATGCGGATGAGATGCTCGTTATGCCGGAGCAGGCGCTCGGCCTTCTGGGCGACGACGGCGCGCAGGGCGTCGGTGAGATCAAGGTGGATGCCGCTGACGATGAGTTTGGCGGCGAGGTCGTTGGGGGTCGTCGTGTTTTGGGTCATACGCCAAGTTTGACTCACTCCGGTCCGGAACGTTGCCCGAAATCGGCGCCCGCCCGGCAAGTGTCACGTCGCGGACTGACCGTGATTAGCCGGGATAATTCACCGGCGTCGGCCTCAGTTGGCGGGCAGCGCGATGAAAAACGTGCTGCCGCGGCCCGGTCCGGCCGATTCGGCCCAGACGCGGCCGCGATGCATCGCGACCAACTGGCGGACAATGAAGAGCCCGAGGCCGCTGGAGCCCTCGCCGGCCGTGGGGCGGGCCGAGAGGCGGGCAAACTTGCCGAACAACCGCGACTGGTCTTCTACGGTCAGGCCCGGGCCTTCGTCCTGCACCCGGATGACAATTTCCCCGGCCGCCGCGCGCGCGGCCTGCAGGTGCACGCGGCTGCCCTCCGGGCTGAATTTTGAGGCGTTGGAAAGCAGGTTGGCGACCGCGGTCGTGAGCAACTGCGGATCGCCCGCACACGCGAGGTCGCCTGTCAGGCGGAGCTCGATGCGCTGGTGCTTGGCGCGGATCTGGGCCTCATGGAGCTGCGCGAGCCCTGTCAGAAGCGTCCGCAGGTCGCACGGTTGGATCGCCGGGGCCATGCGGCCCTCCTCCAGCGCGGCGGCGTCGAGCAGGTTGCTGACCATGCCGAGCACAGAGTCCGCCGAGCGGCCCATCATGGCGGCGAGTTCGTTGGTTTCCGCATCGTCCGCATGACGTTCGGCCACGAGATCGGCCAGCGAACGGATGGCCGCGACGGGGCTGCGCAGATCATGGGCGACGATGCGCAGAACCTCGCTCTTGTATTGGTCCGCCTGCGTGGCGCGCTGGCGGTGCTGCTCGGCCTGCTCCAGGGAGTTTCGCAATTCCTGCGAGCGGCGCTGCTCGGCCTCGAGCTGCCGCTGGGCCGCCTCGACCTCGTGGAGCACGCGCAGGTTTTTCAGTTTCTGGTCGGCTTCCTGCGTGGAGCTGCGGTGCTCCAGTTCGATCACGGCCTCGCAATGCTCCAGGGCGGCCGGGAGATCACGGGCAATCTTGGCCGCGCGGTGCAGCACTTTTTGGGCGTTGAGCTGGATGCCGGTCGCATCGGTTTCCCGGCCGATGGCCAAGGCCGTCTTGGCCAGTTCGCGGGCGCGGTCCGTTTCACCGGGCCCGGCGGGATGGTCCAGCAGCAGGTCGGCGAGGGTGAGGATCGCCTCGGCCTCCAGCAGGCGGTCGCCCATGGCGTGGCGCAGCTCCAGCGCGCGTTCCGCCTGCCGGCGGGCTTCCGTGAAATCGCCGCGGGCGACCGCGAGCGCGCCGAATTCTTGGTGGCAGTAGGCCTGTCCCCAGCGGTCGTCCACTTCGAGAAACAGGGTGAGGCTGCGCTCCTGATGTTCGCGCGCCTCGTCGAGGCGGCCGAGTTTTTTCAGGGCGATGCCGAGGTTGTTGAGCGAGATGGCGAGGCTGCGCCGGTCGCCCTGCTTTTCCTTGAGTGCCAGGCTCTGGCGGTGCCAGTCGAGCGCCGCGTTGATGTCGCCGGCCGCCTCGCAGGCCGCGCCGAGGTTGTTCAGCGCCGGCATCTCGATGCGGCGGTGACCGATGCGCCGGGCCAGGTTCAGCGCGCGCTCGAAACAGGTCACGGCCTGGGCGAAGTCACCGAGGCTGTGCGCGATCGTCCCCAGGTTGTTGAAGATCACGGCTTCCGACGCGGTGTGGCCGCAGGCCTGGGCCTTGGCCAGCGAAAGCCGGGCGCAGCGCAGCGCCCGCGCCGGCTGGCCGCTCACGCGGCAGATGTTGCCGATGGCGGTGAGCGCGCCGCTCTGGCCGCGCAGGTCGCCGAGCTTCTCAAACTGCGCCAAGGCGGTCTCGGCGTGGGCGAGTCCCTCCGGGTAACGGCACAGGTAGAAAAGCGCCGTCGCCCGGACCACGTCGGCCCACCCGGCGCCGAAATCATCACCCAGGACGTTCAGTTGGCCGGCCGCGGCAACAGATTCGTCCAAAGCTTTGCCGAAGTCCGCGCTCAGCAGGCAGCCGTAGGCGGCCCCGAGGCTGGTCCAGCCCGCGAGCCGCGCGACCGCGGGATCGTCCGCCTTCGTCTTTGCCCGCAAGGAACGTGCGGCGGCCACGGCGCGTTGCAGCCGCGGGCTGTCGAGTTCGCGCGTATCCCAGCCTGCCAGCAGTTCTTGTTCGGCGGCTTGCAGTGCGGAAAGGGAGACGGATGACACGCCATCATTCACACGAACGCCTCCGGGCTCCGGCAACGAAAACACACCCGGGGATTTCACCCCATGGCCCGATGACCTTCAATGCATCTCCGCCGAGCAGGTGCCGATGGCGGGACGGTAGAAGTTGAACTGCACGTCGGGGTGGTCGGCGAGGAGCGACATGGGCACGGCGGAGTCGGCGATCTTCTTGCCGACCATCAGGGTGGTGAGCCGCATGCCGAAGGGGTTGTCGTGCACGCCGGCATGCCAGATGGAGACTTTCTCGGCCTGCCAGGTTTCCCACGGGCCGACGCTGGCCGCCTGCGTGGGGACCAGCGACACGTTGCCGCCGCCGGAGGTGCGGGCGTTCTGGATCACGGTCATCGGGTGGAGGTCCACGATGCGGGTGCGCAGCTTGCGGTATTCTGCGGGCGGGGGCGGCAGGTCGCGATAACGGCCGGCGCGCCGCGGGGGATCGTTGAAGGCCCAGTGCTTCACCTCGCCCTGGCCGCCCTGCATGACGACGCAGCGCACCGACCCGAAACTGCGGCTGTAGGCGGCGAGGTCGCCGGCGGGGAAATGCAGGTTGGCCGCGGGCAGGGCGAGCTTGCGGTCAATCCGCCGGAAGCACAGGTCGAGGTCGGCCTTGGCGAAGGACAGAGGGTGGGTGAGCGGCACGGGCGCGCCGTTCTCCACCCATTCGTCCATGCCCCAGAAATGCGCGTGCTGCAGCTTGAGGCCGAGAGTGTTGATCAGCCGTGCCACGAGCGGGAGCTGTTCGGTGGGCCCGATGGGGCCGCAGATGCCGGCAGGGTTGTCGGCCGTGGCCTGTTGCCAGGCGGTGATGTATTCGAGCGCCTCGGCGAGGTAAAATTCCTCAAGGGTGTCGAACATCACGACCTTGAAGCCGGGCCGGGCGAGCTGGCGCAGGTCCTTCTCCGTGAGCCGGGCGGCGTCGGCGAGCAGTTCGGGTGCGAGGGTGGTGTAATCCCACCATCCGGGGGCGACTTTGCTGATGGGGCGGCTCATGGTTTTTGCGGGGCGGGACAGGTTTGCGCGGGCAGGAGGGCGGGCAGCGGATCAAAATCCGCCGTGGCAAAACCCAGATGCGAGTGGCGCCGCCAGCCCTCGGCGTGCTCGAAGCGGCCGGATTGGGCGCCGGCTGCCCGGCCCATGGCGGTCATGCTGTCGAGGTAGGCGGACATGCCCTGCGTGGCGTCGAGCCAGGCCTGCTGGCTGCGGTGGCAGGCGAGCAAGGCGTGCTTGCGCGCCAGCACCGGGCTGATGTTGACGAAAAAATCCGCGGGCACCGGCCGGCGGAGCGCGTCGTGCAGGCCGTGCGGCAGGGCATGGTAGATGGCCACGGGTGCGGTCCACGGTGGCTGCGGCGGTTCGGTCGGGAAATTTGGCGCGGCGCGGGCGAACGCGGCGGTGACGACCAAGCGTGCGGTGTTCTGGTGATCCTCCATGTAGTCCTCCGGCGAATGGGTGAGGATGATCGTCGGGCGGATGGCGCGCACCACTGCCGCCACCCGGCGCAATGAGGGCTCGTCGTAAAAAATCCGGAAGTCAGCGAACAGCGGCGGGTGCAGCGTGGCGTTGGCGAGCGCGGCGGACTCGCCGGCCTCGGCGCGGCGCGTGGCGATGAGTTCCTCGCGGGGCATGGTGGTGGAGCCGCAGTCACCGCTGCTCAGGTTCCAGAAATGCAGCGCCGCCCCGGCGGATTGCAGCAGGAGCAGCGTGCCGGCCATCATGAACTCGATGTCGTCGGGGTGGGCGACGGCGGCGAGCACGACGGGGGCTTGGGCGGGGTGGTTCACGCGGAGGGGAGCGGCGGGCAAGGCGTAGGTTTGTCGCGCGGCCCGGTCAAGTGTCGCGGATTGCAGGCCCGCCGGTCCCGGTCATGCTCGCCGCCATGAAACCGCTCCTTTTCCTCCTGTGGCTGATGTTGGTCCCGCTGGCGCTGGCTGACAATCCCGGCTGGCTGATCATCGAGGAAGAGGTGGCCGCCGCGGCGGCGAAGCCCGGCATCACCGTCGTGCATTTCTGGGCGCCGTGGTGCCCGAACAGCGCGGCCGAGCACCGGGAGCAGGGCTGGGGCAAATTCATCGCCGCGCATCCGGAGGTGCGGTTCATCTTTGTCACCGTGCGCAGCTCCGATCCCGGCTACGATTATCTGGAAGCGCGCGGCGTGGGCGGGCAGGGGAACCTCACGCTCCGGCACCATCCCAACCATGTGCGCCGCGGCGAGGGCCGCATCACGAGTTTCATGGACATTCCGATCTCGTGGGTGCCGACCACCTGGGTCTTCCGCGAGGGCCGGCTCTGCTACGCGTTCAACTACGGCGAGGTGCGTTTCCCGCTGCTGGCGCAGCTGGTCGCGGACGCGGCGGATGACTGGAAGCACTGAGCCAGAAGACCGCGATTGGAACAGCCGCAAGAAGGCGCAAAATGCGCAAAAGCTCATAATTCGATTCGTCCGCCTATTCAGTCTCGTGCAACAGCCTGACGATAGAAGTGAGGTCTGTTGCACAAGCTCACGCCACACCCCGCCCTGCCGGGCACCCCTCACCAGAGGGGATTCTCGTCGGCGTTCGATAGGTTCCCCTCTTCGAGAGGGGTGGCGCGATAGCGACGGGGTGTGCCTGCCTGATGGGCGATCCTCGATTATGCAGACTCCGTTTTTTGCGTCTCTTGTGCCTCTTTGCGGCAAATGAACCTCGGAATCCAAATTGAAACCGGCCGCGCTTTACTTGCGCCGCCCCGGCTGACAAACCCCGTTCATGTCCTCCCTCGTCCGCAACCTGCTCGCCCTGCTGGCCGGAGCCCTGACGGCCATCGCCTGCATCGGGCTCATCCAGGTGCTGGCGCACCTCGCCTATCCGCCGCCGCCCGGGCTGGACCTGCAAGATCCCGCCGTGCGTGCGACCATCATGATGTCGGCCCCGGCCGGCGCGCTGCTTCTGGTGCTACTTTCGTATGTCACCGGCACCTTTGCCGGCGCATGGATTGCCGCGCGGCTGTCGGCGGATGCGGCTGCGCGCCAGGGCTACATGATCGGCGGCATGATGCTGATTTCCGGTTTCATGAACCTGACCGCCATCCCGCACCCGCCCTGGTTCTGGGCGGCGAGCATCACGGGCTTCGTGGTGGCTGCCTACCTCGGTGCCCGGCAGGGCGCCAAACGCCCGCCGGCCTCTCCCGCCTGAATCCGGGTTCCCGGCGAAACTTTCTTTAGTGTGTTTTGGGGCCGGCGGCGTCATAGAGGCGGCACCGGCCATTTCCCTTGGCTGGTATCCTTCCGCCTTGCCTCCCGCCGATCCGGAATCCACCCGCTGGTTTGATGAACACGTGCAGCCGCACGTGCCCATGCTGCGTGCGTGGCTGCAGAGCCGGTTCGGCCCGGGTTGCGAGGTGGATGACATTCTCCAGGAAGCCTTTCTGCGGGTGCTCCGGGCGCACGCGGAACAGGACCTCCAGTCGCCCAAAGCCTTTCTCTATGCCGTGGCGCGCAACCTCGCCCTTGATCAGGTGCGTCGCGGTCGCGTGACCGGTCCGGGCGGCTTAGTGCCTTTGGACTCCCTCGACGTCATGGAGGATGTCGCCGGCATCCCTGAGACGGTCGCGCGCAACCAGGAACTCGAATTTCTCACCCAAGCCATCCAATCCCTGCCCGACCGCTGCCGGCAGATCTTCACCCTCCGCAAAATCTACAACCTTTCCCAAACCGAAATTGCCGCCCGGCTGGGCGTCACCGAACACACCGTGTCCGCCCAGCTTACCATCGGCGTGCACAAATGCACCGAGTTCTTCGCCCGGCACCGGCGCGAAGCCCGGGCCTGAACCCCATGTCTGCCACCCCCCCTCCAATCCCATCCGACGAACAGCGCCGCCTCGAACTCGCGGCCGCGGAGTGGCTCGTGAAAAAGGACCGTGGTTTCACCCCGGCGGAGCAGGACGAGTATTTCCAATGGCTGGCCGCCGATCCCCGGCACGGCGAGTGGCTGGCCCGTCACCGGGCCACCTGGCAGGAACTCAACGCCCTTGCCCAATGGCGGCCCGAGCACAGTGCGGAGCCCAACCCCGATCTGCTGGCGCCGACGAAATTCAACCGCCATCGCGCCCGGGTCGTCTGGTTCTGGTCGGGTGCGCTCGCCGCTGCCGCCGGACTGGCCTTGGTCTTCACCGTGTGGAACCAACCGGAGCAGGCCGTCCCGCTCGCGCCCGGGCCGGTGCAACTTGCCGCGCAGGCCTATGAGCGCCGGGTGCTGGAGGACGGCTCGGTGATCGAGCTCAACCGCGGCACCCGGGTGGCCGTGGACTACACCGCGGCCGAGCGGCGGGTGCGGCTGTTGCAGGGCGAGGCACTCTTCACCGTGGCGAAAAACGCCGCGCGTCCCTTCATCGTGCAGGCGGCCGGCGTGGATGTGCGCGCCATCGGCACCGCGTTCAATGTCCGGCTCGGGGCCGAAGATGTCGCCGTGCTCGTCACCTCCGGCCGGGTGCAGGTCGCTCCGCCCCCGGTCGGGGCCTCCTCCCTGACCGCCACCGCGGCGGCTGCAGCCATTCCCGTCCTGGAAGCCGGCGATTCCGTGGTCGTGCCGCTCACATCAACAAACGCGAATGCGCTGCAGGTTACTCGGGTGACCGAGGACGAGGTGGCACGCCAGCTCGCTTGGCAGCCCAAACTGCTCGATTTCCAATCCACGCCGCTGGCGGAGGTCGTCGCGGAGTTCAACCGTCACGGCGGGCCGCGGCTGATCATTGCCGATCCCGCGCCCGAGTCGCTGCCCATCGTTCTTTCGTTCCGCTCCGACAACGTCGAAGGCTTTGTGCGGCTGCTCGAAATGACGGCGGACGTGCGCGCGGAGCGCCGGGGCGAGGCCATCGTGTTGCGCCGCGCGCCTTGAGCCGCGGAAAAATTTACGTGATTGTCTTTAGTGTGTTTCTGCCGGAGCGGCGTCTTGGAGGGAATCCAAGCACCCAATGACCAAATCACACCCGACCCTGCCGCGACTTCTGTCGCGTTTGTCCGCGTTGCTCAGCCTCTGTTGCCTGGCCTGGCTGGCCGTGTTGCCGCTGGCGGCGGCGGAAGCCACCAAGATTTTTGACGTGCCGGCGGGCGAAGCGGTCGAGACGCTGCGGTTGGCCGCGCA
Organism: Opitutaceae bacterium UBA2377; assembly: GCA_002344205.1. Classification (GTDB taxonomy): domain Bacteria; phylum Verrucomicrobiota; class Verrucomicrobiia; order Opitutales; family Opitutaceae; genus UBA2377. The sequence goes on from DDSZ01000032.1 coordinate 132,664, forward strand.
ACAGGCCGGCAAGGAGATCATGTTCCCGGCCGAGACCGTGCGCGGCGTGCAGACCGCGGCGGTGAAGGGTGAGTTCGCCCCGCTGGCGGCCTTCAACCGGATGCTGGCCGACACGCCGCTGATGGTGGTGCAGGATGAGAAGACCGGCGCCTACGCCGTGAGCCGGGTTTCCGACCCAAACGGCCCAAGGGCGGTCGCGACGGAGCGCGCCCGCCCGGAGAGTAAGAGCGTGGTCGAGGACGGGGTGGTCAAGATGGATGCCTTCGAGGTCTTCGGCTCGAAGTCGATCAACGCCGACAAGCCCCGCACGCGCGACGACGTGCAACCCTACGTCGTCTTCGGTCGCGAGCAGATCCAAAACTCGCCGGCGCTTAATCTGGAGGATTTCTTCCGTGCGCGCCTGCCGATGAACCAGGCCAACCCCGGCACCCAGGCGGCCAACGGTATTGCCGCCGTTAGCAGCGTCGACCTGCGTGGGCTCGGCAGCAATCAGACCTTGATCCTCCTCGATGGCCGTCGTTTGGCTGCGCGCGGGAGCTCGTCTGGCCTCACCAGCCAGGCGGACCTCAATGGCATTCCGCTGAGCATGATCGAGCGCATCGAGATCCTGCCCGCCACCGCGTCCGGCATTTACGGCGGCAGCGCGACGGGCGGTGTGATCAATATCATCACGCGCAAGGATTTCTCGGGCGTCGAGGTGGCGGCGACTTACGGCAATACCTTCGACACCGACGTGGCCAACCGGCGGCTCGACGTGAACGGCAGCTTCAATCTCGAAGGCGGCAAGACCATGCTCACCTTCAATTACAGTTACTCCGACGCCAACGAGCTTTTGGTCCAGGATCGAGATTTTCCGGCCCGCTCACGCGCGTTGATCTTGGCCAACAATCCCGCGGGCGTCCTCGCCGCCACCACGCCGCCGCTTGGTTATCTGCCCAACATTCGCAGCCAGAACGGGGCGAATCTCGTGCTGAAGAATGGCACGCCGCTGAATTCGCCCATCACGCACATTCCGGTGGGCTACGCCGGCCCTGCGAGTGATGGCGGTGCCGCGCTCGTGGCCAACGCGGGACGCTACGACCTCGGTTTTCCGGTAGCATATCGAGGCTTATTAAACTCCTTTCAGTCCACTCCGGTGGTGGAGTCCTTTGGGTTCGGTTTGCGCCGCCGCTTCGGTGATCGTGTGGAAGCTTATCTCGACGCCTCCCGTTTTACGAATGATTCGAAAAGCGTCACGAACTTCAACCCGGTGAGCACCACCATCGCGGCGAATGCCCCCAATAATCCCTTCACATCCGCCATCAACGTCAGTTACCCGAACCTCGCGTCGCCAGTCTATTCGTTATTCTCCAGCCTGAGCGAGCGCTTGACAGGCGGCGTCATGGTGCGCCTGCCCGCCGAGTGGACGGCTGGCTTGGACTATGTGTATTCCACCTCGGAGTCCCGCAATTTTAGTATGTCCAACCAACTGGGTGACCCGGACGGCACCGGGCCGGGCATTTCCTATGCGACGGCGCTGTCGAACGGCACGCTCAATGTCCTGCGCGATCTCTATGCCAACCCGCTGAACCTAACGCCCTATTACATGCCAGATCCAATTAGCCGCATGACGGTCAAACTCGTCGCGGACGAATGGACGCTGCGTGGTTCCGGCCCGCTCGTGCATTTGCCAGCCGGACCGATCACGCTTTCGACCAGCGTGCAGCACCGCACCGAGGAGATCCCGGGTTTTGTCCAAAGGGTAAGCTCCGCGACTGATCCAGCCGGGACCTACCGTTACAACGCGCCGGTGGACTCGCAGGCCCAAGCCTACTACGCCGAACTGCGAATCCCGGTGTTCAACGCGGATTCCGGCGTGCCGTTCGTAAAAGGCTTGGAGCTACAAGCGTCGGTTCGCCGCGACGACTTTACACTCAATACCCGGGCAACCACCACGCTCCTTAATCTCGCGGGTCCAGATGGTCCGATTCCGACCGGCATCGCCTACGTCGAACGCGATTACACGGCGACGAAGATGACGGTGGGCTTCAAATACACGGTGACCGACGATCTCGCCCTGCGGGCGAGCTATGGCACCGGCTTCCTCCCGCCGTCGCTCAACCAGCTCTCCCAAGGTCTACCTTCGACTTTCACCCCCGGGCCGGGCCTGCTCGACTACAAGCGCGGCAATCAGCCCGTCGGCGTGTCTTTCACCACGCTCGGCGGCGGCTCGCCGGACTTGAGGCCGGAAGAGTCGGAGAGCACTTCGGCGGGCTTGGTGTTTACCCCTCGTATCCTGCCGGGCCTCCGCCTTTCGCTGGACTATACCCGCATCGTGAAGACGGACGAGATTGGCAGCCTCGGCATTGTCAACTTGTATGAGCTTGAGCTGTTTTTCCCCGAGCGGATTACGCGCGCGCCGCTGACCCCAGCGGACCAAGCGCTCGGTTACACCGGCGGCGTCATCACGTTCGTGAACCAGAGCAGCTTGAATCTCGCGGGGAAACGACTCACCGCCTGGGATCTGCAAGCAGACTACTCGTGGAAGACTCCGAGCTGGGGTGATTTCCAGTTCTACTCGGTGGCGACCTACCAGCCGCAATTACAGCGTAAGCCCGTGCCCAACGCGCCGTGGATCGACATGGTGGGCTTCGCTTTCAGTCCCGTGAAGTGGAAAGGCAATGTGGGACTCAACTGGAACCGTGGTCCTTGGTCCGCGGGATGGAATGCGCAATACTATCACTCGCATCGCCCCTACTTCAATAACACCACGCCGGCATCAGCGGCGACCACCGTGCTCAACCAAGGCTCCGATACGATCCCGAGCCAGATGTATCATGACTTGAGTGTTTCCTACCGCTGGGGCGCCCAGCCCACCGGCTGGGCCCGATTCCTCGCGCAAAGCCAGCTCACCGTCACCGTGCAGAACGTCTTCGACACCAGCCCGCCCATCATGGCGGCCATCGACCCGTTCTTCGGCACGAGCTCGTTCAGCAATCATGGCGACCCGCGCCTGCGCCGCTACACCCTCAGCGTGCGGAAGCAGTTCTAAATATCGACCGACCGCAGTCACTGCGAGTCCGATGCGTTCGCCCCTTTGTTGTGTGAGACGCTTGTTCGTCGCCGCCGTGCTCATCTTGAGCACGGCGGCCTCGGCAGCGGAACCGTCCGCCGAAGCGGTTTGGGCGGAGCTGCAACCTTTGCTGAAGTATGAGCTACCCGACGCTTACAGCTCTTGGACCAGGCGGCAGCGGCTGGAGTGGGGCGAGCGGCGCCTGCTGCGGCTGCGCGAACAAGGCGAAGCATTCCTCGCAGCGCATCCCACGGATCCGCGGCGCTGGAGTGTGGCGTGGGCGATGATCAACCAGTCCCCGGCCTTCTTCACTTCCTACGGTGCGAATATCGAAAGCGACTTCAATGATGCGGTGAGGGACAGCGCCGCCGCGACCGCGTGGAAGGCGAGGCTCGCCGCGCTTGAGCGTGAACTGCGTGCGGCCCCGGATTTGCCCACCGATGTCCGCGAAGCGCTGGATGTGCGGGACGTTCAAAAGGCAAACGCACCCCTTTTCGCGGCCGCCTCGAAGAATGAAACCGTTGATTGGGATGGCGCGATCCAGCGGGTGCTCGATTTGGTGGCGAAATATCCTGAGAGCGAGGCGACCTTCGGAGCCGTGCGAGGGCTCATGTATTCCTACGAGATGGCGCACGTCCCCGCGGATTCGCTTGGGCAGTGGCGGAGGTTTGCCGCGAGCCCGCACGCGAAAGTCGCGGAATCTGCCCGGGAAAAGGTCACCGCGCTCTCCGCGATCAGCGGGACGGTCGAACTCGCCTTCACCGCGCTGGACGGTCGTGAAGTTGCTACGCAGAAACTCCGCGGCAAGGTGGTGCTGATCAATTTCTGGGCGACGTGGTGCGGCCCGTGCATGGCCGAGAAGCCGAATGTGAAGCGGGTTTACTCCGCGTATCACGAACGCGGTTTCGAGATCATCGGCGTGTCCTGCGACATCGCGCCGGAGAACGCCTCGAGGGGGTCGGCGCGCATCGCGCGCACGGCATCGCAGGTCCTGGAATTCTGCCGCGAGAATGAGATGCCTTGGCCGCAGCATTACGAGGGCCGCCGGCACAACGACGGCGGCAACACGCTTGCCGCCCGCTTCGCCGTGACGGGGATCCCCGCGAACTTCCTCCTCGATCAGTCCGGTCGCGTCGTGGCGATGAACCTCCGCGGCGACCGGCTCGAGGCCGAGGTGAAGCGGCTGTTGGGTCTTTAGCCGTGTGTTGTGCGGCGGACCGGGGCATCGGCTCCGGTCCGCCAGGCTTCTCTTCCTACCCATGGTTTCCTTCCGCGAATCCCCCGCCGCCCTGCCGCCGACGATGAGCTGGAGAGATTATTGCGCGCTGCCAGAGGTGGCGGCGCCGGCTTTGGCCGGCCTGTCGCCGGCGGAGCGGGTGGTGGCGATGCAGGTGGCGCAGGGGTTGAGCAACCGGGAGATCGCCGCGACGCTGGGTAAATCCGAGTTCACGGTGAAACACCAGGTGAGCGCCATCCTGAAAAAACTCGGCGTCCCCACCCGCGGCCGGCTTATAGCCTTGCTACGTTAGGTTGGGTCCGACCACCAAGCCCGCCGTCTTGGCCAGTTTCCGCTGATTGTCATCAAAACTGAGAAATCTCTTGGGCGCAGCGAGCTGCGCGTGAGCCACATGCAGGATGTCGAAAGCCCGATGCCCTCCCTGGACCGTATGCCGGCTGGAGATTTCCGAGGCTTCGGCCAGAATATCTTCGAGCGGGATCCGGCTGTATTGCCAGCGGCCGGCCTGCCGATCCTCCGCGAAGGCCTCAAGGCGCCGGGCCGCCTCGCCGGCCGTGAGCAGTCCGCGGAATTCCGCAAAACGCAGGGCGTTGCCAAATTCGTATTCGTTCAGCCCAGACAACAGCAAGGGTTCGGCCGCCGCGGTCAAATACGCCACGGCTGCCGCCGTGTGGGCGTCCTTGCGGTAGAGGGAGAACAGAAAGCTGGTGTCGGCGCACAGCATGACAGGCTACCAGTTGCCTTGGGCCTCCTTGAGCAAGCGCTCGCTTTGCCTGGACGAAAGGGACTTGTCGCGGCTGGTAACCCGCAGGGCGGAGCTGCGTGACCAATCCACCCTCCGGGAAGTCTCGCCGGGGGGAATCACCTTGGCCACGACCTTGCCGCGGCGGGTTACCTGAATCTCTTGACCGGCGGCGACCCACTTGAGCACCCGGGCATAATTGTTGCGCAGCTCTCGGACCGTGGTCGTCTTCATTGTGCTACAGATATGTAGCACATACTGGTTCGGCGCAAGCGGAATTCACCCTGCGACAGCCGCTTTGCCGCCAAGGTTCTCAGCCGCCCAGGCGCACATGTTTCGCGCTGGAGCGGTTGAGGCGGAAGGAGGCGATTTCGCCCGGAGCGACGGGACCGAGGGCGTAACGCTTGCCGGCGAGGGTGAGCACGGGACGAACGGATTGATTGGTCGGATTGCGCAGGCGCACCTCGATGTTTCCGCCCACGGCTGCCGGCTTCAGGGCGAGTAGCTCGATGGAGTCGGGCGTCAGGCGCGCGAGCGTGCCGGTGGCGGGCAGCGTGCCGTCGCGGTTTTCCCAGACCTGCATCGTGAGCGGCGGCTGGGTCAGCAAATCGGCGGCCTGTTCCACGGGTCCGTTGGCCGGCAGGAGCACGAGGCGTGCGCGTAGTTCGCCGCGGTCGGTGGTCGGTCGCCACCACTCCTTGGATTGGTCGAGGTTCTCGGCGCGGGCGTAACGGTTGGCCCGGGCGAGCGTGACGCGCAGGTCGCCGCTTTCGAGGTCGTAGGCAGCCAGCACGTCACTCGCGAGGGCGAAGCCTTTTTTGCCCAGCCTGTCGCGGGCACGCAGCCAGCGCAGGACGGGAATTTCGCCCTCGGTGCTGCGACGCGCACGTTCGGCGGGAACTTCGCATTCGACGGAACGAGCGCCGGGCAGCACGAGCTTGATGCGCGCGGCCTCGAGATCGGTGAACACGCGGGCTTCGATCGCGACCTCCTCGGTGCCGGCCGTGAGGCGGAAGGTGAGGCCAACGTGCGCCTTGGCCGAGGTCAGCCGCACTACGAGCGCGGCCCGGAGCGGTCCGCTCTCGGTGACGGCGACACGGGTGATTTTCCAACGGCCGATTTCCTCGGTGAGCCGCACGCCGGCCGGTTCCTCGGTCATGGTGCCCCACGAGCCGAAGTTGTCGGCGACCGTCGTCAGGTGCAGGCCGCGCGGGCCGAAGAGTTTTTTGCCGCGATGGACGATCTGAATCCCGCGACCGCCGGGCTGAGCGCTGATGCGGTAGAATTGGTTGCGGATGGACTGGTCGCGGCCGCTGGCCTTGGTCGCCAGGGCGGGGATTGCGGGCTTTTCCACCCAGCCCAGGGTGACGACATTCCAGCCGGCGGCGGGCAGGGTGACGGGCACGACGACGCGCTTGCGCCAGGCGAGGTCCACGAAGGACTCGTGCTCGGTGGCGATGATTTGATGCGAGACTGGTTGGCCGTTGAGCCGCACCTCGAGCGGCAGCTGTGACGGGCGGTCCTTGTAAGCCCCGATGGGCCGGTGATCCACGCAGGCCTCCAGCTCAACCCAGGTCTGCACAGGTCGGAGATGCGGATTCCACAGGAGCAGCGGCACGGCCTTGGGATGGTCGGCGGCTACCTTTGGCAGGGTGACGCGGATGCGTCCGGCGAGATGGTTGAGCGTCCGGAACGCCGCCTCGCGGGCCGTGTGCCGCACGCCGCCGACTTCGTCGCATTGCTCGTCGAAGGCGCGTTCGATGCTCGAGCCCGGCAAAATGTCGTGGAAGGAATTGAACAGCACCGATTCCCAGGTGCCGGCCAGATCCGCAGCCGGGGCGAGCCCGGCGTGCGTCAGCAGGGTGGTGGTGCGCTCCGTGCGCAGCAGCTCGTGCTCGGCGCGGCGATAGGCGTGCTTGAAGCGGGCGACGGAGGCGTAGCAACCGCGCATGCAGAAATTCAGCTCGCCGCGGATTTCCTGCAGCCGCGGCGCGCCGGGGGCGGCGAGTTCGCGCCGGAGCGCGGCGAAGAACGAGTGCAAGCCGGCGAAGCGCACTTCGAACTCCGGGTGGGCCTTCGCCCAGGCGCGGATGTCGTCAATGAGACGTTGGCTGGGCCCGCCGCCGTGGTTGCCGAGGCCGATGAACATGGCGACGTTTCGCAGCGGCGATTTTTTCGCCCACGGCACGAGCTGGTCAAAGCGGCGCGGGACTTCGTCGCGTTCGCAGCCATACCAGCCGATGGGCGGACGGTAGGCGAGGATCCGCGCGCCGCCGCGGCCGCGCCACCAGAACGCCGGATGCCGCAAGGGCAGGACCTCCGGCGGCGGCCGGGTGAAGGCGAAATTCTCCACGCCACCGGCGGCGAGCACCTCGGGGAGGCCGGCGGTGTGACCGAAGGAATCTGCCTGCCAACCGCATTTCACGTTCACACCGAGTTTCTCGCGGAAATAGCGCAGGCCGACCTCGTAGTGCCGGCAGAGCGTTTCGCTATCGAGGAGGTTGGTGTCGGGCTGGATCCAGGTGCCGCCCACGGCGTCCCACCGGCCGGTGCGGATCATCTTCAAAATGCGGGCGAAGGTCGCGGAATCGGTGCGGCGGACGTGCTCATAGATGGCGGCCTCGCCGCGGATAAAGGTGAGGTCGGGATTCGCCTCCATGAGGTCGAGGATGGTGCGACAGGTGGCGACGCCCTCGTTGAGACCTTCGCGGTAATCCCAGAGCCAGACGGGATCGAGATGGGCGTTGGGGATGACGTGGACGACCGTTTTTTTCATGGGGCGGGGGAAGACAACTTAAACCTTAACCGCGGATTGCGCGGATGAACGCGGATAATGCAAGGAGCTGATTGAATCCGTGCTTATCTGCGCAATCCGCGGAAAGAATCGGAATTTCACTTCGGCGGGGCGACGAGGCGCTCGGCGTTCTGCCAGTAGATTTTTTCCACGACCCCGGCGCTGAGCGGCAGCGTTTGCAGAAAGTCGTGCAGCTCCGTGCCGTAGTAGTCGCGGCCGAAGAGCAGGCGGTCGGCGTAGCGCGTGATGAACTGCGCGGCGTGCGCCGGGTCGCGGGAGAGGGCCTGTCGGCCGGAGCCGGCGGAGAGATCGGCCCAGAGGTTGGGGTAGGTATCAAACAGCCGGTAAAGCCGACCACCGGGTGCGACCGGCCCGACGGGGTAGGGCGAGGGGCTGGCGTCGGCGTCGGCGCTGATTTCGCGCCAGAAGCCGGGCGCGTGGCCGATGAAGACCGTTTCCGGGCAGGCCTGCAGGGCGCGTTCCAGCGCGGCGACCGTGCCGCCATACCAGAGGGGCTGGAAAACCGGTGCGCCGGTTTTTTCGTCGGGCAGATGGGGCACGTCGAGATGGAGCACGACCGGCATCTTCAACTGGCCGGCCTTGCGAAAGATGGCGAGGCAGCGCGGATCGTCGAAGGGCACGCGGAACTTCCACTCGCCGCAGACGCGGGCGCCATGGATGTTATAGGCGGCTTCGAGGATGCCCGGGGCGTTGGCCCACAACGGGTGCGGGCAGAAGCCGACGATGAAGCGCGCCGGATATTGTTTTTTCGTGTCGAGCAGATCGCTGAGCGGGATGCCGGGATGCGAACCGTCGGGCGCGAAGTGGGCCGGGTTGTAAACGTGGTTGTATTCCGGCGCCTGGTCCAGGTGGCTCAACTGCCACGAGAGCAGCCACGCGTAGCTGATGCCGTGCGCATCCATGTCGGCGATGAGGCCGTGCTCGTCGCGCTGGTGCCAGCGGACGTGTTGGTGGGAGTCAACGAGGCGCGTGGGGGCGGGCATGGCGGAGGCGAGCGTGCCGGCTCGCGGTCCCGGCGCAAAAGGAAAAGCGGCGGCGATCCAGCGGGCTGAATAATCGCAAGGTGACGGAGTTTCCCGCCGGTGCCGGCTCGACGTGACCGTTGCCGGCAACTACGCCTTGCGGAGTTTTCCCACCATGGACATGCCCGCCCAGACTTCCTCCACCCCCAACCGACCGACCGCGAGGGCCCTCGCCGACGGCTTTGATCCCCGCGACCATCTCGCACCCCGAAGGCTGACGATGGCCATGTGGGACCAGGCCTTTTTGCTCCGCCATGGGCCGGGCGGCAGTTTCGCCGACTGGGACCGGGTGCTCGATGAGACGGTCGAGCGCGGGTATAACACCGTGCGGCTGGATCCCATGCCGCAGTGGATCGACCTCGACCAGCCCGACCGCGAGCTGCACTGGCCCGATCCGCAGGCGCCTTATCTCCCGTGGGATTGGAACACCGCGGTTACCGCGCCCGCGGGCCGCTGGCTGATTGAGTTCATGGAGAAGCTGCTCGCCCGCCCTTCGCTGCACTATACCCTCAGCGCCTGGTGGTTCGGCCTGACCGAGAGCAGCTCGCACAAGGGACCGCCGGTGCGGCGTCAGCCCGCCAACCACGCCGAGGGTGCCGAGCTGTGGGCCGACATGCTCCACGCCTGGAAGCGCCGTTTCGGCTTCGACCGCCTGGTTTACTTCGATCTCGCCAACGAGGTGCCTTACTTCTTCCCCGGGTTTCTCGACCGCCTGAAAAAAGAGACCGGCCTCGATTGGGGCACGGCCGCCGCTTTCACGCCCGCGCAGGCCGCCGCGATCGCCGCCGAGCTCAACCCGCCGCTGGCCGCGCTGCGCCGCGAGTTTCCGGAGCTGCGCTTCACCGTTTCGATTCACGGCGACCTGCGCTGGCTCGACGTGCCCCTGGAGCTGGATTGCCTCGACGTGCATTTCTACGCCGACGCCGACCCGCGCTGGGTGCAGCGCACGAAGTTCCACGAACACATGGCGTATTTTTACAAACGCACCGACTGGCATGCCGATTTCTCCGACCGCGCCCGCAAGACTGCCGCCGCGATGGCCCCGATGCTGCGCCAGCGCCAGCGGGCCAAGCTCATGCGTTTCGCGCAGTGGTCGGCCGAGCGCGGCATGCCGCTCACGACGACCGAGTCATGGTCGGCATGGTATGCCTTTGACGCTCCCGATTTCGACTGGGGCTGGCTGCTGGAGTGGGCGGAGTGGAGTGTCGAAGATGCCATCGCCGCCGGCATGTGGGGCTGGACCCCGCACAACTACGTGCAGCCGCACTTCGCGAATTGGCGCGACGTCCGCTGGCATCGCCGGCTGAACGACCGCTTTCTGCGCAGCTGACACCGTGTTTTTCCTTTGTCTCACCGGTTTGATCCCCGATGGTCTGATTCCCCCGGTGCATTTCTTTGATTTATGAATCCGTCTCCAGTCAGATCCTTTCAGGTTGAGCAACTGCCGGTGCGAGCCTTTGGGCCGCTGGCCGACATGGCCACCGCCGCTGCCGCCGATGCCGCGGCGGTGCTGAAAGCGGCGGTCGCCAAAAACGGACGCGCGCGCGCCATCATCGCCACGGGTAACTCGCAGGACCTGTTTCTCGAAAAACTCACGCAGACCGCCGGCATCGACTGGTCGAAGATCGAGCTTTTCCACATGGACGAGTATCTCGGCATGCCGATGACGCACCGGGCCTCGTTCCGAAAATATCTCAAGGAGCGGGTCTTTGACCGGGTGCGGCCGGCCGGGGCGAATTACTTGGAGGGCGATGCCCTCGAGCCGCTCAAGGCGATGCGCGCCTATGCCCAGGCGCTCGCGGCGCTGCCGATCGACCTGTGCTGCCTCGGCATCGGGGAGAACGGCCACCTTGCCTTCAACGACCCGCCGGTCGCCGACTTCGCGGACCCGGAGGCCATCAAGATCGTGAAGCTCGACGAGCAGTGCCGGCGGCAGCAGGTGGGGGAGGGACATTTCCCGAACCTCGATGCCGTGCCCATGTATGCGATCACGCTCACGATCCCGACGCTTTGCCAGGTGGGCCGCATGATCGCGGTCGTGCCGGAGAAACGGAAGGCCGCGGCGGTGAAGGCTTCGCTGGAAGGCCCGCTCGCGACGGCGTGTCCGGGCAGCTTCCTGCGGCAACAACCGCATGCGGTGCTCTACCTCGATGCGGATTCGTCGTCGTTGCTGACGCGGTGATCCGCTTCCGCCCATGAACCCCGCCGTCCGCGACGTCATTGATCCCCGCACCGGCCAGACCGTGCGGCTGACGATGGCGGATGGACGAATTCGTTCGCTCGAAACGGTGTCGGTGGCGAAGGCGGGCCTGCCGCTGCTGCTGCCGCCGCTGGTGGACATCCAGATCAATGGCTACGCCGGCGTGGATTTTCAGCGGGATGATTGCGCCCTGGCCGAACTCGAGCGCGCGGCGACCGGCTTGGCCGAGGCGGCCTGCGGCCGTTTTTTCCTGACGCTCATCACGAACCGCTGGGAGAAAATGCTGGCGCGGTTGCGGCACTACCGGACGCTGCGGGCGGCCTCGCCGGTGCTGCAACGCCGGATCGCCGGCTGGCACCTGGAGGGCCCCTTCATGAGTCCGAAGCCGGGCTTTCATGGGGCGCATTCGCCGGAGTGCATGGAGCCGCCGTCCACAGCGCATATGCTCGAACTGAAAGAGCTGGTGGGCGACGACCCCACGCTGCTCACCATGGCGCCGGAGTGGCCGGAGGCACCGGCGGCGATCAATGTGGCGCGCACCCTGGGCTTTCGGGTCTGGCTCGGGCACACCGATGCGACCGCGGAGCAGCTTGCGGACGCGGTTTGCGCCGGTGCGGAGGGTTTCACGCACCTCGGCAACGGTTGCCCGGGGGAGCTGCACCGGCACGACAACATCATCTTCCGCGTGCTCGACGAACCGCGGCTGCGCGCGAGTCTCATCCCGGATCGTATCCATGTGTCGCCGGTGTTGTTCCGGCTGATGCACCAGATATTGGGGCCGGGGCGGATTTGTTACACGACCGATGCCATGGCAGCCGCCGGCGCGGGCCCGGGCACCTACGATCTGGCGGGCATGCGGGTCGAGGTCGGTGCCGACGGGGTCGTGCGGCAACCGGGCAAATCAAACTATGCGGGCTCGAGCCTCGCGCCGTTGGAAGGCGTGCGCCGCGCCGCCGCGATGCTGCGCGAGCGGCCGGAACGCGTGTGGGATTATTTTTCCACCGCCCCGGCCGGTTTCATGGGTCTGCCGCCGGCGTTGGCGGCGGGTGCACCCGCCGACTACTGCCTGCTGCACGAAACCGCGGCGGGCATGCGGATCGAGATCCACTTCGTCGGCGAACCGGTGCGGGAAGCCGGGTGGAGCACATGAAAACGGCTAAGGCAATTTGGCCACGGATGGCACGGATTGATACGGATAGAATTCGCCATCTGTGCCCAGCAGTGAAATCCGTGGTCGATTCGGTTGGGATGGTGGGTCGCAACATGCATCAAATTATTTCATGAAAACCATGATCGGAGCCTACGGGCCGTGGGCGGCGTCGCTGCTGCCGGAAACTCCCAGCCCCCTGTCGTTGCAGCAATGTCCGGTCGAGGAGTTTGCCGCCCGGCGCGCCAAGGCCAAGGCCCGCGTGCTCGAGTGCATGGCCCCGCCGACGCACGGCAAAGTGGCCGCGCCGACCGTGCAGTGGCGGCGGGAATACGACGGACTCAGCATCGAGGCCATATCGTGGCAACTGCCCCATGGCGCGCCGACGGAAGCCTGGGTGCTCAAACCCGCCGGGGCGACCGGACGGCTGCCGGCGGTGCTCGCGCTGCACGATCACGGTGGCTTCAAATATCTCGGCAAGGAAAAGATCGCGCAGGCCGGGCCCGAGGTGCCGCCACTGGTGCAGGCGCACCGCGCGGACGCCTACGCAGGGCTGGCGTGGGCCAACGAACTGGCGCGACGCGGCTATGTGGTGCTGGTGCACGATGCCTTCGCTTTTGGCAGCCGGCGCGTCCGTCCGGCCGACGTGCCGCTGATTCTGCCGAGCACGGTGGTGGACGACACCGACGACACCAAGGACGGGATGACCGCCTACAACACGTGGGCCGCACATCACGAACACATCATGGCCAAGTCGCTCTTCAGCGCCGGCACGACCTGGCCGGGAGTATTTTGGGCGGAGGACCGGGTGGCGCTGGACATGCTTGGCGCGCGGCCCGACGTGGATCCGGCGCGCATCGGCGTGGGCGGGCTTTCCGGCGGCGGGCTGCGCACCACGTTTCTCGCCGGACTCGATGAACGCGTGAAGTGCGCGGTGTGCGTGGGCATGATGACGACATGGCGCGACTACCTGCTCCACAAAAGTTACACCCACACGTGGATGTGCTACGTGCCGCTGCTCCCGCGCGACCTTGATTATCCCGAGATTCTCGGCCTGCGCGCGCCGCTGCCGGCGCTCGTGCAGAACACGCGGGCCGATCCGCTTTTCACCACATCCGAGATGGAGAGCGCCGCCGCGAAGCTCACCGCGGTTTACGCGGCGAGCGGCGCACCGGAGCATTTCCGTGCCTCGTGGTATGAGGGGCGCCACCAGTTCAGCCAGCCGATGCAGGTCGAAGCCTTCGAGTGGTTCGACCGCTGGCTGCGCTGAACCGATCTGCTCGCACCGGCGGGTGAGCATACGCGAATATTCGTTGTGTGCGGGGTTGCCATGCGCCTTCGCAACCGCCCATAACAGGACCACCCCGCACCGCCGCGACTCCTCGCGGCCGTGTCCCCTGACTACGCATGTTGTCCCGCATTCTCGAATTCCTGGCCTGGCTGGCAGTGGTCCTGCTCGCCGCGTTGGGTTTCTGGTGGGCGGGGCACCAGCGCCACCAGCCGCCGACGGACGGTCGCACGGAGATCTCGTGGTTCGTGCCCATCACGCCGCTGCGTGATCTCTACGAGGCCGATGTCGCGGAGTTTGAGCGGCGCAACCCAGGCATCAAGGTGCGGATCATCTGGGTGCCGGGCAGTGAATATAACGCCAAGCTCAAGATCCTCGCGGCCGCCGATCTGCTGCCCGACCTGTTTTTCACCGGCGACGTGTGGCTGAGCTACCTGCTGCCCTTCAAGCGCGACATCACCGACCTGATGCTGCGCGACGCCGGCGAGATCGGGCTGGACGATTATTTTCCGGAGATCCGCGCCGCGATGCAGCTCCACGGGCGCTACTACATCCTCACGGAATACATGAACCTTTCGCTGCTCTATTTCAACCGGCGGCTCTTTGCCGAGGCCGGTGTCCCTGAGCCGCGGGAGGACTGGACCTGGGACGACTATGTGCGCGCCGGGCAGGCGCTCACCCGGCCAGGCGGCCCCGGCCGGCCGGGCGTGTGGGGTTCCTCGCGCGTTGAGGGCTGGTGGGGCGAGTGGATCATTTATGTGCGGCAGTCGGGGGGCGACCTGTTCACTGCCGACGGCCGGCGCAGCCTGCTCGATACGCCCGAGGCGATCAACGGGCTGCGCTTTTACCTGGAGAAATCCGACAAGCACGGCATCAGCGCGCCGGCTGGCTTCGAGCCGCTCAACGGGTTCGTCAACGAACGCGTCGCGATGATCGTGGGCGGGCACGTCAACTACTGGCTCAATTACAACCAGATGCCGGGACTCGACTGGGACGTGCAGCTCCTGCCCGTGGGTCCCGTGAGACGCAAGGGCGGTGAACTGGCCATGGCCGGCTACAGCGTGAGCATCACCTCGCCGCATCCTGAGGAGGCGTGGGCGCTGGCGAAGTTTCTCACCCGTCCCGAGGCCATCGCGCGGATTGTGGCGCGCGGCAGCCTCTCGGTGCGCCGTTCGGTGGCCGAGGCCCAGATGCGCGATGCGCGCCCGGAGGACCGGCCGCGCAACCTCGCCGCGGCCTACCGGCAGTTTCAATACGGCGAGCACATCCCGCGACACTCGCACTACATCGAGATCATGCTCCAGATCGTGCAGCCGGAGATCGACCGGATGCTGCTCGGTGAATTCGGCCCCGAGGAGGCCGGCCGGCGCGCGGCCGCGGCGGTCAACGCCTTCCTCGCCACCTTCGACCCCAACGCCCCGTGAACACCCGCCGCGCCGACCGCCTCTGCTTCTGGCTTTTCGCCGGCCCCGCGCTGGCGGGTTTCCTGGCCTTCAGCCTCTGGCCGATGTTGTATTCGCTGTGGCTGAGCTTCTGCCAATATGAGGTCATCGCGCCGCCGCGGTTCATCGGCGTGCAGAACTACGTCTATCTGTTCCTGCACGATCCGTCCTTCTGGGCCTCGGTGCGGGTGACGCTGGCCTTCACCGTCGTGCAGGTGCCGCTCGCGCTCATCGCGGCGCTCGCGTTTGCGCTGCTGCTGCACCAGCCGGTGAAGGCGCGGGGCTTCTGGCGCGCGCTGTATTTCCTGCCGGCGATCCTGCCGCAGGCGGCCTATGCGGTCATCTTCGGCTACATCTTCCAGGGCGACGGCGGGCTGCTCAACCAACTGCTGGCGCTCGGTGGCATCGAAGGGAAGGCCTGGACGATGTCGGCCGGCTGGGCGCTGCCTGTGTTGATCATGATGAGCCTCTGGGCCTTTGGCTACCCGATGGTGATCTTCCTGGCGGGCCTGCAGGCCGTGCCGCGGGAGCTCTTCGAGGCGGCGCACATCGACGGCGCGGGCGCGTGGGCGCGGTTCCGTCACATCACGCTGCCGCTTATTTCTCCCGTGATCCTGTTCAACCTCGTCATGGGCGTGATCGCCGCGCTCAAGGTCTTCGACCTCGCCTACGCCTTCAGCATCACGCAGAACATCCCGCCCGGCGGCCCGGCGCGCGCCACGCTTTTCTACGGGCTGAACCTCTACCAGCAGGCCTTCGGCTTCTTCCACATGGGCCTCGCCAGCGCGATGGCGTGGCTGCTCTTCCTCTTCATCATGGTCGTCACCGCGATCAATTTCCGCATCAGCCGCCGGTGGGTCCACTACGAGAACTGACATGCACCGCCGCCATCCCGCCGTCACGTTCTGCCTCTACGCCCTGCTGATCGCCGGGGCGCTGGTGATGGTGCTGCCGCTCGGCTGGATGGTGCTGACCAGCCTGAAAACCTATCCCGAGATCCTGCGCCATCCGCCGGCGTGGCTGCCGGCCGACCCGCAATGGGAAAATTACCGCACGGTCTGGGACGGGTTCGCCTACTACCGGTTCTTCCTGAACTCGTGCTTCGTCTCCGGGATGATCATTGCCGGCACGCTGCTCACCTGCTGTCCCGCGGCCTACGCCTTCGCCTTCTGCGAGGTGCGGCACAAGGAGCTATTTTTTGCCCTGTTGCTCAGCACGCTCATGCTGCCCGCGCAGGTGACGGTGATCCCGCTCTTCCAGGCCTTCGCGACGCTGGGCTGGGTGGACACCTACCTGCCGCTGATCGTGCCCGCCTGGCTCGGCGGCAACGTCTTTGGCATTTTCCTGTTGCGGCAGTTCTTCCGCACCATCCCGAAGAGTTTTATCGAGGCGGCACGGATGGACGGCGCGTCGGAGTGGACGATTCTCTGGCGGCTGATCGTGCCGATGAGCCTGCCGGCGGTGCTGACCGTCGTGGTGTTCACCTTTCTCTGGAGCTGGAACGACCTCTTCAACCCGCTCATCTACCTGCAAAGCGAGGAACTGGTCACCCTCCCGGTGGGCTTGTTGTATTTCATCGCGCGCGCCGAGCAGCTGACCGGCGGCAGCATCGGGCAGCAGCCGTGGCACCTCGTGATGACGCTCGCGACCGTCATGGTGCTGCCCGTCATCGCGGTGTTTGTGTTCGTGCAGCGCCGCTTTATCGAGGGCGTGGCCGCGGGCGGCGTGAAGGGGTGAGGCGTTTGGCCGTCAGCCCGGCGTTCCCGGGGGTTGCAGGAAAATTTCCCTCAGGGCCTCGGCCGCGGGCTTGGGCCGGCCGTAAAAATCGAGCAGCGCCGTGTTGACCGGACAGGGAAAGGTGTCGTGGCCCATCCAGATGATGATGCCGCCGCAACGGGGAAAGCGCCGTTTGCACGCGCGCACCGGCCGCAGCAGCGCCTCGGTCTGGATGCGCTGGCTCCAGGCGACGAATTCCGGCAGGTCGTGCGGCTGGCGTCCGTGGTCCTGCTGGAAGGCGGCGTCCTGCAGCCAGAACCCGAAGCGGCGCCAGAGCGGGTTGCGGTCGTGGAGCGGCAGCAGCGAGCCCGGTGCATAATAGCGCTCAAGGATGTCGAGCGGACTCGCGCCCGGGGCGCCGACCTCGGAGCGGAAAAGGGCGTCGTCGCGCTGCCAGTAGGAATCGGGCGCGGGTTGCCACGGGCCGTGCACATCCCAGTGCAGGCCGAGGCCGAATTCCTTCTCGTCGGCCATGAAGCGCGGGCCGCTGGCGGAGGTAGGCAGGAAGCGACGGTCGGGATCGAGCGCCGCGGCTTCCTCCGCCATCATGCCGATCAGCGGGTGCGCGGTCGTCACGGGTTTGCCGGTGCCGATCTTGCCGCCGTCGAGCGCACCCTGCAACTCGTTGCCGCCGCACCAGCAGAGCAGCGAGGCGTGATGCTGGCGGCGTGCGAGGTAGCTGCGCACGATGGGCTGCGCCTCCGCGATGACGGTGGGATCCTCGGGCGGCCAGTTGTCCACGCCGGAGGAGGAGAAGGGAAACTCCTGCCAGACCAGCAGGCCGAGGCGGTCGCAGAGCTCGTAGAAGAGTTCTGTTTCCAGAAAAGCCCCGCCCCAGACACGCAGCACGTTCAGGCCCATGTCCGCGTAGGCGCGGATGCGTGTTTCGTAGTCTGCGGGTGTGAGGTCGGCGTAGTTGGGCCGGATGGGCGTCCAGTTGACGCCTTGGAGAAACACGGGCCGGCCGTTGATGACGCACAGCCAGGGATCGGCACCCGGCGGCGCATCGGCGCAGGCCCGCCACTCGACCTGCTTGAAACCGATGGTGCGGCTCCATTCGTCTGCCGTCTGACCGTCGGTGCCGGTGAGCCGGCAGGTGAGCCGGTAGGTTTTCTGTGGCCCTTCGCGGTTCGGCCACCACGGCTCCACCGGCAGGTCGGCGAACGCGGCGCCGGCGGCGAGTTGCACGGGCGTGACGGTGGTGCGGAGCACGTTCCGGCCGCCGTCGTCGAGGCGCACCTCGACGGAGCCGGGAGCCTGGCCGAACAGCGTGAAGCCCCGGGTCGTGACCTGGCAGCGCATCGCGGTGAGTTCGGCTCCGTCGGACAGCTCCAGCGTCACGCGGTCCCAGATGCCGATCTGCACGAGCCGCGGCTGCCAGTCCCAGGTGTAGTTGAAGCGCGCCTTCCAGTCCTTGATGCGCGAGGTGTAGCCGACCTGGCCGAGCCAGCGGGGCGGCGGGTCAAACACGATCTGCAGCGTGTTTTCATCGGCCAGCGGCACGGCGGAGAGGTCGAAGACGTGCTCGACGAAACCGTTTTCAAACCGGCCGACGAGCCGGCCGTTGCAGCATACCCAGCCGGCGTGGTCGAGCCCGGCACAGCGCAGCCGGCGGATGGGCGCGCCCTCAAGCCACGCGCGGGGCAGGGTGGTGGCGTAAACCCAGGCGCGGTTCTCCACCCATTCGGCGGCGCGGCTGTCCAGGTTGTGGTTCCAGTCGGGGAGCTGGTCCTGTTCCCGCAGCAGTTGCTGCACGGAGGCGGGCATGCGCGCCGGGATGGGCACAGTCTCGCTGATGATGACGATGCCGGTTTCCATGCTGGCGTAGGTGCGCCAGGTGTCGGGGATAAATCCGGCGAGGGTCCAGGTGGCGGCGGCAAGATCGCGGCTCGTTTTCATGCGTGGGGCAGGGGTGCGACCGGGGAGGACGCGGTGGGGAACTGTCCGGTGACGGGAAGCGGAGGCAATCACGAACCGACCGCGTTGGGCCGGTTTCAGGCAGCGCGGCCGCCTCTCCGGCTATTCGGCCGGCAGTTCGCGGCCGAAGAGCGTCTCCCACATCAGGTCGTAGAGCTGGGTGTTGTCGAGGTTCACGCGCAGGCGCTCGGCGTTGAGGCCGGCGGCGCGGGCGACCACGGCGCCGATGACATCGTCGGGTGCACCCCAGCTCACGCCGAACCAGAAGCGGTGACCCCGGGCGTCAGGCGCAGAGAGAAAGGCGGGCGTGCCGGTGCCGGCCACGCCGTCGAGCGGCGTGCCGATCTTGGTCACAGGCGGGAGCACCGGCGCGGGTTCGTCGGGACTCTTTTGCATCCCGAAGTCCACGATTTGCATGGCCCCGGCGTCGCTGTCGGAACCGGTGAGGATGAGCGTGTCCGGGTGACGGGTGAGAAATGCGCGGGCCACGCCGATGGCGGCGTCGGCGCGGCGCAGCGCCTCGAAGGTGCCGGCGGCGTTGTAGCGGTTGGCGAAGTTGTCGGTGCCCTCCTCCTCGACGACGAGGATGAACCGCTTGCCCAGCCGCTCGAAGACCTGCAGGGCGGCGCGCGTCATGTCGGCGACATCGGGCGTGCCCGGATTGTAGTGCGGCAGTCTGGCGGCGGCCAGTTTCTCCTCGGTCTCGTAGTTGTAGGTGTCGGTCGCGGCGAAGACGCCGAGGAGTTTGGTGGTTGCGGGATCGGCCGCGGCTGCGAGGAGTTCGGCGCGGTCATACACGACCGTGTAGCCGGCGGCGCGGGCGGCGGCGATGAGGTCGAGCCCGTCCGTGCGCACGCCGGGCGCGCTATGCCGGCCGGTGACCCCGGTCGGGA
The DNA here is from genome assembly GCA_002344205.1 of Opitutaceae bacterium UBA2377. Taxonomy (GTDB): domain Bacteria; phylum Verrucomicrobiota; class Verrucomicrobiia; order Opitutales; family Opitutaceae; genus UBA2377. The sequence goes on from DDSZ01000032.1 coordinate 152,195, forward strand.
GCAGGTAAATTTCCCCGCCGGACAGGATGACCTCGGCCCCGCTTTCCAGGATGGTTTTGGTGATGCCGGTGAAATCGGTGCGGCGCGGGCTGCTGGCGAGAAAGACGCCCGAGCCGGGCTCGGCGATGTGACCGGTGTTGATCACGCCGGCGGCGAGACCGGCGGCCATGGCCTCGCGCATGATCGAGACGTCCGCGCCGCTGCGCGACTTGATGGGCGTGCGTCCGTCCATCCCGTAGGAATCGCGGACAACCTTCCTGCCCCAGGCGTGCACCGTGCCGCCGCCGTGCGAGGTGGGGTGGAGGCTGTCCTTGTAGTGGCTGCGGTAGAGCCCGACGTGCGGCAGGTGGTCCCACTCGAGCATGGCGTCGGGTCCGGCGAGATAGATCCGGGCGGCGTTCCACGTGTTGAGCGAAGTGCCGTCGGGATGGATGAAGATAACGCTGCCGGGCTTGGGTCCGGCGGAAAAGGCAAGGCTGGCGGTGAGCAGCAGGAGGCAGACAAGGAACGGACGCATGGCGTCAGCGTGCGGCCAAAATGCCGCGGGGCAACCCCGGACGGCCGGGTCACGTGATTGTGACGTAGGGGAATTACGATACTTGCACTTTGCCGCTGTATCCTGCACCTTGGCCGACCTGTTCTTTGATTGGCTCGCGCCCAATCATCCGACTGTTCCCATTTTGGGGGTGTTCCGGATTCGATCCTTGGTTGGAGTGCGCCGCTGCCGTTCGAGAGTGTTAGGTCTCTCGTAAATCCTCCTGCAAAACAATAATAGGCAACTACGAAGAAATGCCCTTGGCCGCCTAAGTGCGGCCTCGTTGGTCCGGCGACACCTGCTAGCCGGAACTAACGTCGACAGCAGGCATAGTGTGCGGTGCGACCCGCGGACTGCACACAGTATCTTCACCCGGGGGTTGGCCGGGGCTTAAGCGCGCGTGAACGCGTAACTCCGGCGAGATTAATCTCACGCTACAACGGTAGACGCGGTGTGCAAAGGTCAGGGACACGCGGGTTCAACTCCCGCCACCTCCACCATTTCCTGTGCAAGCCCCGCACGATGATCGTCATCGCGCGGGGCTTTTGCGTGTTTGCTTGTCCGGTCAACGAATGCCCGGATTACGCGCAGACAGAAGCCGGCAACCTCAGCGGTTTGAAATGCCACTCCGGGATATGGGTGCGGGCGGGGGCGTCGGCGGGATCGGCGAAGTTTTTGTCGCCGAGCACCTGGCCGGGGCTCACGACGGGCCAGTCGCCAAGATAGTAGTGGTGCGGCCCGAAGTGGTTGTAGGTGCTTGGCACGAGCGCGACCTGCAGGCTGTGCGGACCGGCGGCGAGGGGAGTGGCGAGGGTGAGCGACCAGTCGGGTCCCCAAATCCAGTCGTGTGGCCGGCCGTCAATCGTGAGGTGCAGCGCATCGGCTTGCACGTTGGTGAAGGCGAGACGTGCGGCCGGAGTGGTCAGCGTGAAGGTGGCTTCGGCGTGCAGCGGTTGGTGCAAAAAGGGGAGACCCGCGGTCACGAGTTCGGCGGTCGGATCAATCACCGTGAGGCTGGCGGTGAACGGTCCCGCGGTGCGCAGGGTGCGGTTGGGGCCGGGACCGTAGGGCGCGGCGCTGTGCAGGGTGAAGACGCCTTTGAGCCAGACGAAGGGTTTGCCGGGCAGATCGCTGCGCACGGTGCGGAAGGTTAGCGTGTGGATGCCGCGGCCGAGGACGGGCAGGGTGGCGAAGCTGCCGTCGTCGCCAGTGGTGAGGACGAGGGGTCGAGCGTCGAGGGTGGCCTCCACGAGATCATCGGCGAAGTGCAGCCTGAGGGGAGGAGTGGCGTCGTGGTCGAAGGCGGTGGGGAATGCGACCGTGTAGGTTGCCGGTGCCGTGCGGGTGGGTTCGAGCAGCCAGGCGTTTTCGGGCAGGGCCGGGAGGGTCCACGTGAGCGGGAATGTGAGGTAGGGCGCGTTATCCCTAACGCGCCGGGGGTTTTCGGCGGATGTGGCGGATGACGGCGGGTTAGGGATCCGGCCTTCGCGTGAAGCTACGGCGGATGCAGCAACCCGCCCTACCTTCGACCAGTCGCCGCGGAGAATCGCGGCCGGATCGATGACGAGTTGCGCGTAGGTGGCTTGGCCGAGCCGCACGCGGCCGTCGGGCAGGAGTTCGCCATCGGTTTCCAACGTGCGTTCGTCGGTGACATCGTAGGCGATGCCGGCGGCCTTGAGTTTTTCCAGTGTGGCGAGGAAGGCGGAGTTGATGCGGCTCGCCGGGGTGTTGGGGAAGGTCGAGGCGTTGTGCCCGTTGGTCTGCATGAGCTCCCACGGCTCATACTCGGCCATGAGTCCGCGGTAGGGCGCGACGACGAGCGTGGCGGGCACGGCGGGCGGATGGGTGGCGAGTTCGCGCGCCACGCGGTCGAGCACGGCCGGGAACGCCTCCTTCCAGCTGAGGTGCAGTGGCTCGGAGGGCGACCAGTCGGTGATGGCGGGGGTGTCGAGCCGGTATTGGCTGAGGTGAAAGACGAAGTCGGTGATGCCGTTGCGGCCGAGCCAGAGCAGGTAGCGTTCGAGGTCCTCCGGCGTGGCGCCCCAGCCGGCACCGCCGAAGCACTCGACCATCGCGCGACCGGTGCCGAACTGACGGGCAAACGAGCCGGCCTGGCGCGGGAAAAAATCGAGCGACGGGTAGCGCTCCAGCGCATCAATGCCGGGCATCGAGAGGTGGCGGAAAATGCGGTGGCACGAGCCGACCATCGGGAGCTGGAAGAGCGGATGCTCCTCGCCCTTCACGTGGCCGATGAACTGTTTGCCGTGTCGCAGGCACCACGCGTGGTAGGGCGCGAAGAAGCCGCCGATCAGGGTGTCGGTGACCAATTCCCAGAACGTTGCGCGGATTTCCTGATAGCCCTCGCCGCGGGCGAAAAGGAGCGGGAGTTTTTCCAGGTAGCCGGCCCCAAAAGCGGCGCGGAGTTTTTCCGGCATGACGCGCGACCACGGGATGCCGGCGGTTTCCGGAAACGGATCCTTGATCATGCCCGATTCGGGCTCGTCGAAGAAGATGGCCTCAATGTAGTCCCACGCTTCCGGAGAGAGCCCGGCGCGGTAGCGCTCGTGGATGAGTTCGAGAAAATGGCCGAGCACGCGTGGGTCGAGTGTGTCCACGTAGTTGGTCTTGCGCGGGGTGAGGTGCCAGGTCTTGGCGCCCGTGGTGCCAGCGGGCGCGAGCCGGTTGGCGGCATCGGTGTGGAAGACGCCGAGCGAATCCGCCGTGGCGGCGAGCGTGAGGTCGAGCCGCATGGCGCCGCTGTCGGGATACTGCCCGAGGACCTTGCCGTCGCCGGTGCCGCTCGGCCATCCGTTCTCATCGTAAAGCCAGAAACGCAGGCCGAGTTCCTTGGCGTGCAGGATGGTGGCGTTGACCTGCGCGAGGTAGTCGTCGCTCAGGTAGGGCGGGATGCCGGGATAGAAACGCGGGTGAAAGACCACGCCGTGCAGTCCGGCGGCCTGGAAGTCGGCGAGTTGCCGGCGCAGGCGGGCCTGGTCGAGCGGACCGTTGATGGACCAGAACGTGTAGTAGCGCGGGGCGGGGGAAGTGTTCATGCAGGCTCGCTCAGGCGGGCCAGTTGCGGGTCGTGGTCGGCAGGACAAAATCTTCCAGCCGCAACGAGTAGCCGCGGATCTGGGCCTTGGGTGCGTCGTCCATGATGTAGTTCACCACGTAAATCTCGCCGTCGGGGAACTGCACCCAGCCGGTGTAGCCGGTGTCGCTTTCCGGTGAGCGGTCGAAATCGAGCGGCCGGATGCGCGTGTGGGCTTCCTCGCGCGAGGACGCCAGCAGCGATTCCTTGTCCGTCAAAACCGCGAGCGTGTTTTGCGTCCACCAGCCGACCCAACCCTTGCCGCCCTGCATGAGACGGCAGGTGATGAGCGCCTGGCCGTTGGCGAGCCAACCGGCAACGGGGCGGTGGCAGGCAGGGATGGGGAGAGTGATGGGGGGTCCCCAGGTGAGGCCGCCGTCATGGGAGATCGTTTTATAGGCATCCCAGCCTTTGAAGGAATTTTCGCGCAGCAGGGCGACCAGCGTGAGCTCATCCACGGGCAGGACGGACACTTCGCAAAGATTCAACCCGGTTTGATGAGCGATGGTGAAGGGGCCATGCCAGTTGGCGCCCTGGTCGTCGGAATACCAAAGCCGCGTGGCGAGGAAGCGGGAGACGGGATCTTGCACATGGCAGGAAACCAGCCAGCGGCCGCCGGGTGTCTCGATCAACCGGTCGGGCACGATGCCCTGCGCGGGGAGCAACCGCGGCTCCGACCAGGTGCGGCCGTGGTCGATGCTGAGGAAGAGATAATTTTGCAGCAGGTGATGATCCTTCGAACGCTCATCCGTCCCGATCAAATCGGCGATGATGGCGACCCGACCGTCGCCCAGCGTGGTGATGCGGGCACAGTTCCAGTAGGGGTTGCCCTTGGTCGGTTCGGTGAGCGGACGCTTTGAGCTCCAAGTGCGGCCGCGGTCGGCGGATTCGGTCAAAACGAGCCGGGTCCAGTCGCGCTTGCCGTGGTGGGTGCATTCCGCGAACACGCAGAGCAGCCGGCCGTCGGCGGTCAGGGTGACATCAGGGAAGGCCTCATAGACCGAGTCGTCCCGTGAGACGGTGAACTGCTGGATCATCGACCGCCAACTTCAGGGAGGGCGCGATGAGGCGGCAATGCTCTTTCCACTGAATATACGGTTGGCAAAAAGCTTGTTCGGCCTGCGGCCGGGGCCTTTGCTCCGGCTTCCCTATGAACACCCCCCGCGTTCCCCGTGTCGCGATCATCGGCTGCGGCAGCTACGGCGCCGAGCACGCGAGGTTTTTATCCACCTGCCCGGGCGTGAAGCTGCACGCTGTGGCCGACATCGCGCCGGAGCGGGCGCAGGATTTCGCGGCCAGATACGGCGCGGGCTACGCCACGGCCGACGTCGCGAAGATCTGGGCCGACCCGGACATCGACGCGGTGTGGATCTGCACGCAGCACGACACGCATGCACCGCTGGCCGAGGCGGCGGCGGCGGCGGGGAAGAATTTTTTTCTGGAGAAACCGCTGGCGCTGACGCTGGCGGACTGCGACCGCATCGTGGCGGCGGTGGAACGCAGCGGGGTGATCGCGGCGTCCGGCTTCAAGCTGCGCTTTTTCCCCGCGGTGGTGGCGGCGAAGCAATTCCTGACCAAACCCACGCTGACGATCGCACAGGTGATCGACGACCACTGGCCGTCGGACTTCTGGGCCAACGACCCGGTGAAGGGCGGGGGCAACGTGCTGTCGCAGGGCTGCCACATGGTGGACACGGTGTTGCATCTCCACCCGACGCCACCGGTGAAGGTTTATGCCGCGGGCGGCAACCGGCATCACCCGACCCGCGACATCGTGGACACCGCCTCGATCACGCTGACCTTCGCGGACGGTGCGGTGGCGACGGTGGCGGTGGGCGATTGCGGCGTGCCGCCGCACTCCTCGAAGTTTGCGCTGCAGCAGTCGGACGGCGTGCGCAGCTTCAGCCTCTACAACCGGCTCAACTCCATCATGACGCGTGAGGACAAGCAGGTGACGGAGCATCCGGCTTGGCCGGAGAAGGGCGCGGATGTGATTGACGCGCCGTTCATCGCGGCCGTGGCCGCGGGCGGACCGTCGCCCGTGACGGTGCAATCGGCGCGCCGCACCTCGGCCGTGGTTTTGGCGGCGGTCGAGTCCATCAAGACCGGGCGGGCCATCGATCTTACCTCGGCGCCCTATGCCGCGGCGATGCAGGGGTGAGGGTCTGTGGGCTTTAGGCGCCGGCCATTAGTTTCCGATACGCGAGGAAGTCGGCGTGGAGGCGGTGGAAGACCCGGTGTTTCGCGGTGTGGTAGCGCGCGACGGCACCCTTGGCCGGTGTGATGACCTTGTCGGCGGCATTCATCGCCGCCATGGCAGGGAGCACGCCCCTGAAGTGTCCGCTGGCCACGGCGCCGAGGACGGCGGAGCCGAGGAGGACGGCTTCGGGTTCCTTGGGCAGCACGATGCGGCAGCCGGTGATGTCGGCGTGTTCACGCAGGAAAACCGGATTCTTCGTGCCGCCGCCACAGGCGAGGAGCGTGTCAATGCGGTAGCCCTTGCGGTTCATCTCCGCGAGGATGTGCCGCGTGCCATGGGCGACGGCCTGCACGGCGGCGAGATATTGCAGCGCGAGGTCGTCGGCGGTGGCGGAGAGCGTGAGTCCGCTGATGGTGCCCTTGAGCGTGGGGTCGGCGCGCGGGGACCGGTTGCCGTGAAAATCGGGCTGGATGTGCAGGTCGCGCGTGAGTTCACCGGGGAAGCGCACGCGCCTGACCTTGGCGAGCGCGTCGAGCCGGGCGTTGAGCAGCTCGTAAATCGTGCGGCCGGTTTTCTTCGCCTCGGCCACGAGCGGCGCCGCGGCGGCGTGGGAGAAGATGACGTGGTCGATCAACGCGCCGGTGGCGGACTGGCCGCCTTCCGTGAGCCAGAGGCCGGGAATCATCGCGGAGTAATACGGACCCCAGATGCCGTCGATAAAGCGGGGCTTGGCCGAAACGGCCATGTGGCAGGAGGACGTGCCGCCGATGAGCGCGAGGCGATGTTCGAGGGACGCAGGCGTGGGTTTTTTGCCGGCGACGGGGGCGCCAAGCAGGCCGAGACCGCCGGCGTGCGCGTCGATGATGGAAACGCCGACGGGAATGCCCGGCTGCAGACCGAGTTCGCGCGCGGCTTGCGCGGTGAGGCCGCGGCCGAGGGGTTCGCCCATCGGGCGGATGGTTTGGCCGATGCGGGCGAATTTTTCCTGCGCGAGATCACCGAGGCCGATTTGTTTGAAATAGGCTTCGTCCCAGCCACCGCCGGCGGTGCCCTTGTGGCCGAGGTAGGTCCACTTGCAGACGGTGGTGCAGAGCGAGCGGGTGTCGTCGCCGGTGGCGCGGTAAGTGAGGAAGTCGGGCAGGTCGAGAAAGCGGGTGGTGCGGCGCCAGGTGGCGGGCAGGTTTTCCTTAAGCCAAAGGAGCTTGGGCGTTTCCATCTCGGGAGAGATGACGCCGCCAACGTAGCGCAGCACCGGGTGCTTGGTTTGGTTGATGCGGTCGGCCTGCGGGATGGCGCGGTGGTCCATCCACACGATGACGTTTTGGGCGGCGCGGCCGGTGGGCGAAACGGTCACGGGCCGGTCGCGGGCATCGAGACAGACGAGCGAGCAGGTGGCATCGAAGCCGATGCCGGCGACCTGCGCGGGCGTGGCCTTGGCCTGTTTGAGCGCGCCGCGCACGGCGCGGCCGCAGGCGGCCCAGATGTCGTCGGAGGACTGCTCGACGAAGTCGGGCTGCGGTTTCCACATTTTGATGGGCTGGCTGGCGCTGCCGAGCATGCGGCCGGTGGCGGTGAAGAGTCCGGCGCGCGCACTGCCGGTGCCGACGTCGATGCCGAGGAAGAGAGCGGGGTGGGGCATGGTAATGAAGTAAGGTTGAAGCGGTCGGGTTATTGGGGATCGGTGTCGCGGGCGCAACGAAAGCCGAGGTTGCCGGTGGCGCTGTCGGGCGTGTTGCTGCTGCGGGCGTCGGTGCGGTAGCGGTTGCAGTAGCTGGCGTGGCAGAGATAGCTGCCACCGCGCATCACGCGGCGGTCGCCGGCGGCCGGGCCGGTGGGATTCTCGGCGGATGAGCGGGCGTAATAACCGGGGTCAAACCAGTCCCAGCACCATTCCCAGACATTGCCGGTCATCTGATAGAGGCCGTGGCCGTTGGCGCGGTAGGTCTTGGCCGGGGAGGGGCCGAAGTGTCCGTCGGCCTCGGTGTTGTGAGTGGGAAAAGTGCCCTGCCAGACGTTCATGCGGTGCTTCCCTTCCGGCTCCAATTCGTCGCCCCAGGGAAAACGCTTTTGCACCAGACCGCCGCGGGCGGCGCATTCCCATTCGGCCTCGGTCGGCAGGCGCTTGCCGGCCCACGCCGCGTAGGCGGCCGCGTCGTGCCAGGAAACCTGCACGACCGGATGATCCCAGCGTTTTTTGATGTTGGACGCCGGTCCCTCGGGATGCCGCCAGGTCGCGCCGTCCACGCGGCACCACCATTCGCTGCCGAGCACGCGGACGCGTTCGGTGGCGGCCTGCTGTGCCGGGGTGAGGTGACCGAAGAACACAAAGGACCAGCCGAATTTCTCCGACTCCGTGCGATAGCCGGTGGTATTCACGAAGTCGTTGAACTGCGCGTTGGTCACCGCCGTGGCATCGAGCCAGAACGGATTAAGCCGCACGGGATGCACGGGACCCTCGCCATCGGCGGGGAAGCCGTAGTCGCCGTCGTTGCCCATGAGGAACTCGCCGCCCGGGATGAGCTTCATGCCCTCGGTCGAACCGGTGTTGATGCGGCGAAACTCCCCGGTCGCCGGTGTTGCCGTCCCGTTTGCCTCCCGGGTGGGAGCACAGCAGGAGCCTTTGGGGTCGTCGGGATGCATCGGATGCCGGAAACGTCAGATCAATGCGAAACCCGGGAGGATGAGCAGGATGTTCGGACGCATGGGGTGGGAGCATTACAAAGGCCGGGGTGCCGCGGGCCAAGAACGGAGATGCGTGGTGACAGGAATTCCCGTTGAGTCGGGGTGAGGCTCCGCCAGCATGAATCCATGCCATCCCCGTTGCGCTCCGCCGGTTGGTTCCTACTGTCACTGGTCGCCGTGTGCGCCACCCCGCCCGAAAAATTTGCCCCGCGTGCGCTGTTGCGCGAACCGGCCGCACCGCAGCTCGCTTCGCCGCTTGCGGGCGATGTCCTGCGCGATGCCGTGGTCACGGCTTCGCACCATGAGGAGGGCTACATCCCGCAGTTCGCCAACAACGGCAACCACGACGACAACATCCTGCACTGGGCGACGAAGCAGTGGCCGGCGTGGATCCGCTTCGACCTGCCGGAGCCGCGGCCGGTGGCGGAGATCCATGTGTGGTTCATGGCCTGGGCGGGCCGCACCCACCATTACATGATCGAGGGTTCGGTGGACGGGCAAAACTGGAGCGTGCTGGTGGACCGGCGCGAAAGCGCCGTGCCCTCCACCTTGCGGGCTGAAAAATTTCTACTGCCGGAACCGGTCGAACTGCGGTCGCTGCGTTTGACGGTCACCGGCGCGACCAAGCCCGAGGATGGCCTGACCTTGCTCGAGGTGGATGCCTTTGCGCAGCCGGTGAAGCTCTCGCTCGGCGGTGCCGTGGCCGACATCGACCGCCGGCCGGCGGCGGCCGATTTGCCCGTGGCGGATGCTGTCCGGGAATGGTCGGGCACGGCCTGGCGCGGGGAACGCATCCACGGGCGGTTTGTCGTGTGGACGGACGCCCGGCGCGAGGGCCTGCGGGCGGAAGTGTCGCCCCTGCGTCGCGTAAATGGGGATGTAGGGCGGGATCGCCGTATCCCGCCATCGACTTCGAGTGATTCAAAGGCGGGGTTCGGAAACACCGTCCTACAGGCCAACATCCGCTTCGTGAAGCAGGTGTTGGCCGACGGCGATCTTGCCGGCGACCTCCTGGACGACGCAACGCGCACACCGATGCCGGCCGGTTCATGGCGGGAGCTGTGGCTGACGGTCGAGCCGGGCCGTGCGACGGAGCCGGGCATTTACACGGGCACGATCACCGTGCGGGCCGATGACACCGCTCCGCTGGAATTTCCGCTCACCGTCGAGGTGCTGCCCGCGACCCTGCCGGCGCCGGCGGACTGGAAGTTTCACCTCGACCTGTGGCAGCACCCTTGGGCCATTGCGCGCTGGCATGATGTGGAGCCATGGAGCGAAGACCATTTCCGGCTGATGCGGCCTTACCTCACCGAACTCGCCAATGCGGGGCAGAAGATCATCACCGCGACCATCACCGACCGGCCCTGGGGCCGGCGCGACCACGACGATTACCGCTCGATGGTGGCGCGCGTGCGGCATCCGGACGGCTCGTGGAGCTTCGACTACACGATGTTCGACCGTTATGTGGAGCTGGCGATGGATTGCGGCATCACCGGGCAGATCAACTGCTACTCGCTGCTCACCTGGTCGGGCCGGCTTTATTATACCGACGCCGCGACCGGCGACGAACGGTTCATGCTCTGCGACACGACCGGGCCGGAGTTTGCCGAGTATTGGGCGCCGTTTTTGCGTGATTTCGAGCGCCATCTCGCGGCAAAGGGCTGGCTGGAGCGGGCCCGGCTCGCGGTGGACGAGGCACCGGCCCACATGATGCAGGCGATGACGGAGCTGGTGCGCGCCAACGCCCCGCGGCTGCGCATCAGTCTTGCGGGCAACCAGGCGCCCTCGCACTACACCGGGCTCGATCTGGCGGAGTTCAGCATCATCCTTGATCATGCGAGCGACGAGCTCCTGCGCGACATCGCCAGTCGCAAAGCCGAGGGCCGGATCACGACCTTTTACGTGTGCCTCGATCCGAAACGGCCCAACACCTTCGTCAGGAGCCCGCCGGCCGAGGCGGTGTGGATCGGCTATTACACGGCGGTAAACGGCTACGACGGCTTCCTGCGCTGGGCATGGACGACGTGGCCGGAGAATCCGCTGCGCGATTCCAGCTACTGGGGCCATCCCTACCTGCATTATCTGCCGGCCGGCGATGCCTTCCTCCTCTACCCCGGCCCGCGCAGTGCGGTGCGCTGGGAACTGCTGCGCGACGGGTTCGAGGAATGGGAAAAACTGCGCATTCTGCGCGAGGCGCACGGCGGCGAACTGCCGCCGGAGCTGGCGGCCCTGCTCGAACGCTTCCGCAACCCCAAGGAGCTCGGCGACGACGAGACCATCATCCGCGACGTCCAGGTCATGCGCGCAGCGGTCGAGGCGGCGGCGAAAGAGCAGGCCATCGGTCGTTAACCACGGATGGACACCAATGAACACGGATAAGCATGAAGCTGGTGGTGGCTGGCTTGACAGCACCAGGATCGGGTAACATGTTACCGTCATGCCTACCAAGTCCAAGTCGGCGACAAGCAAGATGCAGGCTTATCGTGAACGTTTGCGGGCGCAGGGACTGAAGCCCGTGCAGATTTGGGTGCCGGATGTCGATGCACCGGGTTTTGACAAGGAATTGCGTCGGCAGGTGGCCGCCTTGAACAAGGCGGATGAGGCCGAGGCGATGGCCTTTATCGAGGCGGTGATGGATGACCCCGCAAACGATCTCTCGCGGTGATTTGGTCACGGTCGCCGCTGCGGGAGACTTTGGAAAACCGCGCCCGGCGGTGGTGATTCAAGCTGATGTCCTGACCGAGGCGGAAGTAAAAACCGTTTTGGTCTGCCTGCTCAGCAGCCATGTGGTGGAAAGGGCGAGATTTCGCCTGACGGTCGAACCCAATGCGGACAACGGCTTGCTGCGGACTTCGCAGGTCATGGTGGACAAGATCGTCAGCATGCCCCGTGTCCGCATAGGACGGGTCATTGGCAGGCTGGATGACGATGCGATGCAACAGCTCAACCGCACGCTGGCGTTCGTGATCGGCTTGGGGCAGTGACCATGCTCACCCGGCTCGATCACATTCAACTGGCGATGCCACCCGGCGGGGAGAAACAGGCGCGGGCTTTCTGGGGCGGTTTGCTGGGCATAGTTGAAGAGGTGAAACCCGAGCCACTGGCCAGCCGAGGCGGTTGTTGGTTTCGCACTGGCGCGATAATTGTGCATTTGGGCGTGGAAAAGGACTTCGCGCCGCAGAAGAAAGCGCATCCGGCGTTTTGCGTGCGCGACCTCGACGGGCTGGCGCAACGTCTGGCCGGGGCGGGTTACCCGGTGATCTGGGATGACGCGCTACCGGAGCGGCGGCGGTTTTATACCGCGGATCCGTTTGGCAATCGGATTGAGTTTATCGCGAATGGCGATGGGGTTGGGCAGAAACTATGACCAAGCTTTCCGTAAACATTAACAAGATCGCGCTGCTCCGGAACTCGCGCGGGCGGAATTACCCGGATGTGCGGGCAGTTTCGGAGCGGTGTCTGGAACTTGGTGCGCATGGGATCACGCTGCATCCGCGGCAGGACCAACGACACGCGCGCTACAGCGATGTAGAGGCATTGAACGGGCTGTGCGTGGAGCGCAGCGCCGAACTGAATGTCGAGGGCTATCCCTCGGAGGAGTTTCTGGCGGTGGTCATGCAAGCTCGGCCCGTGCAATGCACCCTCGTGCCGGATGCGCCGGGGCAGCTGACTTCCGATCATGGCTGGGATTTCGCCAAAGAGGCTGGATTCCTGCGCGAAGTGGTGCGCCGGTTGAAGGACTGCGGAATCCGGGTGAGCTTGTTTTCCGATTACGATTATCCCGGCATCGAGCAGGCCCGGGAAATCGGGGCCGACCGGGTTGAACTCTATACGGAGCCCTACGCGGCGCATTTTGGTTCTGCGCGTGCCGATGAGATCTTCGAAGGATTTCGTATGGCGGCTAAGCGGGCGCAGGATGCCAGTCTGGGCGTCAATGCTGGGCATGATCTCAATCTAGAAAACCTAGCCCGTTTTCTGAGCATCCCCGACATCTTGGAGGTTTCAATCGGGCATGCCCTGGTGGTGGAATCCATCGAGATGGGCTTGGATGCGGTGATCAGACGCTATTTGGAAATCGTAGCCTGATATCGTCACCGCCTCCTTTTGGCGTAATGTGGCGGGTCGGGCGGGCGGGTCGTTGACCGGGCGCTCGGGGTGGCTTCGCTTGTGTCATAAACAACCCCGGCCGCCCTCAGGCGGCGATCCCCATGTCCGACTCCCGCACACCACCCCCACCCGATGACGGCCGGTCCGTCATCGACATGTCCAAGATGAGCGAGGGCCAGCGGGCCGCGCTTCAGGTCACCGAGGCCGCGCGCGAATCCCACGCCGATCCCAGTTTCGTGGCGCACCTGTTCATGGGCCGCTGGCGTCCCGCCAAGCTGCATCCGGTCACGGAAATCGCGGACGGGGAGCGCGAGCGGGCGGCCCGGTTTCTGGCCGACCTGGGTGTTTTTTTGCATCATGAGGTGGACGCCGAGGCGATCGACCGCAGCGGGGAAATCCCGGCGGCGGTCCGCGCCGGACTGGCCCGGCTCGGAGCCTACGGCATCAAGGTGCCGCGCGAATACGGCGGGCTCGGGTTTTCGCAGACGACCTACTGCCGCGCCTGCCAGCTCATTGCGAGCCACTGCATGAACACCTTTGCGCATGTGTCGGTGCACCAGTCGGTGGGCGTGCCGCAGCCGCTGATGCTTTTCGGCACGCCGGAGCAAAAGCAAAAATTCCTGCCGCGCGTGGCGGGCGGCGAGCTGTCGGCCTTTGCCCTCACGGAAAGGGGCGTGGGTTCCGATCCCGCCCGGCTCACGACTGAGGCCGTCCCGGACGGGGACGATTTTGTGATCAACGGGGAAAAGCTCTGGTGCTCCAACGGCACGGAGGCCGGCCTGCTGATTGTGGCGGCCAAGACCCCGCCGAAGCCGGTCAACGGCAAGCCGCGCACGCAGATCACCACGTTTGTGGTCGAGGCAAACTCGCCGGGCATCGCGGTGCGGCACCGCTCCCAGTTCATGGGCCTGCGCGCGCTCTACAACGGCGTGATCCGCTTCACCAATGTCCGCGTGCCGCGCGCCAACATCGTGGGCGGCGAGGGCCGCGGCCTGAAGGTGGCGCTCACCACGCTCAACGCCGGCCGGCTCTCCATCCCGGCCTCGTCGCTCGGCATGGCGAAAAAATCCCTCGTCATCGCGCGGGAGTGGGCGGCGGAACGCGTGCAGTGGGGCGTGCCCATCGGGCAGCACGCCGCCATCGCCGAAAAAATCCGCCGCATCGCGGCCCATGCGTTTGCGATGGAGGCCATGCTCATCACCACCTCGCGCATCGTGGACCGCGACAAGCACGCCGACATCCGCCTCGAAGCCTCGATGTGCAAGCTCTGGGCGACCGAGAAGGCGTGGATGTGCCTCGACGATGTGATGCAGATCCGCGGCGGGCGCGGCTACGAGACGACGGAATCCCTGCGGGCGCGCGGCGAGGCGCCGCACCCGGTCGAGCGCATGATGCGCGACAACCGGGTGACGACCATCTTCGAGGGTTCCTCGGAGATCATGCGGCTCTTCATCATGCGCGAAGCGCTGGATCCGCACCTGAAGATTGCCGGCATCGCGCTCAACTCCGAGCGGCTGTGGGGCGAGCGCCTGCGCAGCGCGCTGCAGGCGGCGGGTTTTTATGCGGCTTGGTATCCGCGGCTCTGGCTGCCCTTCGGGGCGGGCGTGCCGGCCGACATCCACCCGCGGCTGGCCGCGCACCTGCGCACCGTGGCGCGGCTCTCCCGCCGCATGGCGCGCACGCTGTTTCACCAGATGGTGAAGTTCGGCCCGAAGCTGGAGCGCCGGCAAATTTTGCTCGGCCGCATTGCCGACATCGGCAGCGACCTCTTCGCCCTCGCGGCGACCTGTGTGTATGCGCAGAAACTGCTCAACGAAGGCGACTCGGCGGACAAGGTGCTGGCGTTGACAGATGATTTTGCGGTGCAGGCGCTGGCCCGGATTGGGACGAATTTTCAGGGAGTCGCGCACAACTCGGATGAGTCAGGCTACGCCCTGGCCCAGCAGGTGGTGGCCGGCGAGCATACCTGGATCGAGCAGGGGATTTTGTAGCAGCCGGCCGAAAATTATCACGCACGCCGGACTTGTGGAGCGGCCGCAAACTTCCACGCTGCGGGTGTGGCTGCTCCGTTACCCCTCCGCCGACTGAAGCTCGTGGTCCTGCTGGCATGTCTGCCGGCGTTGCCCGTGGCGGCCGATTCCCAGCTGGCGGAAGCGTGGCGCAAGGTGGCCGGGCATCTCTACACCGAGGCCGGGCTCGCCCTGCGCGGGGCGGAAGTGTCCCGCGAACAGGAGCTGGCCGCGGCCGTCCTGTTGGCCGCGCAGCAACCGACGACCGACGAACGGTTGCGCACGGTGGAGCGCCGGCTCCGGGAACTGGCGGAACCCGACGACGCCGTGAGCGCCGCGGCACTCTACCTGGCCGGCCGGCTGCATCAGGTGCACTTTTCGCGGCCCGATTACGCCCGGGCCGCGGAATATTTCGGGCAACTGGCGGACCGGTTTCCCGACAGCCACTGGGCGCAGCTGGGCCTGGTGAAGCTGGGCCTGTTGCAACTTTACATGCTTCCTGAGCCCGGCGGTCCGGAAGCGCGGTTGGGGAAGGCCGACGCCCTGCTGCCGCGGCTGACCATCCCGCAGCTGCGGCGCGACCTGTTGATCGTCATCGCCCGCACCCGGATTTTTTACGAACAGCCCTTGGATGACGTGCTGAACGATCTGCTCGCGGCCGATGCGATCGGCGGGCTCACGGGCCCCGCGCTCGGAGAGTTTCTTTTGCAGATCGCGGAGCTTTCGCTGCGGGCGGGACACCTGCGGCAATCGCGCGAATTTTTCACGCGTTACCTCGGGCTCAACACCGCCGATCCGCGCGCCTACACGGCGAACGAACGCCTGAAGCAGATCGAGGCCCGGCTGGCGGCGGGAGAGGAGGGGACATGACCGCCGGCTGGACGCGCGGACGCATCGCCCTCGTCGTGGCGCTGGCCGGCTATGCCTGCCTCGTGTGGTGGATTCTGGTCCGCAAGACCGGCGGCCTGGCCGACGACCGCACGACGGTGCGCATTGCGCATTGGCAGATCGAACTCGGGCCGCCGGACGGGCTTGATGCCGTGATCAAGCGTTACGAGGAGCTCAATCCGCATATCCGCGTGGAACAGGTGAAGGTGCCGGGCCGCATCTACGCCCAGTGGTTGCGCACCAACCTCGTGGGCGGCACCGGCGCCGACATCATCGAATACGGCCATTTTCTTGCGGGCATGCAGGACGTGCCGATCCGCTTCTTCGAGCCGATCACCGACCTGCTCAACGAGCCCAACCCCTACAACCGCGGCACCCCGCTGGAAGGCGTGCCGTGGCGCAACACCTTCCTTGACGGGCTGTTCAACGAACAGATCTACTCTCCCGAGGTCGGGCAGATCTACTCCGTCACGCTCTGCCAGGTGACGATGCGCTTCTTCTGCAACGAGAACCTCCTGCGCGAGATTGTCGGCGACGACCCGGACTTCCGCTTTCCGGAAACCTTCGACGAGCTGCGCGGGCTGTTTGCCCGCACGCGGGAGTTTGCTGCGCGCACCGGCCGGCCGGTGCGTTCGCTGGCCGGGGCCAAGCTCAACGCCGAATGGTTGCTCGATTTCATGCTGTCCTCGTCGCTCCTCGGCGTGAGCGCCGAGATGGACCGCGAAGGCCAGCTCACGCGCTACCAGCGCAACGTGCAGATGGACTACCTGCGCGGACGCTGGAACTACCGGCGACCCGAACTCAAGGCGGCGCTGGAGCTGGTGCGCGAGATCACCCACGAGATGCGACCGGGGTTCATCCAACTGGAACGGGATGACGCCGTGCGCGAGTTCATGAACGGTCATGCGCTCTTTGTGGCAACCGGGACCTGGGATGCGACGAGCCTGATCCGGCTGGCGGATTTTCCCGTGAGCATCCGCCGGTTTCCCCAGCCTGATGCGAATGACCCGCTGGTCGGGCGCTTCCACTACGGCCGGGCCGCCGACGGCTCGGGCCTCACCGCGATGGCGATGTATCTCAACAAGCACGGGCGCAACAAGGAGGCGGCGATCGATTTCATGCGCTTTATGACCAGTGTGGAGGCGGGGCAGCTCTTCATGGACCACAGCGGCTGGATTTCCTCGGTGCGCGAAACGGTGTTGCCGGAGTATCTGGAGCCTGCGCTGGGTCTGGTGAACGGCTACAGTCTGGGCGGTGGCTACATGCGCACGGGCGCCAACACCGCGCATGTTTTCATCCAGAACATGTATCGGCTGGTCGGGCCGCAAGGCAGCGTGGAGAGCTTCGTGAATGCGCTGGAACCGGCCATGACGGCCGCGCAGCGGGCCGACTTGCAAACCGATGTGCGCAACCTCGGCAACGCCCTGCGCCCCCAGGATGCGGAGGTCATGGCCGCCCGTGCCCTCAACCGCGTCGCGACCCCGACGGCCGCCAACGACCATCGCGGCGAATCACTGGAGACGAGCCAGACCTTTTCCGAACTGAACATCTACCAAGGGCTGACCGTGCTGGCCGAGACGGCGCCGTGAGCCGGTCAACTCCCGGTAGGCATGGCCAGCAGCGCAATCCCACCTAACCGTTAGAGCGGCTTAAGAAATATCATGGTCGCGGTCCGCTCGGAGAGCGGACCCTGCCGGCGCTACCGCGCCAAAATTGGAAAGCAACGGGCGGGATCGGCGATCCCGCCCTACAAGCCAAAGGTGAACTTATTCTTCAGCAAATGCGGCCGCGCTTGCCTGCTTTGCCGTGGGCGGCGGGATTGGCGCCAATCCAGCGCTCGTCGATCGGCTCGTTGGCCGGCTGGTAGCGCGTATCGGTGGAAAGGCGCACGCGGTCGGTGGCGTTGTCGAGCGAGCCGTGGATCATGTCCATGCGGAAGGTGAGGAAGTCGCCCGGCTGGAAGTGCGCGGTCAGCCAGCGGCCGCCGAATTTCTCGCGCAGGGAAACGGGGTTGTTGGACAGCCAGCCGGCATGGCTCCAGCCGCCTTCCTCCTTCACCTTTTTCACCTGCTCGGGCCGGTTCTCGCAGTAGGTGTCCACATCGGACTCCAGGTAGTTTTTGATGCGCGCGGATTTCTTGTGCGAATCCTCCAGCAGCATGAGCGGGCTCTGCTCGACGGGGACTTCCCCGTAGGGGATCCAGCAGGTAAGCAGCCGGTGCGTGCCGCGGCCCATGTAAACGAGATCGCAGTGGGGCGAGGTGCCGTGCCCGCGACCGAGCGAGCGCACCCAGATGTAATCGAAGTGCCGGATCGGTCCGCCGAAAATGTTTTCATAGAAGCCCACGATCTCCGGGCCGAACACCACGCGCTTCACGTCCGGATTGTCCCGGGCCAGCTCGGGCATGAAGGTGATGGTTTTGTCTTTGGTCGCGATGCCGTCTTCCAGCGGATGCGCCTTGTCGAGCAGGTTGGCGCCGTCGAGCCGGCGCAGCATGGAGAGCCGCGCGGTGCGGATGATTTCCCGGGGGAAGAAATTTCGGATAAGCAGGTAACCGTCGTCCTCCAGCCGCGCCTGCAGGGCGGCGGGGTCGCCGAGTAGATCCTCGGAGGAGCGGAGCCAGCCGAAGGCGGCGTCGTTGGTGTCAACCGGCAGGCCAAGGGCCGTGAGTGCGGGCAGCGCAAGCGTGCTCATAGGGGTGAGGTGTCGGGCCAGAATAGCCGTTGGTGGCGGGAAAAGGAATAGTTGTTCTGGCCGCAGGCATGTGCAATATGGTCATCCCATGAAGCCTGTTGAGCCCGGACTGGCCGCCCGCGTAATCCCCACGGCGGGTGCCGGTTCTGCTATGGGGGGAATCACCCTCGCCGGGCAGTTGCAGGCCAGTGCCGGCATCGGGCACGGGAACATGCGTGTCTTGGGCAGCTATGCGGCGGTTTATCTGTTGGCCGGCGGCGGTGAATTCGGCGACGCCTCCGGCCTGCGCCGCGAGGTGCGCGCCGGGGACCTGCTGCTGCTCTTTCCGGAAGTGCCGCATTTTTACGGGCCGCGACCGGGCGGGCGGTGGGACGAGATCTATTTCGTTTTCCACGGTCCGGTTTTCGACCAGTGGCGGCAGGCGGGGATTCTCAATCCGCGCGAGCCGGTGTGGCATGCCGAGCCGGTGGCGGCGTGGCACCGACGGCTCGCCGCGGTCTGCGCCGGCCGCGGCGGGGGCACCGCCGAAAGCCTGCTGGAGCTGGCACGATTGCAGGCCGTGCTGGCGGAGCTTTGGCACGCGCAACGGCCGGCGGGCGAACCGGCGGCGGATGAGCCGGGCTGGCTGCCCGAGGTCTGCCGTGCGTTGGAAGCGCCCGGCGGCGGGCCGGACTGGGCGGCGCTGGCGGCGCGCGCGGGCCTTTCCTACGAACGCTTCCGCAAAAAATTTGCCGCGCTCAAGGGCGTGCCGCCGGCGCGCTACCGGCAGCAGCGGCTAATGGACCGCGCCTGCGTGCTGCTGGCCGAGGACGGCCGGCCGCTGAAGGACATCGCGGCGGAGCTTGGCCTCTGCGATGAGTTTCATTTCTCGAAACTCTTCAAGCAGCGCACCGGTCTGGCGCCCTCGGCCTACCGGCAGCAGATGCGGCGGGGTCAGCCGTAAAGCAATTCGCGGACGAGTGCGATGTGGGCGTTGTCGTCCACGCCGTGCCGCGAGCCGGGTGCCTCGGCCGGTCGGCGGGCACCGTCGAGCGGGTTCAGCCAGTGCACGGGACAGCCGGCGACGCGGGCCAGTTCGGCGAGATCGTAGTGCCGGAGCACGCCGGGGAGAATGAGATCGTGCGGCCAGGAGAAGCTGTCGGTGCCGAGCAAAGCTTGGTAGCTGGCGGGCGCATCGCGCAACACGACGGCGGCAAACCGGCCCGGGAGCAATGCGGCGAGATGCAGGGCGACGGGGCCTGCCGCCCCGCAGGCGCTGAGCACCGTGCGCGGCGCGGGCGGAAAAGCTTCGGCCAGCCGCCACGCATCGCGGATGCGGGCGGCGGCGGGCGCATCGCCGAGCGCCGTGCCCACATACGCGGCGAAGCGGTCCGTTCCGCCCCAGGAAACCGACTCGTAGGGATGCGGTGCCATGGCGGTCTCACCCCAGCCGCGCAGATCGGCGGTGATGAGCGCGGCCCGGGGGCCCTGCCGGTCGAGGTGTCCGATCATGGCCGTGAGGGGTCCGCCGCGGTGCATGAGCCGCAGCCGGCCCGCATCGTCGAAATGCCAAAGGGCCGGATTGCCTGTCCCGGTGCCGGCCACGGTCAGCGGCACGGTGATGCCGGGATCGGTCTCAAGCAGAAATTCTTGCCAGTCATGAAACCAGGTGCGCAACGGCTCGGTCCGCTTGGCGGGTGCGGGTTTCCCGGCGGAACTATCCAGGCCGATAAGCGTGCGGATGAGTTCCGGTGTCGGCGGCCGGTGCGTGCGGGCCAAGTTCGCGGCACGCTCCCGGGTGAGGGTGAGCATGTTGGCCGTGGGTCGGGGCCGGCAGGCGAGGGCTTCGGGCGCGAGGAGGGGAAACGCGGCATCATCCGTGACGGGCAGGGCAGGGGTGAGGTCCGGTCTCCGGTGCCGGTGGATGAACTCTACCAGCCGGCGGGCCTGCCGCAGCGAATAGGCGTGGCCGCCGGTATCGGCAAAAAACTCGAAATTTCCGGCGACCCCGGCCGCCGCATAGTGCGCGGCTGTTTCCCGGGCGATCTCCGCGGTGTCGGCCAGCCGGAAAACCTCGTCGTCCTCGCCGGCCATGAGCAGCACCGGCCGCGGGGCGAGGGCCCGCAGCAGATCTCCGTCGTCGAGCCCGTCGCGGAAGCGGCCCGGCATGAGGGTTTCCGGACATGAGCTGTAGCAAAGATCGAGCACGAGCCGGCCCTGCCGGGTGAGACAACAGGACGGTGCGATCAACGTGGCGCGTTCGTCGAGCAAGGCGGCAAACACGGAGGTATTCCCGCCGCCCGAGACGCCGGTGAGCGTGAAACCGTGGCGGGCCTCGATGTCGGGCCGCGCGCCCAGAAAATCCATCGCCCGCAGCGCGTCGCCCACGAAGTAACGGCTGGAGGTGTCGCCCGTGAGGTGGCAGCGCACGCCGTCGCAAAAGTGGTCGTTGCCGGGCTGCTTTTCCCCGGCCATGCCGGGCGGATCGAAGACGAGAGCGGCCAGCCCGGCGCGGGCGAAATACTGGCAGGGCCGCTGGTAGGAGGCAAACTGCTTGCCGGAGTGGCCGACGGAAACCACGACCGGGAGGTAGGGCGGCGGCCGGTCGGCGGGCAGGAAGAGCGTGGCGTTCACTTCCCAGCCCGGGTGCGATTCGAAGAGCCAGTTTTCATAGCGGCAGCCCGCAGTCTGGCCCCCGCCGGTCTGCCGGGCTTTCAGGGGATTGGCGGCGAGCACCGCCGGCAGATCGCCGTAGTAAGCGGCGAAGGTTTTCCTTACCTGCGTGCAGGTCGGGCGCGGCCGGCCGGCTGCAAGCCGGTCATGGCCGCGGGCGACCAAGTGGCGGCGGAGCATCTGGGTGGGATCGTGCAGGGCGGCGTTCATGGCCCGGAGGCGGTGAGCATTGCGACCACCGGGAGATCGGCGGGGGCGAGATCCATTGCGGACAATCCGGCCGGCGGCACCCAGCGGAGTCCGAGATGTTCGTGTGCCTGCGGCTCGGGACTGCCCGGGGCGAGCCGGCCGACGAAGGGAATCATCTCGATGGTCACGGCGTAGGCGTGGGTGAAGCGCGGCAAGGCGCGGGTGATGACGAACTCGCAGCCGAGCTCCTCGCGGATCTCGCGGACGATGGCGGCCTCGGCGGATTCTCCGGGCTCGACCTTGCCGCCGGCGAATTCCCATTTGCGCGGCAGGTGCTTGTGCGGCGGGCGCTGGGCGACGAGCACGCAGCCGTCCCGCTCGATCACGGCGCAGACGACGGGGATGGGCACGGAGGAAGCCACGGGGGGAAACGAATGGCCACAAATGTGGACGCTTCGAGCGAATTTAACGGTGACGTCGGCCGATCGGGCAGTAGCCTGCAACTTTCCGGGTGGTGAAGGGTATTGGAGGCATGAACACCTTGCTCAAGATTTTGCTGATAATCGTGCTCGCGGCGCTGGCGCTCAAATTTGCGCCGATTCTGCTGCTCCCGGTGGCGTTGTTGGCCGCTGCGCTGCTGGCCCTGTGGGCGGTCCTGTCCGTCGCCGCAATCGCATTGCTGGCGGTGGTGGCCGGGCTGAGCCCGATCTGGATTCCGTTGCTGGCCTTGGTGGGCTTGATCATGCTCTGCCGCGGCGGCGCGCGCCGGACAGCCTGAACACGATCAGCCCAAGTAGAAGGCGCGATCCCCGGCCTCGAGCCAGGCGCGGTGGGCGAGTCCGCCGATCTGCCCGTGGCGCGGGGCGAGCACCGGCGTGGATATTCCGGCAAGGGGGTTGAGCAAGGTGCCGATGAGCGCGCCTGCACGGACCTCATCGCCGAGGGAGACGACAGCGGAAAAAATCCCGGCGGCCGGCGCAGTCTCGTAGTTGCCCGCTACCGGCGGGCGTGGGTCGCAGTCGGCCGGTGACAGCGAGGTGTCGTCGAGGCCAAGGGCAACAAGACAGCGGTTGAGCGCAGCGAGCAGCGCGGAGACCCCGGCAGGATCGAGTGCGCCGCCGCCGCCCCACTCGACGCCCGCGACCTGTTTGCCGACGCGGTGCGCCTCGCGGCTCAAGACCCCTGGGCAATCGGGCACGAGCCAGGCGCGAAAGCGCCGGTCAAAACATGCGGCCATTTTTTTCGCGCCGTCACCGGCACCCGCATAAATCCCCGCGAGCGGCAGATGCATGAACGCGATGCCGCCGCTATGCAGATCGATGACGGCATCCGCCGGGGCGATGAACTCCGACCAGACCGCATGGGCCAGTCGTGCCGTGGGACCGCCCGCGGGATCGCCGGGAAAGGCGCGGTTGAGATCGGCATCATCCGCGGGCGTGCGCCGTTGCCGCGCATTCCAAGCCGCGACGTTGACCACGGGCAGCAGCGTCACGCGGCCGGCCAGCTTCGCCGGTTCCAGCTCGCCGAACCACGACTCGAGCGCGGCCGGACCTTCGTATTCATCGCCGTGGACCCCGCCGGTGACCAGCAGGTGCGGGCCGGGCCGGGCGCCGATGATTTCGCGCACGGGCAGGGCCGGGAGGTCGGGCGCGACGGACGGGGACCAGAGGCGGGACAGTTTGCGAGGGGCGGAACTCACGCGTTGTAGTAGGGATTGGGGTCGGTGCCGCGCGCGGTGTAGTTGCGACGCGGCTTGACCGGCATGGCTTGGAATTCCTCGCAGAAGGCAATGAGGTTTTTGATTTCCTCCTCGGCGTAGAGCCGGCCCTTTTCGGCGGTGGCAGTGGCAGGGTCGCCCTCGACCCCGGAGCCGTTGGAGACGCGCGACCAGTCGTCGATGAAGGCGACCGGACCGTCGCCGGCCATCAGGTCCACCCAGATTTGTTTTGAGCGCTCGGCCAGCATGTCGGCCACGGCCTTTTCCGGGTAAACATGATCCGGCGCGATGTGCATATACCAGGAGGTCTCGAATTCGCAGGCGTGGGCCATGCCGCCGACGGGGGTGTCGCGAATCTTCGCCGCGAGATCACGGGCGAGGTTCCAGTGGTTGATCGAAGCGGCGAGGGCGTCGTCGTGTTCGTTCACGATTTTGCGGGCGACCAGGGCGCAGGGCATGGAGTTGGAACCGTGGCCGTTGATGAGGATGATGCGCTTGTGCCCCTGGCGCACGAAACTGCGGGCAACGTCGGCCACATAGTTGATAAGGTGTTCGACCTCCACCGAGACCGTGCCGGGAAAACCCATGTTGTGCGTGTTGAAGCCGTAGGGGATGATCGGCACGCTCATCACGAGATCGGGGCGGCGCTTGGCGGTTTCGTCGCAGAGCCAGGTGATGATCCGGTTGTCGAGGTCAACGGTCAGGTGCGGGCCGTGTTGCTCGATGGCGCCGACGGGGATGAGCACCACGCGGTTGGCCTGCGCGGCGCGGCGCGCCTCCGGCCAGGTCATGTCTTCGAGGCGGGGTTTGGGTTCTTGGGGATTCATAAATGCGGGTCAAAGGCCGATGACACGGCCGTCCTCGCGGGCGGATTGCCACGCGGCGTGGGCGACCGCCAGCGCGGTTGCGGCCGCGTCGGCGGGCATCGGGGAAGGTCCACCCGTTACGATGGCCTGCAGGAATGCGGCGTCCGTCGCGGTGATGACCGTGCCATAGCCGCCGTAACCGAGGATCACATCGTCGGGCCAAAAATAGCGGTTGGCCGCGCCGTTGTGGACGGCCACGGGGCGGGACCAGAGGTTGACGGTGAGGCTGCCGCCGGTGCCGTCGAGGAAGAGGCGCGGGTGGGCGTTTTGCGCGAGCGGGTAGCTGGACTTGAAATCCACCCAGCCGATGTGCCCTTGGGCGAGCGCACCGCCGGCGAAGCGGATGTCGTAGCCCACGTGGTCCCAACCGGCCCCGGCCGTGCGTTCGGCGGCGCGGGCCGAGACACTGACCGGCCGGTCGCCCATGAGCCAGAGCATGAGATCAATGTCATGCACGGCGGTGTCGAGCGGGCCGAGGTGCCACCCGCGGCTGTTGAGGTGCAACGGCGACAGCCGGCTGGCGGAGATGAAACGCGGCTTGCCGACCTCGCCGTCGTCCACCGCACGTCGCGCGTCAAGGTAGGCGCGGTCGAAACGCTCGCAATGCCCGACCATCACCACGCGATCCGGATGCGCGGCCGCGAGGGCGGCGATGGCGCGGGCATCGGCCGGTTCGTGGGCGAGCGGTTTTTCCACGAGCACGTGTTTGCCGTGGGCGAGGGCGAGTTCGACAAGGGCCCGATGGCTTTCGGCCGGCGTGCAGATGACGATGGCGTCGATGGCGGGACTGGCGGCGAGGGTGGCCGCGTCGGCGGCGCCCACGCCCGGAAAATCGCGTTGGGCCAAAGCGACGTGCTTGGGCTCAAGGTCGCACACGAGTCGCGGCTGACAGCCGGGCAGGCGGTAAAATTCGTGCAGGTGGTGCCGGCCGTGGTTGCCGACGCCGATGAAGCCGAGTCCGATGGTCATGGTTTTTTCTCGCTGGGTTGGCTGGTGGCGTGGGCGGTGGCGGCAGCTTGGTGGTAGCGTCTCGCTCCGGCCGCCCAAGCGGCCTGCGCCGCGCCGGGCGGGCATTCCCATACGGTTTCCAACCGTGATTGGGCGAGCGCATAAGGATCGGCGCCGGTGAGAGCGGCCTCGGTGATGAGCGCGGCGGCGATCGCGGTGGACTGGGGCAGGGCTCCGCGCCGCCGCACGGTGAGGCCGTAAAGATCGGCCCGGACCTGGGCGCCGCGTTGGCCGAGCCCAAGCGGGCCGGAAGTGTGAACGGCGCCACCGGACCGCTCCGCATGGGGCCGCAGACTGGCGAGCAGGGAATGCAGGGAATAGAACACACCTTCCACGGCGGCCCGGTAAAGATCGGCGGCCGTATGTTCGGGCCGCAGCCCCTGCCAAGAACCCGTGAGGGCGGCGTTCCACCATGGTCCGCGTTCGCCGGCGAGGAAGGGCAGGAAGAGCAGTTCCCCCGGCACAGCCTGGAGCGGGGGGAGTCCGTTGGCCGGAGCTTGCGCGGGATCGAGCGCGAGGACACGGCGGGCCCAGGCGAGTGCCGCGCCGGCCGTGGTGGTGGAGGCGCCCATGAGCCAGCGGCCCGGCACGATGTCGGGATAAGTCTCCACCGCGCCGGCGGGATCGAGCATGAATTTTTCGGTGGCGAGGTAGATCGAGCCGGTGGTGCCGCAGTGTTCGAAATAATCGCCGGGGGTGATGACGCCGGCGCCGAGTGTTTCGATGTCGTCGCCGCCACCGGTGACGACGGGGATACCGGCGGTGAGTCCGAGGGCTTGTGCGGCGGCGGGCGTCAGTTTGCCGGCCAGCGAGAGCGTGGGCTGCACGGGCGGCAGTTGCGCGGCGCGGATGCCCGCGAGTTCGACGAGCGACAGTTCCCAATTGCCGGTGCGGATATTCCACAGCAAGGTGCCGGCGGCATCAGTCGGATCGGTGGCGGCCTCGCCGGTGAGGCGGAAGCGCAGATAATCCTTGGGTGGCAGCAACCAGGCGGCGTTGCGCCACGCGGCCGCCGCCGGACTGCGGGTCAGGTGGCGGAGCTTGGGCAACACGCACGTGACATCAAGCCGGCCGCCGGTGAGGGTATGAATCGAGCGCCAGCCGGGGGCGGCGAGGAGTTCGGCGACCTCGGCGTGGGCGCGGCGGTCCATCACGACGGGCACGGGCGCGAGCGGGTTGCCGGCCGCATCCATGGGCACGACCGCGTGCATCTGTGCGGTGACACCGATGGCGTCCACCGGCGAAGGCGCGAGCTCGCGCACCAGTGCGACGGCCCTCGCCCACCATTCGTTCGCATCCTGCTCGGCCTCGAGGCCGGCGGTGCGGAGGCTGAGGGTGGCGGCGCGTTCCGCCACGAGCCGCCCGTCCGACCAGAGCGCGGCCTTGAGCACCGTCGTGCCGAGATCGAGCGTCAGCAGCATCATGCCGGAAGCGGCCAGGTGAAGCGCCAGTCCTGCCAGCGGGCGACGAGCGCGCCGACCTGTGTGGAAATTTCCGCGGCGGGGCGTTCACCGCGCCAGGCGGCGGCGACAAGCCGGGCGACGGCCGGTGCTTCCGCGGCCGTGAAACCCCGGCGGGTGATCTCCTGCACACCGAAGCGCAGGCAGCCGCCGCCAAGTTCGGCGGGCAGCCCCACCGGCGTGGCGAGGATGTCGGCGGCTTCAAGCCGGTCGCCCACGGCGGCCGCCTCGGGGCTGGCGATGAGGATGGTATGCGTGTCGGTGTAGCCGACTTTGGCGCCGATTACCGGCAGGTCTTCCGCCGCGAGGGCGGCGCCGAGGGCCCGGGCGTTGGCGACCACGGCGGCGACATGTTCACGCCCGAATGCCTGCCACTCGGCGGCGACGGCGGCGAGCGCCGGCAGGCGGTGCAGGTGATGATTGGTGACGATGGCGGGATAAATCGCCGGGGCGATGCGGTGGAAGAGCGCGGTGTCGTCGGCGAGCAGCACGCCGCCCTGCGGGCCGGCAAAGGTCTTGTGTGTGGACGAAGTGATGACGTGCGCGCCCTCCTTGAGCGGGTTCGGATAGGCACCGCCGGCGATGAGGCCGAGCACATGGGAGGCGTCGAATTGCAGGATGCCGCCGTAGGCGTTGAGCGCATCGGCGAGCGGCCGGATGGGATGGGCAAAGAGAAATAGCGACGAGCCGAGGATGACTACGCGCGGCCGGCGTTCACGGATAAGTGCGACCGTGCGGTCCACATCGATGTTGTAGGCGGCTGGGTCGAGCGGAATGGATTCGACCTTGAGCGGACAAAGCGGGGCCTCGTTGAGCTTGCGGGCGAGGCGGTGACCGCCGCCGGGACCGTCGAGTTCGAGCACCAGGTCGCCGGGCTGGCAGCAGGCCATGAGCACCGCGATGCCGGCCACGTGGCCGGAGAGCGGGCGCAGGTCGGCATGACGGCACTGGAAAAGTTTTTGCAGGGCGTCGCGGGCGGCCAGATCAAGGGCGGTGATGTGCCGGTTGCCGGTGTATTTGCGCGCGGTGGGATCGGTGCCGCGGTAGTCGCCATAGCGGTGGCCGAGCCCGGGATCGATGGCCTGTTCCACCCAGGGGCTCATCACGTTTTCGGAGGCGATGAGGTTGAGCGTATGGGCGCGGTAGGCGTGGTGGGCGGCGCAGAGATCGCGGATGGTCTGCAGGGGCGGGGGAACGGAGGAGGGCATGACCGGTAATGGCTCCGGCCCAAGCGGGACGCGCTCGGGCGGAAAGCCCAAGGCCGTCGCATCCGGCCGTCTCCGTCAATCTTAACAGCCTGCGTCGCGGGTTTATGACTGGCGGCGCGGCGGGCGGCGGCTTTGCTCGTGGCATGACAGGTGCGCTGCCCTCCGCCATTATCGCCGGCATCAGCTTCATCGGCCGCAGTAGCGGCGGGGTGAAGCAACTCGCGGGCTTTCGCAAAGGGCATCATACGCTGCCCGATGCGGCCAACGCGGTGACCAACGCATTTCTGGGCAAAATCTGCGCGGGCGAGCTGGGCGAACAGGCCGAGGCGCTTTTTCAAAAAGTGCGCACCGGGCTGGGCTACAAGCGCAAGGATGTGGCGCTGGCGCTCACGCCGCCGCTCGCCGTGCTGAACGCAAGGGACTTCACGGTGGAAATCGCCTACGCGCTGGAGGCAGCGGATCCGGCGCGCTATGCGGTGGTGCAGACGCTGCACAGCCTGCGGCAGGGAGACCTGGTGCAAACGGAGGAGTTTGCGGCGATCTTTGCGGCGGCTTTCACGGAGATCAGTTTTGTCCTGAAACAGGGCGTGCGGGTGGAGGCGGTCATTGATGCGATCGAGGCGCTGGAGGAGAGTGAGCTGGCGGTGGACTACCCGGCCGACTGCCGCGAGTGCCAGATCCGCGTGCCGGGCGTGGACGCGCAGGTGCGCTGCACGGAGGCTTCCATGGACATTCTTTTCCCGCGCGCGGATTCACCGCGCGAGCTGTTGGCCGAGTTTGCCGCGGTGCGAAGCGCGTTTGCGGTCAGTCCTGCGCTGGCCGGGGTGATCGGCTGATTTTGGGATATTTCTCGCCCGCGGTCGGGCAGTCGCTAGGTGCCTAGGGATGCTTTTTGCCCCCTTTGCCGGAGAGAGCGTCTGCCGCCGGGTGCCCGCCCCGACTGTCCCCAAGGGCACGCCGAACATGGAGCCCTTGCACGCGCTCGACGGCGCGGCGTGGCTGTGGCACCCGGAGCTGGGGGAGCGCGAGCCGGGTTTCGTGCTGTTCCGGCTCAAGGTGAAATCGACGCGCGCCGAGACCGTGCGGCTGCAGGTGAGCGCGGATCTTTGCTACACGCTGGCGCTGGACGGGGCGTTGATCGCACGCGGACCCGACTCGGGCGATGTGCCGCACTGGTCCTTTGCCACCTACGAACTGAGGTTGAAGCCGGGCGCGCACCGGCTGGAGGCGCTCGTGTGGTGGGCGACGACCCCGCAGGCGCCGGATTCGCGGATGACGTGGCGTGGCGGCTTTGCGTGCGCCGGGTTGGGCGCGGCGGTCAAACGCTTCACCACGGGCCCGGCGCCGTGGCGGGTGACGAAACTTTCGGGCATGAAGTGGGGTCCGCCACTGGGCCGTTCCTATCACGTGCTCGGCGGTTCGGCTTTGGTGGACTTGGCACGGTTCGATCCCAAGCAGGCGCAGTGGGTGAAGCCGGCCGTGGTGCGGGCGCCCGTGGAGTTCAATCCCTGCGGCATCGTCGCCCGTGGTTGGCGGTTGCATCCGGCGGCGCTGCCCGAGCAGCGGCATGATTTTTGGAGCGGCGGAAGCGTGCGGGCGCAGGTGCCGCGTTGGGCGGCCGGGAAAAGCGTCCGGTTTGGCGCGGAGCTGGTGCCGGACGCGGCGACGGCGGCCGGCTGGAACCGGCTGCTGCAGCACGGCGAAGCGTTGAAGCTGCCGGCGCGGCATCAGGAGACCGTGCTGATCGATACGGAGGACTACCTTTGCGGCTTCGCGATGCTGGAATTCTCCGGCGGGCCCGGTGCCCAAGTGCGGGTGGATTGGGCGGAGTCGCTCTTTGAGCGCGAGGAAACGACCACGAACAAATATGGCAACACGCCCGGGCCCAAGGGCCACCGCGGGGCGGTGGCGCACAAGCTGTTCTTCGGGTTTGGCGACCGCTGGACCCTTGGCGGGAGCGGGCGGCGCTGGACCGGTTCGCCGTGGTGGCGCTCGGGCCGCTACCTGATGGTGAGCATCAAGACCGGGGCGAAACCGGTGACGCTGCACCGTCTGGGCGTGGAGCGCACGGGTTTCCCGCTGGCCTCAACGGCGAAATTCGCCTCCAGCGACGCGACGCTCGGGCCGGTGATCGCGCTGAGCGAACGCGGGCTGCGCGCGTGCATGCACGAGGTGTTCGTGGACTGCCCCTACTACGAGCAGATGATGTATGTGGCCGATACGCGCATCCAGATGCTGCTGGCGTATGTGTTTGCCGGGGACGACCGGCTGCCGCGCCGCGGCATGGAGTTGTTCGACTTGTCGCGGGGCCGCGGCGGTTACCCGACGATGCGGCACCCTTCGTTCGAGCGGCAAGAGAGCGCGACCTTTGCGATGATCTGGCCGTGGATGCTGCGCGACTTCGCGCTCTGGCGCGACGATCTGCCGTGGCTGCGTCAGCGGATTCCGGGACTGCGCGCGCTCATGGAGGCGCTGCAGACCGAAACCGATGAGGACGGTTTGCTGGTGAAACCGCCGGGCTGGCTCTTTGCCGATTGGGTGCCGGGCTGGGAAGCGGGTTGGGCGCCGGGCCAGCTTGAGGGCCGGCGCTCGGCGCTGGTGAACCTGCAATACCTGATTACGCTGCAGGCTGCGGCGGAGCTGGAAACGTGGGCGGGCGAGCCGGCGCTGGCGCAGCGCTGGACGGTGCGCGCCGCGGCGCTGAAGGATGCCATCACGCGCCATTTCTGGGCCGAGGCGCGCGGCTTGTGGGCCAACGACACGGCGCACGAAACGTTCAGCCAGCATGCCCAGGCGCTGGCGGTTGTTGCCGGGCTGCGGGTGCCGGACCCGATGATGTGGGCGGATGCGACGGCGAACGGGATCGCGGTGGCGACAATCTATTTCCAGCACTACCTTTTCGAGGCGCTGGGCCGGGCGGGGCGGGGCGACCTGGTCCTGGAAAAACTGGAAATGTGGCGGGAGCTGGTGCGGCAGGGTTTCAAGACGCCGGTGGAAAGCCCCGAGCCGGCGCGGTCGGACTGTCACGCATGGGGCGCGCATCCGGTGTTTCACCTGCATGCGACGATCGCGGGCATCCGGCCGGTGGCGCCGGGCTTTCGGATAGTGCGCATCGCGCCGCAACCCGGCGCACTGACCTCGCTTGAGGTCGCGCTGCCGCATCCGCGCGGGCAGGTGAAATTGCAGGCGAGCTTCACCAAGGATCAGGTCGAGGCCATGGTGGAACTGCCGCCGGAGACCGAGGGCGAATTCATTTGGCGCGGCCAAAGCCAGCCGCTGCGCGCCGGTTCGCAGACCGTGCGCATGGGTTGAGTGATTTGCGCGGGGACAAAAACGGCGTCCCGCGAAAGGGACGCCGTGAGAGAACGACCAAGATTCGGCGGGCGCTGAACGGTTACTTGATCATATCGGCCACAAAGGCTCGTTCTTCGACAAGTTCCTTGTTGGTGGCGGCGAGCTTCTGCTGCGAGAAGGCGTCGCTGAGATCGTAACCGGTGAGGACTTCGTAGCTGCCGGGCGTCGTGGTGCGGACGGGCATGCCGGCCCAGACGTTGGCGTCGAAGCCGTAGTGCCCGTTGGACTTCACCGCGACGGAGTGGATGGCGCCGAGCGTGACGAGCGAGCGCACGTGGTCCACGAGGGCGTTGGCGGCGGAGGCGGCCGAGGAAGCCCCGCGGGCGGCGATGATGGCGGCGCCGCGCTTGCCGACAGTCTCGCAGAACGGGCCCTGCAGCCAGGCGTCGTCGTTGATGACCTTGGCGGCGGGCGCGCCGTTGATGGTCGCATGGGCAAAGGCCGGGAACATGGTCGGGCTGTGGTTGCCGTAGATGAAAATGTCTTTCACCGCGGTGAGGTCCACGCCGGCCTTCTGGGCGAGCTGGGACTGGGCGCGGTTCTGGTCGAGTCGCACCATGGCGGTGAAGCGCTCGGGCGGGAGCCGCTTGGCCTGCGAGGCGGCGATCATGCAGTTCGTGTTGGCGGGGTTGCCGACGACGGCGACGCGGGCGTCGGCCGCGGCGACGGCGTCGATGATCTGACCCTGGCCGATGAAGATCTTGCCGTTGTCCTTGAGCAGGTCGGCGCGCTCCATGCCGGGACCGCGGGGTTTGGCACCGACGAGGAGGCACCAGTTGGCGTCCTTGAAGCCGACGGCGGGGTCGGAGGTCTGCACGATGCCCTTGAGCAGCGGGAAGGCGCAGTCATCGAGCTCCATCGCGACGCCTTCGAGGGCCTTGAGCGCCTTGTCCACCGGGGCCTCGATGAGCTGGAGGATGACGGGCTGGTCGGGGCCAAACATGGCGCCGGAGGCGATGCGGAAGAGGAGGGCGTAACCGATCTGGCCGGCTGCGCCGGTGACGGCGACACGGATGGGAGTTTTCATGGAAGGGAATTTTTAACCACGAAGGGCATGAAGAACACGAAGGAAAAATGAAAAGCCACGGTGCGGTAGTAGAAATATTTTAGCCAGGGCTTCGTGATCTTAGTGCCCTTGGTGATGAGGTATTTCAGCCAAAGCGCGGGGCGAGGGCGGCGTGGATCTCGCGGATGAGCCGCTCGGTGGTGGCCCAGTCGATGCAGGCGTCGGTGATGCTGACGCCGTGCTGCAGTTTTTCCCGGAGCTGCGGGAAGGGTTGGTTGCCGGCGGCGAGGTTGCTCTCGATCATGGCGCCCATGATGGAGCGGTTGCCGGCGGCGACCTGGGCCAGCAGCTCGCGCATCACCTCGGGCTGGCGCTCGGGCTGCTTGGCGGAGTTGTCGTGCGAGCAGTCCACGAGGATGGACTGGGGGAGCTTGGCCTTGGCGAGCAGGGTTTCGGTATCGGCGATGTGGGCGGGCGAGAAGTTCGGGCCGGCGGTGCCGCCGCGCAGCACGACATGGCAGTCGGGATTGCCGCGCGTGGCCACGGCGGAGGCCGCGCCGTCCAGACTGATGCCGAGAAAGGTGTGCGGCTGGCCGGCGGCCTTGATGGCGTTGATCGAGGTCTGGATGGAGCCGTCGGTGCCGTTCTTAAATCCGAGGGGCATGGACAGGCCCGAGGCCATCTGCCGGTGGGTCTGCGACTCTGCGGTGCGCGCGCCGATGGCCCCCCAGCAAACGAGGTCGGCGACGTATTGCGGCGTGATGGGATCGAGAAACTCGGTGGCGGTGGGCAGGCCGAGGTCGAGCACATCGCGCAGGAAGGTGCGGCCGAGCCGGAGGCCGGCGGCGATGTCATGCGAGCCGTCGAGGTGCGGATCCATGATGAGGCCCTTCCAGCCGACGGTGGTGCGGGGCTTTTCGAAATACACGCGCATCACGATCATCACGCGGTCGGCCACCTCGCGGGCGAGGGCGGCGAGCCGGCGGGCATACTCGCGCCCGGCCGCCGGATCGTGAATCGAGCAGGGGCCGACGATCAGCAGGAAACGCCGGTCGTCGGTGAAGATCAGCCGGTGAATATCGCGGCGGGCGCGGGTGACGAAATCCGCCTGCGCATCCGTCTTGGGGAGCTCCGCGAGGAGGGTGGCCGGCGAAGGCAAGACCCGGGTTTCGACGACGTTGATGTCGGAAGTCTTCTGCATGAAGGGCCAGCTTGGGGATGGGGCGGGCGGCGGAGCAAGCCTCGGGTCCGTCATTGACGTTGCATAATCCGGATAAAAAAGTGGCCGGCCGCTTACCCCTAAGCGGCCGGCCTTTGCTTTCTTAGTTACCCCAAAACTCCCGCTAGGCGGGAGAAGTGAAATTTGATGATTTGATAGGTAGAGGATTTTCGGTCACCGTCAACTGAAAGTTATCAAATTCTATCAATTTTGTTCGTAACCTATTTGTAACCAATTAAATCAATTTTCGATGATTTCCGTAAAAGCCGGCCGATTTCACCTCTGGCAGCCATTAGCATGGCTGCGGGTGAGTGGGGACGATGCATTAAATTTTCTTCAGGGTCAGTTCACCAACGACTTGCGCAACTTGGTGGCAGGAGGCGCGGTTTACGGATTGTGGCTGAACCAGAAGGGGCGCGTGTTGGCGGACAGTTTTGTGGTGCGCGGCAACGGGGCGGACGGCTTCTGGGTCGCGAGTTATTTTTCCCCGGCGACCGTCATTCACGAACGCTTGGAGGCCTACATCATCGCCGACGATGTGGTGATCACCGATGAGACCGCGGATTGGAGCGCGGTGAGCGTGCTGGGTGCAGTTGAAGCGGAGGCGTTGCAGCGGGCGGTGCCCGGCAGCGTGGTCTTTGCCGGGCGGCGCGGCGGAGAGAGCGTGGAGTGGATTTTTCCGCGCACCGCAGCGACGCAGGTGGCGGCGCAACTGGCCGGGTGGGCCGCAGTGGATGCCGTCGGGATGGAGCACCGGCGCATCCTTGCGGGCATTCCTGCGGTGCCGGCGGACATCGGTCCCGGTGAACTGCCCAACGAGGGCGGCCTGGAGCGCGATGCGATTTCCTACACGAAGGGCTGTTACCTCGGCCAGGAAGTCATGGCTCGGCTGAAGGCGATGGGCCGGGTGCGGCGACGGCTGATGCGCGTCAGCGGCCGAGGCGCGTCGCCGGCGGTGCCGGCGGAATTGTGGCAAAACGGCCGCAAGGCGGGCGAGCTGCGTTCGGTCGCGGCCACGGACGGGGGCTTTGCCGGGCTGGCGTTGCTCAACCTGCTGCAACTGCAACCGGCCGCGGGATTGGGCTTGGCGGCGGAGGCGGCGCCGACAATCACCGTGACCGAATCTGCATGACCGAACACGAGCAGCTCACGGAACTTTGCCGCCGGCTGGGTGCCGAGCCCGCGCCGGCCGCGGTGATGGCGGCGCAATTGCAGAAACGCGCCGACCAGATGGCCGCGGAGCGCGGCGTCACGCGCGTGGCGGCGATGGAGTATCTGCTCGGGGTCATGGTAAAAGCGCGCCAGGGCGAGGCTCCGGCCGCCGATGCGCCCGGCCGGCCGCCCCTTTCCATGCGAGAAAAACTGCTGACCCTTTTTCATGCCACCTTCGGCCGCAGCCCGGCCGTCATCGCGCGCGCGCCGGGGCGCATCGAGTTCATCGGCAACCACACCGACTACAACGGCGGCACGGTGCTCGGCGCGGCGATCGACCGCGGCGTGTGGGTGGCGCTGGCACCACGCCCGGACGGGGTGCGGCAGTTCGCCAGCGAGCAGCAGCCGGGCCGCGTGACCCGGCGCGCCGACGCGCTGGAAAAGGAAACGGGGGACGGGGCCTGGATCAATTACCCGCTGGGCGTGGTCGCGGCGCTGCCGGAATTCGGGCTGAAGGCGCCGGCCGGGTTTGATTTCTACGCGGTGTCGGACCTACCCGCCGGCGCGGGCCTGAGCAGCAGCGCGGCGATCGAGCTGGCGTCGGCACTGGCCTTCCTGGAGCTCACCGGGCAGCGGCCGTCGCGCGAGACGGTCGTGAAAATCGGGCGGCATGCGGAGAACCATTTCGTGGGCGTGCCCTGCGGCATCCTCGACCAGGGTGTGTCCGGTTTTGGACAAAAGGATCACCTGGTGTTCATCGACTGCCGCGGCCCGCGTTTCGACACGGTGCCCCTGCCGGCGGGCGCGCAGTTCTGGATTTTCAACACCCACACCAAGCACGCGCTGGTGGACGGGCTTTACGCCGCGCGGCACCGCGAATGCATGGCCGCCGCGCAGGCGCTGGGCGTGGGCCTGCTCGTGGAGGCCACGCCGGCGTTGCTGGAGTCGGCGCGCGGGAAACTCCCGCCCGAGGCCTGCCGGCGGGCCGAGCATGTGATCGCGGAAATCGCGCGCGTGGCCGCCTGCGTGACCGCGCTGCGCGCCGGCGATCTGGCGGCGGCGGGCCGCCTGCTCACCGCCTCGCACCGGAGTTCGCAGACGCTGTTTGAGAACAGCACGCCGGAACTCGACTTTTTGGTCGATGCGCTGGTCGGAGTGCCGGGCGTCCATGGCGCGCGGCTGACCGGCGGCGGGTTTGGCGGCGCAGTCATGGCGCTCACCACGGCGGCGTTTGCCGCGGAGCAGGCGGCCCAGGTGGCGGACGGTTATCAGGCGCGTTTCGGCAGCAAGCCCGAGGTCCTGCAGACGCGCACCGGCGACGGGGCCGCGGTGGTCAGCGCTGGTTCAGGAGCTTGAGCTGTTCGCTGAGCCAGATCTTCTGTTTCCAACGCAGATTCTTCGAGGACATGTCGATCGCGTAGAGACTGTTGTCCATGGTCCGCGCGGTGAGGCCGAGGGTGGTGCAGAGGTTGCGCGCCAGCCAGCGCTCGATTTTGAGCACCACCATCTTTTTGCGCAGGCGGCCCTGGATGTCGCGGTTGAGCACCGTGGGGATGGTGTTGAGCGTGAGGATCTCGTCGATGGCGGTGCTGGCCATCTTCAGGCGGCCTTCCTCGCTGGCGTAGAAATGGGTGAGGGCGAAAACCGTCTTCCTCTGCTTGGCCTCCTTCAGCGCCTGGCAGGCCTGGACCACGGTCGTGCCGGTGCGCACCATGTCGTCGAAGAGGACGACATCATGGCCGGCGATGTCGCGCAGGCTGCATTCGCTCTCGGGGTGCACGGTGATGGTGACCTTGCGCTCACCGGAGCGCTCCTTGTCGAGGAGCAGAAATTTCACCTTGGGCAGGCCGAGCCGGCGGCAGACTTCCTTCACGAAGTCGCCGGCGCCCTTGTCGGGCGCGCAGAGCGCGAGCCCCTCGCCGTCTGCGCCGCAACTGATGATGTCGGAGTTTCGCAGGTAATCGACGTAGATGTCGTAGGGGATGAGGTTGTGAAACTTGCCCGCGAAAACCTCGGTGAACGTGGTCTGCACGGAGTGCGAGTGGTTGTGCACCGTGAAGACGCGGTCCACGCCCGCGAGCCGCAGCATCTCCGCGTAGAGCCGGGCGGTGAACGGCTGGCCGTCGAATTTCTTGAGATCCTTCTCCGTGCGGGCGAACGCGCACCGGCCGAGATCCGCGCGCGGGCCGCGGTCCTGCGCGCTGTAAAACAGGTCCGGCTCCACGAGGATGACTTCCCCCGCGCCGTTCTCCTTGGCGGCGCGCGCCATGGTGAAGGTGCGCATGGCGAGGTCCTGGCGGCTGAGCAGCAGGTTGCTGGTGCTGACGATGATCACGCTCCGGCCGCGGAGCTTGCCGCCGATGTCGCTGAAGTCCTGTTCGTCGGAGATGTAGCGCGGGCAGAACTCGGAGTTGGCGAACTGCTTCAGGCTGATGAGGTCGGAGACGTCCTCCTGCTGGCCCATGGCGTAGGCGACATCAATGGCGAAGGGGTCGTCCGAGGAGTTGCCCACGACGATGTGGCTGGAGGCGTTCATCAAGTTTCAGGTGGTTTACAGCAGCGCGCCAAGTTGTTCGAAGTAAGCGGCGACCCAGCGCTCGAAAAAGAGAAAATACAGCGCGCCGGCGATGGCGAGCATGGGACCGAAGGGCACGTGGACGCCGAAGCCCAGCGGCGCGGCCTCGCCCTCCGGGGTTTCGGCCTTGGGGGCGACCGGGGCGGGCCGGCCGGAAAGCTTCTGCCAGAGCAGCGCGACGGCGAACCACAGGGTGCCGACGATGGCGCCGCCAAACATGGCGAACACCGCGCCCTGCCAGCCGCAGAAGGCGCCGATCGCGCCGACAAACTTCACGTCGCCGAAGCCCATGGCCTCTTTCTTCAGCACGGCCTCGGCGACGAGGGCGATCCAGAGCACGAGGCCCGAGCCGATGAGCATGCCCTGCACGGAGGCGGTGACGGCGCGCAGGCTGTCCACGATCCAGAGATCGCCGGCCTGGCCGTGCAGCGCGGGCACGAGCAGCGAGAGCGTGAGCCCGATCATCGCCCCGCCGATGGTGAAGGCATCCGGGATGATCATGTGGTCGAGGTCGATGAACGTGGCCCCAATCAGCAGGCTGAGAAAAATCATCCCGCACACGGCCTTGGCCGGCGGAAAGAGCAGCCAGCAGGCGAGGAAGAGCAGGGCGGTGAGCAGCTCGACGAAGGCATAGCGAAACGCATACGGCCGCCCGCAGCAGCGGGCCTTGCCGCGCAGGAGGAACCAGCTCAGGACCGGAATGTTGTCATGCCACGCGATGGGGGCGCCGCAGCCGCAGTGCGAGCCGGGCGTGACGATGGATTTCCCCGCGGGCACGCGATAGATGACGACATTGAGAAAACTCCCGATGCACGCGCCGAACACGCAGGCGACCAGCGGGAAAAACCAGGGAAAGGCGGCGGAGAGTTCGGCGTAGGCGGCCATGGGTCAGGCGGGGCGGAGTGCGGCGTGCATGGCGGGGGCGGTGGCCGCGGCGGGGACGCCGCTCCAGATCTCGAGCGCTTTCGCCCCCTGGTGCACGAGCATCGCGAGACCGTTGGCGACCGGCAGGCCGAGGTCGGCGGCGGCGCGGAGCAGCGGGGTGCGCGGCGGGTTGTAGATCATGTCGAAGACACAAGCGGGCCGGGGCAGGCGCGGCAAATCAATCGGCGCGGGATCGGTGTCGCGCAGGCCGGCGGAGGTGGCATTGATCACGATCGCCCCGGCGGGGAAATCAGCGGGCGGGGCGTCCGGCGCGAAACCGCGCACCGGGATCGGGCCGGCCCCGGGGCCGACCGCGGCGAGCAGGGCGGCGAGATTGGATGCGGTGCGGTTGGCGATCCACAGCGAGCGGCAGCCCTGCTGCAGGCATTCGACGGCCGCGCCGCGCGCCGCACCGCCGGCGCCGAGGAGGAGGATGTCCGCGCCGCGCAGGTCGCGGCGCAGGGTCTCGCGCAGGGCCGTGGCGAGGCCGTAGCCGTCGGTGTTGAAGCCGTGCCAGCCGGCGGCGGTGCGGCGGAGGGTGTTGACGGCGCCGACGGGCCGGGCGGCGGGATCGACCGCGGCGACGAGGTCGCGGGCGAGGACCTTGTGCGGCACGGTGAGGTTGAGGCCGTGGAAATTTTTCGCGTGCAGCAGTTCCAGCGCCCGCGGCAGCTCGGCCGGCGGCACGTCGAACCGGAAGTAGCGCCACGTCGCGTAGGCCGGCTGCGTGCGGGCGAGGGCCGCGAGCGCGGCGTTGTGCATCGGCGGGCTGAGCGAGTGCTTGATGGGATGGCCCAGCACGGCGAGCGCGGTGCCAGCGAAGGACCAGTGCGCGAGGTCGGCCAGCGTGTGCACGGCGGAATTTTCGATTTTCGATTTCAGATTTTCGATTGAAACAGCGGCCCGCGCGTTGCGCCAAATCGAAAATCGGGAAACAAAAACCGAAAATTCACGTGGCGTGCCGCTGGTGGGTGGATTCGAACTCCTCCACAAAGCCGGCGAAGAGGCGGGCGTGGGCGGCATCGCCGGTGGTGTGGTAGTGGTTCACGAGGTTGCGGCAGCTCCGGCAGAGAACCTCGCGCACCGGGGTCGGGGCGAGATCGGTGATCTTGGGCTCAAGGTGGTTGGCGCGGAGCAGTTCGAAAATCTCGTCGGCATCGCGGAAGAGGCCCCGGTCAAAGGGGTCGATGAAAAAGGGTGCATCCTCGAGGAAGCACCCGACGAGGAAATGCCCGGGCATGCCGACGGGCTCCAATTCCAGCTCCAGCCGTTCGGCGACGAGCAGGTAGAGGATGCTCAGGGAAATGGGGATGCCCTTGCGGCGCTCCAGGACGCGGTCGAGGAAGCTGTTCAACGGATCGGTGTAGTGCTCGAGGTTGCCGTGAAAGCCCCACTCGTGGAACAGCACGCGGTTGATGATGCGGCACTTTTCCCGCGGCGAGGCGGGCTCGCTGATGAGCTCGCGGCAGCGGCCGGCGATGGCGTCCAGCGCGGTGCAGCAGGCGCCGATGTCCAGACCGGGGTTGACCGTGCGGCTGAGCAGCAACGCGCCGGACTCGAGCTCGTAGTTGAGCGAGCGGATGAAGCCGCGAAATTCGGCGACGGGGTCGTTGAATTTCAGCTCTTCCAGATACCAGACGGCATGGCGGGCGAGCAGCCGGTTGGACCCGTGGGCGACCTCCCGCAGGAACCGCACCGCGGGCTCGCCGAGGTCCTGGAAGTGGGCGAGGAGCGCCTTGCGCACGTTGGCGCCGGGGTCGTCGAGCAGCCCCAGAAAGGCTTCACGTTGACCGGCACTCAGTTTTTCCGTGTCCACGCCGGGAACCGAAAGTGATTTTGCCGGTGAAGCAATCCGTAAACGGCGGCCGGGGCCAAATCTTTGCGCTCCGGGTCACCGTGTGCCAAAAAGGGCGGTGCCGACGCGCACGAGCGTGCTGCCGGCGGCGATGGCGGCGTCGAGGTCGCCGCTCATGCCCATCGAGAGCTCGCGCAGGGGGACGCCGAACTGCGGGGCGAGGCGGTCGCGAAGGTCGCGGAGGTTGGCAAAGGTGCGCGCCGCCACGGCGGGGTCGTCGGAGAGCGGCGCGATGGTCATGAGCCCGTCCACGCGGAGGTGCGGCCGGGCGAGCGCGGTTTCGAGCAGCCGCGGGGCGTCCGTCAGCTCGGCGCCGAACTTCGCAGGGTCCTGCCCGGCGTTGATCTGGAGGAGGACGGGCAGGACCTTGCCCAGTTCGCCGGCGGCGCGGTCGAGGTGGTGGAGGAGTTTTTCGCTGTCCACGCTCTGCACGCGATCGAAGTGGGCGGCGGCGAGCCGGGCCTTGTTGGATTGCAGGTGACCGATCAGCTCCCAGGCGATCGGGGCGGTGCAATGCGCACGTTTTTCCACGCCTTCCTGCACGCGGTTTTCGCCGACGGCCCGCAGGCCGTAGCGCGCGGCGAATTCCGCGGCGGCCACGGGATGGGTCTTGGTCACTGCGAGCAGCTCGACCTCCGCGGGCTGGCGTCCGGCCCGGGCGCAGGCGGCGGCGATGTGCGCGCGCACGGCGTCGGCGCGGCGGGTAAAATCATCGTAGGCGAGGGGCATTAACAACAGGGCTTATAGGTTTGCCAACAGATTAGAGATATTTATGGTAAGTGCATCCAGCCACGTCATGCAAATCGAGAACTTCAAGATATTCGCCGACCTCGTCGAGACGAAGAGTTTTTCCAAATCGGCCAAACTCAACGATATCACCCAGTCGGCCGTGAGCCAGCAGGCGCGGGCGATGGAGCGGCATTTCAAGACGCTGCTGATCGACCGCAGCCAGAAGCAGTTCCAGCTCACGCGCGAGGGGCAGCGCGTCTATGAGGCGGCGAAGGAGATGCTGCACACCTACGACAAGCTCCTCAGCGAGCTGCAGGAGATGAAGAAGGTTATCAGCGGCACCATCCGCATCTCGACGATCTACTCGATCGGCCTGCACGAGCTGCCGCCCTACATCAAAAAATTCCTGCACGACTACCCCTCGGTCAACGTGCGGGTGGAATACCGGCGGTCCAACCTCGTGTATGAGGACATCCTGCACAACAGCGTGGACTTCGGGCTGGTGGCCTTCCCGGTGAAGCTGCGGCAGATCGAGGCGCTGGCCTTCCGCAACGACCACCTCGTGCTCATCGCTCACCCGAACCATCCGCTGGCCAAGAAGGCCGAGATCGAGCTGAAGGAGCTCGCCGGCCAGCGGTTCATCGGCTTCGACCCCGACATCCCCACGCGCAAGGCGGTGGACCAGATCTTCCGCGACAACAAGCTGGAGATCGAGCCGGTGATGGAGTTCGACAACATCGAGACGGTAAAGCGCGCGGTCGAGATCGACCACGGCATCGCCATCGTGCCCATGGCGACGGTGCAGCAGGAGCTGGCGCAGGGCTCGCTCAAGGCCGTGCGCTTCAAGAGCAAGGATTTCACGCGCCCGCTCGCCATCCTGCACCGCAAGGGCCGCGTGCTCACGCCCGCGATGAAGAAGTTCATCGAGGTGCTCGGGCTGTCGCTGCCCGGCACGGACCACAAGTGAGGCGGCGGCCCGAGCAGGCCGCCGATTAAGCATTGAGGGCGGCCGGCGGGCCGGGACAGTGTGCGCGCTTTACGCTCCCGTCATGCATTTTCCCGCCTACCTGTTCATCCCGCTGGTCTGCGCGCTGCTCTATGTGGTGAGCATGCTGGCGCTCAAACGGGCGGGGGATTTTGGCGTGGGGGTGTGGCGGACGACGTTCATCGCGAACTGGGCGTCGGCGCTGCTGTTTATGCCGCTGTGGTGCTGGCGCGGGTTTGCGCCGGTGCCGGCGGGGGACTACTGGCAGCCGGCGGTGGTGGCGGTGATTTTTCTGCTCGGGCAGGTGACGATGTTTCTGGCGATCACGCGCGGCGATGTGTCGGTGGCGGCGCCGGTGATGGGGGTGAAGGTGATCTTTGTCGCGCTGCTGAGCAGCCTGCTGCGCGTGGGCGAGGTGCCGCTGGCGTGGTGGATCGGGGCGGGGCTGAGCACGCTGGGCGTGGCGCTGCTGAACTTCGGCGGCGGCGGTGCGCACCGGCGCGTGGGTGGCACGGTGGCGCTCACGGCGTTGAGCGCGTCGCTGTATTCGCTCAGCGACGTGCTGGTGCAGAAATGGGCGCCGGCCTGGGGCGCGGGCAATTTCTTCCCGCCGATGTTCCTGCTGGTGGGAGTCTATTCCTTCGCGCTGCTGGCCTTTGCCCGCGGCGGGTTCCGCGACCTCCGGGCCGGCGCCTGGCGCTGGGTGGGACTGGGCGCGGGTTGCAACGCGCTGACCAACGGCGGCATCGCGCTGACGCTTGGCATCTGGGGCAACGCGACGGCGGTGAACATCGTTTACAGCACGCGCGGGCTTTTCAGCGTGATCATCGTGTGGTGGGTCGGCCACTGGTTCACGAGCCTGGAGCAGCACGCGGGCCGCGGCGTGTTGCTCACGCGGCTGGCCGGGGCGCTGGCGATGCTGGCGGCGGTGGCGCTGGTGCTGCGGTGAGGGTGGGACCCTGCTTCGCCGAGGCTTCGCAGGGTTTTCAGTTGGCTGGCCCGCACAGCGGGCCAGCCAACTGAAAAGAGGGGAGCCGGCGATTACCCCTAACGCCGGCTCCCCATGGCTTGCTGTTTTACCGGTCGGTCAGGACCGGGCGGCGGCCGTCCATGTCCGAACGGTGCCGCTGCCGGTGAACAAAGCACTGCCCGTGCCAATCCTGATGCGGAATCAGGCCCGCCGGTTCAGGCCTGCTGGTCCCGCGCCTGCCAGGGCGGCTGGGTGTC
This sequence comes from Opitutaceae bacterium UBA2377, assembly GCA_002344205.1. Taxonomy (GTDB): domain Bacteria; phylum Verrucomicrobiota; class Verrucomicrobiia; order Opitutales; family Opitutaceae; genus UBA2377. The sequence goes on from DDSZ01000032.1 coordinate 194,527, forward strand.
GGTCTTGAACCGGGTGAGCTGGGCGAGTTCGTCGGCGATCGCGCGGTCGCTGCGGCAGCGGGGCATCTTGTTTTGGCCGCCCCATTTGCCGCGGCTGCGCATCCACTGTTCGAAGACCCCGGGCATCACGAGGCGCACGGAGGGCGCGTCCATGCCGCCGCCGCGGCGCTTGGCTTCGTAATCCTCGTTCAACCGCTGCAGTTCCATGTCGAGTTCGGCGGCGAGCAGCGGGCCGGTGGGGGTGGCGACGGTGCCGGGACGCAGCTCGATCCACCATTCGTGCCGGCCGCGGGTCTGGCCGGTGAGCGTGTTGGCGAACACGGGCGCCACGTGGAAATTGACGATCGTCCAGCCTTGGCGGTGACACACGTTGAGCAGGCTGTCGGTGACTTCCTTCTCGATCACATGCTCGCCGAAGGCGCTCAACTGCAGCCGGGTGCGGCCGACGTAAATCAGCCGGTGCGGCGCGGTGCCGGTGAAGCGGACCACATCGCCGATGACGTAGCGGGTGAGTCCGGCCGGCGTGGTGAGCAGCAGCACGTAGTCCACGCCGGGTTGCACGCCCGCCAGCGGCACGGCCTTGGGCCCGAGCTCGGCGAGGCGGCCCTCGTCGTAGTCGGCGAGGGGCAGGAACTCGTAGAAGACGCCCGCATCGGCGATGAGCCGCATCCCCTGAGAGCTCTCCGCATCCTGCGCGGCGATGAAGGCCTCGGAGGCGGGATAGACCTCGTGGAAATTGACGCCCGCACCGCAGGCGAGCCGGAGTTCGTCGGCGAAAGGCGCGACGGGCACGCCGCCGTGCACGAGGCATTCGAAGTTGGGCCAGACGGCCTGGAGGTGCGTCGGCCGGGCTTTGCCGTTGGCGGCTCGCTGCATGACCGCCGCCGCGAGGATGAGCAGCCAACTGGGGATGCCGGCCAGCAGGGTGATATCGCGCTGGTGGGTGCGCTCCGCGATGGCCGCGATCTTGGCGGGCCAGTCGTCGAGCTGGGCGATGGCGGCGCCGGGCTCGTAGAGGTGGCGTTCCACCCAGGCGGGCAGGTTGAGCGCGGTGATGCCGCTGAGGTCGCCGCTGAAAGCCGGGGCGGCGGCGTCGGCAAGCGGGGTGAGGGTGGTGGCGCCGCCGAGGAAGAGATGCCGGCCGCGAAACACGCCGGCGTGGCCGACGCGCGCGGTGTAGTAAAAGAGCGAGGCGAGGCCCGCGCGCCGGAAGTGCCGCAGCATGTCCTCGGTGACGGGCAGGTATTTGGTGCGGCCGGCGGTGGTGCCGGAGGAGACGGCGAAGAAGGCGCAGCGCCCGGGCCAGAGCACGTCGGGCTCGCCGCGTTTCATCCGCTCGATTTCCGGGGCAAACTGCTCGTAGGTGCGCAGCGGCACCCGGCGGGCGAAGTCCGCGTGGCGCTGACCGCGCGCCAGGCCGAGGCGGCGGCCCTGCTCCGTCGCGGCCAGCCGGGGCAGGAGCCCGGCAAGCGTCTTTTCCTGCGCGGGCACGGCATCGGCGGTGCGGCGCAATTTCGCCGCCGTGCGCACCGTCTGCAGGCTTGCACCGAGCGTAACCAGACTTTTTGGCAGGACCGGCATGACGACCCCCGGAGGGTTGGCCCGAGCGAGCCCGGGCGGGGAAAGCGCCGCAAGCGTATTCACGCCGCGCGGTGAAACTTACCGGATTTTAGCCCGTGGTAAAAAGTTGTGATGGCCGGCAGGAAATTGAAGCCGTGGAAGATCAGCGAGGCGTGCTGCACGGGCGCGCCGCGGGGATTGGAGATCACCCGGCAGGCCAGAAGAGGAAACCAACGCCGGCCGGCGTGCCCGAACGCCCGGCGGGTGGGCGAGGCGGCGGTGAGGACGCTGTCCTCCTTCTCGGCGTAGAGCACGAGCGTCGGCGCGGTGGCCAGCAGGACCGTGGTGCCGGCGAGCGCCGGCATCGCCCGGAGCGCCTGCACGCGTTCGCAGGCGCCGCGGGCCGTCACGCGGCGGATGGTGGCCAGCACGTGGGTCCGCAGGCGGGCGAGTTCGCCGCGGGTGAGCAGGAAGGCGAGCGACTCGCGGTTCTGCGCGCCGGCCTCGAACATGCGGGCGAAGATCGCGCGGGATTTTTCCACGGCGCCCGTCGGGACGGCACCCGTGGTCAGATAGGGCGCGAGCGCACGGCCCAGCAGGGTGGCCGGCTTGGGTTCGCCCGGCGCGATCAGGTCTTCGACGCAGGCCACCGGACTGATGAGGATGAGGCCCGCGACCGTGGCTGGGGCGCCCGCCGCCTGCCGGCGGCGCAGCCACTCCAGCAGCAGGCCGCCGCCGAAGCTCACGGCGAAGATCACCGGGTCCTGCCCGTGCCGCCGGCGGATCTCGGACACGAGGTCGTCGAGCTGCGCGCAGACCAGCTCCAGCGAGAATCCGTCCGGCGGATAGTTGAGGTAGTAGAGCGGCCCGGTCTTGGCGAGATGCCCCCGCAGAAGGAAAACCTGCTCGGTCGAGTCCGGCACGAAACCGCCGAGCACGAGCGTGGGCAGCGGGCCGCCGTGCGGTTCGTGCCAAACCTCCGCGAGCTGGTGCAGCCCGGCGCGGTTGGCGGTGAGGACGGCGGCCTGGGCGCTGCGCACGGCCGGGACAAAAGGCTGCGGCGGGCAGGGCCGCAGCCGGTTGCTGGTCGTGCGCAGGAAAGTGCGCAACGGCACGACGGGCGACACGCGCTGGAGTGCGGCGAAGAAATGGAGAACCGGGGCGAGGTTCAGGGCGGGCATGCTGCCAGCGGAGGCGGGTGCCGGCAAACGCGCAAAACGAAACCCCCGCCGTCACGCCGATTTTGCCCCGCCGAAACATCGGCGTGACTTTCCCGCCGCTTTGGCGTTCCAAGGTGGCCGCATGTCCCTGCCGCCGGTCATTTACGAGGACGACACGCTCCTGGCCTTCGACAAGCCGAGCGGGCTGCTCGTCGCGCCCGACCGCTGGGACAAGCAGCGGGAAAACCTGATGGGTCTGGTCCACGCGCAGCTCGGCCGGCAGGTCGCCAACGTCCACCGGCTCGACGCCGATACGAGCGGCCTGTTGATTTGCACGAAAACCAAGCCCGCGCTCGATTTCGTGAGCGGGCAGTTCCAGTCCAAGACCGTCGCCAAGGTGTATCACGCGCTGGTTGCCGTGCTGCCCGAGGAACGCGCGATGAAGGTTGTGGTGCCGGTGCGCGCCGCGGCGGGCGGGTTGCCGGAGAGCTTCGCGGTGGACCTCGCGCTCGGGCCGGACGAGCGCCAGCCCGGCCGCATGCGCGTCTTCAAGGGCCGCGGCGGCAAGGCCTGCCGCACGGAGTTCCGCGTGCTGGAGAACTTCGGGCGTTTCGCCTTCGTCGAATGCCGGCCGCTCACGGGCCGCACGCACCAGCTCCGCGTCCACCTCGCCGCCATCGGTGCGCCCATCCTCAACGACGTCTTCTACGGCGACCCCACGGTGGAGCTGAAGCTCTCGGACCTGAAACGCGGCTACAAGGGCCGCGAGGAGGAGAAACCGCTGGTGGCACGGCTGGCGCTCCACGCGAGCGAGCTGACGCTCACGCATCCCGTGACGCGCGAGCCGCTCACGCTGCGGTCGCCGCTGCCGCACGAGTTTGAAATCGCGCTCAAATACCTGCGCAAATTCCCGTCGCGCGGCCGGCGCTGAGCCGTTAGAGCGTTTCGAATTAAGTTATGGCCGCAAAAAGGCGCAAAAGTATCCTTTTTCCTATGCTGCTCTCCCGCGCGCCTACCGTGTCCGCCGTAGCCTTGGCGAAGGCGGATAGGCGACTTTCAGGCCTCATCCGCTCGTGGATTCTTTGCGGCTATTTCTTCAGGGGCCTTCCCAGCCTGCTCATTTCATGGCCATGTGATTATTTGAACCGCTCTAGCCCGATATTGCACCCATGAACGCCCCGGTCACCCACAACGTCGATGCCGACGGGATCGGCTGGATCACCTTCGACGATCCGGCGGCCCGCGCCAACGTGCTGAACCCCGCGACCTTCGCGGCGCTGGCCGCCGCCATCGGCGCGCTCGAGGCGGCCGCGGTGCGCGCGGTGGTCGTGCGCAGCGCCAAGGAGCGCATCTTCATCGCGGGCGCCGATCTCAAGTGGCTCGTGCAACTGCCGGACGCGGCGGCGGCGTCCGCCGTGTCGCGCGACGGGCAGGCGGTGCTGCAGCGGCTGGCGGATTTCAAGGTGCCGGTGGTCTGTGCGCTGCACGGGGCGGCGGCCGGCGGCGGTTTTGAACTCGCGCTGGCCTGCCACTGGCGTGTCGCCAGCGACGCGGCGGTCACGCAGATCGGCCTGCCCGAGACGGGGCTGGGCACGATTCCCGGCTGGGGCGGCTGTGTGCGGCTGCCGCGGCTCATCGGCGTGCAGCCGGCGCTGGAGCATCTGCTGAAGGGTCAGTTGATCCCGGCCGGCGAAGCGTTGCGCGCCGGGATGGTCGACGAGGTCGTGCCGGCGGCGGAATTGACGAAGCGCGCCCGCGCGGCGGCGCTCCGGCTGGCGGCGGAAGGTGCGCCGGTGCGGGCGCGGCCGGCGCCGGCGGAGGCCGCGTGGCTGGATGAACTTGCGCGGAAAACCGCGGCGAAATCCCGCGGGCAGAATCCCGCGCTGGAGCGCGTGATCGACGTGGTGGCGCGCGGCCAAGGGTTGCCCGTCGGCGCGGCGCTGGCGGTCGAGGCGGAGGTTTTCGGCGCCGTTATGACCGGCGACATCTGCCGCAATCTCATCCACGCGTTCTTCCTGCGCGACGGCGCGAAGAAACGCACGCTGGCCGGCTGGTTCGAAGGCACCGCAAACGCGGCAGCGCCCATTCGCAAAGTGGGGATTGTCGGCGCCGGCGTGATGGGCTCGGGCATCGCGCAGTGGTGCGTGGCGCGCGGGTTTGAGACGGTGCTGCACGACAGCCAGTCCGCGGCGCTCGACCGTGCGCGGACCGTGATCGACGGCATTTTCGCCGAGGCGGTGAAGCGCGGGAAAATGACGGAATCCGCCGCCGCGGAGGCCCGCGCGCGCATCACGTGGGCCGACGGCCTGCCGGCGCTGGCCGGCTGCGACCTCGTGATCGAGGCCGTGATCGAAAACGTGGCGGCCAAACAGAAACTTTTCAGCGAACTCGCCGGCGTGGTGCGGCCCGAGGCGCTGCTGGCGTCGAACACGTCGGCGCTGCCCATCGGGGAAATCGCCGGCCACGTGCCGAACCCCGCGCGCACCCTCGGCATCCATTTCTTCAACCCCGTCAGCCGCATGCCGCTCGTCGAACTCATCCTCGGCCGCGAGACGGCGCCCCCGGCCGCCGCCGCCGCGCTCGATTTCGTGAAGGCGCTGGGCAAGTCGCCCGTCATCTGCCGGTCGTCGCCGGGCTTTTTGGTCACGCGCGTGCTGTTCTTCTATCTCAACGAGGCCTGCCGGCTGTGGGAGGAAGGCGTGCCGACCGGGGCGCTCGACGCCGCGATGCGCGGCTGGGGCTGGCCGATGGGCCCGATGAGGCTGATCGACGAGGTCGGCGTGGACGTGACCGACTTCATCTTCGGCGAGATGGCGCATTATTTTCCGGACCGCTTCCAGGCGACGACCGTCTGCGCGCGGCTGCTCGCCGCCGGGCTCAAGGGCCGGAAGAACGGCGCGAGCTCCGGCTTCTACGCCTACGCGGACCGCCGCGAGACGGTGAACCCGGCGATGAACACCATTCTCCCGCTCGCTCACACTCGCAGCCACGGGCTGGAGCCAGGGGATGCCGCCATCGTGGACCGGCTGATGGGCGTGATGGTTGCCGAGGCGCAGCGCTGCCTCGACGAAGGCGTCATCAAGACCCCCGACGACGTGGACTTCGCGCTGCTGAGCGGCGCCGGCTTCCCCGCCTTCCGCGGCGGGCTCATGCGCTGGGCGCGGAGCGGCGGCGTGGCGTGAGACTTGCCAAGCGGCGGTCTGTGTATAACCTCCGACACCATGTTTCCGCTTACCGCCTATTTTGAAGCCGCGATGGAACTGGCGCATTATGAGAAGCTGGAGGATGGCTCCTATGCCGGTGAGGTGGCAAAACTGCCCGGCGTGGCGGCGTTCGGCAGCACCTTGAAGGAGTGTGAGCGGCAGCTTCGTTCCGTGGTGGAGGATTGGGTGTTGGTCGGGCTTAAAATGGGACACCCGTTGCCGAAGCTGGCGGGCATTGATCTCAACAAACGCCGCCATGGCCGGTTGGCATCCGCTGCGAAGGCGTGAGTTTGTGCGCCGTCTACAGGTGCTGGGATTCTCCGGCCCCTATCACGGAACGCGTCACGATTTCATGGTTTATGGGAAGAAAAGGCAAACCGTGCCATCGAATCCGGAGTATTCCGTGCCCCAAGTGAAATTCCTGCTCAGGCAAGTTGAGGTAGTGCTGGGTCGTAAGATCAGCGCCGACGATTGGGAACGGTGTTGAGACCGCTACTCGTAGCGCAGCGCGACGTTGGCACCGACACGGCGCGGGTCTGTGATCGACCAATACAGCGCGTGCGTATCGACCAGCCAGCGCATCAGGTGAAGTATTTGCCGGGCGGGAGCGTGGGCTTGGTCAGGTCAACGCCGGGGCGGATTCGCAGCAATCCCTTGGCACAGCCCATCCACTCATGGCCCGGGAGTTTTTTTCTGGCGACTGGGCGGCGGGACTTGGGCTTGGCGGTGGCGGCGTTGCTCATGGGGACAGGCTAGCCGGGTGCAGCAGCCGGTCAAGGCGGGGTTGGCTTACGGAAGATGGCCACGAGAAGGCCCCCGCTTTCGTGTCGCGTGGGCGGCACTTAAACTGGCAGGCCAAAAATCAGAGCCGTTGCCAATGCCCTCGGGAGGGTTGCTTCAAGAGTCCTCGGTCCCGGGCACACGCAATGCCTGCTACGTCTATCAAGTTGTTCATACCCCGGGATTGTCTCTTCACTCGAAGTGAGCAAAAAAAGACCCGAAGTAGAAACTTCGGGTCTCGGTCTCTACCTAGAGAGCTTTTAGGTTCTCTGTTGGTCAATCAACAGAAGTCGCGCACGGTCATGAAGAGCCGTATAGACAGGCTTCTTCTTACCTGCGGTCTGTGGATTACCGCCAACAGTGTCTAACTGCTCAATCAACGCGGCAACAAGCTCGCTACCATTCGTGTCGAAAAACGCTTCCGGTTTTTGCACCCAATAAGCTTTTCCGTTTTGGTCATAACGGACAAGCGCTCTGAGAGATGCAAGAAGAGGAAAGAGAACCCCGGAAGGCACAGTGTAATTTGAAACCATACCGGTGAGCGGTAGTTGGACCTTCTTGCTTTCGAAGCCCGCGCGACGTCCGAGCTTTGCACGACCGTCGAGTGCTTTTTTGTAAGCATGCTCGAATTGAGCGTAGACGTAATCGTGGAGACGCAGAATGTCCGCAAGAATAGGGGCCAGCGCCTTGTAGCCAACTTGGAGGTCCTTATTGTTTAGACGGGCATCCATTCGGCCCTTACTGGAGTAAGCAACGGTGGGTGCCTTGTTGCGTTCTCCTTGCCCCTTGGCGTCGTAATCAGGATGGAAGAGCGTCAAAAGGCTGAGCACGTCCAGGACGGTCATCTGCTTGCCGGCATTTTCCTCATAACCGATTTTTCCGGCAAATGGACCACCATTGATTTCGAGGATTTCTGAAATCCAGTCGAAGGCGCCACGGAAATTGGACATCGACCAAGGCGTGACTTGCCGACTCGTGTTTCTGCCCATGACTAGGCGGTCGATGCGCTCCTTTAGCGTTAGACCAACGATTACTTCTAGGTGAATCCTGCCACGATTTAGCAAAACTTCCGCGGCTTTTTCGCCGTGTTCGGCCAAAATGTCTTTCTGTATTTTGGCTAGAACGGCATCTGAAGTTGCGCCATCTGCGATACCATGGAGATCAGAGTCGGTGATGGTTATTTCAACAACACCGCGGTCCTTATCGTAGGTCAGTTCGTCCGCGAGTATCGTGGCTCCACGATTCGCCAAGTAGAAGTCCTCGGGTGAGTCGTTAATGGTGGAGCCGATCGCTTTAGCCACACCCGAAGTAAGGGCAGTTTCGTCATGGCTGCGCGGGTTCACATCTTCGGGCAGTTGCCCGCCCTTCCAGCTCCATAGGCGTGGGTAGATATGATAAATCCTTACCTCACGACCCTCTTCTTTGATAATTACTCGTCTCAGACAATCGTCTTCGACCGAGAACGTGACTTTCCGAGCGGCATTTGCCGCGTTATTGCTAACTATGGCCTTCGCGGCCGTGTCATGCTTGTGCATTGTGCTTTATCCTTTCGAGCGTGAGGACAGGCTCTTTTTTTGATATTCCTGCTCTTAGGACCAACCGACCGAGGTCGGTGCAAAGCTCATGGAGCTTGTGCGAAGGTTCCTCCCCAAGAGAGGGGTTCACGGATGTGAACTCGGGGAACCGTGCAAAATGCAGTTCACTAGTCAAGGAGATACTCCCTGCCGAGTCGGGGTAAATCAGGTCGAAGACACCTTGCGGGTATTTGACGACGAGGGTATCCATGACCTCCAGACAATCGCCCTAGTAAAGGTAGAGGCCGCGGGTGTCGTCGCGGTAGGCGAGCTTGGACGGCTGAAGCACGTCCGGCCCCTCGGCGACGATGGCGTCCTCGGGGCGGAACTGCGCGTCGTAGTCAGGGTAAACGGCAGGCGCAGATTTGGCGGGGACAGGCGGGGTTCGGCGACCCCGCCCTACAGCAGGACGAGGGTGCGACTTCGTCGCAGGCTTGGGCTTCTTGGGCGGCACGCTTGGATCGGATCGATCCGCCGGCAGGATTGATCAAGGCCGAAGTCGGGAGGGGGCGACCGGTCGCACCTTCCGTCCGGCAAGGGGCTACTCCCTTCGGATGAATTGCCGCTCCGCGGGGCGGCTTTGGGCTGAAACATTTTGCCAGCGGGCGGGGCCGGCCAAGTTTTATGACAAAACGACCCCAACTCCCAACCCCGGAGCCCCATGCCTTCCGTTGCCACGCTCGACCCCAAACTGAAACACCAACTGCTGCTGACCCTGCTGGAAAGCCGGCACGGCGATCTCCGCGAGGAGAGCCTGAACCGCCAGGGCAAGGGCCATTTCCACGTCTCCGGCCGCGGCCACGAGGCGCTCGCGGCGATCTCGATGCAGCTCGCGCCGGGCGACTACCTGGCGCCTTACTACCGTGACCGCGGGCTGGTGCTCGGGCGCGGCGTGACGACGAAGCAACTGGCACTCGACTACATGGCGAAGCGCGCCTCGTCGTCGGGCGGCCGGCAGATGCCGTCGCACTACAGCTACCGCGAGCTGAACATCTGGAGCGTGCCGACCCCGACGGGTGCCCAACTGCTGCCGGCCTGCGGCATGGCCTGGGGCATGCAGCTCGACGGGAAGGACAGTCTCGTCGTCACCACGGTGGGCGACGCCGCCACGCGGCAGGGCGACTTTTACGAGGCGGTGTGCTTCGCGCAGGAGCGCCGGCTGCCGTTGCTGCTCATCGTCGAGGACAACGGCTTCGGCATCAGCACGCCGACGGCCCGGATGACCCCGAAGGCGCTGGCGGTGCTCAACGAGGAGCAATGGCGCACGGTCGAGGGCTGGGACACCGAGCAGGTGCACGCCGCGGGCGAGCAGGCCATCGCGGACATCCGCGCCGGCCGCGGCCCGGTGCTCCTGTGGGTGAAGCTGGAGCGGCTCTCCAGCCACACGAGCTCGGATGACCAGGCGATCTACCGCTCGAAGGAGGAGCTGGCGCACCTCGCCGAGCGCGACCCGCTGCAGGTGCTCAAGCGGCAGCTCATCGCCGAGGGCGAGCTGACGGAGGAGGCGTTTGCGCGGCTCGACCAGGAGGTGAAGGAGCGCGTGCGCCGCGACTACGCCGAGGCGGAGCGCGCCGACAATCCCGTGGCCAACGAGCTCGAGGTCAACGTGGCCTCGCCGCCGGCCGCGCTCGACGAGCAGGTGCTCCAGCCCGGCAGCTACCGCATGGGCGACGTGATCAACCTCACGCTGCGCGCCGGGCTCGACGCCAACCCCGACCGCGTGATCTTCGGCGAGGACGTCGAGGACCCCAAGGGCGGCGTCTTCCGGCTCACGCAGAAACTCTCGACCGATTTTCCCGGCCAGGTGTTCAACTCGCCGCTGGCCGAGTCCACCATCCTCGGCGTGGCCTGCGGGCTGGCGAGCTACGGCAAGCGCCCGGTGTTCGAGCTGCAGTTCATCGATTTCATCTACCCGGGCTGGAACCAGCTCGTCACCAACCTCGCCACGCTGCGCTGGCGCACCTTCGGCAAGTGGACCTGCCCGGCGGTGATCTACGCGCCCTACGGCGCCTACCTGCCCGGCGGCTCGTTGTGGCATTCGCAGGCCAACGAGTCGGCCATCGCTCATTTCCCGGGGATCAACGTCGTCGTGCCCAGCACGCCGGAGGACGCGGCCGGGCTGCTCTGGACGGCCATGCATGCGGAGGATCCGGTGATCTTCCTCGCGCCGAAGCACCTGCTCTGGGCCGAGCGCGCCGTCGAGGACCCCGTGCTGTCCGTGCCGATCGGGCAGGCCCGCCGCCGCACCGAGGGGCGCGACGTCACCGTCATCGCCTGGGGCAACACGATGGAAAAGGCCCTGGAGGCGGTCGCCGCGCTCGGAGACGAGGTGAGCGTGGAGCTGATTGATCTGCGGACCATCGTGCCGTGGGACCACGAGACGGTGGAGGAATCGGTGCGCAAGACCGGGCGGGTCGTCGTGGTGCAGGAGGACACGGAGAACTGCTCCGTGGGCCAGATGATCATCTCGCACCTCACCGGCCGGCCCGACGTGTGGAACCGGCTGCAGAGCCCGCCCATACTCGTTTCCAAGGGCAACGTGATGATCGGCTACAATCCGGTCTATGAATACGCCGCGCTGCCGGACACGCCGCGCATCCTCGAGGCCGTGCGCCGGGCGATGACTACCACGCGCGAGCGGGCCGAGGCGGCCCCGGCGACCGCCGCCCGGGCGGCCGCACCGGCCCCGGCAGTTTCGGCTTCCGCGCCGGCCGCCCCCGCGGTAAGCCGGGGTGTGCCTGCCAACCGCGAGGTCGAGATCAAGGTGCCCATCATGGGCGAGGGCATCCGCGCCGCGCGCATCGTGGCGCTGCACAAGCAGCCGGGCGACCGCGTCAACCTCGACGATGCGCTCTGCGAGGTGGAGACCGACAAGGCGGTCTATCCCATCGAGGCGGCCTTTGCCGGTGTCCTGAAGGAGTGGCGCGTGGCGGCCGATGCCACCGTGGAAATCGGGCAGACCATCGCGGTGGTGACCGCGGACGAACCGGTGGCCGCGGAGGCCGCAGCCCCGGCGGCCAGCGCACCCGCGCCGGTGCCGCCGGCGCATCCGAGTTTGCAGCAGCTCCAGCGCCAGCCGGTCGCGGCGGCTCCGGCCGTCGCCGCCAAAGGCACGCCGCGTGAGCCGGCGCTGCCCGCCGCGATCACCCGCCGGCTGTCCACCGTCGTGCCGGCCAACATGCAGCTCGATGCCGCATGGGCGGCTATCCGTGCGGCCCGGGCCGCCGCCAAGCAGGCGGGGCGCGACCATTCGCCCTCGCTCATGCTCGCGTGGAGCGTGTGCCGTGCGATGGAGACGCATCCGGCCTTCCGCTGTATCATCAGCAAGGAGGGCCAGATTCTGGAGCAGGAGGTTTTTGACCTCGGCATCGCGGTGGCCCTCGAGGGTGACCGGCTGGCCACGGCGGTTGTCACGGGCGCCAACCGGCGCGATTTTGTGGATTTCGCCGCGGCCTATGCGCAGGCGCTGGCCGACACGCGCGCCGGCAAAATGTCGGATGTGCAGGCTCCGCTCAACCTCACGAGCCTGGGCGCCTTCGGCATCGAGGCGGCGATCCCGATCGTGGTGCCGCCGGCGATGGGCACGCTGTTCTTCGGCCGGGCGCACGAGCGCATGGTCAACGAGGGCGGCCAGATCTACCCGCAGGAAGTGGCCACGCTGTCGCTCACCTTTGACCACCGCGTGGTCAACGGTGCGGGCGCGGCGGCCTTCCTCCACGACGTGAAGGCGCAGATCGAGGGTTTCAAGCTCCCCGGCTGAGGCGCGGCGTCACAGGCCGGCCAAGACGCTCCGCGCGCGGGCCTGCGCCTGCACGTCGAACTTTTCCTGCGCCGGCATGGCAAGCCCCGCCTCGAGGTGGCCGCGCGCGGCGGTGAGGTTGCCGGCGGCCTTGTGCGCAAAGCCCAGCTCGAGCCGGTGGGCCAGCGCATCAGGTTCGAGCGCCACGGCCCGCTCCAGGTGCCGGATGGCTTCCGCATGGGAAGCATCAGGCAAGCCGCCGTAGAACAGGCGCACAAAAAATCGCGCGGTGCGGCCGAGCCCGGCAACCTCGTAGTGCCAACGGCCGAGGACGTGGTGCGCCCAGGCATAGTCGGGATCGAGGGCGAGCGCCCGCTCCGCCTCCTCCTTGATGAGGCGGGAGTATTGCACCTTGGTGCGGGTGTCGCTGTAAACCGCGAGCCGCCCGTGGCAGATGGCGAGGGAAAGGACGTTGACGGGATTGTCCGGCTCGAGCGCGACGGCGCGCAACGCGTAGTCGAGGGCGGTCTGGGCGTAGCGTTTCTTTTCCTCCGGGCCGCTTTGCTCCTCGACGAGGTCGGAATATTGGCGGGCGATCTTCTGGAGGATGAAAGCATTTTCCGGTTCCGCGCGCAGGGCGGAGTAGTAGAGCTCCAGCGCCGCGCGCGCGTCCTGCCGGGCCTCGGCCGCGGCGGCGCGGGCCAGCAGGTCATCGGCGGCACCGGCCGCGAAGGTGCAGATGCTGCAGGCGAGCAGGAGGGCGGGGAAAAAGCGGGGCATTGCTGATTATACGGTTGGCGCGGGCCCGCGGGTGCAACAGAATGACGGCATGAAGCCCGAGCTGACCCCGGCCATCCAGGGTGTGGTCGAGACCGCACTTTATACCGACGATCTGCCGCGGGCCGCCACCTTTTACCGCGAGGTGCTCGGGCTGACGCCGATGAGCGGGGAGCCCGCGCGTTTCCAGGCCTTCGATGCCGGGGCGGGCCGGGTGCTGCTGCTGTTCCGGCGGGGCTCGACCCTGCAGCCCACCCCGGTTTCGGGCGGAGTGATTCCGCCGCATGACGGTCACGGGCCGCTGCACGTGGCGCTGGGCATCGCCGCGGCCGACTACGACGTGTGGCGCGAGCGGCTCAGGGCGCGTCACATCGCGCTGGAGAGCGAGACCCGCTGGGACCGCGGCGGCCGCAGCCTGTATTTCCGCGATCCCGACGGCCACCTCGTCGAGCTCGTCACGCCCGGGATTTGGCCGAACTACTGAGGTTGAGCGGATTCGTTTAAGCTGCAGCCGGAAATGCGGAGCTGGCCGCGGTCCGCTCGGAGAGCGGACCCTACCGGCGCTGCCGCGCCACCGCACGGCGGCTGCACCGTTTTTGCCACAACGGTTTCAATTTCAGTGCCGCGCTCCGGTGCCGCAGGGCGACGGGCCCGGATTTATTCGGGCCGCACCGAGGTTCAGGGCTTGCGGAAGAGGTAGTGGCTCACGAGCCATTCCTCGCCTTTGCGGTAGCCCCAGAGTTCGGCGCAGGCCATGTAGAAGACCCGCCAGTAGGCCCACCATTTTACGGCCTGGTCGCGGCCATAGGTGTCGGCAAACAGCGGGAGGATCTCGTCTTTGTGCCGGTCCATGTTCTGCAGCCAGTGCTCGGCGGTCTGCTGGTAGTGGCGGCCGTTGAGCTGCCAGTCCTGCACGAGCTTGAGGTCGTCCTGAAACTGCGGCAGCAGGTCGTGCGCGGGCATCTGGCCGCCGGTGAAGAAATACCGGCTCATCCAGTCGGTGGCGTCGCGCGGGACGAAGTGGTAGCTCAGCCGACTGTGCGTGAAGATGTGCGTGAAGAGCAGGCCGCCGGGGCGGAGCCAGCGGGCAATGTTTTGGAAGAGGCGCTGGTAGTTCTTCAGATGCTCGAACATCTCGACGGACACGACCCGGTCGAAGGCCGCCGGCGTGATGTCGAAGGCGTTGATGTCGCAGGTGATGATGCGCAGGTTGGTGAGGCCGCGTTTGCGGGCCTCGGTGTCGATGAATTCCTTCTGCGTGCGCGAATTGGAGACGGCGGTGATGCGCGCGCCGGGAAAGCGCGCGGCGTTGTAGAGGCAGAGGGAGCCCCAGCCGCAGCCGAGCTCGAGGATGTCCTGGCCGTCGGCGAGCTGTGCCCGCTCGGCATAGAGGGCGAGCATGTGCTCCTCGGCCGCGGCGAGGGTTTCGCGGCCGGTGGGGTAGAGGCAGGCGGAGTATTTGAGCCGCGGGCCGAGGCAGAATTGGTAGAAGGGCGTGGGGACCTCGTAGTGCTGCTCGTTGGCGGCGGCGGTCTGCTCGGCGAGGTCGCGGGTCTTCAGGTCGGCGACATAGGCGGCGCGGTCGTAGCGGGCGGTTTCCTCCCGGAGCCGCTGCGCAAGCAGCCGGCGGATGCCGAAGCGGATGAGCCGGTCGGGCAGGAGGTTTTTCTCGAGGAGGGAATCGATCATGGCCGGGTTTTCTTGGGCAACCACGGCACGAAGGCGCTGGTGGTCTGCTGGTAGCGGCGGTAGGCGTCGCCCCGGCTGCGCAGGTTTTGCTCTTCGTTCATGGGTATGCCTGTTACGCGCAGGAGCAGCCAGAGGATGCTGGCGGGGCCGATGATCGCCACCCAGCCCCAGGGGGAACCGAGGGCGAAAACGAAGAAGGCCACCCAGACGAGCCACTCGAAGAAATAGTTCGGATGCCGGCTGTAGCGCCAGAGGCCGCGATCGCAGACGCGGCCGCGGTTGGCGGGGTCGCGCTTGAACGCGGCGAGCTGCCGGTCGGCGAGGGCTTCACCGGTCAGGGCGAGCAGCCAGAGCAAGGCGCCGGCGATTTCCAGCGGGTGCAGCTCGGGCCGGGGATTGAGGCTGGCGACGAGAAAGGCGGCGCCGAGCAGCACCACGGAGACCGCCTGCATCTGGAAAAACTTGAACATTTCCCACGCAAAATTCGCCGCCCAGCGCGTGCGGAGCGCCACATAGCGGCCGTCCTCGACCGGGTGGTGGCCCAGCACGCGGACATAGAGATGCGTGCCCAGGCGCAGGCTCCACACGAGGGCGAGCGCCGCGATGAGCGCCCGGCGCACCGGCCAGCCCTCCGCGGCCAGCGCGTAGAAAACCGCCAGCGGCCCGAAGGCATAAGACCAGGCGACATCCACGATCCCGTAGTTGTCCATGCGCCGGGCGATGAAATAGACGCCGGCGAAAAGCAGGCCCAGGCCGGCGGTGGCGCCGAGGATGAGGAGGAGCGCGTTCATGGGCGGCGGAGTCGGGCGAGCCGGCGCATCACCGGCCGGAGGGTGTAATAGATGGCCGCGATCAACAGCGGGGTGGTGATGATCCATGCGCTGAGGGCGTGGATGCCCGCCCAGCCGAAGCGCTCGAGAAAGGCCAGAAAGGTTTCGTCGCGAAAGGTGCGGATCATGTCGCCGATGGTGAAACGGTCGTCCGAAGCCTGCCACAGCCACTCGCCGAGGCGCACGTAGGCGAGAATCATCAGCAGGTGCAGCGGGCCGAGGAGCTGGTTGAGCGTCTGCAGTATGGGCTGGTTCATCCGCAGGCGGATGCCGACGACGAGGTTGAGCAGCGAGGTGAGGCCGAGAAACGGGAAGAGCGAGCAGGCGGTGCCGACCGCGAGCGTGGCGGCGAGCCGGTCGGGCGTGACGCCCTGCGTGAGCTGGGCGACCAGCGGATCCACCAGCCGGCGACGCCAGAAGCCCCGCTGCGGCAGGGTCGAGACCATCGTGGAGTCCGCGGTCACGTGAAGAGGAGGTTTTTCGCGCCCAGGAGGTAAACCGCCACACCGAGCCCGACGAAGACCGCGGGCAGTGCGAGCCGCCCGGGCCGGCGGGTGGTGAACACTTCGCCCAGCGGGGCATCGGCCCGCACGCGGAACAGCTCCACCAGCATGTAGGTGGCCATCGCAAAATTGCCCCAGAGGATGACGGTGATGAACCACAGCACGCGCGCGCCGACGGATTGCTCCTTCCACGCCACCCAAACATAGAAAGTCAGGAAGGCGAAGTAGGCGTCGAACAACGTCACCTGAAACCAGGGGTTGCCGTAAACTTCCGGCGGGATGTCGAACAGGGCCTGGGCGAGGCTGGCGCGGACCGTGCCCCAGAGCATCACGGCGAGAACGACGATGAAACAACCGCGGAGAAAAAGGATCATGGTTTAGAGCGAGAGATTGTTGGCCCGGGTGTGCAGGGTGTGGACGACGCCGATGTTGCGCAGGGCGAAGGCGGCCTCGCAGTAGCTGAGGTAGTAATCCCACTTGCGGATAAAGCGCTCGTCGAAACCCAGCAGGCGCACGCGGTCGAGCTGCGCGCGGAAGTTTTCCCGCCAGAGGCGGAGCGTGCGGGCGTAGTCGGGGCTGAAATCCTCGACGTGGTTGAGCACGAAGCCCCCGGCGCGGGAGAGCTGCTCGTTCACGCGGTTGAGCGAGAGCAGCAGGGAGCCCGGGAAGATGTGCTTTTGGATGAAATCCACGCCGCGGCGGAACTGCCCGTAGCGATGATCGGGGCAGGTGATGAACTGGAGGGCGATGAGCCCGTCGGGTTTGAGATTGGCCGCGAGGGCGCGGCAGAAATCCGGCAGGTAGCGGTGGCCGATGGCCTCCATCATCTCGATGGATACGATCTTGTCGAAGGTGCCGTGGAGGTCGCGGTAGTCGCGCAGTTCCACCTGCACGCGGTCGGCCAGGCCGGCCGCGGCGATGCGGGCGCGGGCAAAATCGTGCTGCGATTGCGAAATCGTGAGGGTGGTGACGCGGCAGCCGTAGGTCCGGGCGGCGTGCAGCGACCAGCCGCCCCAGCCGGTGCCGATCTCGAGCACGTGGTCGGTGGGCTTGAGCCGGAGCAGGCGACAGAGCGCGTCGTTCTTTTCCCGCTGGGCCTCCTCCAGGGTGAAGTGCGGCTGCGACCAGCGCGCGGCGGAATACATCATCGAGGGGTCGAGCCAGAGGGCGAAGAAGTCGTTGGAGAGATCGTAGTGCTCGCTGATGTTGCGCCGGGCGGTGGCGCGGGAATTGGGCCGCAGCAGGTGGCCGAGGCGGTTGGCGAGACGCAGGAAGTTGAGGGCGAAAGTCCGGGCGCGTTGCGAGCCGGAGAGCGTGGGGGCGGTGTCGAAATTATGGATGAAGAAGGCGATGACGGCGGTGAGGTCGGGGGTGTCCCAGTCACCGTCCATGAAGGCCTCGGCGAAGCCGATATCCCCGGCGAGGACGCATTTGCGGAAAAAAGCCGGCCGGCGCACACGGATGACGGCGGCATCGGGGATGCCGGTGGGCAGGCTGCCGGCGGCGGGACTGGTGGCGCCGCAAGTCGCGGTCGTGCCATCGGGCAGCTCGATGCGCAGGTGGCCGCGGGTCATGTCGGCGAAGCTGGCCAAAACCTGGCGTTGCCAGAATGAAGCCGGGGCGGCCGGAAGGCCCGCGGCAGCGGTCGAGGCGGATTCCCGGTTCATGCGACGTCTTGGGGTTGGGCGATGGAGGCGTGCGGCCGGTAGAGATCGCGCTGCTCGGCGGCGCGGCCGGCCTTGGTGAACCAAGGAACCCTTTTCAGCCAGAGAAGCAAGGCATGCCAGTGGATGAGGGCGATGATCCGCAGCGTGAGCAGCGGATACTTGACGGTGAACCACGCGAGCCGGGCGCCGGTGAGGGCGCGGCGCGGGCCGGTCAGCGTGCTCGTGAGGGTGCGCCGACCGCCGGTGTGGTCGTCGATCTGGACCGCGAGACGGTTGTCGGGCGGGCGCAGCATGAAGTCGAACTCCACATCCACGTCGGAAAACGGCGACACGTAGAAGTGCTTGGGCACGCGCAGCCGGAAGGCGCCGTCGGCCCGCGCGCTGGGCCCGAGAAAATATGGCTTCATTTCGCGGAAGGTGTTCGTGACCTCGGCCAGCGTGGCGACGCAGGCGCCGTGGCGGTCGTAGCAGAAATAGAACGACACCGGATTGAAGAGGTAGCCGAAGATCCGCGGCAGGGTGACGAGCACCACGCGGCCGCCGGTGAGGTCGACGCCCTGTGCGGCCAGATACCCGACCACGCGCGCCTTCAGGCCCCGCGGTTTGTCATCTATTAGATGACAAATGGGATTGGGGTTGTCGCGAGCAGGGTGGAGCGGTTCGTGGGTCGGCAGGTAGTCGGACTCCCGGAAGGAGTAGAGGTTGGCACGGTTGACGGAGAACAAGGGCAGCCGGTGATGGAGCGCTGCCAGTTCGTCGAGATCGATCGCGAACAGAAAGAGACGGTAAACGAAGCGGTGCTCCCGCGGCGCAAACCGGGCGTGCATCACATCGCATTCGTAAAGGCACGAGGACATCTCAGGCGGTGGCGAGGACGGGTGCTTCCTGGCGCGGCCAGGGGTCGCGGCCCAGCAGCAGTTCGCCCAGGCGGTGCGCGCTCATGAAGCCGTCCTCGTGGAAGCCGTAGCGGTGGTAGCTGCCCGCGAAGAAGGTCTGCGTGGTGTCCACCGCCGCGGCGTTGAGGGCCGGCAGCTCCTTCTGCGCACGGATGGCCCCGAGGGTGAAGAGCGGGTGGCGGTAGTGGATCGTGCGGAGCACCTTCGCCGGGTTGATGGCCTCGGGCCGCTCGATGGAGACGAAATAATTCTCGCGGTCCGACACGCCCTGCAGCGAGTTCATCCAGTAGTGTGTGGCGGTGGACTTGCGGCCGGCCGCGTCGCGGTTGATCTCGTAGTTCCAGCTCGACCAGGCGAGCCGGGTGCGCGGCATCACACCGGTGTCGGTGTGCAGCGTGGCCACGTTGGGCTGGTAGCGGAACTCGCCCAGCACCCGGGCCTCCGCGGCGGTCGGCCGGTCGAGGAGCTGCAGCGCCTGGTCGCCGTGGCAGGCGAGGATGACGCGGTCGAATTCGTGCCGCGCGCCTTCCGCGGTGACCACGGTGACGCCGCCCGCGTGGCGCTCGATGCGCCGGGCCGGCGTGCCGGTGAGGATGCGGTCGCGCCAGGGGGCGGTGAGCCGGCGGACGTATTCGCGGGCGCCGCCGTCCACGGTCCACCAGGGGTGCTGCGTGTGCAGGCCGAGGAAGCCGTGGTTGTGGAAGAAGCGCAGGAGCTTCACCGCGGGAAACTGCAGCATGAGGTCGGGCGGCGTGCTCCAGACCGCGGAGCTCATGGGCGTGAGGTAGAGGTGGAGGAAATCCTCGCCGTAGCCGCGCTGGCGCACGTAGTCCCCGAGGGTGATTTCCTGGATGGCGGGGTCGTCGAGGAAGCGCACAGCCTCGGCGTTGAAGCGGTTGATGGCGGCCAGCATCCTGTAAAACCGCGGACTGAAAAGGTTGCGGCGCTGGGCGAAGAGATGGTTGAGCGAGGAGCCGCAGAACTCGATGCCGGAGTCGGCGTGCCGCACGCTGAACGACATCGAGGTCGGCTTGACCGGAACCTGCAGCTCCGTGAACAGCCGGGTGAGCAGCGGGTAGGTGACCTGGTTGAAGACCATGAAGCCCGTGTCGATCGGCACCTCGCGGTCGGTGCCGGGTTCCGGCGCCGTCACGGTGTGGGTGTGGCCGCCGATGTGGGCGTTCTGTTCGAACACCGTGATCGCGTGATTACGGTGCAGGAAATGGGCGCAGCCGAGGCCGGCGATGCCGGTGCCGATGATGGCGGTTTTGGTCATGGAAAGTTTGTCCCCATGACTACGGTTGAGGCCACCCGCCGGATTCAGATCACCGGCGGTTTCGGCGGGGCCTTGGTCTGCAGCTCGTGGGCGAGCTCGGTCACATCTTTGTGCAGGGCCGGACCTTCCTTTTTCTCCGGCAGGCTGGCCTGGGCGGCGGTGGCGGTGGCCACGGCCAGCGCGGCGGCGGCGGGCACCACCTTTTTGAGGGAGGAATAGGAGATCTCGGGATGGAGCGAGGCGGCCCGCCGGGCGGCCATGACCGAGGCGTGGTGGTCGGCGTGGGCCCCTTCCTCAAGAATGGAACGGGGCACGGGCTTGAGGCCCCAGATGAGGCCGGTCCAGGACAGCAGTTTGAGCCCGTAGTAGGTGGGGTCGATTTCCCACCAGTAGAAACCGTTGCGGGTGGAGCTCTGGTAGCGGTGGTGGTTGTTGTGCCAGCCCTCGCCGAGGGTGATGGCGGCGAGGATGGCGCTGTTGCGCGAGTCGTCGCTGGTCTGGAAGCGCCGCCGGCCCATCAGGTGGGCCATGGAGTTGATGCAGCCGGTGCCGTGGAAAAGCGCGGTGGTGCTGATGAAGAAGCCCCAGACGAGCAACTGCCAGCCGTTGGTGCCGAGGCCGGGGGCATAACCCGCCAGCAGGCTGCCGAGCCCGAAGAGCGCGGCGGCGAACAGGACCGGCACGACGAGGTCAAAGCGGTTGAGCCACACCAGCTCGGGGTATTTGGCGAGGTCCTTGATCTTGGAGTAGTCGGTCGGGAAATTCCGCCGGCTGGTGATCCAGCCGATGTGCGACCACCAGAAGCCGTGCACGTGGGGCGAGTGGGCGTCCTCCGGGTCGTCGCTGTGCTGGTGGTGGTGCCGGTGGTGGTAGGCCCACCAGAGCGAGCCGCGCTGCACGGTGGTGCCGGCGAAAACGGCGAGCAGGAACTGCCCGAAGCGCGAGGTGCTGTAGGTCTTGTGCGAGAAATAGCGGTGGTGCACGCCGGTGACGGCGAACATGCGGATGAAATAGAGTGCGACGGCGGCCCACACGGCGAAGGCGCTGGCGCCGACCCAGATCACGCCGAGGCAGCCGGCGTGCAGGAAGACGAAGGGCATCACCCGCACCCAGTCCACGCGGTCGGGCTCGGCGCGCATCTTTTCGGCCCCGTCGGGGCAGTAATCGGAGTCAACCCACTGCACGAGGGCGGCGGCGGCGCGGCGGAAAAAAGAGGCTGAAGCTGGCATGAGTCGCGGGGAATGAACCGCCGGAAATCCCGCAGCGCAAGCGGTGTTTGCGGGGGGCGGGCAATTTTTTGCAACCGGGCGGGCGCTTGCCATGGCCCGGCGGGCCGGCTTGGCTGCGCGGCGTGAGCGACCACACCGTATCGCCCTTCGATCCGCCGCCGGTGCGGCGGCGCGAAATTTTCGGCTGGAGCTGCTTCGATTTCGCGAACTCGGCGTTCACCACGATCATCATCACGGTGGTATATGCGGTGTATTTCACCGGGGTGGTCGCACGCGGCGAGGCGCAGGCGGCCGGCTGGTGGGGCACGGTGCTGGGGGTCTCGCAAATCATCGTGTTGCTGGCCGCGCCGCTGGTCGGGGCGCTGGCGGACGTCACGGCGCGCAAGAAGGCCTTCCTCATGGTCACGGCGGCGACCTGCGCGCTGGCGACGATCGGTTTGTATTGGGCCGGCCCCGGCGACCTGTGGCTGGCGCTCGGGCTGGTGCTGGTGGCGAACATCGCCTTCTCGCTGGGCGAGAACCTGTGCGCGGCCTTCCTGCCGGAGCTCAGCACGCCGGCGACGGCGGGGCGCATCTCCAGCTACGGCTGGAGCTTTGGGTATCTGGGCGGATTGCTGAGCCTGGTGCTGGCGCTGGTCATCATCCGCAGCGGCGAGGGCCGGGTGCCGTGGACTTTCGTGATGACGGGGGTTTTCTTCCTCGTGGCGAGCCTGCCGACGTGGCTGCTGCTGCGGGAGCGGGCGCGGCCCCGGCCGAAGCCCGCCGGGACGGGCTGGCTGGCATTGGGCGGCGGCCAACTGGCGCAGATGATTCGCGAGCTGCCGAAGCACCGCACGCTGCTGATTTTTTTCGGCGCGATGACGCTGTTCCTCGCCGGACTGACCGCGGTGGTGGCGTTTGCGGCGGTGTATGCGACGGCGGTCCTGGGCATGACGCAGGGCGAGATCATCGGGCTCTTCGTGGTCCTGCAGCTTGCCGGGGTGGCCGGGGCGTATGGCTTTGGCGTGTTGCAGGACCGGATCGGGGCCAAGCCGGCGCTCGTGATCTCGCTGGTCCTGTGGATCGTGGTTTGCGGTTGGGCAGCGGTCTGCACCACCAAGACCGAGTTTTACCTCATCGGCATGATCGCCGGGGCGGCCATGGGTTCGCTACAGTCTTCCGGCCGGGCCGTGGTTTCGTCGCTCACGCCGCCCGGCCGGGGCGGGGAGTTTTTCGGCTACTGGGGTTTCTTTGGCAAATTGGCCGCGGTCATCGGGCAGCCGGTGTTTGGCTGGGTGGCGGCGATGGCGGGGTTCCGAACCGCGATTCTGGTCAACGCCGGGTTCTTCCTGGCCGGCCTGCTGATTGTGCTGGGGCTGAGCCTGAAACCGGGCGCGGCGGATGATCGCGCCAAGCGGCCTTAAGCCGAATTTTCACTGCCAAAGTTGTTAAAGTGAGGATATGCCGGGTTTAATCCCGCGGCTGGCCTCCTCCCGGGGTGTCGGGGTCGGTGGCCACGAGGGCACTCAACAATACGAGGATGATGACGGCGATAAGCATCTGCTTGGTGGTGTAGTCGAACCGGTCTGAAACGCATAAAAGTGAGCAAGTTCCAAACCAAATCAAATGCCTCCTGCCGGGTGCCGGCCTGCCCGCATCACTCCGGCCGGAACAGTTCGCCGGGGGGCAATTGGGATTTGAAGGCGGTGAAGCCGCCGTCGATCACGAGGTTGCTGCCGGTGATGAATTCGCCGCGGTCGCCGGCGAGGAAGAGGGCGAGTTCGGCGATGTCCTCCGGGCGGCCGAGTCGGGTGAGGTGGGTGGCCTCGGCGGCGGCGCGGGCCTGCGGGTTCTGATACCAGTCCTGCTGGCACTCGGTGATCACGTAGCCCGGGCTGAGGCAGTTCACGCGGATGCCGTGCTTCGCGTAGTTGAGGGCCATGCTGCGCGTGAGCGCCACCACGCCGCCCTTCGCGGCGGTGTAGCTGTCGATGCCGGGCTCGGCGATGAGCGCGTCAATCGTGGCGGTGTTGAGGATGACGCCGCGCTTTTGCGCCATCATCACGGGCAGCGCGGCCTTGCTCATGAGAAAGACGCCCTTCAGGGCGACGTTGATCATCACATCCCACACGGCCTCGTCGAGCTCGTGCACGGCGCGGTCCTGCTCGTTGCAGAGCCGGGTGGGGGCGGCGTTGTTGTAGAGAATGTCGAGCCGGCCCCAGGTGTCGGTGGCGACGGCGACGGCGCGCCGGGCATCGGCGAACTTGGAAACATCGGTGGCGACAAACCGGGCCTGGCCGCCGGCCGCGGTGATTTGCGCGGCGGCCGCTTCGCCGCGGGCGGTGTCGAGATCGGCGAGGAGCACGCGGGCACCCTCCCGGGCAAACAGGTCGGCGGCGGCGCGGCCGATGCCGGAGGCGGCGCCGGTGATGAGAGCGACACGGTCTTGGAGTTGCATGGTGAAGGGGAGCCTATTTGGACTTACCCAAAGAAGTGACCGTAAGGTAGGGCCCGACCTCCGGGCGGGCCGCTCGGAGATCGGCCCCTACCCAGCGCACGTCTGTCGTCACTTCTATTGGAAATCATCGATGCAGTGCGGAAACCAGCGCCGTGCGGGTGAATTTTTTGAGCGCGGCCTCGTTCAGGGTGACGCCAAGACCGGGCCCGGTCGGCACGCGCACGAAGCCGTCGGCGGCGACGGGCAACTGCTCGTTGGTCGTCTCCCAGCGGAGGGGCGAGACGCTGGTGGAAAACTCCAGCAATTCCTCGTCGTGATGAGCCGCGAGAAAGTGGAGGTTGGCCGCCACGGTGATGTTGGTCTTGTAGCCGTGGGTGATGACGCGTTTGCCGCGGGCGCGCGCGGCGGCGGCGATCTTCTGGATGCCGGTGAAGCCGCCGACCATGGTGATGTCGGGCTGGCAGATGGCGGCGCGGCCGCGGTCCATGGCGTCGATGAACTCGAGCACGTGGGTGAGGCCGAGGTCACCCACGCCCAGGGGAATGCCGAACTGCGACATCGCGGCGTGGCCCTCGATGTCATCGAGCGGCAACGGGGCTTCGAGGAAGAGCAGGCCGACCTCGCGATAAGCGGGATAAAGCAGCAGGCCTTCCTCCTTGGTCTGGTAGGCGAGGGCGCAGTCCACGATCAAGCCGCGGTCGGGGCCGAGGACAGCGCGCGCGGCCTTGAGCAGGCGGGTGGTGTGGGCGACGTCGTCCATCCACCAGGGATCGGCGGCAAACTTGATCGCGCTGAGGTGCAGGCGCTCGAGCCGGTCCGTGACCTGGCGGGTGACTTCCGCCTCCGTGCGGCCCATCGGGTAGATCGTGCCGTAGGCGCGCAGGCGGTCGCGCTTGGCGCCGCCCAGCAGGGCATGGACGGGTTGCCCGGCCGCCTGTGCGCGCAGATCCCAGAGGGCGAGATCCAGCGCACCCAGCGCGTGCATGGTGAGGCCGCGCCGGCCGACGTAGTCGCAGGCGTGGTAAAGCTCGTCCCACAGTGCGGGGTCGCGGGGATCGCGGCCGAGCAGCACGCCGGCCAGCCCGCGGGCGTGGTTGTGGGCGTCGGGTCCGTGGATGAGCGCCTGGATGGCCGGGGCGAAGGACTCCACCTCGCCGATGCCGGTGCGGCCGTCATCCGTGGTGAGGCGCACCACGCAATCGTCGTAGGAGCCGTCGAACAGCGAGATGCCGGGGTCTTCGTGCCGGAGGTGGAAGGATTCGATCTGGGTTAGCTTCATGCCGAAAATCAGGAATTGCGCCGGTGCCGGGTGAGAACCTCGCAACCAGTGGCCGTGACGAGGACGACATCCTCCAGGCGGACCCCGGCCTCGCCGGGCAGGTAAACGCCGGGCTCCAGGGCGATCACCATGCCGGGCGCGAGCGGCGTGCGGTCGTCCGCGACGATGCGCGGCGCCTCGTGGTAGCAGACGCCGATGCCGTGGCCGGTGTGGTGCGGATACGGCTCATGGCCATGACCGCGGATGCAGGCGCGCACCGCCTCGTCAATGTCGCCGGCGATGGCGCCGGGTTTGACGAGGGAGATGGCCAGGTCGAGGGCCTCGCCGGCGATTTTTTTCAGCCCGTGAAAACGACCGCCCGGTTCGCCGGCCGGGATGACGCCGCAGATGTCGCCCCAGTAGTTGCCGAGCCGGGGCACGATGTCGGCGAGCACCCACTCGCCGGCGGCAACGGGGCGGCTGGACGGCGCGCCGCCGATGTCACCGGTGCGCGGGCCGGCGACGAAATCGGCCAGCAGCGGCAGGCGCCGGCCGGCGCGGGTTTCGAGCGCGGTGCGCAGGTCACCCCAGATTTCCAGCTCGGTGCGGCCGGGGCGGACCAGCGTGCGCAGCACCGTTTGCGCGTGGTCGCAGAGATCAAGCGCGGCGCGGAGGGCGGTGACTTCGCGCGGGGTCTTGATGGCGCGCAATGCCGCCAGGTCGGCATCGACCGGCCGGGCGTCGGCCACGAGCGGGGCGAGGGCGGCGGGCAGGCCGGCGGTCTCGACGCCGAGGCTGCGGGGATTATTTCCGGCCAGCAGGCGGCGGGCGGTTTCGAGCCAATGCCGGTGAGGTGCAAGCGAGCCGGCCGGGGCGTAGCTGGGATAGGCCAGCCCTTCGAGACCGAGGGCGGCCAGGTCGGGCGCCTCGCAGTCGGGATAGAGCAGCGCGACCCGGCCGGCCTCGACCAACAGGAGGGTGGGGCCGCCGGCGAAAGGGTTGGGCCCGGTCTCGATCGAGGTCTCATGACCCGAGGCCCAGTCCACCGAGAACGGCGAGGTGAGCAGCAGGGCCTCGAGGCCGGCGGCTTCACGCCAGGCGTCGAGCCGGATGCGCAGGTCGGGGTCCAGGGGCATGGCGGCGAGTGGAACAACAATCGCCGGCAATGAAAAGCGCCGCGCGAAAAAAGTTCGCGCGGCGCGGGCGGGAAAACGGACGGGGCGAACTCAGTCGGCTTTGCGCAGCTTGATGTCGCCGTTCATCGCGGTGGCCTGGATCTCGGTGTTGCCGCCGCCGTTGAGCGTGCCGGAGACGAGTTTGCCGCCGGTCATGGGCGGGAGCGGGGGCAGGGGCGCCCGCGGCGTCCGGGGCGCGTTGGCGGGCGAGTCGGCCCGGGCTTCACGCGCCGCCTCGCGGGCGGCCAGGGCGGCCTCGCGCATGGCTTCCGCCGCTTCGCGGGCAGCCTCGACGCCGATGCGCACGGCCTCGCGGACGGTTTCGCGGATCTCCTCGTTATCGCCGGTGACCATGGTGTAGCGGTAGCCACGGAGCGACTCGGTGCGGGTCACGAGTTTTTGCTCGTCGAAATCGGTGAGGATGGCGCCGTGCTGCGTGCGCAGCCGGATGTTGGCCTTGGCCTCTTCGGGCACCCAAAGGGCGATGGCGCCGTTCATGGAAGTGAAGGAGAGCGGCTTGTTTTCCTGGAGGCGGCTCACGCGGGCCTCAATGCCGCCGTTCATGGATTCGACGAGGGCGCCGCCGGTGATGTCGTGGAGGACCACGCGGCCGTTCAGGCTCTTGATCTCGATGTCGCCCTCCACGCCGGACACGCGGATGGAGCCGTTGAGCGAGTTCTTGACCGAGATGGCGGTGGCGCGCGGCACGGCCACCGTGAGGGTGCCGCCCCGCGAGGCGGGCTCGGCGCCGGCATCGACGGTGATGACGTTGTCCTTCTCGGTCACGCTGAGCGAGCCGGATTCCGTGAGCAGGCGCATGCCGTCGGTGCGGGGGGCGGCCCCTTCGGTGCGCAACGGGCTCGTCACGGTGACGAAGTCTGAGTCGGTGCCGGTGATGACGACCTGCAGGTTGCTGGTGCCGGTGGCGACGCGCACCAGGCCGGGCTTGGCGGGGTCGCTGAATTTGTGGGTGGTCGTGGTGTCGTCGCCGTCTTGGGCGAGGAGGGCCGGGCCGCCGAGGAGCAGCGCGGGCAGGAGGAGCAGGGTGGAGCGGAATGATTTCATGGCGGATTGAGGTTTGAGGGTGCGGTGGGCGGGCCAGTTGTGTGTCAAAGTTGGACGAGGGCGCGGCGGGCGGCGTCGCGCACGGCGCGGTCGATCTGCTCGTCGTTGGCGAGGTTTTCGAAGGTGGCGGCGGCCTCGGGGTCCTGCGCGGCGGTGAGGAAGTCGATCATCGATACCTGCACGAGCGGGTTGGACTCACGGACCAGCGAGGCAAGGACGCCGGCCCGCACGACTTCCTGGTCGGCGTAGGGATAGAGGGCCTCGAGGGCGGTGAGCCGGACGTTGGTGCTGGGATCGAGCGCGAGCGTGTTGATGAGCTGCGTGATGACCTGCTGGTCGGGGGCGTTGAGCGCGTGCGTGGCGAGGATGCCCTGCAGGCGCTGGCTGCCCGGGCGCTGTTGTTGGAGGGAATAGCCGACGAGCTGGCCCATGGTGTCCACGCGCTGGCGCAGCTCGGCGAGCTCCCGGCGGGTGGTGTTGTCTTCCGCGGACATCGCGGCCGGGACGGGTGCGGGCGTCTGGCGCTGGCCGGCGAGGAAGCCGAGGGCCAACAGGCCGCAGGCGGCCACCGGGGACATGATCCAACGCCAGACGGTGAGGCGGCGGCGGCGATGCTCGGCGAGGCGCACGCTGGCGGCGGAGTTCTTTTCCTCCTCGAGCATGGCGTAGAAATTGGCGCGCACGCGGGGGCCGGGCGTCGGGGCGGGGAGGGCATCGAGCGTGGACAAGGTGCGCTGGAGCGCGGCGAATTCGCGCTGGCAGTCGGGGCAGGTGGCGAGATGGGCGCGCACATCGCCGCTGGCGGCGGTTTCCTGCCGCCGGTCGAGCAGCTCGGCAAAACGGTCCTGGGCTTGGGTGCAGTTCATGCGGTCTTCTCCTTTTGGATTTTGAAATAGATGTCGCGCAGGGTGCGCAGGGCCCGGTGGGCGCGCACCTTGGCGGCGCCGACGGAGCATTCGAGGATGGTGCTGATCTCGGCGAACGAGAGCTCCTGAAAGCGGCTCAGCAGGAGCACCTCGCGGTCCTCGTGGGCCAGCCGGCCGAGGGCGCGGTGCAGCAGATCGTGATCGTCGCGGGCGGCGGCGTGGTCCGCGGCATGCGGGCCGTCGTCGGCGTGGTCCTGCAGGTCGGCGGGGTCCATGTTCGCCGGGCCGCTCTGGCTTTTGCGGAAATAATCCGCGGCGCAGCGGCGGGCGAGGTGATACATCCAGGCGGTGAAGCTGCCGTCGTCGCGGTAGGTGTGGCGGTATTTCAGCATCCGCTGGAAGACCGTCTGCGTGATGTCCTCGGCGGCGATGCGGTCGCCGGTGGTGCGGGCGAGGTAGCCGTGCAGGCGGCCGTGGTGGCGTTCAAAGAGCTCGCCGAGCGCGTCCAGTTCGCCGTCGCGGACGGCGAGCATCAGGTCGTGGTCGGACTGGGGGGCGGCGGTTTCCACGGCGGGGTTGCGCTGGAACCTAGCCGCGGGCGGGCCGGAGGAAACACGGAATTCTAGAAGATCGGCGATCACGGGGAGCGGGAGACATGCTGGTGTTGCCGGGGTAAACCGGACCGGCGGGAGTCGGTTACAAAGAATTTGGCGAAATTCCCGGGATGGTGCATCCTGCTGGCCATGAACCGTCGCGACTTCCTTCTCCGCTCTTCCCTGATGGTCACCGCCGGCCTCCTGAGCCGTTCCCCGTTGACCGCCCAGCCCGCGTCGGCCGCACCGCCGCCGGCCACCGCTTTCCATCCTCTGCGCCGCGGCGTCGGCTATTTCACCGGCCGCGGCGGCACCATCGGCTGGCTGGTCAACAACCACGCCGTGCTGGCGGTGGACACGCAGTTTCCGGACACGGCCGCGGCCTGCCTCGCCGGCCTGCCCGGCCGCGGCGACCGGATGGTGGATGCCGTGATCAACACGCACCACCACGGCGACCACACCGGCGGCAACGGCGTCTTCCGGCCCGTGGCCAAGACCATTGTCGCCCACGCCAACGTGCCGCGGCTCCAACTCGCCGCGGCGGAGCGCGCGGGCACCGTGGACCGGCAGGTTTTTGCCAACGAGACTTTCCCTGATGAGTGGCGCCGCGAGCTCGGCGACGAAGTCGTCAGCGCGCAGTATCACGGACCGGCGCACACGGGCGGGGATGTGATCGTGCATTTCGAACGCGCCAACGTCGTGCACATGGGCGACCTGATGTTCAACCGGCTCTATCCCGTCATCGACCGGCCTTCCGGCGCTTCCATCCGCAAATGGATCGGCGTGCTGGAGGAGACGGTGAAAACCTACCCGGCCGACGCGATCTACATCTTCGGTCACGGCAGCCCGGCCTTTGGTGTCACCGGCGGCCATGCGGAGCTGTTGGTCTTCCGCGATTATCTCAGCGGGCTGCTCGCGCACGTCGAGAAGGAGATCGCCGCCGGCAAGGAGAAGGCCGAGGTCGTTGCGCTGGAAAACCTGCCGGGCTTCCCCGAGTTTCACACGCCGCTGCCCAACCGCCTCGGCATCAACCTGAGCGTGGCTTACGACGAACTGACCGAAAAGGCCGGGTAGGCGTCTTCCGGCTTGGCGGCCCGGCCAAGGCCTGTTGCACTCCGCGCTTTCCCGTGGCCGACAATCCCCGCACTCCCGTCCGCACCTGGAGCGAGTTTCAACGCCGCTGGTCCGGCGTGCGCAATTTCCTCATGGTCGGGGAATGCGTGCCCTTCGCCCATGAGCTGCCGCCGTTGGCGCGCATCGTGGAAGAGCTGCGGGCCGACCCGGATGCGCGCATCACGCCGGGTGTGAAGGGCGACCGGTTGAACCTGGCCGACATGGCGGCCGAGTTTCGCGCCCAGCCGGTGGCGGAGGCGTTGCGGCGGCCGTTCGCGCTGGCGCATTTTTCGCTCGCGCGGTTCGACGCGCCGGGGCGGTGTCTGCACGGCTTCACCGCCGCGGTGCTGGACCGGTGGCAGGCGGCGCTGCGCGCGGCGGGCTTCACCTGGGAACGCTGCTACCCGATCGTGTTCATCAGCGGCATCGGCTGTGCGACGAACTACCACATGGATTTTTCGCACGTGCTGGCGTGGCAGGTTTACGGGACCAAACGGTTCTGCGGCCTGCGCGATCCCGACCGGTGGGCGCCGCGCGATGTGCGGGTGAACTACAAGGTGGAGGGATTTGCGAAGCCGGCGGCCATCACCGACGCGGATGCCGAGTGCTTCACCATGCGGCCGGGCGACGTGCTCTGGAACATGCTGCTCACACCGCATTGGGTGGAGGCGGGCAGCGAAGTGGCGATGAGCATCAACCTCTCGCACGGCGGCCTGCGGCTAAATGGCGAACTTTGCCCGCACGAGGCCGAACTGGTGGCGCACCGCGGCGCGAATCCCGTGGCGGTGCGGAGCTGAACGGATCATGAACGGCGCCTGCGAATTGCCGGCGTTGCCCAGGCTGCGGGTGGACCTCGCGGCCGGAGTCCGGCTGCTGCATCCGGCGACCACGGACTACACGGCGCTGGCCAACACAATTGCGGCCGAGCTTCGCGGGCTGGGCGCGACGGTGGAGGTCGGCAACGAGGCGGATGCCGCAGCGCTGACCGGGACGGCGGGAGTGATCGTGCTGGGCAACCTGATGGAGAGCGCGCTGGTGCGCCGGTTGTATTTCGGCGGTTATGATTTCACCGATTTTGCGTTTCCCGGTCCCGGCGGCTTCACGTTGCGCACGATCCGGGATCCGTTCGGCACCGGCGCGCATGTGCTCCTGGCCGGCGGCAGCGATATTGCCGGGGTGCGCGAGGCCGGACAGCGGCTCGCGGCCCGCATCCGGCGCGAAGGCCTGGCGTTGGGCTACATCAACGAGGTCGGCCCGGGCCGCTGGACGACCGTGGCGGAGCTGGAGCCGGCGCAGTTTCTCGCCGACACCGACGGGGTTTGGCAGCGGGTCGGGGCCTCGGGCAGTTGGGAATACATGGAACGGATCGCGCGCTGCGCGACCGGCTACCTGCGCACCGCGGATGAGCGCTACCTGCGGCTTTTTCGACGCGAGCTGCGGCATTTCATGACCCACGACGTGCAGGCGCCGAATCCCGAGGCACCGGTCATGCTGCACGGCCGGATGTATCAGCTGATCATGGCCTGGGATCTCGTGCAGGATCATCCGCTGTTTTCGGAGGAGGACCGGTGCGAGTTTGATGCGATGTTCCTGCACGTGGCGCGTTCGCCCGAGGGCGCGGCGCAGATCCGCGAGGTCGCCCGGACCGCGGCGGTGCGGATGAATCACGACACCCGCTCCGCGCTGGATGCCTTTTTTGTCGGCCGCTACTTCGCGCACCGCCACGGCTTGCCGGAGGCGCAGGAGTGGCTGGAGCTGGCGGAGCGGTTGTTTGCGCCGCAACTCGGGAGCGCCAAACCGGTGGAGGATTCCTGGGGCCACCAATGGGTGGCGTCGCTGCACAACACCCTGGTCTATGCGCTGGCGACAGGCCGGGAGGATTATCTCGCGTCTGCGGCGTTCCGCGCCGCGGCGGAGCGTGCGCTGCTGGCACATGGCATGGAAGGGCCGCGGGTTTATCTGGCCAACTGCGCCGCCGCCACCGGCGACTCCGGGTGGCTCAGCTTGGAGCCGGAAGGCGAGACCTTCGTGCGCCACGCCGCGCAACTGCGCCTCAGCGAGCCGCTCCAGCCCGGGCGCCCGGCGTATTTTGAGGAAGTGTTGCGCTCCTTCGCGGTGGGAGCGGAGATCCGGCGCCGTGACGACTTGCTTGGGGTGAGAGTGGCGCCGCTGGATGCTTGCTGGCATCGCACGATCGAGACCCCGGTTTACAATCCCGACGGCGTCTTTACGGTCACCGCTTCGCCGGAGAAGGGGTTCGACAAGATCGCCCTGCGCGAGGGCTGGGGCGCGGAGGATTTCTATCTCCTGCTCGACGGCATCTCCGGCGGCCATCACGCGTTTCAGGATGCCAACTGTCTCGTGCGGTTGCGCGAGGGCGGGACCGAGTGGTTCGTGCCCGCACCGGGCTACCAACATTCGGTCGGCATCCGGGCGCAAAACGGCGTGCAGGCCACGCTGAATGGTGCCGGTCCGGGCCGGCTGCACCGCTATGCCCGGCGGTGCTGGCAGGGTGAGAAAGGCGGATTCATGGCGTGTGCGAGCGCCCTAGAGGGACTGGGTGACACCGACTGGACGCGTTGCATCCTGCGGCGGCGCGGAGCGTGGACCCTGATTATCGACCGCGTGACGGCCAAAGGGCGCGGCGAGATGCTGGTGGAACGTTTCTGGCATCCGCAGGGGCAGGTGGTTTTGCGGGGCGACGGTTTCGATTGCATGTCGTCTGCGACGCCAGACCGGCGGCGACTGCATGTGACGTCCGATGTGGTTGCGCGCGGCGGAGAGTGGCGCGGTGGCGGGACAACGGAGCGGATCCGGCTGGCGGTGGAGCCGGGCGATACCTTCGCGTTTGCGGCCCTGCTGTGGTGCGATGAAGCGACGGAAGCCGGACTGCGCTTGGAAAAGCAAGACGACGGCTGGCGCATCGGCGAAACGCGGGTAACTCTCACCGCGCGGGGTCTGCGGGTGCAGACGGACGATTTCGACGGAGCTTTTCCGGAAGATGGCCCGGCGGCGGTGAGCAAGCCGCTGCGGCTTCTGCCGCTGGCGGTATTAAGTGCGGACAAGCCGGTGGCGGGCTGGCAGTGCCGGGTGTCCGACCAACCGGTCACAGCGGTGGCGGGCGAGGCTGGCCATGGCTGGGTGGCCGGCGCGGCCGATGGCACGGTGGCGGCGTTTGACCGCGAGGGGCGTGAGCGCTGGCGGACACGACTCACGGGTGCCATCCGTGCGCTAGAGTTTTTCGAAGGCGGGGTGCTGGCAGGCGGGGATCAGGGCACACTGGTCTATCTTGGCCCGAATGGGGTGGTGGTCTGGACGGTGGAGCTGCCGTGGGTGACGCTGCCGTGGGCCTACTGGAGCGAAGGCCGCAGCCGGGTCTTGGAGATCGCCGTGGCGGACATGGATGACGACGGCGCGGAGGAGATCCTCGTCGGCAATGCGGACCGTCGGGTCTATGCGCTCGACCGGGCCGGCCGGTTGCGGTGGAAGCACGCAGTGGAATGGGGCGTGTTTACCGCGATGTGGCCGGCGCGGCATGAAGGCGCGTTTGCCCTGCTGGGCGGCACGGTGCGCCCTTCGATTTTTGGCCGGCTTATCCTGTTGGGTGGCGATGGTCGGTTGCGCGGACACTTCAGCCGCGCCGATCTCACCTGCTGGTCACTGCCTTCGGGTCTGCGCGATTTGCACCGGATGGAAATGGGCGGAGAAACCATGACCTTTGCCGCAGTGGACACGAACTGCCGGCAACTGATCGCTTACGGGGCCAACGGACGAATTTGCTGGGATGCGGATTTGGCGTCCGGCGCGATGGCGCTGACAGTGGATACGGCGGGCGGCAGGATTTTTGCGGCGTCCGAGGCCGGGTATGTCGCCGGCTTCGAGGCGGTGACCGGCCGGCGACAGTGGACAACTTGGCTTGGGGGAGCGGCGTCGTTGCTTTGGGGGATGCCCGACGGCGGACTGCAAGCGGTGATGACCGATGGGGTGATAGCGAGTCTTTCGTCTGCCGGCGAAGTGCGGAGCACGATGAACCTGGGCAGTGCGGTCACGGCCGTGCCGCGGCCGGGTAACCATCGCGGGACTGGTCGGAAGCTGGTTCTGGGATTGGCGGACGGACGGGTGTTGGTGATTTAGCCGCGGAGACGCAGAGGCACAGCGCCCAAGCAATCCGCGGTTTCGCCGTGGCTCTGCGTCTTGGCGGCCAATCCGGTTTAGAAGAAGTCGGTGAGCTTTTGGATCGTCCGCTTTACCGTGTAGGCGTCCACGCGGGTCCAGCCTTGCACCGGGAGGCAGGCCTGGTCGGCGGTGTCGATGCGCTTATGGCGGATCTCGACTTCGAGCGGTCCGGGCAGGGTGAAGGGTTTCACTTGGGTGCGGTTGCGCGCGGCCTGTTGCGCGGCGGCTTCGATTTCGGCAAGCACACGGCGCGGGTGCTTGCTCAGCGCGGCGTTCCAACTGTAGCCGATCTTGGTCGTGACAGTGGTGATGCCGGGGAAGAATTCGCGGGCCTCGGCCACGCACTTGTCGTCGCTCGCAACGAACAACGCCGGCACGCCAAGGGCGCCGGCCACCGCAGCATCAATGGCCAGCTCGCCGACTTCGCGGCCGTTGAGCTTGATCCACTGGTAGGTCGCGCTGCTGAACGTATGCGCCAGCGGTGCGGCCACGGTGTTGTCGCGCGCGTGGTAACCGATGAAGAGCAGTCCCGCAAAGCTGGCGTCGAGCATTGCGAGGCGCTTGGCATGCACGCCGTGGAAGATGTCGCAGCGCTCGTCGAGGTCCTCGTAAACAAGGTTCACGCCGCGGCTGTGGTTGTCCCACACGATGACCTGGGTGGCGCCGGCGGCGAAGAGCCCGCGGGCGGTGGCGCTGGCCTCGGCCGTGGCCTGGCGGCGGGCGAATTCATACTGCGCGGGCGCGTCGTTGAGCGAGCCGCCGGGCGCGCCGACCACACCCGCGGGTCCTTCGCAATCCACGGCGATGACGAATTTCATATCATTCCTTCAAGGCATTTTCCCCGCGGATTGCACGGATTAACGCGGATACGAAAGTGAGGATTGGGCTGTATCCGCGTCCATCCGCGTTATCCGCGGGAAGGTTCGGCTCAGATCACTTCGAGGTAATCCTTGTCCGGCAGCGCGGGGAAGGGGGCGGTGGGGAGGGTCTGATACCAGAAGGCGGTGGAGCTGAGGTCGTCCTGCAGCGGCAGGTAGCGGCCGCCGCTGCGCCAGCCGAGGGCCTGGATGGTGATGCGCAGGTCCTGCTCGAAGCGCACCGGGTCCATCAGGTGCCAGCGATACATGGCGAAGCGGGTTTGCGAGCGGTAAACGCCGTCGGGCCGCAGCACCTGGTGCAGGCCGGCGTGCGGCGTGCAGAATTCCTGATACTGCTTCGTCTCCTTGTTTTCGAAATTGTAGGAGCCGCAGAAGTAGTCCTCGGTGCCGGTGCCGCAGATCGTCGGCCACTCCCGGTCGCCGTCCATGAAGAACTTGATTTCGCCCTCGCCCCACCAGTTCGAGTTGTTGACGCCCCAGCCCATGACGGTGCCGACGTAGTGCCCGCGGCCCTTTACGCCCTCGAGAATCGTATAATCGGTTTTGTAGGGCAAGGGGTTGGTGCGGCGGAACTGGGCGTGGAAATAGGCGCAGTCCGCGGGCACGTCGGTCAGCGTGTAGTTGACCTGATAGTAAAGCGTCATGTCCTCCGCACCGATGTTTGTCAGCGTGATGCGGCAGGATTTGCGGAAGGGCATTTCCCAGTAGCAGTTGAAGGCGCTGCCGGGGTTGACGCAGACAGGCAGCGAGACGAGCGGGGAGTAGCTGCCCCAGGGCAGGCCGAAGAAATCGCCCACCGGGCATTCCACGGAAGGGTTTTCCTGGCCGTCCCAATAGATGCGCAGGATGCTGAAGCGCCACGGGCCGGTGGGGGTCATCCAGATCTGCTGGATGGCGCCGCTCTCGCGAATGTCGGCGACGGTGAAGGTCTCGCCGGCCTTGATGCGGACGGAGGGGGAAATTTTCCAGCCGCGGCCGAGGTCGCGGGCGCACACCGCGCCGGTGCCTTCGGTGGCCATGCCGCCGGCGCCTTTCGCGCCGTTAAAGTTCTCGGCGCTGATGGAGCGGGTGCGCGCAGACGAGAGACGACTGAGGTTGCCGAGGTGGAGGCCGAGACCGTTGAAAGCATTCATGGGTGCGCGGACGACTGTGCGAACCGGCGCCCCCGATGCAGGCTTTTTGTGTGTGCTAAACCCGGGTCAGGCGCCGCCGGTGCGGGCCCGGTGGCGCGCGACGCTGGCGTCCCAGAATTGCGGGAGTTGGGTAAGGTGCACGCGCCGTGAGGCCGGACCGCCCTCCAACATCGCCGGCAGGTAGGGCGCGCGCAGGCCGAAGCCGTAGAAATGCGAGTCGCCGTAGCCGATGAGGTCGTCGATTTCCTGGGTCGTGCGGGCGCGGCGGCCCAGGTTCATGGTGAACATGCGGCGGGCCTTGCCGCCGCCGAACGAGGCATGCAGCAGGCGGTGGTTGAAGACGAGCACGTCGCCCGGTTCGCTCTCGAGCGCCACGGCGGGCAGGTCGCGCTGGTGGCGGCCCCACTGGTTGTCGGCATCGCGCAGCGTGTTGTCCACCCACTGTTTCATGCCGGCGTCGGTGTGCGAACCCGGGATGACGCGGAGGCAGCCGGTGTCGCGCGTCACGGGATCAAGGTAGAACGCCAGCTTGATGTAGCTGTTGCTGGGAAAGGTCGTGTCGCGGTGCCAGGTGGTCTCGCCGGTGTAGTAGTTGCCGTCGCTGCCCATGTAGTTGAAGTCGGGGCCGAGGAGGTTGGCGAGCGCGGCGTGGATGCCCGGATGGTCGAGCAAAGCGCGCAAGCCGGGCCGGTGCTCCACGAACTGCACGATCATCGTGCGCTTCGTGCCGTCGTGCTTCAGGCCGAGCTGGGGAAAGACCGCCTCGAATTCGGCGAGGATCCGGTCCAGTTCGGGCTTCACCAGGCCGGGGAGCTTGAGGAAGCCGAAGGTCTCGAAAAAGGCGCGCTGCTGCGCGGGGGAGGGTTGGTCCATCAGCTGCTACCAGCATCGTTCGCCGGCGACGGGCAATGACGAACATGATGAAAAATCAAGTTGCATGGGGTTCCGATATTTCTGGCGCAAGCACACAGGATCCCGTTGCCTGTTGAGGAGCCATGCTACCGAATGTCTTTCCTTGGTTTCAGCGGCAATCCAACCACCTTGTAGTTCCTGCTGTTTCGACTAAGCACGGCAACAACTGGATGTGATTAAACTATCAACATGCTGCCTGCTGCTGTTGTTGTTGGCAGTCGGGTGCACCCGAAGCAAAGAGACAGTTCGTCTGGGTGTGCTGAACTACAATGTGGTTGATGTCTTTGGCCATACGCCCGCGCTCGCCTTGGTGCGAGCGGTGGCCAAGGGGGATAGGCAAGCCATTGAAGAGGAATTGAGGGCAGGGGTAGACCCTAACACGGTGGGAAAGCATGATATTACGCCCCTTTGGTGGGCGGCGGTGGCGAACAACCTGCCGGGCTTTACCGCACTCATGGAGAATGGAGCTGATCCTAATTTTAAACGGGCGGAGGGCAACTCGCTGATGATCATTGTGTCGGAATCCTGGTTGCTGAAGCTGGATTTTTTGGCGGCCGCGTTGCGACATGGCGGCAATCCGAACTTTCGCGATTCGAAATCCGGCGAAACACCACTGCATCTAGCCGTGAGATATGGCCAGCGCGAACAAATAGACCTGCTGCTGGCCGCGGGCGCAGACCTAAATATCCAAGATGGAGGGGGTGGAACGCCAATGATGAGCATGATTGGAGCCCGCGGTGACTACAGGTTGGTATGGGAGTTTCTGCAGCGCGGCGCAGACTACACCATCAAAACAAACAGCGGGCACACTTTGGCTGATACCATTAGGGTTAGAAGGATAAATCCAAGTGGCAGGAATTATGAGTGGCGGGAAAAGGTTATGGCCTTTTTAAAGGATAAAGGAGTGGAAGTGCAAAAGCCGGAAAATGAATGAACCCATGGCTAACCAATGTGTGTTCAAGACCGGTGACAAAACGGATGTATAGTTAGCCTACAATGAGGCTGGCTGCTGAAGCATCGTTTGCTAGGAATGTTTTAGGCTGAACCGGTTGTGGCCTGCCCGACACCGGGCCTACGCGCTGGCGACAGTCTCGTCCTTGTATTTCCGGCCGCCGCCGCCCCATTTGTCGCAGCCGCCTTCGCCGCTGGGGCGGACGCTGGGCTTCTGGACATCGGTGTAGCCGCGGTAGGCGTAAGGATCGCGGCCGGCGACGATGATGAGGTCGCGGTAATCGTAGCGGGCGTTGTGGTCGCCTTCCGGGGTCTTGCCCCAGGGCAGGCGCGATTCGCAGCTCATGTAGTGGTTGACCAACGAACGACGGAACGTGCCTTCGGGGGCGCGGTTGGGGAGCGAACGGTGGAGCAGGTAGCCGTTGAAGATGACGACGGAACCAGCCTCGACCTCGACCGGGATGGCCTCGTCGTCGCGGTAGGGGAAGTTGACGGTCTGCTCGCCACAGTCGAAACGCCGGTCGCCATGCCATTGTTGCTCCCAGATGATGCCGTCACGATGCGAGCCGGGGATGACCCACAGGCAGCCGTTGTCCAGGGTGGCGCGGTCAATCGCGATCCAGGCACCGGTGAGCGATCGGTCGCGCGTGGGGATGTAATCCTCGTCCTGATGCCAGGCCTGGCCGGGCTTGCCGGAGGCCTTGATGAAAAGCATGGACTGCATGCATTTCACGTTGGGCCCGATGACGGTCGTGAGGGCCTGCACCGTCGGGCGGTTGTGGATGGCGCGAACCATCACGTCGGACAATTTGTGCGGAAAATGAATGCAGAGAAACCGCTTGAGGACTGAGGCATCGGGCTCGGCGGGGTCGGCCTTCGGATGATCCGGGAGTTCGCCGCGATCGCCGCGACAGATGAGGGTGGTCTCCTGCTTCAGCTCCTCGATCTCTGCGGGCGTGCAGGCGTTTTCGAGCACGAGGTAGCCGTTGGCCTCGAAGAATGCCTTCACCGCCGCAGGATCGGCGTCCGGCGTGAAGTAGCCCGGCGGACGCACCGCAGGAAACTGGTTGCGGCGGGTGCCGGCGAAGCCGGGCGTCGCGACGACGAGGTTGCGGGGCGAGGTTTCGAGGGTTGCGGAACTCATGAAAGCCATATCCAGTAACATACAAATATGCCGCGCGCCAGCCATACGCCGCTTAAAAACATACCCATAAGAATACGGGTGGCGAATTCGTCCCGGGTTATGTTCGGCGATGTCGTCTATGCGCCGGGCGGCACCTGTGGCCCGCGGGTGCAGCAGGAATACCAGCTGGTGGTGCTGGTGGAGGGCGGGGTGGCGGCGGACGTGGAAGGGCAGGAGCGCCGGCTGCAACCGGGTGAGGTGGGGTTGTTCCTGCCCGGCCGGCGGGAAATGTTCAACTTCGCGGCCGACCGCAAAAGCCACCACACGTGGTGCTCGGTGCATCCGTCGCTCGTGCCGGCGGAGCTGGCGGAGGCCTGCCGCCGCGCTGCGCCGGTGCTGCCAGTTTCGCGCCGTTTGGAGCAGTTGCTGGAAGTCGGATTGGGGATGCCTCTTACCGGCGGCGCCCAAGGCGACGGGCTCATCGACGCGGTCGGCTTGGCATGCCTGCAGGCCTACCTATTCACCGACACGCGGCAGGAGCGGCGCGCGACGGATGAACCCGACGCCCTGCGACGCGCACTGGTGTGGCTCGGCCAGGAAGGCCACGGTGCGGTGGACCTGCCGGCGCTCGCGCGCGCGGCCGGCGTGTCGCCGGCGCAGCTCGTGAAGCTTTTCAAGCGCCACCTCGGCATCACGCCGATCCGCTACGTGTGGGAAACGCGCACGCGCCGCGGCGCCCAACTGCTGCGCGAGACCGGGCTCACGGTCGGCGAGGTGGCGCACCGCTGCGGCTTCCAGACACCGTTTCACTTTTCGCGCTGGTGCCGGGAACTGCACGGGATGTCGCCGCGGGTCCTGCGTGAAAAAGCCTGGGGCGCCGGCTCGGGGTGAACGGCGCCGGCCGATTCGCCGCGGAATTTAAGTGTGACGCAACTTTGCCTTGTCGCGCTGCCGGGCGGTTGCACGCTGGCTCACGATGTCCCCTCATCAACCCCGCGGTTGTCTTTGTCTCCTCTTGCCTTTGTTGCTGTGGTCCGCGCCCCTCCGGGCGGAGGAAGACTTGTCGGCGGTGTGGCGGCAGGTGACGGCCTTCTTTGCCAAGGAGGCGATGTGGGCGCTGGAGGCGCTGCCGCCCACGCCGGAGGCCGCGACGCAACGCGAACGCGATTTTTGCCACGCGGTGATCCTGCTCGATCTCCAGCCGCTGACGGAATCGCGGCTGGACGATGCGGAGCAACGTTTTCACCGGCTGCGGGCCGCGCGGAACGACGACGAAATCGCGGTGGCCGCCGGCTACCTGTTGGCGCGGAGCCGGCAGCTCTACCGGCAGCGGCCCGACCACGCCGAGGCGGCCCGGCTGTATCGTGAGACGATGGCGCACCCCCGCGGCGGTCCTTGGGCGGAACTGGCCCGGGTGAAACTCGCCCTGCTGGAGCTCTACGTGTTGCCGGCAGTGAACCCGTCTGCGCGCATCGCCGCCGCGCGCACGCTCCTGACCGGCGCCGGCGAGGACTTTACGCGGCGCGACCTGCACCGGTTGATCGCCCGCGCGACCCTTTTCTACGACCTCGATCCCGCGGGGGCCTTGGCCGACCTGCTTGCGGCCGAGGCGATCGGCGGACTGCAGGGCGAGCCCCATGCCGATCAGCTGGTGCAGCTCACCGAACTGGCCTGGGAGTTTGGCCGCACGGCGGAGGCGGCCCGTTTTCATGCGCGGCTGGTGGCGGAACATCCGCGTGATGTGCGGGCCTGGGGTCTCGCGGAAAAGTTGGCCGGCCGGCCCGCGCCGGCCCGGGGGAGGTTTGGCCATGCCCCGTAAACGTCGGCTCTGGATTGCCCTCGGGCTGGCGCTGGCGG
The DNA here is from genome assembly GCA_002344205.1 of Opitutaceae bacterium UBA2377. Lineage (GTDB taxonomy): Bacteria > Verrucomicrobiota > Verrucomicrobiia > Opitutales > Opitutaceae > UBA2377. The sequence goes on from DDSZ01000032.1 coordinate 234,947, forward strand.
CTTACGTCGCGGTCGTGGTGATGGTGTTCACCCGGCCCGGCGCGGCGTTGTCCTCCGACAAGCGGCCCGTGATCCGCATCGCGCACTGGCAGGTGGAGGTGGGTCCGCGCGAGGCGATGGAGGCGCTGGCCGCCGCCTACAACGCGCGAAATCCCGACGTGCGCGTCGAGGTGCTGGCCGTGCCGGGCAACGTCTATGTGCAGTGGCTCCGCACCCAGCTCACCGGCGGCACGGCGCCCGACATCATTGAATTCGGTTTCTGGCTGCACGGCTCGCGCGACATCCCGGCGCGCTATTTCGCGCCGATCACCGACTACGTCGAGCAGCCCAATCCCTACAACCGCGGCACGCCGCAGGAGCACGTGCGGTGGCGCGACACCTTTCTCGACGGTCTCAACACCAACGAGGGCTACATCCGCGACCTCAACAACTACTATGCGGTGACGCTCTGCATGCTGAGCATGCGCCTGTTCTACAACGCCGACCTGTTGGAGGAAGTCACCGGCTTGCGGGAGCCCCCGCGCACGTATGGCGAGCTGCAGGCGCTGGGCGCCGCCCTGCAGGGCCGCACCAGCCCGCGGGGCGCCGTCCTCGCGCTGTTTGCCGGCAGCAACTTCAACACCAACGTGACGATGGATGTCCTGCTCGCACGCACGGCGCTGTCGCTGAACCATGCCCGCGACCGGTTCCGGGAGCACGGCGCGGTCACGCGGGATTTCGCGCTCGATTACCTGCGCGGCGGCTGGAATTACCGCCAGCCCGAGCTGGAGTCGGGCTTTGCGGTGCTGCGCGAGATCGCGCTGCTCACGCGGCCGGGTTTCCAGCAGTTGGAGCGCGACGCCGCGATGCAGGAGTTCATGCGCGGCGAGGCGGTGGCGATCTATACCGGCACCTGGGACGCCACGAGCCTGCAGAAGCTCTCGCCCTTCGAGCTGGCCGTGACGGAATTTCCGCTGCCCGACCGCAGCCATCCGGCCGCGGGGGCGCACATGTGGCTGCCGCAGTCGGAGGGGCAGGTGGGCACGGCCGCCCCGTTTTTCCTCAACAACGCCAGCCCGCACCGCGAGGCGGCGATCGACTTCATGCGCTTCATGACGAGCGTGCCGGGCAACACGATCTTCGTGCACGAGAGCGGCTGGCTGCCTTCGGTCGAGGGGGTCGAGGTGCCCGACCACCTGCGGCCGCACCTGCCGCGCCGCGACGGTTGGATGGGGCGGTCCGCGATTCTGCGCGCTTTCGGGGCCGAGACTTCCACCGTCTGGCAACGGCTCGCCCACCGGCTGGTGAGTCGGGAGGGAGGGGTGGACACGTTTTTGATGACCTTTGAGCCCGCCTTTGCGGCCGGGCTGCGCACCGATCTTGGCCGGGATGCCCGCAACGCCCTCGACAGCATGCGCCGCCAAGTGCCTGCGCTCGCCGGACTCGCGACTTTGGACCGGCTGGAAGGCCCGGACCCCGTGCGTCTGGCCAACCGGCTGGAGCGCGAGTCCAGCCAGCACCTCACCGAGGCGCGCTACTACGAGACTTTGGCGGTGCTTGAAAAGGGTCCGGCCGTCACGCAGTGACGCGCCGCAGGTTGTCGCACACGATGGCGGCGGCGACGGCGGCGTTGAGCGACTCCGCCCCGCCGTAGCGCGGGATGGTGACGTAGCGGGTTATCAAGGGCTTGGTCGCGGCGGAAAGCCCGCGGCCCTCGCTGCCGATGACGATTACGGCGTCGCGCCGCGGTTCGAGGGTGTGCACATCGGCGCCCGTGAGATCGCAGCCGAGGACGGGGGTGGCGGCGGGCAGGCCGGCGAGGGCCGACGCGGGCTCCGCCGTGTGCACGGTCATGCGCGCGAAGGAGCCCATGCTGGCGTTGATCACCTTCTGGGAAAACAGGTCGGCGGAGTCGGGCGAGAGCACGACCCGGTCGAGGGCGAACCAGTCGGCGATGCGCAGCAGTGTGCCGACATTCCCGGGATCCTGCACGCCGTCGAGCAGCAGGGTGAGCCCGCGGGCGAGGCCGGTGGGTGGCAGCGGCCGGCGTATAATCCGGCCGACGGCCAGCACGCTGGACGGGGTCGGGAAGTGGCTGGCCTTCGCCATTTCCTCCGGGGTCAGCCGGTGGGTGGCGGCACCCGGCCAGTCTGCGGTGGCATGGATTTCCTCGAAGCCAAATCCCGCCGCCAGCAATTCGCCCACGACCTTTTCTCCCTCGACCACGAACAGGCCCGCCGTCTCGCGGTGTTTTTTGTCGCGCAGGGAACGCAGGCGCTGGAGCTCGGCCTTGGTGGGCATGCCGGCAGTGTTGGCGGCGGCGGCGCGGGTGCAATCCTGCGCGTGGTTGCATCCGGGGAAAAAATCCCCACGTATCGCCGGACTTTCTTATGACCACACCTCTGGGTTGGGGAATACTGGCCACGGGCCGGATCGCGGGAATCTTTGCGCAGGGCGTCGCCCGGTCGCAACACAGCCGGCTCGTCGCCGTGGGAAGCCGCGCGGCGGCCAACGCGGAACGCTTCGCCAAGGAATTCGGCGTGCCGCGGGCGCACGGCTCCTACGAGGCGCTGCTGGCCGATCCGGAGGTGCAGGCGGTCTATATCGCCGTGCCGCATCCGCAGCATGTGGAGTGGGCGGTGAAGGCCGCGGAGGCCGGCAAACACATCCTGTGCGAGAAACCGATCGGTCTGAACCGGGCGGAGGCGATGGTCATGGCGGAAGCGGCGCGCGAGCACGGCGTGCTGCTGATGGAGGCGTTCATGTATCGCTGCCATCCGCAGACGGCGAAGATCGCTGAACTCGTGCGCAGCGGGACGCTGGGCCAGGTGAAGCTCGTGCAGGCGTCGTTCGGTTTCAACGCTCCCTTCAACGCCGCCTCGCGGCTCTGGGCCAACGCGGCGGGCGGCGGCGGCATCCTCGATGTTGGCTGCTATCCGGTCTCGATAGCCCGGCTGATCGCCGGCGCGATGAACGGGCTGCCGTTTCTTGATCCGGTGGCGGTCACGGGCGCGGGGCAGTTGCACCCGGAGACCGGCGTGGATGCCGTGGCGGCGGCGACGCTGAAATTTGCCAACGGTCTCGTCGCCCAGGTGGCGACGAGCACCGCGGTGGGGCAGGACAATTCCCTGCGCATCTACGGCACCGCGGGCATGCTGCACGTGCCTTCGCCGTGGATTCCCCCGAGCGACGGGCAGCCGGCCAAGCTCCTTCTGCACAAGGACGGCAAGGTGGAGGAGATCGAAATCGTCACGCCCGCCGCGCTCTACGGCCTCGAGGCCGATGCGGTGGCGCAGGCGCTGGCCGCCGGCCGGCGCGAGACCGCGGCGATGAGCGTGGCCGACACGCTGGGCAACATGGCCGCGCTCGATGCGTGGCGCGCGGCCATCGGTCTCGTTTACGAGCAGGAAAAACCGGAGAACTTTCACCACACCCACGCCCGCCGCCCGCTGCGGCGCCGCCCGGGCCTGTTGATCCCCTCCGCCGCCATCGCCGGCCTCGCCAAGCCCGTGTCGCGTCTGATCATGGGCTGCGACAACCAGGAGACGATGGCGCACGGTGCGGCCGTCTGGGACGACTATTATGAACGCGGCGGCCTGACCTTTGACACGGCGCATATCTACGGCGGCGGGCTGCAGGAGAAGCTGCTCGGCCATTGGGTGAAAAACCGCGGGCTGCGCGAGGAAGTGAGCCTGATCGTGAAGGGCGCCCACACGCCCTTTTGCAACCCGACCGACCTCCTCCGTGAGTTCGACACCTCGCTCGGCCGGCTGCAGACCGGCTATGCCGACCTCTATGTGATGCACCGGGACAATCCCGACGTGCCGGTGGGGGAGTTTGTGGACGTGCTGAACCAGCAGGTGCGCGCCGGGCGCATCCGCGTTTTTGGCGGCTCCAACTGGTCGCTGGCGCGCATCGCCGCGGCCAACCGTTACGCGGAGCGCAAGGGCCTCCAGGGTTTTGGCGTGGTGAGCAACAACTTCAGCCTCGCGCGCATGGTGAACCCGGTCTGGGCCGGCTGCATCGCGGCGTCGGACCCGGACTCGCGGCGCTGGTTGAAAAAGCGCCAGTTTCCGCTGCTCGCTTGGTCGAGCCAGGCGCGCGGCTTCTTCACCGACCGCGCCGGGCCGGACAAGCGCGACGACGAGCAGCTCGTGCGTTGCTGGTATAGCGACGACAACTTCGCCCGCCGCGAACGCGCCGTCGTGCTGGCGGCGAAGAAAGGGGTCAGCCCCATCGCCATCGCCGCGGCCTACGTGCTGCACCAGCCGTTCCCGACCTTCGCCCTCATCGGCCCGCGCTTCATCCACGAGACGGTGAGCTCGCTTGAGTGCCTGAAGGTGGAACTGACGCCGCGCGAGCTGGCCTGGCTCAACCTTGAGCGCGAGCGGCCCTGACCGCGGCCGCCTTCCCGTTCGGCTGCACCCGGGCAAAGTAACCCAATCGGTTACTTTGCCCGGGTGCCGGAATTCCTGTTGTCAGCGCAATCGGTGCGGGCAGCATCAGGCGCAAACATCCGTCCCATGAAACGCTTCGTCCCCTTGGCTTTGGTTGCACTGATGATTGCCGTGATCGTGACGCCGCTGTGGGCGGCGGCCGGACCGGCTCCCGCCAAGAGCAAGGCACCCGGCGCCGAATTTGCCGCGACCATCACGGCCGTCACGGGCATGGCCATCTCGCCGCTGCTCGGGGCGGGCGGTTACGGGGCCTACCAGTGGTTCACCGCCAAGGATGATGCGGCGCGGGCGGCGCTGCCGTGGTATGCACAGATGAGTTTCTGGCTGCCGGCGCTGGCGCTCGTGAGTGCGGTGGCGGCGAAAGATTCCCTCGGAGCCGTGTTGCCGCCGGGCTGGAAGAAACCGCTCGATGTGCTGGAGACGGTGGAAAACAAGGCCACCGGCCTCGTGGCGGCGGGCGCCATCATCCCATTTACGATGGACGCTTTCAGCAAGATGCTCGTGGCCAGTCTGCCCGCGGCGGAGCCCGCTGCGCCCACCGGGCTCGCCATGATTCATCTCGGGGCGATCGATCTTTCCTGGCTGCTGAACCTGCTGACCGTGCCCTTCGGCATCGCGGTGTTTGCCGTCGTGTGGATGGCGTCGCACGCGATCAACGTGCTGATTCTCCTCAGTCCGTGGGGAGCGATTGACGCGGCGCTCAAGGGCGCCCGCACCGCGCTGCTCGGCCTGCTCACGCTCACGGCGACGATGAACCCGTGGCTCAGCGCGGCGCTTTCGATCGTGGTGATCATCGTCGCCTGGTTTGTGGCGGGCTGGGCCTTCCGGCTCACGGTTTACGGCAGCATTTTCAGCTGGGACTTCTTCACGTTGCGGCGGGCCCGTTACCGGGTGCGGCCCGATGAGAACAAAGTCTTCGCCGGCGGCAACCTGCCCGAGGTGCCCGTGCGCACCTATGGACGGTTGCGGCAGGCGGACGAGGGACTGGTCTTCACCTACCGGCCCTGGTTGGTGCTGCCGGCGCGCACGGTGAAAGTCGCGGGCGACAACCTGGCCGTCGGCAAGGGGCTGTTTTTTTCCACGGTCATCACCGGCAAGGATGAGACGTATTTTATCCTGCCGCCGCGCTACCGCGGTCATGAAGACGAGTTGGTGAAGACCTACGGCTGGACCGGTGTGCAGCCGGCCGGTCTGCGCAAGGCGTGGAGCGTCGTGCGCGAACTCTTCGGCGGCGGCGCGGCCAAGGCCCAGGTCGCATGAGCCGCGCCGTCATCATCGCCCGTTGGCTGGCGGCCATCTTTTTCACGGCCGCGGGCGCGAATCATTTCCTGAACCCCGGGATCTACCTCGGGATGATGCCGCCGTGGCTGCCGTGGCCGGAGGCGATGAATTACATCAGCGGCGCGGCGGAAATCGCCGGCGGGCTCGGCCTGTTGTGGGCTGGCACAAGGCGCCTCGCGGGCTGGGGGCTGATCGCCCTGCTGATCGCGATCTTTCCCGCCAACGTCCATGTGGCGCTTCAGGGCGAGATGCCGGGACTCGATGTCTCTCCGCTCACGCTCTGGCTGCGGCTGCCGTTTCAGGCCGTCTTCATCGCGTGGGTGTGGTGGGTGGCCTTGCGATCCGAAACTCGTGTCGCGCCCTGAGGGCGGCCATTTTTTCCGTCAGGCGCACTCGGTGTAGGCCGTCGCCCCAGGAGGCGGCGAGCAGGGGGTCGTCTATCTGCCGCGGTTCCGTGGTGGCGACCAACCGGTTGACATCGTAATGCAGGATGGCCGCGGCGCCGGCGGGAGTCTGCAGCCGCAGCGCGCCCGGCACGGACAGATCGGGGGCAACGCAGGTGATGAAGTGGAACACCGCCGGCCGGTGCGCTTCCTGCAACTCGTAGTCGTCCACGAGTGTGATGCCCAGGCCGCGCTCCAGACGGAGCGTGCGGGTCCATTTTCGCACCGCGGCTTCGGCCGGATAGGCGCCGGCGAGATCGAGCCGGAACATGGCGGTGGCCTCATCGGCCTGATGCCAGACGTCGCGGGCGGTGAAGCTCCGGCCGTTTGACTGCTCCGTGCCGTTGATCACGGGCAGGTTATGCCATTGGGTCTGCATCGTCCAGATCTCGTAACGCTGCGGGCTGAAGGTCTTCGCCGTGTAGGTTTCGACGCCGATGTCGATCAGCAGCGGTTCGCCGTCGAGGCAGACGACGAAATTGCCGACATCGTTATGGTTGTGGCTCTCGGCATTGTGACCGCCCTTGGCGGCAAGGTAAAAGCCGTCCGTCGTGCCGCCGGTGTCGCGCGCCACCGCGACCTGCAAATCCGGCAACCACACGTCGCGCAGCAGCGGGGCGGCGGCCGGGCTGGCCGCGACTTCCGCCGCGGCGAAGAGATTGGCGAGGAGGCGCGTGGGGGTGTTGATTTTTCCAAGCCACGGCAGCGGCCGGCGGCCGTGCAGCCACGCGCCGAAGGCGCAGAGCGGCGCATCGCCGATGCGCCGGCCGAAACGCCACACCAGCAGGCCGTCCACCTCGCCGCGCGCATGGGCATCGGCGAAGTTGAGCAACCAGTCGCCGCTGATGTGGGCGCGCATGACGTAACGCGCGAGCTCATGGACGAGCGGCTCGCCGTAGAGATCGAGGCGACCGCCGGTGGCCGCGTGCAGGAGTTCCAGCGCGTCGAAAAGGCTCGCGGCGGCGCGGCCCCAGTAGGCCGGACCCTCGTCGCAGCCGCCGTCGGCCGGTTGCTGGTTGAGGAAGACATCGAGGCTAAGCAGACTCTTGTGCACGGCCTGCACACGGCGGTCCGGATCTGTCTCCAGCAGGAGGATGCAGGCGAGCCAGTTGGAGTTGCACCACGGGTTCCAGTTGTTGACCGGATGGTGGCGCCGCTGCCATCCCAGCCACCAGAAATCCTCCCGCTCAAGGCAGGGGGTGAGCATCCGGCGTCGCACCTCGTGCCGCAGGCGGTCGCGCAGCAGGGGATGCACGGTGGCGAGTTCCGCGCCGAGCAGCCAGTCGGCCCAGGCGAGCGTGGCGGCGGTTTCAGCGGCGAAAAGATCCACCACGGGTTCGTTGACGTCGGGCAGGCCGATGCCGGCCCGCTGGAGTTCCAGATGGGCGGGCAAGCACCACGAGGTTTCCTCGCAGATCAGCCACAGGCCATCGGCGATGGCATCCAGGAAGCGGCCGCGATGCTCCACGCATTCGGCGAGCACGAGGGCGAGGAACTGGCGACGGCGGCCGAAGTGGGCCTCCTCAAAATGACGGCGCGTCCCGGTGCGCACAAAATCCATCCACAACGTGGCCGGCAGCGCCGGCCAGGGCTGGGCGAGGGCGGCTTCGCCCGCGGCTACGAGGGCTGAGCGGTGGATGGCGGGCAAGGCCGCCCATGCTGCCCGGTTACTGGCGTTGGGACAGAGCCGGAAGTTTTGTGCCGTCTCAAGGTGCGACCGAAGAAAAATGGGATCATGGCGGGTGGCGAGCAGAGCGCGGGGTGAAAAAGCCATGTCTCGAACGTGGCGCACGCTCTGCCTGCCGCAATCCCGGTTGTGGGAATCACGCTACGGTCGCCCGGCGTCGGCGCCACCAAGCCAGACCGAGACACATAACTCCGGCCAAGGCGGCGTAGGTGCTGGGTTCCGGGATCGCCGAGGCGGTGCCGAAGACCTCGAAGCGGGCGTCGAAGGTTAATCCGGCCACATAGCTGGAGGTGGGGCCTGAGGCCGTGAAGATATTGCCGCCAGCATAGCCGTTGAAGGGATCAATGCTGGCCTGATAACCGGTGCCGTAAACGTAGAGTGTGGTTCCGCCACCCACTTCTACCGGGGTGGAAAAGGTGAACTGGCCAGAGGCATAGCTTTCGCTGGTGGCAAGCAGTCCGGTGGTGGCCGAGGCCAGGTCGTTGGGTGTGCCGGTGTATTCCTGATCGAAGAGGCGGACCACGCCGCTTGGGGTGATCCCGATCCAGTTGAAGCCAGTGATACTGTAGTTGAACCCGCTTTCCAAAGTGAATGACTGGCCGACATTTGCTGAGGCTGAAAAGCCGATGAATCCGGGGTCGTGCGTGATCAGGGATTGCGCGTAACCGGAGCTGAACAGGGCGGCGAGGAGCACCGGCAGGCGGAGGATGCGGGCGGTCCGAAGCAAACTAAGGGTATAGATAAATGAGTTCACATATACCCGCTATTGGAACGCCGGCTTACAATTGCCGAAAATATCGGCCATGCAACCAGCCGGCGGGCCGGCGCGTAATAGGAATGCAGGATTCGCGTAAACCGGCTTTACTGTCGGAACTCCAGCCTGCTTCTTTCATCATCATGCATCGCCAAATCCTCGAGGACCAGGCCGCCCTTTACGTGTCCGGAGCCATGACGGCTCCGGAGCGCGAGAGCTTGGAGGTCGTGCTTGCATTCCACACGGAGCTGCGGGCGGCGGTGGCGCGGATGGAGCAGGTGGCGGCGGCGGTGGCCCTGGCCAAGGTTACCGGCGAGGTGGAACCGTCCGCGCAGCTCAAGCAGCGCATTCTGGCTGCGGCCGGACGTTCGGCGCGGGCGGAGAGAGACTGCTTGGTCGTGACCACGCCGACCGGCATGGTGGAATGGGTGAACGCGGAGTTTACGGCCATGTGCGGCTACGAGCTGGCCGAATTGAAGGGCCGCAAACCCGGGACACTGTTGCAGGGGCCGGACACCGATCCGGCGGCCGTCGCCCGTATCCGTGCCGCCCTGCACGAACGCCGGCCCTGCCGCGAGACCCTCGTCAATTACCACAAGGACGGCACAGCCTACCGGGCCGACATCCGCATCAGCCCGGTGCTCGCCGAGGAAGGCGAGCCGCTGTGGTTTGTGGCGCGGGAGCGGAGGCTGCCTGACGTTTCCTGAGCGGTCAGAGGCCCCGCGCGAGCCGGGCGTGACGCTCGATGCCGGCGGGCACGGCCTTCAGCATGTGCTCGTAGTCCTTGGCAAACTGGGCGTAGGCGGGCGTGAAGCAGTGGGTGTTCAACGTGGCGCGCCGCCGGTAGGGCACGTAGTTGCCGAGGTGCCAGCCGACGTTGCGGTAGATGCAAAAGTCGCCCGGGTTGAGCACGAGTTGCACGGCGCCCGGCATGGCCTGGCAGTAGCGCAGGCAAAACAATTCCAGCTCCTCGTCGGTCCGGCGTTTGTCCTCGTCCCACAGCTCCTGCTGGGTGGTCGAGGCATAGACCCTCATCTCCTCCGGCGTGTTGTTCACGCGCTTGAAGCTGCGCGGCACATACCACGTCGAGGTGTCCTCATAGAGCGGACAGTTGACCTGGTTCCAGAGGCGAAAATCCGTCGCGATCTCCTGCCAGCGGGCGTCGCCGATCTCGGCCTGAAACTCGGCTTCCAGCACATGGTCGCGCCAGTCGCGGTGCCACTCGGTGGACCACGGACGCTCGCGCGGGTGGAAGAGCAGGCAGGCGTCCTCGGTGGGCTTGAGCGTGTGCTCGGGCGTGAGGAGCGTCTGGATGGCCGCGACGAGGCCTTCAATCTGGTCGAAATCGCGGAACGGCTGCAAGTCGAGCTCGCCGGCGTGGGCCTTGAGCGGGGCGAGGCGTTGCACGCGAGGACCGTGCAACCGCACGGCAATGTCGTGGGCCTTGGCGGCCTCGCGCCGCAGATCGCGCAAAAGCCCGGCGGGAATTACCTGCCGGATGATGAAGTAGCCTTGATCGCGGTAGAACTGGCGGTCGGCCTCGGTGATGGGGGCGATGGACATGATAAAGGGTGATGGATGTTTTGGCCGTCAAAGACCGGTGCCCAGTGGAAGCTGGGCTTTCCGTTCACCCCCGTCCAAGGGAAACATGGCTGAAAAATCACTGCGCGATGCGGGCGTCACTCAACGGCCGGCACCCGGGACAGGTCGAACTTGAGTTCGCCGCGGGATCCATCGCGTCGCCGCATCGTCACGGTGATCTGCAGGCGGTTGGGGTCGGGTGAGTGGAAACGTGCCGGGCCAAACACCGCCTCGCGCTCGCCCAGCGATGTCAGCGGCCACTCCAGGCGCTCGTCCTTTTCTTCCCAGCCGCGCAAGTCGGCGTGAAAATGTTTGAGGCGCAGGATCAGCGAATCTCCTTCCTCGCGAATCACGAGGATTTCATAGAAGGCCGGGCCTTCCGGTCCGTCCTGCCGGAACACGCCCACCATGGCACCGTCCCGGGGTGGTGCCCAGATTTCCTCCGCCATACCGCCGGCGCCGGGGCCGCGCCAATGGCCGGCGAGCCATGCCACCGCTTCGATTTTGGCGGTCGGGACGGAGCTTGCTGCGGCTGACCATCCGATTTGGCCGAGGACCAGCAGGCAGCAGAGGATGCACCGTTTCATGGCACCAAGGTGGGGTAACCGCACGCGCCGGACAATCTTTCAATCTACGTTCCGACGGGCGGATTGTCGGGCGGGGCGGGCAGTTTCAGTTCCCAGTAGCCGACATCAATCCAACGGCCGAACTTCCAACCCACCTCGTGAAAGTGTGCGGCTGGGCGGAAGCCTAGACGGGTGTGCAGCGCGATGCTGGCGGGGTTGGGCAGGGCGATGCCGCCGATGACCGTGTGCAGGCCCATTGATGCGAGGCGGGCGAGGAGCGCCGTGTAAAGCTGTGTGCCGAGCCCCCGGCCGGTGGCGGACGGATCGAGATAGACGGTGGATTCGGCAGCGAAGCGGTAGGCGCTGCGGGTTTTCCAAGGACCGGCATAAGCGTAGCCCAGCACGCGTCCGGCCTCGTCCCACACCAGCCAGGGGAAACCGGCATCGGTGGTCAGACCCAGCCGCCGCGCCATTTCCTCCGGCGTCACCGGGTTTTCTTCAAAGGTGACGACGGTCTCCGTGATGTAGTGGTTGTAGATGGCGGCGAGCGGACCGGCATCGGCGGGAGTGGCGGGGCGGATCATGGCGGGGAATGCTTGGGACTGTGAGCACTGCCCGTGCCAGCGAGGACGGCATTCACCGTCCGCCGAAGGTGCGTGGGCCGGAGGCCACGGTGGTGCCGAACGGCACGCCCCACAGCGCGGGCTCGGCCTGCACGCCGGAGTCGGAGTCGGGTGCGAGGTGGGTGAAGACATCCCTGAACCGCAGGCTGCACTGGAGCCGGCGCTGGGTCTTCGAGTCGATCTTCGGGTTGAGCACGATGATGCTTTGGGTGAAGGGCGGGGCGTTTTTCATGGCCTGGGCGCGGCGGCGCGCCTCGCGGTAGTCGAGGGAGCGGTCTTTGATCACCGCGTCGAGTTTCTCGAGATCGGCCCGCGTCACCGGTCCCCACAGTTTGCGCCATTGCTCCGGGGTGACCGTCACGGCGGTAAGGTTCACGAAACGTTTTTCCGTGCCGTCCTGTTGCCAGAAGCCGAGCACGAGGATGAAGGGCTCGTTGATGTCGAACTGTTGGAGCGCGTCGCCGAGACCGATGGGCGAGCCGTGTTTCACAGCCTTGGGGTTCACGGGCAGCCCGCCGTGGCGCGTGTTGATATCCGCCGGGATGTCCCACTTTTGGGTGTAGCGCGGCGGCTGGTAGCCGTCGAAAAACGTGTCGCGCACCCAGCGCTCGAAGACGAGCCCGTGCGACTGCACCTCCTGCGCGGGCAGGGCGATGGCCAGCCAGAGCGCGGCGACGAGACTGAGGATCCGGCGCATTTCGGCTCGCAGGATGGCGCGGCCGCGCCAAGGTGCAACGCGGCAAATTTTCTCCCATGCACCCCCCGCGCCCGGAGTCGCCCGCCGGCCCCAACTGCCAGTTGCTCTACTTCACGACCTACAGCGTGACCCAGGATGCCGCGCTGCTCGCCGCCATCACCAACGCCTATTCCACGCACCCGGAAGGCGCGAGCCTCGCCCGGATCGACCGCGCCACGGGCCGGATGGAGCCGCTGGCGGTGTTTCCCGGCCCGGCGATGCAGGCGTATCCGTATTTCGCGCGGCCGCGTTCCGCCAATCCCGCCGAGGACTACCTTTACAACGGCACCGTCGCAACGCACGGGCTCAACAAGTCCAGCCCCTGCCTCGACCCGGTGTCGGGCGATCTGTATTTCGTGTGGGGCCGGGAGGACGGCTGGGGCCTGCTCGACTGCGTGAACCTGCGCGACGGGCGGCGGCGCACGCTGCTGGAAATCCCGCCCGAGCGCTGCGTGGGTTACACGCACCTCGATCCCTCGCGCACCCGGGTGCTCCTCAGCCTGATGGACAGCCGCATCCTCGGCTTCGGGGAGAGGCGCTCGAACAACCGCGAGATGTCGGAGAATTACGCCAAATATGGCCTCACCACACAGCTCGCCGAGGTGGAGGTCGCCACCGGCAAACTCACGGTGCGCTGGGAGGAGCCGGCGTGGGTCACGCATGTGCAGTATCATCCGACGCGCCGCGACCTCGTGCTCTACAACCACGAGTGGACCTGGCCGCTGGGCACCGAGCGCATCTGGATGAAGGCCGATCGTGGGGAGCGCGTGCAGGTGCGCCGGCCCGGGCGGAGCATCCGTTTTCGCGAGTCGCCCGATCTCGGGCTCGACGACGTCGCGCACGAGGTGTGGCAGGAGAACGGCGAGGCCGTGATCTATCACGGCGTGCGCTGGGATGCGCCGGGGCACCCGGAGCAGTTCGTCGGCCGCGCGCCGGTGGACCCGGAACAGCCGCTGCAGGAAATCTCCATCCCGCGCGACCGGCCGTCGTTCTACGGCCACTTCATCCCCAGCCGGGCCGGCGACTTCGTCATCACCGATGCCATCGCAAACGAAAAGGGTCTCGCCCAGCGCAAGGGCAACCTCATCTCGCGGCTCAACATGGACTGGGACAACGGGACGATGGAGGTCGTGCCGCTCTGCGAGAGCAATACCTCCTGGCACACGCAGGACAATCACCCGCACCCCGTGCCCACGCCCGACCAGCGCGAAGTGCTCTTTACATCCGACCGCGATGGCACGCGGCGGATCTACTCCGTGCCGGCGCAATAGGGTGGGTTGCCTGTCGTGTGAATTTGCCCATTGAAGCCACATCTGCGGGTTCCTGCCGCGAGGTGCATTGCGCCGATGCGGTTCCCTGGCTGCGGGCGTGCGGGGTGATCCCCGACGCGTGTGCCGTGACCTCGCTGCCCGACATTTCCGAGGTGAACCTCGGGTTGCCGGCGTGGCGGGCGTGGTTTCTGGAGGCCGTGCGGCTGGTGGTCGAGGCGGTGCCGGCGGAGAATGCGGCGCTGTTTTTTCAATCCGACATCAAGCGTGACGGCGCGTGGATCGACAAAGGGGCGCTGGTCGTGCGGGCGGCGGAGGATGCCGGGGCGCGGGTGCTTTTTCACAAGATTGTCTGCCGCCGGCCGCCGGGTCTGCTGACCTACGGCCGGCCGGGCTTCACCCACCTGATCGCGGTTTCGCGGGCAATGAAGTGCCCCGATGTGCTGCCGCTGCCCGATATCATCACGGATGCGGGCCGTCAGCCGTGGGTGCGGGCGATGGGTATCCGCGCCGCGGCCCACGCGGTGCGCTTCGCGCGCGACCAGGCCGGGGCGAAGGTCATCATCGATCCCTTCTGTGGCGTCGGCACCGTGTTGGCCGTGGCCAATGCGCTGGGGCTCGATGCGATCGGCGTCGAAAAATCCCGCAAGCGCGCGCAGCAGTCGCGCCTGCTCACGGTGCGGCCGGACGAATTGTGATTTCGCCGACTCGCGCGCGTCCGCTCAGGGCACGGCTTCGCGGCGGACGGTGACAGTGTTGAAATTGAGCACCACGCGTTCGGCACCGTATTCCAAGGTGATGATGCCGGAGTTGCGGGTGGCGTTGAGCCACGGGCCCTCAAAGAGCGGCCAGTTGCGCAGGTCCACCGGCTTGCCGTTGACGCTGCGCTCGCCCCGGTGGGTGAACTGCAACCGGTCGCCGCGGGTGGTGGTGTAGGCGGCGGTCAATGTGGTCTCGTCGAAGGTGGGCGGATGCGCGAGGCGGTCGGCGCAAAAGGCGTCGAAGCTCCCGGCGTCCTTGGCGGCGACGGCTTCGAGCACGATGGCGGTTCTGGGGTGGGTGATGGTCAGGCGGTCGTGCGTCTCCTCCCGATGCCATTCGCCGGGCGTGCTGGTCCAGACGCCGAAGTAGATGTCGTCCGCACGGCAGAAGATCCAGCCGCCGGTCTCGCGACGTTCCGCGATGTGGTGCGGGAAGTGGCCGTTGATGTGTTGGCGCTCAGAATGCGGGGGGATGTCGTAGAGGTCGATGACGGCGCGGTCGTGCTGGAACACGTCCTCGTAGGGCGAGCCTTCGATCCACTTGTTGGGGTCGGCGTAGTAGGGCCGGTAGCGCACGATGGCGCCGAGGATCTGGTCCAGCGGCTCCACGAAATAGCGGTGCAACTGGCGGGCCGAGTAGGACGGGTTGATGAAGAAGCAGGTGGCGCCGTCGTGGGGCGACACCCAGGTGAGGTCCCAGCGGTGGTGCTCGACGTCGGTCAGGTCGCCCCACGAGGAGCCGACGGCAAACTCCGGCGCGACATGGGTGTATTTCCAGGTCGGCTCGCCGTAAACGATGAGCGGGCCGCGGCGCGGCGACTTGAGTTCGCGGAGAACGTAGGGCGTGGTGCGGTCGGTGGCCATGCGGCCGATCATCGGGAGGGCTTCGAAACGTTGGAGCGCGGCCAGCGGCAGGAAAAAGTTTTCCGCGAGATCGAGCCGGATCGGCGCCCCGCCGAAATACAGCCGGCCGAACTGCGTGGCCGCGCCGGTGTTTTCGTGGGTGTGCAGCACCTGGTCGTATTTCTCGCGGCTGTGCGAGCCCACCCAGGCGCCGTGCAGGTATTCCGTGGCCCAGTCGGCGAGGAGCACCTGCATGATCATCCACGATTTTTTCTTCAGGATGGAGTCCCTGGCGTATTCGTGCAGCGTGGCGAAGCAGAGCAGGTAGAGGTGGTGGTAGTTGGGGGAGTCGTATTCATACATCCCGCGGGTCACGGTGGCCTCGATCCAGCGGTCGATCCAGCCGGCGGAATCGCGCTGCGCGGCGGTGGGGGTGGAGCCGTCAGCGAAGGCGGGACCGTCGGGCCAGGTCTGGCCAAACAGATGCCGCGCGGTGTGAATCTGCAGCATGTGGTTGTCGGTGAAACCGAAGTCGTGCGCGAAACATTCGGCCAGCCGGGTGCGGATGTTGGCGACGAGTGGGGCGGGGAGCTTGTCGCCGAGCCGCAGGACCGCGTCCATCAGCACGTAGGGTTCGAAACTGTGCCAGTGGAGGTTGGTGTCGGCGACGGCGTCCTCCAGATAGCGCAGCCCCTCGGCGGCATCGATGCCCGTGGCCAGCTTGGCCACACCGAGATAGAGGCGCATGCGCGTATCCTCGCCCGGCGACCAGGTGCGGCGGGCCATGCCCTCGCTGATCTCATCGCAGCGCGCGGCAAAGGCGGCACGGTAGGAGGCGTCGTCAGGGTAGAGACCTTGGGCGAGGATTGTCGGTGCCGGTGCGAGCACGGCGGCGGCGATCAGGATCAGGCGGCGGAGCAGGAGCATGATGGAATCAATTGAGGATGGACGAACCGGTGCGCACGTCGAAGGCGTGGAAGGCGGCGGATGTCACCGGTTGCTGCGCAATCCAGAGCGTGGACGGGTGCGTCTGTGGCACGGCGATCGTGGCGAAGGCGGTGTGCGGGTTGTTGACGCGGCCGGGCTGCGGCATCGCGCCGAGAAACGCGACGGCGTCGGCCACGGTGGCGCGGTGGCGGTGGGCGTCCATCCAGCCGGTGATCTGCGCCAGCCGTTCCGGACTGAAGCCCGCGGGATCGGGGCCGGTGTAGCCGCGGGCGCGCAGGGCGGTGTCGGCGGAGCCGGCGGGGTGATTGGTCAGGCAGGCGGAGCCGTCGGCCGTCGGATGCGCGGTGTAGTCCCCGCAGAAGTTGGAACTGCTGAACACGCAGCCTTGGCGGTCCACCGCGACGAGGTTGCAGAAAAACTTGAAGCGCCGGCAACGGGCCTCGACCTCCGCGACGGTCGAGCAGAATTGCAGCATGTCGCGGAAGACGAGGTCCACCGGCACGAGCTGGTCGAGGTCGAAGGTCACGCCCGGGCAGATCAGCGAGGAGATGCCGAGGGCGAGGCCGGCCTCGTTCAGGCCGCGGTTGGCCCAGACGGTGCCGGCGATGGGAAAGCTGATGAAACGCAGCCCGTCCGCCGGGGTGACCTGGGCGCAGGCGTAGAGAAAGCGCGGGTCGTCGAGCGTGCCGCCGGTGAGGATTTTGCCGCCGGCGCCCGGCAGGGCGAAGCTGGAGCACGCGCCGGCGTGATAAACCTCGTATTGCCACGCGCGGAAGCTGAGCAGCTCGGCCAGCTCGCGGTCGAGGCCCGCGCCTTCGGCGATGCCTTGGATCTCAGCTTGCAGCCACGGCCAGTGATCGAAGCAGAAGGCGCGCAGGCGCCGCTGCCATGCGCGGATTTTTTCGAGCTGCGCGGCCTTGGCTCCGGTGAGAAAGTCGCCGAGCAGCACGGCGACGTTGGCATGGATCTGGTTGCGCAGCGCGACCCCCTGCTGGCGGCCGAGGTCGGCCGCGGTGCCGGAAAGCGGGAGAACGGAGACGGGCGGGGTGGTCACGGCGGGGAAACGTGCGGGGCTGCCCCGGCGGGGTCAACCCGGTCCCCGCAGGACGGCAAAATATGTCTGGCGCGGCCCGGGCGCGGCGATAGCTGTCGGCTGTCCGGGCTTCAACCCCCTCAACCCCATGCTGACCCTCGAACAGATCCAGGCCTATGACCGCGACGGCTACGTGCTCGTGCCGGATGTCTTCACCCCGCAGGAGATCGAAATCATGCTCGCGAACGTGACCAAGGAGGGCAAGGCCACGAAACACCAGTTTGACCTCAAGGATGCGTCCGGCCTCGCCAGCAAGCTCGCGCTGTGGTCCGACGTGAGCGACGATGTCTTCGGCGCGGTGACGACGAGTCCGCGGGTGGTCAACGGCGTGCGCCTGTTGCTGCGCGAGGAGGTCTACCACTGGCACAGCAAGGTGATGCTGAAGGAGCCGCGCGTCGGCGGCGCGTGGGAATGGCACCAGGATTACGGCTATTGGTATGGCGACGGCTGTCTCTACCCGCGGATGATTTCGTGCATGATTGCGCTGGACCCCGCGACGAAGGCCAACGGCTGTCTCAAGGTCGTGCCGGGCTCACACTTGCTGGGCCGCTTCGACCACGGTCGCGTGGGCGGACAGGCGGGGGCAGACCAGCAGCGCGTGCAAGCGGCGATCGACCGGTTGGGCGTGGTGTATTGCGAGGCCCCGGCCGGCAGCGCGCTGTTTTTCCACGGCAACACGTTCCATAGCTCCGAGGCGAACCTGTCGGACCAGCCGCGTCGCGCCTACATCTGCTGCTACAACGCGCTGTCGAACGTGCCGTATGGCGGCGGGGGTCACGGCCGGCCGGTGCCGATCACGATGTCGCCCGATGATGCGATCCTCCGCTTTGCCGAGGCGGTCGCGACCGGCTGAGTCTTCAGCCCTCGTCCGGGGCGCGGGCCGATTGGTAGGCGAACAGCCGCCAAGCGCCGTCTTCGCGTCGCCAGACCGAGAGGAACCGCAGCCGGAAGGCCACGCGCTCGGTGCCAGCGATTGCCCGCAACCGGGCTGTGCCGGTCATCAGCGCGAGGTCCGTGGCCACGGGCGTAATCTGGCTTTCCTCGTAATCGTAGGCTTCGTAGCGCACCCGGTTGCTGCGCACGGACTCAAGGAATTCCTCCTTGGTCTGCGCGCGGCCGTTGGAGTGTCCGTAGGAGAGCGCATCGGAAAGCAGCGGGGCCAGCCGGTTCGTGTCGCCGGCGATGGTGGCCATCACGCGGGCTGTGTCCGCGGCGCGGACTTCCTCGGCCGGACCGGCGAAGGCGAAGATGGCGGAGCAAAGGAGGGCGAGAAACAGGCGCATGGTTTCAGCGGTTGACGGGTTGCGGGCGGCCCCCGTCGTCGATGGCCACGTAGGTGAAGACGCCCTCGGTCACGCGCAACTGCGCGCCGTCGGTAAAGCGCTGCACCCAGGCTTCGACATCAATCTTCATCGAGGTGCGCCCGACTTTCAGCAGCCGGGCGTAGCAGCTCACGGTGTCGCCGACGGCCACCGGTTGCAAAAAAACCATGCCGTCAACGGCGACGGTCGTTACGCGGCTGCGGGCGGTATTGCGGGCGAGAATGGCGCCGCCGAGGTCCATCTGGGACACGAGCCAACCGCCGAAGATATCGCCGTTGCCGTTGGCGTGGGCGGGCATCGCGATGGTGCGGATAACGAGTTCGCCGGTCGGTGCGGCGGGGGCAGGGGAATCAGGCATGGGCGGAATATGGCGGAACCGGGGCAGGGGCGCCAGTTCTCATTGGCGGGCGGGTCTTGTTTTGCCGTTGTTTTCGGAGGGTGGCTGCAGCAGGCTGGACAGCCTCATGAGCTCAGGGTCCACCGCCGCCTTCCGGCATTTGCTGAATGAAATCGGTTCCGTCGATCAGGTCGGCATCGAGGAGCGCGTGGCGAAATACACCACGCGCAGCATCAAGAAGGCCGCCAAGGTGCAGGGCCTCAAGCTGGCGGTTTCGATGGTGGACCTCACCACGCTCGAAGGAAAGGACACCCCCGGCAAGGTCGCCTCGCTCTGCCAGAAGGCGCTCGCACCGCACGACGGACTCGACTGCCCGCAGGTGGCGGCGGTGTGCGTCTATCCCGCGATGGTGAAGCATGCCCGGCGCGCGCTGGGCGAGGACACGGCGGTGCGTATCGCGTCGGTGGCGACCGCGTTTCCCTCCGGTCAGGCGCCGCTGCGCACCCGGCTCGCCGAGGTGAAGGCTGCCGTGGCCGACGGCGCCGATGAGATCGACATGGTCATCAACCGCGGGGCGTTTCTTGCGGGCGAATTTCAGGAAATGCAGGATGAGATTGCCGCCGTCGTGCAGGCCTGCGGCGCCGCCACGCTCAAGGTCATTCTCGAGGTCAGCGAGCTGGAAACCTACGACAACATCCGTGCCGCGTCCTTTCTCGCGATGCGTGTCATCCGCCCCGGTGATTTCATCAAGACCAGCACCGGCAAGACCTCGCTCAACGCCACGCTCGGCAACAACCAGGTGATGATCGAGGCCATCCGCGACTTCTACCTCGAGACCGGCACGCCCATCGCGATGAAGCCCGCCGGCGGCATCCGCACCGCGAAGCAGGCGCTGCAATTCCTCATCGCCGTGAAGGAGACCCTCGGCGACGCGTGGCTCAACAACACGCGTTACCGCTTCGGCGCCTCCTCGCTGCTCAACGATCTCCTCCGCCAGCTCGAAAAGGAAAAGACCGGCGCCTACCAGGCCCCGTATTACTTCAGCGAAGCCGCCGAATCCTACTAACCGCTAATCTTCGCTAATCCGCGCTAATTCTCCCGCCTCTCATCAGCGAAGATTAGCGTGAATTAACGGTTCACAAAATGCCTGCTCTCACTCCCGAAAAGAAACGCCCCGCTGCCCGTTCCGCCGGCCGCCCGCTGCCCGAGCTCATCTTCGGCGACCTCTGGGAATACGATCCCGCGACCGAGACCGCCGATCCGAAGCTCAAGCCGCGCTACGACCTTTTCATCGGCGGCAAGTTCGTCGCCCCTGCTTCCGGCAAATACTTCGACTCCATCAACCCGGCCAACGAGACGAAGCTCGCCGAAATCGCGCAGGCCAACGCGGCCGACGTGGATGCCGCCTACGCCGCCGCGCAGAAGGCGTTCACCACGACCTGGGGCAAGCTGCCGGGCAAGGAGCGCGCCAAATACATCTACCGCCTCGCCCGCCTCCTGCAGGACCGCGCCCGCGAATTTGCCGTCGCCGAAACCATGGACGGCGGCAAGCCCATCAAGGAATCGCGCGACTTTGACGTGCCGATGGCCGCGGCGCATTTCTTCTACCACGCCGGCTGGGCCGACAAGCTGGACTACGTCGCCCCCGGCCGGAAGGTTGCGCCGCTCGGCGTCGTGGGCCAGGTTATCCCGTGGAATTTCCCGCTGTTGATGATGGCATGGAAACTCGCGCCCGCGCTGGCTATGGGCAACACCATCGTCATCAAGCCGGCCGAGACCACCAGCGTCACAGCGCTCAAGTTCGCCGAGATTATCCAAGACGCCGGCCTGCCGCCCGGCACGGTCAACATCGTCACCGGCTTCGGCGACACCGGCGCCGCCGTGATGAACCACCCGACTGCCGTGAAGGTCGCCTTCACCGGCTCGACCGAGGTGGGCAAGATCATCATGCGCTCGCTCGCCGGCACCGACAAGAAGATGACCATGGAACTCGGCGGCAAGGCGGCGAACATCGTGTTCGACGACGCGCCGCTCGACCAGGCCGTCGAGGGCATCGTCAACGGCATCTTCTTCAACCAGGGCCACGTCTGCTGCGCCGGTTCGCGCCTGCTCGTGCATGAGCCCGTGGCCGCCGCCGTGCTCGCGAAGCTCAAGACGCGCATCCGCACGCTCCGCGTTGGCGATCCGCTCGACAAGAACACCGACATCGGAGCCATCAACTCGAAGGAGCAGCTCACGCGCATCGAGAAGCTGGTCGCCGCCGGCGTGAAGGAGGGGGCGGACCTGTTTCAGCCCGCCTGCAAGCTGCCGGCGAAGGGCTATTATTTCCGTCCGACGGTTTTCTCCGGCGTCTCGATGAGCCACCGCATCGCCCGCGAGGAGATCTTCGGGCCGGTGCTCAGCGTGCTCACCTTCCGCACGCTCGACGAGGCGGTGGAGAAGGCGAACAACACCGCCTACGGCCTGAGCGCCGGCGTGTGGACCGACAAGGGCTCGCGCATCCTCAAGATGAGCACGGAACTCAAGGCCGGCGTCGTCTGGGCCAACACCTACAACAAGTTCGACCCCACGTCGCCCTTCGGCGGCTACAAGGAGTCCGGCTTCGGCCGCGAAGGCGGCCGCCAAGGGCTGCTGGATTACTGCAAACTCATCTAGCCACGGAGACGCCAAGACCCAGAGCCTGGAATCGACAACACCTCCGTGACTCCGCGTCTCCGCGGCCAAAACTCATGACCCGTATTCCCATCGCCAAGACCCCCAAGCCCTATGTCGGCGGCGCGTTCATCCGCTCCGAGAGCGGGCGCACATTTCCGCTCAAGGATGCCGCCGGCAATTTCTTCGCCCACATCCCGCAGTGCACGCGCAAGGACCTGCGCAACGCCGTCGAGGCCGCCGCCAAGGCCGGTCCCGGCTGGGCCAAGCGCACCGCCTACAACCGCGGCCAGATCCTCTACCGGCTGGGCGAGATGGTGGAGTCACGGCGCACGGAGTTGATCGACACGCTGGTCCGCTTCGGGGCGACGAAAACCGCCGCGGCGAAGGAGGTGGACGCATGCTCCGACCGGCTCGTCTATTACGCCGGCTGGGCCGACAAGTATGAGCAGGTGCTGGGCAACGTGAATCCGGTGGCCTCGCCGCATTTCAATTTCACCGTCACCGAGCCGATGGGTGTCATCGGCGTGATCGCGCCCGACGCCCCCGCGCTGCTCGGGCTCGTCTCGCTCATCGCGCCGGTCATCGCGAGCGGCAACACGGTCGTGGCGGAGGTTTCCGAAACCAATCCTTATCCGGCCATCCTGCTCGGCGAGATGCTGGCCACGAGCGATCTGCCCGGCGGCGTGGTCAACCTGCTCACCGGTTTCCGCAAGGAACTCGTGCCGACCTTCGCCACGCACACCCACTTGCGCGGCATCAGCGCCGCGGTGGACGAGGCCGACCGCAAGACGCTCCGCCTCGGCGCGGCGGAGAGCGTGAAGCGCGTGCACTTTGCCGGCGAGGCGACCGACTGGTTCTCCGCCAAGGCCCAGGACCTCTACGCCATCCGCGACTTCATCGAGTTCAAGACCACGTGGCATCCGGTGGGGGCTTAGTCGCTTCATCTAACACAGCAAAACATGACCTCCGAATCCTCGCCGCCATCCTCCGGGCCCAACAGCGTGGCCTTTCAAATCCTTGTCTGGTGGATCATCTGGGTTGGCATCATCAGCGGCCTGGGGATCGTTTATTTCGTGCTGGGCCGGCGCGAAGTGCCGCCCGTGGAGACAGTCGGGCCGCTGGGCTTGGTGACGCTGGCGCCGCTGGTGATGAGCGCGCTTGTGCGCTGGCTGGTGCTGCCCCGGTTTCGCGACATCCGCATGGCGCTGCCGTTTTTTGTAATCGGGCTCGGGCTCGCCGAAGGCGCCGGGGTGCTGGCCGTGATTCTGGGCGGGCCTTATCGCAACGAACTCGTTCTGCTCAGCGCGCTCGCGGTGCTGCAGTTCATCCCGCTGTTTGCCGTGAAGCAGTTCAACGCGCCGCGCCCCACGGGCCACGGTCTGCGCGGTCAGGGCTGAGCGTTCCGCGCCGGTTTATTTGGCCGCTTTGAGCGACTTGAGATAGGCGGTGACGGCCTCGGCGTCCTCGCGTTTCATGCGGTAGGCGGGCATGGGCGGCAGGGTTGGCATGCCGCTCGGGCGCTCGCCGGTCATGAAAAACTTCACGGCTTCCGCGGCGGTGAAATTTTCCAGCCCCGCGAGATTCGGGGCGTAAGGCGCCCAGGGCATCGGCACGGTGGCGGCGAAGTCGAGCGCGGCGCCGGTGAGGTGCTTGCCTTCGAGAAAGGCACCTTTCTCGCCGCGGGGCGAATGGCAGTCGATGCACATGGCGACATCATGCACGAGATAACGGCCGCGCTCGACAAGGGCGTCATCGGTGGCGGCGGACAAGGTGGTGCCGCCGGCGAACAACGCCGCGGCCAAGATTAGGGGAAGGGTGGATTTCATGGTTGAAGCGGAAGTGGACCCAAAACACCCGGTGCTTTGGAAAGTTGCACAAAACCTGTCCACCGAGGCACGAATTGCCCGCGACCGTTCAGTCCGCCGACAGCCGGCCCGTGTCGGCCAGCCGCTCGATGAAAATCCAGCACCGTTTCGCCTGGGTCTCCGCGGACTTGGCGTCGAGGATGTAGCGGGTGATCTGCCGGCGAATGGCGATGCTGTGCGCCGACCATTTTTCCGCGAGTTGCGGCCGGGCTTGAAAAGCGCGGCGCATTTCCCCCGGCAGCTCGGGTTCACGAGAGGCAGGATCGGGCGCGAGGGAGAACTCGACGCGGTCGCCGGCGTCCACTTTTGCGGCGCGGAGCAGTTCGACCTTGAAGGCGAGTTTGTAGTGTCCGCGTTTGCCGGGGAGCAGCGTCACGCGGTCGAGGTCGCTGTTGAAGCGCAGGAGGGCGTTCAACCCCTTGTTTTCCGCCGGGGTGAGGCCGAGCCGATCGATCTCGCGCTTGGGCAGGTCCACCCAGCGGACCATGGCGACGCGGTAGAGCCGGGCGTGGAAAGGGGCGGGGGCAACCGGCGCTGGGCGGCGGGGTTTCATGCGCCTGCCGGTCTGGCCGTCCCGGTCGCCGGTGGCAATCCCGCGCCGCTCCTGTGCCGTGACAACCGTTCGTCCAAAGTTTGCAGACCGGGCCCGGCCGGTTTGTAATGTGGGTCCCGCCATGGAAATGACCGTCCTCGACCAACATGCTCCGGACACGGACCGCCGCCGCCAACGCGCCAAGGAGCGGCTGTATGTGCTGTGTCAGGCGGGCGGCTGGTCGTTTTTCCTCCTGCTGCAATTGGTGTTTGTGCGGCTGTTCTCCAAAGAAGTGGAGTTGGTTCATGTGGCGGGGGTGGTGCAGACGATGGCGCTCGGCGTGCTGATCACCCATTACGCCCGCGGCTACCTCACCCGCTGGGGTTGGAAGGAGCTGGGCTGGAAGCGGCTTGTGCCGCGCATCCTCATCTTCGGCATGCTGCTCTCGGTCATCTGGAGCATTGTCGGCTACGGCATTTTCTACGGTTTGCTGCGTTCGGAATGGCCGCCCAAGATCCACCCGGCGGCGCTGGTCTTCTCCAGCTGGATCAACGGCAGCATCATCCTCGTGGGCTGGCTGTGCATCTACTTTTTCTACCAGCTTTTCGATCGCTTCAACCGGCTCGATATCGAGCGGCTGCGGCTCACCGCCACGGTGAAGGAGGCCGAACTCCGCGCGCTGAAGTCGCAGGTCAACCCGCACTTCATCTTCAACGCCCTGAATTCGCTGCGCGCGCTCATCGACGAGGATCCCGCGCGGGCGCGGCAGGCCGTCACCCAGCTCGCCAACCTGCTGCGCTACTCGCTGCAGAGCGGCCAGCTTGAGACCGTGCCTTTCGAGGACGAGCTGCGCATCGTCAACGACTACCTCGCCCTTGAGCAGGTGCGGCACGAGGAGCGGCTGCGGCTGCGGCTGGACGTCGCCCCGGAGACCCTGCACCTGCCCGTGCCGCCGATGCTGCTCCAGACGTTGGTGGAAAATGCGGTCAAATACGGCATTTCCCAATCCCCCGAGGGCGGCGAGATTGCCATCATCGCCCGTCGTGAGACCGGCGGCCTGCGCCTGCAGGTCACCAACCCGGGTGTGTTGACGACGCCCGCGCCCAAGGCGGCGACGGTCTCGACCGGCGTCGGCCTGCGCAACGCCGCCGAACGGATGCGGTTACTTTTTGGCGACAGCGCGACCCTGCAGTTGCGTGCCCTCGCACCCCGGGTCGTGATGGCCGAAGCGCTTATCCCGACAGAAACGCTCCGCCCCGCTCCCGCCGCATGAACGCCCTCCTGATCGACGACGAGCGCCTCGCGCGCAGCGAACTCCGGCGGCTCCTCGCCGCCCATCCCGACGTCACCATCGTAGGCGAGGCGGCGAACGCCAAGCAGGCGCGCGAACAGATCGCGGCGCTCAAGCCCGACCTTATCTTCCTCGATGTGCAGATGCCCGGCGAGACCGGCATGGAGCTGCTCGAATCACTCGAACCACCTGCGCCCCGCGTGATCTTCACCACCGCGTATGACGAATTCGCCGTGAAGGCGTTTGAGCTCAATGCGCTCGATTACCTGCTCAAGCCCGTGGATCCCGCGCGGCTGGCCGCTGCGATTGAGCGGCTGCAAGTGGCCGCCGGCGCGCCCGTTCCGGCCGCGGAGAAAGCCGCCCGGCTCGCCGCCGAGGACAAGGTCTTTGTGCGCGAGGGCGACCGCTGCTGGTTCGTCGAGGTGAAGCAGATCCGCCTGCTCGAAAGCGAGGGCAACTACACGCGTGTCCACTTCGACGACGCGCAGCCGCAGCTCTTCCGCTCGCTCAACGCCATGGAGGAGCGGCTCGACCCGAAGTTCTTCTTCCGCGCCAACCGCCGCCAGATCATCAATTTTGCCTGGATCGACAAGATCGAGCCCTGGTTCAGCGGCGGGCTGCTCGTGCAGCTGAAGGGCGGCGCCAAGGTCGAGCTCAGTCGGCGCCAAGCACAGGAATTCCGCGAGAAAATGAGCCTGTGAGAAAAATTTACATGAAACCGAACCTGCCATGCCGACTGGCTCGTGCCCGTCTCGCTCCCATTCCTGCTGCCTTGGTTATTGTGACCGTTGGACTTGGGTCCGCTTGGTTGGGTTGGTCCAACAGCGGCACCTTTGTGGCGCTTGGCGCGGTGCTGGTGATCACCGATTACAAAGGCTGCCGTCGTCGGCCGGGTGCGCCTGTGGCCAACTGAACTGCTGCATTTTAAAACCCTCGCAAAAATGATCCAAGCCCACGCCCTCACCAAAACCTTCAAGGACAAGAAACGCGGCCAGGTGGTCGCGGCCGAAGACCTGACGTTCACCTGCCGGCCCGGGCAGATCTACGGGCTGCTCGGGGCCAACGGCGCCGGCAAGACCACCACGTTGCGCATGCTGGCCACACTGCTCAAACCCACCAGCGGCACCTGCACCGTGGCCGGGCATGATGCCGCGACCGCGCCCGAACGGGTGCGCGCCAACGTCGGCTTCCTCGCGGCTTCCACCGCGCTCTACGGCCGCCTGACGGCCCGCGAGATGGTCGCCTACTTCGGCCGGCTCAACGGCATGGACGAGGCGGCGGTCGCCGCCCGCATCCAGGTGCTGGCCGATGAGCTCGACATGCACGATTTTCTCGACCGCCGCTGCGACAAGTTCTCCACCGGCATGAAGCAAAAAACCTCGATCGCGCGCACGCTCGTCCACGATCCGGCGGTGATGATCTTCGACGAGCCCACACTCGGGCTCGATGTGATGACGGCCCGCGCCATCGTGCGCTTTGTGCGCAACTGCAAAGCGCGGGGGAAGACGGTCATCTACTCGACGCACGTCATGAGCGAGGTCGAGAAGCTGTGCGACGTCATCGGCATCATCCACGCCGGCCGCCTCGTGGCGGAGGGCACGCTCGCGGAACTCCAGGCCCGCTTCGGCGAGACCGACATGGAGGAAATCTTCGTCAAGGCCGTCGGCGGCGAGGCTGCCCTGGCCGCCGCCCTCAACACCTGAAACCCACGCCCATGAACTGGACCAGCATTGTCACCGTTTTTCTCAAGGAGCTGAAGGATTCGCTCCGCGACCGCCGCACGGTCATCTCCATGATCGTCGTGCCGACGCTCGTCATGCCCGTCATCATGTTTGGCATGATCTTTGTCATGACAAAGATCGTGAAGCAGGCTCGCAGCGAGGCGGTCAGTATCATCGTGCTCGGTGGCGAAGATTCCCCGGGAGTCGTGAAGGCGATCAAGGATGATCAGCGCTTCCGCATCGTCACCCCCGGGGGCGATTTCAAGCAACTGGTCTCGGACAAGAAAGTCCGGCTGGCGGTGGAAATTCCCGAGGGCTTCGAGGCTTCGCTCGCCGCCGGCGAGCCGAAGACCGTCACCCTTTATCACTACGAGGGCGAGATGAAGTCGGGCATGGGCGTGACCGCCGTCGAGCGCTTCTTCCGCGACCTGCGCGACCGCACCGTTGAGAGCAGACTCAGCGACCGGGGCCTGCCGGCCGACCTGACCAAACCTTTCGAGGTGAAGCGGCAGAACGTCGCGCCTCCGGAAAAGGTGGGCGGCAACCTCTTTGGCGGCCTCGTGCCCTACATCATCATCATCATCTGCTTCACGGGAGCGATGTATCCGGCCATTGATCTCACCGCCGGCGAAAAGGAGCGCGGCACCATGGAGACGTTGCTTTGCAGCCCGGTGCACCGGGTGAACATCGTGCTGGGCAAGTTCCTGATGGTCGTCACGGCCTCGGTTGCCACCATCGTCCTCACGCTGGTATCGACCGGCGTAAGCCTGTTGGTGGGCGGTTCGTTCTTCACTGGCGGATCACAGAGCGTGGCGGCGGCCCAGGCCGCTGCTGAGGCGAAAGCCGCCGCACCGGCCTTCATCCCCATGATCGACCCGATGGGCATCTTCGGGGTGTTTGCGATGATTGCGCCGGTGGCCGTGCTGTTTGCGGCGGTGCTGCTGGCCATCTCGCTTTTTGCGAAGAGCTACAAGGAAGCACAGAGCTATGTGTCGCCGCTCATCATTGTCGTGATCATCCCGGCGATGATGGGCCTGCTGCCCGGCATCGACCTCAGCGCAAAGACGGCCCTTGTCCCGCTCCTCAACCTTACGCTCGTGTGCAAGGAAATGCTCTCCGGCATCTGGAACTGGCACTTCATCGCGCTCATCTTTGGCTCCACCTGCGTTTACGCCGGCGTGGCCCTGGCGCTCTGCGTGAAGATGTTCAATCGCGAGGACGTGATTTTCCGGGCGTGATTTTCCGATGGTTACACGGCCGGGCGTGAGGGCAGGCGGGTTGTAAATTTTTCCCGAAACCCGGCGCCGGGGTGTAAACCCGGCGTAAATGCCCGGTGCACCCCTAGCCGTCGCGGCCCGAATGGGCTAGGTTGGGTGCGTTCAACCCACTACATCCATGAATGCTCCTGACATCACCTTCCCGCGGTCCATGCCGGAACTGAAAGTGAAACGCCCCCGGCCCGCCGGGCTGAGCCCGGATACCGAACTGGCCGACCTGCCGCCCAAGGAGCGCAGCAGTCTGGCCGAGGCCCTCGCCGATCTGCAGGCCCGCGAGGAGAATCTGCGCGAATACGAGGGCCACCTGCGGGCATGGCAATCGCAGCTTGATGCCGCGCGCCACGGGACCCTGCCGCGGCCCTCCGCTCATCCCTTCGTGCCGCATCCGCATCGTGAAGATGCCGGCCTGCAGGCCGGTTGGGAAAAAGTCCACCGCGCCCGCGAGCTGCTGGAGGCCGAGCAAAAGCACCTCGTCGAAGACCGCCTGCTGCTGCAGGAGCGCGAGGAGGCGCTGAAAAAGCGCGAAGCCGCCCTGGCGCTGCGCGAGCAACGGCTCGCCGCCCGCGAACAGACGCCGCCGGCGGCGGTGAAGCCAAAGGCGAAGAAAGCCGCTTCCACGATGGAGACGCTCACCCGCGCCCCCTTCGCGATGGCGAAATCCGTCTTCGGCGCCAAAGCCTGAGAATCTGCCTGCCAATGTTCGTATTACGAACATTGGGTAGGGTGGGAAATAAAAGAGGCTTGACCAAGACTACAAATGTAGGAATCAGCTATTCCTACATTTGTAGTCATCATGTCGCCAAAAATCTCCAGCGCCGAATGGGAAGTGATGAACGTGGTCTGGGACCGGTCGCCGTTGACGGCGGCGGAGGTCTTTGCCGCCCTGCCGGCGGACCACGGCTGGAAGCAAAAGACGGTAAACACCTTTCTGGCGCGCCTCGATGAGAAGGGCGTGCTGAAGGTGGCCAAGCGCGACGGCGTCAACGTCTATGCGCCCCGGCTGCGGCGCGGGGACTGCGTTGCGGCCGAGAGCGAAAGTTTTCTGCAACGGGTGTTCCAGGGGGCCGCCGGCCCGCTGCTGCTGCACTTCTGCGAACAGCAGGATTTGAGCGCGGAGGAGATCGAGGAACTGCAGCGGTTGCTGCGCAAAAAGAAAGGCCGCCCGTGAGCGCGCTGGCGCCGGTCTTCATGGAGGTGGTGGCCATGTCGTGGCAGGCTGTCTGGCTGATCCTGCTGCTGGCGGCGGTGAGGTTCATCCTGCGGCGGCACATCGCGCCGGCCATGGTGTTTGCCGGCTGGCTGCTGGTGGCGGGCGTGTTGCTGATGCCGCTGCGTCTGCCGGTGCCGTGGGATCCGCTGGGTTTGGGGAAGACGGCGAAGCTGCGCCCGGCCGCACCGCCGGCGGCGGTGGTTTATGCAGCAGAACCCCTGATGCCGGAGGAAGGTCGTGCATATTCGGTGCAAGCCCTTGGGCCGGTTGATGCGGAAGCCGCGGCCCACCGGGCGCAGGAGCACATCGGCTTCGACGTGTTTGATGTGAAGGTCAGCACGACCCGGAGCGTTGTCGGCTCCGCTGCGCTGGTCTGGCTGGCAGGCGTCGCCGGGCTGTTGTTGCTGCGGGGGCTGGCTTTGGTCCGGCTGCGCCGCAAGCTGGCCTGTTCTCGGCTGGCCGTGGATGGGAGAATCGCCGCAATGGTGCGGCAGGGCTGCGCGGCACTGGGCATTGCCAGGATGCCGGAGATCGTGGTCACACCCATGATCGGGACACCGGCGCTGTGCGGCGTCTTCCTTCCGCAACTGCTCTTTCCCGTTGGGTTTGCCGACCGGCTTTCCGCGGAGGAACTCCGCTGGGTGGTGCTGCATGAGTTGGGGCACCTGCGGCGGCGCGATCTGCTGGCGCAGGCGCTGCTGCAGTTCGCCTGCGCGGTGCATTGGTTCAATCCGCTGGTGTGGGTCGCCGCCTGGCTGGCCCGGCACGACTGCGAACTGGCCTGCGATGCATTCGTGCTGCGGCACGCCAAGGCCGATGGCGGCGGTGACTATGGGCGGACCCTGTTGAAGGTTTTGGGCCGAACGTCCGGCAGGAATAGTCTGCCTGCGGCGGTTGGGATTGTTGAGGGCAAACGCCAGTTGTTGAAACGCATCATGCGAATCGCCGATTACCGGCGGGGTCACCTGCGGCCGGTGCTGGTGGGTGCGGGATTGGTGGGAGGTTTCATTTTTGTCGGCTATACGGCGCCGGCGAACCGGCTGGTGGAGAATCAGGTGAATGAAAACGCACCGGTGGCTGGTCCGGCGACGCCCGCGCTCATGCGGGTGGGCGGCGACCTCAGTCCCGAGGAACAGGCGAGGCATGAAGCCCATCGGGCCGAGAGCGAGGCCCGGTTGGCGGCATTGCAGATCGAGGCCCGGGCGGTGGGAGAGGTCGGTGGCGTGCCGGTTGCATTCATTGATGTCGAGGGCAACCCGGTCATCGTGATGGTCGGATCAAGTGTGGCGGGCTACTGGGTGACCTCCATCGATTCCGCTCGCAACGAGATCGTGCTGACCCGTGCCGGCCAGCCGGCCCGTGTCCTACCAGTGACCAATCCGAGACAGCCGACATTTCCTGCTCTCAGTGAGATGCGGATTCAGGGCCTGCTGGGCTCGGCGAACTATGTAAGCGCGTGGGAGCGCCAGCTTCCTAGGGCGGTGATGTTGGCTTGGTCGAAAATCAATCGTGAAGCGAAGGAGGAGATTTTGCTGAACTACCTGCAAAGCGGCTACGTGATGACTTTTGTCGTCACCCCGGAGTCGATCACCGGTTCGCCGCGCCGCCTCTTTGAAGAGCGGATCAGGCAAGAGCAGCAAATACGCCGCGCGGCGTTTCTTGAAAGCCTGATGCCGGAGCAACGGGCGGCTTATGAAGATGGCAGGATGGGGGTGATCCGCTTTACCGCTCCGAAGGAAGAGCAGGAAGCGCAGGCTGCGGCGGCGAAGGCGTTACAAGAACGGCAGGCCGAGGTCATCGCCAATCTCACACCGGAGCAACGGTTCCTCTTCGAAGCGTGGCAAGGCTCTCAGCAGCGGATGGGGAGCACACTTCCCTTCCGTCCCTGAAGTTAATGAACCCAAAAACGATGAATGTTGTCATGCGCTCCCTGCGACTCTCCTTGATGGCATCGCTGCTTTGGGGCCTCCCGGTTTGGGACGCCATGGCTCAGGGAACGCCGGCGGTTTCATTCCCGTTGAGGATATCGGCCGAGCAGCAGGCTGCGTTTGAAGCGCGACGTGCCGAGGAGGCGAACGCTCAAATCGAAGTGCGGGCCATTGGCAGTGTGGCCGGGGAGCCGGTGGCCTTGATTGATGTCAATGGGCACCCGGTCATGGTCAGAACAAGAATAACGATTATAGGTTGGGATGTCAGTGCCATTACCGAAAGCAGCCAGGAGGTGGTTTTGACCCGTGGGCGCAGTGGCACCACCAGAGTTTTGCAGGTCACTAATCCACGCTCAATCAGCTTTCCCGTGCTGACGGATGAGCAGGTCGAGAGACTGCTTTCAGTCAATCATATCAGAGATCAGGCTCAGGCTAATCGCATATCGTCTTGGCCTCATGAGGTCTGGCGCGTTTGGTCGCGAATCAACCGGGATGGACAGGAGGCGATCCTCTTGAATTATTTGCAGGCAGGGCAGGTCATGGGCTGGATTGTGGATACAAACGGGCAGTCGAGTTCAGGATTTTCCGGTCACCTGTTGGAGAAGAAGCTGCACCAACGCCGCTCCGAAAAACGCCAGGCATTCCTTGCCAGCTTGGATGAGAAGCAAAGGGAGGTATTTATGGCGGCGGGAGCTGTTATCAATTTCGTCAACCCGCCGCCGCCGGCAGAGCGTGAGCGGATGATGGCCCAAGCCCGGGCATTGGAGGAAGAAAGAGCGAAAGTGGTCGCGGCGCTTACTCCCGCACAACGGTTGCTCTACGACAATTACATGGGCATGCTGGGTCAGCCTCCGAGTCGTTAGGCATGGCATCAAAGTGTCCGCTTTCCCCGGCCGAGCGCCGGATTGTGCGTGAGGTGTGCGCCGGGCGGCGCAACGGGGAGATTGCCCGTCTGCTCGGGAAGAATCTCGGCACGGTCAAAAACCAGTTGTCCTCGGCCTACCGCAAGCTGGGGGTGGGCTCCCGGGTGGAGTTGATCCTGCGGCAGCGCCGGCGGCCGGCCGGATAAGCGTTGTCGGCCGGTGGGTGGCGAACCATGCTGGGGTCATGTTTCCCCAGCATATCATCGCGAAAAAACGTGACGGCCACGCGCTGACGCGTGAAGAGATCGGCGCCTTTGTGCGCGGCGCGACCGACGGCTCGTGGGCCGACTACCAGTTGAGCGCGCTGCTCATGGCGATTTTTCTGCGCGGCATGACACCGGAGGAAACGGCGCACTACACCGAGGCGATGATGCGCTCGGGCACCGTGGCCGACCTGTCGGCCGTGCCGGGCATCAAGGTGGACAAACACTCGACCGGCGGCGTGGGCGACAAGCTCTCCATCCCGCTCGCCCCGATGGTCGTGGCCTGCGGCGTGCCGGTGCCGATGATCAGCGGGCGCGGGCTCGGGCACAGCGGCGGCACACTCGACAAGCTGGAATCCATCCCCGGTTTCCGCACCGACCTCTCCCTTGATGCCTACCGCGCGCAGGTGGCGAGGGTCGGCTGCGCGCTTATCGGCCAGACCAAGGACCTCGCGCCGTCGGACAAGAAGCTTTACGCTCTGCGCGACGTGACGGCCACGGTGGAGTGCATCCCGCTCATCTGCGGCTCGATCCTCTCCAAGAAACTCGCCGAGGGCATTGATGCGCTTGTGCTCGACGTGAAATTTGGCCGCGGCGCGTTCATGAAGACCAAGGCGGATGCCCGGCAACTGGCGGAGGCGCTTGTCCGGGTCGGCAAGGCCGGCGGCAAAAAGGTCCGCGCGCTGTTGACCGCGATGGAGCAGCCGCTCGGTCGCACCGTGGGCAACGCGCTGGAAGTGGCGGAGTCCATCGCCTGCCTGCGGGGCGAGGGGCCCGCGGATGTGATGGAGGTGACCTATGCGCTCGGCGCACAGATGCTGATCCTGGGCGGCGTGGCGGCGGATGTTGCGGAAGCCGAGGCGAAACTGCAGGCGGTCGTGGCCGACGGGCAGGCGCTGGAGAAATTCCGCCAGATCATTGCGGCGCAGGGTGGCGATGCGCGGGTGGCCGATGAGCCGGAGCATCTGCCGCAGGCGCGAATCCGGGTGACGCTTACCGCGCCGGCGGACGGCCATGTGACCGATGTGGATGCCATGGGTGTGGCGCTGGCGGCTTTGCGGCTGGGCGCCGGCCGGGCGCGGGCCGAGGACAAAATCGATCCGGCTGTCGGAGTGGGCAGCTTGGTCAAAATCGGCGAGCGCGTCACCGCCGGGGCGCCGCTGGGCGTGATCCACGCCAACGATGAAGGCGCGGCGACGGAAGCGAAGGCGATGCTGGCGAAGGCGATCACCGTGGGCGAGCGCCCCGGCAGCACACCGCGGCTGATCGACGAGGTGATCGGATAGGACACGGATCAGCCCTGCTCCATCTCATCCAGCTTCGTGGCGGCGGCTTCCCACTCGGCGGTGGCGGCGGCGATCTGGTCCACGATGGTGCTGAGTTCCTTGTTCAGGTGGTGAAACTTGCCCTTGTCGGCGTAGGTGGCGGGATCTTCCAGCGCCGCGGTGATTTCGGCCTGTTTCGCTTCGAGTTCGGAGACTTTTTTCTCCAACTGGCCGACTTCCTCGCGGAATTTGCGGAGCTGGTTCGGCGTGGGCTTCGCGCTTTCCGATTTGGGATTTGGCGTTTGGGACTTGGGGTTTGCCGGCGCGGCCTGCACGGGCCGGGCGTCGGTGAAGCCGGCAGTGAGCGCAGCGCGGGCGTCGGTGGCCTTGGATTTTTCCAGGTAGTAGTCGTAGTTGCCGGCGTAGGGCGTGAGCCGGCCGCTGTGCACGTGCAGGACGTTGGCGTCGAGCGTGCGGATGAAATGGACGTCGTGGCTGATGAAGATGAGCGTGCCCTCGTAGTTTTTCAGGGCGGCGGTGAGCGCGTCGATGGACTGGATGTCGAGGTGGGTGGTGGGCTCGTCCATCAGCAGGAGGTTGGGCGGCTTGACGAGCAGGCGGGCAAGGGCGAGGCGGGATTTCTCGCCGCCGGAGAGGACGCCGATGGGCTTGTGCACGTCGTCCTTGCGGAAGAGGAAGGCGCCGAGGATGGCGCGGGCCTGCTGCTCGGTGAGCTGGTTCTCGGCCGTGCGCAGCTCCATCACGTTCTCGAAGACGGTCAGGTCGGGCTTGAGGTTGTCGAGACGGTTCTGGGCGAAGTAGCCGGGGATGACGTTGCTGCCGAGCTCGCGCTCGCCGCCCTGGATGGGCACGACATCGGCGAGGATCTTGAGCAGGGTGGACTTGCCGGCGCCGTTNNCTGGCCGCGCTCGGCGGTGAAGTTGAGGTCGCGATAGACCACGTGGTCGCCGTAGGCCTGGCGCACGCCTTTCAGCTCGACGACCTTGAGGCCGGAGCGCGGCGGCTGGGGGAACTTGAAGTTGATGCGTTTCAGCTCCTCGGCCGGCTCCTCGATGGCGATTTCCTGCAGGCGCTCGATCTGCTTTTCCTTGGACTTGGCGCGGGAGGCCATCGAGGCCTTGNNCTGGAGGTGGGCGATCTCGCGCTGTTGGTTCTTGAAGGCGGCCTGCTGCTGGGCTTTGCGCGCCTCCTTCTCGGCGATGAAATTGTCGTAGTTGCCGTGGTAGTAGTGCAGCCGGCCGGAGCGCAGCTCGAGCATGCCGGTGCAAAGGGCGTTGAGGAAGGCGCGGTCGTGGGAGATGACGACCAGGCCGCCGGGGTAGCGCGTGAGATAATCCTGGAACCAGAGCAGCGCCTCGAGATCGNNCTCGGCGACGAGCAGGCGGGCGAGATGGGCGCGCATCACCCAGCCGCCGGAGAAAGTGTTGGCGGGCTTCTCGGCGTCGCCTTCCTTGAAGCCGAGGCCGGCGAGGATCTTGCGGGCGCGGGGCTCCAGGGTGTAGTCGATGTCCCAGTCGTCCTCGTCGGGCTCCAGTTTTTTGCCGCTGGTGGCGATGTGGAGGATGGATTCATCGCCGGCCGGGGCGCTTTCCTGCGGGAGGAAGCCGAAGTCCGCGCCGCG
>DDSZ01000032.1:270195-284255 GCA_002344205.1 Opitutaceae bacterium UBA2377
TGCCGGCGCCGTTGGGCCCGACGAGCCCGAGCCGGTCGGTGCGCGCGATGAAGAGCGACACCTCGGCGAAGAGTTCGCGGGTGCCGTAGGACTTGGAAACATCGGCGATGGTCAGCATGGGAACCTGCCATCACACCGCCCGGTTTGGGCGGCGTCAATGCCTCAGCGCACGAGCGTCAACGCAATGCAACCCCCGACGGCGATGCAACCGCCCGCGATCGAACGCCGTGAAGGCCGGTCGCCCTCCAGCCAGTAGGTCAGCGGGATGGCGGCGAGCGGCGTGGTGGCGACGATAGGGAGCACGATGCCGGCCGGCGCGTGCACGAGCGCCCATTGGTAGCAGCTCACGCCGAGGACCGGCCCGGCGAAGCCGTTGGCGACATACCATTTCCAGCCGTGCGGCTCGGGGTGGGAGGCCGGCGGCGTGGGGCGGCGCAACAGGGCAAACACGAGGTAAAACACCGCCACGACGACGAGTCCGCCGATGATGCGGTGGTAGGCGGCGGTGATGCCGTTGATGGCCGGCTCGCCCGCCGCGAGCGCGACGAAGTTGCCCTGCCGGCTGATGACCGCACCGATGCCCTGGCCCAGCGCGCCGATGAAGCCGAACAGGAATCCGATCGGCCGCACCGGCACGCGCGGCGGGCTGGACTTGCTCGGCATCAGGGCCAGCGCGACCCCGCCCAAGACGACGGTGCCCCAAAACATCTGGGTGCCGGTGAGCGCCGTGCCGAGCCACCACCATTCGAAAAGCGCGGCGATCGGCGCGGCGAGGCACTGGGTCATCAGCACGCTCAGGCGCGAACCGATGAGCGGCAGCGCGGCGAAGACCCCCAGATCGCCCAGCCCCATGCCGATGGCCCCGCTGGCGAGCAGCCACGGCGTGCTCGCGCTGCTGAACCCGTTGCCCACCGTGTGGGCAAACAGCCCGAGCGCGGCGGCGGCCACGAGGAGCCGCCCGAGATTTGCCGTGCGGGGGCCGCAGGCGCGCACGCTCCGGTTGGCAAACACGATCGAGACGGCGTAGAAAAAGGTGGCGAGGAAGGCCGCGAGCATGGGAAGGGATCGCGACAACTACGTGACGGCCGAAGGTAAGCGACGTTTTTTGTGGCCCCGGCCTGCGGCGGTGTTCTAGCTCGTGGCCCCATATGAAAGCCAAAAAAGCGAAGGTTAAGCCCGAAGCCGTGAATACCCGACTCGCGGCGAAGAAGGGCCCGGTCTCGCAGTTCATCGCACACCACTACCGCCATTTCAACGCCGCCGCGCTGATCGACACCGCGAAGGGCTACGAGGATCACCTCAAGGCCGGCGGCAAGATGCTCGTGACCCTCGCCGGTGCCATGTCCACGGCCGAGCTGGGCATCTCGCTCGCCGAGATGATCCGCAAGGACAAGGTGCACGCCATCGTCTGCACCGGCGCGAACCTCGAGGAGGACATCTTCAACCTCGTGGCGCACGACTACTACGAGCGCGTGCCGCACTACCGGCACCTCACGGCGGAAGACGAGCAGAAGCTGCTCGACCGCCACATGAACCGCGTGACCGACACCTGCATCCCCGAGGGCGAGGCCATGCGCCGCATCGAGGCGGCCGTCGCCGAGGAGTGGGTGGCCGCCGACCAGTCCGGCCAGCGCTTCTTCCCGCACGAGTTCATGTATAAGATTCTCCGCTCGGGGAAGCTGAAGAAATATTACCAGATCGACCCGAAGAACTCCTGGATGCTGGCGGCGAGCGAGAAGAACCTCCCGATCATCGTCCCCGGCTGGGAAGACGCCACGCTGGGCAACATGTATGCCGGCCGCGTCGTGACGGGCGAGATCAAGAACGTCCACACCGTGCGCACCGGCATCGAATACATGGCGTGGCTGGCGGATTACTACACGAAGACGGCCAAGCTGCTCAAAAACGGCGAGGGCTCGATCGGTTTCTTCCAGATCGGCGGCGGCATTGCCGGCGATTTCCCGATCTGCGTCGTGCCGATGCTGCACCAGGACCTCGGCCGCACCAATGTGCCGCTGTGGGGCTACTTCGCGCAGATCAGCGATTCCACCACGAGCTACGGCAGCTACTCCGGCGCCGTGCCCAACGAGAAGATCACTTGGGGCAAGCTCGGGCAGAAGACGCCGAAGTTTATCGTCGAGTCCGACGCCACCATCGTGGCCCCGCTGATCTTCAGTTGGGTGCTCGGCAAGTAAACCCGGCGCCGCGCCCCGCTGGCAGCAGGAGCCCGCCCGTCCGGGCTCCTTTTGCTTTTGGCCCGGTTTGTCCCAGTCTTTTGCCGCATGTCCAACGCCCTCGCCGCCGAAAAGTCGCCCTACCTCCGCCAGCACGCGGACAATCCCGTGGACTGGCTGCCGTGGGGCGAGGCGGCGTTTGCCCGCGCGCGGACGGAGCAGAAACCGATCTTTCTCAGCATCGGCTACTCCACCTGCCACTGGTGCCACGTGATGGCGCATGAGTCGTTTGAGGACGCGGACATCGCCGCGCTCCTCAACGCGCACTTCGTGAGCATCAAGGTGGACCGGGAGGAACGGCCCGATGTGGACCGCGTTTACATGAGCTACGTGCAGGCCATGACGGGGCACGGCGGCTGGCCGCTCAGCGCCTGGCTCACCCCCGACCTCAAGCCGTTCTTCGGTGGCACCTATTTTCCGCCCGAGGACCGGCATGGCCGGCCGGGATTCCCCGCGCTGCTGCGCGCCATCGCCAAGGGCTGGGAGACGGAGCGCGAAAAACTCGTCGCCGAGGGCGAACGCGCGCTCGGCGCCCTGCGCGACTACCACGAGAAACCCCGCGCGCAGGACGTCGGCGGACCGGACCTCGTGGTGAGCGGCGGCGAGGCCTTTGAGCGTTGCTTCCAATATTTCAACGAGGCCTTTGATGCGGCGCACGGCGGTTTTGGCGGGGCGCCGAAGTTCCCGCGCGCCGCCGGTCTCAATTTCCTGTTCCGGGCCGCCGCGGTGCAGGGGCCGGCCAGCGAGGCCGGCGCGGAGGCGGTGCGCATGGCCGCGGCCACGCTGCGGGCGATGGCGCAGGGCGGCATCCACGACCACGTGGGCGGCGGGTTTCACCGTTACGCGGTGGATGAGCAATGGTTCGTGCCGCACTTCGAGAAGATGCTCTATGATCAGGCGCAGATCGCGGTGAATTTCCTGGAGGCGCAGCAGGCGACGGGCATCCCGACCTACGGTTGGCTGGCGCGCGACATCCTCGACTACGTGGCGCGTGATCTCACGCATCCGGCCGGCGGTTTCTACACGGCGGAGGATGCGGACAGTGCTGTGCCCGGTGACATGGGCGGCGGTCACGCGGAGGGTGCGTTTTACGTGTGGACGCAGGCGGAGCTGGCCGAGGCGCTGGGCGCGGATGCGGCACTGCTCGTGGCCCACTATGGCGTGCAGGCGGGCGGCAACGTCACGGGTGCGCAGGACCCGCAAGGGGAGTTTCGCGGCAAGAACATCCTCGCGGCCCGTGCGCCCCTGGCGGCGACGGCGGCGAAGGTAGGGCTCACGCCCGAGGCGGCGGAGACGAAGCTGCAGGCCGCGCTGGTGCGACTGCGGACGGTGCGGAGCCGGCGGCCGCGGCCGCAGTTGGACAACAAGATCCTAGCCGCGAACAACGGGCTCATGATCTCAGCCTGCGCGAAGGCGCACCAGGTGCTCGAAAACCCGGTGCGCCCGGCGGTCGCGCCCTACCTGCAAACGGCGGTGCGGGCGGCGGAGTTTTTGCGGCGCGAGCTTTATGATGAAGCGCGGGGCGTGTTGGGCCGCGCGTGGCTCGACGGCCGCGGCGCGACGGAAGGTTTTGCGGAGGACTATGCCTGCGTCGTGCAGGGTCTGCTCGATCTCTACGAGGCGGGCTTCGACCTCCGCTGGCTGCAGTGGGCGGAGCGGCTGCAGGCGACGATGGACCGCGAATTCTGGGACGAGGCGCAGGGCGGCTACTTCAACTCCCGCGCGGGGGACGACTCGCTCGTGCTCCGGCTCAAGGAGGACTACGACGGCGCGGAGCCGGCCCCGAGTTCGCTCGCCGCGCTCAACCTGCTCCGGCTGGACGCCCTGCTCGGCGCGGCCGGCTCCGGCTACCGCGAGCGCGCGCTGCGCACGATCGAGGCCTTCCGCCCGCAATGGAGCCGCACGCCGCAGGCGCTGCCGCAGATGTTGTGCGCCATCGAACTGGCGCTGGAGCCGCCGCGGCATGCGGTTATCGCGGGCGACTCGGCCGGCGAGGATTTCCGGGCGCTGACGGCGGTGTTGCACGAGCGGATCGGGCCGCGACGCGCGCTGCTTGGCGCCGATGGCGGCGCGGGGCAGGCTTGGCTCGCGACGAGGCTGCCTTGGGTGGCGGACATGCGGCCCGTGGACGGCCGGGCGACGGTTTACCTGTGCGAGCACCACACCTGCGCCGCGCCGGTAAATTCGCCCGAGGCTTTGCGGGAATTGCTTAAGCCTGCTGGGTAGTTTCCGGCATTGCAGGTGCCCGGTCCGGCCTTATCCAATGCGGTTGTGAGAATACTCGCGGTTGAAGAC
This sequence comes from Opitutaceae bacterium UBA2377, assembly GCA_002344205.1. GTDB lineage: Bacteria > Verrucomicrobiota > Verrucomicrobiia > Opitutales > Opitutaceae > UBA2377. Next base: position 274,725 of record DDSZ01000032.1, read on the forward strand.
GACAAGGTGGCGCTGGCGATAATCCGACAGGCCCTGAACCGCTTGGGTCATGAGGTGATCGAAGCGGCAGACGGGAAAGAAGCTTGGAAGATCCTACAGCGGGAGCCGGTGCGTGTGATTGTGAGCGACTGGGAAATGCCCGAGGCGGACGGTTTGGAGCTGTGCCGGCGCATCCGCAAACGGGTGAAGAGCGAGTATGTGTATTTCATTCTCCTGACGGCCCGCGATGCGAGCGAAGCCAACCAGCAATCGGCGATGGAAGCCGGCGTGGATGATTTTCTTAGCAAGCCGCTTGACGTAAATGAGTTGAGGATGCGGTTGCGCGTGGCCGAGCGGATTCTGCGCTACACCACCCAGGTGCGCCAGTTGGAGGAGCTTCTCCCGATTTGCTCCTATTGTAAGAAAATCCGCGACGACCAAAACTACTGGCAGCAGATGGAAGGCTATATTAACGAGCGGACTGGCAGCGAGTTCAGTCACTCCGTGTGCCCCGATTGCTACCAGCGCGTGCTCGTGCCCGAGCTGGAACAGATCAAAAAGCAGAAGACTTAAGGTGTTTTTGATGTGCCTGGGCTTGAGTCTTTGAGATTTAGTCTCACTGTGCCGGCATGGTTCGCCGTCTATCGCTTCATTTACTGTCGCTCTGTCTGCTGATCGCCCTCGCGGGGGTATCGGCCCGCGCTGCCGAGCCGCTCTCGCTGGCCAAGGTAGTAATCGCACTGAAGCCCGACAAGAACCCCGACCTCATGCAGCAGGAGAAGAAGGCCTTGGAGGCTTTCCTCAGCGCCCAACTCGGCCGCCCGGTCGAGACCATTGTGCCGCTGTCCTCGGCCGTGATTTTTGAAGGTCTGGCCAACGGCACGATCGATCTCGGCTACCTCAGCGCCACCGACATGCTCAATGTGCGCGACAAGAACGTGGCCTCGATCCTCCTCGCAGGGGAATTTCCCGACGGCAAGACCTCCTACGAAAGCTACTGGGTGGTAAAAAAGGAAGCGCCTTACCAATCCATCGCCGACCTGCGCGGCCGGCCGGTGGCGTTTGCCAGCAAGACCAGCACCTCGGGTTTTGTGCTGCCCTTGCTCGATCTGTCGCGGCGCGGCCTGCTCGGTGCCAACGCGGACCCCGAGGGTTTCTTCGGCCGCGGCAATGTCTTTTATGGGGTCGGCTACGTGTCGGCCATCGAGCGGGTGCTAGCGGGCGAGGCCGAGGCCGCTGCGGTCAGCTATTACGTGCTGGATCTCGACAAGCATCTCTCCGAGGCGCAGCGCGCGCAGTTGCGCCGTCTGCAAGCGCAGGGACCGGTGCCGAGCCACGTGATCGCGGTGCGTGCCAGTATTGCGCCCGGCGATGTGGAACGGTTGCGGGCCGCGCTTCTCGCGCTCAACGCCCCCGGCGCCACGGAACTGCGCGACAAGCTTTTTACCACCAAGCTCGCTCCGGTGGACGCCGAGGCACACCTTGCGCCGCTGGCCGAGGGGCTGGCCCTCGCACGCCGGGCTCTCCGCCAATAATGGTCGCCGCCACGGGCAAAGATTCACCGACCTGTCATGTCGCCATCCGCGGGCTCGGACTGCGGCGGGGCGACCACTGGCTTTTTCGCGGGCTCGACCTGGTGGTGCCGCGCGGCCGGTTCATCGCGGTCGTCGGTCCCTCGGGGGTGGGCAAGTCCTCCTTTCTGAGCTGCCTCGCGGGGTTGGTGACGCCAACGGAGGGCGACATCGAGTATTGCTGCCTGCAACGGGGGCTCCACACGCCGGCGAATTTCCAGGGCCACACCGGCGTGGTTTTCCAGCACAACCTGCTCGTGCCCAACAGCACCGTGCTGAACAACGTGCTTTGCGGCCGGCTCGGGCGGTATCCGTGGTGGCGCACGCTGCTGGGTTTTCCCCGCGCGGACCGCGAGGCGGCGTTTCGCATCATCAACGACCTCGGCCTCGCGCCGCTGACGCACCGCTGGGTGTGCGAGACCTCCGGCGGCGAGCAGCAGCGGGCGGCTTTTGCCCGTGCGCTCTTTCAGGAGCCGGAGCTTTACCTCGCGGACGAGCCGGTCTCGAACCTTGACGTCTATCTCACCGGCCGCGTGCTGGGCATCCTGCGGCAGGAGTCGCTGGCCCACGGCCGCACGGTGTTCTGCGTGCTGCACAATCCCGAACTCGTCGAACGCTTCGCGGATCTCGTGCTGAGCTTCGATCCCGCCGACCCCGCCGGCTGGAAGGTCCGCGAGGTGCACCGGTGAGCCCGGAGCCGGCCAACTCCCCGCCCGTCGTCGCGCTGCCCGAGCTCAAGTGGCACGAGCGCCTCAACGTCTTCACTGTCACGCTGCTGGCATTCCTGCTCGCGGTGCTGGCTTCGCTGCCGGCGCTGCGCGGCTCGGGGCGCCAGCTCGACTACTGGGCGAATATCCGGCGCTTCCTCGGCTATTTTTTCCCGCCCGATTTTTCCGTCTGGCAGGAAACCCTGCGGGCCCTGGGCGAGACCTTCCAGATCGCGGTGATGGCCACGCTGTTTGCGACGCTGCTCTCTTTTCCGCTCGCGGCGCTCGGCGCCCGCACCATCGCGCCGCGCTGGCTGGTGCTGCCGGCCCGCCTGTTGATGAACGGCGCGCGCACCATTCCGAGCCTCGTGTGGGCGCTCATCGGCGTGGCGATTGTCGGCGCCAATCCGCTCGCGGGGGTGATTGGGCTCACGTTCTACTCGCTCGGCTATCTTGGAAAGTTTTTCAGCGATGCATTTGAGTCGGTGGATGCCGAGGTCGCGCGCGGCCTGCGGGCCATCGGCGCGGACCGCGTGCAGGCGTTTCAGCACGGCCTCTGGCCGCACGCCAAGCCGCTCGTGATCAGCCATGTGCTCTGGATGCTCGAATACAACCTGCGCGCCGCGTCCATCATCGGCTACGTCGGTGCCGGCGGCCTCGGCATGCAGCTCGCGAGCTACTACGAATACTACGCGTGGGAAAAAGTCGCGACGGTGCTGATCTTCATCCTCGCGCTGGTCACGCTGCTCGACCTCCTCGGCGAGTGGGTGCGCGGGCGCATCACCAAGAAGCTCGGCGGCGGCCGGCTGGGCGGACGGTAAAATTCTCATGGAAGACCCGGTGCTCCGCATGCAGGAAAAGATCGCCTACCTCGAGCGGCATGTCGTCGAGCAAGACCGGGCGATGCTGGAAATGAGCGAGCAGTTGGCCCGGCTGCGGGCCGCGTTGCTGGCCCTGCGCGAGCGGCTGCCGGAGGCCGGCACTGGCGGTGGTGAGCCGGCTACGCCCGCGGACGAACGCCCGCCGCATTATTGAGTCGCCCGACGGCTCAGGCCAAGTTACGTGGCATTTGGAGCGGTGCAGGTAAAACCCTTCGCCGTTGCATAATGGCGCGGTAGCGCCGGTAGGGTCTGCTCGCCGAGCGGACCGCCACGGATGCCAGGCTCCAGCGGCATCAGACCGGCCGCTGGAGCGAGCCGGGGTTTTCACCGGCAAGGAGGGAGAGTTCTGCGCCCTCCCGGCCGAGCTCGAGGCACTCGAAATAATTGCGCACGCATTGGCCGAGCCGATCGTGCCCGAGACCGTCGCTGGCGATATTTTGCACCAGCCGCCGGCCGAGCAGGGCGGCTTGCTCCCGGATGCGGAGCGCGCGGGGTCCCGGTGGATTTTCCTCGGCGTCATAATATGGCGCGAGGAGGCTTTCCATCTCGAGCGCGGCGGCGAAGGCCGGGGCGTCGTCATGGCCGGCGTTGCGCAATACCACCACGATGCGGCGGGCGATGCGCCCCGCGTGGGGCAGGTTGAGCGGCAGTTGGAAGTGCGGCGGTGGCGGATTCACGCGGTGGCTGCCGGTGACGAAACCCGCCGGCGCGCCAAGTGCAAGCCGTCCGGCATCCACCTACAGTTGCTCGCGCTGCTTGGTGTCGATGTCGTCGCGGTAGCGCGGGGTCCGCTCGGCGCGCGGTTCGGTGCGAGCGGGTCGTTCGCTCCGGGGTTCGCTGCGGTGGTAGGAGTGATTGTCCTGGGTGGCCACGCGCGGGGGCCGGGAGTCGGGGCGAACGGTGTGCTCCCGGCGGGATTCCGTTCGCTCGCGCCGTTGCCAGCGGTTGGTCTCGCCGCCGGCCGGTTGGGTGGCCGGGGCCGGGGCGAGGGCTTGGTCGCGCCGATGGGGGCGCGCGTCCCTGCGCTCTTCGTTGCGCCCGGGCGGCCGATCGGCCTGCCGCCAATCCGCTCGCTCCGGCGTGCGGCGGCTTTCCTGACGATAAACGGGGCGCGGCGGCGGGGGCGCGACTCGGACCGAAACAGGCCGGTGGTAGGCTCCATGGGACCAGCGGGACCAAGTCCAACCGACGGAGTGATAATGGCGCACGCGCCAGTCGGGATAGTGATACCAACCGGCCGGCCGATGAACCACGATTACGGAGCGGTGGCGCCAGTCGCAGTCATACGCGAGCCAACTGCCGATGCCGTAGCCGAGACCGAAACTGATGAACGGTCCGGCACCGTGATGATAAGTGCGCACGCGGGTGACGTGCAGGACTGTGGGATCGTAGCGCGGCACATGGATGACCGTGGGGCGGGCGGGCACGATACGGATGAGCCCGTCCTCCACGATCACGGTGTGCTGGGCGGTATCGGTCAGCAGACCGTGCTTCAACGCCCGGTCGCGCAGGGTTTGGATGGTGTCCATCACGGCGTCAGGCTGCGCGAGAAAGAGTTCACCCAAGTCTTGGGTCCAGGCGAGATTCTCGTCGAGGTAGGCGAGCAGCTCGGGGTAGCGGGTGAGGGCCTTGACGCTGTCCTGCCACGGGAGCGTGGCGGTGGCGTCGGCGTGGCCGCCGCGCTCAAGGAAACGTGCGGCGAGCACGATGTCGGAAGGCCGGGTGGCGGCCGGGAGGATGAGGGCGACCAAGGCATCGGGGTAGAGCGCGATGGGGCTCACGAGTTCCTCCCTCTGCTCGGCGCTCAGTTCAGCCGCTGCCTGAGCTCGGCCGGGAGTGACCGCGGAGGCGAGCAGGGTGGCGGTGCAGAGGGTGGCGATAAGGCTGGTTTTCATGGGGTGGGGATGGCGGTCGGTTTACCCATCAGACGCACCCGTGGGCGCGTTTATTCACTTACCCTAGGAAACGCCTGAGCCGGTCGGGTTCCCTTCGAACCGAGGATACTCGCTCGCCTCAACTGCCGCCGGATGCCCCGCCGATCTTTTCGTCCACGATGACGGTGGTCACGAGGTCGCAGCCGACGTTCACCGTGGTGCGGGCCATGTCGAGGATGCGGTCGGCGCCGAGGATGATGCCGATGCCTTCCGGCGGCACGCCAAAGGTGGCCAACAGACCGGCGATGAGCGGCAGCGAGCCGCCGGGGATGGCGGCCACCGCCACGGCGCTCAGCACCGCGAGGATCAGGAGGGTGAATTGCTGGCCCATCCCGAGGTCCACGCCGAAGACCTGGGCGACAAACAACACCACGCAGCCTTCATAGAGGGCGGTGCCGCTCATGTTCATGGTGGCGCCGAGCGGGATGACGAAACCCGACGTGCTCGGCGAGACCTTGAGCGTGTCGCGCGCACAGGCGATGGAGGCCGGCATGGTCGCGCTGCTCGAGCTGGTTGAGAACGCGGTGATGATCACGGGCCGGATGTCGCGGAAAAACTGTGTCGGCGAGCGCTTGGTGAAGAGTTTCAGCCACACGCTCATCACGCCGAAGAGGTGCAGCGCCATCACGGCCAGACAGCCGAGCACGAAGACGCCGAGGGCGAGAATGATCTCGACGCCGGTCTTCACCACGACGCTGTAGATCATCGCCGGCACCGCGTAGGGCGCCAGCCGCAGCGCGAAGTGCACGATGCCGGTCATCAGCTCGCTCACGGTATCGAGCGTCTCCTGCAGGCGTTGGCGGCGCTCGGCCGCCAGTTGGGTGCCGACCGCGCCGACCAGCAGGGCAAAGAGGATCAGCGGCAGCACCTCGCCGAGGGTCGCGCGGCTGGTGCCGGTGACGGCGCCGAAAAGATTTCGCGGCATGAACATGTCCACCAGCGAGGCGAGGGTGATGCCCTGCTGGGCCGCGCTGGTGGCCACATGGCGCTGGGCCGCGCCGCCAAACTCGGCCATCAACTGGTCCTTGGTCTCCACGCCCAGCTGGCTGCCGGGATTGAGCAGCGTCATCATCACCAGGCCCAGCGCGACCGCGATGGCCATGTTGGCGAAGAAGAGCGAGAAAGTGCGCGCCGAGAGCGGCCCCAGCCGCTCGATCTTGCCCAGTTGCAACACCCCGCTCGCGAGCGAGGCGAAGACCAGCGGGATAACGACAAAGAACAGCATCCGCAGAAACACCTGCCCGAAGGGGTCGAAGACGTGCGTGGACACCGTCTGCATGAAATCGAGCGCACCGGGAAAGATGCGGCCGAGGCCGAGGGTGAGCACGCCCGCGACCGCGCCGATGAGCAGGCCGAGCAGGATGCGGTTGGCGAGTTTGGGATCGGGACTGGCCATATGCGCGCAAGCCTAGGCGCGGATGGCGGAGCCTGTCGAACGGTAAGTTCCCGTTGCCATCGCCGGCCGCGCGGAAAACATGCGCCTCATGTCCGCTTCACCCGTCTTCAGCGCCGTCCTGCTTGCTGGCGGGCGCTCCTCCCGCATGGGCACGGACAAGGCGCTGCTCCCGGTGGCGGGCCGGTCGCTGTGGGAACGCCAGGCGGACGTGCTGCGCATGGCCGGGGCGCGGGAGATTTGTTTTTCCGTGCGGCCGGAGCAGACGTGGGTGCCCGATGGAGCCAGGGTGGTGCGCGACGCCGTGCCGGGAGCGGGCCCGCTCGCCGGCATCGTGGCGGCGCTGGCGGTCTGCCGGGAACCGCACCTCGCCGTGCTGGCCGTGGATCTGCCGCAGATGGAACCGGCGTGGTTCAAGCAGTTGCTGGCCCGCTGCGCTCCGGGCATCGGCGCCGTGGGCCGGCGCGATGGATTCTACGAGCCGCTGGCGGCGATTTACCCCCGGGAGCTGTTGCCGGCGTCGTCGTCGGCATTGGCGCGCGGGGAGTATTCACTGCAGCGCCTGATTGCGGCGGCGGGCGAGCGGATGATTTCCGTGGAAATATCGGCCGTCGAAGCCGCGCGGTTCGAGAACTGGAACGAGCCAAGCGAAGCCGGATACTGAGCCTGCCGGCCTCATTACGCCATTTGTTAAGCGCTCAAGCGTAGCGGTCCTCGGTCCAGGGGTCGCCACCGTTGGCGTAGCCGCGGACTTCCCAGAAGCCGAGTTTGTCCTCGGTGAGGAAGGTGATGCCTTTGACGAACTTCGCGCCCTTCCACGCGTAGAGCTTCGGGATGATGATGCGGGCCGGGCCGCCGTGCTCACGGGTGACGGGTGCGCCGTCAAAGCTGGTGGCGAGGAGCACGTCGTCATCGAGACACTTTTCCAACGGGACGTTGGTCGAGTAGCCGTCGTAGCCGGTGAAATACACGAATTGCGCTTCGGCCCGCGGCTGCACGAGTTCGTATAATGTGGTGAAGGCGACGCCGCCCCAACGGCAGTCGAATTTGCTCCATGTCGTCACGCAGTGGAAGTCGCTCACATCCTCGACCTGCGGCAGGGCGTTGAGCTGCGCCCACGAGAGCACGGCGGGTTTTTCCACCTCGCCGTCGAGCGTGAGCGTCCACTCGGTGAGCGGGACCTCGGGCTGCACGCCGAGGTCGAGCACGGGAAACCCCGTGGTGAGCTTCTGGCCGGGCGGGAGCCGGTCGGTGGAGCGGACGGCGTGCGCGGTCACGCCGCGAGCTTTCTGTTTTTCGGCCCACTTTTGCTTCGCCTCGATGTAGCGCGCTTTTGACATGACTGGCAGCTTAGCGGCGGCAGTTCCGGGCGCAAGCGCGCCGGCCACCCCGCCGACTTTGGCGGACAAGCCGGGCCGGCCACGGTCCGCTCGGAGAGCGGACCCTACCGGAGCTACCGCGCCACAGTGTGTCCCACACAACTATTCAAACCGCGCTAGTTCCCGTCCAGTGCTTCCTGCACGTCGGCCCAGTGGCGCAGGTAGAAGCGCAACATCAGCCCTTGGTAAACGACGGTGAGCATGCCCACGATCACGTAGGTGAGGTAGTAGCTCCATTTGACGATGAGGTCCATTTCCTCCGGGTGCAGGCCGGCGTCGAGGTAGTGCTGGCGCATGCCGTCCGTAAGCACGAGGTTGATGAGGGCGGGGTCGTAGCTCACCAGCCGCAGCGCCACGTAACCGAGGATGGCGGCGAGCAGGTAGAGCTGGCTGCCCACGAGCCAGCGCAGGCCGCGCGGGTTGCCGCGACCCAGCAGGCTCGCACCGTGCAGCTCCACCGCTCCGGCCCCGGCCACGAGCAGGCCGATGAGCGCGCCACCGCGCTCGCCCATGGCCGCGTGGCCGATGGCAAAGGCACCGGCGATCGCAAGGACGCCGGTGCCATCGAGCCGGGCCAGCCGGAGCAGGCGGGCGAGGGTGGCGGCGGGCAGGACAGGCGGTTGCATCGCAGGGTTGTCATTCCGGGACGGACCCGGAATCTCAAGCCTCTTTCCGTGAGCGCCACTCCGCGACAACCCTTTCGTTTCCGCCTCGAGTTTCCGCCCGAGCTGCCCATCAGCGCGCGGGCGGAGGAGCTGGTGGCGACCATCCAGCAGCATCCGGTGGTCATCCTGGCGGGTGAGACGGGCTCGGGCAAAACCACGCAAATCCCCAAGATGTGCCTTGCGGCCGGCCGCGGCACGGCGGGCCGCATCGCCTGCACGCAGCCGCGGCGCGTGGCGGCGTTGTCGGTCTCGCGGCGCGTGGCCGAGGAACTCGGGGTGGGGTGGGGCCGCGAGGTCGGCTGCAAGATCCGCTTCGACGACCGGACCACGCCGGCGACAGTGATCAAGTTTCTCACCGACGGCATGCTGCTGGCCGAGGTCCAGGGCGATCCGCTGCTGCGCGAATACGACACCATCATCATCGACGAGGCGCATGAGCGTTCGCTCAACATCGATTTTTTGCTCGGACACCTGCGCACGCTGCGCTTCAAGCGGCCGGAGCTGAAGATCATCATCACCTCGGCGACCATTGACACGGAGATGTTCAGCCGCGCCTTCGACGATGCGCCGGTCGTGCAGGTCTCGGGCCGCACCTATCCGGTCGAGGTGATCTATGCGCCCTTGGACGAGTTGGGCCGGGACTACGCCGACAATGACGAGAATGAGGACCAGGCCGACCAGTCCGCCGTGGCGTCGGCGAGAGCGGAGGCGCTGCACTACATCGACGGTGCGGTTGAGGCGGTGGAGCGGATCGTGCGCGACAGCAACGCCGGCGACATTCTCGTCTTCATGCCGAGCGAGCGCGATATCCGCGAGACCTGCGACCTGCTGGAAGGCCGGATGCGCAACCGGAACCGCGCCTTTGAGCTGGTGCCCCTGTTCGGCCGGCTGACCAATGCCGAGCAGCAGCGCGTGTTTGCGCCAACGCAGGCCCGGAAGATCATTGTCGCCACCAATATCGCGGAGACCTCGCTCACGATCCCCGGCATCCGCTTCGTGGTGGACACCGGCCTGGCGCGCAT
>DDSZ01000032.1:284348-292078 GCA_002344205.1 Opitutaceae bacterium UBA2377
CCGGAGATCCAGCGCGCCAACCTCGCCGATGTCATCCTGCGCTTGAAGGCCTTCGGCTTGGGCGACATCGAGCGGTTCCCTTTCATCAACATGCCGGCCGCGAAATCCATCCGCGCCGGTTATGCGTTGCTGGAGGAGCTGGGCGCACTGGGCGAGGAAGGCGACGCGGGCGCGCCCGCCCTGCGCGAACTCACCGCCATCGGGCGCGAGCTGGCCCGGCTGCCGGTGGACCCCACCGTGGGCCGGATGATCCTGCAGGCGCGCACCGAGAAAGCCCTGCGCGAGGTGCTCGTCATCGCCGCGGGGCTTAGCATCCAGGATCCCCGCGAGCGGCCGCTGGACAAGCAGGCCGCGGCCGATGCCGCCCACCGGCGCTTCGCGCATCCGGACTCAGATTTTCTCACGCTGTTGAATGTGTGGGAAGCCTACCACGACGAGTTCGAGAACCTGTCGCAGGCGAAGCTCCGCCGGTTTTGTCGCGAGCATTTCCTCAGCTACACGAGAATGCGGGAGTGGCGCGACATCCACGCGCAGCTCGCGGAGGTGGTGCAGGCGCGCGGGGAGAAGGGGCCGGCGTCGGCCTTTCACGGACTTAAGGAGACCGACGCAAAGGCCACGGCATTTGGCACGCCGCCCTATAGGGCGATCCACCGGGCGATCCTCGCCGGCCTGCTCGGCAACATCGCGCAGCTCGACGAGGAAAAAGGCGGCTACAAGGCGACCCACGACCGCAAGGTGAACCTGTTCCCCGGTTCGGTGCTGTTTGAGAAACGGGAGGGTGGGAGACGACCCTCCTCTACCAAGGCTGCGGAGGGCACTTTGCCGGGCGCCAAGCGTCCGGCAAAGTGGATCATGACGGCGGAGATCATGGAGACCACCCGGCTTTACGCGCGCACCTGCGCCCGGCTCGACCCGGCCTGGGCGCTCGAACTCGGCGCGCATCTGATCAAGGCCGCGCACAGCGAGCCGTTTTGGGATGCGGAGAAAGGCCGCGTGCTCGTGAAACGCCGCAGCCGGCTCTACGGGCTGGAGCTGGAGACGCGCGCGGTGGGTTACGGCCGCGTCAATCCCGCCGGGGCGACGGAGATCTTCATCCGCGAGGGGCTGGTGAACGACACGATCACATGGCCGTTTGATTTTCTGGCCCACAACCGCCGTGTGCGGGCGGAGGTGGAGAGCCTGCTCACGCGCAGCCGCGACCGCGGCTACCTCAATCTCGATGAAGCCGTCTATCGGTTCTACGCCGCGAGACTGGAAAAAATATCCGCCGTCGCCGAACTGGTGGATCTCGTGCGCGCGCGGAAGCCGGCGGAGCCGCACTTCCTGGAGATGACCGCGACGGACCTGCAGGGCGACGAAGCGCCCGTGCCGGATGCGGCGGCTTTTCCGGCAAGCCTGCCGCTCGACAACCGCGCCCTGCCGCTCAACTACGCCTACAAACCCGGCGGGAGCGAGGACGGGGTGACGCTGGAGGTGAACGTGCGCGAGGCGGAGGCGCTCACGCCCGCGGCGCTCGACTGGGCGGTGCCCGGTCACCTCGAGGCGAAGGTGGAGCATTATCTGCGCGCCTTGCCGAAGGAATTGCGGCGGGCCTTTGTGCCGCTGGCCGGCACCGCGCAGCGCATTGCCGGGCAGCTTGCCGTCCGCGACCGGCTGACCGCCCGCCGCGAGACCCTCCCGGAAGCGCTGGCGGCGCAGTTGCGCGAAGCCCACCGGGTGGCGGTTGATCCTGCGCTCTGGGCGGACAAGCCGTTGCCGGATTTTTTGCGCGTGCGGGTGCGCGTGCTTGACGACGCGGGGCGCGAGCTGGCGGCCAGCCGGGAGCTGAGCGAGATCCACGCCGTGCTCGCCCGCCACCGGCAGGCGGCGAGTGCGACCGTGGCCCGCGAAGAGCCCGCGGCGTGGCGCCAGGCGCGGGCGCATTGGGAAAAAGCGGAGCAGGCCGACTGGACCTTTGGCGAGGTGCCGGCGCAGGTGCAGGTGGCGGAGCAGGCGGGTGTCCCTGTGCTGGCCTATCCCGGCCTCGTGGCCGAAGCGCGCGGGGTGAGCCTGCGGCTGTTCAAGACCGCGGCGGAGGCGCAGGCCGTCACGCCCGGCGGGATCGCGGCGCTGCTGGAGCAACAATTGCGCTACGACCTCGGCTGGCTCGAACGCGACCTCAAGGCGCTGCGCGAGCTGGGGCCGCTCGTGGCGACGCTCGCTCCGATCCGGGAATTGCAGTCGCAGGCATTGCAAGCCATCCGGGCCTGGGCCTGTGATCCGGTCCGCGTGGGCGGGCTCACCGCGATCGCCTTTGCCGCGGCCCGCGATGACGCGAAGGCCGGGTTGCGTGGGCTGGTGCCGCGCTTCGTCGATCTGCTGCGGGAGATCCTGGAGCTGCGGCAGACATTGCTGGTCCATCCGCAGCCTTATGCGGAGCTGGCCGACGATGTGGTGACGCTGGTGCCGCCGGATTTTCTGGCGCGCACGCCTTATCGGCAACTGGCACATTTTCCGCGCTATCTGAAAGGCCTGAAACTCCGGGCCGACCGCTGGCGGCAAAACCCCGCAAAGGATACGGAGCGCGCCGCCCTCGTGGAACGCTATGCGCGGCAGCTCGCCCGCCCCGGCACTGCGCGGCTGCGCTGGTTGGTCGAGGAGTTTCGCGTGAGTATCTTTGCGCAGGAGCTGGGCACCGCGGAGCCGGTCTCCGCGGTGAAGCTCGACCGGTTGTTGGCGGAAACCGGCGCGCCGTCTGCCAAGGCGGCAGCGGAGCCGCCGCCGGTGCGGCCCTTGACGGCCGCGCCCGCGGTGAAAGCCCCGCCGCTCAAAAGCCTCGGGTCGCTCGACCGGCTCTTCAAAAAGTAGCGGAAAATTTTCCACGCGCCCGGCCTTTTGCGGTTGTGGCTGCAACGTTTGTGCCCTAGCTTCGGGGCAACCCCTCCAAGTTGCCCATGAATGCATCCGTCTCCATCCTGCTGGAACGCAAAGGTTCCGCCGTCCACACCCTCGCCCCGTCCGCCTCCGTTGCCGAGGCCGTGCAGTTGATGAACAAGGCCAAGATCAGCTCGGTGATCATCACCGAAAGCGAACGCTTGGCGGGCATCTTCACCGAGCGTGACGTCCTGCGTCGGGTGGTGGGCGAGAGTCTCGACCCCAAGACCACCCCGGTCAGCACCGTGATGTCGGCCGGCGTGGCGACGATTACCCCCGTCACCTCGATCGAGGAAGCGCTGGATATTTTCAACCGCCGCGGCTGCCGCCACCTGCCGGTTCTCGACGGCGACCGGATTGCGGGGCTCATTTCCGTCGGCGATATTTCGCGCTGGCTCTCCGAGGTGCATCGCGCCGAGGCGGAGCAATTGAAGAACTACATCAGCGGCGGTTTCTGAACGACGGCGGCGGTTTGACGTCGGCGGGAAGCGCGCCACTTTGGCGGGCATGAAACTCCCCGCATTGCTCCTTTTGTTTGCCGTCATGGCGTCGGCCGCGTCGGCGCAGATTATCACCCGGGCCGTTGCCTACGAGCACGACGGCGTGAAGCTTGAAGGCTGGCTCGCATACGATGCGCAGGCCGCCGCGGCGGGCAAGCTGCCTGGCGTGCTCGTGGTCCACGAGTGGTGGGGCCTGAACGATTTCGCCAAGGAGCGCGCCCAGGCCGTGGCGGCGCTCGGCTACGTGGCCTTCGCGCTCGACATGTATGGCGCGGGCGTCACGACCGAGGAACCCAAGCGGGCCGGCGAGCTGGCCGGGCAGTTCTACGGCAAGCCCCTGATGGCGGAGCGCGCCCGCGCCGGGCTCGACGCGCTGCTGGCGACCGGACTCGTGGACGAGGCGCGCATGGCGAGCATTGGTTTTTGCTTCGGCGGCGCGGTGTCGCAGGCGCTGGCCTACAGCGGCGCGCCGCTGGCGGGCATCGTGAGTTTCCACGGCAGCCTGCTGCCGGCCTCGGCCGAGGCGGCGGTGCGGAACCGGGCGCGCTTTCTCATTTGCCACGGCGCGGCGGACAAATTCATCGCCAAGGAGAATCTCGACGGCTTCATCCGCTCGCTGGATGACGGCGGATTTGATTACCAGTTCATCAGCTACGCGGGCGGCCTGCATGCGTTCATGAACCCCGGGGCCGACGCCGTGCGGGAAAAGCACGGCCTTGACATCGCCTATCATCCCGATGCCGCGCGCCGCGCTTGGGGCCACATGCGGCAGTTCTTCGACGAAATTTTCGGCCGCTGATCCCCGGGCGGCGCGTCAGCGCTGAGCGACGTTCAGCCGCAGACCGTGCTTGCCTCCGCTGAGCTGCGCGCGGCGGCCGAAGACGGTCGAAAGATTTTTGGAGTTCAACACCTTGGCGCGTGCGCCCGCCGCGACCACCCGGCCGCCGCGTAGGAGCAGTGCGTGGGTGAAAGCCGGGGTGATTTCCTCCACATGGTGCGTCACGAGCACGAGGGCCGGGCCGCGGCGACGACGGGCGAGCCGGTTGACCAGCGCGAGAAAATCCGCTCGCGCCACGGGATCAAGCCCGGCGCAGGGCTCATCGAGGATGAGGAGCTGCGGCTGCGCCATCAGGGCGCGGGCGATGAGCATGCGTTGGCGTTCGCCTTGCGAGAGGTGCTGCCACTCGCGGCGGGCCAGGGCCGCGGCGCCGACCAGTCGCAGCAGCTTGCGCGCGGCGGCGCGGTCGGCCGCCGAGACGCGCGCCCAGAGATCGAGTTGGGCGAATTTGCCGCTGACCACCGTGTCGAGCGCGGGTTCGCAGAGCGGGATCAGGCCGCCAAAGGAGTGGGTGACGACGCCGATGTGCAGTCGCAGCTCCCGCCAGTCGCTTTCGCCGAAGTGCTCGCCGAGCAGCCGGATGTCGCCGGCCGTGGGCGCGAGGTAGCCGGTGAGGGTGCGCAGCAGCGAAGTCTTGCCGGAGCCGTTGGCGCCGNNCGCCGAGGATGACCCAGTGCTGGCCGCGCTCCACGCGCCAATGCACGCGGTCGAGGATCACGGTGGCGCCGCGGCGCACGCGGAGATTGCTGACTTCAAGGATGGCGGTCATGCGCTGCCGAGCCTGCGCGCGGAAGGCCGGGCTGGTCAACCGCGCGGACATCTGTCAACGGCTACACATGGTCAACTCCATGCCTCCGCCCATTGAGCCCGTAGTCAAAAACACCTTCGCCCAAGGTCCCGATGCGTGGTGCGCCTATGATTACCATGCGAGCATGGTGGCCGACGGCCGGAATATTTTCATTCTCGGCACCTGTGATCCGCGCGGCGGACCCGAAGGCAGTGGCTGCGTGTGGGTGGACCACCGGCGCTGGAGCGCGGACACTCCGGAGAGCCCGCTCTCGATCCTGCCGCTGCTCACTTACCGCAACTGGATCAACGCCGGGCCGCTTGACATGCGCGGCGCGACAGTTGGCTGTCACCTGCGGGGCGACAATCTGCGGCTCGACGGCGCGCGTTGTCTTTTCTGGGTTCACGCCGCGGGCGGGCGCTGGCATCTCGTCGGGCACCCCCTGCCAATCACAGAAGGGAGCTGGGGTGAGCCGGTGCGATTCACCCTGACTGATGACGAGAGTAGGTGGCATCACAGCTGGCCGCGCGATCCGCAGCGTTCCCGGCCGCTGACAGATGTGCTTAGCGCGGTGGAGAGCTATGGGTTTTCCTTCGTGGGTTTTTCGGCAGAGGTGACGGGCCGGCTGAGTCTCGCGCAGTTTACCATCCGCCGGCCGGCCTGAGGGCCAGTTGTATTTTCCCTTTTCCTTGGCGGGCTTTGCGGGCACGTTGCCGCCATGCATCGTCTGCGCCTGCTTGGTCTCTTGCTGGTCCTGCCCGTCCTGCTCACGGCGCGGCCGTTCATGGTGGTCGTTTACAACGTGGAGAACCTCTTCGATGCCGACGGCCTCGCGATGTTTGAGGATTATCAACCGGCGCGCTACAGCAAAGCCCACGTCCTCACCAAGCTGCAAAATATCACGCGCACGCTCGCTTTGTTTGAGAAAGGCCGCGGTCCCGACATCATCCTGCTGAACGAAATCGAGGTGGATCTCACCGATGGCGTGGCGCTGCCCGACTATGAAGGCATCCTGCGGCGTTACAGCCGGCAAAACATCACCGATATGCTGGGTGCGGGCTTCACGCCGGAAATCGGCGATCTGCCAGCCGAGGCGCTGCTGCTCAAGGCGATGCATGATGCCGGCCTGAAAGGCTACACGGTGGTGCGGCCTGAGAACGTCAAGTCGCCCGACAGCAAGGGCGCATTGGCTCAACGCTGCGTGGTCTTCACGCGTTTCCCGGTGAAGCACAGCCGGGTTTATCCGACCCTCGACGCCCGCCCGATTCACGAGGTGTTGGTCGAGGTGGACGGCGCGCCGCTGTATCTGTTCAACAACCACTGGAAGTCGGGCGCGAGCAACCCCGAGACCGAGACCGCCCGCGTCGCCAACGCCCGCACACTCCGCGACCGGCTTGATGAAATCCTCCGGGTGGATCCCAACGCCGACATCATCATCGGCGGCGACCTCAACTCCCAATACAACCAGAAGCAGCGCTACCCGCGCCTGAAGGAAACCGGCATCAACGACGTGCTCGGCTCGCAGGGCAACGAGCTGGCCGTGCGCGGAGCGACGCGGGATCTCTACAACCTCTGGTTTGAGCTGCCGCCGGCGGAGCGCGGCAGCGATGTGTTCCGCGGCGAATGGGGCACGCTGATGCACCTCATCATCTCCCGCGGGCTCTACGATTACCGCGGCGTGCAATACGTGGATAATTCCTTCGGCGTCGCGAAGGTCCGCGATCTCAACATGGACGACAAGGGCCTGCCCATCCGTTGGTCTTTCGCCGGGCCGGCGGGATCGGGCTTCTCCGACCACTTCCCAATCTACGCGAAATTCACCACCGTGCGCGACAACCGGGCTGACCGTTACCTTTCCCTGCGCAACGCCTCGGTCGAGACCGCGCCTTCCACCTACTCGGTGGATTTCGCCAAGGTGGACCTCGCGAAGGTCGCTCTCGACCCCACGCAATTGCCGGCAGGGGTCTCGCTGCGCGACGGCTCCCAGACGGGAAAAATCTTTCGCGTTGTAGGCCCGGTGGGCAAAGGCCGGCGGCTCACCGTCGGGGTGGGCGGCGATTATTACGACGTGTGGAGCTTCGACAAAGACCTGCGCGACCGGCTCCGCAAGGAGCACAAGGCCGGGCAGACCATCCGTTTTCACGGCGAACTCGGCCAATACCGGGGCCGCTGGCAGTTCATCATCCGCGACGCGAGCTGGGTCAAATGAAGCGCATCAAACTCTACACCTACGCCAACTGCGACACCTGCCGTCGCGCCGTCAAATGGCTGCGCGCCCAAGATCTGGCCTTCGACGAGATTCCCATCCGCGAGACGCCGCCGGCACCCGCGGAGCTGCGCATCATGCTGGCGGCGCAGGGTGGCGAACTCCGCCGGCTCTTCAACACCTCGGGCCGGGACTACCGTGAGCAAAAACTCGGCGAGAAACTGCCGGCGATGTCCATCCCCGCGGCTTTGGCCCTGCTCGCGGAAAACGGCAACCTCGTGAAGCGGCCCTTCCTGCTCGCGCCGGGTGCGGGGTTGGTGGGATTTGACGAGGCGGTGTGGCGCAAGGCGCTGGTCGGCGGATGAGCAAGCACGCCCCCAATCTCATCGAGCTGAGGCTGCGCGAGCTCGCGCAGCTCTTCAATTCGCTCGATCCTTCGCCGTTTCATGACCGCGATCTCGATGCGGCGGCCGAAGCCTTCATCGT
>DDSZ01000032.1:292139-347775 GCA_002344205.1 Opitutaceae bacterium UBA2377
CTGCTGGTCGGCGTGGTGTTCCTGACTTTTTGTCTCAGCCTCAGCGGGCTGATCGGTCAACTGAGCGACAGTCCGCTGCTGGAGACTCCGCGGCTCGTGCTCGACATCCTCGGCTGGGTGGCGCTCTGGCGGCCATTGGAGATTTTTCTCTTCGAGTGGTGGCCGGTGCGCGAAGACATCCGCATGTATGAGCGCTTGGCAAAGATGCCGGTGCGGCTGATACTGCCGGCCTGATCCCATGAATCCGCTGCAAAAAACTTCCTGCTGGCTCGCGCAACACGCGGGATTTCCGGCCCGTCGCCTCCCGGAAGCGGCGGAGCGGCTGCTGTGCCTGGCTGCGCTGGCGGCCGAGGCGGAGGATTCGGCGGCAACCGGCCCCAAGCTTTTTGAGCGTCGGGTCGGCGCGCAGACGGCCTCGCAAAGGGCGCATGCGATGCGCCGCTCCCGCGTCCATTTCAAATCCGACAACAGCGCGAAAGTTTGACCCGGAGTTGTAACTTTCGGCCGGTTGGCGGGTTCTTGGCTCAATCACCCATGAAAATTATCACCTCCGTCATCGCCGCCGGCGTGCTCGGGCTTTGCCCGATTGTCGCCCAGGCCAAAATTGAGCGTCTGGTCGAAAAGTCCTTCGCCGTGCAGCCCGGCAGCCACCTGCGGGTTTCCACCGAGGGCGGGCACATTACCCTCAAGCCGGGAGCAGACGGCACCGTGAGCATCACCGCCCGGCAAAAAGTCCGTGCGAACACCGAGGCCCGGGCCGACGAGCTGTTGAAGGATTTGGAACTCACCCTGGAGCAGTCGGGCGACGGCATCACGGCGGCGGCCAAGTATCTGGCGCGCAAGTCCGGCTGGGGTTCCGGCGGACGGCTGGTGCAGGTGGACTTTGAAATCACCGTGCCGGCGGCCCTGAACGCCGAGTTGCGCACGAGCGGCGGCCACATCAAGGTTGGCGACCTGCAGGGCAATCTCACGGCCCGCACCTCCGGCGGGCACATCCAGCTCGGCCACATCCGTGGCGAGGTTAAAGCCGGCACCAGCGGCGGCAGCGTGACACTGGCGCAGGCTTCCGGACCGGTGGAGTTGCGGACCAGCGGCGGCCACATCAAAGCCCCGCAAATCGGACATTCCCTGCGTGCCCACACCAGCGGTGGTCACGTCACGGTCGGTTTTACCGGGCCATTGCAGGCGGACAGCTCTCTTGGCACGAGCGGCGGCCACATCAAGGTGACCGTCACGCCGGAGGCGGCATTCCGGCTCGACGCAGCGACGAGCGGCGGCCGGGTCAGTGCTACCGGACTTACGATCGCGCTCGGCAAGACGACGCGCACGCGGCTCGAGGGCGAGGTCAACGGCGGCGGGCCGCTGTTGAAACTGCGCACTTCCGGCGGTCACGTGGATGTAAACGTGGCGCGGTAAACGTGTCCACGGTTGCGGGCGTAGTTCTACTTACGCCGGCGGAGTAATCCTACCGAGCAATGCGGGCTTGTGCGCGCCCGCACACGGTCGTGATGATGGCGGGGAATGAGCCTGCCGCGCCTCGCCCTTTTCATCCTTTCCCTGACAATCGCCGCCGTTGCCGGCGCGGTCCAGCGTGTTGAGCAGGAATGCTTCCCGCTGGCGCCCGGTGGCACGGTCAAGCTCGATGCCTATCGCGGCGCCATCAACGTGGTGGCGGGCGAGGGCGACCGCGTCATGGTATTGGTCAACCTAGGCCTGCCCGCCGAGGCGTCCGCCGCAGCGCGGCAGGTGCTGGACGGCTTTGCGCTCACCGGCGTGACGAAAAATGGCGTGCTGACGCTCACGGCCCGCAACCCGCTCGACCGCACCACCCGCTTTGCCTGGGATCGGGACCCGCGGCCGGAGATCACCTACACGGTGGAAGTGCCGGAACATGTGCAACTGGAGCTGCAGACCGGCGACGGCAGCATCACGGTTGGCAATTTGCAGGGCCGCATGCAGGCCCGCGCCCGCCAGGGCACGATTTTCTTTCGCCAGATCGACGGCAGTGTCGATGCCCGCACGGAGAAAGGCGATGTCGTCGTCTCCCGCTGCACGGGGGCGGTGACATTGCGCACCGTGCAGGGCTCGATCCGGATCGGCACGATCGGTGGCCGGGCTTCGCTGGAGACCGTGGATGGCGACATCGAGTTTCAGGCCGCACACGCCCCGGTCGTGGCCGTGACCCGGTCCGGCGACATCACGGCGGGTTTTGCCGCGGTGGCCGGCGGTTCGCAGGTGCGGACGGCTTTGGGCAACATCACCGCGCAGGTGAATCCCGACGCGGCGTTTGCCCTGCGGGCACAATCCGGGTGGGGCCCGGTGGAGGCGAAGCTGCCCTTTGAGAACGAGGGCAATGGACGCTCCGGGCGTCTGAGCGGTCTCCGCAACGGCGGCGGGCCGTTGCTGGAGCTGAGCGCCGGCGGCGGGCGTGTGACCATCGCTCCGGACGATACCTTTCTGCCGTTATAGCCGCCCGGCTTGCCAGCGCGGGCCAAGCCGCCGAGCATGGCGGCATGTCAACCGACCCCATCTACGCGGAACTCACC
This sequence comes from Opitutaceae bacterium UBA2377, assembly GCA_002344205.1. Lineage (GTDB taxonomy): Bacteria > Verrucomicrobiota > Verrucomicrobiia > Opitutales > Opitutaceae > UBA2377. The sequence continues at coordinate 294,686 of DDSZ01000032.1, forward strand.
ACCCGGCTGCGTCACAATCACCTGCTCGACAGTGTCGGGCAATTGCTCGGCTGGGATGAGCAGGTCAACCTCCCGGCGGGCAGCGCGGGTTTTCGCGCCGAGCAGCAGGCGGCGCTGGCCAAGACCCAGCACGAAGCGGCAAGCCATCCCCGGTTGGGCGCGATGCTGGGGGAATTGGAGACGCAAGCCGGGCGGCTGGGGCCGGATGAAGCGACGGTGATCCGGCAGGCGCGGAAGGATTACGACCGGGCCACGCGGTTGCCGGAGGAGTTTGTGCGCGAGCGGGCGCTGCAATCCAGCCGCGGCTACCATGCCTGGGCGAAGGCGCGGGCGGAAAACAATTTCGCCGCCTTCGTGCCCGTGCTGGAGAAAAATCTCGAGCTGGTGAAGCGCGAGGCCGGCTACCTCGGCTGGGCCGGCCGGGAATACGACTACATGATCGACCTGCACGACCCGGGCATGTCGGCCGCGGTCATCGCCGGGCTGTTTGCCGAGTTGCGGGCCGGGCTCGTGCCGCTGGTGCGCCAGATCGCGGCCTCGCCGGTGCGCCCGCGCGCGGACCTGCTGCGCGGATTTCCGGTCGAGGGGCAGCGGGCTTTTTTGCGCGAGGTCACGGAAAAGCTGGGCTTCGACTACGGGCGCGGCCGGATCGATGTCTCGCTGCATCCGTTCTGTTCCGGCACGGGCGCGGACATCCGGATGACCACGCGGTTCAACCCCGACGAGCCGCTCGATTCGCTGTTCAGCTCCATCCATGAGACCGGTCACGGGCTCTACGAGCAGGGGCTGCCCGCGGTGCACTATGGCACGGCCCTCGGGATGAACGCCGGCATGGGCGTGCACGAATCCCAGAGCCGGCTCTGGGAAAACCAGGTCGGACGCAGCCGGGGTTTCTGGAAATTCTTCGAGCCGCGTTTCCGCGAATTGTTTCCGCAGCAGACTGCGGGCGTATCGGCGGAAGAGCTGTATCTCGCCATCAATGCCGTGGCGCCGACGCTCATCCGCGTGGATGCCGACGAGGTGACCTACAACCTGCACATCATCCTGCGCTTCGAAATCGAGCAGCGGCTCTTTGCCGGCACGCTGGCGGTGCGCGATCTGCCGGCGGCCTGGAATGCCGCGGCCCGGGAATTGTTGGGGTTGACGCCCGACAGCGACCGCACGGGCGTGCTGCAGGATGTGCACTGGAGCTACGGGGCGTTCGGCTATTTCCCCAGCTACTGTCTCGGCAACATGATGGCCGCGCAGCTCTGGCACCGCGCTCTCGCGCTGCGGCCGGAGTTGGAGGCGGATTTTGCCCGGGGCGATTTCTCCTGGCTGCTGGACTGGCTGCGCCGCGAGGTGCATGTCGCCGGCCGCCGCCATGAGATGCCGGAGCTGGTGCGGCGCGTGACTGGCGAGGCGCTTTCACCGCAAGCGCTCCTGCGCTACCTGCACGGGCGCTACGGCGTGCTGTATCCGGCGTGAGGCGGCCATGGGCTTGATCGACACCCACACCCATCTCGACTCCTTCGCGCGGCGCGGCGAACTGCCGGTCGTGTTGCAGCGGGCGCAGGCGGCCGGTGTGCGGGCGATGATCACCATCGGCACGGACACGGACGACTGGGAGCTTTATCGCGATCTCGCGGCGGCGCATCCGGGCCGGGTTTATTACACCGTCGGGCTGCATCCTTGCAGCGTTGGCGAGGACTGGGCGGAGCGCGTGGGCCGGCTGGAGGTTTTTTGGGGCGGGGCGGCCCCGGCCCGTCCGGTGGCGCTCGGCGAGTGTGGCCTGGACCGGTTTCACCTGCCGAAGGACGATCCGGCCGCGGCGGCGCGGATCTTCGGCTGGCAGCAGGCGGCGTTTGCGGCGCAACTGGCGCTGGCGAAGCGGCTGGGCTGTCCGGTGGTGGTGCATTCCCGCGGGGCGTTTCAGGAGTGCGTGGCGATGATTGATGCCAGCGGCGTGGACTGGAGCCGCGTGGTGTTTCACTGCTTCACCGAGGGCGAGGCGGAGATGGGTGAACTCGTCCGCCGGGGCGGCTGGGGTTCGTTTACGGGCATCGTCACCTATAAGAGCGCAGACAATGTGCGGCAGGCAGCCAAGGCCCAGGGACTGGAGCGATTGATGATCGAAACCGATGCGCCTTACCTGACGCCGATGCCCCACCGCGGAAAACCGAACGAACCGGCCTTCGTGCGCCACACGGCGGAATACTTGGCGCGGGAAGTCTTCGGGGTGGATTACGACCGGCTGGCGGCGGTCACCACGGCGAACGCGCGACGGTTCTTCGGCCTGCCCGGTTAGGCCTCGTCGAACTTCTTGGTGAACAAGGCTTCGAGCTCGGCGAGCATCTGCTCGGCATCAGGCCCGGAGGCGATGAACTTGACCTTCGAGCCCCGGCCGGCGGCGAGCATCATCAGGCCCATGATACTTTTGCCGTTCACCTGCTCGCCGTCCTTCTCCACGAACACCTCGGCTTTGAACTTGTTGGTGATCCGCACAATCATGGCCGCCGGACGGGCATGGATGCCCATCTTGTTCTGCACCAACAGCTCCTTGGTGAGCTGGGTGCCGGCGGGCGAATCGGTTTTGTCCATCAGGGTTCGAAGTTAGGCCCGCAAACCATGCCATGAGTGCCCGGCTTGCAACTTAAAATCCTGCCCCCCAGCATGCGGCGCACATGCCCGACGTCGCCATCATCGTGCCCTGCCGGCTCGAATCCACCCGGTTTCCGCGCAAGCTCCTGCATCCTATCCGGGGCCGGCCGCTCCTGCAATGGGTCGTGGCCCGCCTACAGCAAGAGGCGCCGGACCTGCCGCTGTATTTTGCCGTGGATCATGCCCTTTTGCGCGATTGCGTGACTGCCGTCGGCGGCCGGGCGATCCTGACCGACCCCGCGCACCAAAGCGGCACCGACCGCATTGCCGAGGCCAACCGCACCGTGCGGGCGGAGCGGGTGATCAACGTGCAGGCCGACGAGCCGCTGGTCAGCGCCGCGCAGATCCGGCTGCTGGCGGACCTGATCGCCGGGGGCGCGCCGATGGCGACGCTGGCCACGCCGTTCACCACGGCGGCGGACTTTCTGAACCCCAACCAGGTCAAGGTCGTCCTGGCCCCCTCCTCCGCCAAGGCTACGGAGGGCAGGCCCAGGATGAACCGCGCGCTCTACTTCTCGCGCTCGCCGATACCCTATGCGCGCGACCGGCAGGGGGCGGTGGATGATGCCTGGGTGCGGGCGAATCCCTGCTACCGCCATCTCGGGCTCTACGCTTATCATGCCGACCTGTTGGAGAAATTCGCCGCGCTCCCGCCCGGTCGGCTGGAGCAGATCGAGAAACTCGAACAACTGCGCGTGTTGGAAAACGGCCACGAGATCGCCTGCGACCTCACGAACGACCCCACCATCGGCGTGGATACGCCGGAGGACGCGGAGAAGTTCGAACGGCTGCTGGGGTAGGACGCGTCGCCGGCACGGTTGCAGAGCGGGCCGACGACCCTGCGCCGGCTCAGATCTTCCCGGCTTTGCGCTGCTCCACCAGACGGTAGAAATCCACGAAGAGCGGATCGGCGTCGTTGGGGCCGGGGGCGGCTTCGGGGTGGTATTGCACCGAAAAGACCGGCAGCTCCTTGTGGCGGAGGCCCTCGACGGTGTTGTCGTTGAGGTTGATCTCGGTGACGAGGGCGCCGCCCTTTTCGAGCGACTTGGGGTCGGTAGCGAAGCCGTGGTTCTGCGCGGTGATCGAGACCTTGCCGGTCTCGAGGTTTTTCACCGGCTGGTTGCCGCCGCGGTGGCCGAACTTGAGCTTGAACGTCGTGCCGCCGAGCGCGTGGGTGAGCATCTGGTGGCCGAGGCAGATGCCGAAGATCGGGTAGTGCGGCAGCAGGCCGGTGACCGTGCGGTGCACGTAGGCGAGCGCGGAAGGGTCGCCGGGGCCGTTGGAGAGGAAGACGCCGTCGGGGTTGAACTCGCGCACCTGCTCCGCGGTGGCCGTGGCGGGGAAGACGTGGACCTCGAAGCCGTGGCGGACGAGCTTGCGGAAGATGGTGTATTTGGCGCCGAAGTCGAAGGCGGCCACCCGGAAGGTCTTCGCGGGGATGCCGGGCGCGTTCATCGTGGTGCCGACGGGGAGGTAAGGCGTGTTGTGGCGGGCGGGGTCGTCGCCGCGCCACACGTAGGGTTCCTTGCAGGAGACGTCCTTCACGTAGTCGCTGCCGGCCATGTCCCGCCAGGCGCGCGCCTTGGCGACGGCCTCCTCATCGCTGAGGGGCAGGGTGCTGAGGCAGCACTTCATGGCGCCGTCCACCCGCAGCTTCTTGGTGAGGGCGCGGGTGTCGATCTCGCTGAGGCCGGGGATGCCGTGTTTGCGCAGGTAGTCGGGGAGGGAGAGGTTCGCGCGCCAGTTGCTGACGACCGGGGAAATCTCGCGCACGACAAAGCCGGAGCACTTGGGCGCGGCGGCCTCGGTGTCCTCGTCGTTGACCCCGTAGTTGCCGATCTGCGGCGCGGTCATGGTGACGATCTGGCCGAAGTAGGAGGGATCGGTAAGGATCTCCTGATAGCCGGTCATCGAGGTGTTGAACACGCATTCACCGGCAATGGTGGCGTCGGCGCCGAAGGCGCGACCGCGGAACACACTGCCGTCTTCGAGGGCGAGAACTCCTGGTTTTGGCGTGGACATTAAAGGCGAACGAAAAGGTTTCGTTTCGCGCCTGCCAAGGGGAAACCTCGAGCGCAGGCGATAAATTCCCGTCCCGCCGTTTGACAGCGATGATTAGGCCCCTTACCGCTTTCCGACAAAGCCATGCCATACACCGAAGATCGCGCCGCCTGGTTCCAGGGCCAGGGCCTCTGGTCGCACATCCCCGAGAGCAACTGGCGCGACTGGACGTGGCAGCTCAAGAACCGCATCACCTCGGTTGCCCAGTTGGAGCAGTTCATGACCCTGACGGCAGAGGAGAAGGCGGGCTGTTACTTCGCCGACCAGAAGCTCTCCCTCGCGATCACCCCGTATTTCTTCAATCTGATCGACCGCAACGATCCGAACTGCCCCATCCGCAAGCAGGTCATCCCCCGGTCCGGCGAGATGCAGCTTTCGGCCGAGGAGCAGCTCGATTCGCTGGGGGAGGACGAGCATTCGCCGGTGCCCGGGTTGGTGCACCGCTATCCCGACCGGGTGCTGTTCCTCGTGACCGACCGCTGTGCGGCCTACTGCCGCTACTGCACGCGCAGCCGGCTCGTCTCCAACGCCCAGGACTACAATTTCCACCCCGAATACGAGCAGGCCCTGCGCTACATCGAGTCGCATCCCGAGGTGCGCGACGTCCTGCTCTCCGGCGGCGACCCGCTGCTGTTGTCCGATCGCAAGCTCGAGCACCTGCTCGCACGGTTGCGCGGCATCAAGCACGTCGAGTTCATCCGCATCGGCTCGCGCATCCCGGTCTTCCTGCCGCAGCGCATCACGCCGGAGCTGTGCGAGATTTTCAAAAAATACGGCCCGATCTGGATGAGCGTGCACCTCAACCACCCGAAGGAGGCCACGCAGGAGCTCAAGGACGCCTGCGAACGGCTGGCCTTCGCCGGCGTGCCGCTGGGCAACCAGAGTGTGTTGCTCAAGGGCGTGAACGACGACTCCGAGGTCATGCAGGCCCTCGTCCACCGGCTGCTGCGGATGCGCGTGCGGCCCTATTATCTCTACCAGATGGACCTCATCACCGGCGGCGCCCACTTCAAGGTGGATGTCCGCAAGGGCATCGAGATCATCAAGGCTCTGCGCGGCCACACCACCGGCTACGCCGTGCCGCAATACGTGATCGACGCCCCCGGCGGCGGCGGCAAGGTGCCGGTCAACCCGGAATACGTGGAGAAGATCACCGACGACGAAGTCGTCTTCCGCAACTATGAGGGCCAGCGCTTCGTCTATCCTCTGAAGAGCACGCCCTTGCCCGGAATGTCCCCGGCAGATGCGGCCAACCCGATTGAGCGGGTGATCGTGGAATAAGGTATAACGGACGGTGCAGCGGCGTTATTCATTACGCGCCGGAAGGAAGCAGGCCGCGATTGAGCAATCTTTTCGATATCGCAAAGCGTTGTATAACAATCGAAAGAGAAATTTTAGAAACGGCGAAATAATTTTCGCGCAAATTTTGAGCGTTTTGAAAGTGGCTGCGTCTATTCCGGTGTAGTCAGCACTGTTCTGGTAAAACAGTGAATGTTTGTAGTTCTTACGGTTTGCTTGGTGTTAGGTCACTCGGGCCGCCTCGAAAGAGGCGGCTCTTGTGTTTTACGGGGTCGGGTGCCGGCCTCAGAAGTTCCAAGTGGCGCTGAGCTTCCAGCTCGCGAGCGGGGCTTTGGTCACAAGGTTGTTGTGGGCAAAGGTGGGGTCGCCGCCGATGAAGTAATCCTCGTTGAAAAGATTTTCCCCGCTCAGGCGCAGGGTGATCGGTCCGTGCTGCCAGTGGACGCTGCCGCGCCAGACGAGTGACTCCGGCAGGACGAGGGTCTGCTCGAAATTGTGATAAAAGCGTTCGCTCCACGCCGCACCCAACGAGCAGCCCCAAGCGGCTGAGATCTGCCAAGCGGCGTCCACCTTGAGCTGGGTTTCCGGCGTGCCGGGATAGATGAGCCGCGGATTGCCCGGCGGCACCGGCGTGACCCCGGCATCGAAAGCGCCCGCTTCCAGCGCGATGCGTTGGGCATTGGTGTCGCGGGCGCGAAAGCCCGGCGGTTCGAGCCGGTAGGCGCGTTGCGTGCCGGCCGAAGCGATGAGGCTGAATGTCTCCACCGGTTGCCAGGTGAGTTCCAACTCAACCCCGCGGCCGCGAAGCCGTTCGGCGCGGTTTTCCCGGTCGTTAAACCGGCCGCTTTCCCACCGGTAGCCGGCGACGCCGGCGAAGAGCCGGCCGTCGGCGAGGGAAAACTTGGCGCCGGCCTCCTGAAGTTCCGCCAGGGCGAAGTTGCTCTTGCTGTTCACGGTGCCGCCCTGGCCGGGTTGGAGGGCCGTGCCGCGCTGGTAGGTGCCGTAGAAATGTGCGCCGGGCAGCGCCTGCCAGACGGCGCTGAACGAACCGGAGCCGTGCGCCCTTTTCCCGGCACGCTCGGCCGCTGTGCGCTGGGCCGGCGTGGCGCGCTCCACAGCGGCCGGCAGGCCGGCTTCGTAACGGAACGATTCGCCGCGCAGCGAGAGGATGGTGGCGAAACGCTCGTTCCATGTGGTCTCGGCAAAACCGAAGAGCGCGCCCTGCCAGAGGTCGGACTCGGTGCTCGCGCCGAGGCTGGTGGACCAGAGGTTGAGCCCGTCGGGTCCGCGGTCGGCCCCGGCCGGCACGCGGCTGTTGGGAGAAATGCCCGGGCGGAAGAGATCGCGGCGGTTGAAGGGCTCGGCGTCGAAATCCTGCAGCACCCGGCCGTGGCTGTAGCGGAACGAAGCACCGTAGGTCAGCGTGGTGGCGGCGGGCCGGAGGTCGCGCTGTTCGATGAGCAGCTTGTTTTCGAGCACGAGCTGTTCGGTTGCCACCGCGTAACCGTAGCTGGAGTGCTTGTCGGTGGAGAGGGATTCCAGCAGCGCTTTCCAGGTCACCGTGCGGTCGGCCGCGCCGGTAAAGGCCAGGTCCATGAACCACAGGAAGTCACGCGCGTCGGCGTAATCGTTGGGATCCGAGAGCACGGTGTCGCCGCTGATTTTTTCGGTGAGCGCCGTGCCGCCCGCGTCGAAGTAGGCCTGGGTGTAGCGGTAGCCGCCGTCAGTTCCGCGGCGGTCCTCCATGAGCGCGAGCAGGGCGGGGGCGATGCGCGCTTCGGCGGTCGCGGCCGGCAGGATGAGTGCGCGGAAATTGGCCGGCTGGCCGGTGAACGCCCCGGGCCACTGCACGAGCGTGCGGTCGGCCGCGCCGCCCCAGGCTGCGCTCGCGAGGTTCTGCGGTTCGCCGATGATATATTCGCCGCGGTCGATCAGGGCTTGGGTCACGCGGTTCCAGCCGGGATTCTCGTTGCTGCGGAAATCGTAGAACTCGGCGCCGGTGAAGAGGCTCACGCCTTCACGGGGCCGGGCCTTCATGGCGGCGTAAACCGAGACGTAGTCGTTGCCCACGTTCCGCCAGTAGCTGCCGGACTCCTGCAGCGTGAGCGACACGCGGTAGGCGGCGGGCCAGCGGCCGAGCATCACCGGGCCGCCGTGATCGAGCTGCGTGCGGAAATGGTCGTGGGCGCCGGCGGTCACCGCCCAGGAACCGCGCGTGCGGTCGAAGTAAGGCGACTTCGGGATGAAGTTCGCGTAGCCGCCTTCGGGTGCCGGCCCGAAATGCGCCGGGGCCGGGCCTTTCACGAGATCGATCGCCTCGAGCGAACCGAAGGAGACCGGCATCTCGTTGCGCTGGTAGGCGCGCAGCATGCCGTTGAAGAAGGTCGCGGCCTTGGCCCCGCGCAGGTAGGGTGTGCCCGCGATGCCGAAGTAATTCGCCGCCTGCGTGCCCGCGCCGATGCGTCCGAGGTCGGCGAGGCTCTGGAGGTCGAACCGGCGCATCAGTTCCGGCGTGATCACGGTCACGGCGCGCGGGATTTCCAGCACCGGACGCCCGGGCCCGAAGACCGAGTCCACGGGCCGCGAGGTCGGCAGCACGTCGCCGGCGCGATAGCCGGCGCTTTCTGTCACGATGAAGTTTTCCAGCACGGTCACATCGTCGTCCTGCGCCGGCAGCGGCAGGGCGAGGAGAACGGTGAGAGGCAGCAGGCGGAGCGGGCGCATGACGGAAGGGGCATCCCGCCATGCGCGCGGCGGTTTGTCCATGCGCAAGCGGAGATGGCGGCGGATATGACTGGGAAGCCCATCCCAGCAGCAACCCTGCCATGACACGCACCGGGGTTGACGGTGGCGGGAAAGGGTGCACGTTGCCCCTGCCTGTAGGGGTGCCCTCCGCGGAGGGCTGAGATTGCGGCACGACCGGCTGCTCGACCCTTCGAACCTGAACGGATCATGCCGACGAAGGAAACAGCAGGCGCCGCGAATTGCGCCTTGGGGCTCCGTTCCGGCGCCCCTTCACCGGGAGTCCGATTTGGGTCGGGCATTTTCAACCAAATGCAACTCCCGACACGAATCCTCCTCCTCACCACTGCGCTGGCGGCCACGCTGGCTGTGCGCGCCCAGACCCCGGCTGCCGATGACGCGCCGGTTGTGCTCTCACCGGTCCGCGTCACGGCGGATCTCTGGGAATCCCCGCTGGCCCGCATCCCGGCCAGCGTGACCGTTTACGACGAAGCCGCGCTGCGCGCCGGCGCAGTCAATCACTTCGGTGATCTGGTAAACCAGATTCCGAATCTCACCTGGACCGGCGGCACCTCGCGACCGCGATACCTGCAAATCCGCGGCGTGGGCGAAAACTCCCAGTTCGAGGGTGAGACGCCGGACTCGGCGGTTCGCTTCCTCGTGGATGACCTCGATTTCACCGGCCTCGGCACGGTGGCGTCGGCCTTCGACGTGGGCCAGATCGAGGTGCTGCGCGGCCCGCAGGCCGGTGCCTTCGGGGCCAACGCGGCGGGCGGTGTCGTGCGCTTGGTAACCAACGCGCCCACGCCGTTCTGGACCGGGCGCGCCGAGGCCACCGTGGGCGGCGACTCGCTCCGCACCGGCGCGTTCGCCGTGGGCGGCCCCCTGGTCTCCGCTGCGCCCGAAAAACTCATGTTCCGGCTCGCCGTGCAGCAAAGCGCGGCCGACGGCTTCCGGCGCAACCTCGCGCTCAACCGCGATACCAACGCCCGCGACGAACAGTTGGCCCGGCTGCGCCTCACTTGGAATCCGAACCCGGTTTGGCGCTGGGAAGCCGCGCTCTTCGCCGCCGATCTCGACAACGGCTACGACGAGTTCGCCCTCGATAACAACGGCCGGTTCACCTTCAGCGACGAGCCCGGCCGCGACGAGCAGCGTTCCGTGGCCGGCAGCCTGCGCGGCACCCGGACCGGCGGCGAAGCCTTCCGCTTCACGACGGTGACGAGCGGGGCGCGCACGCGTTCGGCTTACAGCTACGACGACGACTGGACCGCCGCTTCCTATATGGGTTTCAGCGACCTCGCGCGCACGCGCTGGGTCTTCAACCAGGAACTGCGCCTCGACTCCGTGCCCGGCGCGCTCGACGGCTGGATCAGCCGCTGGACGCTCGGCGCATTTTATTCCGATACCGAGGAGTTCTCGCGCTACACCAACACCGATCCGTGGAATGTCCGCGGCCTGCACACCGTCTATCGGGCAAAAAACACCGCGCTCTTCGGGCAGCTCGGCCACGATTTCTCGCCCCGCACGCGGCTGGTGCTCGGCCTGCGCGCCGAGTCGGTGAACATGGACGGCCGCGGCACCCGCACCCGCTACCGCGCCAGCAGCAACAGCTTTGACCCGGTGGTAAACACGGCGCCGGTTTTCGACGACACGCTCGTTGGCGGCAAGCTGACCCTCGAGCACGACCTCACCGACCGCGCGCTCGGCTTCGTGTCATTGACGCGCGGCTACAAGGCCGGCGGCATCAACGTGGACGCGCGCATCGATCCCGCGACGGATCCGCTCACCTATGAAACCGAGACGCTGTGGAACTGGGAGGCCGGCGTGCGCGGGCACGGTTTCGACGGGCGCTTCACGGGCGAAGTGACGGTTTTCTGGCTGCAGCGCGAAGAAGCCCAGGTGCGCGACTCCGCCGGCTTCGGCGGCAGCTACCGCTTCTTCACGGACAACGGCAACGACGCCCGCGTTTACGGCCTTGAGGCCGCCGCCGGCTGGGCGCTGACGCGCGACTGGACCGTGCGCGGCTCGCTGGCGCTCATGCGTTCGCGGCTCGAACCCTTCACGCTGGCCAACGGCAACCCCGGCGGCGGCCGCGTGCTGGCCAACGCGCCGGCATACGGCTACACGCTCGGCACGCGCTACGGCGCCGAGCGCGGGCTGTTCTTCGCCGCCGATCTCACCGGCCGCGCGCAGCAGTTCGACTCGAACAACCAGAACGAGGCCCGCCGCGCCTTCCGCGTGGTCAACCTAAGTCTCGGTTACGCTTGGTCGCAGTGGTCCGTCACGTTCTGGGCGAAGAACCTCTTCGACGAGGTTTACGACAAGCGCGTCTATTTCTTCGGCAACGAGGACCCCGACTACATCGAGACCCGCTACGAAAACCGCGCCGACTCGCGCCAGGCGGGCGTGAGCGCTGCGTGGCGGTGGTAGTCCGTCCGGTCGGCGTTGATTGGCGTCAGGTGTCGCGGGCGGGGGAGGTGGTTGCCACCGCCTGCCGCGGCGGCACGGCAAGCTGCTTTCGGTTTTTCTGCGCCGTGATGATCGCGACCGCAGTGATGATGACGGCCGAGGCCGCCAGCATGCGCGGGCCCACCGGCTCGCTCAGGATCAGCCACCCGAGGAAGACGGCCACCACGGGATTCACGTAGGCGTAGGTCGAGACGCGGGCCGGCGAACAGTTTTTCATCAGCCACACGAAGGTCGTGAAACCCACCAGCGAGCCGATGCAGACGAGGTAGAGCCAGGCACCCGCCGAGGCGGTGGATATGGCCGCGGGGTCGAAGCGAGCCGGCTCGCCGCAGAGGATGCTGACCAGTGCCAGCAGCAAGCCGCCCGTCACCATCTGCAGCGCGGCGGCGGTCATCGGCTCGGCGGCCTGCCGTGCGTAGCGCGTGTAGATCGAGCCGGCGGACCACGTGACGCAGCCGAAAAGGATCGCGCCCACGCGCCATGGGTCGAGCCCGGTGGCCGCTTCGCTGCCGAGGTCGGGCCCCACCAGCAAGGCGAGGCCGCCGAAGCCGAGCGCCAGCCCGCCCAAAGTGGCTAGAGTGGGCTTGGCGCCGCGGGTCGCATCGCCGCCCACGGCGAGCACGAGCCAGTCGGCCAGCACAATGAAAAGCGGGCCGATCGAGATGATGAGCGTGGTGATGCTGGAGGGCGTCGTCTCGGAGGCCCACGATACGAGCCCGTTGCCGCCCAGCAGGAGCAGCCCGCCGATGACGGCGTTGTCGAACCACTGCCGCGGCGTGGGCCGGATTTTTTTGGTGAGCCACAGCCACGCATAGAGCATGGCGCCGGCGACGAGGAACCGCGCGCCCGCCATCAGGAAAGGCGGGATGGTGCCCACGGCCACGCGGATGGCCAGATAGGTGCTGCCCCACACGAGGTAAATCGTGGCAAAGGCCAGGATAAGGGCGGAACGTGAAGGCGCTTTTTCGGACACAGGAGGCGCAGCATGCCCGGCAGAAACCGGCATGCAATGGCGCTTTAGGCAGTCGGTTCGCGATACTCCATGTAGCGGATGGTGGCGGCGGCGGTTTCGGGACCGAGAAGCCGGCGGACGACGTGGAGGGAGCAGTCGATGCCGGCGGAGATGCCGGCGGCGGTGAGGATGTGGCCGTTGTCGTGGAAGCGGGCGGTGGGGTCCACGGTGGCGGCGGGGGCGAGTTCGCGCAGGGTGTCGAGGCACTCGTGGTGCGTGGTCGCGCGCAGACCGTCGAGCAGGCCGGCCTTGGCGAGCAGGAAGGCGCCGGTGCAGACACTCATGACGATCTCGGCTTTGCGGGACTTCACCTGGATCCACTCGATCAGCGAGGGCTCGCGCAGGAGCGCACGGGTGCCGAAGCCGCCGGGAATGACGAGAATGTCCGGCGCGGGGCAGCTTTCGCAGGTGTGGTCGGGCACGACCTTGAGGCCGTTGCGCGCGCGCACGGTGCCGGGTTTGGTCGCGACGGTGAAGGTGTTGAAGGTGTCGTAGCCGCGGAGTTCGTCGGTCACGGCGAAGACCTCGAAGGGGCCGGCGAAATCGAGCACCTCGACGTCATCGAATACCAAAATGGCGACGTTCTGTTTCATGCCGGCAAGCAAACGGGCCTGAAAGCGGAAGGAAACCAGAAAGGGGTGATTGGCCACGGAGACGCGGAGGTGCGGAGTTCAAGCCAAGGTGGCCGGGAGCGTATGATTGGGCGCATCAGCTTCATTGACTCGGCGGACGCTTTTGGTGCGTTGGGTGGCGATGAATGGCGGTGCGGAAATTTTCAACCGGCTGGTGCAGGCGGTGCTTGCACGGTTCTTCACGCAGACCGGCCGGCCGATGCCGGCGCCGGAGGTGTTGCAGGAGTTTGGTTGCCGGCTGTGGGCACTCATCGGCGAGCGCGGGTTGCCGCCTGAGCTGGCGCCGCAGGAGCAGGGTGAGCCGGGGGAGATGAGTGCGGAGGAGGTGGCGCCGTTGATCGCGCGGCTGGTCGAGGGCTTTTCCGCGGAAGTGGCGGCGGCGGTGGCTACCCCGGCGCGGCAATTGGTGAAGGCTTGTTTCCATCCGCATTTCAAGGTGTGCCGGGATTCCTTCCGCGAGGTTACGGCCGACGGCGTCTGCCGGCGGCAGCAACTGGCCAAGGTGCGTGAGCGGGTGAGTGGCAGCCATTGCGTGGACTGCCCTTACTGGACCGGGCTCACGCCGGCGCAGCATGAGGCTTTTCTCGCCCGTTGCTGGCAGGCGGGTGATGCGGCGGAGCTGGTCTTGCACCGGGAGGTTTACCTGCCGGAGGATTTCCGGGCGCTGCGGGTTTTTCTGGCGGGTGGCGAATAGGTCCGAATGGGTGGGTTTCGGTCTTGAAGGCGGGAGGGGGCCTGCGCTTAGTAGGCGCCCGTGGCCATAAAAACCGTCATCGTCGAAGACGAAACCCTGTTCCGCCAGATGTTGAAGATGGCGCTGACCAAGGTGTCGGGTCTGAAGATCGTGGCGGAGTGTGCGGACGGGCCTTCGGGCGTCGCGGCCTGTCTCCAGCATCGGCCGGACCTGTTGATTTCCGACCTGCACCTGCCCGGCAAATATGGACTGGAGGTCATCCGCGAGGTGAAGGCGGTGCAGCCCGAGCTGCGCGTGCTGGTGCTCACGAGCCAGCCCGATGCGGACCTGCCGGCGCAACTGATCGCGGCCGGGGTGCACGGTTTTGTGGACAAGACCGAGCCGCTGGACTACGTGCTGCAGGCGATCGAATCCGTGATGAAGGGCGGGATGTATTTCGCGACCCACGTGCCGCCGAAGTCCGGCGTTGGCGGCGTGGTATCGCCGGAGGCGCTGGCCGTGTTGCGCGGACTTTCCGAGCGGGAGATCGAGGTGGCGCGACTGGTGTCGCAGGGGCTGACCTCGAAGGAGGTGGCGGTGAAGCTCAACCTCAGTGTGCGCACCGTGGAGAAGCACCGGGCCAACATCATGGACAAGCTCGGCGTGCGCGAGGTTGCCAGCCTGGTGCGCCTGTGCGTGCAGGCGGGCATCATCGCGGGCTGAAAAGCCAGCGGGCTGGCCGGGCGGCTCAGGCCGTGAGGAAGGTGCGCAGCGGCGCGGCGACGACCTCGAACTCGCGCTCCACCGCGGCGACCTCGGCGGCATCGAGGGCGGCGCCGGCGGGTTGTTCCAAGCGCTCCTCAAAACGGGCCATCATCTCGGAGAGCGCGATGGCACCCATGTGATGAGAGCTGCTCTTGAGACTGTGGGCGGCGAAGCGTTGTTGCTTGCGGTCGCCGCTGGCCAGTTGGTCGCGCAGCTTGGTGAACTCCCGCAGATAAATCTCCACCAGTTCGCGGGTGCTCTCGATGCCCAGCTCATCCACGAGCATTTGCACGGAGGAATTGGGGGCGGCGGGTGAATGGGCTTCGTCCGGCATCGGAGGAGACTGGTGTAGCCACATCCGGGCGGCATGAAAGCACAAACATCCGGGCGGAGGGCGCCGGGGTTAGAAGTGGCCCTGCAAGGCGAGGGCGAGGAAGGCCGCGCGGTCGCCTTTCAGCCGGTAACCGCGGTCGAAGTAGTCGAAGCGCTGGTCGGCGCTGACGCCGGCATCCGCAACTAGCTTAAGAGCCGGGCTGAGCGAGATCTCGGCACCCAGGCCGAGCCGGATTTCGCGATAGTCGAGAAAAGTGTTGGCCAGACGATTTACCCCCGCCGCCGGCACCCCGTAGTTGCGGGTGATGCGGTAGCTGCCTCCCTGCACGGTCGCGCCGGCCATAAGGGAAAAGCGCTCGTTGGCGCGCCAAGTCACCCCGGCGCGGGGAAAGCCGAGGTTGAGGGTCCAATCCGGTGCGAATTGCCAGCGCACCCCGGCGATGGGGATAAAGGGATTGTCGGAGAAAGCGTTGACGGAGAAGCCCGCGACCCAGTCCAGATCCGGGTTGGCGCGGTAGAGGGCGGTGAAAAGCAGCGGGGCGTTGAAGCTGTTGCCATCCAGGCGGCTGCGGTCGCTGTAGTTGCCGGGGCGCAGATAGGCGGCCAAGGTCCAGCTCTCGTCGAGCTTGTGCCAGAGGCCGAGGGAAAGGGTGGTTTCAGTCAGCCTCCCGGGCAGCGGTGCGGTTCCGGAGTCGAGTTCGTGGGAGGCGTAGGCGAGGCCGTGCAGCAGGAGGGTGGAAGCGCCCAAGGGCGTTCGGCCGGTGAGGCTGAAAGCGGTATGCTGCACGGCCACGTTGCCGGCGGCCGTGCCTTGGCGGCTTAGATCGGCGCGGGCCGTGTGGCCGAAAGTAAGGTTGTAGGATTCCAGCAGGGCGGGTCGGAAGGTGGTGGAAGCCGGTTGGTTGGCCGCGACGGTGAGCGGGAGCAGGGCCAGCAGGAGAAGACGGGATGGAAGCGGGGGCACAATGCTCTTACGCTGAGGGAAATGCTTCGGATGCAAGCGGCCGGAAGGTATTTTTCGACTGCGACTCGGGGTGGGGTTGGACGGGCTTGGCCCTCGACAAATCCGGGCGGACTGGGTCTGCTGGCTGGCTCTTATGCTGCCGTTGGACATCGTATTTTGCGCCCACCTTCTGCCTGAGGATTGGTCGCAGGCGACGCGGAGCTGGGTGATAGGCGCCGGGCTGGCGGCGGGGTTGTTGGTGGCGGGTTATTATTGGCAGCAACTCCGGCGGCAGCGCCGGGAATTGCGCCGTTCGGAGGCCCGTTTCCGGAGATTTTTCGAGGAAGCAACGGTGGCGATCATCGAGGAGGATTTTACCGAGCTGCAACGGCGGCTGGAGGCGTTGCGCGACCACGGGGTGCGCGACCTGTCGGCGCATCTGGAGTCAAGCCCCGGGCTCGCGACGGAGCTGTTTCATTGCGTGAAAACGACCGCGGCAAACCGCCGTGCGCTGGCCATGATGGATGCGATCGATCTGTCCGACTATAACCTGCGGATGCTGCGGCTGACGGCGAAGAAGCCCCCGGCGGCATTTGCCGAGGAGCTGCGGGCGCTGTGGGACGGCCGGGACGAGGTCATGATCGATTCCACCTTCCAGGCTGGCGACCATCGCCGGCGCCGGTGCGTCGTGCAGTGGAAACTCACCCGCGAGCAAGGCCGGCCCAATTTCAAACAGGTGCTGGTGGTGTTCACCGACCTGACGGAACTGCACGAATCGGAGGAACGTTTCCGGCGGCTCTTCGAAGGCGCGGCCGAGGGCGTATATGAGTCGCTGCCGGGCGGGACCTTTCGCAGCGCCAACCCGGCGCTTGCCCGCATCCTAGGCTTTGCCTCTCCGGCAGAGCTCCTGGTGCAGCCGCCGGCCGCGCTTGACCGGCTCTATGTGCAGCCGGACCGGCGCCGGGAATTCATGGTGCGGCTGGAGCAGGACGGCGCGGTGCATGATTTCGAGTCCGAGATCGTGCGACCCGATGGCTCGCGGGTGTGGGTGACGGAAAACGCCAGCGCGGTGCGCGGCCCTGCCGGCAGGCTCGAGCATTACCAAGGCTTCGTCACCGACATCACGGCCCGCAAACGCGCCGAGCTGGCGTATCGGGACAGCGAGAACCGCTGGCGCCTGGCGGTGCAGGCGAGCGCCGCCGGAATCTGGGAAAACAACCTCATGACCGGGGAGGATTTTTACTCCGACCGCAGCAAGCAGATGCTGGGCTTCGCCCCGGACGAGATCTCAAGCCAGCGCAAGGACTGGGTCGGGCGCATCCATCCCGACGACATTCCCCTGGGCCGGCAGGCCATGATCGAGCACATCGCCGGCAAGCGACCAAACTACCAGGTGGAGCACCGGTTTCGCTGCAAGGACGGCACCTACAAATGGATTCTCTCCCGCGGTCGCGCTGATCTCGACGAGCAAGGGCGGGTGCGGCGCATCGTGGGCACGCACGTGGATATCAACGAGCGCAAGCTGGCCGAGCAGCAACTGCGCTCCAGCGAGGAGCGCTACCGCACGCTCTTCGAGCATTCGCCGATCGGTATCGTGGAGTTCGACGACCGGCCGGTAATGGAGTGGCTCAACGAACTCCGGGCGGCCGGCGTGACGGATCTCGGCCGCTATCTCGACCAGCACCCGGAGCAGATTGCCGACCCGTTGCGCAAGCTGCGCGTCATCGGAGCCAACGCCGCCGCGCTCCGGCTGGTGGGTATCGCCAANNCGCCGGGCCTTTCTCGCCCTGTGGGAAGATCGCCGCGCGGTGGAAGGAGAGCTTACGCTGGGCGCAGCGGACGGCAGTCCGCGCCGGGTCCATGCACATTGGTGGGTCCCGGTGGTTGGAGGCGAAGCCCAATACCACCGCACGCAACTGGCGTTGCTCGACCTTACGCAGATGAAGACGGCCCAGCAGGCACTGGCGGCCGAACGCGAGCGGTTGAGCGTGACGCTCCGGGCGATGGCCGAGGGCGTGGTCACGGTGGACAACGCCGGCGTGGTGCAGTTTATCAACCATTCGGCCTGCGCGCTCATCGGGACGAGCGCAGCGCAGGCGATCGGCCGGCCGTTCGCGGCGCTCTGTCAACTGGTGCATGCGAAGACGGGTGTGCCCGTGCGTCCGCCGGACACCGGCGCGAGAAACGCGGGGCAGGCCGTCGTCCTGCCGGCCCAGACCCTGCTCATGCGGGCGGACGGAGAATCGCGTCTGGTCGAAGGCCGTTGCGCTCCGATGAAGGGCGAAGACGGCGGCATCATTGGCGCCGTGCTGGTGTTGCACGATGCGACGGAGGAATCGCGGCTGCGGGATGAATTGGAACGGGCTTCGAAGCTGGAGTCCGTGGGCCTGCTGGCCGGCGGCATCGCGCATGATTTCAACAACATCCTGGCGATCATCATGGGCAACCTGACGCTGGCCCTGATGGATGAGAAGGTGAAAGCCACCCCTGCCGCGCGGTGGCTGCACGAGGCGGAGCGCGGGGCGAACCGGGCCCGCGACCTCACGCAGCAACTTCTCACCTTTGCGAAGGGGGGCGAGCCGGTGCGCAGCGCGGTGCAATTGGCCGACCTCGTCAAAGAAGCGGCGGAGTTTGCGCTTCACGGTTCGGCGGTGCGGTGCGAATTCCAGCCGGCCCCCGCGCTTCGGCCCGCCCAAGTGGACAAAGGCCAGATCGGGCAGGTGGTGCAAAACCTCGTGCTCAACGCGGTGCAGGCGATGCCCCGTGGCGGCGTCGTGCACATCGCGCTGCGCAACGAGACGGTGCCGCCGGGCCCGGCGCAGCCGTTGGCGCCGGGTGACTACCTGCATCTTACGGTGCGGGACAACGGGCCGGGCATCGCCCCGGCGCTCTTGCCCCGCATCTTCGAGCCTTATTTCACCACCAAGGAAACGGGTGTCGGCCTCGGGCTCGCGACCGTCTATTCGATCGTAAAGAAACACGCCGGACACGTGACCGTGGAGTCGGTGCCGGGCGGCGGCACGACGTTCCAGATCTGGCTGCCCGCCTCGGCGGCGGCGGTGGAAACAAAGGCTGTCAGCCAGTCGCCTTTCGAGGAACTTTGCGGTCGCGTGCTGTTTATGGATGACGAGGAGGCGATCCGGCAGATGGCTTCCATCTTGCTTTCGCGGCTCGGGCTTGAGCCGGTGATGGCGGAAGACGGCAAGGAGGCGGTGCGGGTCTTCGAAGCCGCGCGGACCTCCGGCAGCCCTTTCGACTTGGTGGTGATGGACCTCACGGTGCCCGGCGGGATGGGTGGCCTCGAGGCGTTGCAACGGATCCGCGCCATCGATCCGCAGGTGCGTGCGATCGTGTCGAGCGGCTATTCGAGCGATCCGGTGATGGCCGATCACCGGGCGCATGGTTTCGACGGCATGGTGGCAAAGCCCTACCGGATTTCAGACCTCGCCAAGACGCTCCGCGAGGTGCTTGGGCAACGAACCGGAGGTTGAGACCGCCAGCCGTTTCGCGGCGGCAGGGTTTTACAGATTCTTGGCGCACGGGAAGTCGGAAACCGATTGCCTCCACCGCTGTCTGTGCGAGCTTATGAACATGAAATTTCGCAAAACCCTCGTTCGTTTGCTGGCCGGTTCCCTCCTGATGGCTTCGGTGGCCCTGCATACCGGTTGCGTGGTGGTGGCGGCCGGAGCCGCGGGCGCCGGGGCGGTGGCCTACATTCGCGGCGAGTTGGAAACGACCCTCGAAGGCAGTTTGGACAGTGTGCACCGGGCTTCCGGGCGGGCGATCAGCCAGTTGGAGTTCGTCAAGATCAGCGACCGCAAGGATGCGCTTTCGGCCAACCTCGTGGCCCGCACCGCCCAGGACAAGAAGATCGACATCGTGCTGACCAAGACCGGCGACAACCTGACGAAGGTGCAGATCCGCGTGGGGGTCTTTGGCGACGAGGAGCTGTCGCGGGCGTTGCTCGACAAGATCAAGGGCAACCTCTGAGCGCGGCCGGGGGCCTCCGGTCTTCCGGATTGCAATGTCGGGTAAATCGGCGACGCTGCCGGTTTACTCACTTACTCATGTTCCGAAAGCTCATCGCGAAGTTGCGCGGCTCACTGTCGTCCAAATCTGAAAACAAGCCGGCCGCAAGTCCGGTCAAATCCCACGGCAAAGCCTCGGCCCGTCCCGAGCGGGCCGCCGAGCGCGGACCCAAGCCCCAAGGTCAAGGCCAGCAACAGAGCCGGCCGCGGGAAGGCCAGCCCCGGCGCGAGGAACGGAGCCCCCGTGGTGAACGCGATGGCGGCCGTGGTCGGCGCGGCGGGCTGTCGCGCTCGGGTGGCGGTCCCCGGGCGGAGCGAGAGCGCCCGATGGTGGACAAGACTTTTGACCATCCGCGGACGGCGGACATCAAGCCTGCGGTGCCGGTGGACATCCCGAAGATGGATACCGAGTTCTCCAAGCTCGGGCTGTCCGATGCGCTCGCGTTTGCGGTGCAGGAGATGGGTTACACGGTGCCCACGCCGATCCAGGCGCAGGCCATTCCGGTGGTGCTGAAGGGCGGAGATGTCATCGGCTCGGCGCAGACGGGGACGGGTAAGACCGCCGCGTTCGCGCTGCCCATCATCCAGCGTCTCGCCGGGCACGGCAAGCTGCGCTGCCTCATCCTTGAGCCCACGCGCGAACTCGCTCTCCAGGTGGAGGAAGCTTTCCAGAAATACGCCAAATTTACCGACCTGCGCGTCACCATCGTTTACGGCGGCGTGGGCTATGGCAAGCAGGTGGACGACCTGCGCCGCGGCGTGGACATTCTCGCCGCGACCCCGGGCCGGTTGCTCGACCATTTGGAGCAGGGCAACTGCTCGCTGAAGGACGTGGACATCCTCGTGCTCGACGAGGTGGACCGCATGCTCGACATGGGTTTTCTGCCCGATGTGCGCCGCATCGTGAATCAAACACCGAAAGGCCGGCAGACGCTCTTCTTCACCGCCACGCTGCCGCCGGAGATCGCCCAGCTCGCCAGTTGGGCGTTGCGCGACCCGGTGAAGGTTGAGATCGGCCGCGTGCGTTCGCCGGCCGAGACGGTGTCGCACGCCTTTTACCCCGTGGTGGCATCGCAGAAATTCGAGCTGCTGCAGCTCCTGCTGGAGCGCACCGAATTCAAGAGCGTGCTCATCTTCACCCGCACGCGCATGGGGGCCGACCGCATCGCCCGCAAGCTGCAGAGCACCGGCCACACCGTGGGCGTGATGCACTCCGACCGCAGCCAGCGCGAGCGCATCGAGGCGCTCGACGGCTTCAAGTCCGGTAAATTCGAGGTGCTGGTGGCGACCGACATCGCCGCGCGCGGTCTCGATATCGCCGGCGTCTCGCACGTCATCAACTACGACGTGCCGGAGAATGCCGAGGACTACGTGCATCGCATCGGTCGCACCGGCCGGGCGCAGACGACCGGGGATGCTTTTACCCTCGTTACCGAGGAAGATGTCCGCGATGCGCGCAGCATCGAACGCTACATGGGCGTCGGGGTGGAGCGGAAGAAACTCGAAGGTTTCCCCTACATCTACTCCGCGCTCTTTGATGACAAGGCGTTGGCCGAGACCGCCGCCGTGGCGGCCAAGCCCGTCAGCCGGCTGCACCGCGGTGCCCGGCGGTAAAATCTTCCGGAATTCCGCGCAACTGGCCGGGGGCATGGCACGGGGACTGCTGAGTCTGGTGCCATCGTCATGATGCCGCCGAACCGGCGGCACCGGGCGGTCTTTCTTGGTGATTTGTAGTTCCCGCCCGCCGGTCATGCCGGCGGGCGGCCTGCTTTTGCCGGTCTCAGGCGCCGCTGCGGCGGTAGGCGGCGGGAGGCACGCCGGTGTGGCGGCGGAAAACCCGGCCGAGGTAGTTGGCATTGGGGAAACCGCACTGGGTCGCGATATGCTTGAGCGGCAGCTTGGTGCTGCGCAGCAGCCGGGCGGCTTCCTTGACCCGTTGTTCGATCAACCAGGCGGCGGGCGCCAAGCCCGTATGTTGGGCAAACAGGCGGCTGAAATGGTAGCGTGAGAGACCGGCCTCGTGCGCGAGGTCGTCCACGGTCAGTGGCCGGGCCAGATGGCTGGCGGCAAAACGGCGGGCTTTGTCGAGGCCGGGGCGCAAGAGCTGTGCCGGATGGGTGTGGCGCGCTTCGGCGGCGAGCGCCATCACGAGTTCGTAGGCCAGCCCCGAGGCGGTGAAGGCGTCGGTCACCTCGCGCCGCAGCGCACGACCGACGATGCGGGCGGCGCAGGCGACGGCGGGTGAGTCGGGCGCGAGGTTGGCGAGCGGGCCGAGCCGCGTCTCGATGGATTGCCAGAGACGCAAGATCTCGCGGCCGTGCAGACACACGTAAAAGAATTCCCATCCGCCACTGTCTTCGGGCAGCCAATAGCGGTTGTCGTCGGGGAAGTGCAGCAGCATCGCATGTCCGGGGCCGACATCGAACTCCCGTGCCTGCACCCGCAGCCGCCCGCGCCCCGCGAGGGTGTATTGCAGGAGCGCAAACTCAGCCCGGCCGCGGCGCAGCCCATGCCAGTCGTAGCCAGGGGTGGCTTCGCGCGCGTGGCCGATGCTGCCCAACATGGCACGCAGCGGCAGGGCGCGCTCGGGAAAAAGCAGGGAAGTTTCGCCGTAGGGCAGGGTTTGGAGAGTGCTCAGCACAAAAAGACAGAAATTAGCACAAGCTGACCATAGCAAGGGGAGAATGGATTTCGTATGCTGCGCACGATCTTACCCTTCATCCCATGCCCATTAAAATTGCCTTCATCGGAGCCGGCTCGATCGGCTTCACGCGTCGCCTCGTCGCCGATCTCCTGGCCGTGCCGGAGTTCGCCAATGTCGAGTTTGCGTTCACCGACATCAACGCCCGCAACCTCAACATGGTGGCCGAAATCTGCCGGCGCGACATCGCGGCCAACAACCTGCAGACCAAGATCACGCCCACGACCAGCCGCCGCGCCGCGCTCAAGGGCGCGAACTACGTCTTCTGTGTCGTGCGCATCGGCGGGCTCGAGGCCTTCGTGCACGACATCGAGATTCCGCTGAAATACGGCGTGGACCAGTGCGTGGGTGACACCCTCTGCGCCGGCGGCATCATGTATGCCCAGCGCGGCATCGCGGCCATGCTGGACTTCTGCCGCGACATCCGCGAGGTGGCGGCGCCGGACTGCCTGCTGCTCAACTATGCGAATCCGATGGCCATGCTCACGTGGGCGGCCAACCAATACGGCGGTGTCCGCTGCGTCGGGCTCTGCCACGGCGTGCAGCACGGTCATTTCCAGATCGCGCAGGTGCTGGGCCTCAAGAAACAGGACGTGGACATCATCTGCGCCGGCATCAACCACCAGACTTGGTATGTCTCCGTCAAAGCCAAGGGGCGTGACCGCACCAAGGACCTGCTGGCGGCCTTCGAGAAACATCCGGAGTATGCCAAGACCGAGAAGGTGCGCATCGATGTTCTCCGGCGCTTCGGCTACTACTCGACCGAGAGCAACGGTCACCTCAGCGAATACGTGCCGTGGTATCGCAAGCGGCCCGATGAGATCAAACGCTGGATCGACATGGGCAGTTGGATCAACGGCGAGACCGGCGGCTACCTGCGCGTGGTCACCGAGGGCCGCAACTGGTTCCGCGCCGAGTTCGGCCGCGGCAAGCGGCCCGAGCCCCTCAAGTATGGCGCGGAAAACCGCAGCGAGGAGCACGGCAGCTACATCCTCGAGGGCTTCGAGACCGGGCGGATTTACCGCGGACACTTCAACCTCGTGAACAAGTCCACCATCACCAACCTGCCGCCCGACGCCATCGTCGAGGCCCCGGGTTACGTGGACCGCTACGGCTTCAACACGCCGAGCGTCGGCGATCTGCCGCTGGGCTGCGCCGCGGTGTGCAACGCCAGCATCTCCGTGCAGCGCCTTGGGGTGGAAGCCGCCGTCCACGGCGACGACGAGCTGCTGCGCCAGGCCTTCCTGATGGATCCGCTGGTCGGCGCGGTGTGCAATCCGCCCGAGGTCTGGCAGATGGTGGACGAGTTCCTCGTCGCACACGCCCCGTGGCTGCCGCAATACCGCCGCTCCACGGCCAAGGCCAAGGCGCGGCTGGCAAAAGGGCCGCACATCAAGACCAAGGCCTATCGGGGCGCCGCGCGCCTCAAAACGCGCTCGATGGCCGAACTCCAGCGGCTGGAGAAGCAGAACCCGCGCGCCGGTCATTGAGGCGGCGGTGACGTTTGGGTGACGATAGGCTTCGGTGCTTGATTCATATTCCCTCTAAGGAATATGAATCAAGCCATGGAACTGGTCCGGATCTACGAATGCCTGTGTGAACCGACGCGGTTGCGGCTGCTCCACGTGCTGGCGGCGGGGCCGTTGTGCGTGTGTCATTTCCAAGCCGTCATGCGTGAGCCGCAGGTAAAGATTTCCAAACACCTCGGCTATCTGCGCACGCGCGGGCTGGTCGAGTGCGAACGCGAGGGCAACTGGATGATCTACCGGCTCCCGGCCAAACCCTCGCGTGAGCTGCGGAGCAACCTTGCCTGCCTGCAGGATTGCGTGCGCGAAAACCCGGTGTTCCGCCGCGACCGGGCGCGGCTGGCGAAACTCGCACCCCGGCTGGCGCAGACCGGCCCTGCCTGCTGCCCCTGATTTTTACCGCCATGAAACCTGTTCGCATCGCCATCAACGGATTCGGCCGCATCGGGCGGCTGGTCTATCGCGCCGCTTGGAACCGTCCGGAATTCGACTGGGTGCTGGTCAACGATCCCAAGGCCGATGCCGCCACCTGTGCGCATCTGCTTAACTTTGACTCCGTGCAGGGTCGTTGGGGCGAGACGGCAACCGCGATGGCTGACGGCACGGCCTTTCAAGTCGGCGACCGGCGGGTGGCGGTGAGCGACGGCGTGAAGCCGGCGGAGGTGGCCTGGGCGGCCCACAGCGTTGACGTGGTATTGGAGTGTTCGGGCAAATTTCGCACGGCGGCGGCGCTTGCGGCGTATTTCGAGCGCGGAGTGAAGAAGGTGATCGTGGCCGCGCCGGTAAAGGACGGCGGTGCGCAGAACATCGTGATGGGTGTGAATGACGGGCTTTATGAGCCGGCGCGGCATCACCTGCTCACGGCGGCGAGTTGCACGACCAATTGCCTGGCCCCGGTGGTGAAGGTTATCCACGAGGGGCTCGGTATCGAGCACGGGGCGATCACCACGGTGCATGACGCCACCAACACGCAGACCATCGTGGATGCGCCGCACAAGGACCTGCGCCGCGCGCGGGCGGCCGGGCTCTCGCTCATCCCCACCACGACGGGTTCCGCGACCGCCATCGGGCTGATCTATCCCGAGTTGCAGGGCCGGCTCAACGGCCATGCGGTCCGCGTGCCGCTGCTCACCGGTTCGCTGACCGACTGCGTGTTTCAGGTGAAGCGGGACACGACCGTCGCGGAGGTGAATGCCCTGTTGCGGGCCGCCAGCGAAACCGCACCGCTCCACGGCATCCTCGGCTACGAGGAACGGCCGCTCGTCTCCATTGATTTCAAGGGCAACCCCGCCTCGGCCACGATCGACGCGCTCTCGACGATGGTGGTGAATCGCCGGTTGGTGAAGCTCTACGCCTGGTATGACAACGAGTGGGGCTACGCCAACCGCATGGCGGAGCTGGCCCGGAAAGTCGCCGTCGCGCTCTGATCTGCCGTGAACCTCCGCCACTACAGCCTCGTGACGGGCGCCTACTGGGGATTCACGCTCACCGACGGCGCGCTGCGGATGCTGGTCCTGCTGCACTTCTTCAACCTCGGCTACAGCCCGGTCACGCTGGCGTTCCTGTTTCTACTCTACGAATTTTGCGGCATCATCACCAACCTGCTGGGCGGCTGGATCGCGGCGCGGATGGGTCTGCGCGTGACACTGGTGGCGGGGCTGGGCCTGCAGGTGGCGGCGCTCGGGCTGCTGGCGCTGTTGCAGCCGGGCTGGTCCGAGGCGGCCTCGGTCGCATGGGTGATGCTGGCGCAGGCGCTGTCCGGCATCGCGAAGGATCTGACCAAGATGAGCGCGAAGAGCGCCATCAAGGTGCTCGTGCCGGCCGAGGCGAAGGGCGCGCTGTTCAAGTGGGTGGCGGTGCTCACGGGCTCGAAGAACGCGCTCAAGGGCGTGGGGTTTTTTATCGGCGGATTCCTCCTCGCGACGGCCGGCTTTGCCGGGGCGCTGTGGCTCATGGCTGGGTTGCTGGCGTTGGTCTGGGCCGGCGTGTCGGCCCTGCTGCCGCGAGATCTCGGACGCGCGAAAACCAAGGCCGGCTGGCGCGAGCTTTGGTCGAAAAGCCGGGCGATCAACGTGCTGTGCGTTGCGCGGTTTTTTCTCTTCGGGGCGCGTGACATCTGGTTTGTCGTCGGCGTGCCGGTGTTCCTGCGCGGCGGGCTGGGCTGGAGCTTCGCGGAGGTCGGCACCTTCATGGCGCTCTGGGTGATCGGCTACGGAATGGTGCAGGGCGTGGCGCCGGCCTTGCTGCGCGGCCGGGTTCCGACCGGGTTCACCGCCGCGACAGCGGCCTTCGGACTCGCCGTGGTCACGGCGGCGGTGCCGATTCTCCTGGTGGCCGGGTTGGCACCGGGAAGTGTGATCGTCGTCGGCCTTGCCTTGTTTGGCGTGGTTTTCGCGTTCAACTCCGCCGTGCATTCCTACCTGATCCTCGACTATACCGAGGGTGACAAAGTCGCCCTGAATGTTGGTTTCTACTACATGGCCAATGCCGGCGGCCGGCTCGTGGGCTGCCTGCTGTCGGGTGTGCTCTACCAGTTGGCGGGGCTCACAGGCTGTTTGTGGGGTGCATTTGGCTTCGCGCTGATCTCGGCCGTGGTGGCGCTCGGTCTGCCCCGGCATGCCGTTCACCCGGAGCAGCCGGTAGCCGGGATGGTGATGAGCGAAGGTGACTGAGAACACGGTTGCCATCCCCGGGCCCAGCCCCTGCGCTCGGCGGTCCATGCAACTCGATCTTCCGGCCGGCGACTTCGACGGTTACATCTTCGACCTCGACGGCACGCTCATTGACACGATGCCGCTGCACTACCGTGCCTGGGATGCGGCGATGCGCGCGGTGGGGCTGCCCCATGCCCTGGATGAGGATTATTTTTATGCGCTCGGCGGCGTGCCGACGCGTCGCGTGGCCGAACTGTTTGGCGAGCGCTACGGGTTGAAGCTGGATCCGGACGAGGTGTTTCACCGCAAGGAGGCGCTATTTGCCGAATTGCAGGGCGAGGCCACGCTGATCGAGCCGGTGGTGACCATCGCGCGGGCGAAGGCAGGGACACATCCGTTGGCGATCGCTTCGGGCGGACCGCGCGTGATCGTGCGCCGCTCGCTGGAGGTGACGGGCATTGGTCCGCTTTTCCGCGCGGTGGTGACGGCGGACGACGTGGTGCACGGCAAGCCCGCGCCCGACATGTTTTTGCTCGCCGCGCAGCAATTGGGCGTGGCACCGGAGCGGTGCCTGGTGTTCGAGGATGCCGAGCCCGGCATCCAGGGTGCGCGGGCTGCCGGCATGCAGGTGGTGCGCGTGCCGAGCCGGCGGTGAGCGCCGCGATTTTAAGGCTTGGGCGGCACCGGCCGGATGTGTTCCCTTTTCGCGATGAAACTTGAGGATCTCGCCAAGGCGGAGGTGCGGACGCAGCCGGTTTACGAACCGGGCAAGCCGATTGAGGAAGTCGCACGCGAGCTGGGGCTGGATGCCGCCGGCATCATCAAGCTGGCTTCCAACGAAAATCCCTTCGGTCCCTCGCCGAAGGCGCTCGCCGCGGCCCATGCGGCGCTGGAGCAGGGCGAGCTGTATCCGGATGGCGGATGCTTTGCGCTGCGGCACAAGCTGGCGGGAAAATTTGGACTGACGCCGCAGCAGTTCGTCATCGGCAACGGCTCCAATGAGATCATCGAGCTGCTCGGGCACGTGTTCATCAAGCCCGGCGACGAAGTGGTCATGGGCAACCCGTCCTTTGTCGTTTACAAGCTCGTGACCCTGCTCTTCGGCGCGAAAGCCGTCGAGGTGCCGCTGGTGAATCACGCGCACGTGCTGGCGGATCTTGCTGCGGCCGTGACCCCGCGCACGAAGCTCGTTTTCGTGCCGAGCCCCAACAACCCGACGGGCACGGCCAATCCGGAAGCGGACCTGCTGGCCTTTGCCCGGGCCCTGCCGGAACATGTCATTTGTGTCTTCGACGAGGCCTACGCGGAGTATCTCGATCCGGCGCCGGACCTGCGGCCGTTGATCGCCGAAGGCCGCAAGGTGATCTGCCTGCGGACTTTTTCCAAAATCTACGGGCTGGCGGCATTGCGGGTGGGCTACGGCTACGCCAGTGCGGAGATGGCCGGCCTGCTCAACCGTGTGCGCCAACCTTTCAACGTGAACGCCATCGCGCAGGCGGCGGCGACGGCGGCCCTCGACGATGCGGACTTTGTGGCGCATTGCCGGCGGGAAAACGCGGCGGGCCTCCGACAGCTCGCCGGCGGCTTTCGCCGGCTCGGGCTCGAGCATGTGCCGAGCGTTGGAAATTTTCTCCTCGTGCGGGTGGGCGACGGCGGCCGCGTCTTTGCGGAGCTGCAGCGCCGGGGGGTCATCGTGCGTCCGGCGAAATCCTACGGCCTGCCAGAATGGGTGCGGGTGACGGTGGGAACCCCGGCGCAAAACGAGCGGTTTCTCGCGGGCTTGGGCGAGGTGCTGGGCCGCTGAAAAATCAGCGGGCAGCCGCCCGGCGCAGCCGGTCGTTGATGGCTTCGGCTAGCCCGGCACCCGCAACCTGCTCCAGATGGATCAAGGCATAACCGCCGCGGTCGAGCTGGCGCAGCCGGGAGAAAAGATGTCTGGCGGCGCCACGAAGGTCTCCCTTGGCATCAAGCCAGAAGACATTCGCCGGCAACCGCCCTTCGGGTTTTTTGACAAATACCCAAGCATGGTCGGGCTTCGAGCTGGCGGCCTGTGCCAGCGTCAGTTGTTCGTGCAGTCGCACCCGGGTGCGCGGGCTGTAGTGGCGTCGGAGCAGGCCCGGGGCGAGGAGAACTTGCTGTTTGCTGGCGGCGCGGCGCGGGCCGGCGGCAACGGGCCGGCCAAGGATGCGTCGCAAATCCGCGCGAGAAATCGCGCCGGGCCGCAGCAGGCGGGGGCGGGCCGGATCGCGCAGATCCACGATCGTGGACTCCAGCCCGACCTTGGCCGGACCGCCGTCCAAGATGTAATCGATCCTATGGCCCAATCCATCGCGAACGTGCTCGGCCGTGGTGGGACTCACATAGCCGAAGGGATTGGCACTGGGCGCGGCGAGAGGCCGGCCGACGGCTTGCAGCAACCGCAAGAAAAGGGGGTGGGCGGGCATGCGCACCGCCACGCTGTCGCCGCCGGCCGTGACCTCGGCGGGCACACAATCCTGCTTGGGTAAAATCAACGTGAGCGGGCCGGGCCAGCAGGCTTTCGCCAGTGCATAGGCCGCTGGATTGGGCCGGGCGATCAGCTCCAGTTGCTCCAGTTGATGGATATGGACGATCAAGGGATCGGTGCGCGGCCGGCCTTTGACGGCAAAAATACGCCGACAGGCGCGGGGGTTGAGCGCATCGCCGGCCAAGCCATACACGGTCTCGGATGGGACGCCCATCAGTTCGCCCTGCCGGAGTTTACCGGCCAAAAAACGGAGATTGCGGGTCGTTCCCCGGTAAATCTTGGCGCGTGACGCTGGGGGCATGGCACAAAAAAAGCCGGAGTCTGCACTCCGGCTGAAATAGGTTCTGCGCAGTGCGGCTGTTTACTTGGACAGCAGCATGTTGCGCGATTGCTTGATGGTGCGGGTGACCGCGCGCTGGTGCCTGGCCGAAAAACCGGTGTATTTGCGGGGCAGAATCTTGCCGGTGTCGGTGACGTAGCGGACCATCAGCTGGGGGGCGGTGAAAGGGATCTCCGCCGGGGTGAGGGTCTGGGTCTTGGTCTCTTCAGTGGTGCTCATGTTCGAAAAAGGGGCCAAAGGTTGCGGTTGGCGCGAGTCCTGTCAACGGACATTTTTACCCGCTGACAGGCGTTCGGACAACCTCTTTGGGGGCTCGGAACCGGCTCAGTTTGCAGCCTGAACCTTGTCGGGAGAGAGCAAGGTCGGGGTTACCTGAACCAAGGTCCCGTTACGGAAGTAGTAATAGGAGCCGGCCGACCGGTAAGCCTTCATGTCGCCCTGAATATAAACAAGGTCGAATGAGAAGGTGTTACGCAGCCATTTTCTTTCCGACATGCCGGTGCGCGGCACATAGGTGCAGGCAGCGAGCGGCAAGATGAGAGCGCACAGGATGAGGCGGGAGTATTTGTTCATGGTTGATGGATGGGATTTCAAGACGAAGGGGCTGCGTGGGCGGATGGGCCCAGTTTTACCTGACCGCGCATGCCGGCGATGAAGCGGCGGTCGGGGTTTTCGATCAGGATCTTTACGCGGACCAAGCCGCTGGCGCCGTCAATGCGCGGATCGATGAAGTCGATGCGGCCGGGGTGTTCCTGCATGTCGTAATCGGGGAAGCTGACGGGTACGGTCTGGCCCACCTTGAGCTTCAGGGCATCGGTGGCATCGATGAAGACCTGCAGGAAGACGCGGCTGATATCCACGATGTGGAAGACAGGCTCGTTGATATCGACGGCCTCGCCGGCCTCTTTCTTCTTTTCTACCACCAAGCCGTCGATCGGAGAGCGGATCTTCCTGCGGTCGAGCTGCTCCAAGGCGATCTGGTGCTGGAGCTGGGCGATGTCGCGTTCGATGCGCTTCTCGATCGCCTCGCCTTCGCTCACCACCTGGTCGCGGAACAGATTCTGGGTGCCCTGGGCGGCGAATTGCCGTTGTTCAAGAATCTTGGCATAGCGGTCGGCCTCGGCGACCTCGACACGGTCGATGAGGGCGGCCAGCAGATCGTTGGCGGCGACAGCGTCGCCCTCCTTGACCTTCACGGTGGCAAGGATGCCCTGCACGGCCGAACTGACGGTGACTTCCATGAAAGGAAGGAGCACGCCTTCCGCCGTATGGGCGCTCAGCAGGGCAGGGAAGGCCAGCGAAGCCAGCAACAGGCGCAGTTTCATGGCTTCCCGCCGCTGGTGGCGTCAATGAGATGGATGGCGTGACGTTCAAAGAGCACGCCGGCCACGCCCCAGAGGACGGTGATCGCCTTACGGCCCTCGGCAATGGCCTCGAGCCGGTTGACCTGTGCTTGGGCCAGTTCATCCTGCATGCGCAGCACGTTGAAACTGGTGGTCAGGCCGTTGGCGAGGCGGCGTTCCTCGGACTTGAGCGCTTCTTCGGCCAAAGCGACGGCCCGGACGGCCTCGGCGGCCCGCTGGGTGGCGGAGGTCACCCGCGTGTAGGCGGTGTGCACTTGCGAAGCAATGCGGTTGCTGGTGCGTTGAACTTCCAGCTCGGCCGCCCTCAGGGCGAGCAACGTTTCGCGGAGGCGGGCGCGCTCCTGCGTGAAGGTGATCGGAATCGAGCTGATAAAGCCGACGGAATACTCGGGCTGTGTGCGCTCGCCGTAGTCGCTGAAGCTGGTGCCAAAGTCGCCGCCCAGTCCGTTGAGACCGACTGAAACCTGCAGGTCGATGCGGGGCAGGAACTGGTTGCGCGCATAGCGCACACGCAGTCTTTCGGTTTCCACTTTTTGGATCGCGACTTGGTATTCGGCGTTGCGATCGAGGGCCAAGTTGCGGACGGCCGGCAGCGAATCTTCGAATGCGATTTCCTTCAGGGTGTCCGCAAGGATGAAGCGGGTTTCACTCGCGGCGACGAAGTCGCTGAAGATGAGCTCGCGCAGGCGGTTTTCCGTTTCGGTAAGAAATGCCCGCGCCCGGATCAATTCGATCTCGGCGGCTGCCCGGGTGGATTCGGCCTGCATGACATCGATCGGCGCCATGAGGCCCTCCTGCCGGCGGCGCTCATTTTCGGAGCGCAGTTTCTCGGCCAAGGCAATCCGGTCGGCGATGACGCGCACGAGTTCGTGGGCGTAGAGAGCTTCAATGTAGGCGTCGATGACATTGGTGGCGATCTGGTCCAGTCGGCCCCGGAGGGTTTCCTTGGCCGCGCGCACCTGCGCCCGGGCGATGCGGGCCTCCGCGAGGGTGCTGTTCCGACCGAAGCCGCGGAAAAGCGGCTGCGTGACGGTCAGCGTGGTGCTGCTGGTGTATTCAGGGAAAAAGCGGGCGAGGGCTTCGCGGTTCAGGGAGTTTTGCAGCTCATAGGCACGGATCGTGACGTTGTAACGCGTGCCGGTGGGGAGCAGTCCGCCCAAGGAGCCCTCGATTTTGAGGTTCTCCTCATTCATGATCTCGACGGCGCGCCCGGTGGCGAAGAAGTCGCGCGTATTCTGGGGCCGCTCCAAGGATTCATAGATGCCGCTCACATCCAAACGGGGGTCGAAGACACCCATGGCCTGCCGCCGCCGTTGCTCGGCGATATCGGGCTGCAGCCGTTCAATCGAAGCCTCAAGATTGGCATCAAGCGCGCGGACAACGGCTTCGTTCATCGTCAACGTCAGCTCGGCGGGAACATCTTGGGCCAAGGTCGTGGTTGCAACCGGCAGAAAAAAGCCGGACAGGGCAGTTAAAATCCGAAGCTGTGAGCGGCGCATAGGCAGTAAGTTGAGGGGCTGGATAAAGGGAGGTATGAGTGACCTTTGATAAAAGGAAAGAACGACCTGAGCCTGCTTTACAGTTTTTTAATGGATAAAGTCGGGGCGGCCTGCGTTCAGGTTGTCCTGCACCCAGCGGTCTTGTTGCAAAACCGCCAAACGCTGGCGATAGGCGGAGCGCTCCGCCCGATGTTGGGCCCAGCGGCAGGCGGCTACACCGAAGATCCATGCTCCGGGGCAGCGAAGGGAAAGTGTCGCTCGCACGGTGTGGCGCACGAAGGAGGGCAAAAAATCTTTCATGAGCTCGTCGTCGCACGAGATGAACCGCAGGCCTTCACCCGGATCGCCTTGGCGTGCAGTTCGTCCGAAAAGCTGCCGGTCGATGCGGCCGGACCGGTGCGGCTCGGTGGCGATGACCAGCAGGCCGCCCAAGGCGGCGGCATCGCTGCCCGGGCGGATGTCGGTGCCCCGGCCGGCCATGTTGGTGGCAATGGTCACGGTGCCGCACCGGCCGGCCTGTTCGATGATCAGGGCCTCGCCTTGGTGGCGGACGGCGTTGAGCAGGTTGAAAGGCACGCCGCGGGCACGCAGCCGCTCGGCGAGTTCTTCGCTGGCCGCGATGCTGCGGGTGCCCACGAGAACGGGCCGACCGGTGGCGTGGGTGGCCACAATGGTTGCGACGATGGCGGTCCATTTTTCTTCGGCTCGGGCGAAAACCTGAGGGCGCCCGGCCCGGAAGCGACTGGGGAGGTGCCGGGGGATTACACAGAACGGCCGCCGGTGCACCGCCCAGATTTCGCGGGCACACTCCCGCGCCGTGCCGGTGATGCCGCTGACGCGGGGCAGGAAGCGGAAGAAAGATTGGAAGCTGAGTTGGGTGATGGCTTCGGTGGGCAGGGTCACGGCCACACCTTCCTTGACCTCGATTGCCTGGTGCAGCCCCTGCTTCCACTGGCGCCCCGGCATGAGGCGACCGGTGAATTCATCCACGATGACCACCACGCCTTCATCCACGACGTAGTGCTTGTCACGATGGAAGAAATGGGCGGCTTGCAGGGCGGTCTCGATGAGCTCGCGGCGCCAGTGGGGGTGGTTCATGGCCGTGCCGTCATCAACCGTGATCTCACCGGCAATACGGGCCAAGCCGGCCTCGGTCAGCTCGGCGCGTCGCTTGCGGTTGTCCAACGTGTAGTCGGTGGCTTCGGTAAGTTTGCCTGCCAGCTGGTGGGCGGCCTGCACGGCTTCTGCAAGGGTGTGGTTTTCCACCTGCCGGCTGATGATCAGCGGCGTGACGGCTTCGTCGATCAACTGGTTGTCGGCTTCGTCCACGATTACATGGTGCAGGCCGCGGAGCACGGTGCGCTCAATCGCGGGCAGGGACTGGCCGAAGTGACGGCGGGCAATGCGGCGGCCCGCGTCCTGCCAACGGCCAAAGAGCAGCCGGTCGCGCAGAAAATCGGCCAGAAGTTCCTTGCCGGTGGTGTAAACGATCCCGGCGGCATGATTCTCAGAGCGCTCGGGGCCGTTCATGTTGGTGAGCACATGACCGGTCTCGAGTCCACATCGGGTGTAGAAATTTGCGAGATGGAGGGCGTCACGCCGGGCCAGATAGTCATTGGCCGTGAGGATGTGGACGGGCAGTTGGGTCCAGCCGAGGGGGGCGGCGGCGAGAGCGACGGTCAGGGTTTTGCCTTCACCGGTGGCCATCTCGGTCATGGCGCCGTGCAATAGAGCCAAGGCTCCGCGGAATTGCACGGGGTAAGGGTCCAAGCCGAGCTCACGGCGGGCGGCCTCGGCGACAGCAGGCAGGGCGGCGGCGGCGGCCTGCACACAATCATGGCGGTGCCGGCGGACCGCTCGCCGATGGGATTCGAGGCGGCTGTGCAGGGCTTTTTCGGATAGCTCGGCCAAGGTGATGTGCTCGGCGTGCAGCCGTTCGGCCTGGTCGGCAAAGTCCGCACGCTGGAAGGATCGGCGACGCCACCAGCCGATGCCCTGATGCACCCAACCGTCGAGCCCGTGATGCAGGGGCGGTGGTGGCATGAGCCGGGTGCGCAGGATTTCGGCCGTGGGCGTCATGATACGGATGTAATGAGCCGCGAGTCACCCGAAGGCAGCGTTGCCATGCGGAGGGCCGGTTCATACCGGTGCGAGCAGGCGGGCAACATGGGCCGGAGTTGCGGCAAGCCAGAAGGCCAATTTCCTCTCACGGGGTTCGGGAGCTTTGCGGGCGACCTCGGCGACATGCTCAGATTTGGTAACGCTGTTGGAGCATCTGCCGAATGCGGCGCCAGCCCTGTTGCAGCAGAGGTTCCTTGCCGGTGGTGAACCGGATGTAGCCGGTCTGCCCGTGGAGAAGAACGGCATCGGGTGAAGTGGAGACGCGTGCGATGGCCTTGAAATACGGCTCGGCCGTCTGCAAACCTTCCGGGTCATCGGGTCGGACTTTCACCGGACCGCCACCGGCCCAGCCGAGTGCCGGGGTGGGCAGGACGTTTTGGCGTCCGGGCACCAACTGCAATTCGCGGATCGAGACCACCTGGCCGGCCTGACCACGGAAGCGGAGTTCCGCCGCGGTGTCGATGTAGGCGAACAACCGGGAAGAATCCTGCTGGGGCACCACGGCCATAAAATCAAACTCTTGCGTTTGGATGATGATGCCGAGGAGGTGTCCGCGAGCGATCAGTTGGCCATTGAGGTCGCCGGCCCGCGGGGCCACCCACACGCCGTCCAGCGGGGCGCGGACTTCAAGGTCGCGGCGGCGCTGCACGAGGTCCGCGAGTTCGGCCTCGGCGGCCTCGCGTTTCGTGCGCATGGCGCGGAGGCCGGCCCCGCCTTGCTCCAAGGCGACGTTTTCCTGAAGGCGGGCCTGACGCAAGCGGGCTTCGGCTGCGGTGAGGCGCAGTTGGAGTTCGGGATTGGCCATGTGGGCGATCAGGTCGCCTTTGTGCACCGGCTGGCCGGAGACGGCGGTGAATTCGGTGATCTGGCCGTCTGCACCGCTGAAGACCTGCGCCTGCTCCCGCGCCTGCAGGACCCCGGGGGCATACGTGTGGTGTGGCCACGGAAAGAACGCGAGGAAGGCCAAGGTGGCCGCCAGTATGCCGACCGTCACCCCAATGGCTCGCGGCCGCTGGCGGTCCAGCCGCGGCTCCCGGGCGAGGTAGCGGATGAACTTGAAAATCGGCAATACCAGCAGGGCGAAACCGCCCATCACGGCGGCCAGCAGGCCGAGCCCAAAGAACTTGTCGGCCACGAACAGGATGATGAGCGTGAAGACGAAGATGCGGTAGAGCCCGGAGGCGATGCCGAAGAGCCCCAGGAAGGCGGCTTCGCGCCGGGTCGCGGCGGGCTGGGCCGGATTGGGCAGGCCGAAGAGGTGCTTTTCCGCCCAACTGAACATCTGGGTGCGGCTGCGTTGATGCAGGTTGGGGGTGTCCGAGAGGTCGGAGAGTATATAGTAACCGTCGAAGCGGAGCAGGGGGTTGAGATTGAACAACAGGGTGCTGACCGAAGCCACAAACATGACGTTATAGGCCAGGCTGTTGGTCAGTCCTGCGCCGGTGCCGGCCCACACGAAGGTGGCCAAGGCGGCGATGAAAAGCTCCACATACATGCCGGCGGCCCCCACCCAGACCCGCCGCCACCGTTCCCGAAAAGCCCAACTGGCGGTGGCATCCATATAGGGCACGGGGCTGAATACCAGCAGCATGAAGCCCATCTGGTGCACTTCGCCGCCGAAGGTTCGGCAGGCGAAGGCGTGGCCGAACTCATGCAGGATCTTGGTGACGATGAAGGCGGTGAAGAGCAGCACCAGGTTGCCCGGGGCGAGCACATCCTGACCGTAGGTGAAGAGCTGCTCGCGGTGATCAACGGCCACCTTGACGGCCGCCAAAACGACGAGGCTCCAGACGGCGAAACCGGCCCATGAAAACACCGGCCGGACCACGGGCAGCAGTTTTTTCAGGAACCGGTCCGGATCCCAGAGAGGGATGCGGAGGAAGAGCACGCTGCTCAGCGTGCTGCGGACCTTGGCCTGTTGGTGGCGGCGCAGGCGCTCAAAAAGTTGTCGGCTGTCGGGCGTGAGGTCGGATTGCAGCAGGCTGGCCTGGTGAAGCTGGCCGAGCAACTGGATGACCTCCGATTGCCCCGGAGCGGCGGCCGGGTCCTCCCGAAGGCAGCGCCGCCAGGCATCCTCGATCGTCTCGCGTCCGTTCAGGTGGAGCAGGAAACGGCGTGCCCCCGGGCGGATGCGGTAAAAGGCGTTGGTGAAGGGGTCGTGAACGACATACCAGAGCTCACCCCGGTATTGTTGGCGGCGGACATCCACGCCCGGGCGCAACTGCACCCGCTGGCCCGCGATGCGGTGCCAGGATTCGCTGAACATCTGGGGGGCATCGGCCATGTTTAAAGCAGGGAGCGGGAGGCGAGGGGCAGGGAGCGGAGCCGGACCGCCCGCCCGATCGTTATCGTTGTCATTCCCCAAAATCCCCATCCGGGATTAGGAGAAAGGGAAAGAATCATCCGGTTCATGGCTGTGTTCATCGGTGCAGTCTGCGCCAAATCTCTCCGGCGCTCAGAGCCAGAGCTTGAGGCGGATGAAATCCACGAGCCGATGGGTCAGCAGCCAGATAATGCGGCGGTCCCCGGCTTCGATCTTGGCGACGCCGCTCATGCCGGGCCGCCACCAGATGTCCCCGTCGGGGTGGGTGATCCGGGCGCGAAGCACGAACACATTGCCCTCGGACTTCACCCGGGCGATGGGCTCCAGCCGGTCAATAATGATGGTGTAACGCTGGTCGGGCAGGGTGGCGAAGGCGATCTCGCCGGTCCGGGCCTGCAGGATGGCGTGGGCGTCGCGCTCCGGGACCTCGATCTCCACATACATGGCTTCGATCCGGGTCATCCGCATCAGCAGGTCACCGGTTTGCACCGGCGTGCCGATGCGCTCGCGCAGGTCGCCCTCGATGACGACGCCGTCGGAAGGGGCGAGGATGTCGGCCCGGGCCAGGCGGAAACGCACGATGTCGAGGCTGGCCTGGGCTTGGTCCTTGCCGGCGGCCGAGGCGCGCATGTCGGCCAGCCGCCGCTGGACCTCGGCCTGGGCCCGCTCGGCTTCAAAGCGGGCCAATTCGGCCTGCAGGGCCGCCTGCTCCAGCAACAGCTCGCGCTTGTCGAGTTGGATCAGGGGGTCGCCCGCTTGCACGGTGTCGCCCACGCGCACGGGGACATTCGCGATGTAGCCGCCAAAGGGTGCGGGCAGGTTGACGAGGGTGTCGCTGCGGATGAGGAAGCTGCCTTCCACGCGGTGCGGCCAAGTGCAAAAAATGCTGATGAGCACGAGGACGACGGCGGTGACCCCGGCCAATTTCCACCAGGTGTGCTCCGGTCCCAGCAGCTTGGCCAAGCGGGTGCGGGTACCGCGGATGCCGCGGCGAAGCAGGCTGCCGTCGTGCCTTTCCAGCTCGTCGAGCCGCCGGCTGGCCCGGTCGAGCACCACGCGCAATGCGCTGATCTCGTCGGCGGAAAAAGGGCGGTCCTTGCGCTCCAGCAACAGGGCGCCGGCGGGACGTTCGTCCACCCGCAAAGGCAGGCAGGCGAGGTAGGGCACGCCTTGGGTGCGGGCAAACTGATGGTGATCGCGCGCCACATAGGTGGCGTCGTCCGGTTCCGGCACGATGATCTCTTCGTCCTGATCGCAGGCTTCCTCCAGCGCAGCTTCGATCTGGCGGACGACTTCCATGTTGGCTTCGAAGCGCGGCAAATCGCTGATGGCCCGGACACGCATGTAGGCGTTGTGTCGCCAGCCGAGCGAGACCCGGCTGCATCCGGCTTGGC
This sequence comes from Opitutaceae bacterium UBA2377, assembly GCA_002344205.1. GTDB lineage: Bacteria > Verrucomicrobiota > Verrucomicrobiia > Opitutales > Opitutaceae > UBA2377. Next base: position 332,714 of record DDSZ01000032.1, read on the forward strand.
GGGCCAGTTCATTGCACACCGTCATTACGGCCGGGGTGAAGCGGGTTTGTTTGTCGAGCAACGTCAACAGGTCGAAGGTCTGGGCAAAGGCGCGGTTGCTTTCACTGGCCAACCGCAGGGCCCGGGTGCGGCGATAAAGCAGCGGCAGGTCGAGCACGCGGGCGACGCGCCGCGCCAGCTCGGCGGCCGTGGGCACGGGCGAGGCGAAGCGGATGAGGGCGGCAAATTGCCAGCCGGCGAGCCCGCCTTCGAATTGCAGGGCGATGAACGGATTCTTGGGATCCGCCGGGGAGCGAAATTCCGCGATCTCCTCCTTGACCGCGGTGTCAAGGGCGGCGCTCAGTCCGGTGTCGTCCAACGGCACGCCCAGCGGAAATTTTTCGCCGGCCGGCCAAGCGGCGAAAGGTTTCCAGGCTTCGGCCGGCTCGATGGGCCGCCGCAGCAGCAGGGCTTGGCTGGCGCCGGCAGCGGTGGCCAGGGCCACAATAAAGAGAGGCCAGAAGCCTTCTTCGGCCCCTTCGTAGCGTCGGCATTGCTGGATGGTTTGCACGGTGGGGAGAAAATTGGGAATTCGCGCAAGTTGCGGTCGCTCCCTATGGCTGCCAAGGACTTAATTGCAGGAAGTTCATGTAAAATAATTTTAAACGCGGCTTGACCGGCTGAATCCAATCGGTTGCAAGTCTGTGCGTCGCGGCCCTCCAAGCCCGACATTTCCCGCTTCAACCCGTGTCACTCCGCCAACGAGAATTCACTCTCGAAAACCTCGAGCAGCGCATGCTGCTCTCGGCGGACGGCCTGATTGGCGACGGAATCGAGGCCTTTGAAAATCCGCTGGCGCCGGTGCTGACGGCCGAGATTGTCACGGATCAAGCGCAGCCGGATGAGGCCGATGCCCCGGCGGTGCCGGCGGATGAAAGTTTGGTCGATACGACCGCTTCGGTCGCAACCGAAACGACGGCGACCGCGGTCGAGACTACGCCAGAAACCGTGTCAACCGGCAGCACCGGTCCGGTCGAAAATGACTCCCTGCCGCCTGCACCCGAAGTGCCCAGCGCGGCCGATTTTTCCGTTCTGACCCTCACTGCCGGCAACGGCCCTCCGCAGTCGGACAGCAGTCAAAATGACAGTGGAAATGGAGGAAAAGAGGTTATTGATCCTTGGGATCCGCCGTTTGGTGGGTTCAATTTTACGGCTACCCACGCAGATATCCCCACGCGGACTGCGCAATATGATGCACTCAAGGCCTTGTTGGCCACGGGCACCGGTTCAACGGTGACGATGGAGGGCACGATGGTGAAGCGGGCGACGGGCGGTGAATACCCCCTGGGCGAGCTTACCATCACCGGCACGCTCAAGTTTGAGCGCCACTTGGATGAAGCCACCCCGGCGGTTGATAGCGCCGGACGTTTCGTTTTCCGGGTCTGGTTCGATACGGCCAGCACCGTTTCTTTCAAAGTCGGCGGCGTTGAGCTCTCCCTGATTGCCAGCAAGGGTGCGTTCTTGGTCAGCGGCAAATACACCAACATCGGTGACGGCGTTGAAGCCGAATATGACTTGGGTGGTGGTGCCGGCAGTGTCGTGATCACCGGTATCAACCTCATCGGGGTGGGTGACGACCTGTTCGGCTTTGATGATCTGACCAACGTGGTCTTGACCGTTAACACCGCCGCCGGGTTGGCCAATGGCGCTCAGACCACCGCTGCCGATATCGGCGGGACCGGCTTGGGTGCCACCTTTGGCGCCACCAATTCCATCGGCCTTACGGGACAGGTCTCTATCAGTGTCACCTCCGTGGGTCTGACCTTGGTGGGTGATGTCGGCTTCACGGTAATAGATACCAACGGCGGCGACCCTGGCGGCTATGCCCTTCAGATCGGCCTGACCAACGGCACCCTCAGCCTCGGCACTGGCATCAAATTGACGGCCACCGGTGTCACCACCACGTTTACCGTCTATAATAACGGTCTAGTCGCTTCGGTTTCGGTCGCCAATCTTGGTCTCACCGGCCTGACCGGTGTGACGGTGACATCCGCCAGTGCCAGCTTCAGCGTGGACACCCGGCCGACCACCCCGGTCGTGACGGTCACAGCCTCCACCACGGTCGCGGTGAATCTGGCCGGCTTCACGGCCGATCTGACCGGCAGCTTCACCTTCACTCGCGATGGCTCCGGTATTGTCTTCGGCATAGAGAATGGTGGTGCCAGCGTCGCCGCCGCGGGGGTCACCCTCACGCTCAGCGATTTTGACGGCGGTTTCGCCATCCGTTCTGACGGTTTCGTTGGCAAGGCCACGGTGGACGCTGAGATTGACGGTCTGCCGGGAGCGACCCTCACCGCCACCGGTCTGACCTTCGAGATCAACACCATCAACAATGCCGGCGATCTTGATCTCATCCTGCCGGTGGTCGGCGCGGTGAGCTACAACACCGCCGACCGGAAGAAGTTCTTCCGCATTCAGGGCGATCTGACCCTCGGTCTTGATTTTGGCGGTATCGAGGTCGAGTTGGACGGCACCTTCTATTTCGAGCAATACGATCCGGATGGCGCGGGCAGCGCCCCGACGGTCTTCAAGTTTGCCACGGTCAACGCCAGCGCCTCGTTCACGGCCGGGGCCGGCGGGGACGCCATCGAGATCGGGGTCACCGGCGTCACCGGCGGGTTCCTAATCACCGACGCCGGCATCGCCGGTTATCTGGACGCCACCGGCATCACCGTGACCACCCCGGGCGACATCCTCACCGTGGCGGGCACGGATTTCAGCTTCAACATCAACACCACCGGTGACGAGGTGGTTGCCGACTTTGACATCGTGGGCAGCGGCACTCCCGTCTCGCTAAACTACACCGCCGCCGACCAGAAGGAATTTGTCAGCGTTGCCGGCACGTTCACGCAGTTCGACGTGAACCTCGGCTCGGTGGTCTTCAAAACCACGGGGTCATTCGCCTTCTATGCCGGCACCATCACGGATCCTGGAGATCCTGACGTGAAGACCGAGGTGGTGAAGGTGGGCTTCGCCGGTGTGGACGCCAGCCTCACAATTGGCGGGATCACCGCTTCGATCAAAGGTATCGAGGGTATCATTGTATTGGTGGGCGGCGATGCGGCCGGCCGCATCGAGTTCGATGAACTGAGCATTCAGGGCGTCACGGGCTTCACGCTGACCATCGGTCTCACGGACAGCTTCGCCTTCGAGTTCAACACTACGGGCCTCAAGATTGACGAGGCCTTGAGCGTTGGAGGTGTTTCGCGGACGCTCAGCTACACCGCGGACGAGGAGCTGAACTTCTTCCGCGGCAGCGGCACGGCCTCTTTGGCCTTCACCAACGGCGGCTTCAGCACCACCCTGACGGGCACGTTTGGGTTCGAGAGCTTCACCCTGCCCGACACGACCTCGGTCGTGAAGTTTGCCTTCATCGACGTGAGCTTCGAGATTGCGGTCGGCGACGCCAAGCTGGTGGTCAACGATGCCGACGGCTTCTTCATCTTCGGCGAGAACAGTGAGGGTGATGCCAGCTACGCCGGCCGACTCAGTATATCCAACGCGGAGTTGGTGGGCGTTTCCGGCCTCACGCTGTCGGTCACGAACTTCAACCTGGAGGTGAACACCTTCGGCGAGGCGGTCACCGCCTCGATTACCCGGCCGAGCCTGCCGGACTTTACCCTGGCCTTCTCCGCGGCCGACAAACACGACTTCATTTCCATCGGCGGCACGTTGAACTTGATCGTCGCCTTGGGCGGCTTCGAGTTCACGCTGAGCGGCTCCTTCTACTTTGAGAGCACCACGGTGACCGTGAATGAAGACGAGGTGGTGAATACACTCCGGGTCGCGGTTAGCGGCGGGTCCTTCAGTTTGAACATCGGGGGCGTGGCCTTGAACGCGTCCGGGATCAGGGGCGGGTTCCTAATCAAGGAGGACGGGACCGTCGCGATGCAGATGTCCATAGGTGAGGTGTCTCTAACGGGCATCGACGGGTTCACCTTCTCGGTCACGAACTTCTTCCTGAAGCTGAACAACACCGGGGACGCCGTGACGGAGAACTTCGTCTTCCCGGATGGAGATGACCTCGACGATGATCCTGATGTGGTTGCGTTGGATTTTGAAGGAGATGCCTTCTCGTTGGGCGGCACGGTGGACCTTGGGATCGCCTTCGGCGGGTTCGAGACGACGCTGACCGGTTCGTTCCTCTTCGAGCAGCACGCCGACAAGGTGTTGATCGGCATCAAGGATGCGTCCTTTACCCTGGAGATCGGCACGGTGGCGCTGAACATCACGGAGGTCACCGGCCTGTTCGCGCTTTACGACGACGAGACGATTGCGATGCAGTTGTCGATCGGCGAGGTGGCGCTGACGGGCATCGACGGGTTCACCTTCTCGGTCACGAACTTCTTCCTGAAACTCAACGACACGGGCGGGGCGGTGAGCGAGACGTTTGACTTTGATGGTGACCCGCTGACCGAGGACGATGCGGTGGCAATCGACTTTGACGGCGACATCCTCGCCCTGGGCGGCACGGTGGACCTTGGGATCGCCTTCGGCGGGTTCGAGACGACGCTGACCGGTTCGTTCCTCTTCGAGCAGCACGCCGACAAGGTGTTGATCGGCATCAAGGATGCGTCCTTCACCCTGGAGATCGGCACGGTGGCGCTGAACATCACGGAGGTCACCGGGCTGTTCGCGCTCTACGACGACGAGACGATCGCGATGCAGCTGGAGATCGGCGAGGTGGCGTTGACCGGCATCGACGGGTTCACCTTCTCGGTCACGAACTTCTTCCTGAAACTCAACGACACGGGCGGGGAGGTGACGGAGACCTTCGACTTCAACGGCGTCGAACTGGAGATCGACTTTGACGACGACATCCTCGCCCTGGGCGGCACGGTGACTTTTGGCGTCGAGATCGGCAGTGCGGAATTTGAAATTATCGGCACGTTCTATTTTGAGCAGTCCACCGTTACGGGAGCGGATGATTCCGAGAGCGAAGTTATCAAGGTGTCCATCACCGGGGGCTCGATGACGCTGGGGGTGGTGGCAATCGAAGGGATCAACGGGGCCTTTGTTATTCTCGAGTCCGGTGCGGCCGGTAAACTTTCCATCGACGACATCACGATCGACCTGGGCTCTGTTCCGTTCTTCCTCTCGGTGGACGACTTCTACCTCGAGTTCAACAACACGGGCGCAGACGTGGAGGTGAGCATTCCGGTGGGCGCCGATCCGGAGGATGCTATCCTGCTCAGTTTCACCGGTGAGAGCCGCCATGACTTCATCCTGATCAGCGGTTCGATCATCATTGGCATCGGGGGCGATAATGCGGAAACAGACCCGATGCTCCGGCTGGAGGCCAACGGTGTCACGATCGACACCGGTGCCACGGGTGACGAAGCGCTCTTCTCCGCCAAGCTCCTGTCCGGCACGCTCAATCTGGCGGCCCTGGGCGGGGCCATCACCGTCAGCGCCCGCAACCTCGCCGTCACTGCCAATGGCAAACTCGCCAACTACGACGATCCCGATACGGCCGAGACCGAAAACTTCATCGTGGAGGTCTTCTTCGGCGGCACCTTCCGCGAAACCATCAAGGATGCCGAGGGTAACGTTACCGGCACCGTGGAGGTTGAGCGCGAGGGTGAGACAGCGCCCGACGCGGCGGACCTAGACTTCAAATGGCCGGCATGGATGCCGCTCAAGCTCCGCTACATTGGTTTGGAGTGGGAGGACATCGGCGCCGCCCCCGCAGACTTTACCCTCACGATCACGGCGGGAATCCACGTCGAGGTCGCCGGGCTCATCACGGTTTCCGGCTACGTCGAAAACCTGGTCATCGACGTGGGTGCCCTGCTCGATGGCGATTTCCCGATCAAGAGCTTTGACGCCGCCGCGCTCTACGTCAGCGGCAACCTCTTCGGCCTGGAGGTCAGCGGCGGCTTCGTTTTGGGCATGATCGAGGTCGATGCGGACGGGAAGGATGTAAATGATCCCGATTATGTGGGGACTGGCGACATCGATGACACCATCTTCTTTGCGGGCCTCCAGGTGAAAGCGATGCTTTTGGGCGCCGGTGGTGTGCAGTTTGGCGTCGGCTTGGCCTATATTGACGGTGAGGTTGTCCCGCTCGAGGTCATGGTGGGCGTGGCCGTGCCGATCCTACTCGAACCGATTTCCGGTCTCACCCTTGGGGCTTTTGCCGGCCGCGTGCAGTTCGCCACGACTTTGGATACGCTCTACGAGGATGAGGACGGCAACGTTGACATGGTGAAGCTGGCGGCCGTCGCCAACAATCCCAACTCCGCGGTCGCGACGGAGAACATGGAAGACTGGGTGAAAAACCTGAAGGCCGCGACGCTGAAACTGGCCGGTGGTAACGATGATGATGCCGGACCGGCGAATGTCTGGGAAATGGACATGACCATCACGGTCCTGGCGAACTTCTATTCCCTCTATGTCTCACCGCTCGCACTCAACGGCACCATGGTGGTGAGCTTCGACACCCAGGGCCGCATCCTGCTGGCGGGCGAACTGGTGTTTGCCGGTGGCAGCGCAAAACTCAACGCCGGCCTCTACGCCGATCTCTCCAACGTGGACAGCGGGGATTTTGCCTTCGCGTTCTACGGGTCATACGGAACCTCCGCCATGGCCGTGAAGCCCATCGAGATTCAGGCCAGTCTAAAGGTCATGATTCTAAAGGAAGATGGTTCACTTTGGGACTCGGAAGACGATGAGGCGGACCAAGCCCTCCTGAAACTGAATTTCGAGGGTCAGGTGAAATTGAACGCTGGCGGCGCGATGGTCCTGCAGGTGGACGGCACCATCGATCTGGAAGTTGCTCTGCAAGGCCCGACCGACGTGCGGCTGAAGTTCAACGCTCAGGTCGGCCTCGTGCAGCCCACGCCCAATCCGCTCGGGCCGAATTTCGGCGAACTGGCCGGTTATCTTACCATCTTTGAGCAGGAGGTCAGCGCGGATGTCTTCGAACTTAAACTGTATGGCGCCCTGAAGGTCACATTTACCCCGGCCACGCTGGCGGACTATGGCATCGACGTAAATGCCACCGTCTTCCTGCAGATCAACACCACGGACGAGGTGCAACAGGTCACGCTCGAATACTTCGATGGTGATGTGGAGACGATCGACATCCGGGCCAACTACTTCTCTCTCTCCCTGCAGGGTGAACTCACGATCGGGGCGCCCGGCAGCGCCCCCGCGGATGCGTTCTTCGCCATGGACGGCTTTGTGGTCATCGAAATCGATGAAAACGGGCTGACCTTCATCTTTGATGTGGACCTGAAGCTCACGCCCGGAGGCACGGAGCTGCTCACCCTCGCCGCCACCGGCTACATGCGGATCAACGAAGACGGGCTCGCCGCCCGCCTCGACATGACGCTGGACACAAACTTCCCGGAATCCACCGGACTGGTGTTTGAGGCCGATTTCTTCCTGCTCATCAATACCACGGGCAAGCGGGTCGAGATCCTCGTCCCGGCATTCATCACCGGGGCCGATGGTTATGACGGACCGCTCGGCATTATCATCCCGCAGGCCGCACCGATGATCGGCGGCGACATGTCGATTGCGGAAGGCGACATCGCATTGGCTGCGGGTGCCGACGGTATTCTCGGCACCGCTGACGACGTGGATCTCGACGATGCCGCCGCGGTGCTCGCCGCCGGCGGAGTGCTCACCAATCCCCAAGACTACTATATCATCGCGGTGAACGGCAGCCTGAGCGCGGCCGCGCTCACGTTCGAGGGGGATTTTCTCCTGATCATCACCCAGGAGGATATCCCGGATCCGGACGACGCGGACGCGACGATCACCTACACCACGGTGATGCTCCAGTTCAACGCCGAGCTGGTGCTCGGTCCGCTTGGATCGCTGGAAGTCAGCGGTTTCCTTGAAATCACCAACGACGGTGCCGCCGGCCTGCTGACGGTTGCCTTCGATCTCGATGCTCTCGAAGCCTACGATATTGCCGTCTCGGGCAGCATCTTCCTTGCCTTCAATACCTATGATGAAGCCTATGTGTTGTCCGCAGCGGTGATCGCCCAGTTTGATCTGGAGGATGGGGCCGAGCTGGAGGCGAATCTGATCCAGATCCAGGTCAGCGGCAGTCTCAGTCTCGGCTCCCTGCTAAGCCTCAGTGGCAGCTTCTTCTTCAAGAAGACCGGCTCGGGTGCCACCGAGAAGACCATCATTTCGGTCGATGCCACCATGTCCCTGCCCGTCCTTGGCACCTTGAACGTGGATGGCGACCTCATCCTCTTGCCCGCCGGTGCCGTGGGCTCGCTCGTGATCAGCCTCCAGTCGAACGCCGGCCTGAGCGCCATTGGCATCACTTATTCGGCCACGCTGGTGCTTAAGGTCAACTCGACGGGCACCGTGCAGGACGATCCGGGTGATGCCGGCACGGCGACCATCGATGCCAATACCGTCATCGTGATCATGAGCGGCAACCTCACCCTGCTCAACCAGTTCACGTTCACGGGCAGCTTCTACTTCAAGCAATCGGGTGCCAATATCAACATCCGGTTCGATGCCACGCTCACGATTGGCTTCCTGGGCACGCTCACGGCAACGGGCAACTTCAACAGCAGTGCGGCCGGTTTCACCGCCCAGCTTACGCTCACGGTGCAGACGGCGGCCGCCTTCTCGAGCTATGGTTTCGCGCTGAGCGGCACCTTCTTCCTGGCCATCAATACCACGGCCAGCAATTACACGGTTACCGGTCTGGCGGGCATTGGCGACCAGACCATTGCGCCGAACGGCATGGCGATTTTTGTCACGGGCGACCTGGAGATATTCTCCACCTTCAAACTCAATGGCACCTTCGGGCTCACGGTAAGCCCCACTTCGACCTCGGTCACCCTCTACGCAACCCTGTCCATTTATGGCATCGGCCTGAACGTCAGCGGCTCTGCGACCATTTATACCGATGCCAATCCGGGTTTCGTGCTCGACCTGCAGCTCAAGCTTGGGGCCAGCAACACCCTCGTGATGGTGCCCGTCACCGGCTTTACCATCGAGGGTTCGATGTTGCTCAAGATCAACACCACCGCCATCGCGCGGGGTGGCATCGCCGCCCAGTCCGTTACCGCGGGCGGCAGTGTGAGCGTCAACCTGTTCGGCTTCACCCTGAGTGGCAGTATCTTTATCAGTATCTCCTCGGCGGGCTTCAGTATTACCATTCCTGCGGGTAATCCGCTCACCCTCGACTTCTTCGGGTTCTTCAGCCTGAGCGTGAGCGGTTCGCTCAACACCAACGGCAACTTCAGCTTCACCGCCTCGTTGGCGGTCAGCATCGGTAACGTGGACATCTTCGGCTTCGCCGGCAGTGTCAGCGTCACTTTCAGCAACAGCGGCTTCTCGGGCAGCCTGAGCGGCACCTTCGGCGCCTTTGGCATCAAGGTTTCGGCCTTTGGCAATTTTTCAGTGAACAATGGCGTGGTCAGCATCGCGGTCGGGATCAGCCTGCAGATCACGCCGGCCTTCTCGTTCAAGGTGTGGACGCCGTGGAAAACCTACCGCGTCCATGTCCCGGCGCTCGTCATCTCCGGCACCTGGCGCATGACCTTCGGCGGCCTTACTACGGCCCCGACCATCCCGCCGCCACCGGAGCTGGCCCGCAAGGGCACCGGCGCGGATGCCAACACGCTCTACCTCAACATCGGTGTCGATGCCGTCCATCGCGGTTCATTCTACGGTGCCGACGACGAGAGTTACACGCTCACCCGCACGGGCGCGGGCAGCAGTGTCGGTCACAAGGTCATGGTCGATGCGCTCGGCACCGAGAAGGAATACGACAACGTCACCAAGATCGTCGTGGTGGACACCCAGTCCTTCAACAACTTCATTGCGATCGACTCGGCCATCACAGCGCCGGTCGAGATCAACGTCGGCAAGTCGGTCAGCGGTGAGAATCGCTTCCTCTTGGGCGGGGGCGTTTCCACCGTGCAGGGCGGCACCGGCAAGACCACGGTCGAATATGGCGCCCAAGGCGGCACCTACATCGGCGGCGCGGGCGCGAGCAACATCAAGGATCATGCGAACGGCAACCTGACCGTCACCGCGCCCGGATTTGCCAACTATGTTCTCACGGACGGCAACCTGACTTACGGCAACTCCCTTACGGTGGATGCCCAGGGCAACACTGTCGGCGGCCATGTCATGACCTTTGTGTCGGAGTCCGTCACCCGGGTCGTCCTCAACGGCTCGGCCGACGCCATCTACGAGACCACCAGCCTGCCGGATCCCGATGACGGTATCGCCAGCCCTTGGACCGGCACCGCTACCTTTAACGGCTCCGGCAGCAACAGCACGATCCGGGCAAATACGGCCAGCAGCCTGACCTTGGCCAACGGTTCGATCACCGAGGGCGGCGTCAGCATCACGCTGAACAACATCATGGCGGCCGAACTTTACGGCAACTCCGCGGCCAACTCCTTTGACCTGAGCGGCTGGACCCGTGCCGGCCAGATCGACGGTGCCGGCGGCAATGACACCGTGATTGCGAGCAACAACGTCAATTTCGACCTCACCAACACCACGCTCGCCCGCACCGGGATGGAAACGCTGGCCCTCACCAGCATCGAGATCGCCACGCTCACCGGCGGTGCGGCCGCCAACGCCTTTACGGTGACTGACTGGACCGGCACGGCCAACCTCGCGGGCGCCGGCGGCAACGACACCTACACGATCAATCTCCACACCGGTGCGGGGACGATCAACATTACCGACTCGGCGGGCACCGATTCGCTTATCATCAACGGCACCGCCGGGGCCGACACCTTTGTAATCAGCGGGACCAGTGTCACGCGTGGCAGCCAGACCGTGAACTACTCTGGCATCGAGAACCTCACGATCAACGCCGGTGACGGCAACGACACCTTCACGGTCAACAGCACGTCGGCCACCACCATTCTGAACGGCGGCGACGGCAACGACACCTTCACCCTTAACGGCAATGCGAACAGCCTCACGGTCAATGCCGAGGCCGGCAACGACACCGTGACCGTCACCGCCTCCTCGGCGATTTTGACCCTGAACGGTGGTGATGGCGACGACGTGTTCAACGTGCGCGCCATCGGCGCGGCGGCGACCGTCAGCACCGGGACGGGCACCAACACGGTGAACGTCGGCAGCGTGGCACCGACGCTCACCGGCAACCTTGGCGGCATCGGCGCTGTGCTCACCATCACCGGGGGCGGCACGGATACGCTCAACGTGGGCGCGGGCGACGCCGGCGCCAAGACCGGCCAGATGACCGGCACGCAGATCACCGGCCTCGGGATGGCCGGCAGCATCAACTACAGCGGGATCGACATTCTCGGCCTTACTTTCGGTTCCGGAGATGACACGTTCACGATCGTGAGCACGCACGTGGGCACGACGACGGTGAACAGCGGCGGCGGAGCAGACCGGATCAACGTGCGGACGATCGCGGGGGAAACGACGATCAATGCCGGGGCCGGGGCGGACAATATTTACGTGGGCACCAACGCGGGTGCCGGTGACACGGGCGGCAACGTGAACGCCATCGGGGCGAACCTGACGGTGAACGGCGACGCCGACGGCGGCACGCTGCATGTGGACGACACGGGCGACGTGGCGGCCAACACGGGCACGCTGACCTCGACGGTCTTGAGCGGCCTGGGCATGACGGGGACGCTGACCTACGGGACGCTGACGACGGTGAATATCGCGTTGGGCTCCGGCGGCGACACGTTCACGATCGAGAGCACGCATGCGGGTGCGACGAACCTGAGCGCCAACAACGGTAACGACACGGTGAACGTCCGCTCGATTGCCGGCGCCACGACGGTGGACACCGGTGCGGGGAACGATGTCGTGAACGTGGGCAGCCTCACCCCTGCGACCGGCGGCACGCTGAACGGCATCCTCGGGCTGCTCACGCTCAACGGTGGCACCGGCACCGACCAGCTCTTCATTGACGATCGGGGTGATGGCGTCGCGAACACCGGTGTGTTGACCGGCACGACCCTGACGGGCCTGGGTATGAGTCAGGGCATTGCCTACGCCAACTTCGCCCATCTGGGGATCGGCTTGGGTTCGGGCAATGACAGCTTTACCATCAGCAGCACCCACACCGGCACCACGCATTTCGATGCCGGTGCGGGCAACGATACGGTGCAGGTTGTCAGCATTGCCGGTGAGACTTGGGTCCTCGGCAACGACGGGAATGACAGCATCACGGTCAATCCGGCCCATGTGACCGGTGTCAACCCGATCGGCGCGGTGCTCCATCTTGATGGCAACGAGGGTGCAGACTACTACTGGATCAAGCTGACCGGCGCCGGGCACTCCCTGATCAACGTCCTCGATACCGGCGTGGCCGGTGCCGACCATCTGGAGATCAGCGGCACGCCGGGCGCCGACACCTTCCTGCTGCGCAAGGACTACATCGTGCTCCTGCAGTATGCGGACGCCGATCGCGAGGATCAGTTGGCCGACTACGAGCGCATCAACTACAATCTCCATGCCGACCGCCTGACCATCAACGTGGTCGCCGGCTCCGACTACTTCGCCATTGATGACAACAGCGCCCCCACGACGATCAACGGCGGCGACGACGGCGATACCTACCAGATTGGTCAGGTCTTCGGCCCCGATTTCATCGGCACGGGCTTTGACCCCGGCGATTTGTTGGAGACCACCCGGGGCTGGCTCAGCCGCGGCGTAAGCCACGCGCTCACCATCCACGGCGGCGCCGGGGAAGACACTTTTGTCGTCTATCACAATCAGGCGGTGCTGACTCTCAACGGTGGCGACGGTGACGATATGTTCGTCATCCGCTCGTTTGCCTTGGCCGGTTCGGCGGAAAATGCCGAGCATTACGACCCGGATCGCGGTGCCACCAATGTTGGGACCGGCGGAGGCAGCAATCAGGTCGCTTACGCGATCAATGCACCGGTGACCATCGCCGGCGGCGGCGGGTTCGACACCGTGATGATCATCGGCACGGAGTTCAGCGACAGCATCGTGGTGACTCAGGACGGGGTCTATGGTGCCGGTCTGTTCGTGGAGTTTAGCGGGATCGAGCAGCTCATCGTCAATCTGGCGGAAGGCAACGACCACGTCTGGGTGCTTGGCACCCCGGCGGGAGTGGCGGTGCGGATCGTCGGCGGCCTGGGCTCCGACACCATCAACCTTGGTGGCACGCCCGACGCTATCGAGATTGCCGTGCTGGACGGCAATGGAGTGGTCATCGGCACGACCATGCACACCTTTGATCCGGTCTTCGATCTCTCCGGCTTCCTTGGGCCGCTTTACGTGGAAGGTGGCATCGGTGAAGGTGTCCCCGCGTTGGAAGCGGGCATCGGCCTGCCGGGCGAGATCACGGGCCCGCTGACTGCCCTGAACAATCCAAATCTCCTGGTGAACGAGGAGGATCAGGTTGACCAGCTCATCGTGAACAGCACCGGCACCGCCGGGCCCACGGTCGGCACGCTTCTCGCCGACCGGATCCACGGCCTCGGCATGGTGGGCGAGACCACGATCGAGGGTAATGTCTTCCCCGCCGGTGTGCGCTATGCACAGATGGAAAGTATCACCGTCAGGCTCGGCTCGGGTAACGACACTTTCACGATCGAGAGCACGATAACCGGGCGCACCCTTGTTGATGCCGGCGGCGGCAACGACACCATCAATGTCCGCACCATTTCCGGTCACACCACCATCCTCGGCAATACCGGCGACGACACGATCAACGTCGGCACCCTTGCCCCGGGCACCGGCGGCGTGCTCACGGACCTCGCCGGCCTTTTGGCCATTGATGGCGGCGCTGGCACGGACACCGTCAATTTGGATCACCGCGGTGACGCGGATGGCAACACCGGCTGGCTGACGCGGACCACGCTGACCGGCCTGGAGATGGAGTCCGATCTCGCCGCGGTCAACGACGCCATCAGCTTCCGCGTGGATGCGATCGCCGGCAGCTTCCGGCTCGGCTTCGATGGCCAGTGGACTGCCGCCTTGAGCTGGAATGCCACTGCCGACCAGATTACTTACCAACTCTGGGAACTGCTCGGCAACCGCAACGGCTTTGCCCAACGTCTTGGTGACGAGTTCATCATCCACTTCATGGGAGCTCTGGCCGGCCAGGCCGTGGCTCTCGATCTCGATGTATCGTCGCTCACCGGCACGATCGCGACGGCCCAGCGCATCGCCGGCATCAACTACTACGGGGTGGATACCCTCAATATCGACCTCGGCTCGGGTGCCGATGTCTTCAACGTGCAGGGCACCACTGCGGTCACCAACCTCTCCACGCATGCCGGTGACGACCGCGTGTATGTCTCTTCGGCGGCCACTCTCACGAATGCCACCGGCACGGATTTCCTGACAGGCCACCTCGATAACATCACCGGCACGCTTAACATCGTGGCTGGCACCGGCCGCAACCTGCTCATGGTGAGCGATGAGGCGGCTGTCACGGGCGATGGCACGATTGCCGACCCCGTGCTGATTACGGCCAGCCTCATTCGCGGTCTCGCCCCGGCTGACATCACCTACCAGGCTGATGCGGCGGCCGGAGATTTCACCCAGGGCATCACCATCTGGACCAGTCGCGGCGATGACATCATCCGGGTGGACGGGACCGATCATCGTGCCGGTGTCCGCACCATCACGACCCTGAATACCAATGCCGGCGCCGACCACGTCACGGTCAACCTTGATGCCTCGGTGCATGGCTTCTTCGTCCTCAACACCGAGGCCGGTGACGACACGGTGAACGCCTCGGCTTCCACCCTTCCGCTGGTTATCTTTGGCGGCGACGGTGCCGACACGATCACGGGTGGCAGTGGCGGCGACATCATCTTTGGCGATCGCGGCCGGGTGCATTATCTGAATGGAAACGAAGATGTGGTGGCCATCCTTGGCGGCGGCGGCCTTGGCGACCTCACCGACGGCGTGATTCGGGACAACTTGCTTGCCTTCACGGTCGATCCGTCGGTTGGCGGCAGCGATGCCATCACGGGCGGCAGCGGCGCAGACCTGATCTTCGGCGGATTTGGCGGTGATACGATCGCCGCCGGCGAGGGCGACAACACCGT
>DDSZ01000032.1:347839-350944 GCA_002344205.1 Opitutaceae bacterium UBA2377
CTTGTCGTTGGTGGCAGCGGCAGCGACAACATCCATGCCGGGGCAGGGGACAATGTGGTCCTCGGCGATCATGGCACGATCACTTTGGCCGCGGGCATCGTCACGAACGTCTCCTCCACGGTCTTCGCGGACGGTGGGGCCGATACCATCACGACCTTGGGCGGCCGCGACTTCATCCTCGGCGGTGAAAGTGGCGACACCATCAACGCGGGCGGCGGCGACAATGCTGTCGCCGGTGACCACGGCACTTTCGCCATACTGTCGGCCACGTCCCTCACCTTCACTCCGGCAGCAGCGACAATCGGAGGCAACGACACCATCATCACCGCCGGGGGCAACGACACCGTCATTGGCGGCGCGGGCGATGATACGATTGACGCGGGCGACGGGCACAACGTGGTGTTCGGCGATCACGGCACGGTCACACGCGATACCGCCGCAGGCAGTATCACTGCCACCTCGACCGATGAAGCCATCGGCGGCAGCGACCACATCACCACTGGCAGCGGCAACGACGTGGTCTTCGGCGGCATGGCTGGCGACACGATTCTGGCCGGGGCCGGTTCCAATTTGGTGTTCGGTGATTCCGGCACCGCCAGCATGGCGGCCGGTCTGCCGGTTTCACTGGCAACCACCGCCCCGGCTGCGGGTGGCGACGATACGATCACGACCGGCGCTGGCGACGATGTTGTGCTGGGCGGCCGGGGCAGCGATGCGATCAATGCCGGCAATGGCAACAACGTGGTCATCGGCGACCAGGGTGAAGTGACCTTCACGGCCGGCCTCGCCACCACCATCGCAAACACCCCGGCAGCCGACGACGGTGATGACATTGTCACCACCGGCACGGGCAACGATGTCATCCTTGGCGGCGGCGGGAATGACGTGATCTTTGCCGGCGACGGCAATAACACCGTGGCCGGTGATCATGTTGTGATTCTCCGGGCTGTGAACGGCTCCGTTCTCACCACCACTTCCGTCACTTCCACCCATCTCGGCATTGGTGGTGCCGACCAGATCACGACCGGCGTCGGCACCGACCTGATCATCGGTGGCGCGCAGGGCGATATGATCCACGCCGGCGACGGCCTGAACGTGGTCCTTGGTGACGAGGGACGCATCGAGACCGTCGGCTTCCTCTTCAGTCTCGTGGAGTCGGATACGGGCAACTATGCCGATATCATCACGGCCGGCGACGGCACCAACTACATCGCGGGTGGCGGCTCGGCCGATGCCATCGCGGCCGGCGACGGCACCAACGTCATCCTCGGCGATCACGGTGTGATTACCTTCACGGCCGGAGTCCTGTCGCAGGTTGCCTCCACTACCAGCAGTGGTGACGGCGATCTCATCTTGGCCGGTGCGGGCTACAATCTCATTATTGGTGGCTTCGGGGCGGATACAATCGCCACGCTTGACGGCACGAATGTCATCATCGGTGACCAGGGCCGCATTGAAGTGACCGGCCCGACCTTGGTCAGCGCTACGACCTTGGATGCGGATACGGGCGCAGGTGACGTGATTACAGCGGGCCATGGCACCAACTGGATTCTTGGCGGCGATGACGCTGATATGATTACCGCCGGCGACGGCTTCGCGATTGTCTTCGGCGATCATGGCAGCATCAACCTCAGCGGGGCCGGCACCTATACGGTGGTTTCCCATGACTATGCCAGCGGTGGCGCCAACATAATCACCACCGGCGCCGGCGACGACATCCTGATCGGCGGCCTGGATTCCGACATCATCAATGCCGGCGAAGGAAACAACGTCGTCTTGGGCGATCATGGCCAAGTGATCAAGACCGCCGCCGGACTCGACCTCGTCACGAGCCTCGCTCCGACGCATGGGGCGGCTGACATTATCCGCACCGGCGCGGGTAACGACGTCATCATCGGCGGCGCCGGGGCGGACGACATTGATGCTGGTGCCGGCCGCAACTTCATCTTCGGTGATCTCGGCAGCTTCGACTTTGAAGCCGGTGACCTCCGGACCGCCGCCTCTTCCGATTATCTGGTGGGCGGTGATGACCTCATCATCACCGGTGCCGGCAACGATCTGATCATCGGCGGCTTCGGTGCTGACACGATCACAGCCGGCGACGGCGACAATGTGGTGTTGGGTGACCAAGGCACAGTGACAATTCATACCGGTGTCTTGATCGCCGTTTACACCGAGCAGGCGACAATCGGGGCGGGAGACATCATCAGCACCGGTTCTGGCAACGATGTGATCCTGGGCGGACTCGGCGCCGACCAGATCCAGGCCGGTGATGGCAACAACCTCGTGATTGGCGACCATGGTGAAATCCATTGGATCGCGGGCATTATCGCCCGCATGCTCTCCACCGACTTTGGCACGGGCGCCGCCGATACGATCTTCACGGGCAGCGGCAACGATGTTATCTTGGCCGGTCCGGCGAAGGACAGCGTCCATGCGGGTGAGGGCGATAATATTATCTTCGGCGACAATGGTTCCCTGACTTGGACCAGCGGCGTGTTGTCCGAGGCGCTATCCTTGGCCTCCGACATCGGTGACGACGACGAGATCACTTCCGGTTCCGGCGACGACATCATCTTCGGTGGATTTGGCGCGGACGTGATCGACGCGGGCGACGGCAACAACCTGGTGTTCGGCGACAACGGCCGGGCCGAGTGGCTGGCGGGTGTGCCGGTTTACTTCGGCAGCTTCGATCCGGCCTCGGCGGGTAACGACACGATCACGACGGGCAGCGGGCACGACACGATCCTGGCCGGCGCGGGCGCGGACGTGGTCACGGCCGGTGACGGCCACAACACGATCTTCGCGGACGAAGGCGAACTCAGCTACGACGCGGCCGGCCTGCTGGCCGAGGCGCTGTCGCTCGCTTCCGATCAAGGTGACGACGACGAAGTCACGACGGGCAGCGGCGACGACATCATCTTCGGTGGATTTGGCGCGGACGTGATCGACGCGGGCGACGGCAACAACCTGGTGTTCGGCGACAACGGCCGGGCGGAATGGCTGGCCGGCGTGCCGGTTTACTTCGGCAGCTTCGACCCGGCCAGTGCCGGCGACGACACGATCACGACGGGCAGCGGGCACGACACGATCCTGGCCGGCGCG
>DDSZ01000014.1 GCA_002344205.1 Opitutaceae bacterium UBA2377
TCGAGGTCGTTGTGCTTGCCGCCGGCACGGATGCATTTCTGGGTGTCGGCGACGCGCTTCCACGGGGCGGCCTGGTCACCGAGGAAGTAGGGCACGAACTGGTTCATGCCGGCGTTCGTGAACAGCAGGTTGGGGGCGGTCGGCATGAGGGATGACGACGGCACGATGGCGTGCTGCTTCGAGGCGAAGAAATCGAGGAACGACTGGCGGATCTGGGCGGAGGTCATGTCGGCGCGAAAGGCTCCCAAAACAGGCGGCCCCGGCCCGCTTAGCAAGCCGTGAATCGGACGGACCGGCGGAAGAATTGTCCCAGCCGGGACTTGCGGACTTGCACGACCGGACCGGCGGGGCATGGTAACGAGGCGCGCCTCACCCCGAGCATCTCCATGCCAAGCTGCCGTCAATCTTGCCATCCCGCCGGGATCTCCGGCCAAGTGCGCGGAGGCTTCGTGCTGGTGATCGCCATGGTGGCACTGGTGCTGGCGGCGGCGACCGTCTGGTGGTGGGGGCAGCGCGACCGGTCGCTGACCGTGATCCAAGAACGCGGCAAGGTGCGCATCGGCTACGCGGTGGAAGCACCATATGCCTTTTTGACGCCCGATGGCAAGGTGACGGGATTGGTGCCGGAAACGGCGCGCCTGGTTGCGCGGCAGATGGGTTTGGGCGAGCCGGAGTGGGTGTTGACGGAATTCAGCGCCTTGATCAACGGACTCAACCTCGGCCGCTTCGACGTGATTGCGGCCGGGATGTTCATCACGCCGGAACGGGAGGCACTCATGGCTTTTTCGCAACCGATCCAGCACGTGGGCTCAGGCTTGCTGGTGGCCAAGGGCAATCCGCGTGGTGTCGAATCGCGGGCGGCGGCGGTGGCGCGGTCGGACTTTAAGATCGCCGTGCTGGCCGGTTCGGTGGAACTGGATGAACTGGGCGGCCTCGGCTTGCCCGCGGAGCGTCTCGTGGTTGTGCCCGATGCCGGCTCCGGTTTGACCATGGTGGCAGGCGGGCGGGCGGATGGCCTGGCGCTTTCCCTGCCCACGGTGCTCTGGATGGCGGCCCAGCCTTCCGCCGCGCACGTGGTCGAGGCCTTGCGCGTGACGTTGCCCGCGGAGGGCGGCGGTCGCACGGCCTTTGGCTTTCGCACGGAGGACCGTGCGTTCCGGGAGGAATGGGACCGGCAACTGGCGGCCCTGTTGCCGACGGATGAGTTCAAGCAGCTCACCCGGCAGTTTCGCTTTGTCACCGATTCGATGAGGTTGCGCCGCCGTGAGTAACTCCGCCGCCAAACGACCGGCCGGGTGGGAGCTTTGGTGGGGCTGGGCCGTGGTCGCCGGCGTCCTGTTGGTGGGAGTGCTGCTCTTTGGGCTGCATGCGCGACAGACTGCCCAAACGCGGCAGTCGCTGATGCTCATGCGCGAACTGCGGGAAGCGCGGCTCGATCTGGCGAAGGGCTACTTGCACCTGAGCCAAGCCGGAGAGCCCGGCGGTCCTTACACCGCCGAGCAAGGGCAGGTCCTGCTGCATCAGGCGCTGAATGGATTTGAGTCGAGCCTGGTCCGGGGCGAAGTGCTGCTCGACCCGCTGGCGGCGGTGGAGGGACTGCGCACCCGGCTGGATAACTGGCCGCGGATGTCGCGGCCGACCCCGGCCGACATGGTTGAATTTCGCTCGGCTTTCCATGCGGTGGAGAAGGCCGCGGACGCGGCCGATGCCGAATTGCAGGCGGGATTGCGACGGCAGACGGCGCGGAACCGGCTGGAGTTCATCATCGCCGCCACGGTGGCGATGGCGGTGTTGCTCGTGGCCGGCGGACTCGTGTTTCAGCTGCAAAAAAATGCGGTGCGTCAGGCGCGGGAGCGACGCACCAGCGATGACCGGCTCCGCGGCCTGCTCGGCGACATGATGGAAGGTTGCCAGCTCCATGACCGCGACTACCGCTACCTCTACCTCAACGAGGCCGCCGCGCGCAACGGCCGCCGCCGGCGCGAGGAGTTGCTCGGGCGGACGGTTTTCGAGTGCTACCCGGGCTTTGAACAGTCCGCGCTTTTCGCGGCGATGAAGCTTTGCATGGAGCAGCGCACGGCGCGGCGGATCGAGGAAGAGTTCGTGTTTCCCGACGGCAAGTCCGCCTGGTTTGAGCTGAACATCGAGCCCGCCCCGGAAGGCATCTTCATCCACTCGATCGAGGTGACCGAACGGCACCGGGCGGAGGCGGAACTCCGCGAAAGCCGGGAGCGGTTTGCACGGGCATTCCGCACGAGCCCCGTGCCGCAGGCTCTCGGTCGGTTGAGCGATCATGCGCTGATTGAGGTGAACGACGCCTTCCTGCAGCTCTTTGGCTGGCCGCGGGAGCTGGTTATCGGCCGGACCCCGCTTGAGCTTGGCTTGGTCGCCCCGGAGGAATTGACGCGGGTGCGGGAGGAACTCGCCGGCCGCGAGCAGCTTGAGAACTTTCAGTTGGAGGTCCGCAGCCGCATCGGCCAGTTGCGCACGGTCAGCCTCGGCCTTGCGCGGATCGAGCTGCAGGGCGTGCCGCATGCGATTGTGACGCTGTTCGACATCACGGAGCGGCGCCGGGCAGAGCAGGCGGTGGCCGAGCTGAACCAGAACCTTGAGAAAATCGTGGCGCAGCGCACCGCCGAGCTGCAGAGCAAGAACCGGGAGCTGGAGACCTTCACCTACTCGGTTTCGCATGACCTGAAGGCGCCGCTGCGCGGCATCGACGGCTACAGCCGGCTCCTGCTGGAGGAGCATGCGGCACAGCTTGACACCGAGGGGATGCGTTTCTTGCAGGCCGTGCGCAACGCCAGCGTGCAGATGGGGCAGTTGATTGACGACCTGCTGGCCTACTCGCAACTGGAGCGGCGTTCCCTGCGTCCGGGCCGGTTGCGGCTGTCGGCCGTGCTCGGGCCGCTGCAGGCCGTGCTGGCCCCGGAGATCGCCCAGCGCGGCGTGGACCTGCGGGTAAACGTGCCGGACATCGAGGTGCTGGCCGACCCCGACGGACTGGCGCAGGTGCTTCGTAACCTGCTGGACAACGCCCTGAAGTTCACCCGCGACGTGCGGCCGCCGGTGATCGAGATTGGTGGACGCGGGGAGAACGGCGCCTTTACGCTCTGGGTGCGCGACAACGGCATCGGTTTCGACATGAAATTCACGGACCGCATTTTCGACATCTTCCAGCGGCTGCACCGCGTGGAGGAATACCCCGGCACCGGCATCGGCCTCGCCATCGTGCGCAAGGCCATGGAGCGCATGGGCGGCAAGGTGCGGGCCGAAAGCGCCCCCGGCCGCGGTGCCACCTTTTACCTCGAACTCCCGACCCCATGAACGCCGCCCCTCCGCATCTTCTCCTCGTCGAGGACAACCCCATGGATGTCGAGCTCACGCTCCAGGCCTTCAAACGCCGGAAGCTCACCAACCACATCGACATCGCCCGGGACGGCGAGGAGGCGCTGGCCTGGATCCCGCGCTGGGAGGCGGGCGAGCCCTGGCCGGCCGTGATTCTCCTGGACCTGAAGTTGCCCAAGGTCAGCGGACTGGAAGTCCTGCGCGCGCTGAAGGCCCACCCGGACCTGCGCCGGCTGCCGGTCGTCGTCCTCACCACCTCGGCCGACAATCAGGACGTGCGTTCCGCCTACGCGCTGGGGGTCAACTCCTACATCGTGAAGCCGGTGGACTTCGACAAGTTCGTCGATGTCGCCGCGCACATCGAGCTCTACTGGACCGTCCTCAACGCCCCGCCCGTGTAGCCGCATGCGCATCCTTTACGTCGAGGACAACACGGCCGACGCCGACCTGACCCGGACCCAGCTGGCCCGGAGCGCGCCGCACCTGCGGCTGGAGGTCGTGACGCGCATCGCCGACGCCTGGAACGCCCTCGCGCACGAGGGCGCCTACGACCTCGTGCTGTCCGACCTGCACCTGCCCGACGGTTCCGGCATCGAGCTCCTGTCGGGCGTGCGGCAAAAGGGCATGCCGCTGGCGGTGGTCATCCTGACCGGCTCAGGTGATGAAAAGCACGCGGTGGCGGCGCTGAAGGCCGGCGTGGATGACTACCTCGTCAAGCGCGGCAACTACCTGGTGGAGCTGCCCCAGGTCTTGGAGTCCGCCCTGGCGGCGTTTCGCGAGGGCCTCGCCCGGCGCAACCAGCCGCTCCGCGTGCTCTATGCCGAGCACAACGCGCCGGACATCGAGATCACGCGCCGCCATCTCGCGCGCCACGCCGCGCACATCCGGCTCACCGCGGTCATGGACGGCGAGGAGGCCATCCGGCTGGTGCGGGCCGCGCCATCCGACCATGATGTGCTGCTGTTGGATTACCGGCTGGCCGGGCTCAATGCGCTGGATGTCATCGCCCGCCTGCAGACGGAGGCGCCCGGGCATCCGCCGGTGGTGGTCGTGACGGGGCAGGGGGATGAGGCCATCGCGGTGCAGGCGCTGCGGCTGGGTGCTTCCGATTATTTGGTGAAGCGTCCCGGCTACCTGCACGAGCTGCCCGGCACGCTGGAGAGCGCGCACCATCGCGCGCTGCTGGGCCGGGAGCAGGCGGCGCTGCGCGTCAGCGAGGCCTCGCGGCTGCTGCGCGAGCAGGCGCTCGGCACGATTTCCCAGGGGGTGCTGCTGGCCGACGCCCAACGGCGCGTCATCTACGCCAACGCCGCCTTCACCACGCTGACGGGCTACGCGGAGGCGGAGCTGCTCGGCCGCAGCTGCGCGCTGCTGCAGGGACCGGAGACGGACCCCGCGGTCATCCGGGCCATGCGCGCGGCGCTGGACGCGGGCCGTCCCTTTGAGGGCGAATTGCTGAACTACCGGAAAACCGGGGAAAAATTCTGGAACAGTCTGTCGGTCACGCCGGTGCGCGACGAAGGCGGCCGGGTGATCAATTTCGTGGGTGTGCTGCAGGATGTCAGCCACCGCAAGGCCGCCGAGGCCCGCCTGCAGGCCGAGAAGCTTTTTTCCGACACGCTCGTGGGCAGCCTGCCCGGGCTGGTCTTCCTCTTCCGCGAGGACGGCCGGATTTTGCGCTGGAACCGCCACCTGGAGGCGGGCTTCGAGTTTTCGCACGAGGAAGTGGCGCGGATGACGCCGTTCGATTTCATCGTGCCCGAGGAGCGGGAGCAGGCCCGGCGCCGCATTGCCGAGGCTTTGTCCGGCCGCACCGTGCAGGCCGAGCTCACCGTGCTCAGCAAGTCGGGCCGGCGCATCCCGTTCTTCTTCACCGCCAGCCGGCTCGACCTGGAGGGAACCACCTGCGTGCTGGGCGTCGGCCTCGACATCAGCGAGCGCCGCAACCTGGAGGAGCAGTTCCGTCAGGCGCAGAAAATGGAGGCGATCGGCCGCCTCTCCGGCGGGGTCGCGCACGATTTCAACAACCTGCTGACGGTGATCAGCGGCAACATCGCCCTGCTGCAGCAGGATTCCGGCCTCTCGGAATCGATGCGCTGGAACCTGCAGGAAGTCGCGCAGGCCGCCCGGCGCGCCGCCAACCTCACGCGCCAGCTGCTGACCTTCAGCCGCCAGCAGAACATGCAGCTCACGGACCTCGACCTCAACGCCGTGGTGGGCGACATGGCGCGCATGCTCAGCCGCATCCTCGGAGAGGACATCGCCGTGCGCTACAAATACGCCCGGGAGGTGCTGCCGGTCACGGCCGACGCCGGCATGTTGGAGCAGGTGCTGCTCAACCTCGCCGTCAACGCCCGTGATGCGATGCCGCAGGGCGGCGAACTCACGATCGAGACGGCCGTGCTGCCCGCGGACGGCGCGCGGCCGGCCGGCGTGCCGCCCGGTCCCTGCGTGCGCTTCTCGGTCGCCGACACCGGCAGCGGCATCGCGCCGGAGCTGCTGCCGCGGATCTTTGATCCGTTCTTCACGACCAAGGATGTCGGCAAGGGCACGGGCCTGGGCTTGGCGACGGTTTACGGCATCGTGCAGCAGCACAAAGGCTGGGTGGAGGTGAGCAGCAAGGTGGGCGCGGGCACGACTTTTCATGTCAACCTGCCGCGGGGCGCACAGGTGGCGGCCCGGCCGGAGGAAGCCGCCGCGCCGGTCATTGCGGCCAAGGGCCACGAAACCATCCTGCTGGTGGAAGACGAGCCGGCGGTCCGCATGCTCGTCCACACGGTGCTGGATCAGGCCGGCTACCGGATTCTGGAGGCGGCGAGCGGGGCGGAGGCGCTCAAATTCTGGGCGGAGCACCGCGGGGAAATCAGCCTGCTGCTGACCGACTACGTGATGCCCGACGGCATGAGCGGCCGACAGCTGGCGGAGCGCCTGCTCGGCGAAAATCCGGCGCTGCGGATCATCTTTACCAGCGGTTACAGCGCCGAGATTGCGGGGGCGGGCTTCGATCTGAAGGAGGGCGTCAACTTCCTCAGCAAGCCCTTCGAACTGGCGAAGCTCGTGGCCACGGTGCGGCGCAGCCTGGACCGGCCGCAGAGCCGTTCGCCGTTCCCCGACCGGGCGTGATCAGGCGCAACGCGGCGGCAACGCAAACCCTCAGGCAAGGTTCTGCCGGCAGGCCAAAACAGTCTGCGGCGCATCGGCTCCCGGTCATCAAGGTTGACTTGGCTGCCGTGGACGAAGAGACAATTCTTGGTCTGGCAATGTCACTTATAGTCTGTTGCGACGGATGATATACTCTATTCGCAAGTGGCGAAAAAAGAAAAAGTTCCGCGAAACGGACCAGCCTTGCAAAACAGACTGGCGGCGGTGGTTAAATCTTATCGTCAAAAGCTGGGCATCACCCAGGAGGAGCTGGCCTGGCGGGCCAGCATGCACCGGACTTACCTGGCTGACATCGAGCGGGGCGCGCGCAACATCACCTTGCGCAGCATCGAAAATCTGGCGCAGGCTCTGCAGCTTTCCATCGAAGGATTGCTCGCAGGTGCTGCGGCGCCGGGTGCAGAACCGGCCCGGGGTGCCTGCGACGAGGTCCTTCTCGTGGAGGACGATCCGGCGGATATTGAACTGACCTTGCGGGCTTTCCGCCGGGCGAAGTTTTCCAACAAGCTGACGGTCGCCCGCGACGGCGCGGAGGCCTTAGCCTATCTGTTCCGCACCGGACGGCACGCCAAGCGCACCGGCGGTCAGCCTCAGCTGGTCCTGCTCGACCTGGGCCTGCCCAAGGTGTCCGGCTTGGAAGTGCTGAGGCAGATGCGGGCCAATCCGGCGACCATGGCCATGCCGGTTGTCGTGCTGACGGCATCCGGGGAGGACGACAGCATTCTGGAATGCAGCCGGCTGGGGACGGTCAACTACATCGTGAAGCCAATCGATTTCGGCAGCTTTGCCCGCGTCACCTCCAAGCTGCACTTTAACTGGACCTTGTCCGCCCCGGAGACGGCGGGCCGCGCCCCGGGGAACTGAAAATCACACCCAGATATCCTGCCATGCTTCACTCCGAACCGTAGTCACCCACTTCGGGAACCGCATCAGTAACCGCCGTGGGTCATTGCCGGTTGCAAAACCAATCAGGCCAATGCCGCCATCCAGTCCATTGCCCCACGGTATTTTTGACCGGGACCGCCTGCGTGGGCGGCCGGCACCCCTGACAGGGATGACTCCATCGCCCGGAGGAGGCCATGACTGACGAACAAACCCTCAAGGCCTCGTTGAAGGAGATCGGCGACTTGAAGGCGGCGCTCGACGAGCACGCGATCGTGGCGATCACCGATCCGCAGGGCAGGATCACCTACGTGAACGACAAGTTCTGCGCGATTTCCAAGTATGCGCGTGAGGAGCTGATTGGACAGGATCATCGGATCATCAATTCCGGCCATCATCCCAAGGAATTCATCCGCGACCTCTGGAGGACGATCGGCCGCGGAGGGGTCTGGAAAGGCGAGATCAAGAACCGGGCGAAGGACGGGTCGTTCTACTGGGTGGACACGACCATCGTGCCCTTTCTGAACGAGCAGGGCAAACCGCGCCAGTATGTGGCCATCCGGGCCGACATCACGGCCCGGAAACTGGCGGAGGAAGGGCTGCGGACCTCGACCAAGGAGGTGCTGGACCTCAAGGCGGCGCTCGACGAGCACGCGATCGTGGCGATTACCGATGCGCGCGGGAAGATCACGTATGTGAACGACAAATTTTGCGCGATTTCCAAGTATACGCGCGCGGAACTGCTGGGTCAGGACCATCGGATCATCAATTCCGCGTTCCACCCGAAGGAGTTTTTTCGCGACCTCTGGACCACGATCGCGCACGGACGGGTCTGGAAAGGCGAGATCAAGAACCGGGCGAAGGACGGGTCGTTCTACTGGGTGGACACGACCATCGTGCCCTTTCTGAACGAGCAGGGCAAACCGCGCCAGTATGTGGCCATCCGGGCCGACATCACGGCCCGGAAGCAGGCGGAGGAGGCCGTGCACCGGATGAACGCGGAGCTGGAGCGGCGGGTGGTTGAACGCACGGCCCAGCTGGAAAGCGCGAACCGCGAGCTGGAGGCGTTTTCCTATTCCGTTTCCCATGATTTGCGCGCCCCGTTGCGGGCCGTGGACGGATTCTCGCAGGCGGTGATTGAGGATTTTGGTCCGCAACTGCCGGAGGAAGGACGGCGTCTGCTGCAGACGATCCGGCATTCGGCGCAGCGCATGGGTGCGTTGATCGACGACCTGCTGAGCTTTTCGCGTCTGAACCGTCAGGAGCTGAGCAAGCGTTCCGTCAACACCAATGCCCTCGTGCGCGCTGTCCTACAGGAACTCGGGGCCCCGTGGCCGGACCGTCAAGTGCAGGTCCGGGTGGCCGAGCTTCCGCCGAACCTGGGCGATCCCGCCCTGCTCAAACAGGTCTGGATCAACCTGCTCGCCAATGCCCTGAAATACACCCGCAAGCGCGACACTGCGCTGATCGAGATCGGCTGCGAATCCCGGCCGGAAGGCCCGGTCTACTTTGTCCGGGACAACGGCACCGGGTTCGACATGAAATATGCCGGCAAGCTTTTTGGCGTCTTCCAGCGGTTGCACCGCATGGAGGATTACGAGGGCACCGGCGTGGGGCTGGCCACGGTGCAAAGGATCATCCACCGCCATGGCGGACGCATCTGGGCCGAGGCGGCCGTTGACGGGGGGGCGACTTTTTTCTTCACCCTCGAAAAGGAGGCCACGAACCATGCCTGACGGCCAGATCATCAACCTGCTCCTCGTCGAGGACAACCCGCAGGATCTCATGCTGGCGCAGCGGGCTCTGCGCAAGGCCGGCCTCGACCACCGGACCCATGTCGCCCGCGATGGCGTCGAGGCCCTGGATTTCGTCTTTTGCAACGGCCCCTTTGCCGGCCGCAATGTCGCCGCCGAACTCAGGGTCATCCTGCTTGACCTGAAGCTCCCGAAGATCGACGGCCTGGAGGTTCTGCGCCGGATCAAGGAAGACGCCCGCACCCGGATCATCCCGGTCGTCGTGCTGACTTCCTCCCGCGAGCAGCGCGACGTGGCCGAGGCCTACCGGCTCGGGATCAACAGTTACATCGTTAAACCGGTCAACTATGAGCTCTACGCCGAAGCGGTGCGCGATCTCGGCCTGTATTGGCTGCGGCTGAACCAGCCGCCGAAGGTGGAGGAATGACATGGCCCAACCGATCAAGTTTCTGCTGGCCGAGGACAGCGTCGAAGATGCCGAGCTGCTGCGGCGGGCCCTGCACAAGGCCGGTTATCTGCCCGAGTGGCGGCGGGTGGACACGGAGGAAGCTTTTCTCGCCGCCCTGCACGCCGGCCTGGACCTGGTGTTTTCCGATTACAGCATGCCCCGGTTCACCGGGCTGCGGGCGCTTGAGCTGATCAGGGCCCGCCATCCGGAGATTCCGTTCATCATCGTGTCCGGAACGATCGGGGAGGAGACGGCCGTGGAGGCCATGCGGCTGGGTGCCACCGACTTTGTGCTCAAGAACCGCCTCGACCGGCTCGGGCCGGCGATCGGCCGGGCGCTGGAGCTGGGCCGCTTGCGCCGGGAACAGCGGGAAGGCGAGGAAGCTCTGCGCGCCAGCGAGGAACGTTTCCGCAACCTCATCGAGCATGCCTCCGACATGATCTCCGTCGTCGATGGCGAAGGTGTCATCCACTACCAGAGTCCCTCGACCCCGCGCCTGCTCGGCTATCCGGTGGGCGCCATGCTGGGCCGGCCGGCCGGCGAATTCATCCATCCCGATGATTGGGCCAAGGTCGGCGAGGCCATCCGGCAGGCCCTGCTCGCGCTCGACCATCCCGTGACGGTGGAATTCCGCATCCGGCATCAGGACGGCACCTGGCGGGTGCTCCAGTCCAGCGGCAAACGCATGACGGGCAACGGCGGCCCGCCGCAGATCGTGGTCAATTCCCGCGATGTCACGGAGCACCGGGCGCTGGAGAAACAGTTCCTGCACGCCCAGCGCATGGAAGCCATCGGGACGCTCGCCGGCGGCATGGCGCACGACCTGAACAACATCCTGGCCCCGGTGCTCATGGTGACGGGCTTGCTGAAAATCAAGCTGACCTCTCCGCAAGACCAGCGCATCCTTGGCATGGTCGAAAACAGCGCGCAGCGGGGGGCGGACATCATCCGGCAACTGCTGATGTTCAGCCGCGGGGTGGCGGGAGAAAGGGTGCCGATCCAATTGCGGCACCTGACCAAGGAGATGGCCGATATCATGCGGGAGACCTTCCCCCGTGGCATCACCATCCGCCATGAGGCCCCGGGCGAGCTTTGGTCGGTCGTGGGAGATGCGACGCAATTGCACCAGGTGCTGATGAACCTGTGCGTCAACGCGCGCGATGCCATGCCCCGGGGCGGACAGCTGGCCTTGGGCGCCGGGAACGTCGAACTTGGCGAACCCGGGGTGGAGCTGCCGCCCGAGGCCAAAGCCGGGCGGTATGTCATGCTCAGCGTTGCCGATAACGGTCAGGGCATCCCGCCGGAGATCATCGGCAGGATTTTCGATCCGTTCTTCACCACCAAAGGGGTGGGCAAGGGCACGGGGCTCGGGCTTTCCACCGTGCTCGGCATCGTCAGAAGCCACGGCGGCTTTGTTGCCGTCCGCAGCGAACCCGGCAAAGGCACGGCCTTCAGCGTTTATTTGCCGGTGGCCGAGGCTCCGGCCGGTGCCGGACCGGCCGGGCAAGCGGCCCCGGTCCCCGGGGGAGGCGAAACGATTCTCGTCGTGGATGACGAGGAGCCGGTTTGCCTGAGCACAAGTCTGATGCTGGAAGAACATAATTACCGGGTGTTGGTCGCGCACAACGGCCGGGAAGCCCTCGACCTGTTCATGCGGCATAAGGACAGCATCAACGTGGTGCTGACGGACATCATGATGCCGGTCATGGGTGGCCTCGATCTCGCGCGGGCGCTGCGCGCCATCAAGCCGGCTCTCGCCATCCTGGCCGCCACGGGACTCGATCACGAGGACAGTAAGCCCGAGCTGAAGGAGCTGGGTATAGCGGAGGTCCTCTTGAAACCGTATGTGCCCGACGCGCTGCTGGGCGCGCTCAGCCGGGCGCTGAACCGGAAATGAATCAAAGCGCCGCGATGATGGCGTCGGCCATTGCGCGGGTGCCCACCGCGGGACGGCCGAAGGCGATGTCACCGGTGCGCGTGCCGGCGGTGACGGCCTTTTTCACGGCCGCCTCGATGCGGGCGGCGACGGCGTCGAGCCCGAAGCTGTAGCGGAGCATGAGCGCGGCGGAGAGAATCTGGGCGCAGGGATTGGCGATGCCCTTGCCCGCGATGTCCGGTGCGGTGCCGCCGGCGGGTTCGTAGAGCCCGAAGGGCAGGCCGCGGGAGTTTTGCTGCGCGCCGAGCGAGGCGGAGGCGAGCATGCCGAGCGAGCCGCAGATGACCGCCATCTCGTCGGAGAGGATGTCGCCGAACATGTTTTCCGTCACGAACACGTCGAACTGGTTCGGGTCGCGGGCGAGCTGCATCGCGGCGTTGTCCACATACATGTGGCTGAGGGCGATGTCGGGCGCATGCTGCGCGACATAGTCGGCCACGGTCTTCCGCCAGAGCAGCGAGGTTTCGAGGACGTTGGCCTTGTCCACGGAGCAGAGCTTTTTCTTCCGGCCGCGGGCGGCGGTCACGGCCGCCGCGGTGATGCGCTCGATCTCGCTCTTGCGATAGACCATGGTGTCGAGGGCCTGCACGTCGCCGTCGGGCAGCGTGGTGGTGGTCTTCGGCTGCCCGAAGTAGATTCCGCCGGTGAGCTCGCGGATGCACACGATGTCGATGCCCTGCGGGATGCGCTCGGACTTCAGGGGCGAGGCGTCGCTGAGCTCGGGGTAGAGCAGGCCGGGGCGGATGTTGGCAAAAAGCGTGAAGTGCTTGCGCAGCGGCAGCAGGGCGGCGCGTTCGGGTTGCTCCTTCGGTGGCAGCTTTTCCCATTTCGGTCCGCCGACGGACCCGAAGAGGATGGCGTCGCCGGCGGCGCAGGCCCGCAGGGTGGCCTCGGGCAGGGCGGTGCCGTGCCGGTCGATGGCGGCCCCGCCGACGTCGGCCTCGGTGTAGTCGAGCCGCAGGTTTTCCCGGGCGGCGACGTGGCCCAGCACGCGCAAGGCCTCGGCCATGACTTCGGGGCCGATGTAATCGCCGGCCAGGACGGTGAACTTCAACGACGGCATGAGGGTCCGGAGGTAACCGGGCGGGCGCGGGCATGGGAAGGCGAATTTTCGCCGTTGCAGCCCGGGGCAAAGCCGGTGGACTGCGCGCGATGAACCTGCATGTGCTGCCCGCGGGCCCGATCCAGACCAACGCCTACCTGCTGACCGAGCCGGTGCGCGGCGAGGCGGTGCTGGTGGATGCGCCCGACGGCGTCTGGCCCGAGGTCGGGGAGCTGCTCGCGGCCGAAGGCTGCCGGCTGCAGGAGCTGTGGCTCACGCACGGCCACTGGGATCACACGCAGGGCGCGGCGGAGGTGGTGCGGCGGAGCGGCGCCAAGGTCCGCGCGCATCCCGACGACCGCGCGCTCATCGAGACGCCGGAGGTGATGCGCGACTTTATCATGCGTGGCATCCGGCTGGAGCCGGTGAAGGTGGACCACTGGGTCGGTCAGGGGGACCGGCTGCAGGCGCTGGGCACGGAATTTGAGGTGCGGCATGTGCCGGGGCATTGCCCGGGGAACGTGCTCTTTTACCTGCCGGCCGGCGGGCTGGCCCTGGTGGGCGACGCGCTTTTTGCCGGCAGCATCGGCCGCACCGACCTGCCGGGCGGCAGCTTTGAAAAACTGGCTGACTCCATCCGCCGGCAAATCTACGTTCTGCCCGATGAGACGGCCATTTATCCCGGGCACGGTCCCGCCACGACGGTAGGCGACGAGAAACGCCACAATCCCCATGTCCGCGGCTGAACACGAACCCTTCATGCGGCGCGCGTTGGAACTCGCGCGCAACGGCTGGGGCCGCACGCACCCGAACCCGATGGTCGGGGCCGTGGTCGTGGAGGAAGGTCGGGTGGTGGGGGAAGGTTTTCATGAACAGGACGGCGGACCACACGCGGAGCGGCTGGCGCTGCTGGCCCGCGGCAAACCGCCCCGGCCGGGCGCGGTGCTCTACGTGACGCTGGAGCCCTGCTCGACGCCCGGCCGCACCGGCGCCTGCACCGACGCCATCATCGCCTCCGGCATCAAACGGGTGGTGGTCGGCGCAACCGACCCGAACCCGGCGCACGCCGGGCGCGGATTTGCCGTGCTGCGGGCGGCCGGCATCGAGGTGACGACCGGCGTGCTCGCGGAGGAGTGCGCCGACCTGAACCTGATTTTCAACCACTGGATCACCACCGGCGGGCCGTTGCTGGCGGTGAAGTCCGCCGTCACCCTCGACGGGCACATCGCCTGCCGCACGGGTGACTCCCGCTGGATCACAGGGGAGGAGGCCCGGGGGGACGTCATGCGCTGGCGCCGGCTGTTTCCCGCGATCGCGGTCGGGGCCGGCACTGTGCTCAAGGACAACCCGCAGCTGACGGCGCGGCTGCCCGGCGTGGAGCCTTGGTGTCCCGTGCGGTTTGTCTTCGACGGCCTGCTGCGCAGCGTCACGGACAAGAACCTCCCGCAGGTTTACACCGACCAGCACCGCGAGCGCACGATTGTCGTCACCACGCCGCACGGGGGCATGGGCTATGTGCGCAAGCTGCGCGACCTGGGCGTGCAGGTCTGGTGCCTGCCCTCGGCCACGCAGCGGGTGAATTTCGCCGACTTCCGCCGGAAGTGTGCGGAGGAGCGCATCAGCGGCGTCTATTTTGAGGGCGGCCCGCAGCTCGTCAGCCAGATGCTGCGCGACCGGCAGATCGACTATCTCTTCATCTACCGCGCGCCCATGCTGCTGGCGGACGGGAAGGCCCGGGACATGTTTGACGGCCTGCGCACAGAGCGCCTGACCGACGCGGTGCGGATCCGGGACGTGCAGCACGGCCGGCATGGCGATGACATGCTGACGCGCGGGCGGGTGGTCTATCCGGAGCGGATGTCCGTCGATGAAACTGTATTTAGCCTCCGGTAACGCGCACAAGGCGGCCGAGTTCGCGGAACTCGCGCGCCGCAGCGGCCTCGCGGTCGAGATCAAGTCGGCCCGCGCCGTCGGCGGGATGCCCGAAGTGGTCGAGGACACGGGGACTTTTGCCGGCAACGCGGCCAAGAAGGCCCGGGCGCTCCGGCACTTGGTGCCGCCGGAAGCGTGGGTGCTGGCGGATGACAGCGGTGTCTGCGTGGATGCGCTCGGCGGCGAACCCGGTGTGGAATCGGCCTACTATGCGGGGCCGCAGCACGACGCGGCGGCCAATCTTCGGAAGCTGGTCGAGGTCATGCGCGGCGTGCCCGCGGACCGGCGCGGCGCGCAGTTTGTCTGCGTGCTGGTGCTGCTCGGGCCCGACGGGCGCGAGCAGGTCTTCGAGGGCCGGTGCGAGGGCGTGCTGCTGGAGGAACCGCGGGGCGGGGCGGGATTCGGTTACGATCCCATTTTCCAGCCCGCCGGCCACGCGCTCAGTTACGCCGAACTTGGCGATACGGTGAAAAGCCGCATCAGTCACCGGGCGCTGGCGTGGGCGAAGCTGGCGGAAGCTATTTCCTGCTTCATGGGGAGTCGAACAGCTCAAACCCGGTTACCAAACCGCTGAATTGGCCCCGGCATTGCAACATGGCTCGCGGCGGACCGTGCATGCCAAAAACCAAAATTCCTCCCTGCAGGTCCACCGCCACCTGCATGTGGGCCACAGCGGGTGATTCTTCGTTGGCGGCATCTTCATACGCCAGGAGCCGCGTGCGCCGGCCCAGCACCTGCAACATCTGGCCATTTGCCTGACTGTCATCGTTGAATTCGAATATTCGCTGGCTGCCCGCCATACCGCCAATTCCGCGCAAGTAGCCGCGCCACGCCGGTTCGTCCAAGGAAGAGAGGAAAGTGCCTGTCGGAAACCACGCGACGTAGGCGGCGACCTCGGGGCTCCAGCGATTTGAGAGGTTCAGGCTGTAGGGGCCTTCGCGCTCAATGTGCCAGTGATCGAAATCAAAAATGCGGGCCTGTAGCTTCAAGCCCCGGGCGAAGAACTGCTGATAGACGAGGGGCTGATGCTCAAAAGTCAGCGTCGTGGTGCGGATTTCAAAGCGCACGGCTGATTTTGCCGGCCATGAGATGCTGTTCATGGCGCCAGCCGTGGCAGGCGGCTGCCCTTTGGAAATGGGATTGGCCTCCAGGATGGCGTGGCTGGCGAGCGGCATGAAGGTGGCCGCGATGAAAAAATACCAGATGGGCGTTTTCATTACATGGGCATGAAATCCAGCCGGGCGTCGGCCAACAGGGTGTTGAACTCGGCCGGCGTGAGGTCGCGATAATCCAAGCGGCGATAAGTGCGCAGCCGAGGGGTGCCGGGTGGGTAGCGTCCGCTGGAAAAAAGGGCGTTGTGCCCCCATTGGCGGTTTGGGGCGTTGTATTTGGCGGCATTCCATTTGCCGGTGCCGACCGCACTCGCGTAAAGCGCCACCATCGAGCCACGGTAGCGAAAATCACGGCCGGACCAATTTTCATGAAAGCGCGGGTAGTTTTCCACTCCGCCGGAGTAGTTGGACGCACCGCCGTTCATGGGCGACTCCACGATGCCGGTGATGAAGGCGGCGGAGACTTCCGTGTGGGCGGCGTTGGGTCGGGTGGTGTTGTTGCTGGTGCTGTCGCCGGTCGGCTTGCCCGTGCCGCTGTCCCACCAAGCTTGCGAGAGGATGTTGATGGCATCCGCGACGACGGCGGCGGGCACTTCGTTGGCCTCGGGGACACTGGTGTCGCTCTGGTCCGCGGCGAGAGCGCCGTCGGCATTGAAATGGCCCGTGATATAGGCGGTGGAATTGGTCGCCACGGTCAGCCCTTCTGGTCTGGCGGAATTTACGGCGGCGCGGTTGGGCAGTTGGGAGCCGTTTACGAGCCGAACGGCGGTGCGGGTGCCGCTGCCGGCACCCATGGTGCCGACATCACTGGTAGAGGAGAAACCTGCGTTCGGGTTTTCAACGTCCACATAGACGATGCCGTTCCAGCCGTCGGCACCATCGACGTTCCAATCGGCCCCGTTGACCTTGAAATTACTGGCGACGTTGGCGGCGGTGGTATTTACCGCCGTGCGCATGACCCCAAGATTGATGTCAATGGTGTTGATCCAGCGGGCTTCCCGGTGGTCATACATCCGGCGCTGGTTATTGATCATGCCGCTCGGGCTCACCACAATTTTGCTGGCGTTGGCCGTTCGCCACGCGGCCCGCGAAGCGGCCGCCACGGCTTTGTAGGCGTTGGCATCGGCCGGAGACTTGAAATTCACGACGTTGCCGTTGGTTTCCACAACTACGTAGAGGCCGGCCTTGTTGGAGTATTTTTGCGCCTCAATGGTGGGGGTTCCCGCTGCGCTGGGCGGCAGAATCAGCTGGCGTGCTTCTGCCGGGGTGGTGACACCCGGCGGGGTCTGGGGGGAGATGCCGTGGGATTGGTCCTGCACGAAGCCGCGCCAAGCCTGGGAGGCAATGTCATGAAAATTTTTCGTGGCCACGCGGTCCGACAATTGCGAATCCACGTAGCTGCCGACGGCCGATCCGCTCACGGTGGGATTGTTGGCCGTGAGCAAACTGCTGCCATTGGTGAACGCGACGTTGTAGGCGATGGTGCGGCCGACTCCTTTGTCTCCGAGCGTCAGGTTGCCGGCGGTCGTCACCGTGCTGTGAAACGCCAGGGCGGGGGATGAGCTGAGATACATCGGCCGGTTGGAGTGAACCGGCCCGTGCACGCTCATGTTGGCGCCCGGATGGAACTCCATGTCGATGTTATAAAAGATGGCGTAGTTGAACAGGGCTGCTTCCCGCACCTCAAATTGCTGCGTGGCGAAGGTGGTGGCGGTGATTCCGGTCACATTGCTGGCATTGGCGCGGGCCAGCAAACGAACAGCCTGCACGGACACGTTTTGACCCCGGAGAGGATCGTAGTCGTTCTCAGGATTGTTTGGATCGACGTAGCGCCGCCCCGTCTCGCTCATTTGGCTGACCCACAGGCTGATGGAATTGGGATCCACATTGCTCAAACGCTGTCCGCCGGTATTGGCATACAGCGTGGCCGCACGATTGGTATGAGTGATCACGGGTGTGGTCGTGAGTTGGTTGGTGGCAAAATTCAGGTCGGAACGGAATCGCACCACCAGCTCGGCCGCACCGTATTCCAGCACCGCTTCGACGGCATTTTTCGACTCGTAGCGCAGTTGGGTGCGCTGGTTGAGCCGGCGCTCACTCATGGAATAGGACAAAAGGGAGCCGGCCAGGATGCCGATCACGGTGGTGAAAATGAGCACGATCAGGATGATCGAACCTTGGGTTTTGCGACGAGAATTCATGGGGATGGGAATCAACCGCGCGGGGTGACCGTGAAGTTGTAGGTGTTGGTCACGCGTTTGGCCTGATTGCCGTGCAGGATCCGGGCCCGCACCAGCACGCTGCGGTTAAGAAAGTTGACGAAATACGAGCCGTTCGGGCCGAGCCCGCTGATATCGTTGATCACCAGGCGGGCCGACGCCATCTGCGCGCTGCTGGCAGTGGCGGGCGGCAGCAGACTTTCGATCGTGACGGCTGGGGTGAGCGTGACCGGGAAAGTTGCGCCCCACGGTGTGGTCCACGATGCCGCTGCGGGGGTCGCCCGATAGCTGTTGGTGTCGAAGACATAGAGGGCGGTCTTGGACGGCTCGTTGCGGTTGGGGGCAATCCAGTAACCCACGAGACGATTCACGCGCACGCTGGTGATCACGTTGTTGTTGGGATTGCCGTCGTAGAAGCGGTTGTCGAAAAAGGGATCTTCGTAATAGACGAAAACCAAAAATTCTCCTCCTTGGCCGGCGGTGCGCCGGTCAAGTGCATTGACGCTGCCATTGTTGTCGGCGTCGCGTCGCACCGTGACGCCATCAGGCCGGGTCCGGGTGTAATGGGATTGGTAAAGCGTGAAGTAATTGGCTTCGCGCGCGTTCTCCACCATCTCGTTGGTGAAATCCCGCACATCGGCGTTGATCAGCAGCTTTTGCTCGCCGGTAAAAAGATAGCGGCTGTTTTGCAGAAAAAAGGGCACGACGCCGATGACGACGAAGCCCATGATGGTCATCGTGACGATGACCTCGACGAGGGTGAAGCCGCGGCGGGATTTAATAAGTGGGGACATCGGAGCGGACGGAGCGGAAGCTGGAGCGGTAGGTGCGCTGCACCCCGTAGTTGTAGGTGGTTTCAAAGAAGATCGTGATCTCGACCCCCGAGGCCGCGCCCGCGGTGACGACACCGAGGTCCGTGAGCAGGGGGCGGAACCGGAAAGTCATGGGCTGCCGCGGCTGGCCGGCCTCGGTCTCGTCGAGCCAAACCACTTCGCGGGCCCACTCGTTGTTGGTCAGGACGCCGCCGCCTTCGTCGGTGATGATATTGCCGGCCGTGTTATAAAGGACGAAGTTGTTGCTGCCGGCGACATTCCGGGCGATGTCGGAGAGTCGGCTGAAGTCGATGCTGCGGATCTGCTCCATGTAGGCCTGGCCCAGCACCAGCGTCATGTTCTGGTAAACACTCTCCTCGGAGGTGGAGCGCACCTGGAAGGTCATGCTGACCAGCCCCAGCGAAATCATGATGAAGAGCGTCATGCCGATGACGACCTCCGTGAGGGTGTAGCCCCGGTCGTGGGAATTGAGGTGTCGCAGGCCCATGCCCTCATCCTAACCGAAGGCACCGGGCCCGTGTAGGGCTGCCGGGCCACTCTTTTGACCCTACCGCATCAGGGCCAATCGGCCCTAGCGTTGGTGGCGCGAGTCCTGCGCGTAGAGCGCGGCGGCCTGGGCGCGGCGGGTGACGTGGAGCTTTTCGAAGATGTTGCCTAGGTAGTTCTTGACGGTCTTCTCGCTCAGCCCGAGTTCGGCGCCCGTTTCCTTGTTGGTCTTGCCCTCGGCGATCGCCGCGAGCACGCGGCGTTCCTGCGGGGAGAGGCTGCCCAGGTTGGCCGCCGGGGAACCCGGCCCGGTTTTGACCAATTGGAGCACGCGCGCGGTGATGGCGGGATCGAGGATGGACTGGCCGGCGGCTACGTCGCGGATGGCTTGGATGAGCACCCGGGCGTTGATTTCCTTCAGCAGGTAGCCGTGGGTGCCGGCACGGATGGCCTCGTCGAGCAGGGCATCATCCACGACCGAGGTCAGGATGAGCACCCGGGTTTCGGGGGCATCCTGCAAAATCTGGCGGCAGGCGTCGAAGCCGGTGCCATCGGGCAGCCGGATGTCGAGCAGGATGACATCGGGGTGAAACTGTCGGGCGGCGCGCACCGCCTCGGCCACGCTGCCCGCCTCGCCGACCAGGGCGATGCCGGGCTCCGCGCCGAGCAGGGCCCGCAAACCCGCGCGCACGACCTCGCTGTCGTCGGCCAGCAGCACACGGATTTTCGCGGGATGGCTTTTGCTCATGCGGTTTCGAGGGGCAGGGTGACGATCACACGTGTGCCGGTGTTGGGCTGGCTGTCGATGCGCAAAGTTGCCCGCAACTGTTCGGCGCGCGCCTGCATGTTGCCGAGGCCGAAACCGCCGCCATTCGTCGCCGGGGTAAAGCCGGCGCCGTTGTCCTGCACGAGGAGGCCGATCTCGCGGTCGTTGCGATGGAGCCGCACGGTGAGCTCCGTGGCCTCGCCGTGACGCAGGCTGTTGCTGATGGCCTCGCGCACGATCTGCAGCAGCTCGGTGGTTTGGGCGGGCGTCAGCGCACCGGTGGCATCCTCGTCGATGGTCGGGGTCAGGGCGACTGGGCGGGCGCCGCGCAATTCCTCAAAGATCAGTTCCACGGCCCGCGTGAAATTGGCGCGGCGCAACTGGTCCGGCGCGAGGCCGGCGATGTATTCGCGCACGCCGCGGATCGCGCCGTTGAGCCCGGCGAGGCACTGTTCCAGCCGCTGCTCCGCTTCCCCGGGATTGGTTTGCAGCAGGGGTTTGGCGGATTCCAAGGTGAGCCCCACCGCGTAGAGCGACTGGATCAGGCCGTCATGGAGATCGCGGCCGAAATGGATTTTTTCCTCCAGCGCCTGGTTGAGGAGCCGTTGGTTGAGCGCGAGGTTTTGCTCGGTGCGCTGGCGCGCATCACGTTCCTGTGAAAGGGCGGAGCCTTGGGCGATGGAGGTCTGGGCGAGCTTCTCCAGGCTGCCCATCTCATCGCGGCTGAGACGCCAAGGGGTCCGGCTGTCGGCCGCGGCCAGTTGCGGGCGCCGCCAGAGCGAACTGGCGACAATCACCATCATGACCAGACCGGCGGCCAGCACCAACAGCACCACCCAGGTGCGGAGGTGGGCCAATTGCAGACGCAGCAGAGGTGGGAGTGCAAAGGCAACGGTGACGTCGGCCGGTTCCGTGCGGTCGGCGGCGGGCAATTTTTGGGTGAAGGTGAGGTAGCCCGGCGGGACGGTTGCGCCGGCGGCTGCGGGCGGCGTCAGTCGCACCCGCGCATCAATCAGTGTTTCCAGTTGCACCTGGGTTTTATCGTCCCACGGCAGCGGTCCGGGGCGGACGGTTTCCAGTGCCTGCAAAAATTGGGCCTGCCGTTGGGCGACGGCCTCCGCCAGCAGTCTTTCGCCCTGGCGATTGAGCCACGCCTGTGCCGCCAGCGCGCCGGCCAGAAAAATGCCGAGCAGCAGCGCGGAGAGGACAAGGAGGCGGGCAAAGCTGGACATGCGGCGAGCGGTGAGGCGCGAGCGTGTTTCGCCCGCGGGCTACTGGCAAACCGTTTTCACGGGCAGGGAAGGGTTTAGCAAAACTTTCGACATTTGCCCGCAGGTGGCTTTCGTTGTCCGGCTCAGCCCATGAAGTCTTACTACATCACGACCGCGATCGACTATGTGAACAGTTCGCCGCACCTCGGCCATGCCTACGAAAAGGTGCTGACGGACGTCATTGCCCGGTTTCGGCGGCAGATGGGCGACCGGGTGCATTTCCTGACCGGCGTGGACGAACACGGTCAGAAGGTCCAGGCCAGCGCCAAAAAGCGCGGCATCCCGCCTCAGCAGCTTTGCGACGAGGTCAGCGCCGAGTTTCGCGCACTGCTGCTACGTCTGGACATCACCAACGACGATTTCATCCGCACCACCGAGCCCCGCCACAAGGCCGTCGTCCAGCGCATCCTCCAGCAGCTCTTCGACCAGGGTGAGATCTATAAGGCTGAATACAAGGGCTTCTACTCGACGCGGCAGGAGCAGTTCCTGCAGGACAAGGACCGCAATCCCGACGGCTCATGGCCGGAGATTTTCGGCGAGGTCACGGAGATCGTGGAGTCCAACTACTTCTTCAAGTTGCAGCAGTATCAGGACTGGCTGGTGAAATTTCTCACCGACAATCCCGACTTCATTTTCCCCGCTTTCCGCCAGAAGCAGGTCCTCGAGTTTCTCAAGGAACCGCTCAACGACCTCTGCATTTCGCGCCCGAAGGAGCGACTGGAGTGGGGCATCCCGATGCCCTTCGACGACGGTTACGTCACCTACGTGTGGTTCGACGCGCTGCTCAACTACTACTCCGCCGTCGTGGACCGCCCGGAGATCTGGCGCGAGGTGCGCCACGTCATCGGCAAGGACATCCTCGTGCCGCCGCACGCCGTCTATTGGCCGATCATGCTCCACGCCGCCGGCCTGCCGCTGCCCAGGGGCATCATTGCCCACGGCTGGTGGCTGCAGCGCGGTGCCAAGATGTCGAAAAGCACCGGCAACGCGCTGAACCCGCTCGACCTCGTCACGGAGTTCGGCGCGGACGCGCTGCGTTACTTTCTCATCCGCGAGATGAATGTCGGTCAGGACAGCGACTTCACCCGCGAGCAGTTCCTCGTGCGCTACAACAGCGAACTCGCCAACAACCTCGGCAACCTCGTCAACCGCACGCTCAACATGACGACCCGCTTCGCCGGCGGCGTCATCCCCGCGGCCGAAACCGGCGACGACCTCGACACCGGCCTCCGCGCGCTCTGGGACAAGACCCGCGACGAATTCATCCCGCTCTGCGAGGGCTACCAGTTCCACACCGCGCTGGAGCGGGCGATGTTCTTCCTCACCGAGACCAACGCCTACATCGAGAAGCGCGCGCCGTGGAAGCTCGGCAAGTCCACCGAGGCGAAGGACCAGGCGCTGCTCCGCACCTCGCTGGCCACGATGGCCGAGGCGCTGCGGCTGGCGGTCGCGCTCATCCAGCACGTCATTCCGACCTCCGCGCAGAAGATCAACGCCGTGCTCGGTCACGAGCCCGGCGCCGTCTGGCGCGAAGAACTCGTCTGGGGCGGCAATCTCGCCGGCCGCAAGGTCTCCGAGTCGCTCGTGCTCTACCCGCGGCCCACGCCGCCGGCGAAGCCGCAGTAATCATTCCCGTTCCCGTGATGTTACCAGGACCTGCCGAAAGCGTGGCATACAGGTAGGGCCCGACCTCCGGGCGGGCCGCCCGGAGCTATGTTCCTGCCTTTTCCTGCGCACCCCCGCTCCCAATGACCATCCTGCCGCTCGATCCCGCGCAAAACGCCTCGCCGGCGGCGTTGCGGGATTTCTTTGCGCAATGCCAGGCCGCGGCGGTGAAGGACGCCCGGCCGAAGCTCGTGAGCATCTCGCTGCAGGTGGACGCGCTCGATCCACTGGCGGTGCTGGAATCGATCTTCGAGCCGGGCGAGCCGCATTTTTATGCGGAGCGGCCCGACCTCGGCAGTGCCATCGCCGGGGCGGAGCCGGCCGCGACGTTTACGGCGCATGGGGCCGGTCGGTTTGCCGCGGTGCAGGGCTGGATGGATGCGCTGCTGGCCGACACGATCGCGGTCGGCGACGTGGCCGCCCCGTTCGGTGGCCCGCATTTTTTCACGGCGTTCTCGTTTTTCGACGAGGTGGAGGCCGGCGAGCCGTTTCCCGCCGCTCAGGTCTTCGTGCCGCGCTGGCAGGTGGCGCGCGCCGGGGCGGTGACCACCGCGGTGGCCAATGTGCTGATCGCGCCGGAGGCGAAGCTCGACCCGTTGGTGGACCGGGTGTGGCGGGCGCACGCGAAGTTTCACGGCTTCCGCTACGGCGGTGCCGGACCGGCCTCGGGCGGCCCGGTTGATTTCCGGCGGAACGAGTCCGGCGACTACCGGGCGGTCGTCGCCCGGGCGCTGGAGCGCATCGCGGCCGGCGAGTTCAGCAAGATCGTGCTGGCCCGCGTGCAGGAGGTCGTGGCGTCCGCGCCGTTGCATCCGCTGCGCCTGCTCAACGGCCTGCGGCAGCGATTCCCCGACTGTTATGCCTTTTCCCTGGCGAACGGGGCGGGGCCGAGCTTCATCGGCGCGAGTCCCGAGCGACTGGTGCGGGTGAGCAAGGGCGTCCTCGAAACCGAGGCGC
The DNA here is from genome assembly GCA_002344205.1 of Opitutaceae bacterium UBA2377. Classification (GTDB taxonomy): domain Bacteria; phylum Verrucomicrobiota; class Verrucomicrobiia; order Opitutales; family Opitutaceae; genus UBA2377. Next base: position 23,811 of record DDSZ01000014.1, read on the forward strand.
TCGCCGGCACCACCCGGCGCGGCGCCGGCGCCAGCGAGGATGCGACGCTCGCCGAGGCGCTGCTGCGGAGCGACAAGGACCGCCGCGAGCATGCGCTGGTGGTGGAAGCCGTGGTTGGCCGTTTGCGGCGGCTGGGACTCGACCCCGGGCATACGCCTGCGCCGGGCCTGCGCCGGCTGGCCAACCTGCAGCACCTGCATACGCCGGTTCGCGCCACACTCCCGCCCACCGTGCGGCTGCTGGAAGTGCTGGCGGCCTTGCATCCCACGCCGGCGGTCGGCGGCACGCCCCAGGAGGCGGCGATGGCGCGCATCCGGGAACTGGAGGGGTTTCCGCGCGGACTCTACGCCGGCACGCTCGGATGGATGAACGCCAGGGGAGGCGGAGAGTTTTTTGTCGGCCTGCGCTCGGCGCTGGTGGAGGGCAACCGGGCGCGGGTTTATGCCGGGGCGGGGATTGTCGCCGGTTCGACGCCGGAGAAGGAGTTTGCCGAAACCGAGCTGAAGTTTAAGGCCATGCTCGACGCCCTGCTCGTGCCATGAACCCGCCCCGCCTCGATTTTCGCAATACCAACGCCCTGTGGGGCAGTGTGGTCGCCGAGACCCTCGTGCGTTGCGGAGTGAAACAGGCGGTGATTTCGCCCGGCTCGCGCTCGACGCCGCTGACCGTGGCCTTTGCGGCCCATCCGCAGCTCGAGGCCATCCCCGTGCTCGACGAGCGCTCGGCGGCGTTCTTTGCCCTGGGCCTCGCGAAGCGCAGCCGCCGTCCGGTGGTGCTGTTGTGCACCAGTGGCACGGCGGGGGCGAATTATTACCCGGCGGTGATCGAGGCGCAGGAGAGCGGGGTGCCGCTGTTGGTCATCACCGCCGACCGTCCGCCGGAAATGCGCGCCTGCGCCTCGGGCCAGACCATCGATCAACAAAAGCTCTTCGGTGCGCACGTGAATCATTATCACGAACTGGCGGTGCCGGAGGCGAAACTCCCGCTGCTCGCCTATCTGCGGCAGACCGTGGCGCAGGCCGTGGAGCGCACCCTGCAGCCGGTGGCGGGTCCGGTGCATCTCAATGCACCTTTCCGCGATCCCCTGCCGCCGATCGAGGACGGGAGTGCGCGGGCCTTGGCCGCAGAAATCACGGACGAATTTTTCTCGCATCTTGCGGAGCTGACAGCGCCCGTCAGTCACCTGACCGTCTGGCAGCGTCCGGTCAGCACGCGCGGGCTCATCGTGGCAGGCGCTGATTCGACCGCCGATCCTGCCCACTATGCGAACAAGGTTTGGGCCCTGGCCTCCGCTCTCGGCTGGCCGGTCCTGGCCGATGGCATCTCCGTGCTGCGGCATCATGTCGGGCCGGGTGCGCCTGTGGTCACCACCTACGACACGATTCTGCGCAACGAAAAGCTGGCCCGCGATTTGACGCCCCGCACCGTGCTTTGTCTGGGCAACTGGCCGACGAGCAAGGTGCTGCGGCAATGGTTGGAGCGCAGCGGCGCGGAGATCGTGCTCGTGAGTTCGCGGGCCGACAACCGCGACGCCCTGCATGGCCGCACGCGTCATCTGCGGGCCGGAGCCGAATCGCTGGCGGTGGAAAAAGGCGGGGCGACGGACCCCGCCTGGCTCGCGGCCTGGCGTCAGGCCGACGCGACCGTTGGGACTATGCTGCGCACCGCGCCACGGGCAGGGGAGGGAATTTTTGAGGGCGATGTCACGCTCGCGCTCGCCGAGGCCCTGCCGCCGTCCACGCCGGTGTTTGTGGCCAGCAGCATGCCGGTGCGGGATGTGGAGTATTTCTGGCCGGCCAACGACGCGCGGCGGCCATGCTATTTCAATCGCGGGGCCAATGGGATTGACGGCACTTTGAGCACCGCGCTGGGGATTGCGCAGGGTGGCCAGCCGGCGGTTTTGCTGACGGGCGATCTGGCGTTTCTGCACGACGCTAACGGACTCCTGTTGACGCCGAAGCTCCGCGGCGCACTCACCGTGGTGCTGATCAACAACCGGGGCGGGGGCATTTTTGAGCACCTGCCGGTCGCGCAGTTCGAGCCGCCGTTTGAGGAGTATTTCGCTACGCCGCAGTCGGTGGATTTTCAAAAATTATGCGCAGCGCACGGCGTCGAACATGTGGCGGTGCGTGGACTGGCCCAGTTGACGACCTTGCTCACCGCTTTGCCGGCCCAGGGCATCCGCGTGCTGGAGGTGACCACCGACCGGAAGCGCGACGCCGCGTTGCGGAAAAAGCTGTTTGCGTCAGCCGCGCAGGCGGCGGGCTGATTCGCGCACTCGAACGCCTTAGTAGGCGGCCAGCGTTCCTAGTTCAGAGCCAGTTGGATCGTGTAGCCGAAGGTGCACGTGCCGGTGCATCGGTCACTTCGTAGGGCAGCCCCGGCGAAGGAAGCAGGTTTAGTCATCTTTACCTAAAGACTTAAAACCCGACCCCTTTTCTGCCCCCTAGGAATAACTCCATGTGTGAGGTAGCAACTCCCTGAGGGTGTGGACTTCGGTCTGACTGATCTGTATCTGAGCTTCTAGGTTTTCGGGTGACAACTGATACATCAATTCCCTGCATCGTCCACATGGTGGCACCGGCTTCCCTCTCTTCCCGACGGCCACGCAGGCCAAAATCTTCGTCTGTCTCTTCTTGAGCATCTCGGCTACCGCAGCGTGCTCAGCACAAAATCCGACACCGCATGTCGCTTCAAGTGAAACCCCAGTGAATACCTCACCAGTGGAACTGAGGATTGCAGCCGCGACTTCACAGCCGATTACGCAGCCGGGAGTCTGAAAATCGCCGACCACCTCAGTCGCAGCAGCAATGAGTTTCTTGAAATCGATATTCATCTTTAGCGCCCAACGCCATCAGTCAGACACGGAGGGGCGAAGCCCCGGAGTTGTCTGTGGTGATCTGGTTGGGCTCCTTCTTCATGTGGGCGGCTGGCCTCCTGGGAGGGCAGAAGAAGGGGTCAGGTTTTAATGTTTTCATTATGGGCGTGTAACACTTCGGCTGCTGGACCGGACTGCGGTGCGCTTGGGTGGTATTGAGCATCCACGTCAGGTTGGCATGGTCAACACCCACAGGCGCCGCGCTGCATCACCAGCAGGTCGTCGCGGACGGCCCAGCCTTCGTGCGACCAGAAGGCGCGGCCGCTCTCGTTGTTCGCGTAGAGGTAAAGGTTGCACTTCGGGATGCCGAGGGCACGCAGGCTCGCCAAGCATTGATTCACCATCGCCCGGGCCAGCCCGCGGCCGCGGGCTTTCGGGGTTACCACGAGATGATGCAGATAGCCGCGCCGGCCATCGTGGCCACAGAGCACCGTGCCCACAATGGTTCCGCTGGAGTCGAGCGCCACAAGGCTCAGGCCGGGGTTGCGGTCGAGAAACAGGGCGATGGCTTCAGGCGTGTCGGATTCGTTCAGCCCGATGCCCTCGGTCGCCGCCCACAGCGCATGCACGGTGGCGTAGTCGGCGAGGGTGAGCGGGCGCAGGGAGTGGCCGGCGGGCAACATGGTTTAGAGCTGGATGGGCAGGCCGACCTCGATGATCTGCATCGGCGGGAGCTGGTAGTAATCGCGGGCCTGCCGGGCGTTGCGGGTGAGGAAGGCGTAGAAATGTTTCTGCCATTCCCACATGCGGGCCTCGCCGCCGGTCACGATCATCTCGCGGTTGAAGTAGTAGGTGGCCTCGGCCGGCTTGAGCGGCACACCCGCGTCGCGGATGCGGCCGATGAGCGACTCGACGTCGGGCGACTCCATGTAGCCGTAGCGGGCGACGGCCCGCCAGACGCCCTCGCCGAGTTCGCGCACCTCGAGCCGCTCGGTGTCGGTGACAAAGGGCACCTCCTCGGTCATGACGCTGAGCAGCACGACGGTCTGGTGCAGGACCTTGTTGGCCTTCACGTGGTGGAGCAGCACCAGCGGGGTGCCGGTGGGGTTGCCCGCCATGAAGACGCCGGTGCCCCGCACGCGGAGGATGTGCTTGCTGCCGGCGATGTCGCAGAGCTCCCGCTCGGTGATCTCGTTGGCATAGACCCGGCGGAAAATCTCAAACTTCCCGGTCTTCCAGGTGTGCATGATGGCGATGAGGCCGACGCCGATGGCCAGCGGCAGCCAGCCGCCGTCCACGACCTTGTGCAGGTTGGCGTAGAGGTAGCCGAGGTCCACGAAGGCAAACAGGCCGCAGAGCGGGGCGGCCTTCCAGACGGGCCATTTCCAGGTGCGCCGGGCGACGAGGTAGAAGGCGAAGGTGGTGACGGTCATCGCGCTGGTGACGGCGATGCCGTAGGCGGAGGCGAGGCTGGAGCTGGTCTTGAAGCCGAGCACGATGGCGATGGCGCCCAGGGCGAGGGCGGTGTTGACCAGCGGCAGGTAGATCTGGCCGCGCTGCGCGGCGTTGGTGTGGCGGACGGTGAGCCGCGGGAAGAAGCCCAGCTGGATGGACGAGCGGATGAGCGAAAACGTGCCGGAGATCATCGCCTGGCTGGCGATGATGGCGGCCAGCATGGAGAGCACGAGCAGGCCGACACGCAGCGAGCCCTCCGGGGCGATGGCGAGGAAGGGGTTTTCCACCGTCCCGCCGTGGGCAATCACGAAGGCGCCCTGGCCGAAGTAATTCAGCGCCAAGCCCGGCAACGCCATGCCATACCACGCGAGCATGATGGCGCGGCGCCCGAAGTGGCCCATGTCGGCGTAGATCGCCTCCACGCCGGTGATGGCGAGGACGATGCCACCGAGCAGCGCGGTGATCTGGAGGGGATGGTCGCGCAGCAGCACCCAGCCGTGCCAGGGATTGAGGGCCTGCAACACGACCGGCGTTTGGATGATCTGCCAGAGTCCGAGTAACCCCAGGCTGACAAACCAGACCAGCATGACGGGGCCGTAAACCCGGCCGATGGCGCCGCTGCCGCGGCTCTGGAACCAGAAGACGCCCGCCAGCACCACCACCGCGATGGGAATGACCCAGCCGCCGGCGCCGGGGGCGATGAGGGTGAGCCCCTCGGCCGCCGAGAGCACGGAGATGGCGGGCGTGATGACGCCCTCGCCGCAGAGCATGCTGGCGCCAAACAAAATCAGAAGGGTGCCGGCGCCGATGGCGCGCTTTTTGCCGGCACCGGAATCGAGCCGGGCCTTGGCGAAGAGGGCGAAGATGCCGCCCTCGCCGCGGTTGTCGGCCCGCGTGACGAAGGTGAGGTATTTCCAGCTCACCACGATCATCAGCGACCAGAAGATGAGCGAGAGGATGCCGAGCACGCCCGTGGTGCGGTCGGCCTCGGGCAGGTGAAGGATGGACTCGCGCAGGGCGTAGAGCGGGCTGGTGCCGATGTCGCCAAAAACGACACCCAAGGCGCCCAGTGCCAGCCCGGCCTTGGCCTGCTGGCGGAGATCGGTCCCTTGCGAAGCGGTCTGCATGTGGGCCGGCATCTTGGCGGCCGGGCGCGGCGCTCCAAGCAGTTTCGTGGCCCGGCTGGCGTAAAACATTTGCGCGCAGGGGCTTTTCAATCAGCATTCCGGGCATGGTCCCCGCCTGGAAAACCGTCAAAACCTACTCCGATATCCGCTACGAAAAGGCCGATGGCATCGCGAAAATCACCATCAACCGGCCGGAGAAGCGCAACGCCTTCCGGCCCGAGACCGTGGCCCAGATGTTCGAGGCCTTCAGCGATGCCCGCGACGACCAGGCCATCGGCGTCGTGCTGCTGACCGGGGCGGGTCCGCATACGGACGGCAAGTATGCCTTCTGCGCCGGCGGCGACCAGAGCGTGCGCGGGCCGGCGGGCTACGTGGGCGGCGACGGCGTGCCGCGGCTCAATGTCCTCGACCTGCAAAAACTCATCCGCTCGATGCCCAAGGTCGTGATCGCGCTCGTGGCCGGCTACGCCATCGGCGGCGGCCATGTGCTGCACGTGGTGTGCGACCTCACGCTCGCGGCGGACAACGGCATCTTCGGCCAGGTCGGCCCGCGGATGGGCAGCTTTGACGGCGGTTTCGGCGCGAGCTACCTCGCCCGGCTCGTCGGCCAGAAGAAGGCGCGCGAGATCTGGTTTCTGTGCCGCCAATACAGCGCGCAGGAGGCGCTGGAGATGGGTTTGGTCAACCGCGTGGTGCCGGTGGCGGAGTTGGAGGCCGAGGGCGTGAAATGGGCGCGGGAGATTCTCCAGCACAGCCCGCTGGCGATCCGCCTGCTCAAGAGCGGTTTCAACGCCGAGCTCGACGGCCAGGCCGGCATCCAGGAACTGGCCGGCAACGCCACGCTGCTCTACTACATGAGCGAGGAGGCGAAGGAGTTTCACTCGGCCCAGCGCGAGAAACGCAAGCCCGACGCCCGCAAATACCCCTGGCTGCCGTGAGGCGGCGGGGCGGATTTTTGCTCCCGCCGGCAAAAGCGCTTTGCCTCCGGCGGGGTTTGTCCCACCAATCTCCCGCCCATGAACCCTGAAGCTAACCTGGCCGCCCTCGGCCTCACCCTCCCGAATCCGCCCGCCGCCGCCGGCAGCTATGTGCCCACCGTGCGCACCGGCAACCTGCTGTATTGCGCCGGCACGATCTGCATGATCGACGGCAAGATGACCCACACCGGCCAGGTGGGGAAGGAGCAGACCGTCGAGACGGGCGCGCAGTCCGCCGCCATCTGCGCCCTCAACACCATGGCCAACATCAAGGCCGCCGTCGGCTCGCTCGATCGCGTCGCGCGCATCGTCTTCGTGAGCGGCTTCGTCAACGCCGTGGACGGCTTTGCCGACAGCCCGGCCGTGATCAACGGCGCGAGCGACCTCTTCGTGAAGGTCTTCGGCGAGGCCGGGAAGCACGCCCGGGCCGCGGTCGCGGTCAACGGCCTGCCCAAGGGCACCACGACCGAGATTCAGGTCGTGGTTGAACTGAAGGCCTGATTGTTTTCGTTTGCTTCGCCGCCGGGGCGGATACCCGGCGGCCCAACCCCCGTTTGTTCCCCATGAAAAAGATCCTCCTGTTGTCGCTGTTCGTCTTCACCGCCGCCGTCCTCGCGGCCCAGAGCTATCAGATCGCGGTCGTCCCGAAGGGCACCACGCATGAGTTCTGGAAATCCATCCACGCCGGGGCGCTGGCCGCAGCCGAGGAACTCAAGACGGAGGGCGTCAACGTGAACGTCATCTGGAAGGGCCCGCTGCGCGAGGACGACCGCGAGCAGCAGGTGCAGGTGGTGGAGAATTTCGTCGCCCGCCGGGTGAGCGGCATCGTGCTGGCGCCGCTTGATGCCCGGGCGCTCGTCGCGCCGGTCGAGACCGCCGTGCGCGCGCGCATCCCCGTCGTCATCATCGATTCGGGGCTGAACTCCGCGGCCCCGGCCAGCACGGTCTCCACCGACAATTACAAGGGCGGCGTGCTCGGTGCGCGGCGCCTCGGCGAATTGCTCGGCGGCAGCGGCAACGTCATCCTCCTGCGCGTGCTCGCCGGCTCCAGCAGCACCGAGCAGCGCGAGGCCGGGTTTCTCGATACCATGAAGGCGGAGTTCCCCGGCATCCGCATCCTGTCGAGCGACCAGCACGCCGGCGCGACCCGCGACACCGCCTACCGCGTTTCGCAGAACCTGCTCAACCGTTTCGGCCGCGACGTGCAGGGCGTCTTCGCGCCCAACGAATCCTCCGCCACGGGCATGCTGCTCGCGCTGCGCGACGCCGGCCTGGCCGGCGGACGCGTGAAATTCGTGGGTTTCGACACCGGCACGCAGACGCTCGCCGGGCTGCGGGCCGGCGACCTCCAGGGCCTGGTGGTGCAGAACCCGTTTCGCATGGGCTACCTCGGCGTGAAGACGATGGCGGCGGTCCTGCGCGGCCAGCCGGTCGGGAAGGAAATCGACACCGGCTGCGTCCTCGTGACCGCCGAGAACCTCGGCGAACCGGCCATCGCCGACCTCATCAATCCGCCGCTGGACAGGTATCTGAAGTGAGGCGCAGACGGGCCCAGGCCGGGTGTTCCCTCGCTGAATTTTAAAGTCATTCTTCACTTCGTTCAGAATGACAAACCTGGATACCAACCCCGGCCCTAGCCCCCGGCTCCGGCTCACCGGCATCGACAAGGCCTTTGGCGCCACCCAGGCGCTGCGCGGCGTGTCCTTGGCGGTGGCGGCGGGCGAGGTGCACGCGCTCATCGGTGAGAACGGCGCCGGGAAGAGCACGCTGATGAAGGTGCTGAGCGGCGTCGTGCGGCCCGATGCCGGCACGATGGAGCTGGACGGAGCGCCGTATCTCCCCGCCGACACTCTGGCGGCCCGGCGGCACGGGGTGGCGATGATCTACCAGGAGCTGAGCCTCGCGCCACACCTGAGCGCGTGGGAAAACATCGTGCTGGGCGCGGAGCCGCACCGGCTCGGTTGGCTCGATCAAAAAGAAGCCCGCACCCGGGCCCGGGGAGCATTGGCCCGGCTGGCGCACGGACACCTGGACTTGGAGCGGCCGGCCGGGGAGTTTTCCATTGCCGAACAACAGGTGATAGAGATTGCCCGGGCGCTGCTGACGGAGCCACGCGTGCTCATCATGGACGAGCCGACGAGCAGTCTTACGCAGGCCGACACGGAAAAACTCTTTGCCGTCGTGCGCCAGTTGCGGACGGAAGGCGTGAGTGTGATCTACATCAGCCATTTTCTGGAGGAAGTCCGGCAAGTCGCCGATCGTTTCACGGTCCTGAAGGATGGCGAGACCGTGGGCTCGGGCGCATTGGCCGCGGTCGGCCAGGCCGAGATTGTCCGCCTGATGGTGGGCCGGGAGGTGCGGGAAATGTATCCCGTGCGCACCCCGCAGCGCGGGACGGCCGTGCTGCAGGTGCGTCAGCCGCAGGGGGAGCCGCTGGCGTTGCACGCCGGGGAGATTTTGGGCGTGGCGGGGCTGATCGGCGCGGGCCGCACGGAATTGCTGCGGGCGGTGTTCGGCTTGGACAAGAGCGTGCTGTATGTGACGACCCCGGCGCGACGCTGGGCGGAGGGTGTCGGCTTCCTGAGCGAGAACCGGAAGGAGGAGGGCCTCATGTTGCCGCTCTCGGTCGCGGAGAATGCCACGCTGACGAAATTCTCCGCGCTGGCGCGCGGCGGCTGGCTGCGCACGGGCGGCATCGAGGCCGTGACTGCGGACTGGATCGGCCGGCTGGGCATCAAGACCCGCGGGCCGCGGCAGGCCGTCGGCGAGCTGTCGGGCGGCAACCAGCAGAAGGTCGCGCTGGCCCGGCTGCTCCAGCACCCGGCGCGCATCCTCCTGCTCGACGAGCCGACGCGCGGGATCGACGTGGGCAGCAAGGCGCAGATTTACGCGCTTATCGCGCAGCTTGCCGCCGAGGGCAGGGCGGTCGTCTTGGTGAGTTCCTACCTGCCGGAATTGTTCGGCCTGTGCGACCGGATTGCCGTGATGCGCCGCGGCGCGCTGGTGGAATGTCGCGAACGCGCGGCCTGGACCGAGCCCGAACTGATGGCTGTCGCGATTGGCGCGGCGGCGTGAATGCCGGAATTTTTAACCACGGAGTGCCCGATGGACCCGGATAAAGGTGGAATTTCCAAGCATGGCGTCGAAGGTGGTGTATCCGTGCCTCTCCGTGTAATCCGTGGTCCCCGCTTTTCCTCATGAAGAAGTTGCTATCGAAGTTCGGTCCCTTCCTCGGCCTGCTGCTGGTCATCGGCCTGTTTTCGCTCTCGGGCGAGATTCGCGACTACTTCCTGAGCTATGCCAACTTCAAGATCATCCTTACGCAGACGGTGATTGTCGCGATCGGCGCGCTGGGCATGACGCTCATCATCATCAGCGGTGGCATTGACCTGAGCGTCGGCTCGGTCATTGCGCTGTGCAGTGTGGTCGGTGCGCTGCTGATCCAGCAGGCGTGGCCGCTGGTCGCGGTGGTGCTGATGGTGATAGCCGCGGGCGGCTTGGTGGGCCTCTTGAACGGCGCGGCCATCGCGGGCCTTCGCATGACCCCCTTCATCATCACGCTTGGCATGCTGGGCATCGCCCGCGGGGCGGCGAAGTGGCTGGCGAACAACGAGACGGTCAACTACGACGCTTCGCCGCTCAACGGCTGGATGACGACGGCCGATCCCTTCGGCTGGGCGCTGCCGGCCGGCGCGTGGGTGGCGCTGGCGCTGGCGGTGCTGACGGCGGTGATGCTGCGGCGCACGGTCTTTGGCCGGCATATCTTCGCCATCGGCTCCAACGAGGCGACGGCGCGGCTTTGCGGCGTGGCGACGGTGCGGACGAAAATTCTCATCTATGCGCTGGCCGGCTGCTGCTTCGGCCTCGCGGGTTTGATGCAGCTCTCGCGGCTGCGGCAGGGAGATCCGACCGTGGCCATCGGCGTCGAACTCGACATCATCGCGGCCGTCATCATTGGCGGCGCGAGCCTGAGCGGCGGCGTGGGCACGGTGCTGGGCTCGATGATCGGCGCCCTCATCATGGCGGTGCTGCGCAACGGTTCGCAGCAGATGGGCTGGCCGACGTATTTCCAGGAAATCATCATCGGCGCCGTGATCATCGCGGCGGTGTTCCTCGACCGATTGCGGCAGGCGAAGCGGGAGTGAGCGTCCGGCAAAGGCAGGGCCCGATCTCCGAGCGGGCCGTTTGAGTCGGCGGAGTTCGGCCCAATCACAGCCTGCCCGGCGGTCAGGTCCTGCCGACAAATGCCAAGCTCAGGCCAGCGACTTGCTCAGCACCTTGGCGTTGCGGCCGCTCTCGTCGTAGGACTTGAGCCGCGCCTCGGGCAGGATGGATTTGTCCGCTTCCTCGAAGCCGCAGGTGTTGGTGAAGAAGCCGAAGTTCTGCGTCGAGAGGGCGACGATGGAGGCCGCGCCGCGCTCCTTGGCCATGAGGCAGGCATACTCGACCATCTTCTTGCCGATGCCGCGATTCTGGTAGAAGGGCAAGACGTAGAGCGAGCCGATCTCCGCCAGCGGGGATTTGCCAGGGTAGAGGATGAGGGTGACGCAGGCGATGATGTTCTCGTCGATCTCGAAGACGTAGAACTGGTCGATGTTTTTCTCGATGGCCTGCTGGGTGCGGTAGAGCAGCTCCTCGCGCTTCACGGCCGCGCGGGTGAGACTGTGGATGAAACGCACGTCGCGGCGGGTGGCCTTGCGGATCTGCTGGTAGTCGTTGCCGTAGATGAGCGTGCCGACGCCCTCGTTGGAGAAAATCTCGTTGAGCAGGCCGTCGAAGATGCGCCCGTCCACGATGTGGACGCGCGGGGTGCCGGTGCCGATGGCGCGCACGGCGTTGACGGCCTTCGAGCGGAGCAGCTCGGGAATTTGCGCCGGGGTTTCCTCAACGATCTTCTCCAGCGCGCCGACGGCGACCTGCGGCCGGAGTTCGCCGTTGATCTCGAGCCCGGCGTGCGGCGTGAGGTAAATGACCTTGGTGGCGTGGAGCGCCTCGGCCAGCTCGGCGGCGAGGAGATCGGAGTTCACCCGCAGCGATTTGCCGTCCGGCCCGAAGGCGAGCGGCGACACGACCGGGACGACCTGGTCGTTGATCAGGCCGGTGATGAAATCCTTGTCGATGCGCTCGACCTTGCCGGTGAACTGCTGGTCCACGCCCTTGATGATGCCGACGGGCAGGGCGCGCACCGAATTCGTGATCACGGCTTTCAGGCTGTTCTGGCTGAGACCTTCCAGCATGAGGTGGGAGACGCGCGAGGAGGCCCGGATGGCGAGGTCGAGGGTGGCGGCGTCGGTCACGCCGGTGCCGAAGGCGTCGCTGATGGGGACGTTGCGCAGCGCGGAGAGTTCCTGGATCTGCTGGCCGATGCCGTGGACGAGCACGACCTTGATGCCGAGACTGCGGAGGACGGCGATGTCCACGAGGAGGTTGCCGAAGTTCTCGTCTGCCACGATCGAGCCGTCCATCGCGATGACAAAGATCTGCCCTTGGAAGCGCGGCACGTATTTCAGGATGCCGCGCAGGTCCGTGGGCTTGATCGTCGTCGCGAGGGCGTTCGAGACCGGAGGGGTGGTGTGGCCGTTGCCGTTGCTCATGTCAGGTGCGCGCAGTTCTCGGGGATGCGGGGCGGCGCGTCAATGCACTTGCAGGGTCCATGCCTGGGAGCTGCGGGCGCCGACCAACCGGACGGCGTATTGGCCGGGTTTCAGCGTGCCGGCGGGGATGGTGAGCCGGACGCGGTTGTCGCGGCCGCGGGCCTGGAGGTCGCCGCTCAGTTTTTCGAGTTCCGGCACGATGATGAGTTCGCCTTCGCGCAGGTAAATCATCGCCGGGCCCGGCTGGTAGCGGTGGTCGGTTGAAAGCTCGGAGAACTCGATGAGGTAGGGGAAAAAGGCGTTGATGGCATCCGCCGCCGCGACGCGCTCGTAGGCCGCCGGCAGGACGGGCTGGTCGAGCAGGGTGATGCGCAGGTCCTCGGGCAGGCCCGGCGTGGTGGCGGTGATTGGGGCATGACCGGGTGCGGGCTGCGGGTCGGCCGGTCGTTCGACCCGGACGGTTACCCGCTGAAACCCGGCCGCGAGCAGGCGTTGGGTGTTGGCGCGGTCCTTCATGTCGCCATAGGGCGCAAAGGCCGGGTTCACCTTGCGGTAGTGCAGGGTGATCCAGGTGTAGGCACCGAGGGAGAGGACGATCACGAGGACAATCCACTTCATGGGCCAGGGCTTCGGCGTGGGACGCGGGTCGGACATGAGCGGCCATCAACGCCGGACCGGGCCGGGCGCGCAAATAAATTTGCGCCGGTGCACCACCGCTGCTTCGGTGACGGACTGCATGAAGCTCTGGACCCAATTTTTCATTCCCACCCTCAAGGAAAGCCCGGCGGACGCCGAGATCGCCTCCCACAAGCTGCTCGTGCGCGCCGGCCTGGTGCGCAAGCTCGGTGGCGGGCTCTACACCTACCTGCCGCTCGGCCAGCGCGTGATGCAGAAAATCACCCGCATCTGCCGTGAGGAGATGGACCGCGCCGGGGGCATCGAGCTGTGGATGCCGCATGTGCATCCGGCCGAGCTTTGGGAGCAAGGGCCGCGCTGGGCGGCGGCGCGCGAGATCATGTTCCGGGCCGACAGTGCCGGCGACGGCAAACGGGCCGGCAAAGACCCGGAGTTCGTGCTCGGGCCGACCCATGAGGAAGTGATCACGCCGTTGGTGAAGGCCGAAATCACCAGCTACCGCGACCTGCCGAAGAATTTTTACCAGATTGCCACGAAATTCCGGAACGAGATCCGTCCACGCTACGGGCTGATGCGCGCCCGCGAATTCGTGATGATGGACGCCTACTCGTTCGACACCAACGACGACAACGCGGTGAAGAGCTACTTCGCCATGAAGGCGGCCTATGAGAGCTTTTTCCGCCGGCTGGGCATCACGGCCATCGCGGTCGAGGCCGACACCGGTGTGATGGGCGGCAGCTTTTCCCACGAGTTCATGGTGCCGGCCGAGGTTGGCGACGACGACATCATCTACTGCGAGGAAAGCGGCTACGCGGCCAACCGCGAGAAGGCGACGAGCGCGCTTGTGCCCGCCGATCTCGCGGATGCGGCGCCGGCCGGCGCGATCGAGGAGTTTGCCACGCCGGGCGTGGTGACGATCGCGGCGCTGGAAGCGGCGCCTTACGCGGTGTCGGCCGACCGGCAGTTCAAGACCCTCGTTTACGTGGGCGACGGCAAACCGTTCCTCATCGTGCTGCGCGGCAGCGATGAACTGGAGGAAGCCAAGCTCGGCGCCCTCGGTTTCACCGTGGTCCGTCCGGCCACGGCGGAGGAGATCGAGCCCGTGCTCGGGGCCAAGCCGGGCAGTCTCGGTGCGGTCCGGGGCACGATACGCAATGCCGACGCCTTGGCCGGTGTTTTTGCGGACCACGCCATCCGGCTCATCGGCAACGGTGTCACCGGTGCGAACAAGGACGGTTTCCACCTGCGCAACGTCAACGTGGCACGAGACCTCGCGGTCACCAAGTTCGGCGATTTCCGGCGCGTGCGGCCGGGCGAGCCCTGTCCCAAGTCGGGCCGGCCGCTGCAGTCGCGCCGCGGCATCGAGGTGGGACACATTTTCAAGCTCGGCACCAAGTATTCCGACAAATACGGCGCCGTTTACACCGACGACCAGAAGCAGTCGCACCCGATGGTCATGGGCTGCTACGGCATCGGCATCAGCCGCACCCTGCAGGCGATCATCGAGCAGAGCCATGACGCCGACGGCATCATCTGGCCGTGGCATGCGGCGCCTTTTCAGGTGCTGATCTGCGTGCTCGACCCGCAGTTGCCGGAGGCCATGGAGCTGGCCACGAAACTCGGGAACGCGGCCGAGCAGGCCGGCGCAGAGGTGCTGGTGGACGACCGGGCCGAACGGCCGGGCGTGAAATTCAAGGATGCCGACCTGATCGGCCTGCCGCTGCGCCTCACCATCGGCGGCAAGGGCCTGAAGGAGGGCATCGTCGAGCTGAAGTGGCGCACGCGGAAGGATGTGGAGAAGCTTCCGGTGGCCGAGGCTGCCGAGCGAATCGCCGCCGCGGTGCGGGAGGGGGCGGGCGCGTAATGGCCTTGTTCGGCAAGACGCAGACCTCGCCCGCGGTGCGGACCGAGCCGGAAACGGCCTTGGCCGGGCAGTGGCGGGTCGTGGTGCTGAACGATCCGGTGAACCTCATGTCCTACGTGGTCATGGTGTTCAAAAAAGTCCTTGGTTTCGACGAGACCCGCGCGCGCCGGCACATGCTGGAGGTGCACGAACAGGGCCGGTCGGTGGTGTGGTCGGGCCTGCGGGAGAAAGCGGAAGCCTACGCGTTCACCTTGCAGCAGTGGCACCTGACCGCCATCTTGGAGGCCGATGAAACGCATTGAGGTGAGACTCAGTCTGGCTGTCGTCGCGCCGTTGCTCGATGTGATCAAGGAGGCGGCGGTGGGCCTCGAGCAGACGCTGGCCGCTCCGCCGGCCCTGCAGGATCTGGAAGCGGAGTTTCGCACCGTCTGGGAGGGCGAACTGCTCGATGCACAGAACGAGGACGTGCGGGCGCTGCTGGCGCTGTTTGACGGCGAGTTTTTCTCCGAGGGGGTCGTGGCCTTCGATGCCGACAATGCCGAGACCGTCGTGCGGGCCTGCGCCGCGGTGCGGCTGCGGCTGCGCGCCCGGCACCTCTCCGGCCTCACCGAGGAGGTGCTCGAGTCGGGCGAGACCGAGCTGGCGAAGCTGCCGGAGGCGGTCCGCAAGGCCTTCATGTGCTACCTGTTTCTTGCGACGCTGCAGGAGTTGATCATCCAGCATCTGGAATCCTCGATCATCGAATCGTGATTCGCGTTTGACGCGGGCGGGGGCGGACCTACCTTCGGGACAACACCCTGCAGTGTTCGAGGTGCTTTCATTAAACAGCTCTTTGCCTTTGAATCATTACGGGAACTGAAACCGCCGCGGAAGCTGCTCGGCCGTAAACCGGAAAGCAAACGCTGTGGAGGAGGTGCCCACCTATACATAAAAAGGACCAGAGCCTTTGGGCATACGGCACAGGCGGGGTGTTACTCTTTTTCAACCAACCAATCACATGGAAAGACTGCCCTACTACCAGTTGCTGCACATCCTCTCGCTGATCGTGTTGACGGCCCACACCTTCATGGCCTTTGCCAACCCGGCCCCCGAGAACCGCCGGCAGACGCTCATCATCACCGGCGTGGCGGCGCTCCTGATGTTCATCAGCGGTTTCGGCATGCTCACCGTGCTCAAGATCCCCTTCGCCACGGGCTGGGTGGTGGTGAAGACGGTCTGCTGGCTCGGCCTCGCTTCGCTCGCCGGTGTGGTTTATCGCCGCGTTCACCTCCGCGGCCTGCTGAGCTACAGCGCGATGGGCCTGATCACACTGGCGCTGGTGATGGTTTTTTTCCGGCCCGGCTTCTGAGGCCGGAGCCCGTCCGCCCATGAGCGGCCCCGCCGAGCCCCCCGGCAATTCCCTCTGCGGATTGTGGATCGCCGACGACGGCCGGGCGCACCAAGCATGGCTGCGGCCCGATGGCACCCGGTTTGAGCAAACGGCGGACTTTCGGCCTTTCGCCTGGGTGCATCGCGCGGTGGCGGCGGACATCGGCGTCGCCGGCGTGCAGCTTGAGGAACTCACGGGGGCGGGGGTCTTCAACCGCCTGGCGCACGCCGACACTCCCGCGGCCTTCGAGGGTCTGCAGAAACTCGTCAGCCGCACGGAACTCGATGTGCTGCGACCGCTCGAAAGCCAATGGCTGCTCCAGCAGCGCGCCCGGCTCTACGCGGGGCTGACCTTTGGCCAGTTGCGCCGCTGTCAGCTCGACATCGAGACGGGCTCGACCGACGGCGGTTTCAGCGATGCGGGCAAGCCCGGGGACCGCGTCCTCGCGATCGGGCTGCGCTGCGGCGGCCGGAACCGACTGCTGGTTTTGGCCGAACTTACCGACGTCGCCGAAAAGAACCTGCTGGAGGAGTTCAACGCGGTGCTCGCGGAAATGGATCCCGATGTGATCGAGGGTCACAATCTCTTCAAGTTTGACCTCGATTATCTGCGGCAGCGGTGCCGGCGGCACAAGGTCCCCTGCGCCTGGGGCCGGTTCGGGCAGCGCGCGACCTTCCGCAACAGCCGGCTCAAGGTGGCCGAGCGCTGGATTGATTTCCCGCGCTGCGATCTGCCGGGCCGGGCGGTGGTGGACACCTACCTGCTGGTGCAGCTCTATGATGTGACGACCCGCGAGCTGACCTCGTTCGGCCTGAAGGATGTGGCGGTGTATTTCGGGATTACCGACGAGGACAGCGCCGACCGCACCTACCTCGCGGGCAACCGGATTTTTGACGCCTACCGGAATGAACGGGAAAAATTCCTGGCCTACCTGGAGTATGACCTGCGGGAGACGGAGGGCATCGCCGACCTGCTGCTGCCGACCTATTTTGAGCAGACGCGCACCTTTCCCATCCTCTTGCAGGAGGCGACGCTGCGCGGCACCACCGGCAAGATCGACCTGCTGTTTCTCGAGCATTATTACCACGCCCGGCACGCCTGTCCCGTGCCGACGGAAGTCGGGGCTTTCGAGGGCGGCTACACCCGGAGCTTCGAGGAGGGTGTCTTCCGGCACGTGCTGCATTTCGACGTGGCCTCGCTCTATCCGAGCCTGCTTCTGCACATCGGCCGCAATCCGGGTAATGATGCGCTCGGCGTCTTCATCCCGCTGCTCAAATCGCTCCGGGAATACCGCCTGAAATTCAAGCAACTCGCGAAGAGCGGCGCGACCGAAGCGGAGCGGGCGGAGGCGCAGGCCCGGCAGACGAGCTTCAAGATCCTCATCAATTCCTTTTATGGTTACCTCGGGTTTTCCGGGGCGCGGTTTGGCGATGGCGCGCTCGCCGCGGAGGTGACACAGCGGGGCCGGGAGATCCTCCAGCAGTTGATTGATGCTTTCGCGGGTCATGGCTGCACCCTGTTGGAAGCCGACACGGACGGCATCTACCTGTCTTCGGAGCGGTATTATCAGGAGCCGGAGGCGCTGCTGGCGTTGGTCGCGCCGATTCTGCCGCCGGGCATCGAGCTGGAATACGACGGCCGCTACGAGGCCATGTGGTGCTACAAGGCGAAGAACTACGCGCTCTACGACGGGAAGAAGATCACGCTGCGCGGCAGCGCGCTGCGGTCGCGCGGCATCGAGCCGTTCCTGAAGAAACTGAGCGACCAGTTTATCCGCTTCATTCTCGGCGCCTCGCCGGAGTCGCCGCTGGTCCTGCTGGAGGAGACCAAGCGGCGGCTGGAGACACGGGAGCTGCCGGTGGGGGAAGTGGCGAAGACGGAGGCGCTGGGTCAGAATCCGGAGGCTTACGAAAAATTCATTGCCGAGGGCGGCAAGCCCCGCCGGGCCACGGCCGAGGTGGCCTTGCAGCTCAACCCGCGCCCACGGATGGGCGACCGCGTGAGCTATTACATCTTGCCGAAGGCCAAGGGCCAGACGAGTGACTGGCAGCGGGCCAAGTCCGTGACGCTGTTTGATCCGGCGAACGCGCCCTACGATCCGAAATATTACTTGGAGAAACTCGACGACTGGATCGAGCGCTACGGCCGGTTCATCGGCGCGATCCCGCGCGGCGGGAAACAGGAAGAGCTGCTGTAGCGGGACTCACGACCACCGCAGGTCGTTTTTCGTGATCGGGAGGGAGCGGATGCGTTTGCCGCAGGCGGCGAAGATGGCGTTGCAGATGGCCGGTGGCACGACGGGGTAGCCGGGTTCGCCGAGGCCGGTGGGCGGGTTGTCGCTCTGGAGAAAATGCACGCCGATTTCCGGCGCGTCGCCCAGCCGGAGCAGGGGATAGTCATGGAAATTGCTCTGCACCGTGCGGCCCCGTTCGTAGGTGATTTCCTGGAACCACGCCATGCTCAGGCCGTCGATCACGGAGCCTTGGATCTGGTTTTCCGCGCCGCTGAGATTGATGATCGGGCCCACGTCCGTGGCGACGGTGACATGCTTCACTTGCAGCACGCCGGCGGGACTGACCGCGACCCGGGCCACCATCGCGACGTAGCCTTGATGGCTGAAATGAAACGCAACGCCCCGGCCTTCGCCTTTGGGCAGAGGTTGACCCCAACCGGATTTTTCCGCGGCGAGCCGGATGACGCCTTTCATGCGGCCCGTATCGTAGGGGACGCCGCGGCCGCCGGTCGGTGGCACGAGCCGGTCCTCGCCCAGCAGCTCAAGCCGGAACTCGACCGGATCGCGCCCGGCGGCGTGGGCGAGTTCGTCGATGAAGCCCTGCATGACGAAGGCGAGACCGTTGCTGCCCGGCGCGCGCAGCGGGCCGGTGGGCACGATCGTGGAGATGAGCGATTGCTCCAGCCGGTAGTTGGGGATGAAGCGGGCGGGCAACTCGTCGGGGCTCATGCCGGCGGACGGCGCGGGCGACTGGGTGGAGTGGTAGCCGAAGGTGACAAAATGATTGTGCCAGGCGCTCAGGCGTCCGCTCGCATCCACGGCGCCCCTGAGGTGGTGGAAACCCGCCGGGCGGAAAAAGCAGTGGCGCATGTCGTCCTCGCGGGTCCAGGTGAGCTTGACCGGGGCGTTGACGCGCAGGGCGATCGCCGCGACCTCGACCATGTAGTCGTTGCGCAGCCGCCGGCCAAAGCCGCCGCCGGCGCGGACGAGGTTCAGTTTCAACTTTTCCTTCGGCAGATTGAAGGTGTTGGCGACGAGATCGCGGCCCGGTCCCGGCGTTTGCGAAGTGGTCCAGAATTCAATACCGCCATCCTTGGCCCACGCGGTGCAGCCCTGCGGCTCCAGCGTGGCGTGGTTGAGGAAAGGGTAAAAGTAATCGGCTTCGACGGTTTTCGCGGCCGAGGCGAACGCCGCGTCCACATCGCCGTCGTGCCGGAGCTGCGCGCCGCGACCGCGGGCGAGGTCCGCGGCCTGCGCGGCATAGGCGGCGGAAGAGTGGCCGGCGGCGGCGCGTTCATCCCATTCAACGCGCAGTTTGGCCTTGGCCGAGAATGCGGACCAGGTGGAATCAGCCACGATGGCGACACCGGGCAGCAGGCCGGTGATGTCGGTCGTGCCCTCGATGATGAAAGCGTCGAGCACGCCGGGGAGGGCCTTGATCTCCTCGAGGTTGGCGCGGATCACCCGGCCGCCGAAGACCGGGCATTTTTCGTAGGCGGCGTAAACCATGCCGGGGAGCCGCTGGTCGATGCCGAAGAGCGCCGCGCCGGTGACGATCGCGGGATTGTCCACGCCGCCGACGCGGGAGCCCAGCACGCGGAATTCGCTCTCGTCCTTGAGCCGCACGTTGCGCTCGTCGGGGATGGGCAGCGTGGCGGCGGTGGTCGCGAGTTCGCCGTAGCTGAGGGAGCGGCCGGAAGCGGTGTGGATGACACGGCCGTTTTCGGTGGTGAGCTCGCCCGTCCGGACGTTCCAAGTCTGCGCGGCGGCGGCGATGAGCATGGCGCGCGCGGTCGCGCCGGCGCGCCGCAGCAACAGATAGTTGTCGGGCGTGGAACGGCTGCCGCCGGCAAACTGCGCGCCCACGTCGTCCCGCAGACCCGCCTGTTCGATGACGATGGTGGAAAAATCCGCGTCGAGCTCCTCGGCCACGATCATCGGCAGCGAGGTTTTCACGCCTTGGCCGGTCTCGGGATTCTTTGCGAGGATGGTGATGATGCCCTCGGGCGTGATCTTGATGAATGGGCTGGGCGTGAAGATCCGCGCGGTGTCGTCCAGTGCGCCGGCGGGTTGACCGAGCGCGCCGGGCAGGGCGAGGCTCAGCACAAACCCGCCGCCGGCGAGCGAGCCGACGCGGATAAAATCCCGGCGGGTGAGCGGGGTGCTGGCGGGGTTCATGCTGAGGCCTCCTGTTGCAGCCGGAGGGCGGCGGCCTTCACCGCGGCGCGAATGCGGACATGGGTGCCGCAGCGGCAAAGATTGCCGGCGAGGGCCTCGTCAATTTCCGCATCGGTGGGATCGGGCCGGTCGCGCAGGAGCGCAGCCGCGGTCATGATCTGCCCGGCCTGACAGTAACCGCACTGGGGCACATCGTGTTCGCACCACGCTTCCTGGAGAGGGTTCAGGCCGCCGGGCGAGAGGCCCTCGATGGTGGTGATGGCGGCGCCTTCGGCCGCGGCGACGGGCAGCATGCAGGAGCGCAGCGGGGCGCCGTTGAAGTGGATCGTGCAACTGCCGCAGAGACCGCGGCCGCAGCCGTATTTCGTGCCGGGGAGATTGAGCGTGTCGCGCAGAATCCAGAGCAGCGGGGTGTCGGGCTGGGCCTCGACCGTGCGGGCGACACCGTTAACAACGAGCTGGTAGGCGGCCATGGGGAGCTTGGGCGGGTTATCGGGTGGCGCTGCGGCGGACGACCCAGTCCACGATCGCGGCGTCGTTGTTCTCATGCCGCCAGACGAGGGCAAGAAATTCCGCCGGGAGGATGTCGTGGGCGCGGAAGAAGCGGCGGTCGCCGCCGCAGCCATACATGAGGGAGGCGGGCAGTTCGCCGCGGAGCTTGGCCTTGGCCTTCGGGATGATCCGGGGCAGCCATTCGATGCCCTTCACGGCGTCGGTCTTGGCGGGCATGGTGGACTCGTCGAGGACGGCGACGAGTTTCCGGCCGCCCTGCACGTTGAGGAAATAATCCCGCCGCACCAGCTCGATGGCGAGGGCGTGTTCGGGCCCGGGTTCGCCGTAGTTGCTGTGGTCCTCGGCGTAGTCGTAGAGGTGCTGGGCGGTGAGGCCGTTGGCGGCGAGCCAGGCGGCTTCTTCAGCAGTGAAAAGAGCCGCCGGATCGCGCTGGCCTTTGGCGTAGAGGGCCACGGCCTGGTCGTAGAGCGTGCGGAACCGGGTAGGGAAATCGAAGTGCTTCATGCGGGCTTACCATCAGGCAAAGCGCGGCCGGCGCAAAGCCGGAAGTGAGATTTTCCATCAATCCGCCGGGCGGAAGTCGATGAGGCGCTTGAAGCGGTCCACGCGCTCGACCACGACGTCGAGCCGGACGTTGAGCTCGAAGCGGCGTTTGTGGCGGCGGCCGACGAGCATGGTGCCGGCCTGGTTGGGCGTGTAATGGTCGTCGCTGAGGAAGGCCGTCGGCACGAAGCCGAAGGTCATGGACTCGATCAGCTCGACGAAGAAACCGTGGGCCCGGACGTCGGTGATGACGGCGGCGAAGCGCGTGCGGGGTTTCCGGTCGAGTTCGCGCTCGAAGAACTCGAGCAACTTGATGCGCACGCTCTCGCGCTCGGCCTCGGTGCTGTTGATCTCGGTGAGGCTGAGATGCTCGGCGAGGGCCTCGACGCGGCCGAGATTGTAGGCGGCGCCGTGGGCGGCGTGCGCCGGGTAGCCGGCGTGTTTCACGAGGTAGGTGTCGAAAACCCGGTGCACGACGAGGTCGGAGTAGCGCCGGATGGGCGAGGTGAAGTGGGTGTAGTCCTTCTTCGCGAGCCCGTAGTGGCCGTCGGGCGTGGCGCGGTAGGCCGCCTTGCGGAGGCTGCGCAACAGTTGCGTGCGGAGGGTGTAGCCCTGCGGGTGGGTGGCGAGGGTTTCGAGCAGCTTCACGATCTCCTCGCGCCGCGTGAGGTCGCCGGTGCGGAGGCCGAAGGTGCCGAGCAACTGGCGCAGTTCGCCGAGTTTCTCCGGGTCGGGCTCGTCGTGCACGCGGTAAAGCGAGGGCAACCGGTGCGCGCGGGTCACGTGGGCCACGGCTTCGTTGGCCGCGAGCATGAATTCCTCGATCAACTGGTGGCTCTCGTCGTTGGTGATTTTTTCCAGTCGGTCGGCGTAGCCTTCGGGATCCACGAAGATTTTGGTCTCGGGCATGTCGAGATCGAGGCTGCCGTGGGCCATGCGGGCGCGGCGGAGCTTGAGGGCGACGCGCCAGAGCGCGCGGACCCAGGTCTGCAGGTCCACGATCTCGGAGTCGCTCAGGCTGCTGAGCGCACGGCCGGTGGAGCCGGTCTGGTGCTTGGGCGGCAGGGGCAGGGCGCGGATTTTGTCGGGGTCGTGTTCGTTCAGGAGGGCGTAGGCCTGCTTGTAGGTGAGACGCTTGCGGCTGCGGATGACGGTATTGGCGTAGGCGGTGTGGCGAACCTGCCCGTTTTTGTTAAAAGTGAGGAAGACGGCCTTGGTGAGACGGTCCTGGCCTTCGACAAGCGAACAGAGGCCGTTGGAGAGTTTTTCCGGCAGCATCGGGATGACGGTGCCAACCAAGTAGGTGGAGTTGCCCCGGTTCTGGGCCTCGCGGTCGAGCGCGGTGCCGGGTTTCACGTAGGCGGAGACATCGGCGATGTGGATGCCGACGCGGATCTCGTCACCGTCGAGGACCTCGTAGGAGAGCGCGTCGTCGAAGTCCTTGGCGTCATCGGGGTCGATGGTGAACGTGGGCACCTCACGGTAGTCGAGGCGGTTGGCGCGGTCGCCGGGATTGACGCGGTCGGGCAGATCGGCCGCTTCGCGTTCGACGACGGCGGGAAACTCGGTGGCGAGGTTGTATTTTTCGAAGACGCCGAGCAGCTCGGCGCGCGGTTCATGGGTGCGCCCGAGCCGGGCGGTGATCCGGCCGGTGAGCGCGTCGCGGCGGTGGCGCCAGTCTTCCAGCGTGACGACGACCTTGTCGCCGGACTGTGGCACGGGCTTGAGGTCGGATTTGGCCGGATCGGCGACGAGAATTTCCAGCGGAAAGCGCGGATCATCGGCGGCGACGGTCCAGTGCCGGCCGCTTTTCTGGAGATTGCCGACGATGGTGCCGCGGCCGCGCTCGAGCACGCGGGTGACCTGGCCGATTTTTTCGCCGGGCCGTTTGCCCTTGCGACCGTGAAAGATCCGCACCGCGACGATGTCGCCGGGCAGGGCGGTGAGGGTTTCCTCGGGAAAAATCTGCAACGCGGGATCGCGCGGGTCGCCGGGACCGCCGTCCGCACCCTGGAGAACGACGAAGGCGGAACCGCCGGCGCGAAACTGAATGCGGCCGACCAGCTCACCCGGCTCGATGCGGCGGGTCGCCGGCTGCGGCGGTGGCGCGGACGCGGGCGCTTCCGGGGCCGCGGATTTTCGCTGGCGGGAGGTCTGGAAGACGGCGCGCTCGGGCTCGCGGGGCCGGGCGGGCTTCGTGGCGCGGCGCAGCTCAATGCGCGGGCCGGGGTGAATCAGCTTCTGCTCGGCGAGCCGGCGGATTTCGTGCGCCAGTTGGGCGCGTTGCTTTTTGTTGAGCCCGAGGGTCCGCAGCAGGTCGGATTCCTTGGCAGGTTGGTAGTCGGGTGCCCGCAGATGCGAGAGCAGACGGTCGCGAAGATTCATAGGTTAAGATCTGGTGGCAGGGCGCGCAGGCCGTGCTTTGGAGGTGGACTGATGAAACGGGGCCGCCCAAAGTGGGGCGATGAAAATCGTGCATGTCGCCAGTGAAATGTTCCCCTACATGAAGACGGGCGGACTGGCTGATGCTGTCGGCGCGCTGGCCGGCGCGCTGGCGGACCGCGGGCACGAGACGGCGGTCTTCCTGCCGGGCTACCGGCGGGTGCTGGAGCATCCCGATGCGGCCGGCGCCACGCGGCGACTGCGGTTGAAGATCGAGCTGGACGACACCTACCACACCGGCGAGGTGCGGGTCTTCAGCCCGCGGCCCAACCTCACGGTTTATCTCGTCGTGAAGGAGGAATATTTCGACCGCGCCAACCCCTACGGCACCGCCGAGCGCGACTACGAGGACAATGCCGACCGGTTTCTTTTCTTCGCCAAGAGCGTGGTGGAGACCCTGCGGCTGGCCGATCTGCAGGCCGACATCGTGCATGCGCACGACTGGCCGGCGGCGCTGGTGCCGCTGCTGCTGCGCGCGGCCGAGCGCCGGCACGGCCTCACGCTCGCGATGCGCACCGTGTTCACGATCCACAACATCGCCTTCCAGGGCATCTTCCCGTCGCGGGTCTTTGCCCGCACGAATTTGCCGGACGAGCTCAACAACATCGACGGGCTCGAATACTACAACCAGATCAACTTCGTGAAGGGCGGCATCCTGTTTGCGGACCGGGTGACGACGGTAAGCCCGCGTTACGCGCAGGAGATCCAGACGCCGGAGTTTGGTTGCGGGCTCGACGGCGTGGTGCAAACGCGGGCCGAGGACATTGCCGGGCTGCTCAACGGTATCGACACCGCGGTGTGGAATCCGGCGGTGGACCCCTTGCTCCCGGCCCGCTACTCCGCGGTCAACCTCGCGGGCAAGGCGATCTGCCGCGCGGAGCTGCTGCGGCAACTCAAGCTCGATCCGAAGTTTGCCGGGCCGGTCTATGGCATGGTCTGCCGGCTCGCCGAGCAGAAGGGCGTGGACCTGGTGTTGGCCAACCGCGATTTCTTTCTGAGAAACGACTGCCGGCTGATCGTGCTGGGCACCGGGGAGAAGCGCTACGAGGACGCGTTGCGGGAACTCGCCGCCGTGGCGCCGGGCAAGATCGCGCTGTGTGCCAAGCTCGACGAGGCCATGAGCCATCTCATCGAGGCGGGCGCAGATTTTTTCCTGATGCCTTCGCTCTTCGAGCCCTGCGGACTGAACCAGATGTATTCGCAGGCCTATGGCACGATCCCGCTCGTGAGCCAGGTTGGCGGGCTGGCCGACACGGTCACTGACGCCGATGCGGATCCGGACAATGGCACGGGCTTGAGTTTCCCCGCCACGGCTGAAGGCTTGGCGGACGGATTGAAGCGTTCGTTGGCGCTGTTCGCGGACAAAAAGCGACTGACGGTTGTGCAAAAGCGCGGGATGGACAAGGACTTCAGTTGGTCGCAGGCGGCGGTCGCCTACGAGCAGCTTTACCAAGATTCGCTCTAATCCTCCGTGACTCCACCGGTCCTCCTCTGGTTTCGCCAAGATCTCCGACTGCAAGACAATCCGGCCCTGGCCGCCGCCGTGGCGCGCGGCGGGCCGGTGATTCCCGTGTTCATCCTCGATGATGCGGGCGAGGGGAACTGGGCGCCCGGCGGGGCTTCCCGCTGGTGGTTGCATCACGCGCTGGCGGCGCTGGCCGCGTCGCTGCAGGCGCTGGGCTCGCGGCTGGTTTTGGCCCGCGGCGATTCCGGCGCCGAACTGCAGCGCATCCTCCGCGCTACCGGCGCGACCGCGGTGTATTGGAACCGCCGTTACGAGCCGGCCGCCATCGCCCGCGACCGGTCGATCAAGGCCGGCCTCGCCGCGGCCGGCACCGAGGTGAAGAGCTTCAACGGTGCGCTGTTGTTTGAGCCGCACACGATCACGAACAAGCAGGGCAAGCCGTTCCAGGTGTTCACGCCGTTTTGGCGCCACTGTCTCACGCTGCCCGTCGTGCCGCCCGTCCGGTTCGCGGCGAAGTCGCTGTCCGTCCCGGCCATGTGGCCGGACTCGATGAGGTTGGAAGAACTCGGACTGTTGCCGCGGCTCGCCTGGGCGGATGAATTTCCGGCGCACTGGACGCCCGGCGAGACCGGGGCGCAGCAGCGGCTGAAAACGTTCATCGCGGGGCCGGTGGATGATTATGCGGCCCGGCGCAACCTGCCGGACACCGACGGCACCTCGCGGCTGTCGCCGTGGCTGCACTGGGGTGAAATCGGCCCGCGGCAGATCTGGTCGGCCCTGCAGGCACGGGCGAAGGCGACCGGGGTTTTCCCCGCGGGCCGCGGGGAGCAGGTTTTCCTGAGCGAAGTTGGCTGGCGGGAATTCGCCCACCATTTGTTGTTTCACTTTCCACATACGCCGGAAAAACCGCTGCGGACTGACTTTGAAAAATTCCCCTGGGCGGATGATCCCGCCGGGCGCGGGCTGCGGGCGTGGCAGCGCGGTCGCACGGGCTACCCGATCGTGGACGCCGGCATGCGCCAGCTCTGGCGCACCGGCTGGATGCACAACCGCGTGCGCATGATCGCCGCGTCGTTTTTGGTGAAACATCTGCGTCTGCCGTGGACTGCGGGCGCGGCGTGGTTCTGGGACACGCTGGTGGATGCCGATCTGGCCAACAACACCCTCGGCTGGCAGTGGACGGCGGGGTGCGGCGCGGATGCGGCGCCCTATTTCCGCATCTTCGCCCCGGTGTTGCAGGGCGAGAAATTCGATCCGGCGGGAGATTACGTTCGCCGCTGGGTGCCGGAGTTGGCGCGGCTGCCGGCCAAGTGGATCCATCGGCCGTGGGAAGCTCCTGCCGAAGTGTTGGCCACGGCCGGGGTCGCGCTCGGGGAAAACTATCCGGTGCCGGTGGTGAATCACGCCGAGGCGCGGGCCGCGGCGCTGGCGGCGTTCAAGACGCTGCGGGGCGACGGAGTGGTGGAGCGCGGCTGAGGGAGCAACCGGCCGCGCCTTCCGGACGTAGCAGGGGATGATGACGGCATGCGCATGAGCAAGGACCAGATCGATACCGTGGTTGTCACCGGGGCTTCCGGTCTGGTCGGTCGCGCCCTCGTGTCCGGCCTGCGGACGCAGGGGCACACGGTGCGGACTTTGGTGCGGCGTCCGCCGGCGGCACCGGGTGAGTTTTTTTGGGACCCGGCCCGCGGTGAACTTGATGCCGCTGCCCTCGAGGGCGCGGATGCCGTCGTGCACCTCGCCGGGGAGAACGTCGCCGCCGGCCGCTGGACCGCGCGGCGCATGGCGAATATCCGGAGCAGCCGCGTGGACTCGACCCGACTGCTGGTTGGCGCGCTGACCGGCTTGGCCCGGCGGCCACGGGTTTTGATCAGTGCCTCGGCCACCGGTTACTACGGCGATCGCGGTGATGAACGGCTGGATGAAAGCAGTCCGCCCGGCGGCGGCTTTCTTGCTGATGTCTGCCAGGCTTGGGAAGCGGCGCTGGCGCCGGCCGCCGCAGCGGGCATGCGCACGGTGGCGCCTCGGTTTGGGGTTGTGCTCTCGCCGGCGGGTGGGGCGCTGAAAAAGATGCTGCCCGCTTTCCGCGCCGGGGTGGGCGGACGCTTGGGCACCGGGCGTCAATGGCTGCCGTGGATTGCGCTGGATGATTTGCCGGGTGTGGTCGGCCACCTGCTGGCGCGGAACGATCTGCACGGCCCCGTCAATGTGGTGGCGCCCGAGGCCGTGACCAACGGCCGATTTGTGCAGACCTTGGGCCGGGTGCTCCGCCGGCCCACGTTTTTGCCGGTGCCGGCATTTTTCCTGCGCCTGCTTTTTGGGGAGATGGCGGATGCGACGCTGTTGACCGGCGCGAGGGTGGAGCCCAGCCGCCTCACGGCCACCGGCTACACCTTCAGGCATCCGCAGCTTGAGCCGGCGTTGCGGCACATGCTCCAAAAGTCCGCTCCATGAATCGCACCACCATCATCATTGGGGCCGGCATCGCCGGTCTGCTCGTGGCGCGGCGGTTGCAGGCCGCCGGGGAAAACGTCGTGGTGCTCGACAAGAGCCGCGGGGTGGGTGGCCGCATGGCGACCAAGCGCGTGGCCGGCGCGGTCTTCGACCAAGGTGCGCAGTATTTCACGGTGCGGACGCCGGAGCTGGCCTCGCTGGCGGCTGACTGGGCGGCGCTAGATTTGATCCGGGACTGGGGCGGGGCGGAGCATCCGCGCTATATCAGCCCGGCCGGCATGACCGCCGTGCCCAAGCACCTCGCCGCGGGCCTCGATCTCCGACGCGAACACAAAGCGCTGGCGGTCCGGCGCACGGATTCCGGCTGGACAATCGAGCTGGAAGACCGCCCGACGTTGGCGGCGGACAGGCTGGTGCTCACCGCGCCGGCACCGCAGTCGCTGGCGCTGTTGAAGGCCGGTGCGGTTTCGTTGCCGGACGCATGGGCGGGTGAAATCGCTGCGCTCGACTACCATCCCTGCCTGGCGCTGCTGCTTTTGCTCGACGGCCCCGCCGCCGTGCCGGCCGGCGGCATCGCGCCGGAAGCGGGGCCCGTGCGCTGGCTGGCGGACAACACGGCCAAGCGCGTTTCCCCCGGACCCGGTGCGGCGCTCACCGTGCACACGACGGCCGAGTTTGCTGCCGCGCATTATGCCAAGACGGAGGTGGAGGTGTTCGCGTTGCTCGAAGCCGCGCTGGAACCTTGGCTGGGCGGCTCCCGGGTTGTGACCACGGCCCTGCACCGTTGGCGCTACAGCGAGCCGCGCCGCACCTGCCGGGCTCCCTGTGTGTGGCTGCCGGAGCTGCAACTCGGCCTGGCCGGGGATGCCTTTGGCGGCCCTAAGGTCGAGGGGGCCGTGCGTTCGGGCTTGGCGC
Source organism: Opitutaceae bacterium UBA2377 (assembly GCA_002344205.1). GTDB lineage: Bacteria > Verrucomicrobiota > Verrucomicrobiia > Opitutales > Opitutaceae > UBA2377. The sequence continues at coordinate 52,394 of DDSZ01000014.1, forward strand.
TGGCGGGCAGCCTGGAGGTGTGAGGCCCGGCGGGATTCCGAAATCTAGGCTTTCCAAAGTGCCCGGTCGCCCGGTAACGTGCTCACCTTTATGCAGAAAACCTTCGTTATCTTCAAACCCGATTGCATGGAACAGCGCCATGTCGGCGAAGTGCTTGCACGCTTCGAAAAGGCCGGTTTCTCGGTCATCGGCTGCAAAATGGCCCGGCTCACGCCGGCCCTCCTGCGCGAGCATTACGCCCACGTGGCGAGCAAGCCCTTCTATCCGGAAATCGAGCAGTTCATGAGCTCCCGGCCCGTCATCATGATGGCCCTGCAGGGTGAGGATATCGTGGCCAAGGTCCGTGAATTGCTGGGCCCGACCGATTCCCGCAAGGCGGCCAAAGGCACCATCCGGGGCGATTTCGGCACCGAGATGATGAAGAACGTCGTGCATGCCTCGGACAGCGATGAAAACGCGCAGATCGAGTTGGCGCGTTTCTTCCAGGCCGGGGAGATTTACGCGGTCTGAGCGCTTGACGCCGGCCGGCCGGCCGCGCTTCTTTTCACCTTCGCCTTTTCAGGCCCTCATCGTCTAGCGGCTAGGACGGATGATTCTCATTCATCAAACCGGGGTTCGATTCCCCGTGAGGGCGCCAAACTTAAAGCGCCCGTCGATCACGACGGGCGCTTTTTTGCGTCTGTATTAGTGTAGGTAAACTGACTCCGAAAGGGAAAGAGGTGCTGCCGGAGTCGGCCGTTTTTGACTTGGGAACTGCTAGTGTTACCAAGAACCGATACTCAAAATGTGTGGCTTGTTGCGTCGATAGCCGCTCATTAGTTGAGAAAAATGTAATCATCGTCCCGCTTATTTTCGGGGCCGAGACTTGCCTTTGAATACCACTTTTGCCACCATGGGTTGCGGCTAAATAGAAGCGCGCCACAACGTATCGTAGCCAAATATTTCTAGCGTCATTGTGGCGCGATGTTTGTGGGCTTAAAATCATAAGCTATTGCTGAACAGCTATCAGCGAGTGGGTGCCATTTGGCATGCTCAAAGCATTAGGTCTTATTGAGTCTGTTGGTGGAGAATGCCCGGTGAAATTCGATTCTCAAGGCCCTCTGCCAGTAGCCTTACACAAGCCACGATACGGATACTCATAGACCGGCGCGGGGAGTGTTTTCTTAATTACCACTCACCCGAACCGCCATGCTCAAACACGAGGGCGAAGCCCACACCACCCGCCATATTCCGCAGAGAGTGACCCACGAACTGTGGGCCCTTGCAGGCGGCCGCTGCCAGTTCCGAGGCTGCAACAAATTGCTCTATCGGTCGCCTGTCACTCAGGAGCGAGTCAACAACGCGCAGCGCGCGCACATCTATTCCTACTCCGCAGACGGGGCACGCGGTCGCGGGCTCTATGCCCGCAGGACCAAGGGTCTGAACAGCACTAAGAATTTGATGCTGATGTGCCATGGCTGCCACACGCTCATCGACCGTGATATACTCGGTGAGAAATACTCCGCCCAGCTGCTCCAGGAATGGAAGCGTGAACACGAGATCCGGATCGAACGGAATACCGGCGTTCACCCCAAGCGGATGTCGCATATCGTCCTCTATGGTTCTCGCATTAACGAGCAGGATTCACCGCTCCAGGAAGACGAGGCGACGGGAGCGATTTTCCCCGGACGCTACCCGGCTGAGAATCACGCGATCAATCTGTCGATGAAACTTGAGCACGAGGACAATACTCCCGAGTTCTGGGTCACGGAAGCTACCCACTTGCGCAACAGCTTCGATCGGCTTGTGGCCCGACCCATCTTGGAGGGACGTGCTTCTCATTTCTCGCTCTTTGCCCTCGCAGGTATACCGCTTCTAGTCCTCCTCGGTTCATTGTTCACCGACAAACGAGCAGTGGACGTCTATCAACCCCGTCGGAATCCAAGAGGTTGGCGATGGCTGCGCCGAGCAACGCAGAAGTTCCGTTTCACGCTAAACCGGCCGAAGCAAGCACGTGGGGAACCCGTCCTCGTCTTTTCTCTCAGTGGCAAGATCGACTACGCCCGAGTGCATGCCGCCTTGGGCCGTCAGGCTGCGATATGGGAACTGACCATAGACGAACCCTATAACGACTTCCTTCGCTCCCGCGATCAGCTGGCCTTGTTCTGCACGAGCGTCCGCCAGCTAATGGAGGAAATCAACCGGCGCCATGGCCGCAAACCGGTGCATATCTTCCCGGCGATGCCGGTGGCCTGCGCGATCGAACTCGGGCGGCTGCGTATGCCGCAGTCCGATCCGCCATGGATCCTCTACAACCAAAACAACAAACTGGGCGGTTTCACCACGGCCCTGACCATCGGAGACCAAACCCCATGAGCGACGCAAAGAATACGGTGATCGACGCGATCATCGCCACCATTGACATCCCTGACGACTCCTACGAACGCGCAATCGGCCGCGCCCGCGACCTTGAGTCTTGGGTGAAAGACTCGGCCGAATCCAAGGACTTCGATCCCGAAATTTCCGCGCAAGGCTCCTTCCGTCTTGGCACGGTCATACGTCCTCTCAAGGACGACGATGAATACGATCTCGATTTGTCCTGGGTGCTGCGCCGGGGCTATGGCAAGGACCGGCATTCCCAATCCGAGCTGAAGGCGCTTGTCGGCCGCGACATAGAGGCCTACCGCAAGGCCCGGCGCATCGAAACCGCGCGCGAGGAAAAGAATCGCTGCTGGCGACTCAACTATCTGGATAAGCTGAAATTCCATCTCGATGGCGTGCCCTGCCTCCCGGAAAGCACCGAGGCTAAACAGGCGCTGCGTGGGGCTATGGCGCGCTCCGGGTTGGCCGAACCTTTGGCCCAGTCCCTCGCGGAATTGAGCCTCTGCATTACCGATCGGACCCGGCCGGATTACCGCGTCGTGTCGCCCACATGGCTGATCAGCAACCCCGAGGGCTACGCCCGCTGGTTCGAGTCTCGGATGAGACTAGCCACCACCGTCCTCGAAAGCCGTGCCCGCGACGCCCGCGTCGCCTCCATCGCGGATTTGCCTACCTTCCGGTGGAAGACGCCCTTGCAGCGCTCTGTGCAGCTCCTCAAGCGGCACCGCGACGTCATGTTTGAGTCCCACTTCGACGCGCGCCCGATCTCCATCATCATCACCACGCTCGCCGCCCGTGCCTACCGTGGTGAAGCCGGGATTGCCTCGGCGATGGAACGCATCCTCGCCGACATGGAATCCCTAGTAAACTCCGGCCGGCCGCGCGTGCCAAACCCAGTCAATCCGGCCGAGGACTTCGCGGAAAAGTGGGACACCGCCGAGGGCCGCCAGCTCCAGATGGAGGAAAACTTCCGGCGCTGGGTGGCCCAAGCCCGCGCCGATTTCAACAAGCTGGTGGTATCAAGCGACGCTGGCTTCATCGCCCAGCAAGCCCGTGCCCGCTTCCGCGCGCCGGTCGACGCCGACCGCCTGCGCAACCTGGTCGGGATCGGCTTCCCGCACATCGCGGCCACCCCGAAGTCCGTGGAAATCAGGGAGCCGGCGCGGCCTTGGAGCCGCCGGGCTTGAATCTATGCCGCCTGGTCTCACTCAGTTCCTGTCCGACTATCCCGGCATGTCCATCCACCCATCGACATACGCCGGGTTGGAACTGCGCGGCACGTTCGCCTTCTCCGCCCAGCCACCGGACCGCCCGCTCATTACCGACAGTTATTCGCTGGCGATCCGGGTGCCGCCCACGTTTCCGGCGGCATTGCCCGCGGTGACGGAAACAGACCGGCGCATCCCTCGCGATGGCCGCCACCATGTGAATCCCGACGAAACCCTCTGTCTCGGCTCACCGCTCCGCCTCCTCCTCAGTCTTTCCCGTCGGCCCGATCTGCCGGGCTTCTCGGAAACCTGTATCGTGCCATATCTCTATGCCGTCAGTCATCGCCTGAAGTTTGGCGGACCGTTCGTCTTCGACGAACTCGATCACGGTGCCCCGGGCGTTTTGCGCGACTACATGGAACTCTTCGGCCTTGACTATCCGCAGCAGGCCCACTCGGCCTGGAGCTTATTGGGAATGAAGAAGCGGCGCGCCAACAAGCGTTCCTGTCCATGTGGTTGCGACCGCCGCCTCGGCCGCTGTGCGTTCAACCACCGCCTGCGCCCTTTCCGCAAGCTGGCCAGCCGGTCCTGGTTTAGGGCCAACACTCCTTGACGCCATGCCCATCCTCGAATCTCAGTTGGAAACATGGGCAGGGCAGGGCTCCGTAACGCAGTCGGCCGCCACGTATGCCACCATCAGGCGCGCGCTCATGGAGCCGTCGGCGAAGTATCGCGACCGCAACTTCGAGGTGTTCCTCCAGGGCTCCTATGGCAACGACACCAACATCTACGCCGAAAGCGACGTAGACGTGGTCATCCGTTATGATGGTGCGTTTTTTCACGACCTCTCGGAATTGCCCCCCAAGGAACAGAAGGCCTTTGCGGATGAAATACCAGAAGGCACCTACCTTTACGCCGACTTCAAGGCCGACGTCGAAAAAGCACTGCAGGCCGCCTTTGGTAGGTCGGTTAAGCCGGGCAATAAGGTCTTCACCATCGCCCCGAACGGTTCCCGCCGCAGCGCCGACGTCGTCGTGACGTTCGAATTCCGCCGCTATTTCAAGTTCAACGGTGAACAGGACCAGAACTACGAACCGGGCATTTGCTTCTTCCGGGGCGATGGCGTTCGCATCGCCAACTACCCGAAGCAGCATTCGGAAAACTGCACGGCCAAGCACCAGGCAACCAACGGAAATTTCAAGCCCATGGTGCGGATATTCAAGAACCTGCGCGGTGCGCTCATCGAGGAAGGTCTGATCGGGGAGGGAACCGCTCCTTCCTATTTTATCGAAGGGCTGCTCTACAATGTGCCGGACGCGTTGTTTACCGGCAGCTATGAGGAGATGCTCTACAACTGTCTCGACTGGCTGCACAAGCAGCCGGCGGTAATCCGCGACAAGTGGCTATGTGTTAACGAACAGTATTTCCTTCTTCGCGATGACCCGGTCTGCTGGTCCCCCACGCACTGCGTGCAGTTCATCGATGCCGCGATCAAATACTGGAACCGCTGATTCCATTTATCTCATGAGCAATCCCCTTAACGTCTTCATCAGTTACAGTGTGCACGATACCGGGCTCGTTGACGGTCTGGCCGCGCACCTGAGCCCACACGCGACAACCCGCTTTTGGCAGCAGGACAAGGTGCCGGGGCTAGAGGCTTGGCCGTTGATCTACAGTTGGATTGACGCTGCCGACTTGGTCGTGGTCGTGCTCACCGGCGCCACCCTGAGTCGGGGCATTTCCGTGGGCACCGAGGTTGGTTACGCCCGCAAGGCCGGCAAGCGCATCATTCCCCTAGTTGCCCCGGAAGTGCCGAAAGGCGAACTGGGCTGCCTCGAGGGCATCACCTACATCCGGCTGGATTACGACAATCCGGCCGCAACGTTCGCTCAGCTCCATTCTGCCATCGCCCATTACAAGACGGCGAAAGCCGAGCAAAGCCAGGCCCTGGTGCTTGTCGGTCTGGCCGTGCTCGGGCTCTTCGCTTTCAGCCGCGATTAGCGCAAGCTATCCATGAACTGGTCCCAATTCTTCGCGCAGCTTGTCATGCAATTGGCTGTCAGCAGCCTCACTTTGGCCGCCGTTGCCTACCTCGCCAAGGCACTGATTGCGCAGCAATTGGCCAAGGACCTCGAGGCCTTCAAACGCCAGCTGGCCATCGAGGCCGAGCGCGACCGCATCCGGTTCAGCAAGCTCCACGAGCGCCGCGCCGAGATCATCGAAAAACTCTACCAGCAACTGGACCACATCACGGGTATGCTCGGCCTGCAGAGCGGACGCACCACCAACACCAGCGAGATCTCAGATCATCTGACCAAGGAGGTCGTTTCCCTGGGGCACTACTACCGGCAGCATGCGCTTTATTTCCCCACGTCTGTGAGGGAGAAATTCGAACGGGTGTTCATCCGGGGCCTGCCCAAGGCCATACTGGCCCTGCACGGGATTGGCGATATGGAAAAATTCGAAGTATTGTTCCGCGAGTGTCGCGGCAAGGAGGTCGATCTTGTCGGTGGCTTTCTGACTGGATTGAAGGAACAACTCCCCACGCTCATCCAGCTCAGCCGCGATCTGGAACAGGAGTTCCAAGCGATTCTAGGCGTTTCCGCCGGCGAAGCCAACCGCCACTCATGAGCACGCAGCAACCTATGGACGAAGTCGTTTTCAAGAAACCTGTGGAATGCACACTCGCCGAACTGCATGAATTCTCAAAACTGGTTCGTAAGGGATCCGAGGTTACCGCCACCGGATTGGCGGACCGCATTCGCGGCGCGCACTTGTTAGGACTTGCATTGAATAGCGGTGTGATGGTTGGGGTGGGCGCGCTGAAGATACCGGAGAAGAGCCATCGGGACCACGTGGTGAAAGCCTCAGGGATACTTTTGCCCGCAGATCGAATCCCTTTTGAGATTGGCTGGCTCTATGTTCTCGAAAACGAGCGGGACAAGAAATTCGGCCGCCGGCTCATGGATGGACTGATGGCAGCGGCGGGCAAATCCGGGGTCTATGGAACGTCCCGGCTCGACGAAGAGCACAAGCCGGTGCACGGTGCCTTGGAAAGGCGGGGTTTTAGCAAAGTAGGCAAATCCTACCCGAGTCGGGATGGGAAAACCAATATCCTGCTTTTTGTGCGGGAGCAGATTGATTGAAAACTGTCTCTACTTTCCGATTTCGAGCGAAATTCCTTTGTCTAGTAATGGCCGCACAGCACATAGCGACAAAGTGTTTCATTTAGCTTTCCTGTTGGGTTGCTAATTCCAGTCCTTTTCCAGCCGCCTGCGGGCGGCTTTTAGTGGGCGGATTTGACCGCGGAGACGCGGTGGTCGGGGCTCAGGCGACTGAGCAGCACGACCACGACGGCTCCGGCGAGCGCGAGCAGCACCGCGAGGATGACGCCGGCATTTTCCGGCGGGAGCACGTTTACCTGCACCAGCGGGACGAGTTCGCCCTTGCTGTTGAGGCGGGTGCTGACGACTTCTTTCCAGGGCCAGATGGTGCGCAGGGCACCGGCCATGATACCGGTCAGCGCGACCAAGGTGACGTGCCGCCAAGTCCGCAGCAACCAACTGACCAGACGGACAAAGGAGAGGATGCCCACGGCGATACCGGCGATGAAAACGGCCAGCGCCGCAAAATCACGGTGGTTCACGGCTTCCAGCACCTGCTGGTATTTGCCCATGATGACGAGCAGGTAGGAACCGGAGATGCCCGGCAGAATCATGGCGCAGATCGCGATGGCACCGGCCAAAAACAGAAACAACGGCGAGGGCGGAGTCTGGATGGCTTCGAGGCCGACGAGCCAATAGGTCGCCACCGCGGCGACCAGAAAGGCGGTCCAGTCCGCGGCGCGCCAACGCCAGGTCTCGCGGGCGAGCAGCAGGATCGAGCCGAGGACAAGGCCGAAGAAAAAGGCCCAGAGTTTCACGGGATGATGCTGGATGAGACCGCTGAGCACCCGGGAAAGGCTGAAAATGGCGGTCAAGAGCCCCAGGCCGAGGGCGATGAAGAACGGCACCGGAATTTGCCGGAACAGCTCCTTGAACCGGCCGCGCAGCAACAAGCGGAGCGCGGCGAGATCGAAGCTTTTGATCCCGTTGATGAGGCGGTCGTAAATCCCGCTGACAAAGGCGATGGTGCCGCCGGAAACACCCGGCACGAGATCGGCCGCGCCCATGATGAACCCGATCACGGCAACACGGAGGTGGAAGATGATTTTCATGAGTTCGGACTGAGAGGGCGGACGAAAGCTATAAAAAAGGCAGGCAGCGGGAGGCTGCCTGCCGGGAAAAAAGTCGAGACCGGGCTCAGACGTCGGGCTTGGTCTTGCGGAGGCCCTGGACGCGCTCACCGGCCTTCCACTGGCCGCGCTTTTTGAGCAGGTCAATGCGTTCGAAACGCTTGAGGACGTTGCGTTTAACTACGATGCCGGAGGCGCCTTGGAGACTCTTGTGCTGTGACATGGTGATAAAAATGAATGAGTTGCGGTTGCTAAAGGGCGAGATGGCTAGAGCTGGCCTGAGCCCATGACAAGTATTTTTCTCCAACATGCTCGGCGCGCACGACGACCCACTCGGGCGTGGCGTAAGGGTGGTGAGCCAGCATATGGGACTCCAAGGCGAGGAGCTGGGCGGGGAGAAATTTGAAACAGAGCCGGAACTCCTCGGCCTGCTGCATCTTGCCCTCCCAACGATAGTGGGACGTGATCGGCCCGTCGATTTGCACGCACGCGGCCAGGTTGCCGGCAATCACGCCGGCGGCGAGCCGGTCGGCCTCGGGTCGGCCGCCCACGGTGGTCCATGCGATCAGCATGGGCTCAGGCTTGAGCCGAATGCGCGGGCGGCAAGCCGGGAAATTAGCCCTTGACGCTCCGGGGCAGGGACGTAGCGATACACGGCTTCACATCTGCCAATTACCGATATGCGTGACGATTACATCAAAGAGGCCCTCAAGGTCGTGCCCGATCCCAACATGCTGATCAACGTGGTTTCGCGCCGCGTGAAGCAGCTCCGCCGCGGCAATCGCCCCCTCGTGGAGTCCCTGGAGAAGCTGTCGCCCGAGGACACCGCGCTGCGCGAGATCATCGAGGGCAAGATCAGCTTCGAGCTGGCCTGAGTTTTAGCAACAACACCAAGCAGGCGGCCCCGCGATTGCCGGAGCCGCCTTTTTCATGCATCAACCCGTCCATGTCCGCGAAGAAAAAAGACGAAGCCCGCTACACCGAGGTGCGCAATGCGAAGGCGCTCCGGGACTTCTTCGTGGACGAGCGCTTCGAGGCGGGCATTGCGCTCAAGGGCACGGAGGTGAAATCCATCCGGGCCGGCCGGGCGCAGATCAGCGATGCCTTCGGCCGGGTGGACAAAAACGAACTCTGGCTCGTGAACGCGCACATCGAGCTTTACGCATTCGGCAACACGAACAACCATGATGCCAGGCGCACCCGCAAACTGCTCCTGCACCGGCACCAGATCCGCAAGATCGCGCAGGCGCTGGCGGCGGGCGGCCGGGCCCTGGTGCCGTTGCGCCTGTATTTCAAGGATGCGCTCGTGAAGGTTGAGATTGCGCTTTGCACGGGCAAACAGCTTTTCGACAAGCGCGACACCCTGAAGAAGAAGGTGCAGGACCGTGAAATCGAAAAAGCCCTGAAATACCGCCGATGAAACCGATGGCCGACTCCGTCACCGTCCGTGTGCCCGCCAGCACTTCCAACTGCGGCGCGGGTTTTGACACGCTGGGGCTGGCTTTCCGGCTCTACAACCGCGTCACGCTGCTGCGCGGCGCCGATGGAGCGCAGCCGGCCCGGCCGGAAGACGGCCGCGCGGCGACGATGGTCGAAGCGGCGGCGGCGGCATTTTTTGCGGCGACGAAACGCACCCCGTTTGGCTTTGCCTACCGCATCGAAGGCGATGTGCCCTCCGCGCGCGGGCTGGGCTCCAGCGTGACCGTGCGGGCCGGGGTGGTCGCCGGGCTCGACGCCTTGGCCGGCACGGGACTGGACCGCGCCAGAATGGCGGCGATCGTGACGGCGTTGGAGGGCCATCCGGACAATGCCGCGGCCGGCGTGCTGGGCGGTTTCTGCGTCCCGCGCACAAACCCGGCGGACGGTGCCTACGTTGACTGCGTGCGCTTCGAGGTGCCGGCGGATTTGGCCTTTGTGGCCGTGTCGCCGGTCGTGGAGATTCTCACAAGCGAGTCGCGCGGGGCGTTGCCGGCCAGGATTCCGTATTTCGACGCCGTGCGCAGCATCAACAGCGCCGCCTATCTCGTGGCCGTGTTTGCCAGCCGCGACTATGCGAAGCTCCGCGATGCGGTCGCCGACTACATGCACGAGCCCTACCGGTTGCCCAATATCCCGGGCGCTCAGGCGGCGCTGACCGCCGGCGTGCGGGCCGGGGCGTTGACCGGCTGGCTCAGCGGCAGCGGCTCCAGCGTGCTGTGTGTGTGTGAAGCCGCGCAGGCCGAGGCCGTGCTGGGCGCGATGCGGGAACCGTTTGCGGCGGCCGGGCTCGCCTGCGAAGGCAAAGTGCTGCAGGCCGACAATGACGGCCTGCGCCTGGATTAGGCGCGCACGCGCAGCGGCGACGGGTGGCCCTCAGGCCAGTAGCGCACGATCTCGTCCGTCAGCCGTTTCCAGTTGAAGGGCTTGGGCAGCACCGACTTCAAGTTGGGCAGGTTGGCCAAGGCCTCGTCGGTCAGCCGCAACGGATGGCCGGTGATGATGATGTAGGCGGCCGCGGGCAGGATTTTGTGGGCCTCGGTGATGAACTCGATGCCGTTCAACTGCGGCATGAAGTAATCGGTCACGATCATGCCGGCGTCGATGCCGGGGAGCGCGGCGATCGCATCCAGCGGACGTGTGAAAGTGTGGACCGGGCAGGCAAGACTGTCGGTGAGCAGTTGGGTAAGCAACTCGGCGTAAGATTGTTCGTCATCAAGGATGACGACGGCTTTGTTGGCAGTCTGGCTCACGGGATGCGTGACCGTGGGTGATGCCGGACGAAAAATCAATGCGTTGCTGCGCTTGAATTTCCCCTAGTTTCCCGGGAGTTATTACCCATGCTGCATGTGGTCCTGTTTCAGCCCGAGATCGCGCCCAACACCGGAAACATCGGGCGCATGTGCGCGCTCACCGGTTCGCGACTGCACCTGATCCACCCGCTCGGGTTTGCGATCACGGACCGGAACCTGAAACGCGCCGGCATGGATTACTGGCGTTCGCTGGACGTGCATGAACATGCCGATTGGCAGGCTTTCCGGGCGAGCGCGGCCGCACCGCGGCGGCTGTGGCTTTTCACGACGAAGACGGAGCGTTCGTTTTGGGCGGCGGCCTTCGCCGATGGGGACGGGCTGGTGTTTGGCAACGAAAGCTCGGGCGCGCCGGCCTGGCTGCACGATGAGCTGGGCGAATCCGCGCGCCTGACCATACCGCACGCCAACCCGGCCTTGCGCTCGCTCAACCTGAGCACGGCCGCCGGGATCGCGACCTACGAGGCGCTCCGGCAAACCGGGCTGGTCGGGCGCTAAAATTCGCCAAGGCGGACGCAGGCGACCTCGCGCCCGCCATCGGGCCGCAGCGCGGGCACCGCCGCCCGGCATTTTTCCGCGGCATGCGGGCAACGGGGGTGAAAGGCGCAGCCGGCGGGCGGATTGATGGGCGAGGGCGGATCGCCGGGCAGGACAATGCGCTGGCGGGTGCGCTCGATCTCGGGGTTGGGCACCGGAATCGCGCTGACCAAGGCGCGGGTGTAGGGGTGGCGGGGATGCTCGATCACGTCCACCGCGCGGCCGATTTCCACGATCTTGCCCAGATACATCACGGCCACGCGGTCGGAGATGTGTTTCACGACGGAAAGGTCGTGCGCGATGAAGAGCAGCGAGAGGTTCATCTTGCGCGTGAGCTGCGACAGCAGGTTGAGGATCTGCGCCTGGATCGAGACATCGAGGGCGGAGACCGGCTCGTCGGCGATGATGACCTTGGGCCGGAGGGCGAGGGCGCGGGCGATCGCAATGCGCTGCCGCTGGCCGCCGGAGAATTCATGCGGATATTTCTGCATGAACCGCGGTGCGAGGCCGACCAGTTGCATCAGCTCGGCCACCCGGCCCGTGGCCTCGGCGGCGGTGCAGCGGCCATGCACCAGCAGCGGCTCGGCCAGCGTGGCGAAAACGGTCATCCGGGGATTCAGGGAGGCAAAGGGATCCTGAAAAACCATCTGGAGATCATGACGCACCGCGCGGATCTCGTCGGTGGAGCCGGCCGTCAGGTTTTTGCCCTCAAGCACCACCGTGCCGCCGGTCGTGGGGACCAACTGCATGATGGTGCGGGCGAGGGTGGATTTGCCGCAGCCGGATTCGCCGACCAAGCCGAGCACCTCGCCGCGTTGCACACTCAGGGAGACGCCGTCCACGGCCTTGACCGTGCCGGTTTGTCGGCGGATCACGAAGCCTTCGTGGATGGGGAAGTGCGTCCGCACGTCCTTCAGCTCAAGAATGGTGTCGGCCATGATGGTGGGGATCAGATTTCACCCGCCTGCACGCGCAGGCAGGCTTGTTCGTGGCCGGGTTTCCAAGCCGTGAGGCCGGGGGTTTCGTGACGACAACGGTCGGCGGCCTGCGGGCAGCGGGCGGCAAAGGCGCAGCCGGCGAGGGGCTTCGAAAGATCGGGCGGCATGCCCGGGATCGTGAAAAGCTCGGCACCCTTGGCCTGCAGCGAGGGGATGGATTGCTGCAGGGCGCGGGTGTAGGGATGGCGGGGCGTGCGGAACAACTCCCGCGTATCCGCCGTCTCGACGATCCGGCCCGCATACATCACCTGCACCCGGTCGCAAAGCCCGGAGACCACGCCGAGATCGTGGGTGATGAAGATCACCGCCATACCCAGCTCCTGCTGCATCTTTTTGATGAGCTCAAGAATCTGGGCCTGCACGGTCACGTCGAGCGCGGTGGTGGGTTCGTCGGCGATCAGGATTTCCGGCCGGGTGATGAGGGCCATGGCGATCATCACGCGCTGCCGCATGCCGCCGGAGAATTCGTGCGGGTAGTAGCGGATGCGCTTGGCGGCATCGTTGATGCCGACTGCCTCGAGCATCGCGAGGCCGCGCTGCATCGCCTCGGCCTTGGAAATCTTTTCGTGGATGAGGAGCGGCTCGATGAGCTGCTCGGAAATCCGCAGATACGGATTCAGCGAGGTCATCGGGTCCTGGAAAATCATCGCAATGCGCTTGCCGCGGATGGCGCGGGTTTGCGCGGGCGTGGCGCGGAGCAGATCCACGCCGTCAAAAACGGCGGTGCCGCTCTCGATGCGGCCGGGCGGCTGCGGGATCAACCCCATCAGCGAATAGCAGGTGACGGATTTGCCGGAGCCGGATTCGCCGACGATGCCGAGGGTCTCACCGCGTTCCAGATCGAAGCTGACCCCGTCCACGGCCCGGTAGATGCCGTTGCGCGTGTGGAAGCAGGTGCGTAGGTCTTTGACGGAAAGCAACGGCATGCGGATGCAGGGCAAGGTGCGAGCAGGTGGCAGGTCCGGGCAATGCTAATTTGCCGGGGGCAGCAGCGAGGGAGCGATGGTGCGCAGTTTTTGGATCACGGTTTCCGGCGTCAGGTCCGCGAGGAGCGCGCCGCCGGTTGGCGGGCAGCCGGGTGGCTGGGCGACATGCACCGGGGCGGCAAAGACGGGGCGGGTGCGGACCGGGTTGGTGGGGCCGAAAAGCGCAAGCAAGGGCACGCCGAGCGCGTTCGCGAGATGCATGCCGCCGGTGTCGTTCGTGACGAGCAATTCGCAGGCCGTCAGTTGGTCGCAATACTCGTCGAGGTTGGTGCGTCCGGCGAGGTCTTGCACCCGCGGGCCGAAGCCGGCGGCGATGGCGGAGGTGATGGCGCGGTCGTTGGCCGTGCCGAAGAGACGGATGGGAAGGGTGGAAGGCAGTTGGCTGATGAGGGCGCGCCAATGCGCCACGGGCCAGCGCTTCCCGGGATTGTTTTCCGAGCCTGCGATCAGGCCGATGCCGGCCGGCAGGATTTCGGCGGGCCGCTGCAATGGGGCGAGGTCGGGCGGGTGCGACAGCCCGAAATGGTTCATGAAGTTCGTCCACAGCTCGAGCTGATGGTGACGGGCCTCATCAAAATCCGCGGGCGGACGATAACCGTGGGAGAGCAGCGGGCGGGCCCGACCGGGGCGGATGATGCCGAAACGCTGCCGGCTGCCGGTCAGCCAGGCCTCGAGGTCGCCGCGCTGAGAGTTGGTAAAGAGCAGGTAATTGTCGGGGAAATGCCGGCGCAGGTTGCGGAAAAAATGAAAATAGCCCGCACCGCGCGGGGGCAGAGCCAGCAGGTGATCGCCGAGGCCGAAGCGCCGCAGCAAGGGGAGCAAGGACGCCTTGCCGATGAGGGTGATGGCGGCGTCCGGCCGGGAGGCGCGCAGGGCGCGCAACAAAGGCAGGACCATGACCACGTCGCCGAGCCAGTTGGGCAGGCGGATGTAGAAGCGCGTCCGGCGCGGAAGACTCGTGAGTCCGCGTGCGGCCAGCTCCTGCGGCAGGAGGTTGCGCTTGGCGGCGAGCCGGTAGCGGATTTGCGGTTCGGATTGTTCGCCCCAGCGGTTGTGTGCCCAGAGCCAGCAGGCGCAGGCTTCCTCGTCGGTGGCCAGCAGGTGCTCCAGCCAACGGTTGACGGCGATCGTGATCGCACCGCTTTCGGGTTCCGCAGCGATGCGTTCGCTATGGATTTCCACCCGCCAGAAGGCCAGGCGCCGGGCGTAGAAGGCATGGGTCTGCGCGCCGGTTTTTTCCGCCAGCATGCCGGGCAGTTCGGTGGTTGAGCACACGCGATCGAACAGGAGGGTGAGCGCGCCGGTCCGGCGGGCGTTTTGGTCGAAGAGGATGGCGGCCATCCCGCGGCGCTTGAGCAGCCGCATGATGCCATGAAACCCTTCCTTGCGGGAAAGCAGCTTCATCCCGTGCAGCTCCCGCGTCTGCCGCACCCAGGTGTCCAGCGTGACATTGCGGAGCGGCCGGTAGATGGCGGCGAACTCAGGGAAGGGCCCGGGCACGGCGAGGGAGATCGCGGTCTGCACTTCCCAATAGGCCATGTGCGGTGCGGCCATGACCACCGGGAACGGCGCGGCGCGGTGGGCGGCAAACAAGTCCTTCATGGCCGGCGAGGCCGTGATCATGCCGCGCAGGCGTTCGGCGCTCAAGGCGGGCATGGCCAGCGTAAACAGGCCGGTTTCCATCAGCCGGCGGCAGCTCCGCCGCGCCATCTGCCGGCACCAGGCCGGGCCGCGATCGGGGAACGCGTGGTCGAGGTTGGAGAGCATGATCCGCCGGCGCTTGGGTTGCGTCCACCACATCAGCTCGCCCAAGCCGATGCTCACGGCGTGGAGCAGACGCTCGGGGCAGTGGGCCAGAAGCCAGGCCAGGGATTGCAACAGGAGTTTTAGCACGCGGGCGTGGATTAAGCGTTTGATTTCAGCGGAGAAAAGCCATGAATCGTCACTTCCGCGCGGTCAAAAGGAGATTTTACCGCCGGCTTCCATGACCGAGCTGCTCATCATCAAACCTTCGTCCCTTGGCGACATTGTGCACGGCCTGCAAGTGGCGACTTCGCTGAAGTCGCAGTGCAAGGACCTGCGCATCTCGTGGATCGTGCGCGACATCTTCGCGCCCTTGGTCCGGGCCTGCGAGGCGGTGGACCAGGTGCATGTCTTTGAGCGGGCGGGCGGCGCGAAGGGTTTTTTGCGGCTGATGCGCGAGGTGCGGCAGACGAAGTTCGACTACGTCTTCGACATGCAGGGCTTGCTGCGGTCGGGCCTGATGACCTCACGGGCGCGGGCCGCGAAGAAAGTCGGGCGCACCGATGCGCGCGAGATGGCGGGAATGTTTTATGACCTGAAAGTGCCGTTGCCGCCGGAAGGCCGCCGGAGCCATGCGCTGGACATTCTCCTGCAGTTTTGCCCCGTGCTCGGGGCCAAGCCCGAACTGCGGGGTAAGCTCAAGTTTCGGGAAGTTGACCAACTGAACCTCAGTTTTGCGGAAGGCCGCGGCGGCACGAAGCCCATCCTGATGTTTCCGGACAGCCGCGGGGTGGAGAAAAAGTGGGGCGGGTTCCGGCAGCTCACCGAGCTGCTGGTGCGGGCGAGCCGCACGCGCAAGGTCATCTGGGCCGGCAACAACTACCTGCCCAACAAAAGCATCCTGCCGGCGGCCCAGTTTCTCAACCTCACCGGCAACACCAGCCTCGTCTCGCTGCCGGCGCTCATCGAGCGTTCGGACTGGGTCATTTCCAACGACAGCGGCCCGATGCATCTGGCGGCGGCGCTCGGGGTGAAGACGCTCGCGGTCTTCGGCCCCACGGACCCGCGGAATTTTGGTCCCTATCCGCTGACGGCCCCGACCAATTTTGTGGTCCAGGCGCCGGCCGGTGAACTGAAGCTGTTGCAGGCGAAGGAAGTTTACGCCCGTTTCCTCAAGGCTGACGGCCCTGCCCACAAAAAACGCTGACTCCATGCTCGATCCAAAAATTTTGCGCGAATCCCCCGATCTCATCCGGGCGGCCCTGGCCAAGAAACATCTCGATGCGGCCCCACTGGAGCGGGCGCAGGCAAACGATCAGGCCTGGCGCCATGTCCTGGGCGAAGTGGAGCAGTTGCGCGCCAGCCAGAAGGGCACCAATAATGCGATGGCGGCGCTCGCGAAAGGCTCGCCGGAATTTATCGCGAAGGTGCAGGAGATGAAGGCGGTGTCCACTGAGATCAAGGCGAAGGAGGAAAGCCTCAAGCACCTTGAGGAAAAGTGGCGGGCTTCGATGCTGGAACTGCCCAATCTTCCGCATGCCAGTGTGCCGGAGGGCCGCACACCGGAGGAAAACGTGGTCTTCGCCACGCAGGGCGATCCCGCCGCGGTGGGTGCACACGCCCGGCCGCACTGGGAAATCCCCGGTTTCGAACGGCTGTTCGACTTTGGCCGCGGGGCCAAGGTCACCGGGGCGGGCTTCCCGTTTTTTGTCGGCGACGGCGCGCGGATGTCGCGGGCGCTGCTGCAATTCTTCCTCGAGGAAAACACGCGGGCGGGCTACATTGAGGTCAGTCCGCCGATCTTTGTGAATGCGGCCAGCGCCACGGCGACCGGGCAATTGCCGGACAAGGAAGGTCAGATGTATGAGACGCTCGACAAGCTTTACGCGGTGCCGACGGCGGAGGTGCCGCTGACCAATTTTTTTCGTGACGAAATCATCGAGGAAAGCGCGCTGCCGGTTTACCGCTGCGCCTACACGCCGTGCTTTCGCCGCGAAGCCGGCAGCTACGGCAAGGATGTGCGCGGCCTGAACCGCGTGCACCAGTTCGACAAGGTCGAGCTGCTCAAGTGGGTCCAGCCGGAGACGAGCTACGACGAGCTCGAAAAATTGCGCGCCGACGCGGAGCGGCTGCTCCAAAAGCTGGAGCTGCCCTACCGGGTGCTGCTGATGTGCGGCGGCGACCTTGGCTTTGCGCAGGCAAAAAAATACGACCTGGAGGTCTGGGCCGCCGGTCAGAAGCGCTGGCTGGAGGTTTCCAGTTGCAGCAACTTTGAGGCGTTTCAGGCCCGTCGGGCCCAGATCCGCTATCGGCCCAAGGCCACCGGCAAGCCCGAGCTGGTCCACACGCTGAACGGTTCGGGCCTCGCCGTGCCGCGGGTGCTGGCGGCCTTGCTGGAAAACAATCTGCAGGCCGACGGGCGCGTGCGGATTCCCGCCGCCCTGCAATCCTATTTCGGCAAGGAGTATCTCAGTTTCGACTGAGAGGCCGGATACCCATGAATTTGCTGCGGCAGAGATGGGAAGCGCGGGCAACCCGTCTCGCGGCGCTGCTGCCTCCCGCGCGCTGGCAGCCAGAGGTGACGGCATGGGTTGAAACCAGACGCACGCGGCGGGAGCCCTGGGTCATCGCGTTTTCCGGCGGCGCGGATTCGCTGGCCCTGCTTCTCCTGCTCTGGGCGCACCGGCCGGAACACCGGAAGCAAATGACGGCGCTGCATTACAATCACCGACTCCGTGGTGCGGCAGCGGACCGGGATGAGGCCTTCTGCCGCGGCGTGTGCCGGGCACTGGGAGTTGCGTTTTATTGCGGCCGGCCGCGCCAGGGACGGATCCTGAAGGGAGAGGAGGGGGCCCGCGAGGCGCGGTTTGAATTTTTCCATCGCAAGATGCAGGTGCTGGGCGCGCGCATCCTCTGGCTGGGCCAGCAACAGAATGATGTGGCGGAAACGATGCTTATGCGGCTCGCGCGCGGCAGCGGTTTGGCAGGATTGGCCGCGCCGCGGCCGGTGCAGCCGATGCCCGGGCGACGGGTGCATCTGCGGCCGCTGCTGGACTTGAAGCACGCGGAATTGGTGACGGCGCTGCAAACGCTGCGCATTCCCTGGCGGGAAGATGCCAGCAACCGGGGCGGGGAGTTCTTTCGCAACCGGATCCGGCATGCGGTCGTGCCCGCGTGGCAGGCGGCCGCAGGCCGCGATGCCGTGGCGGGAGCGGCGCTTTCGCGCCGGCTGCTTGCGGAGGATGAGACGGCGCTGGAGCACTGGCTCGACACGCTGACACCGCTTGATCGCCGCGGGCGGCTGCAATTGCCGAATTTGCGGAGCGCGCCGCGGGCCCTGATGCGCAGGGCCCTGCATCGCTGGCTGCTGCGGCAGGAGTTGGCCGGCCGGTTGTCGCGACAGGGCTTCGAGGGATTGCTTGCCCTGCTCATCAGGGGAACGCCCTCACGGTTCAGCCTTGGCACGGAAGGATTTGCGGTGATCCATGAAGACCGGTTGGTCTTCGTTCGGGGGCACAGGAAATCAGTGCGATAATGGCCGGGATTCCTGCTCCGTTCAATTGACTTGCAGGAGTGGAACCCACACCTTCCTTCAACACTCCAATCCATTTATAATGTCCGAACCCGAAAACAAAAAGAAGCGCAGCCCCCTCAAGAACCTGCCCCCTGATCGGTTTCAGCCCAAGGTGCTGCTGATCTGGGCGGCCATCGCGATCGCGGTGTTTTCCCTGCTATACTGGACGCCGGGGAGGCTGGCATCCCCGGTCAACCTGAAGGTCCAGCAGGTCGTGGAATTTGCCGAGCAGGGCAAGATTCGCGAAGGCGTCATCCGCCCCGACGCTTCGGGCGGGCGTGACTGGGCGGTCATTACGGGTGAACTCAATGAGGCGATGCCGGTTGCGATCGGCAGCGCGGACAAGTCGGTCAAGTTCCGGGCGGCCGGGCGACTGACGGATGCGAACATGGAGCGTCTGCAAAAAGCCCAGATTTTTGCCGAACAACCCGCGGCCACGATGTGGACCCAAATCGCGGCGCAGGTCATCCCGTTTGTCCTGATCATCGGCCTGCTCTACTTTTTGTTTGTCCGGCAGCTTCGCCAGGCCGGCCGTGGGGCGATGAGCTTTGGCAAGAGCCGCGCCAAGCTGCTCACGCGGGACCGGGACAAGGTTTCATTCGTTGACGTCGCGGGTTGCGACGAGGCGAAGGAGGAGGTCAGCGAAGTCGTCGAGTTTCTCCGCGACCCGAAGAAGTTCACCAAGATGGGCGGGCGCATTCCCAAGGGCATCCTGATGGTCGGGCCTCCGGGCACCGGCAAAACGCTTTTGGCCAAGGCCGTGGCGGGCGAGGCGGACGTGCCGTTTTTCTCCATCTCCGGCTCGGACTTCGTGGAAATGTTCGTCGGCGTGGGCGCGAGCCGTGTGCGCGACATGTTTGAACAGGGGCGCAAGAACGCACCCTGCCTGATTTTTATCGACGAGATTGACGCCGTGGGCCGGCAACGCGGCGCCGGGCTGGGCGGCGGCAATGACGAGCGCGAACAGACGCTCAATTCCCTGCTTGTCGAAATGGACGGTTTCGATGCCAACGAGGGCGTGATTATCATCGCCGCGACCAACCGGCCCGACGTGCTGGACAGCGCCTTGCTGCGCCCCGGCCGGTTTGACCGGCAGATCTACGTGGATCTGCCCGACTTGGCGGGTCGCGAGCAAATTCTCCGGGTGCATGCCCGCAAGATCAGCCTGGCGGACACCGTCGATCTCAGCGTGATCGCGCGGGGCACGCCGGGGCTTTCCGGCGCGGAGCTGGCGAATCTGCTCAACGAGGCGGCGCTGATCGCCAGCCGCCGGAACAAGAAAAAAGTCGAGATGATCGACGTGGACGACGCCCGGGAGAAAGTGCAGTTTGGACGCGAACGCCGCCGTCTGATGGACGACGAGGAAAAGAAGCTGACGGCCTACCACGAAGCCGGCCACGCCCTGGTCCAGGCGGTCTTGGACGACGGGCACATGCCCGTGCACAAGGTCACGATCATTCCGCGCGGACGCAGCCTCGGCAGCACGATGTTCATCCCGAAAAAGGACATCCTCACCCATGCGAAAAAGCGGATGTTGAACCAGATCGCGATGGGCTTGGGCGGTCGGATTGCGGAGGAAATTGTGCTCGACGACATTTCCAGCGGAGCTTCCGGCGATATCAAGCAGGTGACCAAGATCGCCCGCCACATGGTCTGCGACTGGGGCATGAGCCCGCTCGGCCCCATCGCTTTTGGCGACAACCAAGATACCGTCTTTTTGGGGCGGGAAATCACCCGCAACGAAAACGTTTCCGAGGAGACGGCACGGAAGATTGACCACGAAATTCACCGGATCATCGATGAGCAGTATCAGCGCGCGACGGCCATCATCACCGAAAAGCGCGCGGCTTTGGACAGGATCGCCGCCGCCTTGCTCGAGTATGAGACCATTGAGGGCAAGCACGTGAACGAGATCCTGGAGTTTGGTGAGATTCGCTCCGTGGTGGTCAAGCAACCGCCGCCCTTGCCGCCGGAGCCGGCTGCGGCCGACAAGGCAAACCCGGACAAGGCCAAGCCGGAGGATGATGACGCGACGCCCGAGGCGACCGCGCCACAGCCGACCCCGGCCTGAGGTCATCTCGTTGCTGCCGATACGCCGTCATTTGGACGGCGTATCAGGCTGAAAAACGGCCTTGGATTTGAGGTCAGGGAACCTCACGCTGGGGCAATATATATGAAAATCTGCTGCATTGGCGCCGGTTACGTCGGCGGGCCCACCATGGCCATGATCGCCCAGAAGGCTCCGGACATCCAAATCACGGTCGTCGACATGAACGCGGCCCGCATCGCGGCCTGGAATTCGGACAAACTGCCGATTTACGAGCCGGGCTTGGATGCGCTGGTCAACGAGGCGCGGGGCCGGAATCTGTTTTTTTCGACCGATGTGTCCGGGCATATCAAGTCCGCGGACATCATTTTCGTGGCCGTAAACACGCCGACCAAGACCTATGGCGTGGGTGCCGGCCGGGCGGCCGATTTGCGCTACGTGGAATCGGTGGCCCGCACCATCGCGGAGCACGCGGAGAGCGACAAGATCATCGTCGAGAAGTCCACCATCCCGGTGAAGACGGCCGAGTCCATCAAGACCATCGTCGCGTCGAACTCCAAGGGTTTGAAGTTTCAGGTGCTCTCCAATCCCGAATTTTTGGCCGAGGGCACGGCGGTGAAGGATTTGCAGAACCCGGATCGCGTGCTCATCGGCGGGGAGCGGACGCCGGAGGGCGAAAAAGCCATCGCCGCCTTGGCCGGGGTTTATGCCCGCTGGGTGCCAAAGGAGCGCATCATCACCACGAATCTGTGGTCGTCCGAGCTGTCCAAGCTCGTGGCCAACGCCTTCCTCGCGCAACGCATCTCCTCGATCAACTCGATCTCGGCGCTGTGCGAAGCCACCGGCGCGGATGTGGACGAGGTGGCCAACGCCATCGGCAAGGACAGCCGGATCGGCCCGAAATTCCTCAAGGCTTCGGTCGGCTTCGGCGGATCCTGCTTCCAAAAGGACATCCTGAACCTGACCTATCTTTGCGAGAGCTTCGGCCTGCCCGAGGTGGCGAACTATTGGACGAGCGTCGTGGGAATCAACGACTGGCAGAAGAAGCGTTTCGCTTCGCGCATCGTGAAGGAGCTGTTCAACACGGTGGCGGACAAGAAGATCGCGGTGCTGGGTTTTGCCTTCAAAAAGGACACCAACGACACGCGGGAATCCGCCGCCATCAATGTGTGCCGGGACTTGCTCGCCGAGCATGCGAACGTCGCGGTGTATGACCCGAAGGTCCCGGCGGATGAGATCATCACGGATGTCCTGGGCAAGGGGCAGACCAATTCCCGGCTCACCGTGGCGAGCGACGCCTATGCGGCCTGCGCGGGTGCCCATGCGATCGCTATTGTGACCGAGTGGGACGAATTCAAGACGTTGGACTACGCCCGGATTCTTGCGGCCATGCCCAAGCCGGCGTGCCTGTTTGACGGCCGAAACATCGTCGATGGCCCCGCGCTTGCGCGGCTGGGCTTCCGCTTTTTTGCCATCGGCAAGTAAAACGGCCCGAGGTTCTCAAGCCAAGGCGAGCTTCTCCAATCCCGGACCCAGAATGGGTTCTGACGGGCACCCGAACCAGTCTTCAAGGATGTCGGCGTAAATGCGCCGAAAATCCACCGGGTCTGTGCCCGGTGCGGCCCCGTTCAGACCGCCGCGGATTCCACCCATCAGAAATACGGGGCCTGAGGAACCGTGATCCGTGCCCAAGCTGGCGTTTTCCTCCATGGTGCGGCCGAACTCCGACCACACCATGGTCAATACCTGCGGAGCGAGCTGCTGTTGGTTGAGCGTTTGCTGAAAGCCCCGCAGCGCATCGTCCAGCTTTCCCAAAAGCTGTGCATGGGCCGTTGCCTGATGGGCATGGGTGTCGAATCCACCAAGACTCAGGCAGTAGAGACTGGCGGGATGCCGGGCCTCGATCAGTTGTGCGGTGTCGCGCAGATCGGTCGCCAGATCGCCTGCCGATGGATGCCGGCGGACTCGTGCCGTGGGGTTAGCGGTGCGCAGGGCGAGAGGGGATTCGCTGGTGAAATGCACGGCAGACGCCGGCGTGCGTTGATTCGCCGCGGTCCAGTCGAGGTAACGCCCCAGCCAACCGGTGCCCGTCGCCGCGGTCTCCGGGGTGGCGGTTTCCCATTTTTCGAGGGCGTGAAAATGAGAGCGACTTGGGCGGGGACATCCGACATTTGCGATGAGGCGCAACCGGCCTGAGCCATACAGGGCGTGCAGTCCTTTACAGGCCGGATGCAGGCCGAGGTCCGGGGAAACTGGCAAAACATCGCGGACGGGCACCGCGAGGGTGGGACGCAGCCGATGGTAAGCCGGATCGGCGAAAGGAATGAGCGTGTTGATGCCATCATTGCCGCCATCCAGACGCACAATCACCAGGATGCGGCCTTGGTCAGCGGGCGAAACGCTCGGAGGAAGGGCCAAGCTGCGTGGGACCAGGCCCAGCGCGAGTCCGCCCAGCGCCGCGCCGCCGGCCCGCAGAAATTGCCGCCGCGTGAAGGAAATGGGAGCGCGGGTGGGGCGGGTCATGGTTCAGATTCCCAAGGCCGTGCGATAAACACGCGGGACGCGCTTGGTCACGGAGCAAAGGGTTTCCCAAGGAATGGTGTCGGCGGAGCGGCTGAATTCGGCGATGCTGATTTCGTTTTCCAACTGCCGCCCCACCAGCACGGCTTCGTCGCCGCAGATGACGCCGGGAACGTCGGTCACATCCACCACGGTTTGGTCCATCGTCACCCGGCCAAGCACCGGGCACCGTTGGCCGCGGATCAGCACCTGTCCGCGATTGCTGGCGGCGCGGGGCAGCCCGTCGCCATAGCCGGCGCAGAGAATGGCGACACGCGAATCGCGCCGCAGCAGGTGGGTGCGGCCGTAGCTGATGCCGGTGCCGGCGGGCAGATTCTTCACCAGGCCGACGCGGGTGTGAAAACTGAAGACCGGCTCGGTGTGGACCTGCGCGAGCATGGAGTTCGGGTGCGGCAGGATGCCGAACTGCAAAAGACCGACCCGCACCGCATTAAACGGACTGCTGCCCGGCATGGATTCCAAGCCGGAGCTGTTGTCGGCGTGCACAAAAATATCGGCGGGATTAACCCCGGCGCAACGGTCGAGCGCGGTCAGGAAAAGCCGCCGTTGCCCGGCGGTGAAGGCGGGATCTTCGTCAGGACTGGAGAAGTGGGTGAAAACTCCAGCCAGCTTCAAATGCGGCGCGGCGAGGATTTGCGCACAAAGACCGGGTGCGTCAGCGTGCCAGACGCCAAGCCGGCCCATGCCGGTGTCGATTTTCATGTGCACCGCGATGGTGCGGCCGGCGGCCTGACCGGCGGCCTCGAAGCGCGCAACTTCCTCGACGCTCGAAACGGTCGCGGCGAGGTCGTATTCTGCCAGATAGGAATCTTCCGCGGGCAGGAGCGGACTCAGAATGAGGATGGGCCAGCCCGGGCCGAGTTCGCGCAGTGCGGCCGCCTCGGTGACGTTGGCGACCGCGAAGAGATCGGCGCCGGCATGCATGAGTCGTGCGGCAGTCTGGTGCAGGCCGTGGCCGTAGGCGTCGGCCTTGACCACGGCGACATAGCGGATGTGCGCGGGCAGGGAGGCGCGAATGAGGCGGAGATTTCGCTCCAGGGCGGCGAGATCGATTTCCGCCCAACAGCGGAGTGGTGTCGGTTGATGGCGCGGTGGACTCATGGGCTGCGGTGCACGTGCGGGCTCCAAGTCGCATAACTTGGTTCCTCATGCAAAAAGGCATCCGGCTCGCTGGTGGCGGTGAAAAGATCTTCGTCTTCCGTCGCGGCCAGCAACGCCGGCAGTTGATAGGAAACCTCGGCTACGGTTGCGGGCAGCGGGGCCCAATGGCGAAAGCCGGCCGGCATCACCAACTCTGGTCCGAGCTCAGCGGCGGTGACGCGTTCGAGCGGCCCGGAGCTGGTGCAGCGGTGCCACAATCCACGGCGGGCATCGGCGATCACCTGCACCGACGGTTGGCGCAGGCTGCGCGCCACCAAGGCCAGGCTGTGGTAACGAAAGACCGGACGCGGGCGGATGAGCAGCCAGGCACGCAACGCCGCGGCGACTGTCCTGATGCCCAAGATTGAGCCGGGCCCGTCGCAGAAAACAAAGGCCGCGAAGCTGTCGGGCGACAGGCCCAGCCGGTTGAGTCCGGCAAAGACGCCGACACCGGCCTCGGCGTCGGCGCTGGTCCAGCGGTCATGGCCGGGCTCGGCGCCAAGTGAACCTGACTGAATCGTGGCGGATGCTGCATCTATCAACAGCACAGGGGCATAACGGGATCTCAACTCGCGCAGGCTTGGCATGTGCACTCACAAAACGACCGGCACGCCCGCGCTGCAAGCACCCAGAATCCGGCATTGACCGAGCGGGGTGCGCCCGTAGGGTGGCCGATTCTTTACAACCACCTCCTGTATTCCGCACCGTGAACGTCCAACTCAATTCCCTCTCCGACACCCGCAAAAGCCTCGTGATCACGCTCGATAAGAGCGAGGTTGATGCCGAGCATCAGGCCGTGGTGGCTGAGTTCATCAAGCTGGCCCGGATCCCGGGTTTCCGCCCGGGCAAGGCCCCGGCTGCGATGGTGGCCAAGCGATTTGCGAAAGACATCACCGAGGAGTTCAAGCAGAAGGTAATCGCCAAGGCCTACCGCGCGGCCCTCGAGGAGCAGAAACTGGACGTGCTCAACGTCGTCAACGTGGAGCCCGGCGCGGTCGAGGCCGGCCTTTCCGCCGCGGTGACGGTGACGGTGGATGTTCGCCCCGAGTTTGCGCTGCCCGATTACACCGGCATGGCGACGGAAGTCGCCCCGACGGATTCCACTGAGAGCGAAGTGGAGGCTGTCATCGAGGGGCTCCGCGGCGAGCGGGCCGAATTCAAGGTGGCGGAACGTCCGGCGCAGAAGAGCGACTACGTGAAGCTGGCCTACGAGGGCAGCGTCGAGGGCAAGCCCGTGACCGAGCTTGTGCCTGACAAGCAGATTTACGGCAAGGTGCCCCAGACTTGGGAAGAGGTCGATGGTGCGCAGGACGGTGTCATCCCCGGCTTGGGCAAGCAGCTCGCCGGCCTGAAGCCCGGCGACAAAAAGGATGTGACCGTCGCCTTCCCGGCGGACTTTGCCGGTGCGCCGGCGCTGGCCGGAAAAACCGCGGTCTATGCGGTCGAGGTGCAGGAAATTCGCGAGCGGGTTTTGCCGCCGATGGACGAGGCTTTCTTCAAGTCGCAACAGGTGGATGATCTCGAGGGACTCAAGACGAGTGTCCGCAACAACCTGAAGCTGCAGAAGGAATATCAGAATCGCGCGGAGCAGCGCCGGCAGATCACCGAGGCGCTGGCGGCGAAGGTCGAGTTCTCCGCCCCCGACTCGCTGGTCGAGAGCGAGACGCAGAGCGTGCTCCGCCAGTTCATCGAGGAAAACATGCGCCGGGGCGTGCCCCAGGAGCAGTTTGAGAAGGATAAGAAGGAACTCTTCGAGAGCGCCCGCAAGGCCGCCGCCAAGCGGGTCAGGCTGCAGCTCATCCTCGCGAAGATCGCCGAGGCGGAGAAGATCCAGGTGGAGGAAAAGGACATGGACAACTTCATCTACCGCGAGGCCATGCGTTCGAAGCAGTCGCCGGACAAGCTCGTCAAGGAGCTGACCAAGAACCGCGACGCCCTTCGCGGGGTGCAGCAGTCCATCATTTTCGACAAGACGGTTGATTTCCTTGTGTCCAAGGCTAGCGTGACGGTCAAACAACCCACGACCACGGATAACAAGGCATCAGCGTGAGCTACTACGTTCCCATCGTTCTCGAAAATACCGGCCGCGGCGAGCGGTCCATGGACATCTATTCACGTCTCCTCAAGGACCGCATCATCTTCATCGGCACCCCGATTGACGACATGGTGGCGAATCTGGTGATTGCCCAGATGTTCTTCCTCCAGATGGAAGACCCCAAGAAGGACATCCAGATCTACATCAACTCGCCGGGTGGCGTCGTCACTGGTGGCATGGCCATCTATGACACGATGAACTTCCTGCAATGCGACGTGGCCACTTACTGCATCGGCCAGGCGGCCAGCATGGCGACGGTCCTGCTGGCGGCTGGCACCAAGGGCAAGCGCTTTGCCCTGCCCAACAGCCGGGTGATGATCCATCAGCCTTCGGGCGGCGCGGGCGGCCAGGCGGCGGACATTGCCATCGCCGCCAAGGAAATCCTGCGCTGGCGCAAAACCCTCAACGAAGTCATTGCCCGCCACACGGGGAAGACCGCCGGGCAGGTGGAGAAGGACTCGGACCGCGACTATTACATGAGCGCGTCAGAGGCCCAGGCCTATGGCATTGTTGATCATGTGGTAGAGTCCACCAAGCAGGCGCAGTCGTTGGTCGTGCAAAGTGCGGCATAAGGCCCGCGGTGGCTCAATACTCCCTCGACAACGGTCGCCTTTCGGGCGTTTCTGATTCATGGCTAAATCCTCCCGCATGACCCTTTGCTCCTTCTGCGGCAAGTCGCAGGCGGAGGTGAAAAAGATCATCGCCGGCCCCGGGGTTTATATCTGCGACTCCTGTGTCAACGTCTGCAAGACGATCATCGACCGCGAGGTGAAGCTGCCGGCGGTCGAGCCGAAGCAGGCTTTCCGGCTGATCAAGCCATCCGAGATCAAGCGCACGTTGGATGACTTCGTGATCGGCCAGGATCATGCGAAGAAGGTTTTGTCCGTGGCGGTTTACAACCACTACAAGCGGCTGAATTTCAATGCGGGCATGGCTGGGAAGGAATCCGTGGCCATGGCGCCGGAGTTCAACGATGTGGAAGTCGAGAAGAGCAACATCCTGCTCGCCGGTCCAACCGGTTCGGGCAAAACCCTGCTGGCCCGCACGCTGGCCAAGATCCTCGACGTGCCGTTCGCCATCGCCGACGCGACCACATTGACGGAAGCAGGTTACGTCGGCGAGGATGTTGAGAACGTGGTGCTGCGGCTGCTTCAGAACGCCAACTACGACGTTAAGCGCGCCGAATGCGGCATCATCTACATCGACGAGATCGACAAGATCGGCCGCAAGACGGAGAACGTTTCCATCACCCGTGACGTTTCGGGCGAGGGCGTGCAGCAGGCATTGCTGAAAATTCTCGAGGGCACCGTGTGCAACGTGCCTCCGCAGGGCGGGCGCAAGCACCCGAATCAGGAATACGTGCAGGTTAACACGGCCAACATCCTCTTCATCTGCGGCGGTGCCTTTGTCGGGCTTGACGGCATCATCCAGCGCCGGCTCGGCCAGCGGAGCCTGGGCTTTGCCTCGGTGAAAGCGCAGCAGGACCAGACCCTCGCGCCCGAGCAGATGATGAAGGCGCTGGCCCCCGAGGATCTCGTGCGCTTCGGCATGATTCCGGAGTTTATCGGCCGGCTGCCCGTTGTGTCAGTGCTCGACCAGCTGGGTCTCGCCGACTTGGAAAAAATTCTCCTCCGCACCAAGAACGCGATGGTGAAGCAGTATTCCAAGCTTTTTGCCATGGACGGCGTGAAGCTCCGCTTCACGCCGGATGCGGTGCGGGCGATTGCCCAGAAGGCCATCGACCTCAAGACCGGCGCCCGCGCCCTGCGCTCCATCATGGAGAACATCATGCTCGAGGTGATGTATGAGCTGCCCCAGCGGGACGACGTCACCGAGGTCGTGATTGACGCGGCGGTGGTGGCCGGCCGGCGCCGGCCGGCGATGCGTCGTTCGGGCAAGTCGGTTCCGAAGCAGGACGCAGCCTGATTCCGTTCCTCCCGGCCAAGGCCGGCGGGCAGGCTCACCAGTGCGCGTAGTCGCCCTTTTCGAGGCCTTTGGCGAATTCGACGAGCAGCTTTACGCAGCGCTCCACGTCTTCGAGGTCCACAACTTCACTCGGTGTGTGCATGTAGCGCAGCGGCACGCTGATGAGCCCGGTGGCAATGCCCCCGCGCGCGACCTGGATCGCCCGGGCGTCGGTGCCCGTCGGGCGGGGATCGGCCTCCAACTGATAGGGAATCTTCAGCTTTTTCGCGGCGCCGAGGAGACGGTCGTAAATCTTCGGATTGATGTTGGCGCCGCGGCAAATGATCGGTCCGCCGCCAAGCTTGGTTTCGCCATACTTCCGGTTGTCGCAGTCGGGGTGGTCGGTGGCGTGGCCGACATCCACGGCCACGGCAATGTGCGGGTCGGCAAGGTAGGCGGAGGTGGTGGCGCCGCGGACGCCGATTTCTTCCTGCGCGGTGGCGACGCTGACGACTTTTGCCGCGAGCTTCTTCTTCTCCCGGGCCAGCCGGATGAGAGTTTCGCCGACGATATAGGCGCCGACCTTGTTGTCGAAAGCGCGGGCCGTGCCGATGCTCCCGTTGATCAGTTCCAACTCGTGGTCGTAGGTCGCGGCGTCACCGATGCTCACGCGCTCGAGGGCCCCGGCTTTCGACCGGGCGCCGATGTCGATCCAGATGTCGTGGATTTCCGGGACTTTCTTGCGGTCGCCATCATCCATGAGGTGGATGGCGCGCTTGCCGGTCACGCCTTTCACGGGGCCTTGGGCGGTCTGGATGAGCACCCGGCGGCCGGAAATGACGGTGCGGTCGTGGCCGCCGATGGTGTTGAAGTAGATGAAGCCATCCTTGTTGATGTAGGTGATGATGAGCCCGAGTTCATCCATGTGGCCGGCCAGCATCAGGGTTGGGTCCCCCTTGGGGTTCAGCGTGGCAATCCGGTTGCCGAGGGCATCGCCGGTGTAGGTGTCGGCGGCCGGTTTGACGTGGCGGTCAAACACCGCCTGGGCTTCGGATTCATAGCCGGACGGCGAGCGGGCGTGGAGCAGCTCGGCCAAAAATGCGGGGACTTGGTAGTTGGGCATGGATTTAGTCTCGCCCAAAGCACCGGCGGCGCAAAGCGTTTTTGCGCATGACCATTTATCCTGCCATCGACATCAAGGGCGGCCGTTGCGTGCGGCTGACCCAAGGCCGGGCTGACCAAGAGACCGTCTATTCAAGCAATCCGGCGGACGTGGCGGCCCAGTTTCGGGCGGCCGGCAGCGGGTGGGTGCATGTGGTGGACTTGGACGGCGCCTTTGCCGGGGAACCCGCCAACTTGGGCGTGGTGGCGGAAATTGTTAAGACCGGCATGAAGGTGCAACTGGGTGGCGGATTGCGGACCCGCGCCGCGGTCGAGCGAGCCTTGTCCGCCGGTGTTGAACGGGTGGTGATTGGGACACGGGCCGCCGAAAGCGAAGCGTTCGTGGGCGAGTTGGTGGCGAGCTTCGGTTTAAAAATTGCGGTCGGCATTGATGCCAAGGATGGCAAGGTGGCGGTCAAGGGATGGGTTGATACCACCGATCTTGGCGCGGTTGGGTTTGCGCAGCGGATGGCTGCGCTCGGCGTCGGCACGATCATCTACACCGATATTGGAACCGACGGCATGCTGATCGGACCCAACCTGGCCGCGCAGGAAGCCATGCTGACGGCGGTGCCGGCAAGGGTAATTGCCAGCGGCGGGGTCAGCCGGCGTGAGGATGTGGCGGCGCTCACGAACATAAAAAAACGCCGCCCAAATCTGGACGGCGTCATTGTCGGCAAGGCGCTTTACGAGCGGCGGGTGGAGCTGGCGGATCTGCTGGCGATCGCGGGTGCTTGAGCGAGTTATCATTTTATCTGCTCGGCGATTTCCTCCAGGGGGTAGGTGATAATCTCCGCAAGGGTGGGATGATACCATGGCGCCTTGAGGAGATCAAAAACCGTGGCACGCATGGCCAGCGGTCCGCTGAAGGCGTGGATGAGTTCGCCTGCATCTTTGCCCACAATCTCCGCACCAAGGATTCGGCCGCGTTTGGGTTCGGCGATGACTTTCACGTAGCCGTAATTGGCTTCCATCAGGATGGATTTGCCGTGGTCATTAAATGGGTAGCTCGCCGTGAGGTATTGGGTGCCGGCGGCATCAAGTTCGGTCTCCAGGCGTCCGATGGTGGCGAGCTGCGGATCGGTGAAGACCACATTTAACAACAGCGACCAATCCACGGGGTGCAACGGCCTGATGCCGGCGGCATGGCGGGCGGCCAGTTCACCCTGCTGGATCGCGGTGTGCACGATCTCGTGCGGGCCGGAACAATCGCCCGCGGCATAGATGTGCGGCGCGGTCGTCTGCTGCCAGCGGTTGATGATGATTTGTCCGTCCGGCCGGGTCTTGACGCCGGCGGCGGCCAGATTGAGGCCCGCGGTGTTTGGCTCGCGACCCAAGGCATTGAAGAGATGGAGCGCCCGGCGTGTCACCAGCCGGCCATCGTGCTCGAACTGCACGCTTACGCCCTTGGTGTCCTCCCGGACGTTGCGGATGGTGGTGCCGGCGAAGAGCTCGATGCCTTCATCCACGAAGGCCCGCTGGATCACGGTCGAGGCCTCTGGCGAGTGGTCGCGCAGGATGTTTTGGCTGCGCTGGATCAGGGTGACTTTCGTGCCGATGCGATTCAGGAA
Source organism: Opitutaceae bacterium UBA2377 (assembly GCA_002344205.1). Lineage (GTDB taxonomy): Bacteria > Verrucomicrobiota > Verrucomicrobiia > Opitutales > Opitutaceae > UBA2377. Next base: position 83,320 of record DDSZ01000014.1, read on the forward strand.
CTGCGCCAATTCGCAGGCCACGATGCCGCCGCCTAGCACGATCACGCTGCGGGGCACATAATCCAAATTGAGCACGTCGTCGCTTGTCCAAAAACGGGTTTCGGCCAACCCCGGAACCGGCGGCACACTGACGCTTGAGCCGGTGCCGATCAAAATGTGCCGCGCACGGATCCGCCGGCCGTTGCTGAGTGAGAGGGTGTGAGGATCAAGAAACCGGGCCTGCGCGCGGATAAGCCGGAATTTTCCCGAGGTGAGCGCTTTCTGGCGGTAGCTGGCAAAATCGGCGATGATCAGGCGTTTGCGGGCCTGCATGGCGCGCATGTCGGCGAGGGCGGCCGGGATTTTCAGGCCCAGTTTTTTTCCGTTTTGGGCGAGATGCAGCACTTCCGCCATGTAGAGCAGCGTCTTGGACGGCATGCAGCCGCGCAGAATACAAAGACCGCCCAATTCCCTGGCGCCATCAATGACCGCCACCCGCTGACCGAGCGCGGCCGCTACCCGGGCGGCATTGAAGCCGGCGGAGCCGCCGCCGATGCAAATGAAGTCGTAAGAAGTCACATCTGTATTTTGGGCATTTTACCGGCCCTTGCCGAACATGATCACATGGATGGTCTTTAACACGATGGCGGCATCCAGCAGAAATGAGAAGTGCCGGATGTAGTAGAGATCGTATTCTAGTTTCCTGACGGTATCTTCCAGATTCGCCCCGTAGGGATAGTTGACCTGCGCCCAGCCGGTGATGCCGGGTTTGACCAGATGACGAAAGTGATAGCAGCCAATCTGGCGTTCGTATTCCTGAACGAGCAAGTCCCATTCGGCCCGCGGGCCGATCAGGCTCATCTCACCACGCAACACATTCCAGAGCTGGGGAAATTCATCGATCCGGGTAAGCCGCAGAAATCTGCCCGTGCGGGTGATGCGATCGTCGCTCACGCCAGTATATTTTGCTCCGAGCGTTGCTTGGAGTCGCATGGTCCGCAACTTGACGATAGAGAACAACCTCCGGTTGCGGCCGATGCGCTTTTGGAAAAAAAACACTTGGCCGCGATCTTCCAGCCAAATGGCAAAGGCCGCGATCAGGATCACGGGTGAGGAGAGCAGCAGTCCCGCACTCGCGAGGATGATATCACTAAGCCGTTTAAAACGCTCATAAATCGGTTCCCGTGCGATTTTAAAGCCTTCTTGAAACAACCATGCTTGGTTTAGCCGATAGAGGGGAATCTTGCGCCAGTAAACTTGGTGAAACAGTTCCAAGGTGTAGGTCGGCACGCCTTCGAAATAGAGTTGCATCAGCCTCTGCGAAATATCGGGCGGGAATTCCTGGCTGGATTCCCGAATGATGATCGCTTCCACGATCAGTTCGCGTCGGTCCAGTTTCTCCAGCACGTCCGTGAAAGGGATCGGCTCCGGTGAAACGGCGTCGGGAGCGGATATCGCATCAAGCGTGGTATAAATGACAGGCAGCGTGAAGTTTTGCTTTTCGCATTCGCGGGCAAAGTCGCGGCAGTTTTCCGCGCTGCCCATGAAAATGAGGCTCTGTTGCCGGCGATAGCGTTGCCGAGCGAGGTAAAGCCAGCGGCGATAACTCAGTGTCACCGGGACCAGGGCGAGAAAGCTTATCAGCACCACGGCGCGGCTCTGCTGCAAGCTGTAGCCGACCGGAATGATAACGAAGGTTAGCAAAATCATGCCCAGCATGGACAAGAGCAGTGTGATTACATGCTCGCTGGCATAATCGAGGCTCAGCATGTCGGTGCGCGGCCGGTAGCCATCGATCAGGTAGAGGCTGACGACGATAACCAGAAGCGGAACCAGCAGGGGCAGCACGACCCACTCACCGGGCACGACCACACCACGCAGCCAGCCGACGGAGTTGAAAGCCGCGCCGACGGCGAGGGCATCCAGTATCAGGAGCTGTAGGGAAGTTAGGCGGGGGGAATTCAAGAGTTGGCGGCCGGATTGGTATCCGTCGCTGAGAGGAGTTTTTGCCAGAGATTAGCGGCTGAAGCCAAGCCTCCGTATTGGCGGGAAATGTCGGCGGCCCTTTCACTCATGCGGGCGACCAAAGGCGGGTCGCGGTGCCAGCGTTTGAGTTCCTCGGCCATGGCATCCAGTTCGTCGCGGGCAAACGCCGCTCCGATGCCGTCGGTTTGTATCCTGCGGGCGAGTTCGGCCTGGGTTGGCCCGATGTAGAAAACCGGCCGGGCGGCGGCGAGGATGCCGTAGAATTTGCTGGGAAAAACCAAGGCCTCGCAGCCTTCGCGCAGCGTTACGAGATGCACATCGGCTGCGCCCAGCGAAGCGGCCAGGTCGCCGCGATTTTGCGAGGGGAGAAAACGCACGTTGGGCAGGCGCTGCGCCGTTGCCAAAGATTGGAGCCGGGACAACTGGGCGCCTTCGCCGATAAAGAGAAACTGCAAGCCGGGTTCATCCTGCAACCTCGCGGCCAGACGGATGACGCCTTCAAGCTCATGGACGCGACCGAGATTGCCGGAATAAACCACGGCGAATTTTCCTTCGAGGCCACGCTTACGGCGCAGGTTGGCTATCTGTGCGGGGTTGGCCGGGGCGAGGCTCAGCGGTGCCCAATTTTCAATGACCGTGATGCGGGCGGGAGCGAGGCCTTGGCGCTTCATCAGGTCCCGCATGTCTGGTCCGAGCGCGACGCAGTCGGTCGCATGGATCCACTCACGGTTTCGCAGCCACCGAAGCGGTCGCAGCCATCCGCCCCCGCCGAGTATCATCGGCAGTTCGGGATACACATCCTGAACCCAGTGGATGACCCGGGCGCCTTTCATCCGTGCCATCGGGCCGGCGAACAGCGACAGCAGCGGCGGGTCGGTCATCAGGACAACGGTGTCGCCTGCATTCAGCCGACGAAAAAGCCACCACAGGGCCGCGATTGAAAAACCGGTCCAAGCGAGTGCCTTCGCGGCTGCGCCGGAAGACTGCGAGCGGGCCGACCTGAGCCGGTGGATGCCGACGCCGCGATGCGTTTCGGAGCGGGGCAGTGCAGACAGGCCGCTGGTTACGACCGTGACGGTCTGACCTCTGGCGGCCAATTCCTCCGCCAGATCCGTGAGCAGTTGTCCGGTGGCCGGTTTCTCAGGCCAGTAAAACCGGTTGATGAAGATAACCTGCCGGCTGCTCATGCGTTTTTTGCCCGCCGGGCCTTGAGCTCCCGCGAAACCGCCTGCTCGTAGCGGGCCAGCATCCGGCAATAGGCCAAGCCGGGTGCGCCATCCAGAAATCCTCCGCGCAGGCCGTATTGGTAAATGAAACGAAGCAGGCCGCGGCAGGGCAAACGCTGGCTCAATTCCTTGAGGGCTCGTCGGCAGGCCAGGGCATCTCGTCCGCGCAGATCGCGCATGATGCCGGAAAGCGGCCGGCGGCGTTGGATGAAGTCCCGGGCTTCCGCGGCCGCGTAGCGCAGGTGTTTCGCTTCCATTTCATCCTCGGTCTGGGCGGATAGGTTGTGAAGGTAACTGGACTGGAGCAGCCGCAGGCGCAATCCGGGGGCTTCCCTCTGGCCGTGACCGTGCTCGACAAACCTGAAGCGCTGCCGATGCGCCAACCGCGCTTGGTAGGCCGGGTAATCGGTGCAGCGGCGAATCCAGCGGCCGCGAAACAGCATCTTGGGCGCGACGAGACAGCCATCGTGCTCCGCGAGGCCGGACCCACGCAGCAGGGCGGTGCATTCCGCGTGCAGCTCGGGTGTCATCATCTCGTCGGCATCAAGGTGGAAAATCCACTCATGGCGAAACGGGATCGCGGCATGCGCGTGGTTGCGCTGATCCGCAAAATTTAGGAAGGCGTGCGTGAACACCCTTGCTCCTGCGGTGTGCGCGATCTCGGCCGTGCGGTCGGCCGAATGCGAATCCAGGATCACGATATCATCGCAGCCACGCACGCTGGCGAGGCAGGCGGGGAGATTTTTCTCCTCGTTCAGCGTAAGGATGAGGATGGAATACATCTCAGGAGGTCTCCCGTGGCGACGGGGCCGGCTGCAACTGAACGTAACGCACCGCACCGAACAGCAGGAACCAGAAGGCGATCAACACGGCTGCGTTGGCGAAGGGGAATTCCACCCAGGCGTAGGCGGAGACGACCAGGCAACCGAGCAGGCAGTAACGGGGGAGGGAACCGGCGGGTTTGGCCCGGATGAGGCTCAACAGCGGAACCAGCCCCATGAGCATGACCAGACCGGTGCCGACCAGCCCCAGCTCGGCCACGCACTGCAACCAGTCGGAATGGGCCTCAGTGTAGCTGCTTTCGTATTGCCGGTGGGCGGCCAGCGGGCGGGGCCGGATCAACTGAAATGCCGCGCCGTAGCTTTCAAAGCCCCAACCGAAGACGGGCTTCCGCATCGCCAGTTCCCAGGTGTCCCGGTAAAGCTCCAGGCGACCGGCGAAAATGGACTGCTCGTCCAGCAAGGCGGCGCGCGTCTCGGTGTAACGCTCGGCCATGGCGCGTTGCGTGAGCCAGCCGATGCTTCCACCGGCCGTCGCGACAACCGCGAGCAGGGTGGCCAAGGGCAGCACGACGGAACGACGGCTCTCACGGCGCGCCGCAATGATGGTCAGCATGCCCTGCCAGATAAGAATCGCAACTACCCCGGCGGCCATGGCGGTGGCGGCCCGGGAGGCGCTCATCGGTCCGCTGGCGGCGATGAGCAGAAGTCCAATGACCGCGCCGGTGAAGGGCGAATGCCACAGATCGCGCCCGTGATGACGCCGCCCATGGTAATACAGCAGTCCGCCGCCGGCGGCCAGCCATAGGATCATGAAGGCGCCCCAGTGGTTGTTGTAGATGAAGGTGCCGAAATACCGTGCATTGGGGGATTCGATCGCGCCGAAGTAGAAACCGGCGCCGAGCAGTTTTTGCATGGTGCCGAAGATGGCGAGCAGCAGGCAGTTTACGGCTCCGACGGTGAACAGGCCGCGCAGGAGCCGGCGCCGGCGGGGAATCAACAGGAGATTGAAAGCCGAGAGATAAACCCCGGCATAAAGCCAGAGTTCATGCAGGGTCGTTCGCGGATCTATCGTGCTGGGCCATGCGGGCCGGGCGGCGCCGCGATGGACCAGCACCCGTTCACCCTCGGCGATCATGGCTTGGAAGCTGGGATTAAAGGCGCTGACGGTGATTTGGACGATCACCAACAGCCAAGGCAGCAGCCACCAGGCTTTGCGGCGGGCCTCGCGGCCGTGGTCGCCCGGCTGGGCAAACGCGAGGAGGCTCAGGACGAGCCCACCGCTGGCCCACCAGGCGAGGATTTCCCGCATCCACCAGATGTTGCCGCCAAAGAGCCAGCTCGAGCCGAGCAACAGTCCGAGGAAATGGACCAAAAGAAGCTTCTCCAGCAGTGAGAAGGATTCGGATTGGTCGAATGCGCTCATCGGCAAGTTATCAGTTCGCCGTAAAAATCGGCCAGCTTGGCGGCCGCGCCAGCCCAGGAGAATTCCCGCTGCATCCAGATTCTGCCGACTGCTCCGCGCCGGGCCAGCTCGTCGGGCGACTCGCGCATGAGGGCTAACATTGCCGACCGGAAGTCGGGCCAGCTCACGCAACGACCCGCCTGGCGCGCCTCCAACTCCTGCCACGGGGTGTCCCCGGTCGTGATGACGGGTAGGCCATGGGCCAGCGCCTCGGCGACAGTCAGACCGAAATTTTCGGAATGGGTGGGCAACAGATACAGGGTGGCGACAGGATAGGGTGGCGGGGCGGCAGTGCCGTCATGAGCTTCGATGCGCGCGCTGGCGTTGAGGGCATCGATTTTCCTTCGCAAAAAACCGACGTCGTATTCCTCGGGTATGCCGACGACCAGCAGCAGCCAATCGCCGGTAGTTTGTGCCGCCCAGAGCTCGATGAGCTCGAGCACGCGTTTCTTCGCATGGAAGCGCGAATAGAAGAGGGCGACCTTCCGTCCTGCGAGCGCCGGGCAGCGATCCAGCCAGTAACGCCGGGCTGATGCGACCGCATCGGGCGTGGGGAGATCGACGCCGTTGGGTGCCAGACAGACCGGCTGGGTAAACCCCAGCCGCCGGATATCCTGCACTTCGGCGGAGCTGGTCGCATGCCAGCCGGCCGCGTGTTCGAATGCCCCGGGATGGATCAAGTGTCGGGCGAGAAATTTTTTCCATCGCCGGTGCCGCCACGCCCACTCGGTCATCATACCACGGGGAGAAATGACCAGCGGCACGCCGTCGCGGCGTGAAGCCGCGGCGGCATAATGCAGCGGGCGCAACCAGAGACTGTGGTGGTGGATGATGTCGTGGCCGCCGGCGAGCAAGTGACGGCGCAGCGGATCGGACGCGACAAGATCCTGCGGCCATTGGCGGGGGAAGCGGCGAAGAACCAGCCGGCCCTCGGCCTCCACGGAGTTGGTGGCCGGCTCGGTCGTGAGCAGTTCGACGTCGTGGGCTTGGGCGAGAGCGCCCGCCAGCGCCCGCACCGAACGGGAAGGCCCGCCGTGGCGGGCCTCAATGCTAGGAACGATCTGAGCGATCCTCATCGGGGATCCGGACGCGGCTTCAGCGGCCGGCAAGGATGTCCCGCGCAGACCATGTGAGCGGGCTGGTCCTTCAGAACCACGGAGCGGGCGCCGATCACGGCAAGTTCGCCGATGGTGACACCCGGGCCGACAAACACGTCAGCGGCGACCCAAGCATTGGCGCCGATGACGATGGGCTTGGCCACGAGAGGCATGCTCCATTGCGTGTAGTCGTGGGTGCCGGCACAAAGGTGGGTATGCTGGCTGATGTTAGCCCCGTAGCGGAGGGTGACATGGGCCAGATTGTAGATGCGCGCATGCCGGCCAATCATGGCCCGCGGCTCAAGCGTGAGCTTCCAAGGAAAGGTGACTTGGGCGGACGGAAAAACGACAACCTTGCGCGGTTCGGGAATGTCGGCCCCAAAGAGCTTTAGCAGTCGCGTCCGAAACCCGTGCCACGGGCGGGGGCTCCAACGGAAAAGGGTCGTTTGTACCACGACCCAGAGCCAGCGCAGCAGGATCTCACGGCGAGAATAGGGGGTCACGCAATTCCGGCCGAGCCACGGAAGCGGGTCAGGAGATTGAGCTGGAGTGGAGGAAGGCAAAGTCATCCAGATGCTGTGTGGCTATCACCTCGTCGTCGAGCGCCCATATTTGTTCTTGAGCGGAAGCCGCCAGTTGTTGGCGCAGTTCTGCGTCGCCCAGAAGCCGGGCAAGACTGTCCGCGAGTGCAGGCGGGTTGGCGGGAGGAACAAGCAGGGCGTTGGCACCGTTGCGCAGTTGATCGGCGAAACAAGGCAGATTGGACGCGATGACCGGCACACCTGCGGCCATCGCTTCGAGCACCGCCACCGGATGGGCTTCGCCTTTTTCCGCTTCGGTCGGGTAGCAGAACAGATCCAGCGATTGATAGGCTGAGGCCAGTTGCGCTTCGTCAAAAAGCGGCGAAGCCAGCGCAATTTGTCCTTTGGCCCACAAGTCGGGCGCGAGATGGCGCAGGCCGGCGATGAAGTCATGGCCGCCGCCGCCATGGGCCACGTCCACCGGGCCGCGGAGAATAAGGCGCCATGCCGGAAGATCGGAAATCCGTGAAAGCCGGACCACGGCCTTAATCAGTGAGACAAGGCCTTTTTCGGGATGAATCCGCCCGATGTAGCCGATGTGCAAAGGTGGGTTTGAAATTGGTCGTTGGGCTGCGCGGGCAAAAAGCCGGCAGTTCACCGGATTCGGCATCACGCGCAGACGGCCGGCAAGCGCCGGTGCCTGCGCGCGAACGGCTGCGGCAATGACACTGCTGGCGGCCTGCAGGCGCGCAGCACCGCCATACCAACGCACCTGCCCCTTGGGGAAACGATTCAGGTTTACCACCAGCAAGCCGGCGTTGGGTTTTAGCCGGCGAACAAATACGGGCAAAGCGACAGTGTTGGTTACAAGGATATCGGCCGCAGGCAAAGTCCCCAGGGCCTTTATGCCCCAGCAGGCGTCAAGCAGCAGATTTTGCCAAAGAGAGGCCCGGTGATCCCAGCCCTTTTGGCGCAGAACGCGGACACCGTGGGTGATCTCATCTTCCGGCCAGCCGGGGTGCGCTCGGGACAAAATGGTAACCGTATGACCGCGCTTGGCGAAAATAGCCGCGAGCCGCCACCATAGTTTCTCCACGGCACCGCCCGCCACCGGTGGAACGGGCAGAAAGAATCCCATGACGATGGTGATTTTCATCGACGTGGTGCAGGAATGAAAATCAGCTCACCGAAGGCTCGAGAGGCGATGTCGTCGGCCGACTCGGGGGCAGCCGCTTCAAAGGTGTAGCCGATACCCGCAAGCAAGGCGGTTCCTTCATCGCGCTCCTCGGGTGTGTGCACGGCAAGGAGGACCACCGGTTGATGAAGCGCAAGTGTCTCGAGCATGCCGCGCAAGACAGAAAAGCCATGACCTTCGACATCGATTTTAATGAAATTTGGAGGGCGGATTTGATGAGCTTGCACCCATTCATCCAACCTGACTGCGGCAACCGACAGGCTGGACACTTGATCAACGGTTTCTCCCGGATAAGGGAGATGGGAAGTGGTTGATCCAAAACTGTCATATTGGTAAAGTCTTACACAGCCGGTTCTGTCTGATGCCGCCACCGCGTGGACATGCAAGTGATCCAGTTTATTTAGCCGTTTATGCCAACGCAGGCGCCTGGCGGAAACAGGATCGGGCTCGAACGACTCGACACGGCCGGTGGGGCCCACGGCACGAGCAAGGCCGACGGAATAGATACCGTGATGCGCGCCGATATCCCAGCAAACAAAGCCGGGGTGCGCGGCATATTTTCCAAGTGCATTCTCGATGGCCGGGTCATTGCCGCCAAGGCGCCAGTAGGCGGAGCAGGGGTAAAGGGACCACCAAGCACCGCGCGCGAGGCCTAGGCGGACTTTGACGGGAATAGCTCCGAGCAAAAAAGTGAGGCGTGTGATCACGATCTGATGGAACGAAGCGCGGCGATCAGGCCGGCCGTGGTCGCATCGTAGTTGAAAGCTGCAATACGCTCTGCGGCAGCTTGCCCCATGGTTGCGAGGGCCTCGCGCGGTTGCCTCAGAGCTTCGTGCAGCACCGCGGTGAGCGCGGTTTCATTGCCGGCAGGGAAGAGCCAGCCGGTTTTCCCGGGCGCAAGCAGGTCCTGCTGACAACCCACTTGATCGCTCAGAATGACCGGTCGGCCGAGGTGCATCGCTTCGTTGACAGCCAGCCCCCATGTCTCGTGGCGGCCCTCGGAAGGCAGGACAAAGATATCGCCGAGCAAATAGCGTGCAGGCATGGCGGACTGGTTGGCGAAGGGCAGAAAGTGGATGTTGGCCTGCGCGCCGGCCATGGCACGCAACGCGGGCAGCAGTTCACCGTCGCCGGAGATAACAAGATGGGTCTTTGTGGGTGCGGAACGCCGAAAGGCGGCGAGAAGCAGATCAGGTCGTTTTTTGGGAATGAGCTTCCCGGCAAACAGCAAGACGGTGGCTTCAGTCGAAATGCCCAGTGAGCGGCGAAGACGCACGGCTTCCTCGATATGCCCGGGCGTCGCCTTAAAGTGATCGGCATCCACGCAATGAGGGGCGGCAAAGAGTTTTCCCGTCGGCACGCCGTAATGCCGGAAGTAAGCGGCGTTGGCTTTGCCCACGGGAAGAAATGCAGCGAAACGTGAATAAATAAATCGCAGGAGAACACGTTTGAACCCCGCAGGCAGGGGCGCACCGAGCAGGTGGGAGTCGCCACGAAAGATCAGCGGAGCCGGTCGGCGCAGGATGAGGTGCAGGTGCGGCCGGTAAGCGTAGCCGTAGAGCAGAATGGCCTCGGGCGAGAAGGCGGCCAGCGCCGGCAGCAGGGCAGGATTGTGCAGCCCGTAGAAGCGATCAACGCCGGGGTTTTTCGCCAAGTTCGGGACAAAAGTGTGATCGTAGCTGGAGAGCAGATCCGTGTCCCAGGCAAAGGCCTGTCCAAATTGAGGATCACGACGGGGAGTTGCACCGTGCTCGGAAAGGTAGAAAACCCGCGTGGTGAGCAAGCGCTCCCGGGTCAGACGCCGAAACCAAGGCGCATAGTATTGCACCGGATGGGACAGCACGATCGCGAGCCGGCATGGGCTGACTAGGGCTTCGTTGGCGGTATCGGGCATCGAGCGGCAATCAGCGGGTGGAGAAACGGTGATAGGCGAGTGGCAAGCCGATGCAAACGACCGAAGCTTGGAATAGCGACGAGAGCCAGGTGGCGGCCACGAGCTCGGCTTGAAAGCTCCAGGCGGTGAGTAAAATGGCAAAGATGCCGAGGGCGGAAAACTGCGGCACATTGAGCGACAATAGGGAAAGACGCCTGAGGGTGGCGCCGAAAATGAAGCCCAGAATGGCGGCGCCAATAAACCCGTAGTTGATGTAGGCCTCGGCAATCATGCCGAAGGCGATGGAAAACTTGAAGGGATCGTAAGGGTCGATGAGCCCGAAATAAATCCCGAGGCGAATGTTGGACATAAGGCTCGACGGCTTGTCAGGCCAGAGGAAACGGGGAATGAACAGTGCGGGGATGTCGGCATAACTTTCACCCAGGAGATACGGTTTTTGCTCAGGCACGCGCTCCACCGCGAGGCAGAGCATCTGAATGAGTGAGGCGCGTTCAAAGATCGTGGATTGGCGGCCAAGACCGGCTTCGCGTTCATCGCGGGAATGAAAACTATAGCCGATCCATTCGGTAAAATAGGCAGGTATCTCCAAGGGTGTCGGCGGCGGGCGTTTTTCTTCCCAATAGAGCTGGCGCATGTCCGATTTGCCGAGGTGGAGCAGCGACACGACGGGGAGGAAGAGGACGAGAAAATGCCAAGGCACCCGCCGGCGGGAGGCGCTGAAGGCAATAAACGCGAGGGCGACAAGTGAAATGCCACCGATCAGATAAAGTTGGGAAAACAGAAAGGCGAGCTGTAGCGCCACATTGACGGCGAAAAAGACAATCTGTCCGGAAGCAAGTATCCTCATGCCCCAGAGCCGGGCCAGGATGAAGGTGCAGAGTGTGCCAAGGCCAAAAAACAAGGCGCGCAAGGTGCCATGAAAATCGTTCGGAATCAGCTCCGTGAAAGTATCAATGTAAAGATAGACGGTGTTGAGCAGCAGCCCGAGCGGAACATAGCGATACAGCTTCGGAGGCATGAGGGAAACCGCGGCCCACCATGAGGGACGCACCGGGCGCCGGACGACCGCGAACCCCCAGTTTGCCATACCCAGATATACGACAACCAACAGGCCTGCCTGATTTACGATCTCGTCCGAAAAATGCCTGATCTCAGCATGGCCCGAGAGCAGCGGAATGGCATAAAAGGGAATGCAGGTGAGCATGCCAATTTCAAAGGCCGGAAACCAAGTTCGGTGATCGCGGGCCCATTTGAGAATGGGCAGGCTGGCCAAGGCCAGAATGACCACGCCGATGAGGGTCAAAGATCCGGCGTTGGCACGGTTTTGCCAAATAAACCAAAGCGTGACGGCGATCAGTCCGCCTAAGCCAAAACGGTAAAGCCGGGTGGATGCAGCCCGATCCGGAACAGGCGTAGGTTGATCGAGCGCAGCGAACGGATTCGATGGCCTCATGGGGATGGAGTCTGAACGGCGCCGTCGAAAATGGTGGCAAGCCGGCCGCTCATACCGGCAGCGGTAAGTTCTGCAAGGAGGGTCGGGTTCCCAGCGGGCAAGGAGCGGTAGCCTTCACGGACAAACCATTCGGCATGGATGCATTGCACAAGTTCTGCGGTATCCGCTTCACGGTCCGCATTGGAAAATCCATAACTGGCCGGATGGTTTTGGCCGCGGGCGGCCCGGAGCATGAGGCTTTCATGGTGGGCGATGGTAAGGAGAGGCCTTCCGGCGAGAAGGCAGGGAAATATCTTGGATGCACTGTAAGCGGGGTCATCCGATCCGATCGCCAGCAGCGCGTCTGCGGATGTGAGGTAGTGCAGTGCTTCGAAATATGGGACTCGGTAACATTGCTCCGACACATGCTCGGCGACTTGCTCTGCCGTGGCGATGGGCAATACCCAGTTTTGGGCCAAGGGAGGGGGGGCGTAGTCGGTGCCGATAAAATGAAAACGAATGCGGGCGGCTTGGGCAGGGTGAGTCGCAAGATAGCGATGGAAAGCGCGAAAAAGCAGAGCGAGCGGCCGCCGCATGCCGGCGACGACGCGGCCGGTATAGACGAAATGGATATTCTTATCTCCAAGAGAGACGAGCGGTTGGTCAGGGACGTGCCGCCGGGCAATTTCCAGATCGGCTTTCGATGCGCCAAAGGGCAGATGATGGATTCGAGCGGGTTCGATCCCGGGGTGACGCGCGAGCAGATCCGGCCCATAGGCGGAAGAGACCGAGACAATGGCGGCGGCGCCACGCACGGCCTTGGGTTCGCGACGCCGGGCGGTCAGTTGGGAAAGCCAAAATTTGACTCTTCCGCCGGGCGGTCGCGTTTGGGTGCGCCGGTAGTAATCATTCACCCAAGGATCTTGGTAATCCAACACATAGGGCACGCCGAATTTCGCCAGCCATCGGGGGCCAAGCGTGAAGGTGTCGAACTGGGTTGTGGTAAAGAAAACGAGATCAAATTTCTCGGCCCGGAGCAATGTGTCGCCTGCCTGTCGCAAGGCCCGCCCACAACGCCACCAGAGCGAGCCGAAACCGAAAGGGCGGGTGAGTTGGGGTGAAAGGCCACGAACCCGCACCACCCGAATGTCAGGCGGGTAAGTTTGTTCGAGGAGCGGATCAAGCACCGCTCCTTCCACTGAATCGGGAGTGACGGCGAGGACGACGGGATCCCAGCCCAAGGCGCGCAAGCAGGGCAATGCGAGGCGCGCGCGTTGCATATCCGGTGCGTTGACCGGAGGGAAATGGGGGCTGACAATGAGGACGCGGCGTATCACATTCGGAAACTTATAGGCGGAGCTCAGCACGAGTGCGCAGCATCCAGCGCCGGACGGGCTTTTCAATCCAACACCAGCCAAGGGCGGCGCAAAGGAGGCAAATCAACCCTGCGCCCGCGTAAAACAGTCCTTGGTTTAGCCAAGCGCCGGTGGAGTCGAGGATGCGCTCAGGCGGCAATAGCAGGTCGCGGAGAGCCGCGCGGATCGGCACATGGACGAGATAGAGGGTGTAGGACAAAGCGCCGACGATACACAAGAAACGACCGGTCAGCACCCGGGAGCAAAAATGTGTGGCGGCCGGTTGTCGCGCCAGATCGATTAATACTGCACAGCCAAGCGCCACCCAAGAATAGCCGATGGTCATGCCCCACAGGCCCTCCCGAGACCACGGAGGCAGAGCACACATGGCCAGTCCACCGAGACCAAGGATTTGAAGCCAGCGCGGCAGGCGGCTGCGACTGAAGACAAGCGCGATGCCCGCGATAAAGGCGTCCAGTCGAGCAGGAGTGCAGGCGAGAATCTGAATCCAATTGAAACCAGCCGCCACGGCAGCAAGTCGAACCAGCAGCGCGAAAAGAGCCAGGAGAAGCCAAAAGGATTTAGGGCCTCCATTTCGGCGCACGACGAAAGCGAGTGTGGCGAGAAGATAGAATTGCACTTCCACCGCGAGAGACCAGGCGACGTCGATAGCCGGATTGAGGAAACGGCCTTCGCGGATGTTGAGCACATTTGAGGTGAATGTGGCATACCATGGCCAATCTCCAAGGACACCGATTTGAGCGGCCGGCTTCGTCGAGAAACCGGTGAGGCCAAGCAAAGGAGGCAGGACAACGTAGACGCCGAGGAGGACAAAAGCATAGACAGGGACAATCTTGGCGGCACGCCGGAGCCAAAAATCCTGAAGCCAACCCGGTTGATTGCGAACGTGCTGCAGGCGTTCAAAAATTAGGTAACCGGACAGGGCAAAGAACAGATCCACGCCCCGACTGCCCAGCTCGGCGAGATTTGTCAGCCAAGCCGAGCCTTCATAAACGGTGAGATGACTGAAAAGCACGGCCAGAATGGCCACGCCGCGCAGTCCATCCAGCCCCTTCACGCGGGACTCGGCGGTGGCATTCATCGCAGGGCAAGTTGCCGCAAGTCCCAGGTTTGCCCGGCGGCATTGGTGACAACGCGTTGCACGGGGAAGGAAAAACTCCGTTCCAAGCGATGCCAAAATTTGACGTGGTCCATGAAACGGAAATGAGAGACGAGGAGTGTTCCGCCTGGAGCGAGGGCCGAGGCAAATCGGCGGGCCGTGCGCAATGGATCGGCGGCGTAGCCGAGGCATTCGTTGAAGGTGATCACGTCGTAGGCACCAGCCGGCGGCGTCCAAATTTCGAAATCATGTCGTTCGAAGCGCCCGTGCGGGAGCTTGAGGGCTGCGGCCCGGCGCAGACCTTCCGCCGAAAGATCCACCCCAAGATAGCTTTCCAGCGCAGCGGGATCGAGCAGACTGGCGAGACGGCCGGAGCCGCACCCAAGGTCGAGCAGGCGTGGCCGGGAACACGCCTCACGGATCATGCCGACGAGTGCTTCGTGACGGGCGAGTTCGCCCGGGGCGAAGAAGTGATCCCAGGCGCCGGAGATATATTCCTGATCAAGCGCGGCTGCCGGCACCGGCCGGCCGAGCCCGGCGCGACGGCCGTGCAACGCGTAGCGGAAGCGGTGAAACAGATGGAGGATGGAAGCGGGCAGCAAACTCATGATTTCAGCTCAAAGAAAAATTCCTGTTCACCGGCGAAACTCCCCAAAAACTCCTCCGAGAGGATAGGTTCCGTCCACGGCGGCGTGGGTTCAAACTGGGTCGCATACGCGGCGAGGGCATGACGTTTGACGGGGCCATAGCCGGGAAAGCGGAAGCGATGGATGCGGTTGGCAGACAAAGAAGGGCGGACAAGGAGAAGCGGGCGATAATTGGCCCAGACCGGGTATTCGAGAAGGCGTGGTTGGAGGCCCTGCCGAGCAAGAGCGTCGGACACGAGTTTGAATCCGGCTTCGTGCTCGGTGCTGCCATCGTGGCGCCAAGGGAGGAACAAGGTCTTGGGGCGGATTGTCGCAAGGCGATCGGCGAGTTGGAACAGTGCGGTTTCGCGCTCACCCACGTTCAGGTGGGGCAAACGACCGTCGGGCAAGTTCAGGAAATGGAGACAGGCAGAGTCGAGGTAGAGTCTCGATTTGGCTAGGCGGGCCTCGTCGTAGCGGAGAGAGGACAGGGCGGCAGGTGAGAGAGTGGGATGGCCCTGATGCGAAGCGGACCCATCGGTGAGATATAGGGCGTGGACGGGGGTCCCGGAGAGTCGCAACTGAAAGACCAAGCCGCCGCAGCCGAGGCTGCCATCATCCTGATGCGGGGCGATGACCAAGACGGTGCCGGTATCGATTTGCAGTGACCTGCTGCGGAGAGTCATGAAACCGTGCAAGGTGGAGCGGATAACGCGGCGCAGGTGATGTTTCATCCTTGATACTACAAGCAATCAGCCCAACGGGAGAAAAAAGGGTGAGCGGTCAGGTGGACGGATGTTTGAGGGCCTGCGCGACCAAGGTCAGGAGGTGAGGAGCTTCCCTTTCCCACGAATAGCGGGTTTCGGCGAGCCGCCGGGCAGCGAGTCGGCGGCGGGCCAGAGCTTCCGGATCTGCGAGCAAGGTGTCGAGTTGGGCGGCTAGGGCGGTGGTCTCATGCAGAGCAACGAGCAGGCCGGCTTCGGGTGACTGGCTCAGGACCTCGCGCTGGCCCGCGGTGTCGGAAGCAACTACGGCAAGGCCGGCATTGAGATACTGCAGGATCTTGTTGGTGATGGTGAGATCCCGGTTTACGATAAAAGATTGTTCAAGAGCGAGCCCGATGTCGTGGCGCGCAATCAAGCCGGGTAGTGCATCGGGAGGGACGAGCGGCAGAAACTCCACCCGGGAGCGAAAGTGCGCCGGCAAGGAGTCGAGCAGGCGGCGGGCATAACCGCTGCGGGCCTCGCCGAGCAGAACAAGGCGGGAAGGACGGCTGGTCCGACTCCAAGCGGCGAGAAACAACTCCAGACCGCGACCGGGTCCGGTGGTTTGGGAAAACCAGAAGAAGGCCGGAGCGGCGGCCGGCCGGACAAGGGGCGTCGGTTGCAGCGGGAAAGAGTTGGTGATGACCTCGGGCCGTCGGCCGCCATAACGGGTGTGAAGTGCCCCGGCCAGAGCCTGCGAGGTGGTAGTGACATAAGCCGCGCGGTGGAGCAGGGTGCGTTCGCTGGCGCGCAGAAGCGCCAGCGGCCGGCCGGTGCGCTCGTGGGGAAGCAGATCCTCGGAGTGCCAGTCCTCAATGTCGGCGGCAACACGGCGGCCCTCGGCGAGCAGCTGCGCTCCCACCCAGTGGGGAATCTCGTTGTGCACGATCAACAGGTCGGCCGGGCGGGCGCGGGTCGCCTTGAGCAAGGCGCGGGCCGGGCCGAGGGAGGCGGCGCTTTGCAGGCCCAGCCGATGAGAGAATTCGCGGGCCAGCCGGTGCTGCAATCGTCGCAACCAGACCAGGAAACGGCGCGGGAGCGGGGCGTCATGCCCGAGCATATCCACGTAGGCATGGGTGAAGGGCGCATTTGCAACTAGCTCGCGGTCAATCGGGACGGATGGCAGGTGATTGCGAATGCCGAGCACGGTGACGATATGACCGGCTGCGCCGAGGGCGGTCGCCTCCTTGAGCACGCGCGGGTTGCGGCAAAGCGGGGAATTGGTGAGGATCAGGATGCGTGCGCTCATGGACTCGGGAGTCACTGTGGCAGGCGGACTGCTAATCACTCACTGAGGGTAGCCCTCATATGCAGCTTGGCTTCAAGCGCACTCGTGCGACTAGTTGCATGTTTTGTGTAGCTAGGGCATGCGAGCATATATATTGGCACTAGGGGGATGCCTCCATATAAAGGGACTCGATGGCGCGGTCTGCTGTGTCGATCAACAAGGTTGGATCGCGGCCTTGGGCAAAGTCACAGCATGTGACATGCGTAAAGCCGCTGAGGCGAAGCAGTTTTTCCATGAGCTGAGCATCATACATGATGCGGTGCCCTGCGGGAGATTCGCGATCTTGGTAGAATACACGATTCACGCTTTGCAGGGGCGTCCATGTAGGGCTGCCAGCCTCGGTGTCCTGAAAAGGAAACCTTTGCTCGGTATGACCTCCAACCTGGTGAATATAAGTGCGCAGGTAGCGCTCGGCATCGGGAACAATGATACGGAATGTGCCGTCCGCGCGAATGATTCTCCGCACTTCCTTGAGGAGGCGTTCTGCATCAGGTAAGCTGAAATGCTCGAGACAATGCTCGCTGAATACTCCGTCCATGGAACTATCGGCGAACGGCAATCCGCGGGTGACGTCCCAACAAACGTCGATATCAGGACGCCACTGATAATCGAGGTTGATGAATCCGGCGTGGGTATTGAGGCCACAACCAAGATCGAGGTAGCCAAGTTGGCGGATGTGTTGCCGGCGCAGTTGGAATGGGCGATTTCGGATCAGATGACCAACGACAGCCTGCACTTTGGCGTAGGAGAAGAGGGAGCGGCGAAGGGAAAAATGAACGAGAGCCATAGAGTCAACGAGCGGGCTTCATTCTTTCGATAGGTGGTGCTTGATTCTCCAAACAGTGCGCCAGCCGAGCAGGGAGGCAAGGGCGGCGGTTTTGGTTCCCATGGGCGGACGACCGGTTTTTTCGCCTAGACGGGAGATTTCTTCTTCGGCACGGCGCATGAGATCAGGCGGGAAGGGAAAGAAATCATGCACGAAGCGCCGCCAGTGGCCTGCGATCGCACGTGCGGTCCGGGAGGAATCCTCGGTCCGGCGCAGGACATTGGCGATCAGTTCGACCGAGTGGAACTGAGAACGGCGTGCCCGCTCGCTGCGTTGCTGACTGAGGCTGCCGGACAGGCCGGAACGGTAGTAACTGCGAGCATCGGCGTCTGCACAGTAGACGATGCCGGCGCTCGCGAGGATCACGCGGCAGAAGTATTCACCGTCGTCGTTGAGTGAAAGGGTTTCATCCCAAGGGCCGGCTTGGTTGGCGATGGCTCGGGGCACAAGCCAAGCGGCTGGGTGCATCATGGTGCCGGTTTCGCCGGCGAGAATGAGGAAATCCAACGGAGCGAAGTCACGAAAAACAGCTTCATCCACAAATTGTGTCTCGGCAGGATTTTCAGAAAAACGCCCCCAAGCGCAGGAGGCGATAGTGCCGGAGGGGCGTTGCTCGAGGAGGTTGAGCTGTCGTTCGATCTTGGCCGGCGAAAGCAGATCGTCGGCGTCGAGGTATTGGATGAAGTCTCCACGGGCCAACCGCAGGCCATGATTGCGTGCTGCGCTGGCACCGCGGTTGGGCTGACCCACAACTCGCACTCCCCGCGATTCAAACCCGTGGGCGATGGTCAGGCTGTGATCGGTGGAGCCATCGTCGATTACGATGATCTCCCGGTTCTGCCAAGTTTGGGCCAAGGCTGATTCCAATGTTTCGCCTAGCCATCGGACCGAGTTGTAAGACGGGATGATGATGCTGACGAGCGGGCTCACGATTTCAAAGCAACCTTCCAGCAGTGTTGAAAATACCAGCGTTTTGACTCGGCGACGTAGTGGTGCATCACGGCCCGGCAGTGCAGCGCCTCGGGTGGACGGGGGAGGGTGATATAGTCGGCAGCCGGGGCGATGGAGCAGTCGCGGCCAGCGACCATCATCGCGATCAACGCCTGTTCAAGATAGTAGCTCGTGCTTTCACGGATTTGCAATGTGTGGGTCCAGTGTTCCAACTGATCCCAGTCGATATGCGCACCATCAAGGCCGGTCAGCCCTACGTTGACCAAGTTTGCGACCGGGTGGCCGGCCAACTGATTCATCAGCGGCCGGGAGTAGCCGTAGGATGTCTGGCAATCCACCGCGTGCATCGAGCGGTCTGGTGCGTCGAGCCAGTTTAGGAGAAAATCTGGCCGGCGAAAAAAGAGCAGGTCGGAATCGAGAACCAGTTTCCACCCGGCGCTGCCGATGTGCGGATCAGTGAGTTTGCGGATATTGGGATAATTTAGCCAGCGCTCACGCAGGGCCGGATAACGGGAGATGGGCAGAAATGCGTCGAGCCGGGCAAGAGTCTCGCTTTTCGCGACAATGCGGGTTTGGGGGAAGAGCCGGAGCAGTGATGCGGTGAACTCGCCGGTGAGAGTGCCGTCATCGTAAATTACGGGTGCAAGCGTCCTCCCGGTATGACGGGCAAAAGACCACAGGCAGAATACCGTCTGATACCAGAAACGGCGACCGGTGAGCAAATGTATCTCTGCGGGAATACCGCCGGCCGGGTGCAGCGGCGGCAAGGATCGGGCGGCCTGCTCCATGGCGCTGCGTCCGTGTTCGGTTCGGCGCTGCTGAAATGGTCCGCCTTCACGCAGGCAATCGCGCAGACGATTGAGAGGGGTATGATAGAGGTGCAGGGCAAGACGACCCAGCATGGTGCCTGAAGCGCTCATAATTGAATTTTACGCAGATACAGGGTGAGCAAGCGGTTGTCCGTGGGCGAGAGTAGCTGCCAAGTTTCCGTATTGTCTGCGAGATGCCTGAAGCCGATGCCGCCGCGGTCATTCACGAAGAGCTGGCGCCCCGGCAATTTGCCCGCGACAGCGAATTCACGGGCATCTGCATCAGTGTGATTCAGTTGAACCACGGTTATGGAGCGGGTGGGGCCACGCCATACGGTGGTGAATGAAGTCTTGTTGTCGGGGAATAAATGCTCGGGGCCGGCGATGTAATTATGGTCGCGCAGCCAACTTTCGATAAGCCGGAGGCCGAGGTAGGTGCTGGTGATGATAATGTCGATGTCGTCGGCGTGAAGCATCTGCTCAAGCCGGATGATTTCCTCCGCTATGGCGGACTTCTCCCGGCGCCACATCACTGGTGCCCATGCCTGCGCCCCGCGCATCCGAGGACCATCGACGGTCGGAAGGATCTCGCCTTCGCCGAGACCTAGACTCAGGCCCTTGCCGAGGAGCGGGATTGTGCCGAGGGAAACCAGTGGGGCAGCCGGATCATAGCGCCGAAAATCAGCGGAGGAGGTTTGCACCCCGACAATAGCTTCGGTGGCGTGCAAGCCAATGAACATCCAGGCGAGGCCCCGCCGGCAACGCATCCAAGGCCCGGTTGCAGCTATAAGTTCCCGAATCAGAAACAGAGCGGGCAGCAGAAGAAACGGTGCGGCACTGTGGAGATATTTGGGTGAAACAAAACTTGCTCCGTAAATCGCCAGCGGAATCAGCCCTGCGGCAACCATCAGTGCCGGAGCAACCCATTGCCGACGGATACCAAGCCAGGCCAATCCGAACAAAGTTGTGGCCGACGCGCTGTAGCCCAGCACCAGCCATCCATTAATCCATAGGGGTTGCCAGTCGGTAAAGTTATCGCGGGACAAAAATGTAGCCCACGTTGCAGCCAGGGATGTTTCGCTGATCACATACGCCGCTAGGACCGTCAGCATGGCGGTAGCAGCGGTTATGGAGGTTTCCTTGATGGCTTGCATCGGAAGGACAGCCAGCCAGCGCAAGGCGAGAACCACCGGGGCGACAAGCAAGCTGTCCACGCGCATCCAACCGCCCAAGCCCAGCAAGAAGCCGGCGAGGCAGAGTGTGGTGGCCGTGCGGGCGCGATGGGTCAGCAGTAGTCCGCCCATGACCGGCACGGCGGCGAGCGCACAGGTATTGGCATAGGCTGCTGCGGCGGTGAATTCCTGGATGGAAAGTAGCACCACAGCCATGCATGAAACTCTGAAGCCGGTGATGCGGGCCAGCAGCAAACTCGATTGAAATAGGAACACTGCGGCAGCAAGAGCCGAAGCGGCACCGAAGGTTGCCAAGTGAGTTGCGCCGGTCAGGCGATGCAGCCACCAGAGCAGGTGGTAGCTGCCCGGTTGGATGGCGTAAGAATAGCTGGCGGCGTCGAAGTCGGGTGTGCCGCGGCTCCAAGCCTGCAGACCGTTGATGATCCCCTGCTCATCACCTTCGACAGCGGTAAATGGGATTACATTGAGAAAGAAATGCAGGCTCAGCAGGAGGACGAGCGCCCGCGGCAGCCAGAGACTAAGGCCAGTGGGTGCTGAAGGGGATGCAGATGTCATGGTTCGAGGAGGGAGCGACCCTCGAAATGGCCGCAAGCGCCCTGCCACCGAATGTATGCAGCGGAGCCGGCCCAAGCCCGATAACTGAACCAAGCTTTTAGTTGTCTCAGTGGCACGGTCCATGGAAGGATGGCAGGCCAAGGATTGGCATTGTGCCTGTGCAACACCTGCACCCAAGACTTGGCGATACCGCGGTTGAGCCGTGCGAGGTAAGCGGGCTGGAGGCGTCGGTCGGGGATAAGGTGGGTGAGGGTCAACTCCGGGAAATAACCAACCTCCCAAGCTGAGGCCATGGCACACAGCACGATGTCGTTATCGCCGCCCGAGGTAAGTTCATCGCCGCAACGGTCGGTGAAGTGTGCGCGTGTTGGCGAATGCAGCCACGCTTCCCAAGCCGCTCGGCGGATAGCCATCCCGGCACCGATGGGAGCAAAGGCGGGATATTCGTTGTGCACGACGCCGGCCGGGCACAGGCCGGTCGAGATGAGCGGTGTTTCGCCGAGATCGCGTAACGCGAGCAATCCGAAAAATTGTTCCGCCCAACGAGGCGGCGGAATTTCAAATTCCGGTAGTGATTTTCCGCCGAGCACACCGACATGCGGATTGGCGGTGAAAAGGTCCAGCACTGCGGCGAGATAGCCGGAGTCGATCACGTTGTCCTCGTCCACCAGCACGGCGAATTCTCCGCGTGCCTCGGTGAAGCCCCGGCTGCGCGCGTGGGTGAGACCGGGGACAGGCTCACGGACAACGCGCAGTCCGGCGGGGACCGTGTCGGCGAAGGCGCTCGCGTCGATGGCCGGCGTCGAGGCGTTGTCCACCAGCAGGCATTCCCAGTCGGCGGCCGGTAGGGTTTGTCCGCGCAGACCGGCCAGAGTGCGGCGCAGGCGGCCTGCGTGCGGATTGTGCGCCGGGATGATGACCGAAAGCTTCATGCCTGCCCGGTTATGTGGCTTTTCGCCAAAGCGCAAAGGCTAGCTAAGCCGACTGAATTCAACGTTGTAGCACACCGTCACGCCAACCACGGATGGTTGCTGGGATGCCGTAGGCAATGGCCCCGGCCGGTAAATCCTTGGTGACCACAGCACCCGCGCCAACGATGCAGCCGTCGCCGATGGTGACACCGCCGAGCACGGTCACGCCTGCGCCGAGCCAGACATCACGACAAATTTTGGTGGGACGCAGCTCATCCGGTTGAGAGCGAATGTCCGTTCCGAGAGGCGGGATAGCATGGTTCGAGGACAGGATACGGCAGTGCATGGAGATCAGAGTGTGGTCGCCCACCTCTATTCCACCATGGCCATACATCACAACGTAGGGGCCGACGAAGACATTGGCGCGTAGGTTGATCTGGCCGCCCCAAGCCGAAAGGATCGCGCCGCAATCGAGCGAGCAGCGGGTGCCAACCGTGATACGGCCTACTTGGCCGTCCCGGATGCCGCGCTGGAAGCGCACGCCGGGGCCGAGCGAGCAGTCAGAGCCCACGCTGGCACCACGAAGACGGGCCCAACGGATCCGGAATGCGGAGAAAATGGAATCAAGTGCTGTCATGGCAGACTTTTATCTGAGCGGTGACTCATTGCCGTTCCTCCCGGGGAATTGGAGCAAGTTTTTGATGCCAACGGTATTCGTAGCAGGTGAAGAGGTCGGGGCCACCGAGAAAATCGGCAAAGCGTTCGCGTCCTGCGCGATCCTCCTCAGCTTTTTTGCCATTGAAGCCCTCCGAGCGCACCATCAGGGATGAGGCGTGATTTTGATGCACGGGCCAAGCGTGATCGAAATATCTGATGCGAGAACGGGGCAGCGCGCGGCGAAGCCGCCCGGCGAACTCGCCGAATTGCCAGCCGTAGCCCCAGAGGCGGTGGTTGAGGCCGCCGAGACGGGCCCAGGTGGAAGCACGAACGGCGAAGTGCACCGGGTCTTGACTTTCGTAGATGGAGTATTCCTCAGCGGCGTTGGTGCGCCAGAAAGCGACATCGTAGTTCTCCAACTTGTCCCAATGTGCACGGATGAAGTCGGCACGCACATGGGTGCCGCCGATGAAAACGGAGTAAGGCAGAACAATATCATGATCGCGAATAAGCTGGATATAGCGTTCGTAGAGGCCCTTGGGGTAGACGTAGTCGCTCCGCCAGACCATGACCACCGGTGCGCGTGCGATTGGAATACTGTGATTCATTCCGTAAGTGTAGGACGCCATCTGTGGATCAATTTCGCGGTGAATGACCCAGTTGCGCCAGTGTTGACGGGAAAGAAGCTCAAAGCAGGCTGCGGGCAACGTGCCGCCCTTGTCGTAAAGGATAACCTCGTCCGATTCCGGGATATTCCACAGCAGAGTGCGCAAGGAATTTTCCGCGCAGTCGGCTTCCACGGAAGCTTGGTGGTAGAAAATGTGGGAACACGACGGCAGCGGGATGGGCACAGGTTGGCGCCCCGCATAGGCGATGATATCCGCGGTGTCGGGGCAGATACGGTTGGCGAGGCCGTAGCGCAGGTCGAATTTCTGTCGCAGGAGCCAAGCGACAAAGCGGCAACGCAGTCCGACGAAAATAGCCATGGGACGAGCGGGTGAAAGAGTCAGTTGTCGGACCAGCCGTGGCGGCGGGCGAATGATTTTAACCCGGAAGGAGCGACGATCTTGAGTCCGTGGCGGAGCTTCCGCCAAGAGCGCCAAGCGGTTACACGCAGACGGGCCGACAGCGTGACAAGGTGGTCGGCGCGCTGGGCATACCAGTCGTTGACACCCGTTCGGTGGAAACAGACGTAGCCCCGGACGGCGAGATAAGCAGGAACCAAAGCATCGAGTCCGCGCGAATTGTCCTCGAGAATAATGACGCGAGGCCTCCAGCGCCGGAGGTCCCACCCTTGCAGAACCGCAAGTTCATGGCCTTCGACGTCGAGGGTCGCGAAATCGACCCGTGCCACGCCGGCACGGATGAGGACGGTGTCGAGGGTGAGTTGAGGAACGGTGATCTGCTCGATGGCCTCGCCGCGGAGCGTGTAGAGTTCGTTCTGCCGTGGGTTGCTGGCGATGGAAGAAACGGCGGGATCGTGCCGCGCCCGGGAGAATGTAATGTCGCCGTCGGCGGAGCCTGCGGCGACATTGAAGAATGGGCCCTTGCGGCGGGTCTGAATGGCGGAGGCCATTTCTGGCAGCGGTTCGACCAGGACGGCGGTCCAGCCACGCTGCTCGAATGCGTAGGTCGCGCTGCCGGTGTAACCATCGAAGGCACCCACTTCCAGGCAAACGCCGTCGGGCAGCCCGGCGAATATTCGGTTCAGCAAGTCGTCCTCGTTGAACTGTGCCCGTCCTTGGAGCGTGGCGGGAGACGGAATCAAGGATGACTCGGAGGCCATGGCGCGAAAATCGGAAAATCTTGCGGAAAGCAGACCGGACCGTGAGGACCGATCGTGAGCTGCCAGAGAGCGAGAGGATCAAGCAAAATTACACAACATCCCAGCAGTAAGATATGCCGGCGCGTTGCGAGGCAACCCGCCAGTGCTTGGAGCAGCAGCCAATACCAAGGTTGAAACACGGCCATGAACTTCGAAGCCACCCAGAGCACTGCGGGCGCGAGGAGTCGGATGCGTCCGTCAGCGCCAGCCTGCCAAGCCAGCCATGCGAGGACGAGGCCGGTGGCAAGCGAAGCGGTCTGCACCCATACCACCAAACCCGCCGGCCACCACCATGTTTTGTGCGTGATCAAGGCCGACCAATGCCAAGGGTTGAAGGCCCCGAATCCGCCGCTGCTGCTTGCGACCTGCGTCAGCACGGGATACCAAGCGCAGGCGAACGCGCTGGGCGCAAAACCGACGAGGAAGCCGATGGCAGCTTGTGGCACGGCCGACCGACCGTTTTGGCGCCAGACTTGCCACGCCCATAGAGGCAGGATCAGTATGGCGAGAACCTTGGTTTGCACCGCCAAAGCGAGTAGCAGTCCGGATAGAACGGGAGTGCGGGCAGCCAACAGCAAGGCAGCCAGTATGGGCATGGTTTGCACGGGTTCGAACTGCCCCTCATGTGACACCCACCAGACGGAAAGAGGTGACGCCCAGTAGCAGAGCCCCGCCCAAGGAGTTCGCACGAGGCGAGCAAACAGTGCGGCATTAATCGCCTCGATAAGGGTGAGCGAGAGTTTTAGGGCGAAGATACTGGGATGGACCAAGGTGACCAAGCAAAAGAAAGCGATGGCACCGGGAGGATAATTATACGGCCGGTCCGCCCAGGATGCCTCTTGAAAGAAACCGTTGGGGAAAATATCGGCCAGAGGTTGCGCCAGAATTGATGGGCCATGCTGGGTGACAGCAAGAGCATAGCCGAATTGTCGCAACAGATCACCCGCACCGTATGGCGCATGGCCACATTGCCAGAGACGGAACAGGAGTATGAGCAACGCGAGAGCCGCGAATCCCAGCCGATGGGCACAGCTCAGGTGCCCAAATTTTTGAGCGCCGGCATCAGGCATCGGTAGTTGTCGTGTAGTCCCAACGATGGTCCAGCAACATCATGCCCTCGGCATGATGCGGAATAACACCCCGACCGTAGAAATCGCCATCCATCGAATTGAACTGCACGGCGCCAGGAATCTCCACGAGATTGGCAAGACGGTAATTAAGGTGCGCCTCAAGGTCGATGGACAAGGTGCGGAAAGGCCAGCGGGGCACGCGACAGACGATTCGCCCGGTGTGACTCGCAGGAAAGGCCGTTCCCTGGCCGGCATTGCTCCAAAAATTGGTGAGCTTCTGGCCGTTACCGTAGAGAATGAAAGAGGCTTCGAATCCGGATGGAAACGAATCAGGGCACAGGCAGCGGTAACACAGGACGAATACGACTGTTGAGCCTGTGGTGACATCTCGGGTTGAGCGACCATCAACGAGCACATCGACTTCGGTGACCTCGATCTCGGGATGCTGGCGCACGGCCTTTGGTCTGGTCGCGCCCGTGATTTGGGTTGTAAGATATTCCCGAAGTAGTGGAGCGGTGGGGCCGACCGAACACACGGTGCCCTGTGCCAAGTAGACGCAGCGGTTACATAGCTGGCTGACAGCCGCCATATTGTGACTCACAAATAGAACTGTCCGCTCCCCTCCACGCGCGATGTCCTGCATTTTGCCGAGGCATTTTTTTTGAAACTGCGCGTCGCCGACGGCGAGGACTTCGTCCACGATGAGAATTTCGGGCTCCAAGTGGGCGGCGACGGCAAAGGCGAGGCGCACATACATGCCGCTGGAGTAGCGCTTCACCGGGGTGTCGAGGAACTTTTCCACTTCGGCAAAGGCGACGATCTCGTCGAATTTGCGGCGGATCTCCGCGCGACTCATGCCCAAGATGGCACCGTTGAGAAAGATGTTTTCGCGACCGCTCAGCTCAGGGTGAAACCCGGTGCCGACTTCCAGCAGGCTGGCCACGCGGCCACGGAGTTTGATGGAGCCGGTGGTGGGTTCGGTGATGCGGGAGAGGAGCTTGAGCAGGGTTGACTTGCCGGCACCGTTGCGGCCGATGATGCCGACGACTTCACCGGGCTGCACCTCGAAGTTGATATCGCGCAGCGCCCAAAACTCTTCGCTGGTGAAGCCTGTGCCCCAGCGAAAGCGCCGCCAGAGCTTGCGGGCGGAGTGGTGCAGGCTGTCGCGCAAAGTGTCGTGCTGCGACTCGTGCTGGATCACATAGCGCTTGCTGACACCGGATACGGAAATGGCTGGCTGGCTCATGCTTCAGATAATATCTGCAAACTGTCTTTCGGTGCGGCGGAAAAACCAGAGACCGCTTGCGGTGACGAGGACGATGAGGAAGAGAGACGTGCCCAGGCTCCAAAGCGACAACGCGTGCTGGCCGCCGAGGAGGCACCACCGGAAGCCGTCGATGATGCCGGTGAGGGGATTGAGCGCGAGGAGGTCGCGCCAGTTGGGGAAGAAATCGGTGCGATAGCCGACAGGGGAAACGAAGATGCCCACCTGCAGAAGGAATGGGACGATGAAGCGGAAGTCGCGATACTTTACCGTGAGCGCGGTGAACCAAAGCCCCAGCCCAAAAGCCGCGGCCAATGTCATCAGCACGAAAACGGGCAATGCCAGCCAGTGCCAGGTAGGCCAGTGGCCAAACCAGAGGGCGACGGCGAGAAACAGGCCGAGAACGACGATAAAATCGATGAGGGCGACGCCAAGCGCGGAGAGGGGCACGATAAGCCGGGGGAAATAGACTTTGGAGATCAGGCTCGCATTGCCCACGAGGCTGCCGCTGGAACCGGAGAGAGCGGCCGAGAACAGTTGCCAAGCCATCAGGCCCGACAGGACGAGCACCGGGTAAGGCGCCCCGCCATCGGGCATGCCGGCCAGCCGGTCGAACAGGAAGACGAAGATGGCAGTGGTGATGGCGGGCTGGATCAGCGCCCAAGCGATGCCGAGCACGGCCTGTTTGTAGCGGACCTTGACGTCACGCCATGCGAGGTAGCCGAGCAGTTCCCGGTAGCGCCAAAGATCACGCCAATAGTGATGTTCCGCGCGACCGGCCTCGATGGTGAGTTCAGCAGGGGCGGACATAGGGCAAAGAGCTGGAAAAGAGCGAAGAATGCGAGGGATGTTTCATCCGGAAATACCTGAAGGGCTAGAGCAGGTGAGCATGCGCTCGGATATCTTGGATGCTTCAGGCTTCCGCGGAAGGCAACGCTGCAGCCAGACGTTGCATGAAGGAAGGGAAAGCGAAGGTTTGGGCGTGGGCGCGGATGCGGCCGGGATCGCGGGGATGGGTCACCAGATCGCTCACAGCGGCGACGATACCCGGGATATCCCCGTAGTCGGCGATGGCGCCGACGTGTTCGTTGATGACTTCGGGTGCGCCGCCGGCACGGGCCGCGAGGCAGGGCTTGCCGTGGATCATCGCCTCAAGGTAAACGAGGCCAAAGCCTTCCCGCCAGCTGGGCAGGACAAAAAGATCGCAGGCTTCATATTCCGCGCGCAGGGCGTCATCATCAATGCGGCCGGTGAAAACGACGGCTTCAGCCAATCCGAGTTGCCGGACGATGGTTTGCAGGCGTGCACGGTCATCGCCGTCGCCGACGATGCGAAGCTGGGCTCCGGGATGGTGAATGCGGATGGCTGGCAGGGCTTCGATGAGGGTGTCCACGCCTTTGTAACTGTCGGCCTGCGTAAGACGGCTGACGCACAGCAATCTCGGCGCCAGCGGGTCGGGCGGGTTTGAAACGACCGGTTGGGCGGCAGCCAGCACGGGGTCAAAGGTATTGGGGATAACGAGCAGACGGGAGACTTCAAGGGACGGACAGAAACGACGCAGTTGGCGGCGGGTGTAATCGCTGATGCACAAAATCCCGTCGGCGCCGCGGAGCGCGCGGGTTTCAAGCCGGCTGAAGGGTCTCCAGACTTCAATTCCGTGGGCGACCAAAAAGTAACGCAGGCCTGGCCGCAGTTTGGCCGCAAGCCAGGCCGCCGGAAGCTGATGCAGGTGGCCGCAGACAATACGGCTGTCGCGACGGGCATGGTGGAGTGTGGCCTGCACGAACCGTGCTTTGGAGTGGCCGCAGCCGATGAGCGGTTGCAGGGCCGCGTTGGCGTAGGCGCCCGCCCGTCGATCTTCTCCCGGACGATCGTTGAGCGAGATGCTGACCACTTTGTCCTGCCCGGGAACTGCGAATTCGCAGAGCGCCTTGAGATAAAGGCGCATGATCCGCGCGATGCCGCCATCGTGGAGGAACAATTCAGGGGAAAGCAGCAGTGTGTTCATGGCCGCCATGCTCCTTGCTTGCTGTTTCCGGCAAAACCCAAACGCCAAGGACCAAGCGCCAAATAAATCCCGGACTGCAAATCTGTCTCCCGGGTCGGGGGTTGGATTCGGAACATTTGATCCTTGGCGTATGTGGTTTGGGCTTTCAACCGGCCTTCCGATTGGCAAAGGCGATCAGCACCGCGAGGGTCCAGACCCGGGACCAGGCGCGGGGATCATGGCGGTGAAGGAAATCCTGCCACAAGCGCTGGACAACGGAGGCATCAAGCCAAGGGCAAGAGGCAAGGGCGGCCGGAGCAAAGGTGGCCTCAAGGAAGGGGCGCAATTCGTGTTTCATCCAGCAGGCGAACGGCAGGGTGAAACCGCGTTTTGGGTTTTTCAGGATGGCGGGAGGCAGCAGGTCGGATACGGCGTCGGCCAGCGCCTGTTTGGATCGGCCGGGAGCCTGCTTGAATCGGGCCAATTGCGGCCACAGCCATGCAAGGAGCGAGGTGTCGGCGAACGGCACGCGCAGTTCGAGCGAGTGGGCCATGCTGCAGACATCGCTGTCGCGAAGCAGCACATCGGCCATGTAGGTGCGCAGCTCCCAAGCGCTGAGAATCTGAAAATTGTCCGCACCGATCAGGTCGTCCACAAATTCATCAAACAGCGGGGCGTGCGGACCCTGACGCTGCATGAGTTCACGGGCTTCCGGGGTGAGCAGTCCCATGAGCGTGCTTTCCGGCAGGACCCGGCGGCGCAGCGAGGCGATTTCGTGGAGGTCGCGCGCGGAGGAAAGCACGTCGGCCAATTTCAGGGCGCGGGTTGAGCCGCGTGCGCGGAGATGGCTGAGAAGCCGGTGCCGGAGAACAGCAGGAAGCGAGGACCAGACGCCAAGCAGCCGCTTGAGGCGCGGACCGTCGCGGAAGGAAGGATAACCGCCGAAGAGCTCGTCGCTGCCGAGGCCCGAAAGGGCCGCGGTCACACCGCCGTTGCGAGCCGCTTGGCTGGCATACCAAGTGTTGATGCCGTCGCCGGTCGGTTGATCCATCGTGCGCAGGATACGGGGCAAATCGGCGGCAACCTGCGTGCCGGTGAGGGTGAACTCATGATGCTCCGTATCGAAGGTTTTGGCGACCAAGGCGGCTCCGGCCTGCTCCGAGTATTCCGACTCGGCAAAGATCACGGAAAAGGTCTTGAGTCGGCCCGGGCTGGCGCGGGCCATGAGTCCGACGAGTGCGGAGGAGTCGAGTCCCCCGGAGAGAAAGGCACCGACCGGCACATCGGCCAGGCGGTGGGCATTTACGGTGTCATCCAACCGAGCGCGGAGTCCCGCCACAAAACCGGCGTAAGTTTTTTCTGTGGTCGGGGTGGGCCCGGGTGCCGGCAGGTGCCACCAAGCCCAGGTGGACAAGCGCCGGGATGGATCGAGGACGAGTGCGTGCCCCGGCGGCAAGTTGCGCAGCCCCCGGTAAATTGTGCGCGGGGGAGGGACGGCGAGACGGGCCAGATAGTCAGCCACACCCGCAGGATCGATGACGTTTTCGACCTGCCTGCTGGCGCGCAGCGCATTGAGCTCGGAAGCAAAGAGCAAGCCGGCGGGTGTGCTTGCATAATACAGCGGCTTGATGCCGAGAGGGTCGCGAGCGGCGAACAGCCGGCGCTCGCGATCATCCCAGATGGCGAAGGCGAACATGCCGCGGAGGCGGGGGAGGCATTTTTCCTGCCAGTGGGCATAGGCCAA
The DNA here is from genome assembly GCA_002344205.1 of Opitutaceae bacterium UBA2377. Lineage (GTDB taxonomy): Bacteria > Verrucomicrobiota > Verrucomicrobiia > Opitutales > Opitutaceae > UBA2377. The sequence continues at coordinate 113,839 of DDSZ01000014.1, forward strand.
CAGGAGCACTTCCGTGTCGCAGTGCGTTTTGAACGCGTGGCCGGCCTGCTCGAGTTCAGCCCGCAGCTCGCGGTGATTGTAGATGGCCCCGTTAAAAACCAGGGTGTAGCGGCCGTCCGCGGTTTGCATCGGCTGATGTCCGTGCGCGGGGTCAAAGATGGCCAGCCGGCGCATTCCGAGGGAGGCTTCATGGACCGTGGCGTAGCCCTCGTCATCAGGCCCGCGGTGCACCATCGCCGCACACATGCGCCGGATCGCTTCCGTCCGGGATTCGGCAGACTCACGCGAACTTACGAAGCCGGCTATGCCGCACATGAAATCGGGAGGAAAGTGGCGAGCTTCGCCCGGTCGCTTCCACTTTGAAAGCAACAGCCGAGAGGGTTGCGGGCGGATGGGCCCATGAGGAAGCGGCTAGGGTCTATACCCCAGCCGGAAAAGGCTTAGTGAATCCCCGAAACTTGGCAATCCCGTTGATAGTGCATGAGTTTCACGCGCAGATGGATGCTGCAATCTCGGCTGATTTCTGCGGTGACACCAGTATGGCCACCAGCAGCAGGCCGAAGTCGATTGCCGTGCCAGCTCCGCGCGAGGTGATGAGGTTGCCGTCCACCACGCAGCGCTCGGCGCCCCGGAGTTCAGGCAGCTCGTTTGCCACGGAGAAATGCGCGGTGTAGTTGCGGCCGCGCAACAGTCCGGCGTCATGCAGCACCGTGGGGGCGGCGCAAATGGCGGCCAGCCAGCCATTGCGGGCGTGCTGGGCGAGGACGAGTTGGCGCACCCGCGGATCGGCCCGCAGGGTCTTGACCCCGGGGCCACCCGGCAGGAACAAGCAGTCGTAGGCTGGACCGCCCGCAGGTTCGAGCAGGCTGTCGGCGTGCAGGGTGAGGCCGCTGCGCCCGGTGGCATGGATGCCCGGACCGAGTGCGGCGAGGGTGACTTCGACCCCAGCGCGCCGCAGCAGGTCGATAGGGGCGACGGTTTCTATCTCTTCAAAACCGTCCGTGAGGATTGCGAGAACGGTGGGCATGCCTTTGCGTAGTGAAAATGTCCCCGGATGCACACGGCAAAAATTCACCCCAACGCTTGGTTGTCTTTGGCGCCGGCTATGTCGGCGGGCACCTGGCGAGGGAAGCCGCCAAGCGCGGACTGGAAGTTGTGGCGCTGACCCGCAATCCAACCAAGGCGGCGGCTTTGCGGACGGATGGCATCGAGGTGGTGGAAGGCGATCTGGCGGAAACGGAGTGGCATGCGAAAATGCCCGGCAAAGTGGATCTGGTGCTCAACTCCGTGAGTTCCGGCGGGGGCGGGATCGAGGGCTACCGTCGCAGCTATGTTGCCGGGATGAAATCCGTCATGATCTGGGTGCGGCAATCCCAGCCGGGGACGCTCGTCTATACTGGCAGCACCTCCGTCTATCCGCAGGATGGCGGCATCAGGGTGGACGAAACGGCCGCCACAGCTCCGCTGGATGAACGGCCCGCGCTATTGCGAGAAGCAGAGGAGATAGCCCTGGCGGGCGCGCCGTCAGTGCGGATTTTTGTGCTGCGGCTGGCCGGGATTTACGGACCGTCCCGTCATCATCTGCTGGATCAGATCCGAACCGGTGGGCCGTTGGCCGGGGCCGGGGAACGACGGCTCAACTTGATTCACCGTGACGACATCTGTGCCGCCATCTGGTGCAGTTTGACCGCGCCGCCCGCCGTGGCGGGAGGGATTTTCAACGTCGTGGACGACGCGCCCGCGCGCAGGAAGGATATTGCGGCGTGGCTGGCGCGGCGGCTGGGTCGGCCGGAGCCGGTGTTTGACGTGAACCTGCCGGGCCGACGCCGGGCGGAGATGCCGGACCGGATCATCGAAAACCGAAAGCTGCGGGAGACACTCGGCTGGCGGCCGCAGTATCCCAGCTACCGGGAGGGATACGAAACTTTGTTGTCGCGTTAACTCCGGCGCGGACTTTCAACTCACGCTTCTTCAACTCAACCCATCCAAACCCATGGCCGGCGTAGGCAAACTTCTCAAACAAGCCCAGAAAATGCAGCGTGGCATCGAGGCACTCCAAGTGCAGCTCGAGGCCAAGGAAATCGACGTCACGAGCGGCGGAGGCGCGGTTAAAATCAAGATCAACGGCGCCGGCAAATTTCTCGGTCTGACGCTTGATCCCGACTTCCTCAAGGAAGACCCCAAGCTCGTGGCCGACACCCTGTTGGTTGCTATGCAGGATGCCGCCAAGCAGTCCAAGGAATACAACGACGCGGAGATGCAGAAGGTGACGTCGGCCTTTCAGGTGCCTGGGATGTTCTGAAGGCGGATTTCGGAAGGCTGAGTGCGAGAAGAGTATCTCGTCCGCATTTGCCCATCCCCGACTCGCAATCCCATGACCCCGGCGCTCGAGAATCTCCAGAAGCGACTGAAACAGTTGCCCGGTGTTGGCTACCGCTCCGCCGAGCGCATCGCCCTGCATCTGCTGGTGGAGAAACCGGGGCAATTGGAGGCACTCGTGGAGTCGCTCCGGGTCGCGGCGCAGGCCGTGCGCCGGTGCGTGCGCTGCGGAAACTTGGCTGAAGAGGAACTCTGTCCCGTTTGCAGCGACGCCCGGCGTGATCAATCCGTGGTTTGTGTCGTGGAGCATGTCCCCGATCTGGTCGCGATCGAACGGAGCGGAGCTTACCGGGGCGTTTACCATGTACTGCACGGCCGCTTGTCCCCGATCCACGGGGTGGGTCCGGGGGATTTGCATCTCGCCGCGCTGATGTCGCGCGTGGAATCGGGCGAAGTGAAGGAACTGATCCTGGCGCTTTCCAACGACGTGGAAGGCGAGGCGACCTGCCACTACCTGAGCGAGCACCTGCCGGCCGAGCCGGCGGTAAAAATCAGCCGCATCGGCTTCGGCCTGCCGAGCGGAGGCGGGGTGCTTTACGCCGATTCGGTCACCCTGAAGAGCGCGCTGGAAGGCCGGCGGCACTATTCTTGATTGCGCCCCGGCGGCTTTCCGTTTCAGTCCCGGCCAGTCAAATGCGCCATTAGTATATCGGCTATTATGTGTGCTTCCCAAGCATGAGAGGTCGGTTCGACTCCGACATGGCGCACCAAGCTTCGTCTCGCTGCCGCGATGATTTGGCAGCATATCCCCAACCAACATCAACCCACATGAAATCCCTGAAACTGCTCGTGGCGCTGCTCTTTGCGGGCGCGCTGACCCTGTCGGTGGCCCAAGCCGGTGAAGGCAAAGGCGAGTGCAAAGACAAGCCGGCCGAGAAATGCTGCGAATGCGGCGTGGACAAGGACGGCAAGGAGTGCGGCAAGGACAAAGAGTGCTGCTGCGCCGCCAAGAAGGAAAAGAAGGACTGCGAGGATAAGAAAGAGTGCGACAAGCCGAAGGGCTGATCGCATATCCCGGTCCGTTCGCGAGCCGCACCGCCGGGTGCGGCTTTTTTATGCCTCGGTGGCGACAGACTGGGCCTGCCGATTGCGCCAGCGGTCCAGCACGCGGCGGTGGATGTCATCCGGCGAAAGTCCATAGGCGGCCCGTAGGGTTTCTACGTTTGAGCCGTGCTCGATGAATTTGTCGGGCCAGCCGATGCGTTCGACCGCCGCGGGACAGTCGGCCTCCTGGAGCGCCTCCAGCACGGCACTGCCGAAACCGCCGGCGACAACGTGATCCTCCATGGTCACGATCAGCGGAATGCAGGCGGCATGGCTGAGGAGCAGGGCACGGTCGAGCGGCTTGGCGAAGCGGGCGTTGACGACGCCGACGGAGAGATTCTCGTCGGCCTGCAACCGGGCGGCCAATTGCAGCGCATCCTGCACCATCGGGCCGAGCGCCCAGATCATGATGTTGGAACCTTCACGCAGCACCTCGGCCTGACCGATGGGAATGGCGGCGGGCTCGGGCTTGAGCGGCACGCCCTGGCCGGCACCGCGGGGATAGCGGATGAAGCTTGGCCCGGCCAGCGTCAGCCCCGTGTGGAGCATGTCCACGAGTTCATCCTCGTCCTTGGGCTGCATGACGACGGCATGCGGGACGCAGCGCAGGTAGGCGAGGTCGAAGAGTCCGTGGTGGGTCGGGCCGTCGTTGGGCGAAAGGCCCGCGCGATCCATGCAAAAGGTGACCGGGAGATTCTGCAGGCAGACGTCATGAATGATGGGGTCGTAGGCGCGCTGCAAAAAGGTGGAGTAAATGCCGACAACAGGGCGGATGCCCTTGGTGGCGAGACCGGCGGCGAAGATCACGGCATGCTCCTCGGCGATGCCGACGTCGAAAAACTGGGCCGGCACCGCAGCGGCGAGATGGCTCAGGCCGGTGCCGCTGGGCATGGCACCGGTGATGCCCACGACCTTCGGGTCGGCCCGGGCAAAGCGGGCCAAGGCCTGGCCGAATACATCCTGATAATTGGGCGCGGCACCGGGCGCGGATTTTTTGCTCTCACCGGTGACAGGGTCGAAGGGACTGGCACCGTGGAATTTTTCGGGCGAACTCATCGCGGCGTTCAAGCCGCGGCCCTTCTTGGTGAGCACATGCACGAGCACCGGCACATCGCAATGCTTGGCGAATTCCAGGTTCTTGGTGAGGAGGTCAAGGTTGTGGCCGTCCACGGGACCGAGGTAGCGGAGGCCGAATTTCTCAAAGAGGGAGGACTCGACGAAGAAGTCCTTCGTCTCGCGTTTCCACTTGTGGTAAACCCGGTTCATCTCGACGCCGGCGGGGAAGCTCTTGAAGAAAGCCTCGATGTCGTGGTGCAGCTTGTTGTAGGTCGGGCTGGTGCTGATGCGGTTCAGGTAGGCGGAGATGGCGCCGACATTCTTCGCGATGGACCACTCGTTGTCGTTAAGGACGACGATCAGGCGCTTGGTGGAGCTGACGATGTTGTTGAGCGCCTCCAGTGTGATGCCGCAGGTGAAGGCGGCGTCGCCGCAGATGGCGACCACGTGCTCGTCGGTGCCGCGCAAATCGCGGGCGGTCGCCATGCCGAGCGCCGCGGAGAGGGCGGTGCCGGCGTGGCCGGCGCCGAAGGCGTCGTGCGGGCTTTCGCGGCGATAGAGGAAACCGCTGGCACCGTCCGTCTGGCGGAGTCGGCGGAAAAATTCCCCGCCGCGGCCGGTGAGCAGTTTGTGGACGTAGCCCTGGTGGGCGACGTCGAAGACAAACTGGTCCTGCGGCGTGTTGAAGACCCGGTGCAGGGCGATGGTGAGCTCGACGACGCCAAGGTTGGGCCCGACATGGCCGCCGTTGCGGGCGGTCACGCCGATGATCTCGTCGCGGATTTCCTGGGCCAGGGCGGGCAGCGCCTCGGGGGCGAGCGCCTTGAGGTCGGCCGGGCCGGCAATGCGGTCGAGCAGGCGGGGAGAGGCGGACGGGTTCATCGGCGGCGGCGTGGACTCATTCATCGCGGCCGACCTCGTATTTGGCGAAGACCGCGCCGTCCTTCGATTTTTTGAGCTGCTCGATGCGCAGTTCCGCTTCCTTCAGGCGGGTTTCGCAAACCTTGAGGAGGCGGCTGCCATCCTCGAATCTGGCCAGCAGATCGGCCAGGGGCACATCCCCCGATTCCATCGAATCAACGATGGTCTCAAGTTTGGTGAGGGCGGCTTCGAAGGAGAGTTTGGCGTCTTTGGCTTCCACGCCGTCAACATGCGAGGGGACGGATGCATTTCAAACAATCTTTGGACTGGCGGCGCGGGGCGATTTGGATGCACTGGCGGCATGACATTGGTGCTTTGGATCACGGCCCTGCTCATGGTTCTGCGTTTGGCCGGCGAATACTGGCTGGGGGCGCTGAACCGGCGGGAAGTGCGGCGGCATGCGGGGGAGCCGCCCGCCGGGGTCGTCGCGATCATGGACGGCGCCACCTACCGCAAGGCGGTGGCCTACACCCTGGAAAAATCGAGCTTCGGGCAACTCGTGGAATTTTTCGACACCCTCGTGCTCGCCATGGTGGTCTTTGGCGGGCTGCTGCCGGCGCTCTACGAACAATTTGCCCACTGGGGCGGGCCGGACGCGATCTGGAGCGATGTGCTCTTTATCCTGACAACCGGGGTGTTGCTGTCGTTGCCGGGCTTGCCGTTTGACTGGTGGGCGCAATTCAAGCTCGAAGCCAAGTTTGGTTTCAACAAAAGCACGCCCGGCCTGTGGGTGACGGACAAGCTCAAGGGGCTGCTGGTGACGTTGTTGATCGGTTACCCACTGCTCTGGGTGCTGCTTTCCCTTGTGCATTGGGTGGGCAGCGCCTGGTGGCTCTGGGGCTTTGGCGTGCTCTTTGGTTTCCAACTGCTGATGCTGGTGCTTTATCCGAAACTGATCCTGCCTCTCTTCAATAAACTAACGCCGCTGCCGGAGGGCGAGTTGCGCACCCGCCTGCTGGAGCTCGGCGACCGCACCGGCTTCAAAGCCCGGGCCATCCAGGTGATGGATGGCTCGAAGCGCTCGGGTCACTCCAACGCTTTTTTCACGGGGTTCGGGCGTTTTCGCCGGATCGTCCTGTTCGACACCCTGATTGCGCAGCTCTCGCACGAGGAACTGGAGGCGGTGCTGGCGCACGAGATCGGGCATTACCGCCGCGGGCACATCCCCAAGATGCTGGCCGTATCGGCGGTGACGCAACTCGGCGGCTTTGCCCTGATCGCGTGGCTGGCCGGCAGCCCTTGGTTTAACACGGCCTTCGGCTTCCCGCCGGGCGAACTGGCGCCCGCGTTTCTGCTCTTCGGGCTGTTGAGCGGGCTGGTGTTTTTTTGGTTCACCCCGGTGGGAAATTATTTTTCACGCCGGCATGAGTATGAGGCCGATGCCTTCGCGCGGGAAGCGATGCACGGCCCCGGCCCGTTGGTCGGCGCCCTGCGCAAACTGGCGCAGAAGAACCTCACCAACCTCACGCCGCATCCGTGGTTCAGCGCGTTTTTCTATTCGCACCCCACGCTGGTGGAGCGTGAGCGGGCCTTGGCCGCGGAAGGATGAAACCGGGGCTGGCAGTTGCCGTCATCTGGCTGCTGCTGGTTCCGACCGCGGCAGGGGAAACCCTGCGAATCGCCACTTTCAATTTGGAAAATTACGGGCCGGCAAACCGGATGACGGCGGCGGGATATCGGAAAGCCTACCCGAAGCCGGAGGAGGCCAAGCGCGCTTTGCGGCAGATTATCCGGGAAATGGCGGCTGATGTGGTGGTGTTCCAAGAAATGGGTCCACGGCCTTACCTCGATGAATTGCAGCGCGATCTTCGCAGTGAAGGGCTGGAGTATCCTTATGCGGAGCACTTGGTGGCGGCGGATGAGGCCCGGCACGTGGCGTTGATCTCGCGCCGACCGCTGCGGTCCGTGACGAATCATGTGGACCTCACTTTCAAGTATTTTGGCGAAGCGACAGCGGTGAGACGCGGGCTTTTGGAAGTGTCGGTCCCGGCGGCGGGCGGTGAGATTACCGTCTGGGTCCTGCATCTGAAGAGCCGGTTTACCGAGCGCAGGGACGATCCGGGAGCGGCGAAATTTCGGGCAGGCGAGGCGACCGCGATCCGCGACCGGGTGTTGCGCCGGTTTCCGCAGCCGGCTGCGGCCCGCTTTGTGATTCTGGGGGATTTCAATGATACGAAAAACAGCGCCCCGCTGCGCTACATGCAGAAGCGGGGCCAGACCGCGATCGCGCACCTGTTGCCGGCCAGCGATTCCCGTGGCGAGAGTTGGACCTCGGTCTTTCGCCGGGAGGAATCCTACTCGCGGGTGGACCACATTTTGGTTTCGGCGGTTTTGCGCAGTGCCGTGCGCGAGGGCAGGGCGATTATCCACGACAGTCCGGCAGTCATGCGGGCGAGCGACCATCGGCCCGTTTATGTCACGCTGGACCTGTCCGCATCCAAATAAAAAGCCGGCGGAGGCAGCCGCCGGCTGGGTGAAAGGAGTTTGGAGCGGGTTTATCGCACGGTCACCGGGATAGTGACTTCGCCCGCGCCGTAGCCTTTGAGGAAGAGGCTGCCACTGCCGGGTTTACCGCCCTGCACGCCCACAGAGACAGAAGTCTGCCCGGCAGGAACCACCACTTCGGCCATGATGACGGCCTCGGGCACGTCGGTCGTGACATCGAGCAGGAGCCCGCCCGCCGGTGCGGGGTTAGGAATGGTGAAGATGAGATTTTGCATTTCACCCGGCCGCAGGACGAGGGCGGTTGGCATCACGGTGAGGTTGCTCGCATCGATGCGGAAGGTGCCGACGGGCGAGTTGCCGGAGGTGCTGCCGAGCATTACCTGATAGTTGCGCGCGGGATCGAGGGCCGGCACGAAAAAGCTCAGCGCGTTGGGCGATTCGTAAACCGTTCGGGCCGGAGCACTGTCAAAGTAGATCACATCCTGCGGGGTGAAACCGCGGCCCAGCACACTGATGCGGGCCCCGACGGGTCCGCGGCTGCTTTCGAGCGAGAGGACATAGCGGTTCACGATCGTGGCGCGGCTGATCTCGGAGTAGGCCTCGCGGTTGTCCACGGTGTCGCGCAGCTCAACCTGGTAATTCACGAGGAAATAGTAGGCCAGCTCGGTGCGGCCCGGAGGAGCTTGGTAGTCGAATTCGTAGATGTTGGCGCCGAGATTGCTCAGCCGCATGGCATGATGCTGGCCATCAATAATGATGAACGGCTTCACGTTGACGGGATTCACGATGTTCTGGCGGGTCGTGATCCGCATCGTGATCGTGTAGATGCCGGAAGGATTCTCGGGCAGATTGGCGGGCGTGAGATTGGTCAGCGTGACATTTTCGCAGCCCGTCAGGAAGACGAGACCAAGCAGTAGCAGGGGCAAAGCGAAGAATTGCCGCAGGCGGGAAAGTCGGGAGTTTTGCATTGGTTTTGAGTTAAAACCGGTCAGTTAAAGATTGTTAGTAATGAGCGACTTCATGTCAGGGCAAGACAAAGCTGAACCGGCCGCCCCGCTGGGGCTGTATGTGCATGTTCCGTTCTGCGCCTCGACGTGTGATTTCTGTGCATTTTATCAAACCAAGCCGACCGGCAATGCGGTGGACAGGTTCCTTGCCGGAGTCGAACAAGAGGCCTTGATGGTGTCATGGCCGCGTCCGGTGACGACGGTTTTCTGGGGCGGCGGCACCCCGGGGCTGCTGGCCCCGGCGGATTTGCGCCGCCTCGGCGAGCTGGTGGGGCGCCATGCCGGCGACACACCGGAAGAGTGGACGGTGGAGCTGGCCCCGGCCTCGGTGACCGAGGCGCGGCTGGCGGTGCTGAAGGAATTGGGCGTCACCCGCATCTCCATGGGAGTGCAGAGTTTCCAGCCCGATTTGTTGGATGCGCTGGGCCGACAGCACACAGTCGCGCAAATTCACCGCGCCTACGAACGCATCCGGGCGACGGGTTTTGCCAGCGTGAATCTCGACCTCATGTTTGCACTGCCGGGACAAAGCGAGACCGCTTGGCTGGCGGATGTGGCGGAGGCGCTGCGGTTGCAGCCGGACCACCTTTCGACGTATTGCCTTACTTTCGAGGAAGACACGGCGCTCTGGGTGAAGCTGGCCCAAGGCCGGGTCAAACTGGACCCCGAGCATGAAGCCCGGCTTTACGAGACGACTTGGGCGACCTTGGCGGACGCCGGCTTCGGCCAATATGAGGTTTCCAACTTTGCCCGCCCCGGGCATATCTGCCGGCACAATCTCAACACCTGGCACATGCACGAATGGGTGGGCCTCGGACCTTCCGCGGCTTCACAGCACGGCGGCTGGCGCGGAGCCAACGTCGCCGACCTCGAGCAGTGGCACATCCGGCTGGATGACGGCCAACGAATGACGGAGGACCGGATCGCTTTGGCTGTGCGGCAACTGGCCGAGGATGCGTTGATTTTTGGCCTGCGGATGACCGCAGGGGTGGATCTCGCGCTTTGGCGCCAACGCTGCCCGGATGCGCCGTGGGCCGAAGTGGACCAACTGGCGCAACAACTCGCGGAGGATGGCTTGGCGGAACTCGGCGGCGGGCGGATGCTCCTGACCACGCGGGGCCGATTGCTGGCGGACTCCGTCGGGCTCGAAATCATGGAGGCGTTTCATGCGACGGTTCAGGCGTAAGTTGACGTTGCTGTTGGTTTGCCTGCTGGGCGCAGCCGATGGGCTGGCGACCGGCGTTGCGCTCGTGCTGCAGACGGATTTCGGAACCAAGGACGGTGCGGTCGCGGCGATGAAAGGCGTGGCTGTTGGCGTGAGTCCCCGGCTCATGATTCACGATCTCAGCCATGAGAATACGCCCTTTGACATCTGGGAGGCGGCCTACCGCCTGAAGCAGACCGCTTCCTATTGGCCCGCTGGCACCGTGTTTGTGTCCGTGGTTGATCCCGGCGTGGGCTCCGCCCGAAAATCCATCGTCCTCAGGACGGGCAGCGGGCACCTGTTTGTCGGCCCGGACAACGGCACCTGGACGCTGGTGGCGGAGGATCTGGGCGTGGCCGAGGTGCGGGAAATCGACACGGTGCAGCACCTGCGGGCCGGTTCCGCCAACTCTTACACTTTTCACGGCCGAGACCTCTATGTCTTGGTCGGCGCAAAACTTGCGGCCGGGCAGCTCACCTTGGCTGAAGTCGGCCCGCCTTTGCTGGGCGGCGTGGTCAGGTTGCCGCACGAAAAAGCCCGCTTGGCGAATGGGGTGCTGCTCGGGGGCATCCCGGCCCTCGATGTGCGTTATGGCAATGTATGGACAGATATCGGCGAGAGCTTGTTGGCGGAGCTTGCCCCGGTGCCCGGCGAGCGCTTGCGGGTGCGGATAGACCGGGGAGAGGCGACGATCTACGAAGGGGAGATGCCGTATGCGCGGACCTTTGCCGATGTGCCCGAAGGCGAGCCCCTGTTGTATCTCAACAGCCTCATGAATGTTTCCTTCGCATTGAACATGGACAATTTTGCGGCACGGCACGACATCGCCAGCGGGGCGGATTGGCGGGTGCGGGTGGAGAAGGTCACGCCATGATCCGCGCCATCCTGTTGCTTGCCGTCGTGCTGCTGGGCGGATGCCGGACGGCGCCGCCGGCGGAGGTGCGTCCGGTGGTGGCGCGCTTCTGGTTGGAGGACGCGTCGGGCGGCGCCGTGGCGATGCAATTGCCCGTCAGTGAAAGCGTCATCCGGGTGGCGGCGCGGCCGGTGATCTCCGAATTCGACATCGTGAATGTCGAACTGGCTGAGGTGGAGCTGGGGCGGTGCCTGATGTTTCAACTTACACCCGGCGCGGCCCGCGACCTATTCCGGCTCAGCGCCTCAAACCAAGGCCGGCGGCTGGTGCTTATGCTCAACGACCGGCCGGCCGGGGCGCGATTGATCGAGCAGCCCATCGAGGGCGGCGTGCTTTACACCTTTGTGGAGCGACCGGATGAAGCGCTGACGGAAATCGTGCGCGGGCTCAAACAGACGGCGGCCACCGTCCGGCGGGAGGCAGGCCGATGAGGTGCGCGACCCGGTGGCTGCTTGGATTTTTGCTCGGGACGACCGCGCTGGCGCAGCGCATCGAGATCAACTGGCCGACTCCGCACCCGGGCTTCGCGCAAGGCCGGCCGGCGACGGAGTATCTCCAGCACGCCGGTTCCGGTGACCCGGAATCGGGCAGCTTCGGGGGCGTGCGCAGCGGCGGCACCCAGTTTCATGAGGGGATTGATATCGTGCCGACGAGCCGCGACCGGCGGGGCGAGGCCACGGACCCGATTTTCGCGGTGCTGGATGGTGTGGTGCGCCATATCAGTGCGGTCGCGGGCAAGAGCAGCTATGGCCGCTATGTCGTGCTGGAACATCCCGGCGTGGAGCCGGCGGTTTACAGCCTTTATGCCCACCTCGCGAGCATTGAGCCGGGGCTGCGCGTCGGCTCGCAGGTCCGGCGTGGGCAGACCCTCGGGATCATGGGACGGTCCGCAGGCGGTTATGTGATTCCGCGGGAGCGGGCGCATTTGCACTTCGAGCTGGGGCTGATGGTCACGAGAAATTTCCAAGCTTGGTATGACTGGAAGAAGTTCGGCAGTCCCAACGAACACGGGCTCTACAACGGCATGAACCTGATGGGGTTTGATCCGCTCGATTTCTACGAGCAGCACCGCACGCGGAAGATCGCCAATTTTCGCGACTACTTCGCCCGGATGGAACCCGTGGTGAAATTCCGCATCGCGACGCTCGTGCGGCCGGATTTTGTGGAGCGCTATCCTGAGCTCGTGCACAAGGAGCGCCCGATGCTGGTGGGCGGATGGGAGGTGTGGTGCGACTGGACGGGCCTGCCTTTCCACTGGCGCGCCCTGACTCCGGCCGAGGTCAGCGGCATGCGGCCGAATCAGGTCCGGATCATTGAGGTGGATGAAGCGGAGGCGCGGCGGCAAAGGAGCAAACGGCTGGCGGTGCGCCGGCAGGGCGAATGGGCGCCCGGACCCGACCTGCAAACCCTGCTGCAGCAACTCTTCGGTCTGCGCTGAGCGCGGGGGCTCAGCTCTGCGGCTTGAGCCGGCCCAGCAGCTCAAGAAACGCGGGATGCTTTTTCATCTCCTCGAGATCCGGGTCCTGGGACATCCAGTCGAAGTCACGATAGCCAAGCTCGACCGCGCGGTGCAGCGAACGCAGGGCGTCGGTCGGCCGCTTGGACAAGGCGAGGCTGCAGGCGAGATTGTAGTGCGCGGTGGCGTTGGCCGGCTGTAGTTTGACCAGCCGGCGGTCCATCCGGAGGCCGTCGGCGATGCGGCCGTGCTTGGTGTAGAGTCCGCCGAGGATCTCGACGACGTCCGTGTAGTCGGGCGTCCGCTTCAGCACGGACTCAAAGAAACCCATCTCGAAGGCGGCGTCTCGCTCCTTGGCCATGCGATTCAACCGCGGCGCGGACAGGCGCCGGTATTGCGCCACGTGTTGCAATGGGCGCTGACCTGCAGGCGTTGGCTGACCGGGGTGAGGCCGAGCTTGGACGAGACCGTGCTGCCATACCATTCCATGAACGGGGCGCTGATCTCGAAAATCCGGTCGCAATCCACGCACACGACCTGCGCAACCTGGGTGCCGCCTTCGTTGATGGGCAGGTAGAATTTCTCGCCCGAGCCGATGTCCACCTCGCGCAACAGCGCGCTTTCGGTCATGATGGGCAGGGTGCGATAAACCGTGGCGCGGGACACGGAGTCGTCCACCTTGCGGGCGTGGTCGAGCAGTTGCTCCGCGGTGAAGTGCTCCTTCTGGGCGTAGGCGGTCTCGAAGATGGCGAGGCGCTGGTTGGTGACGCGCAGGCCCTTGCGGGTCAGAAAATCTCGGAATTTTTCGCGGGCGGCGGGCAGGCTCACGACGCGACTGTTTGAAGGGGGGGCGGGCGCTGTCAACCCGTTCGTGGCACCGGACGTCCGCGCAACCTTCGGGTTTGCCATGTCGGGGCCGGACCGCCGTCATGCGCAGCGATGATCGTGGGTGTCCATCCGCTGGCGGGTTTCGACAAGCTGCTCCACTATCGCGTGCCGGCAAACCTGGCCGCGACGGTGGCGGTGGGTTCGCTCGTGCGCATCCCGGTGCTGCGCACGCTGCGGTTGGGCATCGTCGGCGAGATCGGCGCGCCGAAGGACTTTCCGTTGGAGCGGCTAAAGTCGGTCGCCCAAGTCGTGCATCCCTTTCCGGCGCTGACCGAGGAGCTGCTGCGGCTCGCCCGCTGGATGGCCAACTATTACGCGTGTTCGCTGGACGGAGTCATCGAGACGATGATCCCCGGCGCGGTGCGGAGCGGCGCGGGCTTGAAGATGCAAAAAATGCTCGGCGTGACCCGGCGGCTGGAGGCGGCCGAGCTTGAGACCCTGCAGCGTCGCGCACCGCAGCAGGCGCGATTGTATGCGTTTTTGGCGCAGCAGTTCAAACCGCAGTCCAAGGCGCTGGTGCTGTCCCGGCTCGGGGTGTCGGCCGCGACGGTCGCGGCGCTCGAAAAGCGCGGCATTCTTGGCGAGACCGCCCTGCGCGTTGAGCGGGAGGCTTACCGCGACGACTTTTCGGCGGAGGAGCGGGTGGCCTCGGCACCGCCCAAGCTGAATGAGGAACAGGCCGCCGCGGTGACCCAGGTCGGGTCGCGGCTCGCGGCACAGCGTTTCAATGTCACGCTCCTGCATGGCGTCACCGGCTCGGGCAAGACGGAGGTTTACCTGCACGCGATTGATACCGTGCTGCAGGCGGGCGGAGGAGTGATTTTTCTGGTGCCCGAGGTGGCGCTGACGCCGCAAACGGTGGCCCGGCTGCGGTCGCGGCTTGAAGCGATTGCCCCCGACCACAAGTGCGTCGTCTGGCACAGTCATCTGAGCGAAGGCGAGCGGCTCGACGGCTGGCTGGCACTGGCGAAGGGCGAAGCGCGCGTGGTCGTGGGCGCGCGCTCGGCGGTGTTCGCCCCCGTGCAAAATCTCCGCTTGATCGTGGTCGATGAAGAGCATGAGCCCGCCTACAAGCAGGACGAAACGCCGCGCTACCACGGCCGCGACGTGGCGGTCTATCGCGCCAAGCTGAACGCCGCCGTGTGCCTGCTCGGCTCGGCGACGCCCTCGCTGGAAAGCTACGCCAACACCCGCGCCGGCCGCTACGATCTGGCGGAGTTGCGCCAGCGGGTGGATGCCCGCCGGCTGCCGCACATTGATGTCGTGGACATGCGCATCGAGGTGGCCCGCAGCCGTGGCCTGACCACGCTTTCCCGCAAGTTGGCCGACGCTATGCGCGACCGGCTCGAAAAAAAGGAGCAGACCATCCTGTTCATCAACCGGCGGGGCTACTCCTCCTCGATGCTCTGCACGGAGTGCGGGCATGTGGAGGACTGCGCCCACTGCAGCATAGCGATGACCTATCACCGCACGGATGAGACCCTGCGCTGCCATCTCTGCGGCGAACAGCGGCCGGCGCCGTTGACCTGCCCGAAATGCCGCTCACCGAAAATCCGGTGGCGCGGTCTGGGCACGCAACGCGTGGAGGAGGCGGTGCGACGCGTGCTGCCCCGCGCCCGGATTGAGCGGATGGACACGGACACGATGGGGAAAAAGAACCGCTTCCGGGAAATCCTCAGCCAGTTCCGGGCGGGCCGGATCGACGTGCTGGTGGGCACGCAGATGATCGGCAAGGGGCTCGATTTTCCCAATGTGACCTTGGTGGGGCTGGTGGATGCGGATATCTCGATGCATATCCCGGATTTTCGGGCAAATGAGCGCACCTTTCAGCTCCTCGTGCAGGTGGCGGGCCGGGCGGGCCGGGGTGACCGGGCGGGCGAGGTGGTGGTGCAGACTTTCACGCCCCAGGCCGAGGCGATCCAGTTTTCCCGGCACGCGGATTATGCCGGCTTTGCCGAGTCGGAGCTCAAGCTCCGGCATGATTTCAAATACCCGCCTTATCGGCACCTGATCCAGCACCGCTTCCGCGGGCCGAACGTGGAGAAGTTGAAGTTTTTCAGCGAGCAGTGGGCGCGGCGCGTGGAGGAGGCCTTCGGCGCACGAATCGAGCTGCGCGGCCCGTCGCCGGCCCCGATTGAGAAGATCAAGGACGAGTATCGCTGGCAGATCTGGTATTTCACCGCGAGCGTGAGCAAGGTCATCGGCGAACTCGACCGGCTGCGCCGGGAGTTTCCCTGGCCGGACGAGATCACGCAGGTGCTCGACTCCGACCCGGTGAGCCTGATGTGAGCTTCAGGCCGGCGGCACGCGCCAGCGGGTGGCAACAATCTCCGGTTTGTGCCGATGGATGTCGGCCGGATCAAACGCGGGCTTTTGATAATAGACCGTTAGGATTTCGCCGGGAGACAATTCAAGCGAAGCAGGATAACCAAGGTCATGATTGCCGTTGTCGGCGCGGAGCACGATTTCCTCGGCGAGATCCCAGGTGATGCCGTCCCGGCTGAGGGCGGCGCGCTCGCCGAAAGGTTCGCGGCGGTAGCCGTAGGTGCAGAGGACGCGCCCATCCTGCAGGACCGTCAGGTGCGGGGGAAAGCCCAGCAGGGGCGTGCGAAAGGCGCGGCTCCAAGTTAGGCCGTTGTCGTCCGAATACGCGCCCCAAAGATGCAGGTCGGGGCGGCGGTCGTCATACTTGATGGCGGTGTAGCGCAGCATCACGAGGATCCGGCCTCCGGGCAATTGGACGGCGTGCGGCTCGCCGATGCGGTGGGTGTCGGGCGAAGGGTTCCCGATCACGGCGGTTTTGGTCCACGGACCCTGCGGCTCGGCAGCGAGGTGGATGCTGACGTCGCCCTCATCCTCGCGATAACCGGCGACGAGCAGCGTGCCATTTTGGAGAGCAATGCCGCCGTGGACACTGTCGGGACCGCGGGTGGGGGCGGACCAGGTGTGGCCGTGATCACCGGAGACAATGACCCAACCGCCATGCAGATGGGCGGCGGCCTTGTAGGCCGGCTGCTCAACCATGTGGACCCAGTTGGCGATGAGTTGGGGCGGATAGGCGTCGAAGGGCAGCGAAGTGAAGCTCCCGGCTTTCCAGAAGGTGGACCAGATGTGCATGGCGACACGTCCGTCCGGCAGCACGGTCAGGCCGCATTCGCGGTCGTCGATCGTGGTGTTGTAAACCACGGTCGGCCCGGTCCAGGTCCCGCCGTTGTCCGTCGAGCGCATCAGCACGATGTGCCCGCTGGGATACATGTGCTGTTGCGTGTGGATGAAGGCCAGCAGGAGGTCACCGTTGGCGGCCCGCACCAATGCGGGCCACGCGCAATAGTGATCGGGATGGCCGTAAAGGGTGCGGTGGGAGAGAATCTGGGCGGCAGCGGTCATGGCAGAACGGGAGCCTGCCTCGTGGTTCGGACGAGTCGAGACTCGCCTTGCGGAATGAAATCATGAGCATGCCGGGCACCTCGTATGAAACTTTATTTCATGGGCATCGGTGGGACGGCGATGGGGCAGGCCGCGCTGTTGGCGCGGGCGGCGGGCCATGAAGTGCTGGGTGCCGACAGCGGGGTTTACCCACCGATGAGCACGGTCCTCACGCAGGCCGGCATCGCGGTGCATGAGGGCTATGATCCGGTGCGGCTCGCGGCGCTGGCGCCCGACCTGGTCGTGATCGGCAACGCGCTTTCACGGGGCAACCCCGAGGTCGAGTGGCTGCTTGAAACCCGTGTGTTGGCCTTCACCTCGTTGCCGGCGCTGTTGGCGGATTTTGTGCTCAAGGGCCGCCGCAACGTCGTGATCGCCGGCACCCACGGCAAAACAACGACGACCGCGCTCACGGCATTCCTGTTGCGCGAGAATGGACGCCAGCCCGGCTGGCTCATCGGCGGTGTGCCGCAAGATCCGCCGTCGGGCAGCGAACTGGGGGCAACCGCGGATCCCTTCGTGATCGAAGGCGACGAATACGACAGCGCCTTCTTCGACAAGCGCAGCAAGTTCATCCACTATGCGCCGCATATCGTCGTGATGAACAACCTGGAGTTCGACCATGCCGATATCTTTCGCGATCTCGCCGACGTGCAGCGCACCTTTTCGCACCTGGCGCGCATTGTGCCGCGCAACGGCTGGATCGTCCTCAACGGCGACGACGACAATCTCCGGGCGCTCGGTCCGCTGGCCTGGACCCGCGTCGTGCGTGTCGGCACCGGGGAGGCAAACGATGTGCGGATCACGGATTTCGCGGAATCCGCCGCGGGTGCCACGTTTCGCCTGAGCTGGCGCGGCCGGGCCTGGGCGACGGTGAATTGGACGCAGCCGGGATTGTTCAACGCACGCAATGCGGCGATGGCCGCGACCGCGGCGGGGCTGGCGCTTTTCCCCGATGATCCGCGCAAACTGGCCCTTGCGGCGCTCGGGAAGTTTCGCGGCGTAAAGCGCCGGCAGGAACTGCTGGTGGATACGCCGATGCTGAAAGTGATCGAGGATTTCGGCCACCATCCCACCGCCTTGGCCGAGACTTTGCAGTCCTTCCGGGCCCGGTTTCCGGGGCACGCGATCCATGCGGCCTTCGAGCCGCGGAGCAACACGTCGCGCACCAAGGTCATGCAGGCGGGCTTCATGCGGGCGCTGGCCTTGGCCGACGAAGTCTGGCTCGGTGCGGTCAGCCGCGCGGAGCACCTGAAGGAAGCCGAGCGATTCGATGCCGAGGTGGTGATGCAACATCTGGAGTCGCAAGGAGTGGAAGCGCATGCGGCGTCCACCAATGCGGTGCTGCTGGACCAACTGGTGGCGGCGACACGCACGGAAGCCGACCGGCCGCGATTGGTTGTGTTTTTTACCAACGGATCGTTCGACGGCATCATCCGTGGCTACGTTGCGGCGATGAAACCGGGCAAGGCCTGAGGCTTAATTGACCGGTATGCTCTTGGCCCGATAATACTGGATGTCGATGGGCTCGGCCGTGGGATAAAAAGCGATCACGTCGGACAGGGTCATTAGGATCCACGGCGCATTGGGCGAGGCGCCGTTTTTGGTATAAACGATGTCGTCGGCGATGAAGATGCAGGAATGGATGACGGTGCCGTCGGCCTTGGCGAACATCACGACATCGCCGAAGGTCGGGGCGGTGGTAATGGGGTGGTGTTCGTCGCTGAACGCGCGGTTGACCTCGTCAATGTGCATGTAGCGCTCGTCGGGGACGGTGTTGAAGAAGTTCAGCACACTCCAATGGCAGTCCATGTAGGTGCGGCTGCCGGGCTCGTCGGGCGTCGGGTAAGTGTAAAGCACGGAGCGGGGGTGGCGGGGCAGAAGGTGAATGATGTCGATGGTGGTGCCGTTGCCTTCACGGACCAGGGATTGCAGCAGCGGCTTGATGTCCTTCGCTCGCTGTCCGCGGCCCCAGTAGCGGTCGAGCGCCTCGATGTCGGAATCGGCGCGTATACGCAGCTTCACCATGAGGGTGGACTTGCGGGCAAGGGTCTTGATGAGCCGAGTGCGTTCGTGCAGGGTGGGGATCTGCGGCAGGATCAGGCCGAGATCGGAGCAAACGAGGGAAGTCCCGCGCCGGTAGAGGAGGCGCTTCACCCGTTCGATCGTTTCCGGCTTCAGGCCGCTGTGGGCAAACCATTCGGCGGCGGCATCGGCGCGGAAGCGGAAGGGATCGTTTTGATCCGGATTTTCCGGAAATTCGGCGAGCACCGAGTAAATCTGCGCGCGTGTTTCCGGCGAGAGACTCAATACCACGTCAACGTTAGGACGCAGGCGGATGCCCTCGGGCATGATTTCCCACAACTTCCGGTCGGTGAAGTGGGCTCGTTCGGTCGGGGTGAGCGTGATCCCATCCCAGAGGGCGCCCAATCGCTCAATCGTGTAACCGGGAAAATGCCAGAGGGGCGTGCGGCCTTTGGGGTTGGCGGCGACGATCACAGACTCCGGCGGCTCAATCACGATGCGGCTGTAGGATACCTCGCCCCAGGGACCGGGCTGGCAATGGGTGACATCCGAGTTCCCGACCGGCGGCGTTACGGTCATGCCACCGCGCAGCACATGGATCAGCACGGCCCAAGTGATGACCAGCATGGCGGCCAGCAGCCAGAGGGTGAGGCGCGACACGTTGGCGCGGGAACCGGCGGCGCTCATGAGGGCGGTTTATTGTGCCTGTTTGGCGACCTTGTATGCTTTCGGCCGTTGGCCTTCGGGCAGCGCGAGCAGATCGTAGTCGTGGTAACCGGTGATCTTGACCTCGACAAATTCGCCGACCGGCAGGTCGCGGGGGACATAGACGCGGCCGTCGATGTCGGGGGCGTCGGCCTCGCCACGCGCGACGCCGGGTTCCTCGACGAGAACCTTGAGCGTGCGGCCAACGCAGGACTTGGAAACCTCACCCGCGATGTGCTTTTGCAGCGCCATCAGTTTGTGCCAGCGGGCTTCCTTCACCTTGGCGGGAATCTGATCGGGCATCTTGGCACCGCGGGTGCCTTCTTCCTGAGAGTAACGGAAAACACCGAGGCGTTCGAACTTCGTTTCCTCGATAAACTGGCAGAGTTCGGCGATGTCGGCATCGGTTTCTCCAGGGAAGCCAACGATGAAGGTCGTGCGGACGGCGATGCCGGGAATGCCGGCGCGGATGCGCCTGATGAGGTCGCGGATGTAGTCGCCGCTGGTCTCGCGCTGCATCTTGCCGAGCATGTGGTCGCTGATGTGCTGGAGCGGGATGTCGATGTAGCGGGCGACCTTCGGGCACTCGGCGATGGTCCTGATGAGTTCGTCACTCCAGTGGGCCGGGTGCGTGTAGAGCAAGCGGATCCAGAAATCGCCCTCGATGGCGTTCAGCTCGCGGAGGAGGGTGGTGAGCGCGGTGCCGCGCGAGGAGTCCACCGGGGTGCGCGGATTCGGACGCTGCTCCCAGGTGTCCATGCCGAAGAAAGTCGTGTCCTGCGAAATGAGGTTCAGCTCCTTCACGCCTTCCTGCACGAGGCGGCGGGCTTCCTGGACGACGCTGTCCACGGTGCGGCTGCGGTGGCGTCCGCGGATCTGCGGGATGATGCAGAAGGTGCAGGGATGGTTGCAGCCCTCGGCGATCTTGATGTAGGCGAAATGGGCGGGCGTGAGGCGGAAGCGGGGCGTGTCGTAGTCCGGGATGTAGGTGGACTTGCCCTCGATGAAGACGGCGGGCGCGGCCTTGGGCTCGTTCTTGCCGCGCTCCTTGGCGTAGATTTCCTCGATGATGGGGGCGACCTTGGTGACTTGGTCGAGGCCGATGAAGGCGTCCACCTCGTCGTGCAGCTCGCCCTTGAGGTCCTTGGAAAACCGCTGGCTCATGCAGCCGGCGACGATGAGCTTCTGCTCCTTGCGGCGCTTCTTCATGCCACGGTTCTGGTGGACCTCGAGGATGTGGCCGATGGATTCCTCCTTGGATGAATCAATGAAGGAGCAGGTGTTGACGATGACGACGTCGGCCTTCTCGGCCTCGGGAATGACGGTCATGCCGGCCTGGTGCAGGTGGCCGACCATGATCTCGCTATCCACGAGATTTTTGGCGCATCCGAGGGAGATGAGGCTGACCTTGATCATGGGGGACGAAAAACCGCGGCCGGGGCCGCGGTCGGGAAAGGAAGACTGGGGGCGACGCTTACTTCTTTTTGGCCGTTTGGACACGGGCCTTCTTGCGCTTCAGGTAGGCAATGCGGCGTTTCTTTTTGATGGTCTTGTTATACTGTTTGCTCATGGGTGTGAAAATTGATGACCGGTCAGCATTGGGGGTCGCGGGCGCTAGTCAAGAGCCGGCCGGCGCAATCGCGGCGAGGGATTCCCCGGCGGTGATTTGGGTGCCCTCCCGGGTCCAGCGGTAAACCAAAGGGGCCTTGGTGCGGTCCAGCTCCTTGTAAAGCGGGGTGAGGGCGCGCTTGGGCAGGGTCAGTTCCGCGAGGCCGGAGCGGTCGCAGTTGAGAAAACGGGCATAGGGCTTGAAGTGTTCGGGCCGGCCGATCACGTGCGACCAGCCGGGCCCGAGCCGGGGTTCACGCCGGTCGAGGACGAGAAAGGCGTAAGGCAGGCTGCGCAGGTCGATGCCCGCCCGCTGGCCGAACCTGACCCAGTCGGGGTTGCCGAAGATTTCCGACGGCGGGGCGGCAAAGTGATGGCACCAGTCGCGCTCGTGGCCCGGGGCAAGGATCGGGCAGGCTTCCCGATGGGTGCAGGGGGCGACGACGTGGAAGGTCTCGCGCAGGACTTCGCGGATGGCACCAAGCCCGCGGCTGACCTCGGATGTGCCGGGCTCGATCCAGATGACCGCTTCGGCCCGATGAATCAGGTTGCGCAGGGTTTCGAGCGAAGCCGGGGCGAGTTCGTTGAGGACATGGCTGACGACGAGCAGCCCCACCGGGACATCCGCGGCAAGAAAACCGGGCGTGACCTGACTCACCCGCAGGCCGGGAAACGTCTGCGTGGCACGGTTGGCCGCATAATCGCAGGCCAACGCCTCGTGGTCCCACAGCAGCAGTTCATCGAAATTTCCCGGCCCGAACCGTGAGAGCACCCGGCGGCCCGCGACCCCGCTGCCGCAGCCCCAGTCGAGCACGGAGCGCGAGGACGGCGCCCAACCGCGCAACTGCAATTCCGTCAGGACATGGTCCCATTTCCAGCCGATGCGTTCGGCGTAGGTGAGATCGTAGCTGGCGAGCGCGGAAAGCGTCCGCCAGTAAGGACCGTTGGCCGCGCCGCCGTGGAGAAAGCCGTCGCGCAACCGGTCTAGGGCGGGCCAGTCGAGTTCGGTCCAGTTCATGGCTCGAAGTTCAACCCGAGCAACCCGGCCAGCCGCTGGGTGCGGATGCCGTAGAAGGCGGCGAAGGCGCGAGCGGCGGCGGCGCGGTCGGGGTCGGCCGGTGCGTGGGACTTGATGGCGGCGATCATCAGGTTTTTGGCCGTGTGCTCGGTGGAGATGAACTCAAAAACCTTGGTGCGGTAGCCGGCCCATTCCAAGATGAGGGCGCGGAGGGCGTCGGTGACAAATTCCGCCTGTCGCTCCTGAAAGATGCCGTGGCGCAGCGCGGCGGCGAGCATCGGCGGCGCGGTGAGTTGCGGTCGCAGTTCTTTTTGGCAGCAAGGCGACACGATGAGGAGCCGCGCGCCGGCCCTAAGGCCGTGGGCCAGTGCGTCGTCGGTGGCCGTGTCGCAGGCGTGCAGGGCGATCAGGACATCGAGCGCGTCCGTTGCCTGCGGTCCCGGCAGGGCGTCGATCTGCCCGGCGGTGAAGGTGAGGTTGGCGAATTGGTTTTTGCGGGCGACCTGATTGCAGGTTTCGACCAGTGCCGGTCGTGACTCGATGCCGCGGATGATGGCGCGGTCGCCGAGCAGGCCGGCGAGGGCAAAAGTGAGGTAGCCCTTGCCGCTGCCCATGTCGGCAATGCGCAGAGGTTGGGTTTCGGCGAGCCCGGCCTCGGTCGTGAGGTGCAGAAATACCTCGGCGAATTTCTGGATCTGCCGGTATTTGTCGGCCATGCCCTCGCGAATCTGGCCGTGCTGGTTGGTGACGCCGAGGTCCCGCAGCCAAGGGGTGTTGGTCGGGATGAGATGCTGTTTTTCGCGGTTATGCCCGCTGTTTACGGTAGCCGGCGAGGGTGCGACAGTGGTCCGCAAGCGTGCCCGGCCATCGGCTTCGCATTCGAGCTGCGCCACGGTTTCGCCCGCAAACAAATGCGCATGCAGAAAATCGGTTCCGACGAGGGTGCCGAGCAGCGAAAGCGCCTCGGCCGGCGGGTGGTTCTTGGTGATATCGCGGGTGGTATGCCGCCAGAGCATGGCGAGGTGCGGCCCGGCCTTCAGCGTCACCGGGCGGACATGCACGTTGCGCAGACTGGCATCCGGGCCGCGGTATTTGCCGAGCGTGAGCTTGGCGAAGGTGCCGGCATCAACCGCGGCGGCGAGTTGGGCGAGAAATTTTTCCCGGGGGTCGGTGGACATGGCTCAGGGAAGGGCGACCGGGGCGAGGTAGTAGTCCAGCGGCATCCGCTCCCATGTGCGGCCGGTGGCCCGGCGCTCTTCGCGGGTGGTGAAGCGGTATTCGTAGCGCACGGCGCGGAGGTAGCGGGGCGGGGCCTCGGGGAAGGGGTTGTGGGCGAGCAGGGCGGTCACTTCGGGTGTGTTCTTGAGCAAATCCTCGCAGAGGGCGGACATCCAGGGATTGTGCTCCAACCGGCCGAGGGCGGCAAACCACATTTGCCAGTCGAGGCGGGGTTGATGGGGCGCGACCCAAGTGAGTTCGCGGGAGAGGTTGCCGGGCTTGTGGCGAAATTCGTAGGTCTGCCAATAGCGCCGGTCCATGCTGCCCTCGATGACGATTTCCGGGCGCGTGGTGGTCATCACCATGAAGAGCCCGTAATTGTTGAGGCTGCGAAAGGGATGCACGACCTCGGCGACTTTCCAGAAAGCGGCCGGCGGCTGCCAGTCGCGCTTGACCGAAGGGATGGCTTGGATCGCGGTGAACAGAACGATCGCGGCGGCGGCCGGCCACAGCGCCCAGCGGGTGAGGTGCCACGGCACAAAGCCGGGGGACGCGGGCAGGGGAAGTTTCAGCCGTTGCCAGCAGGCATCGTCAATCAGCGGCAGGCAGAGGGCCACGGTCAGGAGATTGAAAAAGGTATAATTGCCCGTGATGGCGATGAGCAGCATCAGGCCGATGGTGGCAAACGCCGCGACATGCCGGAGAATCCGCCAAGGCGACCAGAAGAAAAACGGGAGCAGCAGCTCGATGCCGAACATGAGCGCGCAACTCAGCCGGTGAAACCACACGGGCAGGTGGTGGGCGTGCCACGCGAGCGGCGTCGGCAAGGGCTGGGTTTCGTAGTGATGCGCCAAGGCGGTGAGGGTCGCCCAAGTCGCGTCGCCGCTGGCGAGCTTCACCGCGCCGGACAGAAACATCAGCCGGAAGAGCAGCCACACCAACAGCCAGCGGGCGACGCGGGGCGGCTCGGTGCGCCGCCACCACGGCAACCACGCCCACGGCGTCACAAAGAGCGCGACAAAGGTGGTCTCCAGCAAAAGCGCATCCCACTGGAAATTGAAGAACACCTGGCCGACGCCACAGAGCGAAAGGTAGCCGACCCACAGCACCGCGAGGCAGGCACCGGGGGCGATGCCGGCGAACAGCAGTCCGGCGCTGAGCAGGCCGAGGGCGCAGACCGCGTGGAGGGCGGTGTCGGTGCCGAGCCACCAGAAAAGGGTCGGCAGTTGTGCCCACGCCGTGCCGCCGAGATGCTCGCGCACCGCGGACAAATATCCGCCGGCCGGGAGCACGCCTTGCGGACCGATCAATCCCTCGAGCTGCAGCCAGAGCGATCCGAAGGCGATGAAATGGATAACGGCCAGCGCACGCAGAAAGAGCCACGTGCCGGTGGCATAGCGATTGCGCCCGTCGCTGGGATTCATGGACGTGCTGGTAGCACGGTTGGCGCCGGAAGGCACGGATTACCGGCGGGGCGCAGGTGCGGCCGGATCACGGCAAGAACTCGAAGGTGACCACATCCTCCAGCCGCACCGGCCGGTCGAGCACCCCCAGCTCCTGCAGCAGATCAATCTGGCGTTGCAGCCGCTCGGGCTTGAGCTGCCCGGTGCTCTCGCCTCGCGCGGGGTCGCCGAGCACGAGCTGATAATCCTTCATGGCCTGGATGCTGTAGGCGATGAACTCCGGTGTCAGGTCGGGGCGAAGCTGGCGCAGGAGCGCGTTGGCCGGCTCGGGGTCGCCGGTGAGGTAGTCGGTCCAGCCGCGGATGCTGGCGCGGACGAAGCGGGCGGCGATGTCGGGATGCTTGGCGAGATAATCATGGCCGCCAAAAATCGCCCGGTAAGGTTCGTAGCCGAGCTCCGCGTTGGCGATCAGCAGCGCGCCGACCTTGGCGCCGCGCTGCGTGGCGAAGTAGGGCTCGTTGGTGACGAAGCACTGCTGGATGAAGCGCGGGTCGTTCATGAAGCGCGCGAGATCGCCGATGAGCGGCTGGAGGTTGAAGCGGATGCCGAGCTTTTTGCGGACGACTTCCAGCCAGGTCGAACCGGCGCCGGCCATGATCGTCTTGCCGTCGAGGTCGCGCAGGCTCGCCAGCGGGTGTTCCTGATGGAAGAGGATGCCCTGCGGGTCGCGCTGCATTTCCGCGGCGATCATCCGCAGCGGGACGCCGCGGGCGATGGCGACGATGATGTCGTCGCCGTTGGTCATCCCGAGATCGGCACGGCCGGTCGCCACGCCGGACATGACCTGTGCATTGGGGCCGCCGGGCAGGATTTCGACCTCAAGCCCTTCCGCGGCGTAGTAGCCCTTGGCGAGGGCTTGGTAGTAGCCGCCATGCTCCGGCTGGGGAAACCAGTCGGTCTGGAAGCGCACTTTGACCGGTTGGCCCGGTGTGGCGGAGTTCCCCGCCGGCTTGGAGCAGCCGGCGAAAAGAAAGCAGCCGGCGGCGACAGTGGCCAGCAGGAGGCTGGAAAGGCGGGGAGCGTGCATGGGAAAAATCAGTGATCGTTGCGGTCGAAGGAGTCGTGCCACTTGTGCAGCACGGACCAGTTGAGGAACGAGACGGCGGCCACGAAAATGAAACCCAGCAGACAACTGGTCAACGCCGTGGCGAAGAGCGCGGGGATTTTGATCTGGGTGTTGTAAACGTAAACCATGAAGCCGAGGCCGCCGGAGCCGCCCGAAGCATTGCCCACCATGTATTCGCCGAAAATCGCCCCGATGGGGGCGAGGGTCGCGGCGATGCGCAGGCCGGCGAGATAGTAGGGCATGGCGGAGGGCACGCGCAGGTGCCACAGCTCCTGCCAGCGCGAGGCGTTGGCCATGCGGAAGAGACCGACGTGGTTGTGGTCGGCCGAGAGCAGGCCCTGCGTGGTGTTGGCCACGATGGGGAAAAAGCTGATGAGCCAGGTGATCGTCACGATGCCCGGGAAGCCCGGGCCGGCCCAGAGCACGATGATGGGCGTGAGCACGATGACGGGCGTCATCTGCAACACCAGCAGCCAGGGATAAAATGCCGCCCGGAGCACGCGGGAGGCGCCGATCAGCATCGCGAGCAAAAGGCCGCTGGTGGCGGCGAGGGAGAAGCCCGCGAGGGCGCCGACGGCGGTGTTGCCGGCCGCGGTGAGCAGCCGCGAACGCTCCTGGGCGGCAGCCTCGAGGATCTGCCACGGGGTGGGCAGCAGCCAGTCACTCACGCCGCCGAGGTGTTTGATGCCCAGCCAGAGCGCGGCGAAGCAGAGCCCGCTCGCGACGGGCAGCAGCCAGACCATCCAGCCGGCGGGCTTTTTCATACGGCGTGCTCCTCCACGCCGTGCAGCAGGCGGGTGACCTCGTTGACCTTTTCCTGGAAACCCCGCTCGGCACGCAGCTCCCGGGTGCGGACGACACCGAAGTCCACCGACACCTCGGCGGCGATGCGGCCGGGATGCGCGCCCATGACCACGATGCGGTTCGAGAGGAAAACCGCCTCGGCGACGGAGTGCGTCACAAACAGCGCGCTGAACGGGGTGCGGGTGCGCAGGGCGAGCAGCTCCTCGTTCAGGCGGAAGCGGCTCATCTCATCGAGCGCGCCGAAGGGCTCGTNNGCGCATGCCGCCCGAAAGCTGGCGCGGGTAGTAATCCAGCGCATGGCTGAGCCCGACGAGCTCGAGCAGCGCCGCGGCTTTCCGGCGCCGCCCGGCCTCAGGCTCGCCGCGGAGCCGCAGCAGCAGCTCGGCGTTTTTGCGGACGGTGAGCCACGGCAGGAGCGTGGCGTCCTGGAAGATGAAGGCCTGCCGGTCGCGGGCGGCCCGGGGCGTGGCGCCGAGCACCGTCAGTTCGCCGGTGGTCGGCGGATTCAGCCCGGCGATGAGCTTGAGCAGGGTGGACTTGCCGCAGCCGCTCGGGCCGATGAGGCTGATGAAATCACCGCGGTGCACCGTCAGGTTGAGCGTCGTCAGGACAAGCGGCCCGTCCCCGTAGCGTTTGGTCACGTCACGGAATTCGACTATGGGCTGGGCGGCGGTCATGCGCTGGGCAAGGACAGCGGGCGGCGGCGGGGATGCAAGTTTCGCGTGCGTCAACCGGCCTAAAACACGAGGGCCAGCACGTAGGCGGCATAGCCGGCGAGGAGCAGTCCGCCTTCCCGTCGGCCGATACGGCGGTTGGTCCAGGCAAAAAGCAGCAGTGCGGCCGAAGCGGCGATCATGACGGGATTGTCGAAGCGCACGATGGCGGCGGGAACTTCTGTCGGGGAGATCAGGGCGGTGAGCCCGCCGATGCCGAGCACGTTGTAGAGATTGGATCCCAGCACGTTGCCGAGAGCGACGTCGGAATGCTTGCGGTAGGCGGCCACGACGGAGGTCACCAGCTCCGGCATGGAGGTGCCGATGGCGACGATGGTTAAACCGATGACCGTTTCCGAAATCTCGAAGCTGCGGGCGAGGCCGATGGCTCCGGTGACAAAGTATTTCCCGCCAAGGACGACAAGCACCAGGCCCGCGGCGACCAGCGCGATGGCGATGGCGAGGTCGAGCGCCTTGGAACGGGCGTGTCGCTTGGGATGGTGCGTGACCAGTTCATCCAGCGCTTCGCCTTTGTCGAAAGCGGCCGTGTGGCTGGGGGTGGCCTGCTTCTCCTGCCGGTAGGCGTAAGTCAGATATCCGGCGAGGCCGGCGACGAGCAGGCAGCCGGTTGCACGGTCGAGGGTCCAAGCCCATGCCACCACGGCGAACATCACGGCGGTCACGAGGACGAGGACACCGTCGCGGCGCAGCGCCGCAGGGGTCAGGGTGATCGGACTGATCAAAGCCGCGAGCCCGAGGATCAGCAGAATGTTGGCGATATTGGAGCCCACGATGTTGCCCACCGCAATACCCGGCGAGCCCTGCATCGCGGCCTGCACGCTCGTGACCAGCTCCGGCGTGGATGTGCCGAAGCCCACGATCGTTAGCCCGACCAGCAAGGGCGACATGCCCAGGCGCTCGGCCATACGCACGGCGCCGCGAACGAGCAGTTCGCCGCCGGCCACGAGGAGCACAAATCCGGCGGAGAGCGCCAAGATGATGTTCATCCCCCGAATGACGACCGAGAGTGGCCCGGCGTCAACTGCCGTCCTCAGGCTGTGGCCGGTCGGCGATGTGGATAACGGCTATGGTCAAAATGGTCTCCGCTACCGGCCGGGCGCACTTCACACGGGCCGGGGTTTGCGCTGGTGCAGGCCGAGTTTGTTGCCGTCCGGATCGAGGACGACAGCGATGCGGCACTGCGGGGTCTCGAAGGGTTCGACGGCGAAAACAACGGCGTTTTGGCGCAGGTGGCGGATGGTGTCCTCAAAGTCGTCCACCTCCAAGACCAGATGGGGGCCGTCACCGGAGGCGCGGAGAAACGGCTCGTTGCCGAGACCCAGGGTGTGGGGGCCGACTTCATATTCCACCCAAAATTCTCCGGCATGGTTGATGAGGGTGCCGCGGGTGAGCCCCAGCACACCTTCGTAGAAAGCGGCGGACCGGTTGAGATCGGCGGCCGGGTAAGCCACGAAGGCGAACTCCATGACTTTCATGCGGGAAGGATCACTTCAGCTTGGTCAGGGACTCAGCGGCTTGCTTGAAATTGGGGTCCAATTTTAGCGCTGTCTCGTAGGCGGCGCGGGCGGCGGCGGGGTTGCGCCGCTTTTCTGCGATATTGCCGAGCCGCCAGTGGGCGGCGGCGTGCGACGGTTCATCGCGGGCCGGGGTGAGTTCGAGGCAGCGCCGGAGGCATTTTTCCCCTTCGTCGAGGTGCTGGCCGCTTTCGGCCGCAAGCCGGCCGATGGTGTAGTGGGCGAGGTAGGCGTCGGGGGCCGCCGCCTGCAGCTCCCGGGCGACGGCGAACGCCTCGTCGAAACGGCGTTCGCTCGCGTAGAGCTGGCCGAGGATCAGCGAACCGCGCTTATAATCACGCTTCCTGATTTCCTCGGCCTGGGCGTAGGCCTTGCCGATGCCGCCGCCAACGATGCCCGGCGCCTGGCGATAGAAGGTGATCAGGCCGTTGCGGGCCTCGAGATTGTCGGGGTCGAGCTCGACCGCCCGCTCAAGACTGGCCCGGCATTTGCGCGCCCAGCCCAGCTTGGACATGAGCGAAGCCTTGCTGGCGGCGGCACCGTAGGCACCGCCGAGTTCGAGGTGGTAGCTGGCGTTGTTCGGATCGAGCGCGACGGCCTGCTCAAATTGGTGAATGGCGTCGTCGGTGTCATTTCGCCGCATGGCGATGGCACCGAGGTAAAACCGATGCCGGCCGTCCTGGGGTTCGACGGTGGCCAGCCGGCTGAAGGCGACCCGGGCGTCAGGATAACGCTTTTCCTGGTATAGTGCGAACGCCTCGTCGAACGAGGCGTGGACGGCGGGGGCGGCCAGCAACACGGCCGCGAGCAGCGGCAGAAGCAGTCGGCAAAGGCGGGTGGGCGACATAGGATGGGATTGAGCCCATCTTCGACCGCCGGTCGAGCCAAAGGTGCCGGTGGATGTTTGGCGCTTGGGCTATGAATGACGGGGCGCAGGTTGGAGCGGGTTACGCAGGCGACGGTCGGCTCGGAGAGCGGACCCCGCCGGCGCTCCCGCGCCCTGATGTGGCGGCTACAATGCGGAGCCGACGTTATGGCCGCTCCGAGGCCGCGCTGTTACTCGTAGCGCAGGGCGTCGATCGGATCGAGCTGGGCGGCTTTGCGGGCCGGGTAGAATCCGAAGAAGACGCCGACGGCGGCGCTGAAGGCGAAAGCGATGATGATGGCGTCGGTCGAGATGAGCGTGGCCCAGCCGTTGAAGTGGGCCATGAGTTGCGCCGAGCCGATGCCCAGCAGGATGCCGAGGGTGCCGCCGAGGGCGCTGAGCACGATGGCCTCGGTGAGAAACTGGAGCATGATTTCGCGGCCATGCGCGCCGACGGCGAGCCGGATGCCGATCTCGCGGGTGCGTTCGGTCACGCTCACGAGCATGATGTTCATGANNGATGCCGATGCCGCCGACGATGAGCGACACGCCGGCGATGGCGCCGAGCAGCATCGTCATCGTTTTCGTCGTGGCCGTGGCGGCCTCGGCGAGCTCGATCTGGTTGCGCACCGTGAAGTCGGGCTCCCGGCCCTGCCGGCGCTGCTGGAGCAGGTCGGTAACCTGCTCCTGGATGGCAGGCATCATCTCGGGGGAAACGGCCTGAATGAGGATGGAGTTGAGGTTGGTGCGACGTGTCACGCGGCGCAGATGGCTGGTGTAGGGGATGATGACGGCGTCGTCCTGATCCTGGCCAAAAAAGTTGAACCCCTTCGGCTCCAGCACGCCCAGCACGCGAAAGGGAATGTTGCGGATACGGATGTCCTTGCCCACGGGGTCATCGTTGGGGAAGAGCTGGTCGGCCACGGTTTTGCCGATGACGGCGACCTTGGCGAAACTGCGCAGGTCATGCTCGCCGAACATGTTGCCGTCGCGCAGCGGCCAGGTGCGGATGGATAGGTAGTCGAGCCCCTCGCCGAGAATCTGGGTGTTCCAGTTGAGGCCGCTGGCCTGCACTTGGGCGCGGTCGCGGAGTTCCGGGCTTACGGCCACCACGCCGGGGATTTCATTGAGAATGGCCATGGCATCCTCGGGGGTGAGCGAGCTGGCGGAGCCCCAGCCGCCCCGCAGGCCGCCGGTGGTGGCGGTGCCGGGAAACACCGTGATGATGTTCTGCCCGAGGCTGGCGATCTGGGCCTCGACCTGCGCCTTGGCACCGTTGCCGATGCTCACCATGGCGATGACGGCACCGACGCCGATGATGATGCCCAGCGCCGTGAGCGAGGAACGCAGGATGTTGCGCCGGAGGGCGCGGAAGGAAATCGTGAGCGTGGAGGCGATGCGCATGGGATCAGATGGCCTCGGTGAGCTTGGCCGACGCCTCGGCGGCGATGAGTTTCTGCATCTCGACGGCGGAGACGAGCCGGTCGGCCACCGGTTCGTCGCGCACGACGCGGCCGTCGCGCACGATGAGGTTGCGCCGGCAGTAACGGGCGATGTCGAGCTCGTGGGTGACCATGATGATGGTCATGCCCTCGTCGTTGAGCCGCTGGAAGACGCCCATCACCTCGACGGAGGTCTTGCTGTCGAGGTTGCCGGTGGGTTCGTCGGCGAGCAGGACGCTGGGCCGGTTGGCGAGCGCGCGGGCGATGGCCACGCGCTGCTGCTGGCCGCCGGAGAGCTGGCTGGGGAAATGGTCGGCGCGATTGGCGAGGCCGACGATCTCAAGGCAGGAGAGGGCGCGTTCGCGCATCTCGCGGCCGGAGACCCGCCGCGGGCCGTAGAGCATGGGCAGCTCGACGTTTTCCAGCGCGGTGGTGCGGCTGAGCAGGTTGAAGCCTTGGAAGACAAAACCGAGCTTCTGGTTGCGGATATCGGCCAGCTCGTCGCGGGCGAGGGCCGAGACGTCGATGCCGTCGAGCAGGTAGGAGCCGCGCGTGGGGCGGTCGAGGCAGCCGATGAGGTTCATCAGCGTGGACTTGCCGGAACCNNCCCATGATGGCGATGAACTCGCCGCGGTGGATCTCCAGCGAGATGCCGCGCACGGCGTGGACCTTTACCTCGCCGGAATCGTAGGTCTTGTGGATGTCCTGCAGTTGGACGACGGCGCTCATCGCGGATTGCTCAGAAGCGACGGGGCGCGCCGCCGAAAGGACTGGAACCGGCGGGCGAGGGGGCGGAGCCGGTGGCACCGGGGATGATGACGCTGGCGACCAGCACGTCGCCCTCCTCCAAGCCCTCGATGACCTCCGTGTTGCTGCCATCGGTGATGCCGAGCTTCACGGTGACGGCGGTGAGGACGGGTTTCTCCGGCGTGCCGCCGAATTTGTAAACGGTGCGCGTCGTGATCGCGGGAGCCTCACCGCTGCGTTCGGCGCGGCGACCGCCGCCCATGGCGGGCAGTTCAAGGCCGCGCTCCCTGGCGAGCTGGGCCAGACGCTCGCGCACTTCCGCGGAAAGCGGGCCCGAGCCCGGACTGAAGCCGGCGTCGCGCATGAGCGCCATCATCTGCTCGCGGGTGGCGGGCACGGGGGCGGCGGGAGCCGGAGCAGCGGTGCCGG
>DDSZ01000018.1 GCA_002344205.1 Opitutaceae bacterium UBA2377
GGCGACGTCGGCAAGGGCTCGGCCCACTCGCTGCGCGGCTTCGGCGCCCGCGTGATCGTGACGGAGATCGATCCGATCAACGCCCTGCAGGCCGCGATGGAGGGCTTCGAGGTCAACACGATCGAGTCCACCCTCGGCGTGGCCGACATCTATGTCACCACGACCGGCAACAAGGACATCATCACGCTCGAGCACATGCGCGCGATGAAGGACCAGGCCATCGTCNNGCAACATCGGCCACTTCGACAACGAGATCCAGGTGGACCGCCTGAACGCCTCCGACGCCAAGCGCACCACCATCAAGCCGCAATACGACATGTATACGTTCCCGCAGGGGAACAGCATCTACATGCTCGCCGAGGGCCGCCTCGTGAACCTCGGCTGCGCCACCGGCCACCCGTCGTTCGTCATGTCCAACAGCTTCACCAACCAGACGCTCGCGCAGCTGGACCTGTGGAAGAACAAGGACACCTACAAGGTCGGCGTCTATCGCCTGCCCAAGCACCTCGACGAGGAAGTCGCCCGCCTGCACCTGGAGCGTATCGGCGTCAAACTGACCAAGCTGACCAAGGAACAGGCCGAATACCTCGGCGTCCCCGTCGAAGGCCCTTACAAGCCCGAGCACTACCGCTACTGAGACTCGCAGCAGCAATCACGGCCAACCAAAAAGCCCGCGGCATGCCGCGGGCTTTTTGTTGAAAATGGCGGAGAGGGGGGGATTCGAACCCCCGGAACGGTGTTACCCGTTCAACGCTTTAGCAAAGCGCCGCTTTCGGCCACTCAGCCACCTCTCCAAACCAGATGGGGCAGGCAAACGCGCCCGCCGCAAAGTGCAAGGTCGTTTTCCGACGCTTTACTCGTCGTCGTCCTCGACGGGGCGTTCGAGTTCCGACCGGCATTCGCCGATGACCCGGAGCCAGATTTCCCGCAGGTCAAACAGAATGGCGTGGGCGCAGGTGCTGTAATCGGCCAGTGTGTTCCCTGCGGCGGCGGGTTCATTTAACCGGGCCAGGGTTTGATTCAATGCGCCCAGCGCGCGTTTGAAGAGACTGACCGCCATCGCGTAGTCGCCGAATTCCAAGGCGTGGATGGCCTGCATTGCGAGGTCTTCACCGGCGTGCAGCGCGCTGAGGTAGCGGACCGCCATGGTCTGTGAGACCTTGTGAGGATCGGTGGCCAGCAATTCCCAGTTCCGGCGCAGGAGCAGGTAAAGCGCGCGGGTGGAGATGAAGATGGGATTTTTGTGCAGCGTGTAAACATCGGCTTCACTGTCGAAGCCCTCGGCCTCGATGTCCTCGACGGCTTCGCTGGCGCTGCCCGGATCGACCTCGTTCAGCAGGCCGCTCTCCCAGTCCATGCGTTTGGCGACCTCATCGATCCGGTCGGGCGAATCGCGCAGACTTTCGTAGTGGGCGAGGTAGCGATTGACCGCCTCGTCCTGGTCGCGCAGGTAGCGCTCCCAATCGAATTCGTTCCAAGCCAGATCGCCGCGGTCTTCCCACTCGCTGTCGGAGGGGCCGTCAGAATCGTAGTTGCTCATTGCTTGGTGGCACACTGAGTGCAGCGCCGGGCGAAGTGCAAAATAAAAAACCACCGCCCCGGCCGGCTCTTTTGCGGGTTGAATCGTTGGCGGTCGGGTGGCTGGATGACGGCCAACATGGCTGACGTGCAGCATGAGGCGCTTTTCTTCTCCGGCCGCGTGCAGGGGGTGGGTTTCCGCTACACGACCCTGCAGATTGCGAAGGAATTCGAGGTGACGGGCTTTGTGCGCAATCTGCCGGACGGACGGGTGCAACTGGAACTGGAGGGATCGACCGCCGAGGTGCGGGCGTTCGTGGAGACGGTGGAGGAGCGTATGCACGGTCACATCCGGAAAATCGAGCGGACAGCGACCCGCCGGACTCCCGAATTCACGGGGTTCCGCATTGCATGAGCACGGAGCCGGCAGTCGCGGTGGAGCTGGCGGATGTGACGAAGGATTACAGCGTGGGGCTGCGCGGGGTGCGCCTGCGCGCTTTGGACCGCGTCAACCTGCGGATCGCCCCGGGTGAGGTCTGCGTGCTGCTGGGACCAAACGGCTCCGGCAAGAGCACCCTGCTGAAGTTGTTGGCCGGCCTACAGGCTCCTTCGGCTGGTTGCTGCCGCGTGGAGGGCGTTGACGCCGAAAGCGCGCGGGCGCGCGGGCTTATCGGCTATATGCCCGAGTCGCCGGCATTTCCGGTCGGCATGACCGTAGGTGCGCTGCTGAGGCACTATGCGGAGCTGAGCGGACTGGATGAAAGCGCCGCGCAGCGGTGCACTGCGGCGGTGTTGGAAACCGTCGGGTTGCTCAACCGGGTCGCGGTAAAAGTGGGAACACTCTCAAAGGGTCTGACGCAGCGGCTGGCGTTGGCGCAGGCGTTGGTGCACGAACCCAAGGTGCTGCTGCTGGATGAACCGACCGCAGGGGTTGATCCTCGTGGTGCCGAGGAGATGTTGGCCCTGATTAGGAAGCTCCAGGCGCTGGGCCGGACTATTGTGCTTTCGACCCACCAGCTTGAACAAGCGGCTGCGCTGGGCGGTCGTGTGGTGCTGATGCAGGCTGGCCGCGTGATTTTCTCGGGCAATTGGCCGGATTTTGCCGGCGAGGGCGAATCGGCCTGCTTTCGCACGGAGCCGCTCAGCCCGGCGATGCGGGATGAACTGACCACATGGCTGGCGGCCCGCGGACATACGCTGCGCGCGGCCGGCGGCGCATGGCCGACACTACAGGCACGCTACTTGGAGCGGCTGGACGAGGCCACAGGGAAGGGGCGTTCGCCATGAGACGGGTTTGGTTGATTGCCGCGGCAACGCTGCGCGAGAGCCTGCAGCACCGCAGCTTCGCGCTCTTGCTCTTGGCCGCACTCGCATTCGTGGCGGGGACGCTTTTCCTGCGGCAGTTCAACTTCGGCTCATCCGAGCTGAAGTTTGTGGCCGACCTGGGCTTCGGCATGCTGTCGCTCGGGGCGGCGCTGCTGGCAATCGCCATGATGACGCAGGTGTTTTTCGATGAATGCGAACGGCGGACATTGCATCTGCTGTTGGCGCGCGGGGTCAGCCGGAGTGAGTTTCTGTTGGGCAAGCTGGCGGGTGTGGCCCTGTTGCTGGGGCTTTACGCCCTGATGCTGCTGGCCTGTCTTTGGCCGGTGCTGTGGGCGCGGGAAACGGCCCTGCTCGCCCTGATGCCCGATGCTTTTGATCGGGGCTCCGGGTTGAACTTTGCCGGGGTCATGATCGCGGCCTATGCATCCTGGCTGAAAGCCTGCGTGCTGGCCGCAGCCGTGCTCTGGCTGGCTACGTTGGCTGAAAACCGGGTTTTTGCGATGGGTTGCGGCTTGCTGCTACTGATCATCTTCCACAGCGCCGCCGTATGGGCGGCTTATGGAAGCAACGGCGGCTGGCCTGTCTGGTTGCTGCACGGACTGGGTTATCTGCTGCCGGATTTTGGCGCTTTCGATCTCACGCCCGCGGCCTTTGCCGGTGACGGTGGCTTTGTGGTGAGGGCCGTGCGGCTTACGCTTTATGCGGTCCTGTATGGCGCAATTTTCATTGGCTTGGGAGTCCTGCAATTGCGCCGCCGTGAGATTTGACTGGAAACATGCTTTGCGGGTTTTGGTGGTTCTGGCCGGCGGCGGCATTTTGGCCAATGCGGTGGTGTTGCCTGATGTGACGGCGAGGGCTGTCCGTGCGCCGGCGGGCTTGTGGTGGGACTGGATCGGCGGGCTGCGTCCGTTGGGAGCGAATCTGGCCTGGTTGCAGTCACAGGAAGCCTGGGGCCGGGGGGATGCTGCGCAGACGGCGGCATTCCTCAGGTTGGCGGTGGAACTGCAGCCGGAGTCGCTGTATTTTTGGTCCAATGGCGCGCGGCTGCTGGCGTTGGATCTGGCGGCCGTGGCGGATGCATCCGGTGATTCGCCGGACGCGCTGCGCCGGGCCGGGATGGCATTGCTGGAGCAGGCGCGGACCTGGCACGAAGATAATCCGTATTACTGGGTCGAGCGGGCAGGGTTGGAGTGGCAGGCCCTGGCTGATGGCGGATTGGCCGCGGAGAGTTACCGGCGGGCGGCGTTGCTGCCGGGAGCGCCGTATTATGCGGCCCGGTTGCACGCACTGATGTTGGTGCGGCAGGGCCGGCTCAATGAGGCGCACGCTTGGCTTTGTTGGCTGCATCCGCAATTGCCGGCCGCCGATCCCGCGGCGCAGGCGGACCTCGTGCGCAAACGCATCCATGGGATCGAGCAGCAGCTCGAGCTTCCCGCGGAGCAACGTTACCGGCAGCAGGATGAACTTTGACAGCGCGTAGCCGGCCGCCAAGCGTGACGGCTTCGCATCGTGATCATTGATTATAGTTTCCTACTGTTGACTGTGATTTTGCTTTGGTTTCCGCGGCAATGGCTGCGGTTTTGCAGCCAATTCGGGTGTGATATTTTTGGCACGGTGAGGCTGTGCCCGGTTGTCAACAGCCTGTCTCAAGTTGTATTCGCCGGTGATAGAAGCAAATAAGCAGCAACGTTGAACTCAGAAGTAACACCAAGGTGGCGGATTTGGTGGGCGGCGGCCCGGCCGCGCACTTTGTCCGCCGCCGTGGCTCCGGTCGTGCTTGGCTCGGCCATGGCGTGGCAGGCAGGAGGATTTTCCGCGGCGGCGGCCTCGATCTGTCTGGGCTTTGCGCTTTTGGTCCAGATCGGCACCAATTTTGCGAACGACTACTATGATTTTGTGAAGGGCGCCGATACGGCTGCGCGGGTGGGGCCGACCCGCGCGGTCGCGGCGGGCTTGGTGAAACCTGCGGCCATGCGGCGGGCGATGTGGTTGACGTTTGGCGCGGCCTTTCTGCTTGGCCTGGGGTTGATCGCGTGGGGCGGGCCTTGGTTGATCGTGATCGGGCTGGCGAGTATCGCTTGCGGCTATGCCTACACCGGCGGGCCTTATCCGTTGGGCTACCATGGCTGGGGAGATGTCTTTGTCTTTTTGTTTTTTGGCCTGGTGGCGGTGGGCACGACATATTTTGTGCAGGCCGGATGGCCGGGCCCCGCCGTGTGGCTGCTGGGCGCCGGCACCGGGCTGCTGGCGGCAAATATTCTGGTTGTGAACAATTATCGCGACGCAGACACCGATGCCGCGGCGGGCAAGCGCACGCTGGTCGTCAGGTTTGGCCGCGGATTTGCCCGCACGCAGTTTGCCGCCTCGTGGCTGCTGGCGTTTGGCGTGCTGCCGGTTGCAGCCTGGTCGCTTGGCTCGGCCTGGGGCTTGCTGTTGCCGGGCGTGCTGGCGCCGCTGGCGTGGTCGCACGGCCGGCGGCTGGCGCAAAGCAAAACGCCCGGCGAACTCATCGAGTTGCTGGGCGATACGGGCCGCCTGCTGGCGCTTTATGCGCTGCTGGCGGCGACGGGGCTTTGGCTGACGTCGCGGTAGGACCTCAGAGATGGGCCGCGAGCTTGGCCTTCAGGGCGGCCTTGGGCATCATGCCGACGATCTGTTCGGCAACGGCACCATTCTTG
This sequence comes from Opitutaceae bacterium UBA2377, assembly GCA_002344205.1. Classification (GTDB taxonomy): domain Bacteria; phylum Verrucomicrobiota; class Verrucomicrobiia; order Opitutales; family Opitutaceae; genus UBA2377. The sequence goes on from DDSZ01000018.1 coordinate 5,523, forward strand.
AAGAGCAACATGGTCGGGATGGCGCGGATGCCGAACTCGGCGGCGACGGTGTCGGCCTCGTCCACGTTGACCTTGGCGATCTGCAACTGGCCGTCGAGTTCGCCGGCGAGTTCCTCCAAGATGGGGGCGATGGCCTTGCAGGGGCCGCACCACGGGGCCCAAAAATCCACGAGGAGGGGCATGGCGGCGCCGGCGACGGCGGACTTGAAGGTGTCGTTGTTCAGATTGGCGATTTTTTCAGACATGGGAGGGCGTGGTTAAAGGCAGGATTGCCGGAAATGGTGCGGTTGCAAGCCGGGGCGGGGTCTTCGCCGCTCAGTTGGGAGTGGCGCGATGCACGATCTCGGCGAGTTCGCGGGGCTCGACTTGATGCAGTTGTTTGCCGCGGCTCTTCAATTCCTCAAAGGTCTTGATCACGGTCTCGGTCATCCGTCCGTGGGTTTCGTCGGAGCCTCCGACGATGGCAAACTGCTCGCCCGTGGTGATGCGCTTGTGTCCGTCCTGATTGTCGAGGCCGACGCCCAGGAGGCCGGCTTTGGGTGTGGTTTTGCGCTTCTTGCTCACGCGGTTACCGTGTCGCTGGTTGCGGGAGTTTCAAGCGGGTTTTCCTCGACGGCGCTGCAGATGATGTCGGTGAAAGCTTCGTCCTGCCGGAGGGCAAGCTTCCTGAGGCGGGTGAGTTCCAGCACCGCGAGGAAGGTCGCGACCAGCATGCGCAGCGTCACCTTGCCAGGGAACAAATCGGAAAAGATGAACGACTTTTCCGTCTGGATGCGGTTGAGCAGGTATTCCATCTGGTCCGCCACGGTGACCTGCTCATCTTGGATTTCCCCGACGACGAGCTTTTCGGCCAGCCGGCGGAGGACGAGGTTGAAGGCATTCCAGAGATCGATGCGGTCCACGGCTTTCAACGGCCGGTCGGCATTGTCGCTCAGCGAGGAGACATGGCGCTCCATGAGGTCGTGCCGGAGGGTGATCAGCTCGCCGAGCTGGGCGGAGGCTTCCTTGAATTTTTTGTATTGGAGCAACTGGTGCACGAGTTCCCAGCGAGGATCCACCTGGTCGTCGTCCCCTTCGACGCCCGTGGCGTGCATGCCCTTTGGCAGCAACATGCGGCTTTTGATCTCCATGAGCGTGGCCGCCATCACGAAAAATTCGCCCGCCACCTCCAGGTCCAACTGCTGCATGGTGTGCAGCGCGTCGATGTATTGCTTGGTTACCGAAACGATGGGGATGTCGTAGATATCCAGCTCGCTCTTGCGGATGAGAAAGAGGAGCAGGTCGAGCGGGCCTTCGAAGACCTGCAGCTTGATACGGTAGTCGGAATCAGGAACCACGGGGCGATGCTTGCGGGCGGCGGATGCCGGGCAATGGAAAAATCAGCGCCGGCGCAACCGCGCCACGTAAAAGCCGTCGGTGTCATTTTGCGCGGGCAGGATGAGCAGGCCGGTGCCGTCCCAAATGCATCCGAAACGCGCGGCCGGCTCCTGCACGACAAAGTCCGGGTTTTCCGCAAGAAACTGCTCCACGACGCCGGTGTTTTCCGTGTGCGCCAACGAGCAGGTCGCATAGATCAGGTGCCCGCCGGGCCGGACCAAGCGGGCATATTGGCCAAGGAGGGCGTGCTGGCGGGAGGCCTGCAGGGCGAGCGTGGCCGGGGAAGTGCTCCATTTCAAATGCGGGGAGCGTCGCCAGGTGCCGGAGCCGCTGCAGGGCGCGTCCACCAGCACGCCGTCGTAGGACTCGGTGGGTTGCGTCGTAAGGATGCGCAGTTGGCCGAGTCCGGCCCGGTCCGCGCGCCGGCCGAGCTCGGCCAAGGCGGCGGGCCGGATATCGTGGGCATCCACGCGGGCGTCCGGACCGAGCATCCGGGCCAGTTGGAGTGTTTTGCCGCCGGCGCCGGCGCAGGCATCCAACCAATGGTCGGCGGTGGAGAGCCCGGCGCTCTCAAGGATGAGCTGCGAGCCGAGGTCTTGGATTTCAAAGCGTCCCTCGGCATAGGCCGTGGTCTTGGTGACATCGGCTTCGGTCTGCAGTTCCCAAGCGGTTGGCAACGGACCGGAGGCACGCCATGTCCAGCCGTGTTGGGCGAACTCGGCCGCGACCGTTTCCGGCTGGTCGGTCTGGAGACGCAGCCAAAGCGGGGCCCGGCGGTGCAACGCATCGATTTCGTCATCAGCCAACACGGCCGGGCATTCCGCCTGCACCCAATCGGGAAGCAGTGCGGCGGTGCTGCACTGCAGGTGGGCGGCCTTTCCCGCCACGCTGTCGGGGCAAGGCGGCCATGCGGAATTCAGCGCGGCGCGGTAAGCGATCGTGGCCGGAGTCTCCGCGGCCAACCAAGCGGTGACATCGGCGGCGCGCTCGGGATCGCTTTGCAGCAGCGGCTCAATCCAGGGCAGATAGCGTGAGACCGTGTATAGCAGCTCGCGGTAGAGCCGGCGGTCGCGGGAGCCGAAAGATCGTTCCCGCGCGAGCAATTGCTGCACCTGCCGGGGAAAGCCCGGATTTCCCCGCCACCGGGTGCGCAGGGCGGCGGCGAGTCGCAGGAAGGTCTGGCGCTGGCTGCCGGTCACGTTCATGGCTGGACAGATACCCGCCGCACGGGGTCAGAAGCCCAGCACTTCCACACGCAGGCTGAGACCAAAGCTGCTTTCACGGCGGGGGCCGTCGTAGAAAGTCGCGAGATATTCAATGATCCAGGTGTTGTGCAGGTTTTGCCTGAGGCCGAAGGCCTGCTCGTTGAAGCGGCGCTGACGGGCATCGTAGTGAAACCGGGCGACGGTTTCGTAAGCTTCGTTGAGCCGCAGCCGCGGACTGACGACATACTCCTCGATCTGTCCGCGCAGATAATGGCTCGAGAAGCGGAGCGCCCAAGCGTCGCCGTCGCGGAGAGTCAGGCCGGTGTTGAACTCCTGCAAGGTGTGCTGCTGCGTGGAAAATGACTGGTAGAGTTCAAACTCCAGCCACGGGGCCGGAGTGAGATTGAGGCCGGCGTGGATCGAGGAGAGGCGGCGCTCGCCGGCGGGGCGATCGTCGAGCCGCAGGTCGGCGGCAAGATTGAAGGCAAGCAGATCGCGTGAACCATAAACGGCGTCGCGTGTTTGGAGGGTGTTGTCCACGCCGAGGCGGAGGGTGTGCATGGGGCCGAGATCATCGACATGGCGGATGTCACCGAGCCCCAGCGTCGGCAGGTAGGTCATGAACGTGCGCCGGTCGATGGGCGGGATAAAGGCGCGCCCGCGCTCCGCATTCGGCACGTAACGGTAGGAAAAGCGGGGGGTCACCAGATGGCGCAGGCCGTCGATCTTCCAAATCTCATTCTTGTAATCAAACACGGCGCTGCCGCGCAGCTCGCCATCGAGGCCGATTTCGCCGAGCGCGCGGGTGTAGTCGCCGCGCCCGCCGGTGCCCCGGGCATAGTGCGTGAGGCGTCCGCCGAGCACGGGAGCGAAGCTCAACCACGGGCGCGGCGCCAAGCTGCCTTGCACGGCGTAATATGCGTCAAAACGGTCGCTGCGTAGCGTCGGACCGCCGCCCGGGGGGCTTTCTTGCAAAGCGGCGAAGCTGCCCCGGAAGCGATGGTAGAGGCCGGGGGCGAGCGCCTGCGGCAGAAGCTCAAAGCTGATCTCCGGCAGGCGCTCCTGCACGCGGTGATAGGAGTTCGGCTGCACGCGCAGGAACAGCGAGCTGAACGCATTGGTCCCGGTGTGGATGGCCTCGAGGTAGCTGTCGGGTTCCTGAACCGCATAAAACTCCTGCGGCCGGAAATCGCGGAGGATCTCGGAGTCGCGCCAATAGTTGAGCTGGGCGGTGAGTTTTAACTGCTCGGTGAATTCCTGGGCGTGCCACCATTGCACATAGGCCCGCTGGGCCGGCACGGCGCGCCCGAGCACATCGGTGAACCGGTCACCGCGGTCGTTGATGAAGCCGGATTTAAGGTCGCCGTGGATGGTCCGGCCGGCGCGGTCGAGTTCGTAGTGGGCGGAAGGGCCCGCCATCAGGCCGCGTTTGGTGTAGAGCCCGAGCGAGGCTCCCAGCCGGGTGTCTTCGCTGAAAGGGAAATGCATGCCGGCTTCGCCAAACAGGCCGAGCGAGGAACGGTAGCCGGCGGAAAGCGACACATAGGAGATGAAGGGCAAATTGAGCCGATGGGAAACCCGCGGCAGGCTTATGGGCTGGATCGAGCCGACGCCCAGCCGTGCTTGGGTGGCGCTGATGCGGCCGTCGGCCTCGTAAGTGAGTTCGGCGGCCTTGAGCGTGGGTTGATAGGGTCCGGGCTCACGGATGGAGGCGGTTGCATCCGTGATCACGACCCGGTCCGGTGTGCCTCCGGCCGAGCGGCCGGAGAGGTAGTAAGGATGGGTGCCAAGCCGCGGGCGGGTGAGGGTAAAAGTGCGGTCGGTGCGCCGGTAAGTGATGTGGTCGGCAAGGATGCGCTGGGCACCGCGCGTGAACCGCACGGCACCGGTGGCGACGACAGATCCGGCGGTCGCCTGATAGCGGATTTCATCGGCCTCGATCAGCACTTCACCATCGGTGAAGCGCGCCTCGCCGGTCATGATCACCTCGCCGGTGCGATCATCGTAGCCGGTGGTCCGGGCCGACAGCTCCGAAGACGCCGCGCCGGCGGGCGCAGCCGCGAGCAGGGCTGGCGTGAGCAAAAACAGCAGTTTTAGGCAAAGGCGGATCAAGCAGCGCGCAGCAAAGGCCGGGGGCAAAGGGCAGGCAAGCTCCCATGCGATGTGGTCTGGCATACTTTTCGCTTTCAGGCGCCGAATTCGCGCCGCAAGGTAGTCACGACCATGGCAACACCAAATCCCAAGCGCACCGCCTCCGCCCTGAGCGAACTGGCGCGATTGCGCCATGCTGTGCGCGAGCTGGGCCAGGCGCTCGGGCAGGTAATCACGCGGTTGGAAGGAGTGGAGGCGTTTGAGACGGTGGAGCGGCTGCGCGGGCTGGCCAAGGCTACCCGGGCGGGGGACCCCGTCGCGGCCGGCAAACTGGCCGCGCAGGTGGCGCAGCTTACGCCCGCCGAGGCGCAGACGCAGGCGATGGCGTTCACGCTCTATTTTGAACTCGTCAATCTCGCCGAGGAGAATTTCCGGATCATGTTGCTGCGCCGCCGGCGCAACCAGCCGGATGGTCATGGCCGTCCGGCGCTGCGCGAATCCATCGAGGCTGCGGTGCAGCAGCTCAAGGCCCGGGGGGTAAAACCCGGGGCGATGCAAGCGCTGGTTGACCGTATGCGGATCGAGCTGGTCTTCACGGCCCATCCGACGGAATCGAAGCGACGCACGTTGCTCACCAAGCTCCAGCGACTGGCCGAGGTGCTGCGCCAGCGCACGCATCCCGAACTGGCGGCGGACCCGGCCATGCTTGATCCGGAGACAGTGGAGCGGGAGATCGTTTCGCTCTGGCTGACCGACCGCAGCCGCGTGGCCCGGCCCGAGGTCGAGGATGAGGCCCGCACGGGACTCTGGTATCACGACACCGTGCTGTATGCGACTCTGCCGCGCCTGCAGGCGGACTTGGAAGCATCGCTGGCCCGGCATTATCCGGGGGTGAAGGCGCCCGGACGCTGGCTTACCTTTGGCTCGTGGATGGGCGGTGACCGGGATGGAAATCCCAATGTCACCGCCGCGGTCACTGCCGAGGTGCTGCGATTGCACCGCCGGTTGGCGATTGAAAAAATGCGGCTGGCGGCCCGCGACCTTGCCCGGTCGCTGACCGTGAGCGACCGACGCGACAACGTGGTGCCGGCCTTGAAGCGGGGCCTGCGCGAAAAGCTGCACCTGACGCAGCATTTGGAAGACTTGCAGCGCCGATATCCGCACGAGCCCTACCGGTTGCTGCTGGGGGTGCTGCGGGAAAGACTGCGCCAAGCGGTGGAAGAAACCAGAGGCCCGGATTTTCTTGCCGCCGAAGGCAGGGCGGGGCCGGCATTCAGCGCCCAGACCGTGGCGGAAACTTTTGACGCGATTCACAACAGCCTGGCGGCCGGCCGCGGCGAGATGTTGGTGCGCGGTGAGCTGCGCGACGCACGGCGGCAGATCGAGGTCTTTGGCCTGCACACCGCCCGGCTCGATTTGCGCCAGCACTCGGCGCTGCATGAGGAGGCGGTCGCCGCATTGCTGGACCGCCGCGATTATCCCAAATTGCCCGAAGGCGAAAAAGTGGCGTTGTTGCTGGAGGCGACTCCGAAGCTTGCACCGCTGAGCGCCGAAGCGTTGCAGGCCCTGCCGGCGACAGCCCGGACCGTATTGGAGCCCTTGGCTTTGGTTTGTCGGGCGCAGGAACAGATCGGCCGGGAGGCGCTGGGGATTTATGTGATCAGCATGACCGCGGCGGTGTCCGACCTGCTGGAGGCGGAGCTGCTCATGACCGCGACCCAAGCGGACCTGCCGGTGGCACCGTTGTTTGAAACGCTGGATGACCTGCGGCGGGCGCCGGCAATCCTGAAGGAGTATTTTTCCCTGCCGGGTAGGAAGCCGGCGCACCAGCATGTCATGTTGGGGTATTCCGACAGCAACAAGGACTGCGGCTACCTGACCGCGAACTGGGCCTTATATCAGGCGCAGGATGAAATCGCCCGGGTTGGCCGGACCGAGGGCGTGCGGATGACCCTGTTTCACGGCCGTGGCGGCAGCATCGCCCGCGGAGGCGGCCCCGCGGCAAAGGCCATCCTGGCCCAGCCGGTCGGCTTGGCCGACGGGGGCATCCGGGTGACCGAGCAGGGCGAGGTGTTGTCCACCCGCTATCATGATCCCGATCTGGCCCACCGTATTCTGGAGCAGATGGCCTATGGCGTCATGCTGGGTATCCATGCGACGGAAACTCCAGTGTCGTTGCCGGAGGATTGGTCCGCAGCGATGGAGACGATGGCGAAGGCCGGCTACGAGGCCTACGCGGCCCTCGTGCACAAGGATCCGGAGTTTCTCGAATTCTGGCGGCAGGCCACACCCATCGATGAGATCGGCAACCTGAAGCTGGGTTCGCGGCCAACGTATCGCCGGGCGACCACGAGCGTCGAGGATCTGCGGGCCATCCCGTGGGTCTTTTCGTGGATGCAGAGCCGGTTTAATTTTCCCGGCTGGTTTGGCCTTGGCAGCGGGTTGCAGGCGGTGCTGGCGCGCGGCGCGGCCGGCCGGCGATTGTTGCGCACGATGCACCGGGAGTGGACTTTTTTCCAGACTCTGATCGACAACGCACAATTGACCATGCGCAAGGCCGACATGGGCATCGCCACGCTCTATGCCGGACTCGTGCCGGAGGCCCGGATTCGCAAACGCATCCATGGGATCCTGCTGGATGAGTTTGCCCGCACCGAGCGCGCCATCCTCGCGATTACGGGCGAGCGCAAGTTGCTGGGGCGCGAGCCGGTCCTGCTGAAATCGGTGGAGCTGCGCAATCCCTACATCGACCCGCTGAACTACATCCAGGTCGAGATGCTGCGCCGGCTGCGCGGCGGCCGTTTGACGGAAGCAGAGACGGTGGAGGCGCGGGCGGTGGTGGAGCTGACGATCAGCGGCATCTCAGGCGGTTTGAAAAATACGGGCTAGACCCCGCCAACGCGCCCACCCACGGTGACAGCCAGCTTGGTCATCACGCCATCAGAACTCGACGCCCTGCTGCACGCCCGGCACGCCGCTCCGCATGCCGTGCTCGGCATGCACCCCTGCGTGAAGGGAGGTCAACGCGGCCTCGTCGTGCGGGCCTTGGTGCGCGAGGCGGTGCGTTGCGCGGTGGTCGATGCGGGCCGGCGCGAAGCCTGGGCAATGACCCGGCTGGATGAGGCCGGCATGTTCGAGGTGTTTATTCCCCGTCGGCGAAAGGTGTTTCGTTATCTGTTGCGCGTCCAGCACCGGGGCGGGGAACTGCGGCAGTTTTTTGACCCCTATGCTTTCTTGCCGACGCTCGGGGCGCAGGACCTGTATCTGTTCAACGAAGGCACCGAACACCGCATCTACGAAAAGCTCGGCGCGCATCTGCGCACGGTGGACGGCGTGGACGGGGTGGCGTTTGCCGTCTGGGCCCCAAATGCCTCGCAGGTTTCGGTGGCGGGGAATTTCAACCACTGGGACGGGCGCTACCATCCGATGCGCTCCCTGGGTGCTTCCGGTGTCTGGGAATTGTTTGTGCCCGGACTCCAGGAGGGTGAACTCTACAAGTTCCTGGTCCGTGATCAATCCGGCACGGTGCATGCGAAGACCGATCCCTACGGGACGCACTTTGAGGGTCCGCCGAACAATGCCTCCATCGTGTGCAATCCGCGCAAGCACGTCTGGCAGGACGGTGCTTGGCTGCGGCGACGTGCGGAACAGGCCGGACAACCGGACCGGCCGATGTCGATCTATGAAGTCCATCTGGGATCCTGGCGACGCAAGCCCGAGGATGGGGACCGACCGCTGAGCTACCGCGAACTGGCGCCCATGCTGGGGGATTACGTGACGGAGCTGGGTTTCACCCATGTCGAGATCATGCCGGTGGCGGAGCATCCTTTTGACGGCTCGTGGGGCTACCAAGTGACCGGTTTTTACGCGCCGACGCACCGCTTCGGAACTCCGGAAGATTTTGCCTGGTTTGTGGATCACCTGCACCAGCGCGGCATCGGCGTGATCCTCGACTGGGTGCCGGCGCATTTTCCGCGCGACAGTTTTGCACTCGCCCAGTTCGATGGCACGCATCTTTACGAACATGCCGATCCCCGCAAGGGCGCGCACATGGACTGGGGCACCCTCATCTTTAACTACGGGCGCAATGAGGTGCGCTGCTTCCTGCTGGCAAACGCCCTCGCCTGGCTGGACCGCTATCACATCGACGGCCTGCGGGTGGATGCGGTCGCTTCCATGCTCTACCTCGATTACTCCCGCAAGGAAGGGGAGTGGATACCGAACCGCCATGGCGGCCGTGAGAACCTCGAGGCGATCGACTTCCTGCGAGAAACGAACGAGCTGGTGCACCGTTATCATCCCGGCGTGGTTACCATTGCGGAGGAATCCACGTCGTTTCCCGGCGTGACCCGACCGGTGGCGGAAGGCGGACTGGGCTTCGACTGCAAATGGAACATGGGCTGGATGCACGACACCCTGCGCTATTTCACCAAGGAGCCGGTTTACCGTCAGTGGCACCAGAGCGACCTGACCTTCGGGATGCTTTACCAATATGCGGAGAAATTTGTGACCGTATTCTCCCACGACGAGGTGGTGCACGGCAAAGCCTCCATGCTTTTCAAGATGGGCGCCTGGCATATTCCGGAAAAGGCGGCCAACCTG
>DDSZ01000045.1:0-45595 GCA_002344205.1 Opitutaceae bacterium UBA2377
TACGAGGTGCACGGCGTCATCCGCCGGGCCTCGACCTTCAACACCAGCCGGATTGATCACCTCTACCGCGACCCCCACGTGAACGGCGTGCGGCTGTTTCTGCATTACGGCGATCTGGCGGATTCGGTGCAGATGGTGAAGCTGCTCTACGAGCTGCAGCCGGATGAGATCTACAACCTCGGCGCCCAGTCCCACGTGCGGGTATCGTTCGACATCCCCGAATACACCGGCGATGTGGACGGCCTCGGCGCGCAACGCATCCTGGAGGCGATCCGCGAGGCGGGGCTGGTGAAGAAAGTGCGCTACTACCAGGCCTCGTCGTCGGAGATGTTCGGCAAGGTGCAGGAAGTGCCGCAGACGGAGACCACGCCGTTCTGGCCGCGTTCGCCTTATGGGTGCGCCAAGGTTTATGCCCACTGGCTCACGGTGAACTACCGCGAGAGCTACAATCTCCACGCTTCCAACGGCATTTTGTTCAACCACGAGAGCCCACGGCGCGGCGAAACGTTCGTGACCCGCAAGATCACCCGCGCCGCCACGCGCATCAAGATGGGGCTGCAGGACGCCCTCTACATGGGCAACCTCGACGCCAAGCGCGACTGGGGCTACGCCAAGGAATACGTCGAGATGATGTGGGTGATGCTCCAGCAGGAGAAACCCGACGACTACGTCGTGGCGACCAACGAGACGCATTCCGTGAAGGAGTTCATCGAGGAAACCTTCGGCCTGCTCGGGCTCGACTGGCAGAAACACGTCAAATACGACGCCCGCTACGAGCGCCCCGCCGAGGTGGACCTGCTGATCGGCGACCCCGCCAAGGCCAAGCGCCAGCTCGGCTGGGAGCCGAAGGTGAAGTTCAAGGAACTCGTGAAGATCATGACCGAGGCCGACCTCGACCTCGCCAAGCGCGAGGCGCAGATCGCCGGGTTGCCGCAACCGTCCCGCACGCCGTTCGCATGAAACTCTTCATCGCCGGACACAACGGCATGGTGGGCGGCGCACTCGTGCGCCGCTTCGTGGGCGAGCCGGAGGTGCAACTCGTGCTGCGCACCCGCCGGGAGCTCGACCTCATTGACCAAGCGGCGGTGGCCGCCTTTTACGCCGCGGCCCAACCCGATGCCGTCATCGTCGCCGCCGCGAAGGTCGGCGGTATCCATGCGAACAACACCTACCCGGCGGATTTCCTTTACGACAACCTCGCCATCGCCGCGAACTGCATCCACGGCGCTTTCCAGGCCGGCGTGAAGCGCGTGCTCTTCCTTGGCAGCTCCTGCATCTACCCGAAGCATGCGCCGCAGCCGATGCCGGAGGATTGCCTGCTCACCGGCCCCCTGGAGCCGACCAACGAGGCTTACGCGATCGCGAAGATCGCCGGACTCAAGCTCTGCCAGTATTACCGCAAGCAGCACGGCGTGCTCTTCCACTCGGGCATGCCGACCAACCTTTACGGCCCTGGCGACAACTACCATCCGCAGAACTCGCACGTGTTGCCGGCGCTGATCCGCCGTTTCCACGAGGCGAAGGAGGTCGGCTCGCCGGAAGTCGCGGCCTGGGGCACGGGATCGCCGAAACGCGAGTTTCTGCACGTGGACGATCTTGCCGATGCCTGCGCCTTCCTGCTCCGGTTGGAAAACCCGCCCGACTGGATCAACATCGGCACCGGCCAGGATGTCACGATCAAGGAACTCACCGAGCTGGTGGCGGAGGTGACCGGCTACTCGGGCAAGATTACCTGGGATGCGACCAAGCCCGATGGCACGCCGCGCAAGCTCATGGATGTTTCCCGGCTCACCGCGCTCGGCTGGAAGGCGAAGACCGCCCTGCGCGACGGCGTGCGCCTGACCTACGCCAGCTACCTCGCCGAGAAGGCCGCCGGCACGCTGCGGAGCTGATTCACCGCGACCAGCGTCGGCGCGCCTGCCACCCGATGATGATCAACCCGACTCCCAGCAGGGCCCAGGTTGACGGTTCTGGCACGGCGGCGATACCCTCCAGCAGGTTGGGATAATAGATGTTATTGATATTGGCGTTCAGGGTCGCCGTGCCTGAGCCGTCCAAATAATAATCCAAGGGAATGGTGGAGTAAAACACGATGCCGCTACCGAAGGTGTAGGCGAAGCCGGCGGCCTTGGTGTGATCGCTGCCGACTGTGTAAAGCACGGTGGTGCCGGCCGGCAAGGTGGAGGAGAGCACGTAGCCGTGAGTGGAGGAGTTGCCGCCGTCCAAGCTGGTGTTGTCCAACATACCGTAGGGACCGTTGGTCAACAGATTGGGCGCATTCAGAAAATCGATGTCTTCATCGTTATCAAAATCGCGAAAAAATTGGGCGGCGCCGATGCCCGGCAGCAAGGTGTTGAGCGTGGCGGTGTAGTCCACGCCCACGTAGCGGTCATGAAAGAGCAGAATGCCGCCATTCTGCACGAAGGTCGCCAAGGCGCCGGCGCGGGCCATCAATTCGGAGCTGTAGGAGCTGTTGTCGGATTCGTTGATCACCAGCACCTGCACGGTGCTGAAATCAAACGTGGTGATGTCCGTGATATGGACGGGGGTGCCGCCGACCGTGGTGATGCCCGCCGCGGGTGCGGTTGACCCAGTGTAGTAGTCGGTGAAATAGCCCACTGATACCTGAGCCTGAACTTGGCAGGCCAAACCGAGCGCAAACAGCCAGAACCAAATCCGGCGTGGGGTTGATGGCAGCAAAGGGAACTGCGAGCGCATGAAGCACTTTTATCATTTTTGCTGGCTGTAACCAGCCCGAATTCAACACGAGCAGGCCTGTTTGGGCTTATCGTCGCGTAATCACATGAAAATCAAACCTATGGCCGTGATTTTTGTGCAAAACCCGCTTGCGCCGCCCGCCGCAGTTTGCGGCTATAGACCCTCATCATGATCGCTCCCGAGACCTTTGACCACATAGAGAACATCAAGAAGCGCGCCGGCCACTTGTGGAGGTTTCTTTGACTGCGAACAAAAGCAGCGTGAAATCGAGGCGATGGAGGCCCAGATGGGCGCGCCCGATTTCTGGAACAACAACGACCGCGCGCAAAAGCACATTACCAAGCTCAACGGCCTGAAACGGTCCGTGCTGCCGGTCGTGGCCTATCAGAAAAAACTGGAGGACGTGGCCGTGATGACCGAGCTCGTCGAGGCGGCGGATGGCGCCGAGCGCGAAACCTATGCCGCCGAACTCGATGCCACCGTGACCGCGCTGGTGGCCGAGCTCGACGAGCTGGAGATCGCCTCCTTCCTGACCGGGCAGTTTGACCGCAACAACGCCATCTTCTCCATCCAGGCGGGCGCCGGCGGCACCGAGTCGAACGACTGGGCCGACATCCTCTTCCGCATGTATAACCGCTGGGCGGAACGGCGCGGGTTCACCGTCGAGCTGCAGGATGTGCAGGCCGGTGACCAGGCCGGCATCAGCAAGGCGACGATCCTCATCAAGGGCGAAAACGCCTACGGCTACGCCAAGGCCGAGCGCGGCGTCCACCGCCTCGTGCGCATCAGCCCCTTCGACGCCAACAAGCGCCGTCACACCTCGTTCTGCGCCGTGGACGTGATCGCCGAAATCACCGACGAAATCAAAATCGACATTCCCGAGGATGAGATCCGCGTGGATGTTTACCGCTCGTCCGGCAAGGGCGGGCAGGGCGTCAACACGACCGACTCGGCCGTGCGCCTGACCCACATCCCTTCGAACATCGTCGTGGTCTGCCAGAACGAGCGCTCGCAGATCAAGAACAAGGCTTCTGCCATGAACGTGCTCAAGGCGCGGTTGCACGAAAAGAAGCTCGATGAGCAGCGCAGCGAAATGGAAAAATTCTACGGCGAGAAGGGCGAGATCGGCTGGGGCAGCCAGATACGCAGCTACGTGCTCCAGCCTTACCAGATGGTGAAGGACCTGCGCACCGGTTACTCCACCAGCGACACCCAGGGCGTGCTCGACGGCGATCTCGACCGCTTCATCAATGCCTGGCTGCGGGCCGGCTGCCCGCGGCATCGCAACAAGGACATCCAGATGGAGGACGAGTAGGAAAGGCTGAATGGCTGAAAACTGAAGGACTGAAACAAACCCGCACTGGCCATTTCAGTCATTCAGCCATTCAGTTTTTGTCCCCGCCATGCCCGATCTCACCCATGCCGCCATCCGCGCCGCCCTCGACGCCCAGCCGTTGTTCGAGGCGAAGACGTGGCAGCTTTCGCCCGCGGCCTGGCCGATCACCGGCGAGCAGGCGGCCGCGCTGGAGGCGATCGGGTCGGCCTGTTTGGATTTTCACGCCGCGCTGGAGACCCTCTACCTGCGCTCGGCCGCCGGGAAGAACCTGCTGCGCAACAAACCCCTGCTGGCCCCGTGGGTGGCGGAATACCTCGACCGCGGCAAACCGGCCGCGCTCATCGCCCACGCCCGCGATGCCCGCAACCGCGGCGTGCTTCCGCCGGTGCTCCGCCCGGACCTGCTGCTGACTAAAGACGGCTTTGCGCTGACCGAACTCGACTCGGTGCCCGGCGGCATCGGGCTCACGGCTTTTCTGAACCGGCTCTATGCCGCCAACGACGGCATCATCGGTGCGGCGGACGCGATGATCGTCAATTTCCACGCGGCCTTGGCCGCGCTCCGCCCCGGCGTGGCGAACCCCATGATCGCGCTCGTCGTGAGCGACGAGGCGGCGACCTACCGGCCTGAGATGCAGTGGCTCGCGCTGCAACTACAACTGCGCGGCAAACGGGTGTTCTGCGTGCGGCCGGAGGAAGTGTTTCCGTTGGAGAACTCCCTTTTCATCGATCACGACGGCAACCCCGAGAAGATCGACGTGATCTACCGCTTCTTTGAACTTTTCGACCTGCCCAACCTCTCGACCGCGGAGTATTTCTTTGAAGCGTGGGCGGCGGGCGAGGTGGCCATCGCGCCGCCGATGCGCCCGTTTCAGGAGGAGAAACTTTCCCTCGCGCTTTTCCATCACCACCTGCTGGCGGAGTTCTGGGCCGAGCACCTGCCGCGGCGCAGCCTTGAGCTGTTGAAGAAGCTCATCCCGCAATCGTGGGTGATGGACCCCGCGCCGCTGCCGCCCGGTGCCGTGCTCGACGGCCCCAAGGTCGGCGGGCGTTCGCTCAACGACTGGCGTGACCTCGCCGGTGCTTCGCAAAAGGAGCGCGACCTGATCATCAAGATCTCCGGCTTCCACGAGACGGCCTGGGGCGCGCGCAGCGTGGTGCTCGGCAGCGATTGTTCGCGGGAGGAATGGCAGGCCGGTCTGGAGCAGGCCCGGGAGCTCGCCGCCGCCAACCTGCATCTTTTGCAGGAATACCGGAAGCCGATGCGGGTGACGCACCCGTTGTATGAGCCGCCGAAGGACGGGCAGCCGGCCGCGGCGGTGGCCAAGGCGGGCCGCCTGCGTCTGTGTCCCTACTATTTTGTGGTGAACGGGAAAAGCCGGCTGTCCGGGGCCCTGGCGACCTTCTGTCCGCCGGACAAGAAGATCATCCACGGCATGCAGGATGCGGCCTTGCTCCCGACTAGGGTTTTCTCCTTAAACGAATCCCGTGCTTAACCCAGCGGCTTCCGACCAGTTTTTCCTCTCCAAGCGGCAAAGGACACTGCTGCTGGCCGCGTTGTTGGCGCTGGGCCCGGTCTGGCCCGTCTTGTCGGCGCAGCCGGCGGACGTGGCGACCGTGCGCAGCCGGGCTGATGCCGGAGATCCCGAGGCGCAAAACGCCCTGGCCAATCTTTACGTGAACGGGCAGGGCGTGCCGCAAAACGATGCCGAGGCCATCCGCCTTTACACGCTCGCCGCCGCCGCCGGCCACCCCGCGGCCAGCTTCAACCTCGGCATGCTGACCGAGATGGGGCGCGGCACCGCGCAGGATTCGCGCGCGGCTTTTCGTCATTACCTGAAGGCGGCCGAGGCGGGCTTCGCCCCGGCGCAGTTCAACGTCGGCAACATGTATGCCAACGGCGTGGGCGTGCCGCAGGATTATTTCGAGGCGGCGCTGTGGTTCCGGCAGGCCGCGGAAGCCGGCGTGCCCGAGGCGCAATACAACCTCGGGCTCGCCTACGAGATTGGTCGCGGCCTGGCGAAGGATGAGATGCTGGCCCAGCGCTGGTATCGGGCGGCGGCGGAGCAGAACTATGCCCGCGCGCGCTACAACCTTGCGCTCATGCTCGAGGAGGGACGGGGCTCCGCGATGGACGAGGCGATGGCCGCGCAGCTTTACCGCACGGCTGCGCTACAAGGCTTCGGTCCCGCCCAGAACAATTACGGCATCATGCTGGCCGAAGGCCGCGGCGGACTCGCCAGCAATTTCAAGGAAGCCTACGCTTGGCTCGCGCTGGCGGCGGAAAACGGTGTGACGGCGGTGGGGCGCGATCTCGTGGCGGCCCGGTTGCAGCCGGCTGAACTCGCCGAGGCCCGCGCCCGCCAGGAAGCGATCAAGGCGCAGATGGAAGGCCGGACGATCGCCCCCGCGGCAATCCCGGCACCCGGCAGTGAAGTTGCGACCCGGCAACTGGCGGAGCTCGGCGACCAACTGCGCAACGCCCAGGGCGAGATGGACCGGCTGCGGACGGAGAACACCCGGCTTGCGGGGACGGTGCAGGCGATCCAGTCCGAAAAAATCCAGTTGGAGCGAAAGCTCGCGCAGCTCGCGGCCGAAACCCGGCCGGCGGCCCCGGACCGCCGCGCCGAGGCAGAAATGGTCGCCTTGCAGGCGGCCAACCGGGACCTCACGGCCCGGCTGGCGGGATTGCAGCAGGAGCTGCGCCGGGTGCAGGAAACCACCGCGGAATTGCAGGCAGAGAACGGCCGCCTGAGTCGTGCCGCCGGGGATGGCGCGGCGTTGGCGCAACTGCGCACGCAAGTGGCCGAGCTGACCCGCGAAACCGAAAGCCTGAAGGCCGAGCGCACGAACCTCGTCGGACGCAACCAGGAGATCACGGCCGAGCTACAAAGCCTGGGCGCGGCCCGCTCCCGGCTGGAGGATGAAAACCGGCGGCTCACCGGTTTGGCGGCTTCGGCCCCGGCGAGCGGCGACGAACGCACGCAATTTCTCACCGCGGAAAACACCCGGCTCAACAACGAGGTCAAGCGCGCCACCGTCGAGCTGGCCAACCTTAACCGCCGCCTGCGTCTGGCGGAGGAGCGGGTTGCGGCCGGCGGTGCCACGACCGGCGGCGAAGATCCCCGGTTGGCCGCCCTGCAGCGGCAGCTCGACGAGGAACGGGCCACCGCCTCCCGCTTGGCGGACGAAAACCGCCGTCTGCAACAGGCGGCCCCGGGCCCGGACGCCCCGGCCTTGCAGGCCCTGCGCCAGGAGCTTTCGGCCACCACGGCGGACCTCGCCGCGCTGCGGGTCGAGCGCGTGCAACTTGAGCAAAGGCTGGCCGCCGCGAGCGGTGACGATTCCCGCCTGCGGGCCGAGCAGGAACGGTGGCAACGGGAATTGGCCGCGCTGGAACAGCAGCTTCACCAAGCCCGGCAGGAGCTGACGGCCGCGCAGCAGACGGCCGGAAACTCGACCGCCGAGCTGACCCAAACCAAGGACGCCCTGGCGCGCTCCGAACAGAATTTGGCGGCCGCGACCCGCGAGCTGCAAGCACGGCCGCAGGTGCGCGCCGAGGAGCGCGAGCAAGCGCAAGCCGAACGCAACCGCCTGCAATCCGAACTCGCGGAGGCCCAGGCCCAGATGGTTGCGGCCCGGCGCGAAACCGAGGAGTTGCGCGTGCAGCTCCAGGCGGCGCAGAGCGATGCGGCCGTGCAGTTGAACCGCCTGCGCAACCAGTTGGCTACGGCACAGCAGACGGTCACGGCGGTTGAGAGCACGAGCCGGGATCAAGCGGCGGATTTGGCGGCCTTCGCCGCCCGCGTGCAGGCGCTTCAGCAGGAAAACACCGCGCTGCGCGGCGACCGCGCCGGAGCGGAAGTAGCGGGTGTGCGCGTGCAGGCCTTGGAAAAAGCCTTGGGTGACGCGGAGCGAAAACTGACCGAGGCCACCCGCGAATTGCGCGCTCGCGCCGAAACGGGAGAATCCGAGAACGCAAAGCTGACCGCGGAGCTGGGCCGGATGCAGGGCGCGCTTGGCGACCAGCAGGCAGGCAACACAGCCTTGCGCCGGGAGGTTGAGAGTCTGCGCGGACAATTGCAGTCCGCCCAAGGCGGCGCGGAGTCCCAGCTCGGTCGGCTCCGGGAGCAATTGACCGCCGCACAACAGGCCTTGTTGGAAGCGGAGACGGCGGGCAAAGATCAGGCAGCTGGATTGACCGAACTTTCGAACCGTTACGAAATCCTGCAGCGCGAGCACGCGGCGCTGCGAACCGCCCGGGCGAGCAGCGAGGCCGCGGTCAACCGGTTGCAAGCCTTGGAGGCGGAACTGGCAGAGAGCCGGCGAGTGGGCGAGCGGTTGGGCGCCGATGTGACCCGGCTGACCGAGCAAAACCGGCAACTGGCGGCCAGCGCCGCAGCCCGGGCCGACGACGACACGGTGAGCAAGCTGACCGCGCAACTCGCCGCCGCGGCCCGCACGCTTGAAACGCGTGAGCAGGCTCTCGCCGGCATGCAGGCGCAGGTGAATTCCCTGGAACAGGATTTGGCGGTTTCCCGGCAGGAAGCCGCCGCGGCGCTCGCCGCGCAGGCGCTCGCGGCCCGGGCGTTGCCCGATGCTACCGCGATGCGGCTGGAGATGCAGTCGCTGCAGGACCGGGCCCGGCAGTTGGAGCTGCAATTGGCGGCCGACCAGAAGAGCGCCGCCCAGGAGATCGCCCAACTGGCCGAGCAACTGCAGCTTTCCCGCGAGGCCAACCGCGCGCTGGCGGACGCCAATCGCGCACTGCTCAGCAGCAAGTCTGCCGAGGATGCCATGTCTTCCGGCGAATTGGAGCAGTTGAACCGCCGGGTGCGCGATCTCACGGCCAATGCGGACCGGCTCACGCAGGAAAGGGACGCGTTGCGGGCGCAACTGGCCGCGGTGCAGCAAAACGCCGCCGAGCTCGGTCAGGCCGCGGAAGCAGCCCGGGCGCAGGCGGTCGCGGCCAGAAATGAAATGCAGGCCCTGCAAAGCCGGCTCACGGAAGTGGATCGCGCGGCCGAGCAGCAGGACGGAAGCGTGGCCGAGCTGACCGGGCTCAACGACCGCCTGACCCGCGAGAAGCAGGCGCTCGAAGTGCGGCTGCGGCAGCTTCAGCAGCAGGCGGAAACCGCGCAAAACGACGCGACGCAACTGCGCAGCCGGCTGGAGGCCAGCGAGCGGCTGGTCGAAATCCAGCGCGCCGGCGTGACCGATCTCACCGGCACAAACGAGCAGTTGGAGAACCAAGTGCGCACGCTGACCAGCCAACTGGCCGCCCTGCGGACGACCGCCGGCCGCGAAGCAGAATTGCAGGAGGCCAACACCCGGCTCACGCAGGAGAACGCCGCGGCGCAGCGCCAACGCGAGGAGTTGACGGCGCAACTGAGCACCCTCCGGGCGGAAAACAGCCGGCTGGCCCAGGCGGACCAGTGGCGCGCCGAAGCCGAGAGCCGGGCCGCCAGCCTCGCGGGCGTCACAAACCAACTGGCCGCCGCGCAGCGCGACATCGCGACCTTGCGGGCCGAGAACGTTAGGCTGGCGGAATCGGTGCAAACGGCCGAGCGCGACCGGCAGGCGCGCGTGGCCGCCTTGCAGCAGGAAAACGCCGCCATCAGCGCCCGGTTACGCCAAGCCCAGTCCACACTCGACCAGATCGCCGCAGCCGCCCGGCTGATCAATCCCTCGGCGGGTGCGCCGGGTGGTGTGCCTCCTGCGGTGCGTCCGGCGCAGCCTGAGACGCAGTCAGTCGCCGCGGCCCGCACTCACACGGTGATGGAGGGTGACTCTCTTTCCCGCATCAGCCTGCGCTACTACGGCACGCCAAACCGCTGGCAGGAGATTTACGATGCCAACCGCGAGGAGCTGGCCGGAGCCAATGTGCTGCGGCCGGGCCAGGTGTTGCGGCTGCCGTGACCGGGCGGTCAGGCGCTGCGCTGGCGGTCGGCGGTCAACGCCTGAAAGTGATGTTCCGCGACCATCCCTTCGAGGTCTTGGCGGGAGAGCACGCTTTGGAGGCCGGTCGCCTGGCCGTCGGCGGTGAGATAAATCCAACGCC
This sequence comes from Opitutaceae bacterium UBA2377, assembly GCA_002344205.1. Taxonomy (GTDB): domain Bacteria; phylum Verrucomicrobiota; class Verrucomicrobiia; order Opitutales; family Opitutaceae; genus UBA2377. Next base: position 10,115 of record DDSZ01000045.1, read on the forward strand.
CGGGGATGCCGGGTGACGGCTCCAGCCAAGCGATGTGACCCACGGGGACGGTTTGGTCGTTGACGAGCAGGTCAACGATGAGCCGGCCGGATGCGGGCAAGGCGGGGCCGCCGTCCCCGGCGGTCCGGAAACGGAGGACGCAACGAGCGTCGTTCATGCGGCGGCGTCTTTGCGGGCGGCCTTGGCTGCCTCGGTCGCAAGCTGGGCGAAAAAGGCGTCGCGCCGGTCGCGGGCGATCTTCACATCCTTCGTGCCGAGGGAGCGGCGAACGCGCTCCTTGGTGAAAGGTGTGGGATGCACAGTGTAGTGGAGGAACCACGTGCCGTGGTTGTTCCACAGGTGGTGGTTGAGGTTTTCGGCGCGGACGCGGATACCGGGGAGTTTGGTGATGGCGGACATGATGCGTGATATTTCGGGTTGGGAGTTATCGCGCAGCAGGGTTGAAAACAAAAAACCGATCTGAGGCATCAGATCGGTTTCGTCTTCGGGAGCGTTCTTGGTTCGCCCCCCTTGCGGGTGACGCACATCCGGGGTTTCCCCCGATCCACCGTGGCCGCTCCCGGCCCGGTTGGCGGAACCGGCGTTTTGAAGGCCGGCTCGTTCCTGATGCGGTGGCGAACGTGGGGCAACAGGCTGGGCTGTCCAGCATTTTTTTGGCAGAAAATAAAAAAAACCGGCCGTGGTGCGGCCGGTTGGTTAGCTAAAATATTGATGAGATTAACTTAGCGACACACCTTTGGCTTTGGCAGCACGGAGGAGGGCGTCGGCCATGTCGGTGGGGGTGGCGGCGACTTCGATGCCGCATTCCTGGAAGACGGCGATCTTCGCGGCGGCGGTGTCCTCGGCGCCGCCGACGATGGCGCCGGCGTGACCCATGCGGCGGCCGGCGGGGGCGGTGGCGCCGGCGATGAAGCCGGCCACGGGTTTCTTGCAGTTGGCCTTGATCCAGCGGGCGGCCTCGACCTCGGCGCTGCCGCCGATCTCGCCGATGAGGATGATGCCCTTCGTGTCGGGGTCCTCGTTGAAGAGTTTGATAACATCGAGGTGGCTGGTGCCGTTGACCGGGTCGCCGCCGATGCCGACGGACGTGGACTGGCCGAGGCCCTTGGAGGTGATTTGGAAAACCGCCTCGTAGGTGAGGGTGCCGGAGCGGGAGACGATGCCGACGTGACCCTTCTTGTGGATGTAGCCGGGGGCAATGCCGATGCGGCAGCCGCCCTTGGACCCTTCGCCGGTGCCGGGGGTGACGAGGCCGGGGCAGTTGGGCCCGATGAGGCGGGTCTTCTTGCCGGCGATGGCGCGCTTCACGCGAATCATGTCCTTGATCGGAATGCCCTCGGTGATGCAGACGGCGAGGTCGAGACCGGCGTCCACGCACTCAAGGATGGCATCGCCCGCGAAGGGCGGGGGGACGAAGATCACGGAGACGGTCGCGCCGGTGGCGGCGGCGGCCTCGTGGACGGAGTTGAAGATCGGCACCTTATGGCCGGCGTGCTCGAAGAACTGGCCGCCCTTGCCGGGGGTGACACCGGCAACGAGCTGCGTGCCGTAGTCGAGCGAGAGTTGGGCGTGCTTGGCGCCGAAGGCACCGGTGATGCCTTGGACGAGGATCTTGGTGTCGGCGGAGATGAGAATGGACATGGGATTTTCGATTTTGGATTTTCGATTTTCGAGTTCGCGTGTCCGGCTTAGGCGACGAGCTTGACGATTTTCTGGGCGGCGTCGGCCATGGTATCGCCGCTGACGAGGGCAAGGCCGGACTTGGCGAGGGTTTCCTTGCCCTTGGCGACGTTGTTGCCTTCGAGGCGGACGACGAGGGGGAGCTTGAGGCCGACTTCTTTTACGGCTTCAACAATACCCTCGGCGATGACGTTGCAGTCCATGATGCCGCCGAAGATGTTGACGAAGATGCCCTGCACGTTGGCGTCGCCGAGGATGATCTTGAAAGCCGCGACGACCTTCTCTTTCGAGGCGCCGCCGCCGACGTCGAGGAAGTTGGCGGGGTTGCCGCCGTAGTGCTTGATGATGTCCATGGTGGACATGGCGAGGCCGGCGCCGTTGACGAGGCAGGCGATGTTGCCGTCGAGGGCGATGTAGGCGAGGTCGTATTTGGAGGCCTCGATCTCCTTCGGGTCTTCCTCGTTGAGGTCGCGGAGGGCGACGATCTCGGGGTGACGGTAGAGGGCGTTGGAATCGAACGAGACCTTGGCGTCGAGGGCGAGGACGTCGCCGGCCGGGGTGGTGATGAGAGGGTTGACCTCGACCATGGCTGCGTCGGTTTCCCAGAACATGGTGTAGAGGTTCTTGATGAGCTTGGCGGCGTTTTTGGCCTCGGCGCCGGTAAGCTGCAGGGCGGCGATGATCTGCCGGAGCTGGAAGTCGGCGATGCCGTAGGCGGGGTCGATGACGACCTTGGTGATCTTCTCGGGCGTGTCGTGTGCGACTTTCTCGATCTCGACGCCGCCCTCGGTGGAGGCCACGATGACGGGACGGGAGGAGGCGCGGTCGAGGAGGACGGCGAGGTAGTATTCCTTTTTGATGTCGCTCGCGACGGTGAAGTAGATCGTCTGAACCTTACGCCCGGCGGGACCGGTCTGGATGGTGACCAAGGTGTTGTTGAGCATCTTGCCGGCGATGTCGGCGGCCTCGGCCTTGGTCTTGCAGAATTTGACGCCGCCCTTGAAACCATCGGTGAAGGTGCCTTTGCCGCGGCCGCCCGCGTGGATTTGGGATTTCACCATGGTGGGGCCCTCAGGGAGGGAGGCGAGGGCGGTGACGAAGCCCTCGGGGCTGGTGGCGGCGGCGCCCTTGGGGACGGGCACACCGAATTGCTCGAAAAGGGCCTTGGCCTGATACTCGTGGATGTTCATGGGGAGATGGTCGGAATATTCAGTCAGAAACCTGCCGGGAATGACACGTCAAAAAGCAGGCGGACCGCAGTCGTTAGCCCGGACGGATGAGCGGAAGCGCGGCGCTAATCGCGCCGTTTCCTAACGCGCCAGCAACTGCTTGGTCAGGAATGCGGTTTGGAGGCCGCTGACTTCCTTGAGGCCTTTCTGGGCGAGGGCCACGAGGCTGGTGAGTTGATCCTGGGTGAAGGTGGCTTCCTCGCCGGCGCCCTGCACCTCGACGAAGCGGCCCTGGCCGGTCATGACGACGTTGAAGTCCACCTCGGCGTCCTTGTCCTCGACGTAGTTCAGATCGAGCAGCTCCTGATTGTTGAACACGCCCACGCTGACGGCGGCGACGGAGTCGAGCAGCGGGTTCTCGGCGAGCTTGCGGTCGTCAAGGAGCTTTTGGACGGCGAGGCGGGCGGCGAGGTAGGCGCCGGTGATGGAGGCGGTGCGGGTGCCGCCGTCGGCTTGGATGACGTCGCAGTCCACCCAGAGGGTGTTGTCGCCCAGTTTTTGGAGATCGATGATGGCGCGGAGCGAGCGGCCGATGAGGCGTTGGATCTCGACGGTGCGGCCGTCGAGTTTGCCCTTGGCGATGTCGCGTGGTTTCCGGTCGAGCGTGGAATACGGCAGCATCGAATATTCGGCGGTCAGCCAGCCGCCCTTGACGCCCTGCTGACGCATCCAGGACGGAACCTTGGGCTCGATCGTGGCGGCGCAGATGACGCGGGTGGCGCCGAAGGAGACCAGCACCGAGCCGGTGGCGTGGGGCGCGATGTTGGCCTCAAAGGTAATGGGACGAAGCTGAGCAGGCCGGCGGCCGTCAGCGCGGGTGGGAGTGGCGGACATAAATCAGGTCTCGATGTTGCGGCTGTCGCGGGCGAAGGGCTGGATCTTGGTGGACGGGGCTTCCGCCTCGCGGGCCATGTGCGCGATGAGCCGTTCGTTGAATTCCTTGGCGGGGTCGTGGCCCATTTTTTTCAACGCCTGCGTCAGCGAGGCGACCTCGACGAGACGGGCCATGTCGCGGCCGGGGCGGACGTAGAGTTCGATGTGCGGCAGCCGACGGCCGAGGATGGTGTAGTAATTTTCCTCCAGGCCGGTGCGTTCCTCGACGACCTCGGGGGTCCACTCCTGGAGCGAGATCACGAGGTCGAGGCGCTTTTCGAGGCGCACGGATTTTACGCCGAACATCTCGGCGATGTTGATGATGCCGATGCCGCGGCACTCCATCCAGCCGCGGTTGAGCGGGCGGCTGGTGGCCATGAGTTCGCGTTCGTCGAGGAGTTTGATGACGGTGAGATCGTCGGCGACCAGCGAGTGGCCGCGCTCAATGAGGGCGAGGGCACACTCGCTTTTGCCGACGCCGCTGGAGCCGCGGAGCAGCACGCCCACGCCCTTGATGTCGAGGGTGGTGGCGTGCTCGGTGGTGGAGGGGGCAAACTCGTTGTCGATGCAGAGCGTGGCGAGATTCACGAAATTCATCGTGATCATCGGGGTGCGGAAGACCGGGAGGTCCAGTTCCCGGGCGACGCGCATCATGGACTCGGTGCCGTGATAGTTGCGCGTCAGGACAAGGCAGGGGATGTGCCGCTTGATCATCTCGCGCATGATGCCGGCCTGCGCGGTTTCGGAGAGGGTCTTGACGTAGGTCATCTCGGCGGCGCCGAAGACCTGGACGCGCTTGTTGGCGAAATACTTGAAGAAACCGGTGAGGGCGAGCGAAGGCCGGTTGATGGAGCCTTCCTTGATGAGGCGGTGCAGGCCGGCACCGTCGTTGAGCAGCTCCAGCTTCAGCTTCTCGCGGTAGCTCTCATAAAAATGCGCGACAGTGATTCCGTGGATGGCCTTTTGCATGACGCGTCAGAGGTTGAAATCTTTGCCGAGGTAAAATTCGCGGGCGGCAGAGTCGTTGATGAGGAAGTCGCCGGTGCCGGCGGTGAGCACCTTGCCCTGATGGATCAGATAGGCGCGGTCCACGATGCGCAGCGTCTCGCGGACGTTGTGGTCCGACACGACGACGCCGATGCCGCGCTGCTTGAGCTGGAGGATGATCTTCTGCACCTCGGCAACAGATATGGGGTCGATGGCTGCGAAGGGCTCGTCCATCAGGAGGAATTTCGGCTTGGTGACGAGGGCGCGGGCAATTTCTAGCCGGCGGCGTTCGCCGCCGGAAAGGGTGAAGGCTTTTTGCTTCGCCACGTGGCCGAGGCTGAGTTCTTCCAGATGGTGGCGCACGACGGTGGGGCGCTCCCGGCGGGGGATGCCGGCGACCTCGGCGATAGCGAGGATGTTTTCCTCGACGGTGAGCTTGCGGAAGACCGAGGCCTCCTGCGGCAGGTAGCCGATGCCGTGGCGGGCCCGCTCATGCATGCGCAACCGGGTGACATCCCGGCCGTCGAGCCGCACGCGGCCGCGGGTGGCGGGCACAAGCCCGACGATCATGTAGAACGTGGTGGTCTTGCCGGCCCCGTTCGGGCCGAGCAGTCCGACGACCTCGCCGGCGGTGAAGCTGAGGTCAACGCCGTCCACCACGGTGCGAGGGCCGAAGGTCTTGACCAGGCCTTCGGTGCGGATTTCCGACAGTGCGGCAGTGGCGGACATGGCGACGTTTACTCGGGCCGGCCGGCGGGTTTGCCGTCTTCCTCAAAGCCGAGGTCCTTGATGGCGGGCAGGGTGATCCGGGCGCGTTCGTCGGGCTGGCCCTCGATGACCGCGCGGCGCTGCCCGCGATAGAGGACCAAGCGGGGGCCGGTGGCCACGTATTGGTCGTCGAGACTGCGGACGACGGGCGCCTCGCTGAGCACGATGCGATCCTCGCCGGGGAAAACCTCGGCGCGGCCGCAAGTAGCCTCGCGGTCACCCTGCACGATGCGGACGTTGCCGGTGGCGACGAGGGACTTGAAGTTGCCGTAGCCGCCGAGGGTGTCGGCCGGGTCGCCTTTGCGCAGGGCGACTACCTGGAGAAAATCGCAGAAGATTTTGAGATTGTTGCCGGAGACGACGACCTTGTCCCGGAAAGTGGCGATCGTCTCGGTGTCGGTGCTGATGGTCTCGGCCAGACCGGCGCACTCGATCACCGTGGGCGGCGGCTCGGGGGCGGCCAAGAGGACCAGCGGCAGAAGCAGGGCGGAGAGCAATGACAGGCGGCGTTTCATTTGAGGATGTCGGGCAACTGGGCGCGAAAAACTACCCGGGCGTTGCGGGCGATGGAAACTCTTTTCGCGGCGTGGTCGTAGTTCCAATCCAGACCGGTGATTTCCACCTCTTCGCCGATCACCCGGACGGCGCCGGAGCCCTCAACGAACTCCCGGTCGGGGTGCACCGTGGCCGTGGGGCTCAGGATGACGGTTTCAACGAGATTGCGGTCGTCGCCGCTGAAGAGAGTGAGGGTCATTTCCTGCAGGACGATGCGGTTGGCGGCGATCTGCGCGGCGCTGCCGATGAGAAGCATCGAGCGATGCCCGTCCTTGGTGAAGAGCGGCAGCCGGAGGCTTTCCACCGGAGCGGTGGCGGTTAGGGACTGGGCCGGCAGACCGCAAGGCAGGAGGACGGCCAGCAGCAGGAGACGGATGGTGCTCACATGGTTGGGTTCCGACCGCCGGCACCGAGGATATGTTCGCAAATTTCGCGCACGGCGCCGTGGCCGGCGGGCCGGCGGGTGACATAACGGGCGGCACGCAGCGCGGCGGGCATGGCACCGGGCACGCTGATGCCGATCCCGGCCCAGGCGATCGCCGGGGCGTCGATGTCATCGTCGCCCATGTAAGCGCAGGCGTCAGCGGGCAGTTTCAACTGCGCCGCCAGTTCCTGCAGGGCGGCAAGCTTGTCGGTGCGGCCTTGAATCAGGTGCGGGATGCGCAGCTCCGTGGCGCGGGCGGTGGTCGCCCCCGAGGGCCGGCCGCTGATCCAGGCGACGGCGAGATTGCTCCGGTTGAGCCGCACCAAGCCCATGCCATCAAGGATGGAAAACGATTTCGACTCGGTGCCGTCGGAAGAGATGCGCACCGTGCCGTCGGTCAGCACGCCGTCCACGTCCATCGCGAAGAGGCGGATGGCAGCCCATGCCTGCCGGCTGATTTTCGATTTTTGATTTTTGATTTTTGACTGGGGCATGCGTGGCGGTGAGCGAAACTGAATAATCGAAAATCGAGAATCAAAAATCGAAAATGTATCACCCCATCCAGCCGGTGATCGCCTCGATGACCTTGTCCTTGGTCGGGCGGTAGGCTTGCTCCAGCTCGGCGGCGAAGGGCACGGGGATGTCGAGCGCGCCGAGGCGGAGCGGAGCGGCCTTGAGCGCGCTGAAATGCTCCTCGGTGAGGCGGGCGACCAGTTCGGCGCCGAAGCCGTGCGTGCGGCGGCCCTCGTGCAGGACGATGAGCCGGCCGGTGCGGGCGAGCGAGGACTTGATCGCTTCGAGCCGCAGCGGAGCGAGGCCGCGCAGGTCGAAGAGGTCGAAAGCGGTTTCGTATTCGCTGGCGAGGTAATCGCACACTTCCGCGGCGATGTGGGTGGCTTCGCCGTAGGTGACGAACGTGCCGAAGTCGCCTTGGCGCATTTGGCGGGGCAGCCAGACCTGACGGTAATCTGGATTCCATTGCACCGGCTGCTTGCCGCGGCGGTAGAGGGCCTTGTTTTCGAACAGGATGACGGGGTTGTTGTCCTCGTAGGCGGCGAGGAGCGCGTCGAAGGCATCCTGCGGTGTGCTCGGATAGAGGGCTTTGAGGCCCGGCAGGGAGAGGAACATGGACTCGAGTTCCTGCGAATGGAAGGAGCCGAGCTGCACGGTGCCGCACGGGAAACGGAATACAACCGGGCAGGCCGCGCCGGAGCGGAAGTGGTAGGTCGCGGCGTTCTGCGTGATCTGGGTCACTGCCTCGGTGGCGAAGTCGGCGAACTGGAATTCCTCGATGGGCCGGTGGCCGTTGACGGCCATGCCGATGGCATAGCCGGTGCAGGCGCTTTCGGCGAGCGGGGTGTTGAAGACGCGGGCACGGCCGAACTCCTTGAGCAGGCCTTCGGTGACCTTGAAGGCACCGCCGTATTTGCCGATGTCCTGGCCGAGCACGATGGATTCCGGCCGTTCGGTGAGAATCTTGCGGTGGGCGGCGTTGATGGCTTGGGCGAGATTGAGGGACTGTGGCTGCGCCGGCTCCGTCCGCCAAGGCAGCGCCGGGGCGTCGGGGGCAAAAACTTCCGTGACCATGTCGCCGGGCGCCGGCCGGGGGACGGCGAGGCAGGTCTTGACGCAGGCCTCGAGAAAAGCGCCGAGCTCGTGGTCGATCTCGGCCAGCCGCGCAGCGTGACCGTCGGCGGCAATTTTGGCGCGCAGGCGGGGCAGGGGATCCTGCGCAAAAAAGGCCTCCGATTCGCCGGGCTTCATGTAGTCGCAGGTGTCGTAGGCCGCGTGGCCGCGCAGCCGCAGGGTGCTGACCTCGATCAGGACCGGGCGCGAGGTGGTGCGGACTTTTTCGATGGTGGCGGCGAGGGTGCGGGTGAAGGCCGGGACGTCGGTGGAGTCCGCGGCGAAGCCCTCGATGCCGTAGCCGGCGGCCCGCTGCCAGAGCTCGGCGCCGGCGTATTGTTCGCTCAACGGCGTGGAGTAGGCGTAGCGGTTGTTCTCTATGATGAACACGACCGGCAGCGAGAGCAGCGAGGCGAGGTTGATGGACTCGTGGATGTCGCCGGTGCTGGACGAACCGTCGCCGAAGAAGGCGAAGCCGACGGCCGGGCGGCCTTGGCGGCGCTGGGAATCGGTCGCGCCAACGACATTCGAAAGCATGATGCCGAGGTGGCTGATCATGGGCAGCGAGCGGTTGGCCGGGTCGCCGTGGTGGATATTGCCTTCCCGGGCCTTGGTCGGGCTGAGGGCGTTGGCGAAATACTGGTTCAGGTGCTCGCAGAGGTGGCCGCTCCAGATGAGATGGCCGCCAAAACCCCGGTGGGAAAATGAGATGACATCGGTGGTCTTGTCGGCGAGCAGAGCCAGCGGAACGATGAGGCCCTCGTTGCCCATGCCGCCGGTGACGGTGCCCTTGATCAGCCCTTGGCGGAATAGATCCAGGATGCGGCTGTCCGCCGTGCGGGCGAGTTGCATCCACGCGTAGATGCGCAGGAGGGAGTCGGCGGGTGATTTTTCCAGCTCAGAACCGCGCAGATCGCGTGGGCCGAGAACGGCGGGAGGGTTGGGAAATGCCATGTCCAAGCCCCGACGTTGGGCGGGCATATCGTCGCGGGCAAGCCTGCGCACCGGCGGATTTTTGCGAAGATTTTGCGCTGGTGCAGCCCACCGCACGCAGATGGGATTCCCGCCTACTCTCCCCGGCGCATGACAGGCTCGCCGGAGGAAAACGCCGTTGGGCGCGGTTTGGTGCGCGCAAGCGCGCTGGCCTACAACATCGCGGAAGGTCGCTACTGCAGGTTCAAGCTCTCCCCGGCGGCCATCACCCGCGCGGCGTGACCGGCGGCGACGGCGCGGCGGGCGAAGGCTGCGGGGTCTGTGCGGATGGCGTCGAAGGTATTGTAGTGCATCGGCACCGTGAGACGTGGGCGCAGGAGGTTCAGGGATTCCAACGCATCGTCGGGGCCCATGGTATAGCGGTCGCCCATCGGGATCAGGGCAAGATCGAGAGCGTGGCGGCCGATGAGCGACATGTCGCCGAAGAGCGCGGTGTCGCCGGCATGGTAAAGCGCGCGGCCGGCGGCCTTGATGAGGTAGCCGCTGGCGACGCCCATCGCGCGGTTTTCGCCGTCGGAGAGTTCCAGGGCCGAGCTGTGGACGGCGGGCGTCATTTGGATGCGGCCCCACGGGAGGTCGAGGCCGCCGCCCGGCATCAGGTCGATGGTTTTCGCGCCCTGCGCCGCGAAGTGGTTGGCCAGTTCAAACGGGGCGACCACGGTCGCCCCGTGCAGGCGGGCCAGTGCGAGGGCGTCGCAGATGTGGTCCTGATGGGCGTGGGTGCAGAGGACGTGGTCGCAAGGCACGGCGGAGGGATCCACGGGGCCGTGCGGATTTTCGGAAAGAAAAGGATCGATGACGAGCACTGCCCCGGGAAGCTCGACGCGAAAGCAGGAGTGGCCAAAGTAGGTGAGTCGCATGACTGGCTCAGTATTTGTTCATGATGTGGAACATCACCCAGTAAAGGACGAGGTTGAACAAGATGAGACCGGCCGGGAGCAAAGTTGAGATCAGCGGATACGAGGGCAGGAAGAGCCAAAGCATGATGCCAAGCAGATTGCCGGTCATCATCACCAGCCAGTAGTCGCGAGCGCGCTTGGTGCGGTGATCTTGCAAATCCATCGGCCGTTCCGCTTCAATCTCCTGCTGGCGGGCCAGATTGGCTTCAAGGATCTCATGCACCCCCGGTGTTGGCGGGCTTCCGGGCAGGTTTTCGCGTGCGAATTCCTTGGGCTTTAGCCCGAACTGGCGGGGTGGAGGATCGGCATCGGCCATGCATTTGAATCATGCTCAGGCCAAGCTGATTTGTCTAGAGCCGAGAAATGAATTGCCGGGCCGAAACAACATCAACGGAGGTCAGGTTATGACCGGCGAGGGCGGTGTGACGAGCGACGGTTGCGCTGCCAGCTTCCAACAGTGCGGCGAGCTTGGCTTGGTGGTCGGAAGGCACGATCGGATCGTGGGCGCCGCTGGAGATGAGGATGTTTTTCCCTTGGAGGGATCCGGATGTGGCGGGCTGATTTAGCACAACCATTGGGCGTAGCAGGATGGCACCGGCGAGGGTTTCGGGGCGGAGTTGCAGCAGGGTGGCGGCGATGTTGGCGCCGTTGGAGAAACCGATGGCAATCAGGCGACCCGGTGCGAGGCGGTGCTGCGCAGAGGCGGCGAGGATAAAGTCGGCCAGCGCGTGCGTGCGGCGGGTGACCTCGGCGGGATCGAAGACGCCCTCGGCGAGCCGGGCGAAGAAGCGGCGGGCGCCGTGTTCGCTCACGTCGCCGCGCGGGCTCAGGAGGGCCGAGCCGGGCGAGAGTTGCCGGGCGAGCGGCACGAGATCGTGCTCGTTCCCGCCGGTGCCGTGGAGCAGGAGAAGTGGCGGCGCCGCGGGATCGGTGCCGGGTTGGAATACGTGGTGATAGGAGAGGTTCATGATGGCTGAGGGGAATTTGCCACGGAGGCACGGAGACACGGAGGAAGATACGATCTTCGATGTTTGTGGTTTGGCTCCGCGTCTCTGCGTCTTCGTGGCCGATTTTAATCCAGCTTGGGCAGGGCGGCCTCGATTTCCGCGCGGTGCGGTTCCAAGTGAGGCGGCAGGCCCAGCTTGGTGGCGAGGGTTTCGGCCGGTTCGTCGATGGTGAACCCGGGTTGGTCGGTCGCGATTTCAAACAGCACGCCGCCTGGTTCGCGGTAGTAGATGGACTTGAAGTAGGCGCGGTCGATGATCGGGCTGATGTGCAGCCCGCTCTGCGTGACCTCGCGGTGCGCCTGCACGTGGTCGGCATCGGTTGCGACGCGGAAGGCGACGTGGTGGATGGTGCCGGCACCGTTGAGGCCGCGCGGCAGCGAGGGGTCAACCAGCAGGTCCACATAGGCACCAGGGCCACCGTCGGCAACGGTGTAGCGGGCGCGGTGGCCGGCCTCGGACTGCGCGGCGTGGCGGTAGCCCATCAGTTTGATGAGGACATTGGCCGTGGCCGTGGCGTCGGTCAGCGCGAGGGTCGAACTGTGGAAGCCGCGGATGGCGAATTCGGCCGGCACGTCCTTGGACGGCGCGGGCGGGCGTGAATCGGTTTCGGTGGTGGCCACGAGTTCCAGCCGCAATCCGTCGGGATCGAGGAAGGGCAGGACCTGGTCGCCGAAGCGTTCCTCGGCCGGCAGGGCGGCGACGTTGAGCTTGGCGAAGCGGTCCCGCCAGTAGGCCAGCGAGCCGGCGGGCACGGAGTAGGCCGTGGCGTAGGCTTGGCCATGACCGGGGCGCCCCCGGCGCAGGCCGGCCCAAGGGAAGAAGGTGAGCACGGTGCCGGGCGAGCCGGGGTAATCGCCATAATAGAGATGGTAAGTGCCGGGGTCGTCCTGATTGACCGACTTCTTGACGAAGCGGAGCCCGAGCACACGGGTGTAGAAGTCGAGATTGGTCCGCGGATCGGAGGCGATCGCGGTGATATGATGGAGGCCGAGGAGTTTCATGGAAGTGGTGTGCAGTTTGTCACCCAGCAGGTGCAAACCGGGTTAAGCGGTGCGGTTGAGCCGGGCGTCGGCGGAGAGGGCGCCGCCGCCGGTGAAGAGCAGGGCGATGGACATCGCGAGGAGACTGAGGGCGAACTCCATGCCGTTGGGCAGGAAGAACGCGTTCGGGTGGACCGTGACGATGGCGACGAGCATGATGATCGCGGTGTTCACGGCGGCGAGGCGCGTGGCCAAGCCGAGGATGAGCAGGAGGCCGCCGAAGAACTCGCCACCGGCGGCAAGAACGGCCCAGAAGAGGCCGGGTTTCAGGCCGAGGGTCTCGGCGAAGAATCCGGCGGTGGCCTGAAGGCCGTAGCCGCCGAACCAGCCGAAGAGCTTTTGGGCGCCGTGCCCGGCCATGACGAGGCCAAGGGTGAGGCGCAGCGCGAGCGGGGACCAATCGTTCTGACGGGTGTTGATGAGGTTCTGGATCAGTGTTTTCATAGGATTAATTTTAACTCAAAATATAGGGAAAATAAAAATCACCCGGGATTTTGGGCTGCGGTGCCTTCTACTGGACGGCGACCGGTGCCAAGTTTGCGGCAGAGCCAGCCGAGGGTGAACTGCTCGGCGGGGGAGAGGGCCGAAAATTCCTGCGCCAAGCTGGCGGCGATCTTTGGGAAAAGCCCGCTGATGTAAGTGCGGCCGGCGTCGGTGAGGGAGACGGTGATGAATCGGCGGTCGTCGGGGTTGCGCTCGCGGCGGACCCAGCCCGCCTTTTCGAGATTGTCCACGATCAGGGTGAGGTTGCCACCGCTCTTGAGGAGCTTGTCGGCAAGCTCCCCCTGGCAGAGCGGCCCGCGGTGCAGGAGGGCTTCGAGGACGCCGAACTGGGCCAAGGTGATTTCCTTCGGCAGCACGGCGTGGGAACGCGCGGTAACCGATTCCGCCGCCCGCATCAGCTTGATGTAGGCGTTGAGCGCATCGGTTTCAGCCTTGGTGCCTTGGTAGTGGGTTCCCATAACAATTTAATATCGAAATAATAGTTATTTAGATGTCAAAATAATTATCCGATGACAGTCTTAAGCTATTCTCCGGCAGAAATATGAGCCAAAATTTCTGACTGTATCCCGCAAGAACCGGGGTTTATGCCATGGAATCCAGCTTCCGAATGCGTGGGACATGCCGCTCGCCCTCGAAAGGAGTGGCAAGCCAGACGCGGACGATGTGCAGGGCCTCGGCCTCGGTGATGGTGCGTTGGCCGAGGGACAGGCAGTTGGCGTCGTTGTGGGCGCGGTTCCAGATGGCGACCTGTTCGTTCCAGCAGACGCCGCAGCGCACGCCTTTCACGCGGTTGGCGGCCATGGCTTCGCCATTGCCGGAGCCTCCGAGGACGATGCCGCGTTCATACTCACCGCTGGCGACGGCGCGGGCGACGGGAAAGCAGAAGTCGGGATAGTCGCAGCGTTCCTCGGAGTGGGTGCCGAAATCGCGCACCGTATGCCCCTCGGCGAGAAGCATAGCCTTGATGGCTTCCTTGTAGGCGAAGCCGGCGTGATCGGAACCCAGGGCGATGGAGAATGATTTCATGGGGAGAACCTCCGGAGGATTGCGGTGTCCCATCACCGCGGACCATGCTCCCGGTCGCAAAACAAATCTCCACCATGAAACCCATCGTCCCCCTGTTGTTGCTCACGTTGCTCCTCGGTGCCGGTTGCAGCACCCTTGGATCCCGGATTGCCGGGTCGCAGGCGGCCTTCAATTCCTGGCCAACGGCCGTGCAGGACAAAATCTTGGCCGGTGAAGCGGACATCGGGTTCACGCCCGAACAGGTGCGCGTGGCCTTGGGTGATCCGCAGAAAAAATACAGGCGCAAGTCCGGCGAGGGCACAGCGGAGATCTGGGCCTATACGCGAGGTGGCACCGGCTTTTCCATCGGATTGGGTCTGGGCTCGGCGCGCGGTCGCAGCACCTACGGTGGCGGCGTGGTCTATGATACGAATGCGGGTGCTTACGACGACGAGCGGCTGAGGGTTGTTTTTCAGGACGGCCGGGTTGTCGCCCTCGAGAGCCGGGTTCACTGAAGCGCGAAGCCCGCGCCAAGGTATGGCCGGATTATTCGGCGGCAGGCACGCCGATGGTCCGCAAAAACGCCGCAGTGTCCGCGAGGTTGGGAAAGACCACGGTCGGCTGATGCGCGGCTAATTGGGCCACGCTGTGCTGGCCCGTGGCGACCGCAATGGTGTGTGCGCCGATGACCTTGCCGCATGCGATATCGTGCGGGGTGTCGCCGATGATGAAAGTGCGCTCCGGGGCAAATTCGCGGTCATGGAGCTCCTTGGCGCGGCGCTGGGCGTGGGGACCAAGGTCATTGCGGTGCGGACTGTCGTCGGCGAACGCGCCGAAGGCGAAGTAATGCCACACGCCATAATGGGTAAGCTTGTGTTCGGCACCGCGCCGCAGGTTGCCGGTGAGCAGGCCTTGGGCTACATCCGGGTGTCGGTGAAGGAGTTCGAGCAAGGTGGTGACACCGGGCAGCACCTGACCTTGCGGGCCGTTCCGCAGTTCCATGGGCAGCAGCTCCAGATAGGTTTCAAGATAGACGCGGGCGTTTTCCGGCGTGTATTCCAGACCCACGTGACGGAGCACCGCGGTGACGATCCAGCTGTCGGTGCGGCCGGCCCAGTCGATGACACTGAGATCGCAGCTCACGCCGAAACACTTCGTCAGGGCACGCTCCATGGCGCGAACGCCGGCGCCTTGGGAGACGATAATGGTGCCGTCGATGTCCCAGAGAAGAAGGGTGGATTTGCTCACGCGACGAGTAGCGGTTTGGCCGGGTGGCAGGGCAAGCCGTATTGCGGCGGATAATATTCATTCATGATTTTGGTGGATGGCGCGGAGCCGGCCAACCTACATGAGCCCTGATGAATCCTGCTGTCACTCTACCCGATTATGGTGCGCCTGCCGCGCTCAAGCCCACGCGCCTGCTCACTCCCGAGCAGATCGCCTTTTATCACGAGCATGGCTATCTCTCCATTGACTCGCTGATGCCGGCGGCGGATGTCGCGGAGGTTCGGAAAATCTACGACCGCCTGTTCAACGAGGACAGCCAGCGTGCGGATGGCGATCTCTACGATCTCACCGGCGCGCGCGAGGCCGGGAAGAAAATTTCCATCCCGCAGATTCTCAACCCCGCGAAATATGCGCCCGAGCTGCTGGCCACGCAGATGGTGGCCAACCTCAAGGCCATGATGAAGCAACTGCACGGGCCGGAGACGAAAATGGTGGGCGACCACGCCATCAACAAGCCGCCGCACAATGCCGCGCCCACGCCCTGGCACCAGGACGAAGCCTACTGGGACCCGGCGAAGGAGTATTCGAGCCTGAGCGTGTGGATTCCGCTCCAGCCCGCGACGAAGCAGAACGGCTGCATGTATTTCGTGCCGGGTTCGCACAAGCTCGACATCGTGCCGCACCGCCCGATCGGCGACAACCCGCTGACGCCGGGGCTGGAAGTGGAGCCGGGCGCCTTCGACTTCAGCTCCGCGGTGGCCTGCGAACTGCCGCCCGGCGGTGCGACCTTTCACCACGGCCGGACGCTGCACTACACCCCGCCGAACAACTCGGAGGACTACCGCCGCGCCTACATCGCCATGGGCTCGGCCTACGAGCGCAAGCTCGCCACGCCCCGCCGGTTTCCCTGGAAGGAACGGCAGGCGGCGGCCAGGGCGCAGCATCCCTCGATCAAACCGGCGAACTAGGATCAGGCCGGCTTGGTGAGAAACGGCCGGCGCAGCGCCGGAAGCGCGGTGCCGCCCAGAATGAGGGCGGCGCCGATGAGTTCATGTGCGGCGAAGTGTTCGGCAAAAAACAGCACCCCGCCGCAGGCGATGCCGAGCGGCACGAGCATCTGCAGAAGGGAGCCTTCGCCGACCGGCAGATGCCGGAAAGCGCCCGTCATCATGATCTGGCCCAGGCCGGCGCACAAGGCGGCCACGAACATGAGGCCCCAGGCCAGGGGCGGATGCGGCGCCCAAGCGGCGAGGGCCGGACCAATGCAGAGCAGAAGACCGTAGGTGCACTGGGCGCCAAAAATGGTGGACGTGTGTTCACCTTCGGCATGGAGCTGCCGGATCGTCACGACGATGTAGGCCGAACCGAGGGCGATAAAAATGGCGATCCAGTCATACCAACCCACGCCTGCGCCGGTGCCGAGCGCGTTGGTGATAAGCGCCAGCCCGGCAAGCGCGATCACTCCGCCGTAGGCGACCGAGGGGCGAAAACGCTCACCCAGCATGAGCACGGCCAGCAAGGCGCCGAAGATGACATAGGTATTGTTGATGAACGTCGCGCGGCCCGCGCCGAGATGCACGATGGTTAGGTAGTAGCCATAGACCAGAAGCGAGCCGACGAGTCCGCGCGAGATCAACCGGGGGTGGCGGTAGAGGTGGCGGGGCTGGAAGGCGTCGGGACCAATCCGATAAACCGCGAGGATCAGGCCCAAGCCAACGCCGAAGCGGATGCAGGACAGCAGCCAGACATCGACGGCCTGCATCGTGCCCAGGGCGCGGATGATGAGGGCATTGGCGATGAAGCAAATGACGGAGCCAAGCATCAGGAAGATGCCGCGGCGATGGTCGATGGCTGAGAGCGGTTTCATTGGGCGGATGGCCAAACCGGTGCGAAAAAAACCGCGCCGGGTAAGGCGCGGTTGCGGTGGATTGCGGGTTTGGGGTGAAGCTCACCTTCCGCGGCCTGCGCAAGCGCACCGGTTCGCGTCGTTAAGGACGCGCCAGAGGGCGGCTTTGCGAAGCAGGGAGGTGGTCAACATGGGCGGCAGCGTCTGGAGGTTTACCGATGGTGGCAAGCAATCTGATAGAATCAGGGCCTGCGATCGCAGGTGGCGCTGCCAATCTCCGGGGATGGCGGCCGCCAGACGAGTTCGGCATAAACCTCTGCTCCTGCACCCGCGCGGGCAATTTCAGTCCAGCCCTTGCGCAGGTAGAACGAATGAGCCCGGGTGTTGGCCAAAAGACATTTCAGACGGTGGGGCGGCGGCAGCCAGACACGGAGGCTTTCCAGCAGGCGTGTGCCTATCCCGCGCCCTTGAAACAAAGGATCGACGAAGAGATGGTGCACGAAACTGTCGGGCTCCCAGACGGAGATGAAGCCGAGGACGGTGCCGTTCTCATCCTCGGCGAGGATCAGAATCTCCCCCCGGGTCTGGTGCACGAAGTCCGCCAGCGTGAAGGCAGCGGCATCCTGCCAGGTGAACGCGTTTTTCCGGGCTTCCAGAAAAATACGCGCCAAGGATGGGTGATCCTTTGGCTCCGCGCGTCGAACTGAAATCTGCATCCAGCGTCCGCCTCGCCGAACGTCAAAGTGTGTGAATGGCGCTCTTGCTCACCGCGAGGCCGGCTTCCTTGACGGCTTCACTCATCGTCGGATGGGCGTGGACGGTGCGGGCGAGATCCTCGGCGCTGCCGCCGTATTCCATGTGCGTGACGACCTCGCTGATGAGTTCGCCGGCGTTCTTGCCGAGGATCTGCGCGCCGAGGATTTTGTCGGTCTGCGCATCGGCGATGATCTTCACGAAGCCGTCCGCGCCGTCGTTGGCGTGGGCGCGGGCGTTGGCGGCGAAGTTGAACTTGCCGACGTTGACCTTGAGTCCCTTGGCCTTGGCGGCGTCCTCGCCGAGGCCCACGGTGGCGATCTCGGGGTCGGTGTAGATGATGGCGGGCATGAGATCCCAGTTGATGTGGCCGGCCTTGCCGGCGATCCACTCGGCGACGGCGGCGCCGTCCTCCTCGGCCTTGTGGGCGAGCATCGGGCCGTCCACCACGTCACCGATGGCCCAGATGTTGGCCGCGGTCGTCTTAAGGTGGCCGTCCACTTTGATGCGTTTCTTGTCGGTGAGTTCGACCCCGGCCTTTTCGAGACCGAGCCCGTCGGTGAAGGGGCGGCGACCGACGGACACGAGCACCTTGTCGGCGGGAAACTCGAGGACCTTGCCGTCGCGCTCGGCGGTGAGTTTGCCGTCCTTGAAGCCGGTGACCTTGGCGTTGACCTCGATTTTCAGGCCCTGCTTTTGTAGGATGCGCGTGAAGGCTCGCACGATGTCGGCGTCGGCGGCGCCGGCGATCTGCGGCAGGAATTCAACGACGGTGACATCTGCGCCGAGCCGGGCCCAGACGGAGCCGAGTTCCAACCCGATGGCGCCGCCGCCTACGACGACCAGCTTGCCCGGAACCTCGGTAAAGGCGATGGCGTGATCGGAGGAGACGACGGTCTTGCCGTCGAATTTTAGGAAGGGCAGCTCGACAGGGGCCGAGCCGGTGGCGATCACGATGTTTCCGGCCGTGAGCGTGCGGTCGCCGACGGCGACGGTTTTGGCGCCGGTGAACTTGGCTTCGCCGGTGATGACGGTGACCTTGCGGGCCTTGGCGAGGGCGGTGAGTCCGCCGGTCATCTTGGCGACAATGTCCTCCTTTTTCTTCAGCATCACGGGCACGTCGATCGCGAGGCCGTCGAGCTTGATGCCGTGTGCCGATGCGTGGTGCCGGTTGAAGGCGAAATGCTCCGAGGAGGCGAGCAGCGCCTTGCTCGGAATGCAGCCGACATTGAGGCAGGTGCCGCCGAGGGTGGCGCGCTTTTCAACGAGGGCGACCTTGAGCCCGAGCTGGGCGGCGCGGAACGCGCACACGTAGCCGCCGGGGCCGGCACCGATGATGATGAGATCAAAATTGTCGGAAGACATGGGATTAAATCGTTCTCGTAATCGTTCTCGTTCTCTTGATCGGGTTGCTCCGCGCCGGCCGGAGATCGATTGCAATCAAGAGAATGAGAACGATGGCTCAGGCGCCGATCAGGAGGCGGGCGGGATCCTCGATGGCTTGTTTGACCTTTACGAGGAAGGTGACGGCTTCGCGGCCGTCCACGAGCCGGTGGTCGTAGCTCAGGGCAAGATACATCATCGGGCGGATGACGACCTGACCGTTGACGGCGACCGGGCGGTCGTTGATAGCGTGCAAGCCGAGGATGGCGCTCTGCGGGGCGTTGAGGATGGGGGTGGAAAGCATCGAGCCGAAAATGCCGCCGTTGGTGATGGTGAAGACACCGCCCTCGAGGTCCTGCAGCGTGATTTTGCTGTCGCGGGCCTTCTTGGCGACATCGCCGATGGCCTTCTCGATGTCGGCCATGCCGAGGGTGTCGCAAGCGCGGATGACGGGGACCATCAGGCCCTTCTCGGTGGAGACGGCGACGCCGATGTCGTAGTAATGGTTCTGCACGATCTCATCGCCGGCAAACTGGGCGTTGATGGCGGGCACATCCTTGAGGGCCTGCACGACGGCTTTGGTGAAGAAGGACATGAAGCCGAGCTTCACTCCGTGCTTCTTCACGAAGTCGTCCTGATATTTTTTGCGCAGGTCCATGACGGCGGACATGTCCACCTCATTGAAAGTGGTGAGCATGGCGGCCTCGTGCTGGGCCTGCACGAGGCGCTCGGCGATGCGCTTGCGCAGCGGGCTCAGCTTCTTCCGCGTCTGCTTCGCAGTTGCGGATGGCGGATTGGGGGTGGCGAATTGCGGACTGGGCGCAGGGGCGGCGGTGGCCTCCGCAGGCTTGGCGGAAGCGGCCGCCAGCATGTCGCCCTTGGTGACACGGCCGCCTTTGCCGGTGCCTTCGACTTTGGCGGGATCGATGCCGGTTTCGGCAGCGAGGCGACGCACGGCGGGGGAGGCCGGGGCCGCATTTTCGATTTTCGGTTCTGGATTTTCGATTGGACGCGGCGAGGCTGCCTCAGCTCCAGCGGGCGCGGCGGTGTCGATCATGGCAACAACGGCGCCGATCTTGACCTCGGTGCCGGCGGCGACCTTCAGGGCGATACGGCCGGCGGCCTCGGCGTTGCCCTCGGAAGTGATCTTATCGGTCTCCAGCTCGAACAGCGGCTGATCCTTTTTGACGATGTCGCCGTCCTTGACGTGCCATTTGGCGAGCACGCCGGAATTGATGGATTCGCCGAGGGGCGGGATTTTGACTTCCAGACTCATGATAAAATTATGCGAGGGTTTCGATCAAAGGGTGAACGCATCCTTCAGGAAGGCGGCGAGTTCGTGTTTGTGCAAGGCCAGGGAGCCCACGGCGGGCGAGGCGGAGGCGTCGCGTCCGGCGTAGAGCGGCACGAAGCCAAAGAGGTCGGTCAGGTGCGGCGCGATATAGGACCAGGCGCCCATGTTTTGCGACTCCTCCTGGCACCAGACGATGCGGGCGCCTTTGTATTTCTTGGCCAGTTCGGCGAGTCGTTTGCGGTGCAGGGGATAAAGCTGCTCGATGCGCACGATGGCGGTGTCGTGATGGGAGTTTTTCTCCCGGTATTCGCAGAGATCGTAATACACCTTGCCCGAGCACAGGACGATGCGTTGTGGCGGCTCGACGCCGCGGGAAAATGGCGCGCGGGTGCCGGCGCCGGCGGTGGCGTAAACCGGGTCGTCGAGAATCTCCTCGAAGGAGCCGCTGGTGAAATCTTCCAGTTTCGACACCGCGGCGGGGTGACGCAGGAGCGACTTGGGCGACATCACGACGAGCGGCTTGCGGAAGTCGCGCTTCATCTGCCGGCGGAGGGCGTGGAAGAAACCGACGGGCGTCGTGATGTTGACGACCTGCATGTTGTTTTCCGCGCAGAGCTGCAGGAAGCGTTCGAGGCGGGCGGAGGAGTGCTCCGGCCCCTGGCCCTCGTAGCCGTGGGGCAGGAGGAGCGTGAGGGCGCTGGTGCTCTGCCATTTGGATTCACCGGCGGCGAGGAACTGGTCGATGACGACCTGGGCGCCGTTGGCAAAGTCGCCAAACTGGGCCTCCCAGATGCAAAGCATCGAGGGGTAGTCGAGCGAGTAGCCGTAGTCGAAGCCGAGCACGGCCGCCTCGGAGAGCAGGGAGTTGTAAACGCAGAATTTCGCCTGGCCCTCGGCGAGGTGGAGCAGCGGGGTGTAGGTTTCCAGCGTATCGGCCTCGTGGAGGACGGCGTGGCGGTGGCTGAACGTGCCGCGCTGGCAATCCTGACCGCTGAGGCGCACGGGCGTCCCTTCAAGGAGGAGGGTGCCAAAGGCCAGTGCCTCGGCGAAACCCCAGTCGATGGGGCCGCCTTCGCGGTGGGCTTGGGCGCGGTTGGCGAGGAAGCGCTTGATCTTGGGGTTCAGCTTGAAGCTTTCCGGGACGGTGGTGAGGCCACGGGCGACGGTGGCGAGCATCTCCGCGCTGACGCCGGTGACCACGGGCTTGAAGTGGAAGTCGGGCTGGAATTCCGCGGTGGAGCCTTCGAATTTTTTGGCCTCAAGGGCGACGGCGCGCTTGGCGGTCTTGGCGTTCTCGGAGGCCTTGGCCTTTTCGAGATTGGTTTCCAGGGCGGCGGTGTATTCGGCCTTGATGGCCTCGGACTCGGCCTCGGTGATGCTGCCCTCGGCGACAAGCTTGCGGCTGAGCACGACGGAGACCTGCGGATGCGCGGCGATTTTCTTGTAGAGGACCGGCTGGGTGAAAGCGGGCTCGTCGCTCTCGTTGTGACCGTGTTTGCGGTAGCAATACATGTCGATGACGACGTCGCGCTGCCATTTCTCGCGGAACTCGAGCGCGAGACGGGCGACGTAGCAGACGGCCTCGGGGTCGTCGCCGTTTACATGGAAGACCGGGGCCTCGATCATCTTGGCGACATCGGTGCAATAGCGCGTGGAGCGGGCGTCGCTGGGATCGGTGGTGAAACCGATCTGGTTGTTGACGATGATGTGGAGGGTGCCGCCGGTGCGGTAGCCGGGCAGCTGGGAGAAGTTCATCGTCTCGGCGACGATGCCCTGGCCGGCGAAGGCGGCATCGCCGTGGATGAGGAGCGGCAACACGCGGCGGCGCTCGGTGTCGCCGCGGATGCGCTGGCGCGCGCGGGCCTTGCCCTCGACGACGGGGTTGACGATTTCCAGGTGCGAGGGATTGGCGGCGAGGCGGACCTCCACTTGTTGGCCGCCGGTGGTTTTCAGCACCGCTTCGTAGCCCAGGTGATACTTCACGTCGCCGTCGCCGCCGACGGCGTCGGGGATGTAGTTTTCCGAGAACTGCTCGAAGAGCAGGTCGAAATTTTTCTTCATCACGCTGGTGAGGATGTTGAGCCGGCCGCGGTGGGCCATGCCCATAACGACTTCCTCGACCCCGACGTGCGGGGCGTGCTCGATGATCTGGTCCACGGCGGCGATGAGCGTCTCGCCACCCTCGAGAGAGAAGCGCTTCTGGCCGACATATTTCGTGTGCAGAAAGCGTTCGAAGAGCTCGGCTTTGTGCACGCGGCGCAGAATGCGGATCTTTTCGTTGCGGGCAAAATTGGGCTGGTTGCGGACAGCCTCCATCTTGTCCTGCAGCCACCGGCGGACATCCACATCCTGGATATGGGTGTATTCGACGCCGATATGGTCGCAATAAGTGGTGCGCAGCGCGATGAGGATCTCGGCGAGTTTCATCTGGCCGCCACCGAGGTAGGTGCCGACGTCGAAGCTGGTGTCGAGGTCGTCCTCGGTGAGATCGAACTGGTTGAGTGAGAGTTTGGGGTGTGGGACCGGGGGCTCGCTGAGCGGGTCGAGGTGGGCCTCGAGGTGACCGATGGCCCGGTAGGTGTTGATGAGGTAGTGGACGTGCGACTGCTTGAGGCTGTCGATGATCGAGGTGCCGGCCGTGGCGGAGTCGGTCAGAGTGCCGCCGCTGTTGCCGAGGGCAAAACCTTGGAAAAAGGCGCGCCAAGTGGGGTCCACGGAGTCGGGATTTTCCAGCCACGATTGGTAGGCCGCCTCAATGACGGCCGCATTGGCGTGCGTGGGAAGGGTGGAAGGGCTCATGGGTGATAAGAAAAGCACATAGCAGAGCGTCGGGGAGGGGAGTTTCTGCTGGGTGTGCTATTAGCGATAATTGTATGACACTCCATCACGATACGGCCCCGGACTCAAGGACGCCGCGTCGAAGGATAGGTGATTGCAAACGCGCTTAAGGTCGGTAGCAGAGGAATTAGTTTATTCATCGCCCCAATATGGAAACCCAGATTAAAGATTCACTTATGCTGCTCTTGGCTGGCATCAAGCAGGCTGATGGCAAAGTGATCGCCGAGGAGATGGCGCGACTGGATAATTTTTTGGCTCAAGGCCGGGGGGTGCTGCATCCGCAACTCGTTCATTTCCTAGAACGCAGAAGCTACGCCAAGGCATTGATGTTCCTTGGCGGAGAAAGCGATATCCCGGTGGGGATTTGCGGCGGTCGGGCAGGGAAAGCCTGAACGCAGGCAGAGCTGAATGGCTGAACATGGCGAACGAAGGCAAAATTTCGACCGATGGCGGACAAGGCTTGGGGCAAAATCCTTTTGGAGCCTTGGCGGGACTCAATCTGCCATCGGGCACAGCTCAGGCGGCAGGGACCGCGCCTGCGAAGACGGCTTTGCCGTCCAAAAACCGCGGTCGGGTGGACATCAAGCGGACGACGGCCGGCCGTGGTGGCAAAACCGTCACCGTGGTGACCGGCTTTATGGGCATCGGCCTGCCGGAAAAGGAGTCGCTCTGCAAAAAGATGCGCAATGCCTGCGGTTGCGGCGGCACGGTCAAGGATGGCGCGATCGAGATCCAGGGCGACCAGCGGGAGAAAATCGCGACGATTCTCAGCGAGGCCGGGTTTCGGCCGGTGTTTGCCGGCGGGTGACGTGCTCACGCCGTCAACCCGGCGGCCAAGGCGAGGGCGCTTTTGGCGCGGTTCATGATGTAGAGGTGATAGCCCGGAGCGCCGTGGGCCAGCAGGTCGCGGATCTGGTCAAGCGCCCAGTCCACGCCGAGAATTTCGACGACCTCGGGATTCCCGGCGGCGCCTTCCAACCGGCGGAGCAAGACGGCGGGCAGCGGGGTGCCGCAGAGGGCGGTGAAGCGCTGGATCTGCTTCAGCGAGAGCACGGGCATGATGCCCGGCACGATGGGCACGGTGATGCCGGCGGCGCGGCACTTTTCCACGAAGCGATAATAGGCGGCGTTGTCGAAGAAGAGCTGGGTGGTGATGAAGGCGGCGCCCGCGTCCACCTTGCGCTTCAGATTGGCGAGATCGGCCTCGGGGGAAGCGGCTTCGGGATGTTTGTCGGGATAACCGCCGACCCCGAGACAGAAATCACCGTGGCGCGCCTTGAGCAGGCCAACAAGGTCGCTCGCATAGCGCAGACCATCCTTGAAGGGGGTGAAGGCGGTTTCGCCTTTCGGGGGATCGCCGCGCAGGGCCATGATGTTGCGAAAACCGCCGGCATGGATGCGATCGGCAATCTCCCCGAGCTCGGCGCGCGTATGGCCGACGCAGGTGAGATGGGGCATCACGGTGAAGCCAAACTCACACCGGAGCAGGTCACTCACCTGGGCCGTGCGCTCACGGGTGGTGCCACCCGCGCCGTAGGTGACCGAGACGAAATCGGGCTGCAGCGGCCGGAGGGCGGCGGCGGTGGTGCGCAACGCCTCCACACCGGCGTCGTCCTTCGGCGGGAAGAACTCCAGTGAACGCAAGGCATGGCCTTGGCGAAAGAGGGCGGAGAGGGGTTGGTCGGTTTTCAACAAAACAACGCATAACGTTCTGTTGATATGAGTAAAGCAATAAACCCGGGGGCGAAGGCGGGCCGGCCGGTCAAACCCCCGTGGCGGCGCGATCCAGCTCGGTCTTCAGCCGGAGCTGGCCGCAGGCGGCGTCGATATCGTGGCCCTTTTCGCGGCGGAGGGTGACGGAGACCCGGGCGCGGCGGAGCACCTCGGCAAACCGCTCCTGCCGGGTGATCGAGGGCCGCTTCCAAGGCAGGCCTTCGACGGTGTTGTAGGGGATCAGGTTCACATGCGCGTGCAGGTCGAGGGCGATGTCGCGGAGCTTCTCGGCCTGGGCAAGCGAGTCGTTGATCTCCTCGATGAGGATGAACTCGAGCGTCACCATGCGGCCGTGCTTTTCCGAGAAGGTCTTGATCGCCGGCAGGAGCTTGGCGAGCGGGTAGGCCCGGTTGACGGGCATGATCTTTTCCCGGACTTCATCGGTCGCGCCGTGCAGCGAAATGGCGAGGCGGAGGCCGAGCGGCTCGTCGGCGAGCTTGAGGATTTTTGGCACGAGGCCGCTGGTGGAAAGGGTGATACGGCGGGCACCGAAACCGAGACCCCACTCGGCGTTGACGATGGTGAGGGCGCGGATGATGGCGTCGTAATTGGCGAGGGGTTCGCCCATGCCCATGACGACGATGTTGTCGAAGGAGGCGAGCTCGGTGCGCGCGCGGGGCGTGCGCTCGTCCTCACGGTAGCAAACCTGCAGGAGCTGGGCGACGATCTCGCCGGCGTTGAGGTCGCGCTTCAGGCCGGCGAGGCCGGAGGCGCAGAATACGCAGCCCATGGCGCAGCCGACCTGGGTGGAGATGCAGATGGTCTTGCGCGAATGCTCCAGGCCGACGCCTTCTTGCGGCACACGGATGATCACCGTCTCGATGAGCGAATGGTCGCCGAGGCCGAGGAGGAGCTTGTCGGTGACATCCTCGGACTGCTTGTTGAGGACGAGCGAGGCGGGCATCAGCTCGAAGGTTGCTTCCAGCCAAACGCGCAGCGGCTTGGGGAGGTTGGTCATGTCGTCCCAAGTGCGGGCGCGTTTTTTGTAAACCCAGTCGAGGATCTGCTTGGCGCGAAAGCCCGGCTCACCGCGCTCCTTGAGGCGGGCGGTCAGGGTGTCGAGGGTCTCGCCGGTGAGCGGCGGTTTCGCCGGGTTGTATTTCATGCGCCGCAGCCTGAAGGGAACGTCAGGACTTCGCGAGCGCACGGTTGAGCGCGCTGACGATCGCCTTGATCGAGGCCAGCTCGATGTTGGTGTCGATGCCGGCGCCGAAGAGCGTGAGCCCGAGGGCGGTTTTGATTTGGATATAACTGACGGCGCGGGCCTCGGCGCCGGACCCGAGGGAGTGCTCGGAATAGCTGAGCACGTCGAATTTCGGGAGCGGGGTGGAGCCGAGGGCCCGCACGAAGGCGTCGATCGGGCCGTTGCCGCTGGCGGTGAGTTTGTGGCCCTTGCCGTCAATGGCCAGGCGAACCTCGCACTTCACATCGCTGTCGCGCTCGGTGGTCTTGAAATGCTCCAAGGTGACCGGTGCGGTGCGCTCGAGGTATTCGCGCTGGAAGGCGGCGTGAATCTCGGCGGTCGTGAGTTCGCGGCCGGTGGTGTCGGCGAGATCGTTGATGATGCGGCCGATCTCCTTGTGCATGAGCTTCGGGAGGGTGAAGCCGAACTCGTTCTCCAGCACGTAGGCGACCCCGCCTTTGCCCGACTGGCTATTGATGCGGATGATGGCCTTGTAGCTGCGGCCGATGTCGGCCGGGTCGATGGGGATGTAGAGGACATCCCACGGGGCTTCGGGCTTTTGGTGATCCCAGGATTTCTTGATCGCGTCCTGATGGGAGCCGCTGAAGGCGGTGAAGGTCAGCTCGCCCGCATAGGGCGCGCGGGCCGGGACCTCGAGCTTGGTGCAGCGTTCGTAAACCTCGCGGATGCCGTTGATGTCGGAGAAATCCAGGCCGGGGTGGATGCCGTGCGTATAGAGGTTCAGCGCGACGGTGACGATGTCGAGGTTGCCGGTGCGCTCGCCGTTGCCGAAAAGGGTGCCCTCGACGCGATCGGCCCCGGCGAGCAGGGCGAGTTCGGTGGCGGCGATGCCGGTGCCGCGGTCGTTGTGGGTGTGCAGGGAGATGAGCGTGCGGTCGCGCCGGGAGAGGTGCGTGCACATCCACTCGATCTGGTCGGCATGGACGTTGGGGGTGGCGTATTCGACGGTGGCGGGGAGGTTGAGGATGATCTTTTCCTCTACGGTGGGCTGCCAGACATCGGTCACCGCCTCGCAGATCTCCAGGGCGAAATCCAGCTCGGTGCTGGTGAAGCTCTCCGGCGAATACTGGAAGCGCACCCGGGCGCCGGCGGCGGCGAGCGCGCGGGTGTGCTGCTTCACCCAGGCGGCACCGCGGGTCGCGATCTGCACGATGTCGGTCTTCGTGGCGTTGAAGACATGCTGCCGCTGGGCGGGCGAGGTGGAGTTGTAGAGGTGGAAGATGACGTTTTTCGCGCCGCGCAGGGATTCGCAGGAGCGGGTGATGAGTTCCTCGCGGCATTGGCAGAGGATCTGGATGGCGACGTCGCCGGGGATGCGGTCCTCGTCGATCAGCCGGCGGATGAAGTCGTATTCGATCTGCGAGGCGGAGGGGAAGCCGACTTCGATCTCCTTGAAGCCGATTTTGACGAGCATCGCGAAGTATTCGAGCTTCTCCTCTACGCTCATCGGCTGGGCGAGGGCCTGGTTGCCATCGCGGAGGTCCACGCTGCACCAGATCGGGGCGGCGGTGGGCACGCGGTTGGGCCACTGGCGGTTGGGCAGGTTTACAGGCGGAAAGGGGCGGTATTTGGTGACGGGAGCAGGTTGCATGACGAAACGGGCTGAAAGGGAGGTTGAAAGGACGGGCAAACGCTCGCTCAAGGCGGCGGAGACGACGGGCAGGCGGGACGCACGATCAGCCGTTAACGGCTATCAGAGACCGTGCGTGGTGGTAAGTCGAAGAGCCTGCGGAAAGTGGCGCATTTCGTGGGTGGCGAGTCAGCCGGCCCCGCGGGGTGGGGTCAAGCCGCGGTTTCGTCATACCGACGTAACCAAGTGGACCCCGACGGCGTCTTGCGTGTTGTGTATGCGAGAGTCTCACTTGCCCCATGCCCGACGATGCGCCGTTTGATCTGCCCGGCTGCCTTGCCCTTGTGCGGCAGCAGGACCAGGCGGCGGCGCGCGGGTTGGTCGAGCACCTTTACCCGCTGGTCATCCGCATTGTGCGCGGCCATCTGCCGCGGCGAGTCGCCGAGGAAGACCTTGCGCAGGAGGTTTTTCTGAAAATGTTCACGCGACTCGACCAATATCAGGGTGCGGTGCCTTTCACCCACTGGGTTTCACGCATTGCGGTGACGACCTGCATCGATCACCTGCGGGCGCAAAAACGCCGGCCGGAGTTTCGCTGGGCGGATCTCTCCGAACAGGAGGCCGGGCTGCTCGACACCGTGATCAACGACGAACGCGCGGTGGAGGCGGGAGAAGCCTTGGCGGCGCGCGAACTGGTGGAGCGGCTTTTGGGCCAGTTGAAGCCCGAAGACCAACTGGTGATCCGGCTCTTTGAACTGGAGCAAAAGTCCTTGGTTGAGATTCGTGAGATCACCGGCTGGAGTATCGCTGTCATCAAGGTCCGCGCCTTCCGGGCGCGCCGGAAATTGCGCAAACTTTTCATCGAACTCGAAAGACACGAACGCACATGAGCTCTCACGACGAAAAATGGCAGCGTCTGGTCCGGGCGGCGCGGCAGGCTCCCGCCGCAGCGGCACCGCTGGCGCCCCATGGTTTTGCGACCCGGGTGGTCGCGCAGGCCGGGGTCCGGGCCCGGCCGGCGGAAACGGTTTTTGCGCGTCTGGCGATGCGCGCTTTCGGCGTGGCCTGTCTCCTGGCCCTGGGCGGGGCGATTTTCAGCTTTATGCAGACGGAGGCGCCGGTCCCGGCGGAGGATGTTTTCTTCATGACCGATGACCCCGGGCTGACCCTGCTCGACCTGACCTGAGATGAACCAGACTTGGAAAGTCATTCTCGCCTTCACCGGCATTTTCGCGGCCGGCGCCGTCTTTGGCGGTTTCCTCACGCTGCGGACCGTCAAGCAGGTGACGCCTGCCGTGGCCCTGTCCCGCCCGGAACGCCCCCCGGCCGGTCAGTTTGCCGTCATGGTCATGAAACGGCTGACCCAGCGGCTGGATCTCACGGAATCCCAGCAAGAGCAGTTGCGCCCGATCGTGGAGGCGGCGGACCAGGAGATGCGCCGCCTGCGCCGGGATAATTTTCGCGAGACGCTGCGGGTTTCCGATGACATGAACACCCGGGTGGCGGCCATTCTTACGCCGGAGCAACAGGCCAAGCTGGAGGAGATGCAGCGGGAGACCCGCGAACGCTGGGCGCAGGACCGTCAGCGACGTTGGGGCGAGGGACCGCCGAATGGCGAGATGCGGCGGGAACGGCCGCGGCCGCCGCCGGACAACTGAGCCGCGCACTTTACAGTTGAATGCGCGCGCATGCGGCCTACGGTCCGCAGCGGCCAGGTGCCATGCATGGGCAGGCGCGTGAACTCCGCCAGGACCGGAAGGTAGCAACGGCAACGACGTTCTCCCAGTGCCGTGGAGTGCCTGGCCACTTATTTTTATTTTGGATTTGCGCTTCCGGGGTTTGGATTTGGGCTAGCGCACGGTGTCTAGCTCCTACCAAGTCATCGCGCGCAAGTGGCGGCCCCAGACGTTTGCCGACGTCGTCGGCCAGGACCATGTGGTGCGAACCCTGCGCAATGCCATCGGGCGGAACCGGATCGCGCACGCCTACCTCTTCGTGGGCCCGCGCGGCACGGGCAAGACCTCGACCGCGCGCATCTTTGCCAAGGCGCTCAATTGCACCGACGGGCCCAAGGCCGATTTTGATGTCAATGATCCGGTGGTGAAGGCCATCGGTGACGGCTCCTCGCTGGACGTGATCGAGATCGACGGTGCTTCCAACAACTCGGTGGACCAGATCCGCGACCTGCGGGACGACGTGCGCTACGCGCCCACGCAGGGGAAATACAAGGTCTACATCATTGACGAGGTGCACATGCTCTCGAACCAGGCGTTCAACGCCCTGCTCAAGACCCTGGAGGAGCCGCCGGAGCACGTGAAGTTTGTGTTTGCGACGACGGATGTGCAAAAGGTGCTGCCCACCATCCTCTCTCGTTGCCAGCGCTTCGACCTCAAGCCCATTCCCGCTGGGCTGATCATCGAGCGGCTCCGGAAAATTGCCGACGAGGAGAAGGTCAAAGTCTCCGATGCGGCGCTGCAGTGCATCGCCCGCATGGCGGACGGCGGCATGCGCGATGCGCAGTCCATTTTCGACCAGATGATTTCCTTTTGCGGCGCGGAGATTGCCGAGGCCGACGTGCTCGACGTTTACGGTTTGGTCTCGGCGGAAAAGATCGCCGCGTTGGCCGCCGCGGTGGCGGCGGGCGACCACCCGGGCATCGTGGCGCTGGTGGACGAATGCGATGCGGCCGGGCGCGATCTCGTGCGGCTGCTGGCCGATTTGCAGGCGCTCGTGCGCCAGGCGCTGCTCGATGCCATCGCCAAGGGTGGACGCAGCGAACTGCTGGGTGGCGTCGCCCTGACCACGGAGCAACTGACGAGACTGCTGGACGGGTTGCGCGAGGGTGAAGGCAGCGTGAAGCTGGGTCTGGCCGAGAAAATCAACTTTGAGGTCACGCTGCTCAAGGCCGTCGAGGCCAGCCGCGCGCGCGCGATTGACAGCCTGATCAAGGAACTGGCGGCCTTGGCCGACGAGGTGCCCGTCTCCAGCGAAAAAAAAAAGGACTGATTGACCGGCTGGAGGCCCGGTTGGCGAATTTGCCGCCGACGGTCGTGAAAGAGACTTCCCGGGCAGAGCCCCCAGTTGAGACAATGGAGGCGACTCCGCTCGGGGCCGTGACGTTGGAGGACGATACGCCTTCCTTTTGGCCGGATGCGGCGGCGGAGGAGATGTATCTGGTTGAGCAAAAGTCGCAAAATCGAACCCCGCCGCCGCCGCCGGCCGACGCTCCGGAAGAGACGGTCGAGCCGAGTTCGCCGCTCCCGGCGCTGGATGACCTGGTAAAACAGATCCCCGTCCCCGTCCGGGAGACATTGGACGAACTTTTTCGCGCCAAGTTCGTCAAGGTTCAGCGCGTGCCGAAGTCGGCGCTGCGCGGTTGAGCCTGAACTACACCGGCCAGTGGCGGCCCAAAGGGATGCACCCGGCCACGCTGCGGGCGTAGAAGTAGGTTTCCACGGCGGCGGCATCGGGCGGCTCGGCGAGCGCGATGGCGGCCCGCATGTAGAGTCCCTCGGCGAGGCCCTCGAAAGCGTCGAGCCGGTCGAGGCAGGCTGCGTCCACCCGCCAAAGTTCGCCGGTCACTCCGGCCCGGTCGGACGGATCCGCCACGAGTCCGGGGTAGTCGCCCAGTGAATACAAGGTGAAGCCGGCGGCCGTGCGGGCTTCGCCCAGATATTGCTGCCCGGCGAGCCTGGCGTGGTTGGCGCCGCCGCGCTTCAGGGTTCCGTAAATAAAAAGCCGCATGACCGCCTGATTTTCCGGCCGTCGCCGGGCTACGGCGCCGGTTCGGCCTCGGTTTCGATCACGATGGCCGTGATGTTGTCGCGACCGGAAGCCTCCAGCGAGGCCTCCACGAGCCGGCGGGCGGGGTCCTTGGCGGCGGCGGCGGGGTCGGGCTCGCGGAGGAGATCGTGCAGGGCGCGGTCCCAGAGCCCGTCGGTCAGGCCGTCGGAGCAGATCAGAAACCGGTCGCCGGGCTGGTAGCCGACGGCGCCGACCTGTGGATCGATGAACTGGTGCCCGGCGCCGAGGGCCTGGTTCAGAGCGTTGCGCAAAGGATGGGAGCGCGCCTCCCGCTCGTTGATTTTGCCCTGCCGGCGCAACCAGCCGACGTGCGAGTGGTCGTTGGTCAGTTGGGTGAAGCCGCCTTCGCGCGGCAGGTAGTAGATCCTGCTGTCGCCGAGGTGGCCGAAGTAGAGCCACTGCGGTGTGAGCCAGCAAAGGCTGAGGGTGGCGCCCATGCCGGCGCATTCCTCGTAGCTGCGGCCGTGCCGGAGCATGACCTGGTGTATGTCGGTAAAGAGTTCCAGCAGCACGTCGGTGAAGCCGCTGGCGAGCCCCATCGCGGCCATGCGGAAGCTCTTCGGCATGAGCTTGGTGATGTGATCGACGGCGATGCGGCTGGCGAATTCGCCGGAATTGGCGCCGCCCATGCCGTCGCTGACGGCGAAGACAAAGTCGGTCTTGCGGGCGGAGGCCTCGCCGGTCTTGCCGAGAAAACGCAGCTCATGGCCGTCAAAGTTCAGGGCGAGAAAGGCATCCTCGTTATTCGGCCGCACGCGCCCGCGATGGGTCATGGCGGACCAGCGGAGCCGGCAGGGCGGGGGCGGGTTGGTTTCAGGCGACATCGGGGGCGGAGGGCGGCGGGGAGTCGAGCAGGGTGGCCAGTTCGAAATCAATGATGCAGAAGCGGCCGTCGGCGATACGGTAGGTCACGTTGCGCAGGAACGGATCATCGTGCCGCACGCCGTATTGCTCCAGTTCGCCGAAGAGTTCCTTCAGCCGCTCGTCGTTCATGTGGTCCACACGCGAGCCGCAGTTCGAGGTCACCAGCAGCAGTTTTTCCGGGACGGCCTCGATCACGCGCGGCACGAAATCGCAGCCCCGGGCCTCTAGGTGCCGAAGCACGCGGACTTCGTTGTCAAAACGCTCCTGGGCTTGATGCCCGCGGAACGTCTTGTGCACCCGGCCGTCGTAGCCGATGTGCACATGGGCGCGGGCGGTATCTTTGGCTTCGGGCATGGTGACAGAGGCGGCGAAAATAGGGACGATCTGAATCAGGACGGCGGCGATTTTCTCGAAAAATATTGTGTAAAGCAAATCCTGTCAGTGATTTTCGTCAAATCCAGTCATGGGGCAAGTTCCGGCTTTCGCTGGCATGTAAGGTGCTATTTTGTAGGTGGTCCCGGATCTCAGCCGCGCATCTCTTCTGCGGTTGTTGCCGCGGCCAAAACCCTACAAATCCACATCAACGCATATGGCCAAATACAAACTGGAATACATCTGGCTCGACGGCTACACGCCGCTCGCGAGCCTGCGCAGCAAGACGCAAATCAAGGAATTTGCCAGCTTCCCCAAGCTGGAGGAGCTGCCCAACTGGGGCTTCGACGGCAGTTCGACCCAGCAGGCGGAAGGCAAAAGCTCCGACTGCGTGTTGAAGCCCGTCGCGGTGTTCCCCGATGTGACCCGCCGCAACGGCGTTCTCGTCATGTGCGAGGTGATGATGCCGGACGGCAAGACGCCGCATCCGTCGAACACCCGCGCCACTATCCCGGATGATCCGGGCACTTGGTTTGGCTTCGAGCAGGAGTATTTCTTCTACAAGGACGGCGCGCCCCTCGGCTTCCCCGCGGGTGGTTTCCCGGGGCCACAGGGTCCTTACTACACGGGAGTCGGCTACAAGAATGTCGGCTCGGTTGCCCGGGAGATTGTCGAGAAGCACATCGATATCTGTCTTGATGCCGGCATCAACCTCGAGGGCATCAATGCCGAAGTCGCCAAAGGCCAGTGGGAGTTCCAGATCTTCGGCAAGGGCTCCAAGAATGCCGCCGACCAGATGTGGGTGGCCCGCTATATTCTGGCGCGCCTGACCGAGGCCTACGGCGTGGACATCGAGTGGCAGTGCAAGCCCATCCGCGGGCCCTTCAACCAGCCGCTCGACTGGAACGGCTCCGGCATGCATTCCAATTTCTCCACCGAGCGCATGCGTTCGGAAGGCGGGAAGGAATACTTCGAGAAGCTCATGGCCGCCTTTGCGAAACACATGGACGAGCATATCGCGGTTTATGGACCGGACAATCACCTCCGTCTCACTGGCCTGCACGAGACGCAGTCCATCGACAAGTTCACCTACGGTCTGGCCGATCGCGGCGCCTCGATCCGGATCCCCCACAGCTTCGTCAACAGCGGCTACAAGGGCTATCTCGAGGACCGTCGTCCGAACTCCGCCGCCGATCCGTATCTGGTCGCCGGCCGGATCCTCAAGACGATCCAGAGCGTCGCCTGAGCGCAGGAAAGTTCTTCAAGCAGCGCCGGCCCGAGAGGGCCGGCGCTTTTCATTTGTGCGATGATGAGAGGGAAGATTTTAGATCGCGCCCGGCCGTCGGAGCGGCTGTCGTCAGGTGACGTATGGCCGATCGCGCAACCTCCTCTCCCTGGCCGGGCCGGCTTGAGTGGCTGCAAGCCACGGTCCTCGCGGCCAATCTGGTCTGGACCACGTTGTGTCTGGGCGGTTACCGGCCGGAGACGATGGTGATCACCAGTGCGCTCACTTGTGTGCTGCTGGGCTTGCATCTGGTGGCCCGGACGATTTTTACCGGGGAGCGGCAGTTGCATCCGGCCGGTTGGTTTTTTGTGCCTTTCTTGGCTTACGCGGCCGCCAACGTTGTCTGGGTGACGCCGGTGCGCTGGCTGGGCTGGCACGATTGGCTGTGGTGGGCGCAGTTGGTGGCGGTTTTTTGGGTGGTGTTGAACGATCTCCGCCGTCCGTCTGTGCGGCAGTTGCTCATGGTCACACTGGCCGCTTTGGGCTTTGTGGCGGTGGTGCTGGCCGCGTATCAGGCCTATGTCCGGCCCGACTGGCTGATGTTGGGCAAACAACAGGCCGAGCAATTCATCGGCCGCTCCAGCGGGCCGTTTGGCATTCCCAACAGCTTGGCCGGGCTGCTGCTGCTGCTGCTGCCGCCGGCGGTCATGTTGGCGGTGCGCCCTGGAACGCTGGTCCGGCGGCTGCTGGCGGGTTATCTGGCGGCGGCTTTTTTGCTGGGCTTGGTGCTGACGGTGAGCCGCGGCGCGTGGCTGGGATTGGCGGTGGCGGCGTTGCTGTGGCCGTTGTTGGCACCGGACCGGAGTTGGCGCCGCCGGCTGGGGCTCGCGCTGGGTGCGGGGCTGTTGATCGTGACCGCGGGCTGGGGGCTTTATACGGCGGTGCCGCCGATGCGCGAACGCTTTGATGCGTTGGTGGCGGAGTCAGGCGAGCGCACGCGGCCCATCATGTGGCGCGGCGCCTGGCAGTTGTTCAGGGAAAACCCCGTCTGGGGCAGTGGTGCCGGCAGCTACAATATTGCTTTCGAAAAGCACCGGCCGGAACACTACCAGTTGAATTCCCAATGGGCGCACAATGATTACCTCAACACGCTGAGCGACTACGGCGCGGTCGGTTTCGGGCTTTTTTTTGGTGCCGTGCTGGCGGTCCTGTTCGGCTGTCGCTGGCACGCGGGCAAGGCCGCCGGGGCGTCGCCACCACCGCGGGGTTGGCTGGATGATCCTTGGGTTCGTCAGGGGGCGGTTTTCGGTCTCCTGGCCTTTGGCCTGCAGTTGTTCGTCGATTTTCATCTCAAGATCCCGGCCTTGGCCATGGCCCTGGCCGTGGTGGCGGGTTTGCTGGTGCCCCATGTCTGGCCGGCAAACGCCAAGCGGGAAGAAACACCTCTGGCAGCGAGAGTCGGCCAGTTCGGCCTGGCAGCCGCCTTGGTGGCCGTGGGGGCGGTTTTTGTGACGAACCACTATCGCGCGGAGGCGCTGCGTTATCCCGCCCGGCTGGCGATCGACCGGTTGGTGGATGTGGATACTGTCGACTATCGCGAAGTGCTGGCGCCGGCCTTGGCGTCCCTCGAGCGTGCGACGAAAATCGACGCTCGCAATGCCCAAGCCTGGAGCGACCTTGCCTATGCCACCGGCCTGTGGGCGCACGTTGAGCCGGAGAACACGCGGCAACTGGGCAT
>DDSZ01000045.1:45600-60204 GCA_002344205.1 Opitutaceae bacterium UBA2377
CATGGATTCGGCTGGGGATCGCGCTCAACATGCAGGGGCGCTGGCCCGAGGCGGGCGAAGCCTTCAGTGAAGCTTTGGGCCAGGCGCCGGCGAGTGCGCGGGTTTGGTTTCATCAGGCTTATCACCTGAGCCTTAACCCTATCACCCGGGCCGTAGCCCGTTCGGCGGTGGCGCTGAGCTTGCGTCTTGACCCGGATTATCGGCCGGCACAGGTTTTACGCCAGCAATTGGCATCAGCACCCTAACGTTACGCTGTGTTTCCCATGCATAAAAAATTACTTCGTTGGCTTTGGATGGTTGGTTTCGCCGCTTTGCTTTGTGCCGATGCCCAGGCGCAACAGCCGGCCGCTCCCGGGCAGATCAAGGCCGCGCGGGTGACCGGCTCGGTGTCAGCCACCAAGGATGGCGTCACCATTGCCGTGACCAGCGGGACCGAACTGTCCCAAGGCTACGTCATCAACACGGCAAAGAACTCCAGCGTGGTCCTCGTTTTCTCCAACGGCGCGACCATGAACCTTGCGCAGGAGACCTCGCTGGCCATCGACGAATTTACGCAGGATCCGTTCGCGGATGAGATCTCCGTGGCGCAACTTACCGCGGAGCCCTCTGCCTCCCGCACCCGGCTCAATCTCAGCCGCGGCGAACTCGTCGGCAATGTGAAGAAACTGAACTACGATGCCGGTTCGAGTTTCGAGGTCCAGACGCCGGTCGGCGCGGCCGGTATTCGCGGCACCACTTTCCGCCTCGTCTTCCGGCCCGACGGTAGCGGCAAGGCATTTTTCTCCCTCACCACGCTGGAGGGCAATGTCGTGCTGGCCTCGGGCTCTGTCAATCTGCCCACCGAAACCTCGGTGCCGGACAACAAGGAGATTGAGGTCATCTTCGACGTAACGGTAGATGCCGAAACCGGGGCTGTTGTTGTCGTAATGGATGGCGCCCCGCCGATCGTCGTGCGGGATGCTCCGCCCACCACGCTGGCGCAGTTGGTGCAGATGGTGCAACAAATTGCCTCTGCCGTGGCTGAAACGGTTGTTACACCGCCGCGCACGGAGACACCGCCACCGGCCGAAGGGGCTCCGCCCCGGACCACGCCAGGTGACGGTCGGGGTTGAGTGAGCACCCCGTGGCAAAGAGCCGGATCTTCGGATCCGGCTTTTTGGTTTCCAGTGATGCGGAGGTGGATTTTCTCATGGCTTCAGCCCCGAATCGGCCTAGGAATCGGTGACGATGGCTCACAAGAAGGCGAAGATCACGCCCTACCTCCGTTGGCTCGTGCTTTTGCCGATCCCCGCGCTGTGGTGTCTGGGTGCCCACTTCGGCTGGTTAAACTTTCTGGAAAACAAGGCCTTGGACTGGCGGTTCCAGTTCCGCGGGCCGATCGCCAGCCCGGTCAAGGTAGTTTATGTGGACATCGATTCGCAGGCGTTGAGCGAGATCGGAGGATTTCCGTGGAGCCGCAGCTATTTTGCCCGGGTGCTGCCCGCGCTGGTGGAGAAGGCCGGGGCCAAGGCGGTGGGAGTGGATATTGTATTTTCGGAGACCGGGGTGGCCGAGGCCATTGACTGGAAGAAGCGGGTGGAGGGCAACCGCGAGCTGGCCCGCTACCTCGCGCGCAACCCACCCGTGGTGGTGGCGGCCTCCTACGCGGCATCCGTGGACCGTGATATCAACGGCCGGTTGGTCTATCGCACGCTGCCACTGGTCAGCCGGCTGAAGGATATCGAGAAAGCGGAGCCGCCGGAAGCGCCAGCTTTCCGCATCAGTGAAAATGATCCTCGGCGGCTCTGGTCACCGGCGCTGGTGGGCCTGATTGATTCGTTGCACGGGGAAACGCGGATGGTGCCGGCCTATGCTCCGAGCTATGTGCGCACCTACCTTCATCTGTCGGTGGAGCTGGCCCGGCTGCATTTTGGCGTCGCGCCGGACGGCGTGGTGATCACCGACGACCATATCGATCTGGTGCGGCCCGACGGCGTGCGTGCGGCCCGCATTCCGCTCATCAACCGCCAGATGGTGGAGATCAACTGGTTTTCGCCATGGATGTCGGCCGAGCACAATCCGCGGATCAGCTTTTCCACGGTCTATCAGTATGCCGACATGCTGGAGTCGGAGGACGCGGCGGAGCGCAACGCGGCGGAGCGTTTCTTCGCGCAGCCGGACTTCCGCGGTGCGATCGTCCTCATCGGCCCGGTGGATCCGCTGCTGCAGGATCTGGCCGTGACCTCCTTTGATGAAACTCCGGTGCCGAAGGTCGGCGTGCACGGCAATATGGTGAAGACCATCGCCGCGGGGCTTTACCTCAACCGGCTTTCTCCCACGGCAAACCATGGCATCGTTTTCGGGCTCACGCTGCTGGTTGCCGCCTTCGCGGCCGCTGGCGGCAGCAAGGGCGCCCGCACCAAGCTTACGGCCGCACTGCTGCTCACCGCCTACACCTGGTTCTCTTTCAAACTCTTTGCCGATCACCATCTCGTGCTCCCGATGATCGCGCCGTTGGGGGCGGCACTGAGCACCAGCTTCGCCGCCATTGTGTGGCAGTTGATCGTGGAGGAGAAGCAGAAGGGACGAATTAAGGGGATGTTTGGCGCGTATGTGTCGCCGCAACTCGTGGAGCGCATGGTGGAGTCGGGCGAGGATCCGCAACTGGGCGGACACGACGGCGAGATCACGGCGTATTTCAGCGATATCCAGTCCTTCTCCACCTTCTCGGAGAAACTCGGTTCCGGCCCGTTGGTGGAGCTGATGAACGAATACCTGACCGCCTGCACCGACATCG
Source organism: Opitutaceae bacterium UBA2377 (assembly GCA_002344205.1). Lineage (GTDB taxonomy): Bacteria > Verrucomicrobiota > Verrucomicrobiia > Opitutales > Opitutaceae > UBA2377. Next base: position 48,377 of record DDSZ01000045.1, read on the forward strand.
TGCAGGCGCAGGGCGGCACGCTCGACAAATACATCGGCGATGCGGTCGTCGCCATGTTTGGCGCGCCGTTGCCGCTGAAGGACCACGCTTACCGGGCCTGCGTGGCCACCCAATTGGTGCACCGCAAGCTGGCCGAACTGCGCCAAAAATGGCGCGATGAAGGGGGCAAGTGGCCGGAGATCGTCTGGAACATGCAGACGCGTGTCGGCCTCAACACGGGCGTTTGCATGATCGGCAACATGGGCAGCCGCACGCGTTTCAACTACACGATGATGGGCGACAACGTGAATCTCGCCGCCCGCATGGAGAGCGGCGCGAAAAGCTGGGGCGCCTATACCATGTGCGCCGAGGCCACGCGCCTCGCCTGCGTGGAGCATGGCGGTGATCACGTCGTTTTCCGTCCGCTGGGCCGCATCGTGGTCAAAGGCCGCACGCAAGCGGTGCCGATCCATGAAATCACCGGGCTCAAGGAGCACACCAGCGACGAGGCCCGCGAGTGTTTTGCCCTGTTCGGGCAGGGGCTGGAAAAACACTATGCCCGTGATTGGGACGGAGCCATCAGCCTGTTCAAAAAGAGCGCGATGCTGGAACCCAACCAGCCCGGCGTGACGCCCGGCGTGAGCAGCAATCCCTCGCTTGTGTATATCAATATCACCGAGCACTACAAACACGAGCCGCCGCCGGCGGACTGGGACGGCGTGTATGTGATGAAGGAGAAGTGATTGAGAGGGTGGATGGAGACGGACCGGCACGTCCCAGTGACGATCACGACACTCCCGCGCGCAGCGGGACTGGCGCGGCCACCACAACCCCGTGCCAGAGGCGCGGCAGTTGAAAAAATGGAGCAGCCGCAGTCCGGTGGCGCGGTAGCGCCGGTAGGGTCCGCTCTCCGAGCGGACCGCAGCCCGCCCGGATGCGCCGGAGGCGCACAAGGGCTTGCTCGCTTCTGGCGGGGTGGACCCTGCCTTTTCTGCTCCGGCTCAATTTGAAGCGCGGTGGTTGCTGCAAAGCAAAAGCCCGCGCTGGCGGCGCGGGCTTTGCGATTGAGGGAGGCGTGAACGCTTACTTCAGCAGCATGTCCTTCACCGTCTTGCCGGCGGGGATCATGGGGAGCACGTGCTCGGTGTAGGGCACGATCACGTCGAGGACGTAGGGGCCGTCGTGGTCGAGCATCTCCTGGATGGCTTCCTTGAGTTCGCTCTTCTTGATGACGCGCCGGCCTTTCACGCCGAAGCCTGCCGCGACCTTGACGAAGTCGGGGTAGAGGCCGGCGGGATTGTCGGGGCTGCCGATGTTCTTCTCGTCGCCGAGGATGGTGTTGCCGCGGATGCTGCCGTAGAACCGGTCCTCCCACTGCACGACCATGCCGAGGTGCTGGTTGTTCAGGATCATGGCCTTGGCGGCGATCTTCTCAATGTGGCAGGTGGCGAGCTCCTGCACGTTCATGACGAAGGAGCCGTCGCCGTCGATGTCGATGACCTGCTTGTCGGGGCAGGCAACCTTGGCGCCCATGGCGGCGGGATAGCCGAAGCCCATCGCGCCGAGGCCGAGCGAGCTGATGTAGCGGCGCGGCTCGTTGAAGCGGTAAAACTGCGCGGCCCACATCTGGTGCTGGCCCACGCCGGTGGTGATGATGGCGTCGCCCTTGGTGAGCTCATAGAGCATGGCCACGGCCTCCTGGGGGAGGATGTGCGGGCTGTCGCCGAAGCCGGCCTTGCCGTCGAAGGGATGATCCTGCTTCCACTTGGCGATCTGGGCGTGCCAAGCCTTCGTGTCGGGAGCGGTGAACTTCACGGCGGCGGCGAGCTCGGTCAGCCGGCCGAGGGCGTGCTTCACGTCGCTGGTGATGGCGAGGTGCGCGCGTTTGTTTTTGTGGTGCTCGGACGCGTCGATGTCGATGTGGACGATCTGGGCGTGCGCGGCAAAGTGCTTGGTGTCGCCGGTGATGCGGTCGTCAAAGCGCGCGCCGGCGCAGATGAGCAGGTCGCACTGGTCCACGGCCCAGTTGCCATAGGCGGAGCCGTGCATGCCGAACCACTGCATCGAGAGCGGGTGCGTCTCCGGGAAAGCGCCCACGCCCATCAGCGTGGTGGCGACCGGGAGGTTGGCGCGCTCGGCAAAGGCTTTCAGCTCCCGGTGCGCGTCCGCGGAGATGATGCCGCCGCCGACGTAGAGCACGGGTTTCTTGGCCGTGGCGATCAGCCCCAGCACCTGCTTCAGCTCCTCGTCCGTGGCCTTGTGCTCCTTGGCGATATAGGGGTTGGAGAATTCCACCGTGGCGGGAAACACCGGCTGGAATTTCGCCTGCTGCACGTCCTTCGGGATGTCGATGATCACCGGGCCGGGGCGGCCGCTGCGCGCGAGGTGGAAGGCTTCCTTGAAGATGCGCGGCAGGTCGTGGACGTTCGTGATGAGGTAGGAGTGCTTCACGATCGGCAGCGTCATGCCGTAGAAGTCGGTCTCCTGGAACGCCATCTTGCCGATGTATTTGGTGAACACCTGGCCGGTGATGGCCACGAGCGGCACGGAATCCATGAAGGCATCCGCGATGGCGGACACGAGATTGGTGGCGCCGGGGCCGCTGGTCGCCATGCAGACGCCGACCTTGCCGGTGGCGCGGGCGTAGCCCTCGGCGGCGAAGGAGCCGCCCTGTTCATGGCGGGGGAGGATGACGCGGATCTTGTCCGTCCGGGCCAAGGCCTGGTGCAGCTCTTGGGAGGCGCCGCCGGGATAGGCGAAAATGACGTCAACCTGCTCGCGGATGAGGCACTGGACGACGGCGTCGGCACCCTTCATTTCGGGGCCGATTTCTGGCTTGGGAAACGCAGCGGGAGAGGTCGAGGATTTCATGGTCGGGACAAAGGGTGCCGAGCAAAGCGCTGCCGGGGGGCGGCGGCAAGCCTCGGCGCAGGCGATTTGTCATAACATTTAGCCATTGGCGCGGCCGGCTCCGGGCGGCATTTTGCGCGCATGTTGAAACTGCTTTTCATCGGCGACATCGTGGGCCGGCCCGGCCGGGACCTCGTGCTGGACCGGTTGCCCCGGCTGCGCACCGAGCACGCCGTGGATTTTGTAGTCGCCAATGCCGAGAACGCCGCGGCCGGTGCCGGCATCACCGGCTCCATCGCACGCTCGCTGCTGGCCGGCGGGGTGGATGCCATCACGCTGGGCGACCATGTATGGGACCAGCGCGGCTGGGAAAACGAGATCGGGCAAATGGAGCGCGTGTGCCGCCCGGCCAACCTGGCGCAGGCCTGCCCGGGCTGGGATCACCTTGTGATTGAGTCGCGGGGCTTCCGGCTCGCGGTTTTCACCGTGCTGGGCCGGACGTTCATGGGGATGAAGGCGGAGTGTCCGTTTCTGTGCGCCGACCGGATGATCGAGCAACTGCGCCCCCAGGCGGATGCAATCATCGTGGAGATTCACGCGGAGGCGACGTCGGAGAAAATCGCGCTAGGCTGGCATCTCGATGGCCGCGTGACCGCGGTGTTGGGCACCCACACGCATGTGCCGACGGCGGATGCCCGGGTGCTGCCGAAGGGCACGGCTTTCATCTGTGACGTGGGCATGACGGGGCCCTACGCGTCGGTGCTGGGCCGCGAAGTGGAACCGGTGGTCAGCCGGTTTCTCGACGGCATGCCGCGCCGCTTCGAGGTGGCGACGGACGATGTGCGGATCTCGGGCGCGCTGGTCGAGATCAGTCCCGCCATGGCGCGGGCCGAAAAAATCGAACTGTTGACGGTCCGCTGAGGCGGACGTCAGCGGGCGGAGGCGGCTTCCTCGAAGACGCCCAGCCGGCGGTAACGCTCGTAGCGCGTTTCCAGGAGCTGTGGCACGGACAGGCCGCGGAGGTCGTTGAGGTGTTTTTGCAGGGCATACCGCAAGGCGGCGGCGGCCTGGCCCGGATCGTAATGGGCGCCGCCCATCGGTTCGGGGAGAACCTCGTCCACCACGCCGAGGGATTCGAGGGTGGCGGCGTTGAGCTTGAGGGCTTCGGCGGCCTTTGGGGCGGCGGCGCCGTCCTTCCAGAGAATGGCCGCGCAGCCTTCGGGAGAGATGACCGAGTAGTAACTGTTTTCGAAGATCAACACGCGATCGGTGACGCCGATGCCGAGCGCGCCGCCGGAGCCGCCTTCACCCACCACCACGGCGATGGAAGGAGTCTCCAGCATGGCCATCTCGCGCAGGTTCACGGCGATGGCCTCGGAAACGTGCCGGGCCTCCGACTCGATGCCGGGGTAGGCACCGGGCGTGTCGATGAAGCACAGCAGGGGCAGCTTGAACTTCTCGGCCAGTTTCATCAACCGGAGCGCCTTGCGGTAGCCCTCGGGCTGGGGCATGCCGAAATTGCGGGCGATCTTCTCCTTGGTGTCGCGGCCCTTCTGCTGGGCGATGACCATGACGGCTTCGCCGTTGAAGAAGGCGGTGCCGCCGATCAGGGCGCGATCGTCATTATATTGCCGGTCACCATGGAGTTCCTGAAAGTTTTCCAAGATCTGGCCCACGTAGTCCAGGGCGTAGGGGCGCTTGGGGTGGCGAGCGATCTGCACGCGCTGCCACGGGGTTAGGTGCGTATAAATGTCGCGCTGCGTGGCCTCGATTTTCTTTTCGATGGAGTGAATCTCGGTCTTGAGATCCACGCTGGTCTCCAAGGACTGCTGTTGCAGCGCCTCAAGTTGCTTCGAGAGCTCGCGCAGCGGCTTCTCAAATTCCAGCACATAGGTGGGCTTTTCCATTCCTCCTAGTTAGGGAGGGCCGTGGAAGCCTGTCAACGGGCAGGCTGCTCGGTTAGTTAATGCCACCGGCTTGCCCTTCGGGGTGCTTGAGCTGGTCCTTCCAACTGAGAATTTTGGCCTGCGCGCCGTATTTTTCGGCGGTGGGCTTGTCGCCGCGCTCCATCCAAATGCGGGAGAGCGTGGTGTTGATGAAAAGGTCGTCGGACCGGAGGGCGTGGGCCTTTTCGGCGGCGGCCAGGGCGGCGTCGAGCCGGCGGAGGCTGAAGTTGATCTCGGCCAGCGCGTGCCAGGCTTCGAATGAGTCGGGTGCGGCGGCGGTTGCACGGGCCAGCTTGGCCAGGGCCGGATCGGTGTCGCCCATCGAGTAGTCGAAGGTGGCGTCGTCGATCAGGGTTTGAATTTCATCAGGCGTCACGGGGTCACGGTAGCAGGGCGGGGGCAAAAAGAAAGGCCCGCCTTCGCCGAGCCGGCGGGCGGGCCTGTATTTTTGAGAATTCGCCGATAACGGATCAGCCTTGGGCGGGTCCGCCGACGATGGCGAGGGTGAGCCGCACCTCGGGGTTGACCTTGTCCTCGTTGCGGCCGGGCTGGATGCCGTAGTCGCCGCGCTGGATGGTGAACTCGCCGCGCAGCACGAGCAGGTCGCCGGGGACCTCGGGCTTGTTGATGCGTTTGCCGAAGGCACCGGCCAGGTGCGTCAGGCGCACCGGGACGCTGATCTCCTTGGTGACGCCCTTCAGCGTGAATTTGCCCGTGGCGGTGGCGGAGGTGGTGTTGCCCTCGGTCTTCACGTCGGTGAGCGCGCCCAATTCGAAAACGATCTCCGGGTGCTGGGCGACGTTGAGCCAGTTGTCGCCGTGGAGATGCTCGGTCATCATGGTGTTGGACACCTTGAGCGAATTGGCGGCGACGACGATGCGGCCGGTGGTCGCGGCGGGATTGGCCGGATCAAAGCTCACGGCACCGGACACCCCGCCGGCGGTGCCGGCGATCGGCTCGAGCAGCGAATCGAGGTGGAACTGGATGGCATTGACGCCCTTCGGATCCTTGAAGTCGAAGGCCGTGGGCGCGGCGCTGAGGCTGAGGCCGGTGAGCGCGGTGGTGAACAGGAGGGCTAGTTTTTTCATGTTTCTATGGTTGGATTTTTCGACGGGGAACAAAGGTGACGGCGAAAAGCAGGAGGCCGGCGGCCACGCCGAGGCTGAGCAGCTCGATGCCGGGGATGAATGCGTCCTGCCACTCGATGTATTCGATGCCGGTGATTTCATCCAGCTTCACCGTTTCGATGCGGTTCTTGGTCCAGCCCCGGTTGTAGCCGGAGGCCGCCCAGCGGGCGAAGGTGGCCAGTGCGATGAAGGGACCCAGCAGCCGGAGGAAAATTCTCCAGGCCGGGATGCCGGGCGGGTGGGTTGCGGGGGCTGAGTCGGAGGCGGACATCAACAGGTTAAGCCGGATGTTTGCCAGCGGCGGGGACTTTGCAAGCGGGCCGCTGTTTTTCCCGCGGGCCGGGTCAAAGGATCAGCATCGCATCCCCGTAGCTGAAGAAACGGTATTCGCGGGCGATGGCCTCGGCGTAGATCTCCTTGAGCCAGACGATGCCGTCCGTGGAGCCCGGCGTGAGAAAGGCCGACACCAGGCAGAGCAGGGTGGAGCGGGGCTGGTGGAAATTGGTGATCAGCGCATCGGTGCCGCGGAAATGGAAAGGAGGGTAAATGTAGATGTCGGCCTCGCCGATGGAGTCCGCCGGGGTCGCGGCTCCGGCGGAAGCGAGAAAATGCTCGATCGTCCGCACGGTGGTGGTGCCCACCGCGACGCGCCGGCCGCCGGTTTGGGCCAGGGCTTGGCGGGTGGCCGCCGGCAGTTCGTAGCGTTCGCAGTGGATGGCGTGCGCTTCGATCGTGTCGGTGACGATGGGCTTGAACGTGCCGAGGCCGACGTGGAGGGTCACATCGGCGGTGCGCACCCCCGCCTCCGCCAGCGTGGCGAGCAGCCCGGGCGTGAAGTGCAGCCCGGCGGTCGGCGCGGCGACCGCCACCTGCCGTGCCCGGTCCGCATACACCGTCTGGTAACGTTCGAGATCGGCGTCGCGCGGGCTCCGGTCGTCCCGGCTGATGTAGGGCGGCAGGGGCACGCGGCCGATGCGGTTGGCGACGTTGGTGATGGGCTCGTGGTTGGGCGTGGTGAACCGCACCAAGGCGGCGCCGTCCGTCTCCTTGGCGACGACTTCCGCGGCGAAAGCGCCGCCGGCCTCGGCGAAGGTCGCGCCGACTGGCAGGCGTTTGCCGGGCTTCACCAGGCATCGCCAGACTTGCTCTCCGTCCGCCGGGCCGGCCGCGGGTTGCAGCAGGAAACACTCGACTTGGCCGCCCGTGGGCCGGCGGGCGATCAACCGCGCCGGCAGCACCGCGGCGTTGTTGCGGAAGAGCGTGTCGCCCGCGCGCAGGAACTGGGGCAGATCGGCAAAGGCGTGGTGGGCGAGGGTGTGTTTGGCGCGGTCCACGACGAGCAGACGCGAGGCATCGCGGCGCGCGGTGGGAGTCTGCGCGACGAGCTGCGGTGGCAGATCGTAGTCGAAAAGATCGGTGGCAAGCGGTGGCACGGGTGGGGAATGGAAAGTGGGCGCATCACCTTGCGCGAGTTTTGTTTTGGTGACGCAAAATGACGGGAAGCCTTGTGGTTTGGGTCAACGTGCCTGACCTTTCAGGCGATACCCCGTTGACCCATGAAATTGATTCCCCTGTTCATTGCCGTGGCGGCGTTGCTCGGCGGCTGCGCCCACCGAAACCAATCGATCTTGTATCTTGATCGGACGAACGATGGACCTGAAAGCGCCGGGGCTGCGGCCATGCAGCCTTACTCCGGGACGACGGAAATTTACTCCGCGGCGGTTCCTTTCGAAAAAATTGCAGTCATGCTCCATCCGGACTATGTCCTGATAGGGGAAGCCATCTACGAAGACCAAGGCCCCGGTAGCCGGGCGAAACTCAGCACGCAGGCCCGGACGGTGGGCGCAGATGCCGTTTTCTGGCGGGTTTACAAACCGGGTTGGCGGCCAACGCCGTATGAATTGCCCCCCAAGCCGGATGACGGGTTTCTGACCCAGTTTGCTCCCGGCACGGGATGGCATTCCTCGTCGGACAAGCACCACGCGATTTTCTGGCGCAAGCGGCATGCCGCCGCGACGATCCCGACAGAGCTCAGCGCGAGATGAAAGGGCGGGACACGCGTGCCGCAATGCGGCACTGCTTGCGTTGGCGGACCTGTCGGCCATTTTCAGGTGACTCCCTCAATCCCCATGAAACGTTCCCTGTTGATTGTTTGGTTCGCGGCGTTGCTCGGCGGCTGCGCCAGCACCGAGGTTGCCCACCGCTATATCGACCACACCGCAGTCATGACCGAAGCGCAAAAGACCTCCCGGTTGCATCCGTATTCCGGCGCCACGGAGATTCAGGCGACCGAGACTCCCTTCGCGACGATGGCGGCCATGGCCGACCGGGGTTATTTTTTGCTGGGGGAAGCGGTCTATGCCAACCGCGGCAAGCTCCCGCGCCAGCAACTGGCGGTGGATGGCGCCGAGTTTGGCGCGGATGTGGTGACCTATTATGATGACATTGCCGGCCGGCTCTTCCGCCACGACACCGCGGCCAAAGGCGGACCGACATTCCAGGCCTTTGCCCAAGGTGACCCCGTGCCATCGGACGGGCACTTGGCCGGGGCGGCCACCGGCGCCCGTCCGCCGCGTTACTACGCCCAGTTTTGGCGCAAGGCCCAGGGGTGAGTCGCCGCGCGTCGGGGGGAAATGAAGGCTTGCGCTTGCCTTGGCGACGGGTTTCTTCCGCAATCCCCTCAGCGCCGAGCTAGCTCAGTTGGTAGAGCAACGCTTTCGTAAAGCGTGGGTCGTCGGTTCAAGTCCGATGCTCGGCTCCATTTTAAACCCCGTCCGGCGGTTCGCCGCGGCGGGGTTTTGCTTTCCCATGCTGTGCTGCTCCGGCCGGCAGAAGGACCTGCCGGCCCACCACGGGCCGTGCGCCCGGAGGCCGTCAATTCTCCGCGATGCGGTCGTCGGCGAGGCCGCCTTGCAACCGGTGGTGGAGGCGGAGATCCGCCACTTCGCGGCGCAGGTGGGCGGTGAAGAGTTGCAGGCGGCGGCGCACATCCAGGGCCTCGAGCACCTGCTGTTTCACGCCGCTGTCGTCGCAGAGGCTGAAGGCCGCGAGATCGACGAAGGTCTCGGGGTCTTTCACCGTGCGGAGAAAATCCGCCATTTCCTTGGGCACGGTGGCGCCGAACTTGCGCTTCAGGGCGATCAGCTTGGTCAGCTCCGTGCGCAGCCGGTCGTTGTCGCCGGGGTCGTCGCCCGGCTGGCTGGCGAGGGTGCGGATGCGCATGCGGCGGTAGGGCTGCTCGCTGACGACGCCGAGAAACTCCACACGGCAGAGACCCTGGATCAAAAGATTGGAGGTGCCGTTTTCGTTTTTCTGGCAGGCCCGGACGATGCCCACAGTGGCGACCCGGTGCGGCGGTTCGAAGGCCTCCGGGTCATCGGCGGCCCGGCCCGGGTCGATGCCGGCGACCGCAAAGAGCCGGTTGGACGCGAGCACCTCGCGCAGCATCTGCCGGTAGCGGGGCTCAAAGATGTGGAGGGGCAGGAGGGCCTGCGGAAAAAAGACCAGGTTGGGCAGCGTCATCACCGGCACTTCCTCGGGCACCACGATTTCCATTTCCATGCCCGGAGGGTAGGGGCATTGGCGGGATATTCAACTGTGTCAGGGAAATGTGACAGGCTTTGTCGCGGTTGAACCGGCTGTGTCACGAAGTGTGACAGGATGGCTTGAAACCGGAAGGCTCGGGTGAGGTGGCGCGGCGGTCTAATTTTTTAAACAATTAATATAGAAATATTAGTGTAATTGTAAAAAACGAGGCACGCACGTTGCTGACGATTGGGCACCATGAGCAAAATTTTAGGCATCGATCTCGGCACCACGAACTCCTGCATGGCCGTCATGGAAGGCGGCGAGCCGGTGGTCATTCCCAATGCCGAAGGCGCCCGCACCACGCCGTCCGTCGTGGCCTTCACCAAGACCGGCGAGCGGCTCGTCGGCCAAGCGGCGAAGCGCCAGGCGGTGACGAACCCGCGCAACACCATTTTCTCGGCGAAGCGCCTCATCGGTCGCAAGTTCACCGAGGTCAAGGCTGAGGCCGCCAACATGCCCTTCAAGGTCGTCGAAGGCAAAAACGGCGACGCCTACATCGAGGTGCAAAATGGCGACAAGACCGAGCAGTTCGCCCCGCAGCAGATTTCCGCCTTCGTCCTCGGCAAGCTGAAGGCCGACGCCGAGGCCTACCTCGGCGAGAAGATCACGCAGGCCGTGATCACCGTGCCTGCCTATTTCAACGACTCGCAGCGCCAGGCCACCAAGGACGCCGGCAAGATCGCCGGCCTTGAGGTCCTCCGCATCATCAACGAGCCCACCGCCGCTTCGCTCGCCTACGGCCTCGACAAGAAGAAGGACGAGAAGATCGCCGTGTTCGACCTCGGCGGCGGCACCTTCGACGTCTCGGTCCTTGAGATCGGCGACGGCGTCTTCGAGGTGAAGGCCACCAACGGCGACACCCACCTCGGCGGCGACAACTGGGACGACGCCCTCATCGGCTGGCTCGTGGACACCTTCAAGAAGGAAAACGGCATCGACCTCCGCAAAGACCCGATGGCCCTCCAGCGCCTCAAGGAAGAGGCCGAGAAAGCCAAGATCGCGCTCTCGTCCGCCCAGACGGTGGACATCAACCTGCCCTTCATCACGGCCGACGCCTCGGGTCCGAAGCACCTCAACGTGCAGCTCAGCCGCGCCAAGATGGAGCAGATCTGCGACAGCCTCTTCGAGCGCACCGTCGCCCCGTTCAAGAACTGCCTCAAGGACGCCGAACTCACCTCGGCCCAGATTGACGAACTCGTGCTCGTCGGCGGCATGACCCGCATGCCCAAGGTCGTCGAGCTCGCGAAGAGCCTCGGCGGCAAGCCCCCGCATCAGGGCGTGAACCCTGACGAGGTGGTCGCTATCGGCGCGGCCGTGCAGGGCGGCGTGCTCAAGGGCGACGTGCGCGACGTGCTCCTCCTCGACGTCACCCCGCTCACGCTGGGCATCATGACCGCCGGCGACGTCTCGACGCCGATGATCGCGCGCAACACCACCATTCCCTCGAAGAAGACCCAGGTCTTCTCGACCTACAGCGACAACCAACCCTCCGTGGAGATCGTCGTGCTGCAGGGCGAGCGCTCCATGGCGCGCGACAACAAGACCCTCGGCACGTTCAAGCTCGACGGCATTCCGCCCGCGCCGCGCGGCACCCCGCAGATCGAGGTCACCTTCGACATCGACGCCAACGGCATCCTCCACGTCTCCGCCAAGGACCTCGGCACCGGCAAGGACCAGAAGATCACCATCCAGGGCTCTTCCGGCCTCTCCAAGGAAGAGGTCGAGAAGATGACCAAGGACGCCGAGCTGCACGCCGAGGAAGACAAGAAGCGCAAGGAAGCCGTCGAGACCCGCAACCAGCTCGACTCCACCATCTATCAGCTCGAAAAGACCATCAAGGACGCCGGCGACAAGCTCCCTGCGGACAAGAAGTCCAAGGCCGAGTCCGCCATCGCCGATGCGAAGAAGGACCTCGAGAGCAACGATGGCGAGCGCATGAAGGCCGCCCTTGAGAACCTCTCCAAGCTCGGCGCCGAGTTCTACGCTGAGGCCCAGGCCGCCGCGCAGGCGTCTGGCGCCGCCGGCGCCCCCCCGGCCGACGAGGCCGGTGAACCTGCGCCCAAGAAGAAGGCCGCCAAGGAAGGCAACGTCGTGGACGCCGACTTCGAGGTCNNGGGCGGGAGCGCCCGACGCTCCCGCCCCGGCCCGGTCAAAAAAACACAAACAACAACCCACCTCTCAACCCAAAACCCAAAGACATATGGCTAACGTCAAAATCAAACCCATCGGTGATCGCGTGCTCGTGCAGCACATCGAGGAAAAAGAACAGGTCCGCGGCGGGATCATCATTCCCGACAGCGCCAAGGAAAAGCCGCAGGAGGCCAAGGTCATCGCCCTC
>DDSZ01000045.1:60316-61028 GCA_002344205.1 Opitutaceae bacterium UBA2377
GGACGACATCCTCGGCGTCATCGCTTAACCGCTGCGCGCCAAATCCCAAAGATTCGAAAATCCCGACTTATAAATCTTAAATCCTAAATTACTACAATGGCTGCCAAACAACTCATCTTCGACGAAGCCGCCCGCCACAAGGTCCTGCGCGGCGTCGAGCTCCTCTCCAAGGCCGTCAAGGTCACCCTCGGTCCCNNCTGGGCCCCAAGGGCCGCAACGTCGTCATCGACAAGTCGTTCGGCGCCCCGCGCATCACCAAGGACGGCGTCACCGTCGCCAAGGAAATCGAGCTCGCCGATTCCTACGAGAACATCGGCGCCCAGCTCGTGAAGGAGGTCGCCTCCAAGACCAACGACGCCGCCGGTGACGGCACCACGACCGCCACCGTGCTCGCCGAGGCCGTTTACAAGGAAGGTCTCAAGCACGTCACCGCGGGTGCCAACCCGATCTACCTCAAGCGCGGCATCGACAAGGCCGTCGAGGCCGCCGTCACCGAACTCGCCAAGATCTCCAAGAAGGTCAACGACCGCGAGGAGATCCGCCAGGTCGCGACCGTCTCCGCCAACTGGGATTCCACCATCGGCGAGATCATCGCCGATGCGATGGACAAGGTCGGCAAGGACGGCACCATCACCGTCGAGGAGGCCAAGTCCATCGAGACCACCCTCGACGTCGTCGAGGGCATGCAGTTCGACAAGGGCTACCTCTCGCC
>DDSZ01000024.1:0-1615 GCA_002344205.1 Opitutaceae bacterium UBA2377
GGTGTAGCGGCGGACGGAGTTCTTCAGGCGGGCGTTGATCGGGAAGCCGCGGGTGGTGAAGTTGCCCGAGGGGGTGAAGCCGGTGGCCGGCTGCAGGATGCCCATCATGGTGTCACCGGCGGAGGTGGCGGCGTAGCGCAGGACATCGTTGATGTTGTCCAGGTTGGTATCACGGATGAAGTCCTCGGAGAGGATCTGCACCTGCAGCGGAGTGTCCATGATGCGGGCACCGATGCGGGTCGCGGTGGAGGAGTTGGTCTTGATGTAGCCGTAGTCTTTTTGGCTTTCGACTTGGAATGGTGATAGTCGGACGACCGATTCGTCTTCTTCGTCGTTGGCCGTGAGAGTCTGCGCCCACAGGGGGGCGGCGGACATCGCGACCAAAGCGGCCAAACAGGCGGCCAAGCTGCGCTTGGTCACCGGAGCTGGGTAGCTGGTTTCTTGGTTCATTGGGTTTTTTGGTGGTTTCTTAGATTGGTCCGGCAGCATGCCGGGCCAAAAGTCGGGGAAAGGGATCTCTGCGCCCATGCACGGCCCGTCCGGGAACAAACCACCCCCCGGTGGTATCCGGCCGGGAAATCAGAACCGGCCGGATGCGTTCGGAGAGGAGCAACCGCATAGGCGCAGAGAAAGCAGGGAAACTGGGGTGACCGGGGGGCAAGGCTCGGTGATATTAGCAACTAAGCGCTGCGACGGCTACGTTGCTGATTACCCCGGGCAGGGTAAGCGGCGGCAGGTGAACTTGTCCGGCGGCGTTGCGCGGAGAGCATGGCGAAGCCGGGGCGGATGGCCCTGCCGTCGGGCGTGATGCGCACGAGGCCAAGACGGATCGCGGCGCAGACCAGTTGGCCGCCGTTGTGCAGGCCGAGCTTGTGCATGAGATTGCGGCGATGCGTTTGCACCGTGGCGGCGCTGAGTCCGAGCCGGCTGGCGACGGCGGGGTTGTTGCTGCCATCGCCCAGTTCTGCCAGCACGCGGGTTTCCATGGGCGTGAGTTTTTGCATCACGATGCCCGGGACAGGGCGATCGATGACCGCGCCGCGCAGGGTGGGGCTGATATAGGGTTCGCCGTTGGCGACAAGATGCAGTGCGGAAATAAGGGTCTCGACGCTCTCTTCCAGGGTGTCGATCAAACCATCGAAGCGGGCGGCACGAAGGGCCTGGAGGGAATGCTCCTCGCGGCGATGGGAGGCCACCAGCACGCGTGTGGCCAAGTTTTCCCGGGCGATGAGCGGCAGCAGGTCAACCCCGTCCGTATCGGGAAAGGTCAGGGCGATCAGGAGCACATCGGCGGGTTCTTTCCGCAGTGCGGCCAAGGTTTCGGCTCCACTGCAACAGGGAGAAATCTCTGCCAACGGAAACGCCCGGCGGCAGACGGCGGTGAGCGCTTCGGCGTAGGTGCGGCCCCATTGGGCGACGACCACGCGGCGGATTTGATCCGGGCTTTTGCCGGTCGGTGGACGCGAAGCGGGGCTAAACTGGCTGATGTCGGGGGGTGGCATGAGCGAGGCCCAAGGCCTCGACCAATACGATGCGTGAAGCCCCTGAATGCGTTACGGGGGTGACTACCGAATTTGAGGTAGCCGGCATCCAAGCACAAAAAAGCGGAGGTGGG
>DDSZ01000024.1:1674-3021 GCA_002344205.1 Opitutaceae bacterium UBA2377
CCCTCGCTGTAGAACTTGTCGGTCAAGTTCGTGACATTGAGGTTGAAGGCCGTGCGGATGCCCCAGATCTCGGTGTTGTAGCCGAGCATGAGGTCAAACACGGTGTAGTCGCCCGCGGTGGCGCCACCGTAACGGGGATCCCAGTCCCGCGACTGGGAGATGATGATTTCCGAGCGGTGGCGGAGACCGCCGCCCACGGAGAAGCCGGCCAGCGGACCATCCGAGAACGTATATTTGTTCCAGAGGTTGACCGAGGTCTTCGGGGCGTTGGCGAGACGGAGGTCGAAGATCGATGAGCGATCCACGCTCTCCGGCGCGACCGCCGGATTGGAAACCACTTTGGCCGTCCACATGTTGCCATAGGAGAATACGGCCTGGTAGTTGCGGTTCGGCGACCAGATGACCTCGAGTTCGAGGCCTTCGGTGCGCTGTTTGGCATCAGCCGAGAACCAGCGGACAATGGTGCTGGGTGCACCACCGCCGGTATAGTTCAGGGGATCATCGCGCTGAGCCTGGACGTCGTCCACGCGAAGCGCGGTGCGCTCGGTGCGGAAGAGGGCGACCGTGGCGACAATCTTGTTGTCGAACAGGGTCGTCTTCACGCCGACTTCCTGGTTCACGCCTTCCTCGTTGGAGAGGAAGCTGTCCGAGCCTTGGGCGCGGATGCGGGCCACCTCGGTGTCGGGATTGCGGCCGATTTCAACCGCACGGTCACGCACTTGGGTCTCGTTGTAGATGGCCTTGAAGCCACCGTTCGGGAGGTAGGACGTGCTCTTGCCGGCGTAGAGGTTGATGTCGGGCGTGATCGCGAAGGTCGCGCCATACTGCATCGAGTCGCCTTCGAGGACGCCCAGCAAGCTGCGCTGGTAGGACTCGCTGATGTCATACACCGCGTATTGGGCGGGGGTGATGAGATCGAGCATGTTGCCGCTGTCGGAGCCCGGCAGGGTGTCATACCACGGCGGGTTGGAGCGCAGCTGCTGCTGGCGGTTGTAGGTCTTTTCCTCGCGGTAACCGGCCATCACGTTGAGGCGGTCGTTGAAGAACGCGCCCTGATAGCTGAGGTAAACCTCGGAGTTCCGGGGACGGTAGCGGTCGATCACGGGGCGCTCGCGCTCGGTGATACGGGCGATGTCGGGGAACACATGGAGGGTGGGGTCGTAGCGGGTGAAGACCTCGAGGGCGGTCATGAGGTTGCCGGCGCGGTCGCGCAGGGCCTGGAGACCGAAGGCGCCGGCATTGCCGACACCCGGGATGCCTTCGAAGTTGGTGCCTGCAGGAGCACCCGTGACGTTGGCACCGGTGGCCGGAGCCGGGGAGGAACCGCCGAACTGGTTGTCACCGGCG
>DDSZ01000004.1 GCA_002344205.1 Opitutaceae bacterium UBA2377
GCGGTGGCGGATGGCGCGGATGGTGGCGGCCCAGACGCTCGCGCCGCCGTCGGCCAGCTCGTCGCGGGCGACGGAAGTGATGACACAGTGCCTGAGGCCCATCTTGGCGACGGCGTCGGCCACGCGGGCCGGTTCGCCGAGATCGAGCTCCGTGGGGCGGCCGGTCTGGATGGCGCAGAAGTTGCAGGAGCGCGTGCAGATGTTGCCGAGGATCATCAGCGTGGCGGTGCCGCGCGACCAGCATTCGCCGAGGTTGGGGCACTGCGCGCTCTGGCAGACGGTGTGGAGCTTGTGCGTGTCCACGAGCTGCCGCACGGCTTGGTAACCGGGACCGGAGGGAAGCTTGGCGCGGAGCCAGGTGGGTTTGCGCGTGGTGTCCATGAACGGGAGATGGCCGCAAAATCGCGCCCAAAGCGCAAAAAGAAAAGTATCAGCCTTTCCGCGTAGTTGGGCCGGTGCCTGCGGCGAGGAACTCCGGCCAGAGGGTCTGAAACTCCCGGGCGAGCACGGTCTTGACCTCGACGAGGTCGAGCGGGCGGCCCAATTCGGCCTGCAGGGAGGTCACGGTGCCGTCGCTGGCGCTGATACCGCAGGGCACGATGCCGGCGAAGTGGGCGAGGTTGGCGTTAACGTTGAGGGCGAAGCCGTGGTAGGCGACCCAGCGTTTCACCGCGACGCCGATGGCGGCGACCTTGCGGCGGCCCAGCCAGATGCCGGTGAGGCCGTCGCGCCGGCTGGCGGCGAGGCCGAGCGCGCCGACGCTGTTGATGAGCACCTGCTCAAGGAAACGCAGATAGGCGTGCAGGTCCTTGCGCGGGGTGAGTGAGACAATCGGGTAGCCGACGATCTGGCCCGGGCCGTGGTAGGTGATGTCGCCGCCGCGGTTGGTTTTCGCCAAGGCCACGCCCTCGGCGGCCAACTGCTGCTCGTTCCAGACGAGGTGGTTTTGCGCTCCGCCGCGCAGGCCCAGGGTAAAAACCGGCTCGTGCTCCGTGAACACGAGCGTGTCGCCGCACTCCCCGGCCAGCCGGCGGGCGACCTGCTCCTCCTGGCGGCGGTGGGCTTCCTCGTAGCGCGTGCGGCCCCAATCGGCGATGGCGACGGGATGGGCGAGGGTGGCAGGCATGCCGGCAGGTTGGGGGCAATCCGCCCCGGCGCAACTCCCGGCTGGATGCCCCGGGCGGAGAATGTTCACACACCTTCGGCTTGGCGGCGGCGGCGATTCCGCTCATGCACCGGATGTGCCCGTTCCTGTTTCCCTCGACCATCTCCGCCCGGCCGGTGATCTCCGGCGGCGGCTCGCGCTCAACCTGCGCCGGCTGCGCGACCCGGAGTTCCACTTCGATGCGATGATGACGGCCTTCACCGCCAAGGACGCGCCCGGCGACTGGGTGGGGCGCTGCCTGTTGGCGCTCACCCTGCACGGCCGCCTGGGTGCGGAGGTGTCGGCGCAGACGGAGGAGATCATCGCCCGGTTGCCGGCGGCGTTCAACGCCCGCGGCTATCTGGGCGAAATCCACCCGCCCGGCACGGCCGACGAGAACCAGATTGGCGGACACAACGCCCTCCTGCGCGGCCTCTGCGAATATTACCGCTGGCGCGCCGACCCGCGGGCGCTGGCCATGATCCGGTCCATCGTCGCCGGGCTGATGGTGCCTTCCACGCCGTTGTGGGCGGAGTATCCCGACCGGCTGCTGCAGGAGCTGATCGACAACCAGGTCGTCGGCCTGACGGTGCGCCGCGAACAAGGCGCCTGGCGCGGGCTCTCCACCGACATTTCCACCGGATTCTTCACCCTCGACGGGCTGACCCAGGCCCATGCCGTCGCACCCTCGCCGGAGCTGCGCCGGTTGATCGAGACGATGATCGCGCGTTACGCCCAACTCGACCCGGTCGCGCTGAGTGCGCAGACGCATTCCACGCTCACGACCTTGCGCGGCATCCTGCGCTGGTGGCGCGACGCCGACCCGCGGCCCGAACTGCTGGCCCTCGTGCGCGAGCGGTTCCGGCTCTACCGCGCCGCGGCCGAGACCGAGCACCACGGCAACTACAACTGGTTCGGCCGGCCCGACTGGACGGAACCCTGCGCCATCGTGGACGCCTTCATGGTGGCGGTGCAGCTGTGGTCGGCAACGGGTGAGGCTGAGCTGCTGGAAGAAGCCCACCGGATTTATTTCAACGCCCTTGCGCACGCCCAGCGGCCCAACGGCGGCTACGGTTGTGATCTCTGCACGGGTGCGCGTGGCCTGTTGTTTGCGGCGACGCACGAATATTTCGAGGCGCCCTGGTGCTGTTCGATGCGCGGCAGCGAGGGGCTGGCCCGGGCCGCCCAGCACGGCTGGTTCACCGAGGGCGACGCGGTCATCCTTCCGTTTTACTTTGGCGGCACCGCCCGGCTAGAATTGCCCGCCGGGGTGGTGGCGCTGGTGCAGGAAAGCAGCTATCCCTTGCAAGGCCGGGTTGGTCTGCGGGTCACTGCTTCGACCGCTAGCCGGCCCGTGACACTGCGTTGGTTTGCGCCGTCGTGGAGCCCGGCGGCGGATTTCCGTTTCGCGCGCAACGGTGCAGGCTTGCCGGCCCGGACGGAGGGAGCGTTTGCGGTCATCACCACGGAGCTGTGCGCCGGCGACGAGGTTGTGGCGGAGTTTCCGGTGCGCAGCGGTGCGATCCCGCTGCAGAATCCGGGCCGCCAGCCGGGCCACCACCGGTTCGCGCACGGGCCCCTGCTGCTGGGGCATGCCGGGGCGGCGGCCGTCGCGCTGCCCGCGGCCGCCCGTCTGGAGCCGCTCGGGGCGGGCCGCTACCGGTGTGCCGCCACCGGCCGCACGCTGGCGCCGCTGCCCGCGCTGGTTGACCTCGATGACGCGGCCGCAAAGACTGTTCGCACCCAGATTGTGTTTGCCGACTGATTCCCATGATCCCCTCTGCGATGCAAAATCTCCTCGGGCAGCTGCCGTTCCAGACCGGTGCGGTGACCCGCATGATCAATGCCGAGAATCCCACCGGCGAGAAAGGCGGCGGCGCCAAATGGGAGCCCAATCCGGACGACCCCATGGTCCCGCACAGCGCGCAGGCCATGCATCTCGGCCGCGGCTGGAAAGTGCGCCCGTTCATCAGCCTGAAGGCCGGCGACACCGCGACGCTCGCCGACATCGCCGGTCCGGGCTGTATCAACCAGTTTTGGATCACCGCGAGCGCCGATGAATTCCGCACCCTCGTGCTGCGGATGTATTGGGACGGCGAGGCGACGCCCTCGGTCGAGGCGCCCCTCGGTGATTTCTTCGCGATGGGCTTCGACACCGTGCCTCACGGCGTCAACTCGCTCCCGGTCGTGGTGGCGCCGCACCGTGGCTGCAGTTGCTACTGGCAGATGCCCTTCCGGCGGCACGCGCGCATCACGCTGACCAACGAGCACAAGACCGACGTGAAGATCATCGCCTACAAGGTGCTCTACAAGCTGCACGAGGTGCCGGCCGAGGCGGCGTATTTCCACGCGCAATGGCGGCGCAGCCTCACGCGGCGCGAACATCCCGAGCACACCATCCTCGACGGTGTGAAGGGGCACGGGCTCTACGTCGGCACCTACTTGGCATGGACGGCCCTCTCGCGCGGCTGGTGGGGCGAGGGCGAGGTCAAGTTCTACCTCGATGGCGACGGCGAGTTTCCGACCATCTGCGACAACGGCACCGAGGACTACTTTAGCGGCGCGTGGGGTTTCTTCAAGGACCCGAAGAAGGACCCGGTGGAGGAGGCCTTTAACACGCCTTTCGTCGGCATGCCGCTGGCGCACACGGGCGGCAACGACGGCCCCCGCTACTTCGGCCTCTACCGCTGGCACATCCTCGACAGCATCGGCTTTGAGCAGGATCTCCGCGTGACGGTGCAGACGCTCGGCTGGTGGCCGGGGCATATCTACCAGCCGCTCACGGACGACGTGGCCTCGACCGCCTTCTGGTATCAGCACGAGCCGCACGCGCCCTTCCCAAAATTCCCGTCCCTCAATGAGCGCTGGCAGCGCTGATCCGCCCGTGGCCGCCATCTTCGAAAACATGGACTACAAGTGCTACCGCGATGCGGTGGCGCGGCAGCGGGCACACCAGGAGGACTGGCTCAAGGTCGGCTATGCGCCGCTCGGTTTTTATCTGAAAGATTTCTGCCTGCACGAGGTGGACGGCACGTGGCACCTTTACCATATCGCCGGCACGCCGGGCGTGAGCTGCTGCCTGCCGGGCAACGAGGTGTTCTTCGGCCATGCCACGACGCGGGACTTCGTGACCTGGGAGACGCACGAGCCCTGCTTCTTCATCGACATTCGCGGCTGGGACCACGGGCACGTTTTTGCCCCTTACGTCATCAGCCACGGGGGGAAGCACTGGATGTTCTACACCGGGGTCGCGACCGACAACACGCAGCGCATCGGCGTGGCGACCTCGACCGACCTTTTCCGTTGGGAGCGCACCAGCGACCGGCCGGTCATCCGCCCCGAAGAATACGGTTGGGCCTTTTGCCCGACCACCGGCGGCGCGGCCTGCCGGGATGCGCATGTGATCGAGCACGAGGGGCTTTTTCAGCTGTATTACACGGCGGTCAAGAAAGACGGCAACGGTTGCGTCGCCCGGGCCTCGTCTACCGACCTGATCAACTGGCGCGACGAGGGGATCGTTTACGGCTTCAATGCCTGGAACCAGTGCGAGTCCAGCAACGTGCAGCGGTTGGACGACGGCCGCTGGCGGCTGTTCTTCGGCGGGCACCATGCGTGGAGTTATGTGGACTCGGACAACCCCTTGCGCTGGCCCGATGTCGCGCCCATCAAGATCCGCGACGACATCACCGGCATGGAAGTCATCCGCCGCCATGGCGACCGCTGGCTCGTGGCCTATTTCGGCCTGCGCTACTACCGGTTCACGGTCGGTGTGCTCGACTGGTCGGCCGAGGAACCGACGATCGTGCAGGTCACGCAGCGGGACGCATTGCGGGAGTTTGGGCTGGGTTGATTGGCCGTCAGAAACGGCCTTGTCAGGCTGGTGCCCGGTTTCATATCCCAGCATCTTATGGCTTCTTTTCCCATGTTACTGCGTGCATTGGTTCGGACCGCCTTGCTGGCCGGACTGGTGATTTCGGCGGCATCCGCTGAATCCCAACAGGCCGGCGAGTTTAAATACGATCAGCCCCCAAAGCCGATCCGGCGGGTAGAGCCGGTCTATCCTCCGAACATGCTTGTTCTGGAAGGCAGGGGGGAGGTGCTTTTGCAAATGGTGGTGGATGCGCAAGGCCGGGTTCAGGAGGCTTGGGCGGTTGAATCCACCAATCCATGGCTCGAAAGGGCTGCGATCACGGCTGTCGAACAGTGGAAGTTCGAGCCAGCGCGATTGGCAGGGCAGCCGGTGCCTTCACGGGTGGAACAATTGGTCAATTTTACCATGCCACGTGGGACCTTTGGCGAAGCGGGTGATCTCGTCACCTTCCGCAAGGGGCGCGATCACACCAAACTGCCGGCGGCGTTCCAGTGGGAGACCCCGCCCAAGGCGGCATACGTCAATTTCCCCGTCTATCCGTTTGAGTTGCTCAAGACGGGAGTGCGCGGCAAGGCCAGCATCGCCTACATTGTCGGCCCCGACGGGCTTGTGCAGAAATCCAATATTCAGGAGGCCAGCCACCCCGAGATCGGGCTGGCCATGCAGGCCATGATCGATGCCTGGCAGTTTGAACCGGCCAAAAACAAAGACGGTCTGCTCTGCTACGCCATGCTCACGATCGAGCAGGAGTTTGTGCCGCGGGGCCGTGGGTTCGTGCCGATCAGCGACGAGGCCCGCCAGATCCTGCGGGCGCTGGAGCGCGGCGGGGAGGGGATTTCCACCGCGCGGCAGCTCGACGCCTCGCTCGAGCCCCGGGTGATGCGGGCGCCGGTGTATCCCAGCGCTTTGCGCGAACAGGGCCAGGCCGGCGAGGCGCTGATCGAGTTTTTCGTGGACCAGAACGGCGACGCGCAATTGCCGCGCATCGTCTCGGCCACCGCCACCGAGTTCGGCTACGCTGCGGCGCAGGCCGTGGCGACGTGGCGCTTCAAAAAGCCGCTGCGCGACGGCAAACCCACGGTCGTGCGGGTGCAGGTGCCCATCAAGTTCGACGCGCGCGGCTGAGCAGGATCAGCCGGTGGTTGGCGGTCCCGCTGACTCCACCTCGGCACCGAAGAATTTGTCCATCCACACGGCGATGACGCCGTCGCCGGTCACGTTGGTGGCGGTGCCGAAGCTGTCCTGGGCGAGGTAAAGGGCGATCATCAGGGCGACCTGCGTCTCGGTGAAACCGAGCATCGAGGTGAGCAGGCCGAGCGCGGCCATGACCGCGCCGCCCGGAGCGCCCGGGGCGGCGACCATGATGACACCGAGCATGAGGATGAAGGGCATCATCGCGCCGAGGCCGGGGATGCCCACGCCGGGCGTGAGCAGCATGACGGCGGTGGCGCAGGTCACGAGCGTGATGGTTGAGCCCGAAAGATGGATGTTGGCGCAGAGCGGCACCGTGAAGTTGGCGATGGGCTCGCGCACCGGCAGGGCCTTCACCTGCCGCAGGGTCACCGGGATGGTGGCGGCGCTCGACATAGTGCCCAGCGCGGTGAAATACGCCGGCAGCATCGTGCGAACGAGGCCGAGGGGCGAGCGGCCGGTCATGAGGCCCGTGATCAGGAAAAGCGCCGTCAGCCACGCCCAGTGCATCACGACCACCATGACGAGCACGACGCCGAAGGCCTTGAGGGTGGTGAACACGCTGCCATCCGCGGCCATGCCGGCGAAGACGCCCGCGATGTAGAGCGGCAGCAGCGGGATGATGACTTTGCCGAGCAGGCGCTCGACCACATCGCGCCCCTGTTCAAAGAGGGTGCGCAGGGTCTCGGCCCGCAGTGCACTGATGCCGGTGCCGAACACGAAAGCGGCCACGAGGGCGCTGATCACGCCGAAGAGCGGCGGCACCGCGAGCGTGAACCACGGCGCGGGCGCCGCGCCGTGCCCGGTGGCGCCGGCGGCGGGGGAGAACACTGGCAGCAGCACCGCCGCGACGAGGAAGGCGAGGATGCCCGCCGCCAGCGTCGAACCATAGGCAAACCCCACCGTGCGCCCGAGCAGCCGGCCCGAGTTGCGCGGCAGGCTGGCGATGCCGCTCGTGATGTAGAACAGGATGATGAGCGGGATGGTGAACTTGATGAGCTGGCCGACGATCTCGGTCACCGTGAGGAGCCCCCGGACGGACCAGACCGGGGCGAAGAAACCGAGCAGGATGCCGGCGGCCATGCCGGCGAGAAGCTTGAGGATGAGGTTCATGGGCGGGAGCAGGCTGGGGTGCGGCCACCCGACTGACAAGGGGCGAAAGCGCGTCGAATTTCCGTTTGCGCGGCCGGACCCCGGCTGTCACCTTGGGCGGTTCCATGAGCGATATTCCCCAGGACATCAGCCACGACCAGCATGCCGTGCGGCTTAAGAAGCTGCAGGATCTGCGCGCCGCGGGCTCGGACCCGTTCCGCGCCAACGCCGAGCAGACGCATTTCTCGGGCGAGGCGCTGAAAGCCCATGTGGACGGCGCGGACTACACCGTGCCGGTCAAGGTCGCCGGCCGCCTCGTCGTCATCCGCGACATGGGCAAGAGCCAGTTCGTCAAGATTCTCGACCAGCAGGGGCAGATCCAGCTCTACGTGAAAAAGGACCAGGTGGGCGAGGAGGCCTACTTGGCGTTCAAGAAGCTCGACCTCGGCGACATCATCGGCGCGGAGGGCCCGCTCTTCAAATCCAAGAGCGGCGAGGTGACCGTGCGCGTGGACAAGTTTACCCTCGTCGCCAAGGCCCTTCGGCCGCTGCCGGAGAAGTGGCACGGCCTGACTGACCGCGAGCAGATTTACCGCCAGCGCTACCTCGACCTCATCGTCAACGCCGAGTCGCGCCGGCGCTTCATGCTGCGCAGCAAGATCGTCGCCAGTATCCGCGCGACGCTGGCCGGCCGGAAGTTCCTGGAGGTGGAAACGCCCGTGCTTGAGGGCGTGGCCGGGGGTGCCGCTGCACGGCCGTTCACCACGCATCACAACGCGCTCGGCACGGATTTTTACCTGCGCATCGCGCTCGAGCTGCGCCTGAAGCGTCTGCTCGTGGGCGGCTACGACCGCGTGTTCGAGATCGGCCGTATCTTCCGCAACGAGGGTGTGTCCACCAAGCACAACCCCGAGTTCACCATGCTCGAGGTTTATCAGGCCTACTCGGATTTCCGCGGCATGATGGACCTCATCAAGGCCATCTTCGCCGATCTCATGAGCGACGTGATCGGTGCGACCGAGATAAAGCACGCCGCCAGCGGCGAGATGATCAATTTCGCCGGCGAGTGGCGCGAGGTGCGCTACTTTGACCTGATCGACGCCGCGGTGGGCGACAAGCTCGGCGGCGCCAAGCTCAGCTCCTTCCGTGATACGCCCGACTACCGCGCCCAGGCCACCGCGGCCGCGCAGAAACTCGGGCTCGAAATCCATCCCGGCTGGGAAACGCACGAGATGGTCAACGAGATTTTCGGCAAGCGCATCGAGCCCACGCTCATCCAGCCGACCTTCGTCACGCACCTGCCCAAGGAGCTCTGCCCGCTCGCCAAGCTCAACGCCGAGGACCCCGGCCTGATCGACGTGTTCGAGTGCATCATCGGCGGCATGGAGGTGGCGCCGGCCTACTCCGAGCAGAACGATCCGTTCATCCAGCGCGCGATGTTCGAGCAGCAGGTGGGCGAGGAAAAGCAGAACCTCGACCAGGACTTCCTGCTCGCCCTTGAGCACGGCATGCCCCCCGCCGGCGGCATGGGCATCGGTATCGACCGCCTGTGCATCCTGCTCACCGGCGCCGAGAGCATCCGCGACGTGATCCTGTTTCCGTCCCTGCGCCCACCGGGCGCAGGGAGCGATAAGCCCTAAGCCCTAGGCGCTAAGCATGGAAACAGACACCCGGCTTGAGCTTTCGGCTTAGGGCTTAAAGCTTACCGCTGACACCCATGCCCTGGCCGATCTACCTCGCCCTGAAGCAGCTTTTCCCGACGGGGCGGCGGTTTCCGTTTTTCACCCTGATTTCGATCACGGGCGTGGCGCTGGGCGTGATGCTGCTCGTCATCTCGATCAGTGTGATGGGCGGGTTTCAGCACGAGATCCGGAAGATGATCGTGGACACGCAGGGGGAGGTGCAGGTGCGCGGCGAGGGGCTGATTGCTGATCCGGCCGCGGTGCTGGCTGCCTTGGCGCAGGTGCCCGGCGTGGCGGCGGCGACGCCGTTTGCGGAAGGGGTGGCGCTCATCGAGCACGAGCGGAAGCCCGCCTATCCCGGCATCCAGGGAATTGATCTCGCCCGCATCGAAGCCGTGGCGCCGCTCGGTCGCTTTGTGCGGGTGGGCTCGCTGGACGATCTCGACGATGACACGGTGATCCTGAGTTCCCAGCTCGCGGCCGGCCTTGGCGCCCGGCTGGGCAGCCGGATCGAGGTTTATTCGCCGCTGCTGCTGGAAAAAATGAAAAACGACGAGGTCATGCTGCCGCGGGAGCTCACGGTCGTCGGCCTCTTTGAGGTCGGTCACCAGCAGCTCGACAGCTCGCTGGTGCTGGTGACGCTGCGCACGATGCAGGACCTCTACGGGCTGGGCCCGGCGGTGCACGGCGTGAATGTGCGCATCGCGCCCGGGGCGGATCCCGATGCCGTCGCGCGCGCGGTCAACGAGACCATGCTGCGCGCCCATCGGGTGCAGGCGCGCTCCTGGATCGAGGCCAACGAGGATTTCCTCTTCGTGCTCCAGTTGGAGAAGAACATGATTTTTTTCCTGCTCACCTTCATCATCGTCGTGGCGGCCTTTTCGGTGGCGAGCTCCCTGCTCATCGCCGTGGTGCGGAAGACGCGCGAGATCGGCCTGCTCGGCGCGCTGGGGGCCAAGCCGCGGCAGGTGGCCGCCTGTTTCTGCTGCCAGGGCCTCTTCATCGGCGTGGCGGGCACGGCGGCGGGCGTGGCGCTGGGCTTTGTCTTCCTGCATTTCCGCAACGACATGATCCGGATTTTTACCCAGTTGACGGGCAGCGAAGAGGTGTTGGCGCGGTTTTACCAGTTCAGCCGGCTCCCGGCGCATACGGCGCGGGAGGATATCGTGCTGATCATCGTGTGTGCTGTCGTGATCTCGACGCTCGCCGGCCTGCTGCCCGCGTGGCGGGCGGCGCGACTGAAACCCGTGGAGGCGCTGCGTTCTGAATAAAGACTGTAGGACGGAAAAGCTGAACGACGGAATAACACACACTGCAATCCTATCTCCCATGCCGGCCACAGCCCTGAATCCTGCCAGTTCTTCCGTCCTCTCCGCCGACGGTCTGCGCAAGACCTACCTGAGCGGTGTGCAGCGGCTGCAGGTGCTGAGTGATGTTTCCCTGGAGGTGGCGGCCGGCGAGAGTGTTTCCATCCGTGGTGAATCCGGATCGGGCAAATCCACCCTCATCAACCTCCTAGCCGGGCTGGATGCGCCGGATGTGGGTCGGTTGCTCTGGTTCGGACAGCCTGCGACCCCGGACCGCCGGGCGGAGTTTCTGGGCATCGTTTTTCAGTCCTTCTACCTGATTCCCGAGATGGACGCCCTCGCCAATGTGCTCATGGCTGCGCGCATCCGCGGCGGGGCCGGGGCGGCCGAGCGCAGCCGGGCGCGCGACCTGCTCGGTCGAGTGGGGCTGGCGGAGCGCGCCACGCACCTGCCGGCGCAGCTCTCCGGCGGCGAGCGCCAGCGCGTGGCCGTGGCCCGCGCGCTCATGAACGCGCCCAAGCTCGTCCTCGCCGACGAACCTACGGGCAACCTCGACGAGCGCACCGGCGATGCCGTGATCGAGCTGCTGCTCGGCCTCTGCCGCGAAACCGGCACGGCGCTCGTGCTGGTGACCCACAACGTCGCCCACGCGGCCAAGTGCGCCCACCAGCTCACCCTGCGCGACGGCACCCTGTGTTAGTCGAGAACGGGGTCAGGCCGTAAATTGTAAATTAACCAGTGGATTGCAGGCGTAGGATCGTGGCCTGACAGTCATGGGTTAAATCCTAAGATATTCTGAACAAATTGTTTCAGCTAAGATCGACCCGGCCTGCCGCGCGCCAGAAGCGCTCGGAAACCTTGATCACTTTAATTTACAATTTACGGCCTGACCCCATTGGGTTGCCCCATTGGGTTGCCCCGTAAGCGTTCTCCGGATTGGGCGGCATGGAGGCCAAGGAAGAGAGAACGAGAAGGATTACGAGAACGAAGAACGAGGGCGGCGGCGGTGCCGGGCGGATCACTCCTCCAGCCACACGTGTTTGTAGGCGTGGCGGTCGAGGAGGGTGGCGTGCCAGCCGCGGACGGCGGGGTGCACGAGGCGGACGGTGGTGTAGTGGTAAACGGGGATGATGGGGGCTTCCTGCAGGAGGAGGGCCTCGGCTTGATGCAGCAGGGCGTGGCGGCGGGCTTGGTCGGCGGTGCGCGCGGCCTCGTAGATGAGCGCGTCGTAGCGGCTGCTTTGCCAGCCGGTGTGGTTGTTGCCGGAGGCGCCGGTGAAGATTTCGAGGAAGGAGTTGGGGTCGAGGTAGTCGCCGACCCAGTCGGAGCGCAGGATCTGATAGTCGCGGACCCGCCGTTGGGCGAGGAGGCTGCGTTGCTCCATGCTGAGGAGGTTGACGGTGACACCGAGTTCGCGGCGCCACATTTCCTGCACGGCCTCGGCGATCACGCGGTGGTTGCCCGAGCCGGTGACGAGCACTTCGAAGGCCGGCAGGCCTTGGCCGCCGGGATAGCCGGCCGCGGCGAGCAGGGCGCGGGCTTCCTCGGGGCCGCCGGTGAAATCGCGCGGCGGTTCGTAGCCGGCGGTGCCGGGCGGGGTGAAGCTGTAGGCGGGCTGCTGGCCGCCGCGGGTGATTTTCTCGACGATGGCGGTGCGGTCCAGCGCGAGCGCAAGGGCGCGGCGGACTTTCGGCTCGTTGAGGAAGGGGCGCGTGACGTTGAGCCGGTAAAAATAGGTGTCGAGAAACGGGCTGATCTGCAGGACGCCGGAGCGGTCCTGCCGGTAGGCGTCCACCTTGCCGATGGGGAGCGCCTCGGTGACGTGCAACTGGCCGGAGCGGAACATGCGCTCCTCGGCGTCCACGCTGTCGGTGGCGTGGAAGTGGATGGCGTTGAGGCGCACGGTGGCGGCGTCCCAGTAGTTGGGGGATTTTTCCACGATGACGACCTTGCCGGGCCGCCACTCGCGCAGCACGAAGGGACCGTTGCCGACGAGGTTGCCGGGGCGCGTCCAGGCACCGCCGCGCCGGGCGGGATCGCCGGCCTGCTCCAGCGCGGGGAAATGGACGGGATACCACACGGGGTGGGTAAGCAGGGAGAGGAAGTGCGGGGCGGGGTGCTCGAGCCGGATGACGAGCGTGCGGGCATCCGGGGCGGTGACGCCGACGGCGGCGAAATCCGGCTGGGCGCCCTTGTGGTAGGCCTCGGCACCCTCGATGACGTAGAGCATGCTGGCATAGTCGGCGCCGAGCGCGGGGGTGAGCACGCGGCGCCAGGAGGCGATGAAGTCATGCGCGGTGACGGGCGCACCGTTGGACCAGCGGGCATCGGGCCGCAGGCGGAAAGTGTAGGTGAGGCCGTCAGCGGCCACGGTCCAGCGCTCGGCCACGCCGGGGACGGGGCTGAGGTCGGCGGGGTTTTCCGCGACGAGGCCCTCGAAGAGGGTGGAGACGACATTGATTTCCGAGAGGCCGGTGATGACGTGCGGGTCGAGGTCGGCGATGTCGGCGCCGAGGCCGCGGTGGAGCACCTGCTCGCGGATGCCGCGCTCAACGGCGGTTTCGCGCGACCAGCAGCCGGTCTGCATGGCTGCAAAAAGGCTCAAAAAGACGCAAAGAAATAGACGGTGAAAAATCCTAATACGCATCCGTTTTTCTCTCATCGGGGCTGCCATGGCTTTTAGGTTTTCTCGATCAGTGCGACGGCGTGCGCGGCGATGGCGAGGCCGCGGCCGATGTCGTCCACACCTTCGTTGGTGGTGGCCTTGAGGCCGATGGCAGAGGCGGGCAGGCCGGTGGAGCGGGCGAGGGCGGCCTTCATGGCGTCGATGTGGATGAAAAGCCGGGGCTTCTCGGCGATGACGGTGACGTCGAGGTTGACGATGGCGTAACCGCGGTCGCCCAGCTCGGCGGTGACGCGGCGGAGCAGGGCCTGGGAGTCGATGCCTTTATAAGCGGGATCGGTGTTGGGAAAAAAGTGGCCGATGTCGGGGAGCCCGGCGGCGCCGAGGAGGGCGTCGCAGATGGCGTGGGTGAGCGCGTCGGCATCGGAGTGGCCGTCGAGCCCGTAGTCGGTGTCGAACTTCACGCCGCCGAGCACGAGCGGGCGGCCCGGGACGATGCGGTGGATGTCATAGCCGTGACCGATGCGGAGATTAGCCATAAGCAAAAAAGGTTAAGCGCCAGGCGGGTGGCCGGCGTGCAGAAATTCCAAGTAAGCCAGATCGGCCGGGGTGGTGAGCTTCGGGTTGGGGTGGGGATTTTCCAGCAGGGCGACGGGGTGGCGGAGCAGCTCGACGGCGGCGGCATCGTCAGTGACGCGGAGTTTCCGGGCGACGACCTGCGCGTAGGCGCGGGTGATGAGGTCGCGGTCGAAAACTTGCGGGGTTTCCATGGCCCACAGGCGCGTGCGCTCGAGGGTGCGGAGCCGGCCTTCTCCGCGGTGCTCCTTGATGGTGTCGGTCACGCGGCGGGCGAGGACGACGGCGTGTTCGCGGCGGACGATTTTGTGCAGGGCGACGAGCTGTTCCGGCCGGATGAGGGGGCGGGCGCAGTCGTGGATGAAGACATGCGTGATGTCGCCGGGCAGGGCGGCGAGGGCGTGCATGACGGAGTCCTGCCGCTCACGGCCGCCGCGCACGAGGACGGAGGGTGTAGGTGCGTAGGCGGAGAGGTTCATCATCTGCCGCTGGTCGCGGTAAACGACCACGTAGAAATCGGCGATGCCGCTGGTGATGAAGGCGGCGGCGGCATGGGCGAACACGGGCCGGCCGGCGAGCGGTGCAAGGACCTTGTCGGCGACGGCGCCCTGCATGCGGCGGCCGCTGCCGGCGGCGAGGAGGATGGCGGCGGTGCGGGGCATGGGGAGTTTAAGGCGAAAGTTTGGGTTGAAGGGGCGGCGCTCAAGGGCGACTCACACACCGCCAATCTCGGCGAGGATCGCTTTGGCGGCGGCGACGGGGTCGGGCGCCTTGAAGATGGGCCGGCCCACGACGAGGAAGGAGGAGCCGGCCCGGGCGGCCTCGCCCGGCGTCATGATGCGCGTCTGGTCATCGGCCTTGGCGTCGCGGGGGCGGATGCCGGGGGTGACGAGCTTCACGTCGGCAGGGAGCGCGGTGCGCAGCGGGGCGATTTCCAAAGGAGAGCAGACCAGCCCGCGCAGGCCGGAATCGATGGCGAGCCGGCCGAGGCGCAGGACCTGCTGCTCGGGCGCATCCGCCACGCCGGTTTCGGCGAGGCCGGCGGCGCTGGTGGAGGTGAGCACGGTGACGCCGAGCAGGAGCAGGTCGGGCTTGTGCTGCGCGGCGGCCTTGGCCGCCCACTGCATCATCTCGCGGCCGCCGGCGGTGTGGAGCGTGAGCATGCCGATGGGGAGGCGGGAGACGGACTCCACGGACTTGGCGACGGTGTTGGGGATGTCGTGCAGCTTGAGATCGAGGAAGACGTCGAAGCCGAGCCCGGCGACCTCGCGCACACAGTCCGGCCCGCAGGCGGTGAACATCTCGAGGCCGACCTTGACCCAGCGGACGGTGCCCTGGAGCTGGCGGAGCGTGGGAGTGATCTCCCGGGGCGATTGGGCGTCAAGAACGAGGATCAGTTCACAGGGCATGGTGGGCCAACATGGACAGGAACCGCGCACAATCAAAAGCCAAAATCGGCTGGCGCGGCGGCGGGAATACGGCGTCTAATCCCCGTCCAGCCGCGATGTCCGCCCTCACTGTCTTTTCGCCCGCCAAGCTCAACCTCACCCTCGCCGTCACCGGGCGAAGGGCGGACGGGTTTCATGAACTGGTGTCGCTGGTGGCGCCGGTGGATTGCGGCGACGAGCTGGTGGTGACGCCGAGCGACGCCGGTTTCACGCTGGCCTGCGATGATCCGACCGTGCCGGTGGACGGCAGCAACCTCGTGTTGAAGGCGGCGGCGGCCTTTGCCGCGGCGACAGGCTGGCAGGGCGGGGCGCATTTCACGCTCACCAAGCGCACACCCATCGGCGCAGGGCTGGGCGGGGGGAGCAGCAACGCCGCGATGGCGTTGTCCGCGCTCAACCGGCTGGCCGGCGCCCCGCTCGCGGCCGATGCGCTGGCGACGGTGGCCGCGCAGGTGGGCTCGGACTGCGCGCTGTTTCTTGCCGGCGGGCCGGTGATCATGCGCGGGCGGGGCGAACGCATCGAGCCGCTCACCGTGGCGGAGCGGGCGCGGCTGACCGGCCGGCGCGTGCTGATCTTCAAGCCGGCCTTCGGCATCGCCACGCCCTGGGCCTATGCCCGGCTGGCCGCCTGCGCCAAGGTTTACCTGCCTGTGGCGGCGCCGAAGGCGACCAGGGCTGCGGAGGCCGGGGCCGCAGACTATGTGCCGGCGGCGGAGGCCGAGGCCCGGCTGGCCGTCTGGCGGCGAAATCCCGCCGCGCGGTTGGAAGAACTTTTGCACAACAGCCTGGAAGCGCCGGTCGGCGGGAAATTTTTGGCGCTGCCGGTGCTGCTGGACGAGCTGCGCCGGCGGTTTGGCCTTGCGTGCCGGATGAGCGGCAGCGGCAGCGCGTGCTTTGCCTTGTTGCCCGCGGCCGCGCCGGTGGCGGACATCACGGCGGTGATCCGCGGGGCGTGGGGACCGCAGGTCTGGCTGCGCGAGGCGAACCTGTTGTAAATCCGCATTGACCCTGCCGCGGCGGGAAGCGTTATCTCCCGCGCTGCCGCCCGCCCCGCCGGCGGCGTCCTCATGCCTCCGGATTCCCGCGCCAAACCCGAAGTCGTCGTGCAAGGCATCCCCGCCTCGCAGGGCATCGCCTATGGCGAGGTCTTCGTTTACATCCAGAGCGATGTCGAGGTCCCGAGCTACGTGGTGGATCCCGCGAAGCGCATCGACGAGATCGCGCGCTTCGACCAGGCGATCCTCGTCACCCGCCAGCAGATCACCAAGATCAAGCACGAGGTGGAGAAAAACATCGGCCCCGAGGAGGCGCTCATCTTCGACGCCCACCTGATGGTGCTCGAGGACCAGGCGCTCATCGGCGAGACCATCCGCGAGTTCGAGTCCACCGGCCGCAACATCGAGACCTGCTTCAACAAGGTCTCGGCCCGCTACATCAAGGCCTTTTCCGAGATCGATGACGAATACCTGCGCGAGCGCGCCGGTGACA
This sequence comes from Opitutaceae bacterium UBA2377, assembly GCA_002344205.1. Classification (GTDB taxonomy): domain Bacteria; phylum Verrucomicrobiota; class Verrucomicrobiia; order Opitutales; family Opitutaceae; genus UBA2377. The sequence continues at coordinate 16,423 of DDSZ01000004.1, forward strand.
TCCGCGACGTCGCGCAGCGGGTTTTGCAAAACCTGCTCGGGCAGGCGGAAAACAGCCTCGCCCGGCTGGCCGACAAGCGCGTCATCGTCGCCAACGACATCTCGCCCTCCGATTCCGCCAGCGTGGACCGCAGCGCGGCGCTCGCGGTGGTCACCGACTCCGGCAGCAAGACCAGCCATGCCGTCATCGTGGCGCGCTCGATGAAGGTGCCCGCCGTCGTCGGCGTGCGCGATCTCACCCGGCGCGCGCAGAACGGCGACTGGGTGCTCGTGGACGGCTACGACGGGCTGGTCATTCTCAACCCCTCCGAGAGCACGCTTTTCCGCTACGGCAAGATCCGGGAGCAGCGGAAGGGCCTGGAAGCCCGCCTCATGGAGGCCAACCGCCTGCCTGCCGTCACGCGCGACGGGGTGGAGGTCGCGCTGCTGGCCAACATCGAGAAGGTGGACGAGGTGCAGCTCGTGCGGGACCACAACGCCGCCGGCATCGGCCTCTTCCGCACGGAGTATCTCTATCTCAACAGCGCGCGGATGCCCGGCGAGGCGGAGCAGGCCTCGGCCTACCGCACCGTGGCGGAGGCCTTCGCCCCGGCCCCCGTCATCATCCGCACGCTGGATCTAGGCGGCGACAAGCCGATGGCGGGCAACCCGCACCTGTTTCCGAAGGAAAACAATCCCTTCATGGGTTTCCGGGCCATCCGGTTCTGCCTGGAGCACACGGATATCTTCAAGGAGCAACTGCGCGCCATCCTGATCGCGAGCGCCGCCGGCAACGTGCGCATTATGTATCCCATGATCAGCGGGGCGGAGGAGCTGGCCCGGGCGGGCGTCCTGCTGGAGGAGTGCAAAGCCGAGCTGCGCGCCCGCGGCACACCCTTCGATGAAAAGCTCGCGGCCGGCACGATGATCGAGATTCCCAGCGCGGCGGCGACGGCCGACATCCTCGCGCGGCAATGCGATTTCTTCAGCATCGGCACGAACGACCTCATCCAATATCTGCTGGCGATCGACCGGGTGAACGACCGCATCGCGCACCTCTACGAACCCACGCACCCGGCGGTGCTGCGCACCCTCAAAGGCGTGGTGGATGAGGCCCACGCGGCGAAGATTCCGGTGAGCGTGTGCGGCGAGATGGCCGGCGACCCCGTGCTCGCGCCGCTCCTCATCGGGCTCGGCGTGGACTCCCTCAGCATGACGCCTCCGCTGATCCCCGCCGTGCGCTACGTCGTGCGCGCGATGACGAGCAAGGAAGCGAAAGCGCTGGCCAAGGCCGCGCTCGGCATGAACTCCGCCAAGGAAATCCAGGCGCTCTGCCTGAAATTCTACAACGAACGGATGAAGCTGGAGTGAGGCGCCGCGTCGGTTGACCGCGGGGACGAAGCGGCAGCGGTGGTCTAGACGGTGCCTATAAAACCTGTGGCCGCCGCCGTGGCGCGACTGCGCCGGCAGGGTCCGCTCTTCCGCCGTTGCTCCACCTTCGCCAGAGGCTTCGGCGGACACAGCAAGGCTATGGCGGACAGGCCGCGGACCGTTCGAAGCTTACACGTATTTTGCCCGGCCGGTCATCACATGGACTAGCCTGGGGTCGGCGCCGACGAGGAGTTTGTCCATCGTCGGCGTGGGCTCGGCGACCTGGCAGCGGAAGGCGAGGCTGTCGCCGCGCGCGTATTGGAGCTGCATGAGATAGCGGGTCTTGGTGCCGACGTTGGGCATGCCGCGGTGCCAGGTCATGTGGTTGAAAAGATAAATGTCACCGGCGCGGCAGAGAATGGGCTCGGCGGGGCGGCCTTCGAACACGGGATTCTCGCCGGGCACCAAGCGGCCGGAATAGTGGCTGCCGGGAACGATCTCGGTGGGGCCGTCCTCGACCGCGAGGATGTCGCTGAGGGCGACCTGCACGCTCAGCCAGATCAGCGGCAGGCGCGCGCCGGCGGGCCAGCGGGGAATCTCGGGCGGGAGCGGGTGCTCCAGCTTGTTGCAGTCATCCACGTGCCACATCGAAACCGCCTGGCCGGGGCCGTTGCGGATGACGTTTTGCCCGCAGTAGCGGCACTCGGGCCCGAGGATGCCCTGCACGAGCGAGTAGATGGGCTCGCGGATAAAAAGCTTCACGAACTCGATGCTGTAGTCCTGCGCATTGCGGACCACGAACCAGTCGCCACGTTTTTCGGCGAAGGCCGGGTCGGCCACGGCCTCATCGGTGAGCCGGCGCAGCGTGGCGCACTCGGCCTGGCTGAAAACGCCGGGGATGAGGACGAAGCCTTCGCGGTGGAAGGTATCGAGCAGGGCTTCGGCTTCGGCGGGAGGGAAGGGAACGGTGAGTCCGTCGGGTCGGTTCATGGGGCGGGGTGGGTGGTGGTCCGCAGCCTAGAGCGGTTCGGGGCGACAATGACAAGCCCTCCTGCAAAAATCGTCTGAAAAATCAGGATCCGGTTTCCCGCGTTGCATCCCGTCGCGTGAGCGTCTGCTATCGGAGCCATGCTTTTTTCCTCCCGCGAGAAGGTGCGGTGCGGCGTGGCCGGCGTCGGTTCGCTCGGCCAGCACCACGCTCGCATCTACGCCGCGCTGCCGGGTGCCGAACTGGCCGGCATCTACGAGACCAGCGATGAGCGCGCGGCCGAGATCTGCGCGAAACACAACTGCCGGCGCTTCGCCACGCTGGCGGAGCTGGGCGAGGCCTGCGATGCCGTCTCGGTCGTGGTGCCGACGGACCTGCATGCCAAGGTGGCGCTGCCGCTGCTGGCGCAAAAGGCCCACCTGCTGATTGAGAAGCCGCTCTGCGCCAGCCTGGAGGAGGCGGAGCAGGTGCTGGCCGCAGCCCGGGAGCACGGCTGCCTCGTGCAGGTGGGGCACATCGAGCATTTCAACCCGGTGATGGCTTTTTTGGAGAAGCATGCCGACCGCCCCCAATACCTCACGACCGAGCGGCTCGCACCCTACCAGACCCGCGGCACGGAAGTGGGCGTGGTGCTCGACCTGATGATCCACGACATCGGCATCGTGCTCGCGCTGGTGAAGTCCCCCATCCGCAAGATCGACAGCGTGGGCGTCCGCGTGCTTTCGAAAACCGAGGACATCGCCAATGCGCGGATCGAGTTCGAAAACGGCTGTGTGGCGAACCTCAGCGCTTCGCGGATGAGCCTGAAAAAGAACCGCGAGATCCGCATTTTCCAGGGCGATGCCTACCTCTCGTTGGATTTCATGAACCAGAAGGGGCACCTCGTGAAGAAGACCGACCTCGTGGCCTACGGCGTGAAGCTCAAGGTCGGCCTCGCCAAGGCCGGCGACGCGTCGTCGATCCCGGTGCACGAGATTCCGATCGAGAAAGGCGAGCCGCTGGCGATCGAGCTCGCGCACTTCGTGGACAGCGTGCGGCAGGCGAAGCAGCCCAAGGTCGGCGGGGCGCTGGGGAAGAGCGCGCTCGAGGTGGCCATCACCATCACGGAACAGATCGGCCGGGCCCAAAAATAATGGCCGCGAAGAAACGCAAAGAGCCGCGAAAACGGGCCGCCGTGCAACCATGAGTCAGCAGTTGTTGCCTTTCCGTTTCCCGGCCCCCGCAGGCGGCGGCGTGGACGTGCTCATCGTGGCGGGTGAGCATTCGGGCGACGAGCATGCGGCCCGGCTGGTGCGCGAACTGGCGGCGATGCGGCCCGGCCTGCGCGTTGCGGCGCTGGGCGGGCCGGAACTGGCGGCGGCCGGTGCGCAACTGCTGCACAATCTCACGGCCTCTTCGGTCGTGGGTTTTGTCGAGGTGCTGAAGAACTACTCCTTTTTCAAGGCGCTCTTCGAGGAGACCTTGCGCTGGATCGGCGAACACCGGCCGCGGGCGGTGTGTTTTGTGGATTATCCGGGTTTCAACCTCCGCCTGGCCGCGGCGCTGCGCGAACGCGGGCTGAGTGTAAAAGGCGGGGGCGCGGTGCAACTGCTCTACTACATTTCGCCGCAAATCTGGGCGTGGAAGGGCAAGCGGCGCTTCACGATGGCGCGCGATCTCGACGCACTCGCGGTGATTTTTCCGTTTGAGGTGGCGTGCTACCGCGACACGGACCTGCCGGCGGAGTTCGTCGGCCATCCGTTCCTGGCCGCGGACTACGTGCCGCCGGTGCGCCACGACCCGGGCGGTCCGGTGCTGTTGCTGCCCGGCAGTCGCGTGCAGGCCGTGGAGCGGATTTATCCGATCCTGCTGGCCGCCTACCGTAAATACCGGGCGGACGGAGGCGAGCGCGAAGCGGTGGTGATTTACCCCAGCGAGGAAGTGGCCGCGGTGCTGCGCCGGCATGAGGCGCAGGGCTGCCGTTTGGCGCCGACCGGCGAACCCGTGGTGGCGGCCGCGGTGCTCACGAGCTCGGGCACGATGTCGCTGCACTGTGCGCTGGCCGGCATCCCCGGCGCCATTGCCTACCGCACGAATCCCATCACGTATCTGCTGGCACGTTGGTGGGTGAAACTGGACTACATCGGCATCGCCAACCTCCTCCTCAAGGAGCCGATGTATCCGGAATATATTCAAGGCGCGGCCACGGCGGAGGCGCTGGCGGTCGAGTTGCAGGCCGGTTTGGCGGATCCGGCCCGGCTTGCCGGGACACAACGGCAGGCAGAGGCCTTGCGCACGCTTTTGGACCAACCGGCCGGTGGCACCGCTGCGGACTGGCTTGCCCGGAGGATTGGAGCATGACTCATTCGTTCGTGCGGGCGCGATGCAGTCCGTTTACCCCATGAGCGTCCGGACCTCCATTTCCCACCGCCGCAGCTACGTCCTCACCGTGGTGATCTTTATTTTGGGGGTTGCGGCCTCGGTCTTGGCCTGGTGGCTGGTGCGGATCGAGACCCAACGCGTGGATGAAGCGCGTTTTGGCCGGCAGACCGAGCGGCTGACGCAGACGATCCTGGGTCGCTTTGCCACGGTGTCTGATCAGTTGCACGGTGCCCGGGCGCTGGCGCTTTCGAGCGAGGAGGTAAATCCGCAGGAATGGTCGGTCTATTTCGATACCATCACCCGGCAGTTCGCCAACGGCATCGTGGGCATGGGCTATGTCGAGCGGGTGGCCCGGGCCGAGGTGGATGCCTTCGAGGCGGAGATGCGGGCCCACTGGCGGCCGGACTTCACCGTGCAGCGTTCCGGCACACGCGACTGGCTATATGTCGTCACGAGCATCGAGCCGGAGGCGCGCAACACCGGCGTGCTCGGGCTCGACATCGGCTCGGGCAACACCCGCCGGCTCGCGGCCGACGAGGCGGCCCGGCGCAACTCCCTCGTGCTCTCGCGGCGGATCCGGCTCGACTACGACGGCCAGCTCTCGGTCCCCGGCTTTCTCCTCCTGCTGCCGGTGTATGAAGGCGGCGAGGCGCCGGCGGATGAGGAAGCGCGTCTGCGGGCGGTGCGCGGGTGGGTTTATGCCTCGATCCGGATCGACGAGTTGCTGGCCGACATGGCCGAGAGCGCAGCCGTGCAACTGGACTTCGAGGTTTTCGAGGGTCCCGAGACCACCGCAGCCACCTTGCTCTTTGACGGGGATGGGCACCTCGCCGGGGAAAACCGGACCTTCACCGAGGAGGATTATGCCGACCGCAGCATCCATGGCCAGCGGCCCGTGAAAGTGCTCGGACAATCCTGGACCCTCTGGCTTAGCTCCACCCCGGCATTCGACGCGGATGGCAACCAGCTCATGGCCTGGGTTGTGGGCGGCGGCGGCTTGGTCGCCTCGTTGCTGGGTGCGTTGTTGACCTTCAGCCTAGTGAACTCACGCGTGCAGGCCCAGGAACTGGCGGAGCGGATGACGCGGAACCTGCGCCAGGCCGAGGCCGAGTCGCGCCGGCTGGCAATGATTGCGCGGCACACAACCAACGCTGTCGGCTTGTCCGATACGGAAGGCCGCGTGGTGTGGATGAACGAAGGTTTCACGCGGCTCTTTGGCTTCACGTTGGACGAGGTGAAGGGCAAATTCGCTCCCGAGCTGGTGCGCGGTCCCAAGACCAACAAGCGCACCTACGCCGAGGCGCTTTTGGCCGCGCGCGCGGGCCGCGAGTTCCGCGGCGAGATGCTTAACTACACCAAAGACGGGCGCGAAATCTGGTGTGCGACGGAAACCCAGCCCTTGCGCGACGAGGCGGGCAACCTGACGGGTTTCATGTCGATCCAACTCGACATCACCGACCGCAAGCGGGCCGAGGAGGAAGCGGCCCGCAAAGAGTCGCAACTGCAGTTCATCTTCGACAATGTCCCGGTGGGCATCAGTTGGGTGCGCTACGATGCCGCCGGCAACGAGTCGCGCAACAGCGCCTGGTTCTTCCGCATCACCGGGCTCAAGCGGAGCGAACTGCTCACCGCCGACAATGTCCGGCAGATTTCTCATCCCGACGATCTCAAGCAGCAGGATGTATTTCGCCGGCAGCTTGAACAGGGTGAACTCGATGAGTTCAGCCTGGAAAAACGCTACCAGCGGACCGACGGCACCACCGTGTGGGTGCTGCTCAGTTGCAAGGCCTATCGCACGCCCGACGGCCGGCTCGACCAGGAGATCGCGACGATCATCGACATCACGGAACGCAAGCGCGCGGAGGAGGCGTTGGCGCTGAAGGAGGCGCAGATGCGCTTCGTGTTCGACGTGGTGCCCGTGGGCATCCACCTGCACATCGTGCGCGGCAGCGGCCCCGGGATGATTGAAACCCGCCTGGTCAACGATGCGCACAGCCGGATCACCGGGCTCACGCCCGCGCAGATGCAGGACCAGGCGGTCTTTGCCGCCATCACCCATCCCGACGACTACGCGAAGCAGCGCGAACTCTACGCCGCGATGCAACGCGGGGAGACCGACCGCTTTCAGTTGGAAAAACGTTACCTGAGACCGGAAGGACGCTACACCTGGGTGCTGCTTTCGACCCGGCGATTTCCGGATGCGGATGGCGGCGGATTCCAAGACATCGTCACTGTCGTGGACATCGACGAACAACGCCGGCAGGCCGAGGAGCTGCGGGAAGCCAAGGAGACCGCGGAGGCGGCCAGCCTTGCGAAGAGCCAGTTCCTCGCGATGATGAGCCACGAGATCCGCACGCCGATGAACGGCGTGATCGGCATGACCTCGCTGCTGTTGGATTCGCCTCTCAGCGCCGAGCAGCGCGAATACACCGAGACCATCCGGCAGAGCGGCGATCAGCTCCTGACCATCATCAACGATATTCTCGACTTCTCCAAGATCGAGTCAGGCCGGCTGGAGCTGGAGCAGGTGGAGTTCAGCGTGCGGGAGTGTGTCGAGGGCGCGCTGGACCTGCTGGCGCCGCGGGTGGCCGAGAAAGGGCTCGACCTGCTCTACGAGATTGCGGACGGCGTGCCGGGCACCGTGCGGGGCGATTCCACGCGTCTGCGACAGGTGTTGGTCAACCTGCTGTCCAACGCCGTCAAGTTCACGAAGGAGGGCGAGGTTGTGCTCGCCCTGCGCCCGGGCCCGGCCTCGGCGGAACATCTGGAGCTGGTCTTTGCGGTGCGCGACACCGGTATCGGCATCCCGCCGGAAGCACAGGCGCGGCTTTTCCAGTCCTTCAGCCAGGTGGATACCTCCACGACGCGAAAATACGGCGGCACCGGTCTGGGCCTCGCGATCAGCAAGCGGTTGGTCGAGATGATGGGCGGGCAGCTGTGGGTCGAGAGCAGTCCCGGCCATGGCTCGACCTTCCACTTCAGCATCGTCGTCAACATCGTGCCCAGCGCGCCGCGGCATTTCCATGCGCCGGGCTTTACCGACCTCGCCGACAAGCGGCTGCTTATCGTGGACGACAACGCGACGAACCGGCGCATCCTCGGCACGCAGGCGACGGGCTGGGGGATGCATGCGCGGGCCGCCGCGAGCCCGGCCGAAGCTCTGGAGTGGCTGCGGACCGGAGTGCATTTCGATGTCGCCATCCTGGACATGCACATGCCGGAGATGGACGGCCAGATGCTGGCGCGGGAAATCCGCCGGCTCCGGCCCGACGCACCGCTACCGCTGATTCTGCTGTCCTCGCTCGGCCAGCGCGAACACGCCGGCGGCGACGGGCTTTTCACGGCCTACCTCACCAAGCCAGCGAAGCCGGCAAAGATATTGGAGGCGCTCGCGGGTATCTTCCGCGGCCAAGCCGCCACTCCGCAAGCCGTTGTGCGCGCAGCGGTCGCGGATGTTCCGGTTACGCGCGCCGAGCATATCCTGCTGGCAGAAGACAACACCGTGAACCAAAAGGTGGCGCTGATGATGCTCAGCCGGCTGGGCTACCGGGCGGATGTGGCGGCGAACGGCTACGAAGTGCTCGATGCGCTTGGGCGCCAGAACTACGACATCATCCTGATGGATGTGCAGATGCCGGAAATGGACGGCCTGGAGGCCACGCGGCGCATTGTTACCCGGACGCCCGACCCGGCGGCGCGGCCGTGGATCGTCGCACTCACGGCCAATGCCATGCAGGGTGATCGCGAGCAATGCCTCGCTGCCGGCATGGATGACTACATCAGCAAACCCATCCGCCGCGATGAACTGGAAGCGGCGCTGGCCCGGGCCCGGGCGCGACGTTCCGTCTGAGCCTTGCGCCAGCCGGCGTATCAGGAAGCGGGTTGGTGCCGGGCCGGGGATTCGTCGGCGGGAGCCGGGGCGGTTTGGGCAAGGCGCGGACCGATGTCCTGCCAAAGCCGGCCGGCCCGTTCATCGAGCAAAGTGCGGCCACGGCTGAGTTCGGCTTCGCGGGCGGCGCGGTTTTCCCCGGCGATCTTGGCGAGATCGTCGAGGTTGTAGAGATACACGTTTTCGAGTCGACCGACCTCGGTCTCGACGTCGCGGGGCAGGGCGAGATCGATGAACAACTGCGGGCGGGCGGCACGGCGGCGCATCGCCGACTGCACGGCGGCGGCCGGCAAGACCGCGCCCGGCGCGGCGGTGGCGCAGACAATGATGTCGAATTCGCCGAGCTTCACGGGCACGAGCCAGAAAGGCAGGGCGAAGGCGCCGAGGCCCTCGGACAGCGCCATGGCGCGCTCCAGACGGCGGCTGGCGACCGAGAGCGAGCCGGCGCCGCGGCTTTGGAAAGCGCGGGCGGTCTTTTCGCCGATCTCGCCGGCGCCCACCAGCAGGACGCGTGTGGGCGCAAGGTCGCCAAATATATCGCGGGCCAGCTCGACGGCAACGTTGGCCACGCTCACCTGGCCGGTGGAGATGGCGGTGTGCGTGCGCACATGCTTGGCGGCTTGGAAGGCTTTTTGGAAAACGCGGTTGAGCACGGGGCCGGTGCTGCCGCTCGCCTGGGCCACGGCGTAGGCTTCCTTCACCTGGCCGAAGATTTCGGTCTCGCCCACGAGTTGGGAATCAAGCCCGGCCGCAACCTCCAGCAGGTGCCGCACGGTCTGCTCGCCGCGCAGGCTCACGCGGTGGCGCATGAAGTCTGCCTCGGCAAATTGCTGCCGCCGGCAGAAAACCGCCTGCACGCGCTCGGGCACGCCGGGGGCGTCGGCCACGCCGTAGAACTCTACCCGGTTGCAGGTGTTGAGGATGGCAAATTCACGCAGCCCGGGGATGGCGCGGAGTTCACCCTGCAGAAATTCGGTCGCCCCCGGAGCGAGCGACAGCCGCTCCCGCACCTCGAGCGGGGTGGTGTGGTGGTTGGCCCCGAGGATGAAGAGGCCGCCGTCATTTTCGGGTGCACCGCTCATGCGTGGGAAAGGACGCCGAGCGAGAGCAGCGCGACGGCGAACAGGGCGATGCCGGCCCAGCCGAAACGGGTCGCGACGAGTTTGCCGCTGAGCCGCAGCGCGAGGGCGGCGGCGTAGCCGGCCCAGATGAGGACCGTCAACAGGTGGGCGATCCCGATGCGGCTGAGATCCTGCAGCCAGTAAACCGAGCCCACTGCCAGCGAGGCGGAAAGGAGCAAGGTGCCGAAGCCGAGGAGCCGCACGCTGATCAGGTCGAGGTCGAGGAGCGAAGGCAGAAAGGAAAACCAGCCGCCGAGGTTTTTGTGCTTCAGCGAGTAATTGCGCAGCAGCAGCATGACCGCGGTGAGGGCGAGGAGCGCAAACACCCCGTAGCTGAAGAGGGCCAGCGCCGCATGAAACTCGATCCAGGCGTTGCCGCCGAAGATGCCGCTGCGCCGCGTGGCGTCCCAGGCGGGAATGAGCAGCGAGGTCAGCGTCAGCGTGGCGGCGAGGCAGGCCGTGAAGTAGCCCAGCAGGCTGCTGCGAAAAGTGACCCCGATCACCAGATACAGGGAAATGGCCGACCACGCGGTGAACTGGAAAAGCTCGAAGGTGTTGCCCAGCGGACAGCCGCCGACCGCCAGCCCGCGGAGATAGAGCCCGGTGACCTGCATGCTGTAGCCGGCGAGGATGAGCCCATACATCGCGACATTGAGCGGCCGGCCGCCCCGCAGGAGCGACCAGGTGCCCAGCAAAAAGCCCACCAGATAGAACTCGGCGGCGAGCCAGAGCCAGGTGCGGTCGGTCATTTGGGCGAGCATAAGGGCTGGAACGTGCCCCGCTGGCGGCCCGGAGGCAAGTCCGGCGGCGGCTTGAATCGCGGCGGCGGGGCGTCACTGTGCGCGGGACATGCCCGCCCGCCGTTCTCCGTCCCGCCCGGTGTCCGCGTCCGCCATCCAGCGGCCCGCCCCGGCCGGCCGCATCGCCGCCCGCCGGGTGCATACGCTGCGGCCGGAGCAGATCCACCCGGTCGTGCGCATCGCCCACCGGCAGGACGGCGGTCTGCTCATTCCCCGGCGGATCATCCTCGATTACGAGCTGGTGCTGATCCTGCAAGGGCGTGGCGCCTGGACCGTGGAAGGCCGGGTGCATCCGCTGGCCGCGCACGATTTGCTGCTGATTCCGCCGTTTGTGCCGCATTCCTTTCAGGTGGAGACCAACGCGGCGGTGGAGCACATCGCCGTGCATTTTGATTTTGCCCCCGGCGTGCCGCCGGCGGCACGGGGGCTGGAGAAACGCCGGCCCTTCCGGGTGCGGTTGACGCACGGACTCGGGTTTCCCCGGCAGCAACGGCTTTATGCCGGGCACCGGTTGGAGCGTTTGCTGCAAGGCGTCGTTGCGGCGCATTCCTCCGGTGAGGTGACCGGGCCGGCGCTGGCCTCGGCCCGGCTGGCCGGGGTGCTTTTGGAATTACTGGGCAACGCGGCGGACCAGGCCGGGGCTGAGCCGTCCGCCCGCCAACGCGAGCGGGTCGGGCGGGTCACGGCGCACATGCAGGCGCATCTGGGCGAGACCATTGATCATGGCAGGCTGGAACGGGTCTCCGGTCTCAGCCCGAGCCGGCTGCAGGCGGTGTTTCGCGAGGTCACGGGTTACCCGCCGCTCGACTACCTGCGCCGGCTGCGGGTCGAGGCAGCGCGACGGCTGCTGGCGGACGCCCGGTTAGCGGTGAAGGAGATCGCGGCGCGCACGGGCTTCCGCGACACCAGCCATTTCAGCAAGGTCTTCCGGCGCATCGACGGGCTTTCCCCGGCGCACTACCGCGAGGCGTTGCTGGCGGGCGGACGGGCGAAACAGGAAAAATAGCCAACACCTGCGCGCCGCGGCCAAGGTTGTGCGCGTGACTTTCCGAACGTGGCAGGCACGTTTCGGGCACCATGCTTACCCCCGCCCAAGTTCAGGAATTCCAGTCCAACGGTTATCTCCGCGGCGCCAAGGTCGTCTCCGATGCCGAGGTCGAGCAGATGCGCGCCGAGGTCGAGCGCGTCATCGCGGAGCGCGAGCGCAAGGACATCCCGCAGCCCGTGCTCTGCCACAATTTCGTGGGCAATGAGGAGGCCCCCGTCTGGCAGATCGTGAACATCTGGCAGGCCAGCCAACCCTTTGCCGGCCTGATCCGGCACCCGGTCATCTGCGAGGAAATCGCCCAGCTCACCGGGGCGAGCGATCTGCGGATTTGGCACGACCAGATCCAATACAAGCCCGCCGCGAGGGGAGGCGTGAACATGTGGCATCAGGATGCGCCGCTCTGGCCGATCATCCGGCCGATGACCGAGGTCACCGCCTGGGTCGCGCTCGACGATGTGGATGTGGACAACGGCTGCATGAGCATGGTGCCCGGCTCGCACCGGTGGGGCGACCACATGGACTATCTGCGGACATGGCGTGATTTCACGAAGGATGTGCCGTCCGAGTATCAGGGCCACAAGGTGACGGTGCGCACCTGCCCGGTGAAAAAAGGCGAGGTGCATTACCATCATGCGCTGACCTGGCACGGCTCGCATGCCAACACCAGCGGCCGCCCGCGCCGGGCCATCGCGCTGCACTTCATGACCGGCGACACGCGTTACGTCGCCTCGGGCGAACACTGCATGAAGCAATTCGTCACCGTCGCCGACGGCGAGGTCCTCCGCGGCGAACACTTCCCGCACGTCTGGAGCAAGGCAGCTGTGCCGGCGTGAGGCTCACGGCGTTCTGCAGCGAGGTCTCTGAGCCCCGCCGTGACCGGTTGAGCGGCTTAAAAGAGGTCCTAGTCGCGGACGGGTAGGGCCTGACCTTCGGGCAGGCCGCGGTCCGCTCGGAGAGCGGACCCTACCGGCGCTACCGCGCCCTGGGGTGACGGCCGCAGTTTTGTTTGAACCGGCTTGTGCGAGCGGGCAAAGGCGGCATGCGGTGATGCCGCGCTACAATTGGCCGGATGAACAGGTTATTTTGTGGCCGCGAGCGCCTCGCTCTTTGCTTGCGCAAAGCGGGCGGCGAGGCGGTGCCAGGTCTCCTGGCTGAGCGGTGCGTCGGCGGCTTTCACGACACCGGTGATATGGTCGGGCGTCTTGACGCCCACGATGGCGCTGGTGACGGCGGGATGCGCGAGCACCCAGCGCACGGCGAGTTCGGCCATGGTGAGCCCGAGTTCGGCGGCGATGACCTTGGCTTCTTCGACGGCGGCCAGCACGGCTTGCAGGCCGGCGCCTTGGAACATCGGGGCTTTCGCGCGGTGGTCGGTGAATTTGGTTTCCGCCGTGTAGCGACCGCCCAGCAGTCCGCGGTGGAGCGAGGAGTAGTTCAGCACGCCAATGTTGTGACGCAGGCAGTAGGGCAGTTCGCGAGCCTCGATCTCACGGGCGAGCAAGCTGTAGGGAGGCTGGAGGCTCGCGAGGTTGAAGTGCCCGCGGTAAAGCTCCATCTGCTCGGGGTTGAGGTTGCTCACGCCGAACCAGCGGACCTTGCCCTCGCGCTGCAGTTGAGCGAAGGCGGCCGCGACCTCGTCGGGCCGCGTGAGCGGATCCCAGCCGTGGATCTGGTAAAGGTCGATGCGGTCCGTCTGCAGGCGGCGCAGCGAGGCTTCGCAGGCGCGGAGGATGTAGTCGCGGGTGGTGTCGGGATGGCGGCCGCCCGGGGCGGTGAAATTCCAGTAGAACTTGGTCGCGAGCACAAAGCGGTCGCGCACGCCTTCGCGTTGGAAGAGTTTGCCGAGCTCGGTCTCGGCCAGGCCGTCGCCGTAGGCGTCGGCGATGTCGATGAAGTTCACCCCGTGGTCGAGCGCGGTTTTTACCGCCTTGGCCCAGGGTTCCACCGGAACGACGCCCCACCACGCCGGGCTGAGCTGCCAGCAGCCGAAGCAGATGGGTGAAACCTGGAGGTCGCTGGAGCCGAGGGTGCGCAGTTGCATGCAGCGAAGATTGAAGCCCGGGCCTGTGGGTCAACCCTGCGGTCGGGCTTCAGGCCTTGCGCGCCACCCAGAACCGGCAGTCGTCGGAGAAATCGCGCACGGCGCGGGACTCGGCGGCGACCTCGCGGCGCATCACGTCGTGAACGTGCTCCCAGCCGGTGGTGCGGAGGTCGGCGAGGATTTCGTCGCGGTCGGGCAGGTGCATGAAGGTGCGGCCGGTGCCTTCCTCCTCGAAGTAGCGGTCGCCGAATTCACGGAGGACGGGATCCTGTTTGCCGCGGGCCCAGCGGCGGGCCTCGAGCCGCCAGAGCGCCTGTTCGGCGGCCGAGCTGTTGCGGTCGTGGGTGGTGAACAGAAACGTGGCGCCGGGGTGGCAGACGGCGGCGAGCTGGCGCAACGCCCGGCGACGGTTGCGGCGCAGGGGAATTTGCATGAGCCCGTTGAACATGAAGAGCACGCCGTCGAACCGCAGGTCCTTTACCACATGACAGGCGGACAGACGCGTGGCGTCGGCGTGGAAGAGGGTGATCTGCGCTTCGCGTTCGAGGAGAATGCTCTGCGCCTGGGCGAGGAGTTCCTCGGCAAAATCGAAGGCGTGCAGCCGGCGGTAGCCGAGTCCCCAGAGAGCGGTGCAGACGCGGCCGGCGCCGCAGCCGGCCTCCAGGAGGCGGGCGTCTTTGTCGGGAAAGAACCGGTCGATCAGGATCCGCTCGGAGGCCCAGAGGCCGAGCTTGTGCGCGGCGCGGGTGTAGTGCACGACCGCGGTGAGGTCGTTGAAATCGGCGCGAACGGTCTGGGCGGAGATTTTTTTCACTGCCGGCCGGATTCAGCCTTGGCGGCTCCACGCGGCGATGAACATGCCGTTGGCGTTGAGCTCGTGCGGCCAGAGGAAGAGCTGCGGGGATTTTTCGAGCACGGGCTCGGGGGTGAGCCCGGGGTGGGCGGCGGTGAAGGCGTCGGCCACGGCTGTGGTTTCGCTGCGGGTGAGGGTGCACACGGCGTAGATGAGCCGGCCGCCGGGCTTGAGCGAGCCGGCGACGTGGTTGAGGAGGGCGAGCTGCGTGGCGGCGAGTTCACGCACGTCGTCCGGCGTGGTGCTCCAGCGCGCGTGCGGGTTGCGTTGCCAGGTGCCGACGCCGCTGCACGGGGCATCCACGAGGATGCCGTCGAACTTGGTCTTGGTGGGGAGCTTGGCGGAACCGTCCCAGAGGGCGGTGCGGTAGTTGAAGAGTTTGGCGCGGGCGGCCCGGCGCTTGAGGGTGTCGAGGCGCTTGAAGTTGCGGTCGGTCGCCCAGATGACGCCCTTGTTGAACATCAGGTCCGCGAGGTGGAGGGTCTTGCCGCCTTCGCCGGCGCAGGCATCCCACCACGTCTGGCCGGGCTGGGGATTGCAGGCGAGGCCGACGAACTGGGAGGCGAGGTCCTGGATCTCGAACTCGCCGGTCTTGAACTGCTCGGTCTTGAACAAATCCTGCGTGCCGGTGAAGCGGACGGCATCGGGGGCGAGCTTGGTGGTCTCGCCGGCGAAAAGGGACTTGGCGAGTGCGTGGGCGCGGCCGGGGCGAGCGCGGAGCCAGAGCGCGGGCTCGCGCTGAAGCTGGCGCAGATAGTCTGCGGGCAGATCCATTTCACCCGCGACCCAGTCTGGCACGGCGCGGACGGCGAGGGCCTCGGCCTTGACGGCTTTTTCGTCGGTCCGGAAGCGTTCGTGCAACGCGAGGGCCTGCTCGACCCGTTTTTGCGGCGAGGCCTTGGGTTCCAGCCAGGAAAGCCAGCGGAAGTAGGCGAAGACGGCCTGGGTGATGGCCCGTTTTTCCCGGGCGCCCAGATAGCGGCGGCCCTCAAAGTGGAAGCGGAGGGCGGTGTCGGCGCGCTGGTCGGCGGAGATGCCGGCGATGACCTGGGCGGCGTGGTTGAGCGTGGCTTGATCGGGCATGGTTTTCACCACGAAGGACGCGAAGAGCTCGGAGCACAAACCCGGAAAAGACCGATTTTCCCCCGCGGATGGCGCGAATGGGACGGATAAAGACTGCCGGGCCGCGTTAAGTGCCAGTGTGGTGTTGGGTGGAAGCGGCTCACTTCACCGCTGAGCCTTTTGCCAGCCACCAAGGGTGAACTTCGATGACAAGCAAGCCGGCCTTGACCATGGGATCTTCGCCGGCGAGCCGTTCGGCCTCCTCCCTGGTCGCCACGTTGTAAACGGAAATGCCGCGGATCTCGCCGGGGCCGCCGGTCGGGCCGTTGAGGTTGATGATACCCTGTTGGTAAAGTCCACCGAGGTAGTCGAGGTGGGCTTTTTGCAGTGCGGCGGCCTGGTCCCGGTCCGCAGCGCGAGCCGGGCCGGATTTCAGGAAAACGATGAAGTATTGCTGCATCGTGTATTTTTGTCCGGCCCATTCGTAGTCGAAGGTCTTGGGCTGGGGGATGGGCGCCGGCTCCGATGCCGGTGCCACGGTGCAGGTGAGGAGAAGACAGGCGAGGAGGCGTTTCATGGGGAGATGGGGTGTGCGCGCCGAGCAAAGCCGATCGCCGGCCGAAGACGATATGGATGTGGGTAAGCAGGGCTCAACGCTTCGACCAGCGGCGGTCCTGCTTGAGATCAAGGGGCTTGGTCTCGAGCTGGACACCGGCGACGGCGGGGTGGGCGCGGAGTTCCTGGAAGACCGGGGCGGTGAGTTTCCAGGAGAGGGCGCTGCTGACTTCCGCGAGCGGGGCCACGCGGTCCTCGAAGAGAAAACCGAACTGCACGCGGGTGTCGCCGGTCTGGCGATCGATGGTTTCGCGAAGCTGCTTGAGGAAGGCGGGGAGCCCCGGGTGGTCAGGCTTCAGCAGCCATGTCACCTTGCGCACGACGCCGGTCACGAAGGGGTCGAGCGGGTAGCACTCCTTGACGTTGATGCGCGCGCCGTCGTTGCCGGCGATGATGTTGCCTTGCACGAGCACGGGCTGTTCGGGCAGGAGATTCTGCGCGTAGGACGCGTAGGCGTCGGCGAACATGTTGAGCGCGACCGAGGACTGCTTGGTGGCGAGGGTGAACGCCGCCCAAGGCCGGTTGTCCTTCTTCGAGAGTTTCTTCGTGATATTGCTGGCTATGCCGCAGAGCCGGAACTCCACCCGGTCGGTCTGTTGCAGCAGCGTATCCACGGTGTGGGTGTCGATGGCCTCGGCCAAACCCGCGTAAAGATTCATCGGATGGCCGGAGACATAAAAGCCGAGGAGTTCTTTCTCATACTGGAGGCGCTCGGCGGACGAAAAATCGTCCGCGGATTTTCGATTTTCGATTTTGGATTTTCGATTTTCCGCCGGCGCGGGTTCCTCGGCCAGTATATCCAAGAAGCTGTGCTGGCCGGCGGCCTTGTCGCGGGCGGCGGCGGAGGCGGTGGCGAGCGCGCCGTCGATGCCGTCGAAGAGCTGCTTGCGGCTCGCGCCGCTGAAATCGAAGGCGCCGGTCTTTACGAGGTGCTCGAGCACGCGCTTGTTGAGCGCGCGGGGATCGCCGCGGCGCACGAAGTCGGCGAAGTCCGCGTAGGGGCCGTTTTGCTCACGTTCCTCGATGATCTTCTGCGCGGCCTGTTCGCCGACGCCCTTGATGCCGGCGAGCCCGAAGCGGATCTTGCCGCCCACGGGCGTGAACATCTCGCGGGACTCGTTGACGTCGGGGCCGAGGACGGTGAGGCCCATGGACTCGCACTCGGCGATGAAGTGGGAGACCTTTTCGGAGTTGCCCAGCTCGGAGCTGAGCATGGCGGCCATGAACTGGACGGGGTAGTTGGCCTTCAGGTAGCCGGTCTGGTAGCTGAGAACGGCGTAGGCGGCGGAGTGCGATTTGTTGAACCCGTAGCCGGCGAACTTGTTGAGGATGTCGAAGATCGAGTCGGCCGTCTTGGCGTCGATGTTGTTCACGCGCTTGGCGCCTTCGACGAACTTGGCGCGTTCTTTCGCCATGGCGTCGGCATCCTTCTTGCCCATGGCGCGGCGGAGCATGTCGGCGCCGCCGAGCGTGTAGCCGGCGATGACCTTGGCCGCCTCCATGACCTGTTCCTGATACACCATGACGCCGTAGGTCTCGCGACAGATTTCCTCGAGGAGCGGGTGGGGAAACTTGACCGTCTCCGGGTCGCGCTTGCCGCGCACGTAGTCGGGAATCCACTCCATCGGGCCGGGCCGGTAGAGCGCGATAAGGGCGACGATCTCGTCGATGGAGGAGAGGCCGATCTGGCGGCAGAGGGCCTGCATGCCGCCGGATTCCAACTGGAACACACCGGTGGTGCGGCCGGAGTTGAGGAGGGCGTAGGTCTTCGGGTCGTCGAAGCCCACGGCCTCGATGTCGAACTTCGGGTCGGCGGTGCGGCGGATGTTGTCCACCGCGTCCGCGATGACGGTGAGCGTCTTCAGCCCGAGGAAATCCATCTTCAGCAGGCCGAGCTTGCCGACGGCATTCATGTCGAACTGCACGGTCACGTCGCCTTCCTGCTCGGTGAGGGGGACGAACTCCTCAAGCGGCCGGTCGGTGATGATGATGCCGGCAGCGTGCTTGCCGGTGTTGCGTACCATGCCCTCGAGCACGAGGGCTTGGTCGAAGATTTTTTTGGCGACGGGGTTCTTCGCGACCTCGTCGCGCAGCTCGGCGGATTTTTCGCGGGCGGACTCAAGCGTGATGTTGAGTTCGTCGGGGATCATCTTGGCGAGGCGGTCGGCGTCGGCGTAAGGGAGGTTGTGAACGCGGGAGACGTCGCGGATGACCATCTTGGCGCCGAGCGTGCCGTAGGTGATGATGTTGGCCACGCAGTCGGCGCCGTATTTTTGGCGGACGTAGTCAATGACCTCGCCGCGCCGGCGCATGCAGAAGTCGATGTCGAAGTCGGGCGGCGAGACGCGCTCGGGGTTGAGGAAGCGCTCGAAGAGGAGCTTGAAGCGCAGCGGGTCGAGGTTGGTGATGCCGAGGACGTAGGCGACGAGGCAGCCGGCGCCGGAGCCGCGGCCCGGGCCGACGGGGATGCCGTGCTCGCGCGCCCAGCGGATGAAATCCCAGACGACGAGGAAGTAGTCGATGAAGCCGGTCTTGCCGATGATGCCGAGCTCGTAATCAAGGCGTTCCGCGAGGGTCTGTGCGAGAGCGGGATCGGCCGCGGCGGCGGGACCGTGGTAGTCCACGCCGTAGCGCCGCTTGAGCCCGGCGATGCAGAGGTCCTTGAGGTAGCCGGCGCGGTCGGTCTTCACCTCGGGCGGCAGCGGAAATTTGGGGTAGCGCTCGCTGCCCTTGGGGAAGGGGATGGTGAGATCGCACATGTCGGCCACGAGCTGTGTGTTGACGACGGACTCCGGCACTTCGGCGAACAGCTTCGCCATCTCGGCGTGCGACTTGAGGTAGAACTGGGTGCCGGTGAATTTCATCCGGTTTTCCTCGTCGATCTTGGCGCCGGTTTGGATGCAGAGCATGGCGTCGTGCGGGCCGGCGTCGGCGGCATTGACGTAGTGAACGTCGTTGGTGGCGATGACCTTGAGGCCGAATTCCTCACCGAGCTTCAGCAGGCCGGGGACGATCTTGCGCTGCTCGGGCAGGCCGTGGTCCTGGATTTCGACGAAGTAGTTTTCCCGGCCGAAGATTTCCACGAAGCGGCCGCAGGCCTGCCGGGCCTCCTCCTCACGGTCGTGCAGCAGGTGCTGCGGCACCAGCGAAGCGAGGCAGCCGGTGAACCCGATGAGGCCGTCCGCATGCCGGGCGAGGGTTTCAAGGTCAGTGCGTGGCTTGTAGTAAAAGCCCTTGAGATGTGCGTCGGAGACGAGCTTCAGCAGGTTCTGGTAGCCCGTGAGGTTGCGGGCGAGCAGGCCGAGGTGGAAGATGCTTTTGCCCTCGTCGGACCGGCCATGCTTTTCGAGGCGGGAGGTCTCGACGAGATAGAGTTCGCAGCCGATGAGGGGCTTGATGCCCTTGCCCTTGGCGGAGTTGTAGAAGTCAATGGCCCCGTAGAGGTTGCCGTGATCGGTGAGGGCAATCGCCGGCATGCCCAGCTCGACGGCCTTGTCCATCAGCCGGTCGATCCGACAGGCGCCGTCCAGCAGGCTGTAGTCCGTATGGACGTGAAGATGGACGAATTTTTGGTCGGCAGCCGGCACGGGAAATGAAGGCAAGAGCGGCGGGGCGGCCGTGCAAGGCCAAAGCCGGGTTTCCGGGCCCAAAAGCGTCACATTTTTCCCCGGGAAAAAAGCCATTGACGGAGCCGGAGCCGCGTGGCTTGCTTTCGGGCTTTTCCTCTTAACCACGACCAGTTTGACATGCCCATCGAAATCAAAATCCGCAAGAACGAGCCCATCGACCGTGCGCTCCGTCGCATGAAGAAGAAGCTCGAGCGCGAGAACATCATCAAGGGTGTTCGCGCCAAGCGTTACTACGAGAAGCCGTGCGAAAAGCGCCGCCGCAAGGAGAAGGTCCAGGCCTTCACCCAGATGCTGCGCCGCCGCTACGCCGAGTAAGCCTCCGGCTCAGCTCCCTTTGCCAACCGCGTCCCGGCCAGCCCGGGCGCGGTTTTTTCGTGCAACTTGCTGGCAACTCGTTTCGAGATAACTCTCTGTTCCTGATGCCGATCCTGTCGCTCTCCTCCAGTTGGAATTCCCACCGCCATCAGGACGGCTATGCCATGTTGCGGGAGATGGCGGATCTGGGTTTCACCCATGCCGAGCTGAGCCACGGCATCCGCATCACCCTGGTGCCCGGCATCCTGAAGGCGGTCGAGGAAGGAATCATCAGGATCGGGACCACGCACAATTTCTGCCCGCTGCCGACCGGGGTGAACACCGCGGCGCCCAACCTCTTCGAGCCATCCGCGCCCGATCACCGCGAGCACGAGCAGTGGCTGCGTTACACGAAGCGCTCGATCGACTTTGCCGCGCAGGTCGGGGCGCGCGCCATCGTGTGCCACCTCGGGAGCGTGGAGTTCTTTTGGTTCAACCCCACGCACAAGGTGGAGGCCTACCTGGAGGCGCATCCGGAGCTGAAGCCGGCAGAAGACAAGCCCTACCAGGCCTTGCTCGCGAAGAGCCTCGCGAAACTGCGCAAGCGCATGGGCCCTTACTGGGAGCAGACGAAGGCGAGCGTGGCGGAAATCTCGGGCTATGCGAAGGAGAAGGGCGTGCGGCTGGCCTTTGAAAACCGCGAGGCCTTCGACGAGCTGCCCCTCGACGCCGATTACGCGGATTTTATCGCCGGCCTCCCGCCCGATACGCCGGCCGGCTACTGGCACGACACCGGGCACGCCGACATCAAGGAATCCATGGGCCTGCTTGATCACCGCGGCATGCTCGAAAAAATGGCGCCGCGCCTGCTGGGCTTCCACCTGCACGACGTCAACGCCGCTGGCCGCGACCATCAGGCCATCGGCGACGGCAAGATTGATTTCGAAATGGTGAGCAGCTTCTGGCGGCCCGAGCACCTGCTGACGATTGAACTCAGCCCGCGGATTGATGTGGAGGGCGTCAAGCGCTCAAAGGCGCGGGTCGAGGCACTGCTGCGCCGGTAGGGCGGGAGCGGGCACGCGGGCGGCGAGGATTTCCGTAATCCAGCGGCGATGCGGTCCGGAAAGCGTGAAGGCGTCCAGCGTCGCGAACGGTGCCCAAAGCAAGCCGGCGGGCAGCGTGGTCGGCGGCGTGGCGAGGCGGTGGATGGACTCGGTGATCCGGTAGCGGGTGATGCTGCGCTTTTTGCAGGCGAGCAATGGGCCGCGCCGGGCTGCGGCCTCGGTTACGCCCAACTGCTCCGCGGTGGGCAGCTCATGCTGGTGAGCGAGGCGGCGCGCGCGCGCGTCGGCGCGATGCAGGAGCAGGCGTCCGCTTTGTTCGCACCAAATGCGGGTGACGGCGACCTGCTCGATTTTCTTCGGCGCGAGCCGTGGGTAACGCTCAGGGGCGCCGGTCCGCCGGGCGGCGCAGAAATCCGCCACCGGGCAGAGGGCGCAGAGCGGGTTTTGCCGCAAGCAGATGGTGGCGCCGAGTTCCATCATCGCCTGGTTGTGGTCGCCGGGATTGGCGGCCGGCAGCAGGGCGTCGGCGGTCGTAGTGAACGCTTTCACCGCCGTGGTGCCGTCCTTGAATTCCCGGTCATCGGCCGTGAGCCGGGCTAGGATGCGCACGACGTTGCCGTCCACGACGGCGGCGGGTGCGCCAAAAGAGATGCTGGTGATCGCTGCGGCGGTGTAGGGGCCGACGCCGGGCAGTTCGCGCCACGCTTCCGGTGTCTGCGGCAAGGTGGGGAGTGCGGCGACGGCTTGGGCGAGTTTGTGGAGGTTGCGGGCGCGGGAGTAGTAGCCGAGGCCTTCCCAGAGTTTCAGCACGCGGGTTTCCGGCGCACCGGCGAGCGCGGTGAAATCCGGCAGCGCGCCCAGCCAGCGCGCGAAGTAGGGGAGCACGGTCTTCACCTGCGTCTGCTGCAGCATGAATTCGCTGACGACGGTCTTGTAGAGCGAAGGCGCTTCGCGCCACGGCAGGGCCCGGGCGTGGGCGCGATACCAGCGGGCGAGGGCCTTTTGGAAGTCGGCTTTGCGGGAGGTCAGTCTGGCTGGATTGGCCACGGGGAACGCTAAAAGGCACAAAACCGGCGCGACGAAAAGCGGGTTTTCTTTTTCGTGCCTTTTCGGGTTTTTTGTGGCCATTAGGCCCATGCCCAAGAAGCCGGCCTCCGACGAAGAGGCGCCCAAGAAGCTCAGCTCCTACACCGTCAAGCTCGATGACGCGCAGCTCGCCAAGCTGCGGGCCTACTGCGAGGCACGCAGTTGGTTGCGCACGGAGGTCGCCTACACGCATTTCGCTTACAAGGCCGACCACCTCAAAATCAATCTGGCCGCCTACACCAGCGGCAAGGTCGTCATCGCCGGTAAAGGCACGGAAGATTTCGTGCGCGACGTCATCGAGCCGGAAATCACCGGGGCGGCGAAGCTCGGCTACGACGAGGTGCTGCACCCCGACTGGTTTGAGTCGCACGCTGGGCTCGACGAGAGCGGCAAGGGCGACTTTTTCGGCCCGGTGATCGCCGCGACGGTCATCGCCGACAAGTCCGCCATCGAGGCCTGGCGCAAGGCCGGCGCCCAGGACTCCAAGAAGATGGCCGAGAGCAAAATCATCGAGCTCGACAAGCTCATCCGCGGGACGAAGGGCGCCGCGGTGGAGACCTGTTTCTGTCACACCATGACGCGCTACAACGAGCTCATGGGCCGGGCCGGGGCCAACCTCAACCGCTTGCTCGCTTGGCAACACGCCACCGCGTTGGCCGGCGCGCTGGCCCGCAAGCCCGTGCCGTGGGGGTTGCTCGATCAGTTCAGCGAGCAGCCCTTGGTCCAGCGTGAGCTGGCCAAGAAGGACGTGGGCAATTTCGAGCTGCGCATGCGCACCAAGGCGGAGTCCGACCCCGTCGTCGCCGCGGCCTCGGTCGTCGCCCGCGCCGAGTATGTCCGCCAGATGCACGCGCTCTCCAAAAAGTTCGGCGCCAAGCTGCAGAAGGGCGCCGGTCCGCTGGTGAAAAAGCAGGCGCACGAGATTATTACCCGGTTTGGTGCCCGGGCGCTGGGCGAATTCGCCAAGCTGCATTTCCGCACGGCCTACGAGGTCGTGGCTGAGGCCGGCAAGCTCGACGAACTCCCGCTCAAGCCGCCGCCGCCGAAGATGGAGTGGTGAGCCCCATGGCCCGGCGACGCCAGCTCCGCGGATTCGATCTCAAGCAGATCGAGGGTGTTTCCAGCCTCATCGGCGTGGACGAGGCCGGCCGCGGTGCGCTGGCCGGCCCGGTGGTGGCGGGCGCGGTGTTGGTGACACGGGAGTTCCTGGAAGGACGTTGGGCTGCGGCGAACGCCGGCCGCATCAACGATTCCAAGCAGCTGAGCGCCGCCGAGCGCGACGCGCTGTGGTTCGACTTTGAGACGCTGGCGGGGCAGGGACAGATCCACGCCCACTTCGGGTCCGCCGATGTCGCGGAGATAGAGTCGCTGAACATCCTTGGCGCGACGAAGCTCGCGATGCGCCGGGCGCTGGAGGGCATCTACCCGCCTTCCGCCTTCGAGCAGAAAGTGGAGCCCGACCTGTTTACGCCGCTGGAAGAGATCGACCGGTTCCAGCCCACCGTGTCGGCCCGGATCCTGGTGGACGGGCTGGCGCTGCGAAATTTTCCTTATCCGCACACCGGCATCGTGAGCGGCGACGCGCGCTCGCTTTGCATCGCGATGGCCTCGATCGTCGCCAAGGTCACCCGCGACCGGCTGATGGCGGACCTGGATGTGCGCCTGCCCGGTTACGGCTTCGCGCAGCACAAGGGCTATGGCACCGAGGAACACCGCGAGGCGCTGCTCCGCCACGGGCGCACGCCGCACCACCGCGAGGTTTTTCTGCGCAAGCTCTTCGCGCAGCGCGTGGACCCGGCGCAGGCTGATTTTCTCAGCGATGAGTCGGCCGGTGCCGACGGAACGCCCTGAATTTTTCCCATGCCCCCCCGCCTACATCTGGCCAACGATTGGAGCCCACCCGGTGAACCGCTGCCGCCCCTGCCCGTGGGCGTCGTCCTGCCGCCGCGCGTGCGTGCGCCGCAATTTCCACTCAAGGACCGCCGCACGCTGTTCAGCGACGCGGAAATCGCCCGGGCGCGCGCCAATGTCGGCCAATATGCCTCCGCCCGGAAGCTGGCCGGAGAAATCATCAACGCCGCCGCCTACTGGCTGGAATGGACGGATGCCGACCTGCATGCGGTCGTGACCTCCGCCGAGGTGCCGCGCGCTTTCGACTGCTCGCCGGCGGGCTGTCCGAAGTGCGGCAAGAAAATCTTCGAGGCGGCGAAGAGCACCTACCCGTGGCGGCTCGATCCCCGCCGGCCGTTCAAGGTGGAGTGCCCGCTCTGTGCGACGGTTTTCCCGAGCAACGACTACGGGCGTTTTTACCGCAGCGGCTTTAAGGACCGCAGTGATTTCGACGGTCCTTACGTGGATGACGGCCGCGGCTGGGTGGCGCCCGACGGCGAGCGCTACTGGTTCGTCGCCCACGCCAATCATTGGCTGTGGTATTGGCACCCGCAGGCCGACAATCCCACGCTGATGCGCGGCTGCGAGGCGCTCGGCCGCGCCTACCTGCTGACGGGCGACCGGCGCTACGCCCACAAGGCCGCCGTCATCCTGCACCGCATCGCGGAGGTTTATCCCAACATGGACCACGCCACCCAGTCGCGCTTCGGCGAGATCCTCGCCCGCACCGCCGGCGAACGTTACAGCGGCAAGGTGGTCAACGCGATCTGGGAATCCTATCTCTCCGCGCAACTGGCCGAGACCTACGACGCCATTTGGGAAACCATCGACGGCGACCGCGAGCTCCACGCCTTCACCGGCCGCACGGGGCCGGAGATTCGCGCGCACATCGAGGCCAACCTCCTCGAGGAAACCCTCGACGGCTACTACGATTGGAAAACCCGCGGCAACTACGGCATGCACCAGCGCTCGCTGCTGCAGACCGCGCTGGTGCGGCAGCACGGCGACAACGCCCGCTACATCGCCGACGTAGTGGACAAGCCCGACGGCGCCATTTTTCTCGGCCTGCGCTATGCGTTGCAAAGCCTGGTCTGGCGCGACGGCCACCCTTACGAGGTCGGCGATTACAATTTTGCCTGGGTCAGCAATCTCACGCTCATCGCCGGGCTGCTCGCCAAACTCGGCGTGGACGTCACTGGCCTGCCGCGCTTGCGCCGGCTGCTGGACGCACCGATCGCGAGCCTGTGCATCGGCCGGCTGACGCCCGCGATCGGCGACAGCCAGACCGTTTATGCCAACCCCGTGGGCACAGATGCCGGCCTCTACCAGCAGGCGTTGCGCACCTACGGCGACGCCCGCTATGCGCAGTGGCTCGCCGGGCTCGGTGCGACGGGAGAAAACTCCTTCGCCGGGTTTGCCTCGTTGTTTCACCCGCCGGTCGCGGCCCCGGCGGAGTCGCCCGCCTCCGGTCGGCTGTTCCCGCCGCAGCCGGGCCGCCTGCTTTCGGGCTTCGGGCTCAGCCTGCTGAACAACCCCGCCGACACGGTCGGCCTCTCGCTTTACCACGGGCTGCACCTCAACCACCGGCATTTCGACCGGCTGCATTTCGACGTATTTGCGCGCGGGCAGGCCATGATGCCCGACCTCGGCTATCCGGATGCCATGAACGCGATGGTGCCCGGCATTTATACCTGGTCGCTCGCCACCATCTCCCACAACACCGTCACGGTGGATGCGGCGATGCAGCCCGGCAACGAGGCCGGGGTGGTCGAGTTGCAGGCTGAGGGCGGCTGGGTGCGCGCCGTGACGGTCAACGCCCCCGGCACCTATCCGCAATGCCCGGTTTACCGGCGCACGCTGGTGATGGTGGATGCCGGAAGCGACCGCAGCTATGTCGTGGACTTCTTCGACGTCACCGGTGGGCGGCAACACGACTACAGCCTGCATGGGCCGCCGGGAGAATTTGCGCTGAGCGGCGATTGGACGGTGCCCGCGCCCGGCACCTTGGCGGGTCCGGATGTGCCGGTAGGTGCGCTTTATGATGACCTTGCTCTGGCCTCGCCGGATAACAAAGAAGGCTACGCCGGCTACCGCGGCTCGGGCTTCCAACATCTGGAAAAAGTGCGCCGGCATCGCGGCGGCGAGTGGGCGGCCGATTACACGCACGAACGCGATCCGGCGGCGCAGCTGCGCCTGCGCGTGCTTCCGCAGCCGGACCAGGAGCTGATGCTCGCCGAGGCTCGCGTGTCCCCGGTGAAGTGGCCGCAGATCCTGCGCTACGTCATCGCCCGGCGGCACGGGGCGGCAGGTCTCACGAGCCGGTTTGTGAGCGTGGTCGAGCCGCACGCGGGCACGCCGTTTTTGCGCGGTGCCGAGCGGCACGAGGCCGGCGGCGACACCATGGTGGTCGTCACCCATCAGGACGGGTGCACCGATGTCATCCTGCACGGCACGCCCGGCACGGAGCACCGGTGGGAAGTGGCCGGACATGCGGTGGTGACGGACGCCCGGGTTTCGGTCGTGACGCTGGATCCTGATGGCGCGGCCCGGCGGCTTTGGTTCGCCGACGGCAAGCAGCTGACCCTGGACGGGGTTGTGCATCGGGCGTCTGCGCTGATCGGTCGGGTGCAGGCGGTGGACCTGGCCAACGCCACGGTGCGCGTGGCGCCCGACGCTCCGGTGAGTCCGGAAACCGCGGCAACGCTGGCCGGGCGAATCGTGCATTTCGGTCCCGAGCGGACCACCGCCAATTCCATAGCTTCCGCCCGGGTGGAGGCCGGGGAACTGATTCTCACGCTGCGCGACGATGTCATCACGGGCTGCGTGCGGTTGCGGGCGGTCGCGCCGGGCCGTCTCGATACGGCTTCGCGGCTCATGCTCGCGGCCACCTATGCCGGCCACGGGTTGCGCAACGCCGCCGGTCGATTCGTCGGCCGGGTGCGGGCCGCCGGCGACGACTGGATCGAACCCGCGGCGCCGTTGGCGGCCGGCGACTTGTCGCCGGGCGAAGATGTGCTCGTCACGCTGACCTCGCCCGGCGACCGGTGCGAGTTCCCGGCGGTGGCTGCGTGGCGGCGTTGACCGCCTGCG
Organism: Opitutaceae bacterium UBA2377; assembly: GCA_002344205.1. Lineage (GTDB taxonomy): Bacteria > Verrucomicrobiota > Verrucomicrobiia > Opitutales > Opitutaceae > UBA2377. The sequence continues at coordinate 43,603 of DDSZ01000004.1, forward strand.
CCGGTTTCTCCATCAACCTCCGCGATGCCCCCGAAGAAACACGCCTCGCTCGACCGGGTGCTGGGCCGGCTCGATTCGCTCGACTCGGTGAACCTCGCCAACCTCGTGCAGCGGCTCGCCCGCGAGCGCGGGCTGTTCGAGGATATTTTCAACACCCTGCAGGAAGGCGTGCTCGTCATCGCCAGCGATGGCGAGATCGAGTATGCCAACACCGCCGCCCACCGGCTCATCGGCCTTGGCGACGACGGCCTGGCCGGTCAGGTGCTTTGGCGGCTGGTGCCGGGCCTGCGCCCTTCGCTGGGAGTTTCGCTGGACGACGATGCGGCCCTGCCGGTGGTCGCACGGGAGTTTGAGCTCAGTTATCCGGAACCCCGCACCGTGCGGCTTTACATGGTGCCGTTCCGGTCCGACGGCCGCGCGGGCGAGCGGCGGTTTGCCGTTATCCTCACCGATGTCACCCGCGACAAGCAGACCACCGAGGCGCGCATCGAGGACGAGCGCACGTCCTCGATTTTGCTGCTGGCCGCCGGCGTCGCCCACGAGCTGGGCAACCCGCTCAATTCGCTCACCATTCACCTCCAGCTCATCGGGCGCCGTCTGAAAAAACTCAAGGCGGGCCGCGAGACGGAATCGCTCGCCGAGTCCATCCGGGTCTGCGAGGAGGAGGTCAAGCGGCTCGACGGCATCATCACCAATTTCCTCGAGGCCATCCGGCCCCGGCCGCCCGACCTGGCCGAGCTCAACCTGGCCGATGTGCTGGCGGAGGTGCTGGCCTTCGAGCAGCGGCAGCTGGCCGACCGCGGCATCATCATGGAGGCCGAGACGGCGGGCGACCTGCCGCCTGTCCTTGCCGACCGCAACCAGGTGAAGCAGGTGTTTTTCAACCTGCTCAAGAACGCGCTCGAGGCCATGCAGCCGGGCGGCCGGCTGCGCATCCGCGCCCGCACCGACGACGACCACGTCATCCTTGCCTTCGGCGACAGCGGCAGCGGCATCAAGCAGGAGGACCTCGCCCGGCTGTTTCAGCCCTACCACACCACCAAGCCCGGCGGCCACGGTCTCGGTCTGATGATCGTGCAACGCATCATGCGCGAGCACGGCGGCCAGATCGGCATCGAAAGCAAGGAGGGCGTCGGCACCGTGGTGACCCTGCATTTCCCCCGCAAGGACCGACGGGTGCGGATGCTGCAGAGCTGAACTTCCCTGTCATAAGCGGAAGCAGGCCACGGAGGGTTTGCCTCCGGTCCGCCGCGTGCCCACACCAGCCGAATCCCCGTTTTCTTCCCCATGAAACAAACCCTGCCTCTGGATGCTGCTTGGAAACTCATGCCGGTGGAGCCCAACCTTGGGCTCACCGCCGGCTGCTCGGCCCTGCCGTTTGATCAGCGGTGGATCGACGCGACCGTGCCGGGCGACGTGCACCTCGACTGCCAGCGCGCCGGACTGATCGGCGATCCGTTCCACGGGATGAACCACGACCACATCCGCTGGATGGAGGAGTGGGACTGGTGGTATCGGACCGAGGTCACGCCGCCGGTTCCCGCCGCCGGCCAGCGGCTGCACCTGCTCTTCGAGGGGCTCGACTGCTTCGCCACGGTTTTTCTCAACGGCAAGGAGATCGGACGAAACCAGAACATGTTCACGCCCCTGCGCGTGGACGTGACCGACCACGTCATCCCCGGCGCGAACCGCCTCGAGGTCTGCCTCGGCGCGCCGGTCTATCCGCCGGGCCGTCCCGCCCGCAGTCCGGAAGTGCGCGGCTACGGCAACGCCCTGCGGCTTCAGGTCCGCAAGGCCCAATGCTGCTACGGGTGGAATATCGCCCCGCGCCTCGTCACCATCGGCATCTGGAAACCCGTCTCGTGGCTCCTCGTCAACGCCGTCGAGATTGACGACGTTTCCGTGAGCACCGTTGCGCTCAACGCCGATGGTTCCGCCGAGGTCGAGGCGCTCGTCGAGCTGCGCTACAACCACGGTGCGCCCGACGCCGTGACCGTGGATCTCACCGTGGCCGGCCAGTCGAGGCGGCTCGCGCTGCATTTCGATCAGGTCGGCGCCCGGCACACCGTGCGTTTCACCGTGCCCGCCGCCAAGCTCTGGTGGCCACACGACCACGGCGCGCAGCCGCTCTACGACTGGAGCGCCATGCTCAAGCATGCCGGCCGCGAGCTCGACCGCCGCGCCGGACGCTTTGGCATCCGCACCGTCGGCATCATCCAGGAGCCGGAGGCCGACGGCGGCATTTCCTTCGTCCTCACCGTCAACGGCAAAAAGATCTTCCTCAAGGGCATGAACTGGACGCCGGCCGATGCCATCTTTGCCCGCGTGGATGCCGCGCGCTACGACCGGCTCCTCGTCGCTGCGAAGGACACCAATATCAACGCCATGCGCGTGTGGGGCGGCGGCGTATATGAACAGGAGCACTTCTACGCGCGGTGCGACGAACTCGGCATCCTCATCACGCACGACTTCATGTTTGCGTGCGGCTGCTATCCACAGGATCAGCCCTTTCTCGACGAGTGCCGCCGCGAAGCGGAATACCAGGTGCGGCGCCTGCGGCACTTCGCCTGCGTGGCCGTGTGGTTCGGCGACAACGAGAACGACGCGCTGGCGCACATGAGTTTTGAGCAGCCGGAATACCGGCACAACCGGCTCAGCAAGCAGGTGCTGCGCGACGCCGTGCATGCCCACGCCCCGCGCACGCCCTACCTGCCCAGCTCGCCATTCTCTCCGGTGCGCTTTGACCAGAATGCGCCCGAGGAGGGCGACTGCCACATCTGGGGCCACGGGTTCTCCTACAAGAGCGACTTTTACGTGAAGCAAAAACCGCGCATGGTCACCGAGATCGGCCACCTGAGCTTCCCCGACCGCGCGGTCATCGAATCATGGGTCCCGCGGGAAAAACTCTGGCCCGTGTGGAACCCCGAATACCTCACGCATGGCGCCGATTGCATCCGGCTCGACCGCGAGGCCCGCTACCGGCTCAACTGGGCGAGCATCAAGGAGCGCGGCTGGCCCGAGCCCAAGGATCTCGACGAGACCATCCGCCTCACGCAGCAGCTCCAAGGCGAAGCCTCGCAGTTCTGGGTCGAGTTCTACGGCAACCAGCCGCAGTGCTGGGGCATCTTCCTGTGGAACCTCGCCGACAGTTGGCCGCAGATGTCCGACGCCTACATCGCCTATCCCTACGCGCCGAAAGCCAGCCTGGCCTACGTGAAAAAGGCCTACGCGGAACTGAAACGGTAACGGTAGGGCGGGTATGTCTTGGTCAATGGCTGCCGGCCCTCGTTGAGGGCTTGCGGCCTTCTGTGCATATCCTACTGATGAGTCCCATGCCGCAATCGAGTCAGTTTCCTTGGAGTGAGACCGAGTTTTCCCGACGGCTTCGACTGGCGGTCAAAGAATACTGGCTGGGGCGGGGAGGGCAATATTCACAACAGGCGAGCCGTGGCACCAAGGATGCCGGCAAACGCGGTGAGGTCACGGGCGGGCAGCATCTCAACCGGTTTTTAGGCTTGCTGACTGAGGTTGCGGAGGCGGCGGGCTTCGCCCGCGACGAAATCAAGCTGAGGCAGGGCATTGAGTTGCCGGGATATTTTCGCCCGCAGAAGCGCTGGGATATGGTGGTGGTGCGCGGTTCCCGGCTGTGCGCCGCGGTCGAGTTAAAATCACAGGTCGGCAGTTTCGGAAACAATTTCAACAACCGCAGCGAAGAAGCGATCGGCAACTCCACCGATTTTTGGACGGCCTTTCGCGAAGGAGGCATGGGCAAGGAGACACCCTGGCTGGGCTATTTTTTCCTGCTGGAGCAGGCTGCCAAATCATCCCAGCCGGTTGGTCTGAAACCCGGATTTTTTCCGCCTTTTCCGGTTTTTGAAGGGACCTCGTATGCGCGCCGTTATGAAATTCTCTGCGAGCGCTTGGTGCTGGAGCGGAAATACACCCGCACCGCTCTGCTCCTTTCGCCCCGAGGCGCATCCGGGCGATACGTCGAGCCCAATCCGGCGCTGGATTTTTACGGTTTTGCCAAGTCGCTGCACGCCCATCTGGGCGGCTGCCGTTGAGGAGGACGAACATGGAACTTCAGTTGTTCGAGAACTCATGGTTGGACGTCTGGGAAGGACGGGAGCCGCACGAACCGGTGGGGGCGGTGTTTACCAAGCCCGCCATCATCGGCCTCATCCTTGATTTGGCCGGCTATGGGTCAGCCCAGAGGCGGTTATCGGGCTATCGCCTGCTGGAGCCGAGTTGTGGGGATGGGGCTTTCATCATCGAGGCCATCAAGCGATTGCTCGCTTCCGAGCGGGAGCATGTTGGGCCCATCGACTGGGCCGACGAGGCTTTGACCGGCGCCATCACCGCTTGTGATCTTAACAGCGGGTTTATTTCTTTGGCGCGCGAGGCAGTGATTCGTTTGCTGGGCGATGAAGGTTGCCCCCGACTCCGGGCAGAAGAACTGGCCGCCCGCTGGATCCGGCACGAAGATTTTTTGCTCACCAATCGGGCGGAGCGTTTCGATTTTATTGTCGGCAATCCTCCCTACGTGCGGATTGAGGATCTGCCCACCGGGGTGCTGCGTCGTTATCGTGAACTCTACCAGACCTGCACCGACCGGGCTGACTTGTATGTGGCTTTCTTCGAGAAGGGGCTGCGACTGCTAGGCCCCGGAGGGTGTCTTGCCTATATTTGTGCAAACCGTTTCGCGAAAAATCTCTATGGCCGTGAACTCCGGCAATTGATCGCCCGGGAATATCATGTGCGCCATTATCTGAATCTTGAGCACACCCAGCCGTTCGAATCCGAGGTTTCGGCATACCCGTGCATCACCGTGATCGATCGTGAGCGCGGCAAGCCCACTTGGGCGGCTGCCTTGGAGGACGTGGAGCCGGCTACACTGGACCGGCTGCGCCCGAAGGGAATTGCGGCTCGTCGAGCGAAAATATGGGCGAGTTTCCCTACGTGGTATCAGGACGGAGCGCCGTGGATTGCCACGGAACGGAAGTGCTATGATCGGCTGCTGGACTTGGCGGCTCGATTCCCGCTGTTGGAAGCGTCGGCGTCTGGCACGCAGGTGGGGATAGGCGTCGCAACCGGGGCTGATGAGATCTATATCCGTCGAGACCTTGACCCGGCAATCGAAACGGCGTGCCAGTTGCCTTTGGTGATGGCCGGGGACATCAGCCCCGCTGGTTTGAAATGGTCGGGGCACCATCTCATCAACCCATTTGCCGATGCGGATGATGGCAGTCTGCGGGACTTGGCGGATTTTCCGGGGCTCGCGGCGTATTTTGACCGGCACCGCGTGGCTTTGATGGGACGTCACGTCGCCCGGAAGCGCAGCGAAAATTGGTATCGCACCATCGACCGTGTGACCCTTGCGCTCACCCAAACGCCCAAACTGGTCATCCCTGACATCCAATCGGGCGGAGTCGTCGGCTATGACCCGGGACGATATTATCCTCATCACAATGTTTATTGGATAACGTCGGAAGGTTGGAACCTACATGCATTGCAGGCGCTGCTGAGGAGTTCCATTGTCTTGGAGCAGGTCAGGGCGCATTCCGTCCACATGCGCGGTGGCTCACTGCGGTATCAAGCGCAGGTGCTCCGCAAGCTGCGACTGCCGGCTTTCGACAGCTTGCCGGCGGTATTGATCGGCCAATTGGCGGCCGTTGCGGGGAAAGATGATCAAAAGACTCTCGATCTCCTGGCTGATGAGGCATTTGCCATATAACTCAGGCTGCATGTTCCAGATTTGTCCTGCATGCTTGCGCATTCTGTTTGGCTGATCGAGCCCAGCTAAGATTTTAAGGGTTACGCATCCTGCTGGTTCCCGGCTTCGATTGGCGCGTGGCAATGACACCGTGCGGGCTTGTGCCGGGGGCGGGTTTCGTGGTTTCAACGGGGCGCCCCATGACCGCCGACCTCCCGCCGCTGGAGCTTTATCTGCATTATTTCAACTTTCGGTTTCGCCACCGGCAACCGCCCGGGTTTGATGTCCACGCGCTGATCGACACGGCGTCGCGGCTGGGTTTCAGCGGGGTGAACCTGTGGGTGAAGGGGCCGGAGTATTATTTTCTCGGCGGCGCGGACGAGGCCCATCTCGACGCGATCCGCCGGCGGCTCGACCGGCACGGGCTGGGTATTGACCTCGAAACCCATGGCACGGAGCCGGCGCACCTGGAGGCGGTGCTGGGTATCGCCCGGCGGCTCCGGGCGGACAACCTGCGCACCTACACGTTGCGTCGGTCGGACCCGCGCGAGCAGATCGAGTCGGCCGTGCGCGACCTGCGGGTCGCCGCGCCCCTCGCGGAGCAGGCGGGGGTGCGGTTGCTGCTGGAGAACCACGAGGACCTAACCGCCACGCAGGTGGCGGAAATCCTCGCGCGGGTGGACCACCCGCAGCTGGGCGCGCTGTTCGACTACGGAAACTCGGCGGTGTTCATGGAAGAGCCGGCGGAGTCGCTGCGCGTGCTGGCCCGCCACTCCCGCACGGCGCACCTGAAGGACCACGTGACAATCCCCGCCGGCGCCGCGGGCAACGCGGAGCCGCTCTGGCTGGGTGTGCCGCTGGGCGAGGGGCACCTGCCGGTCATCGCGGCAACGCAGTCGCTGCGCGCGGCCGGCTGCCATCGGGTGTGCTTCGAGAACTGCTGGGCCTACCACACGGGTTTCCGCGACCGTCGCGGAGGGGGAGAACTCGGCCGCGGTGTGTATATTTACCGTCACCCGCCATACGATCCGCGCATCTGTCTCATTGACGCCGAAGCCGTCGCAAAGAGAGACGGCTTGGACCTGGCGGCGCTGGAGGCGCGGACCTTTGCCGACTCGGTGGGTTGGCTGGCGCGGAGTTTCGCCGCCGCCGGCATCCCGCTGGCCCGGCCGCTGCAACCTGCCGCCGCCTGAAACTTTCCCATGAGCATACCCTTCCTGCACCAGACCGATCTATTCCACCCGCATGCGGATCCCGACGACCACTGGGACCTGGCCTGTGTGTATGCGCTGGCGCGGGCCGGGCACTACGATCTGCGCGGCGTGCTGATTGATTATCCGCCGCCGGCATTGGATGTGACGCCCGACGTCATGGCGGTGGCGCAGCTGAACCACATTACCGGACTGGCCGTGCCGAGTGCGGTGGGCTCTGCCGTGCCCGTGCGCCGGCGGGGGGAGAAGGCCGGCGATCAGCCGGCCGCGGAGCGGCACGGGGTGGAGTTCTTGCTGCGGATCCTCCGGGAGAGCCCGGCGCCGGTGGTGATCACCATCGTGGGCTCGTGCCGGGACGTGGCCCTGGCGGGGGCCGAGGCCCCGGAGCTTTTCCGGGAAAAATGCCGGGCCGTCTATCTCAACGCTGGCTCCGGCACGCGCCGGCCCGAGTTGCTGGGCGAGCTGGAATACAACGTGAACGTCAACCCGGCGGCCTATGGCGCGATCTTCGACCTGCCGTGTCCGGTTTACTGGATGCCGTGCTTCGAGCTGACGCCGCCGACGTGGACCGTGGAGGAGTTCGGCACGTTCTATCGCTTCACGCAGGGCGACATCCTCCCGCACCTGAGCCCGCGGCTGCAGGCCTATTTCCTCTACATGCTCGGACGCTCGCCGAGCACGGACTGGCTGAAGGTCCTGCATGAACCGGTGGATGCCGCGGAACTCGCGAAGTTCGGCGCCCTGCCACGCAACATGTGGTGCACGGCCGGATTTTTCCACGCCTCCGGCCGCAAGGTGACAGCGGACGGTGACATCGTGCCGTTGACGGAGGCGGGGGAGCGGGCGGTCTTTGGCTTTGAGCCCATCCGCGCGAATTGCGGCGATGACGGGGTGGTGCGCTGGGAGCCGGCCGCAGCGCCGGGTGACCCGGTGCGTTTCATCTTCCGGGTGCGCGACCGGGTCAACTATACCGCCGCGATGACCCGCGCGATGCGCACGCTGCTGGCGACGTTGCCGTGAGGGGATGCAAATTTGCCTGCAATCAGGCCCGGTGCCCGCTGTGCTGCGACCCGGCAGCCTGAAGCGGGCTGCAACCCATCACATCCATGAGCCATTTCATCAATGACCGCACCCGACTCGTGACTGAGTCCATCGATGGTTACCTGCAGACGGTCGAGCCGGGCAAACTTGCCCGGCTCGACGGATTTCCCCACACCAAGGTTCTCGTGCGGCAGGATTGGGACAAAGGCCGCGTGGCGTTGATTTCCGGTGGCGGCTCGGGACACGAACCGAGCCACGCCGGGTTTGTCGGCGAGGGGATGTTGACGGCGGTGGTGTGCGGCGAGGTGTTTGCTTCCCCGAGCGTGGAGGCGGTGCTCTGTGCGATCTGCGCGGTGACCGGCGCGCCGGGTTGCCTGCTGATCGTGAAGAATTACACGGGCGACCGGCTGAACTTCGGTCTCGCGGCGGAAAAGGCGCGGCAAATGGGGTATGAGGTCGAACTGGTGTTTGTGGCGGACGACGTTGCCCTGCCCGAGGCGCCGCATCCGCGCGGTGTGGCGGGCACGCTGCTTGTCCACAAGGCGGCGGGGCACGTCGCGGCACGCGGGGGTTCGCTCGCGGAGGTGCGGGCCGCGGCGCAGGATGTTGCCGCCGCCGTGGTCTCGCTCGGCCTGGCTTTCGACACTTGCACCTTGCCGGGCGAGGCCGCCCGGTCGCGGCTTGCGGCGGGGCAGATTGAGCTGGGGCTCGGCATCCACGGCGAGCCCGGGGCCAGAGTAATTGCGGCGGCCGAGGCCGGAAGCCTGGTGAAGACTCTGGTGGACGGATTGCGGTCGCGGCTGCCTGCAGCCGGTGCGTTGGCCGCGCTGGTGAACAATCTTGGCGGCACCACACCCTTGGAGATGAACGTGCTGACGCGGGAACTGCTTCGTTCCGAGATCGGTCCGCGGATCGAGCTGATGGTGGGACCGGGCCCTTTGATGACGGCGCTGGACATGCATGGTGCATCCGTATCGCTCCTGCCGCTGGATGCCGCCCGGCGTGAACGGCTGCTCAGCGCGGTGGCCGCCGACAGCTGGCCTGGGGCACGTCCGGTGGGCGCTCCGACCGTGCTGCCGTTGCCGGTCATGGCGCAACCGGCTTTCCAGGGATCTGAAGATGCCGGAAGGCGGGCGCTGATTACCGCGGTTGGGCTGGCCCTGCAAACGCATGAAGAGGAGCTCAACGCGCTCGACCGTTCGATCGGTGACGGAGATACGGGCACGACCTTTGCGACGGCCGCCCGGAATGTGCTGGCCGCCATGCAACGCGGCGAACTGCCGTTGGCCGACCCGGAGCAACTGTGCCTTGCCTTGGGCGACTTGCTGGGAAAAGCGATGGGCGGCTCCAGCGGCGTGCTGCTCTCGATCTTCTTCACCGCAACGGGCACCGAACTAAGGCAAAAGGCGGATTTTGTCGCGGCCTTGGGCCGGGGCCTGGCCCGCATGCAGGCTTATGGCGGTGCGCGGCCCGGTGACCGCACAATGATTGATGCGCTCGCTCCGGCGATCGCGGGCCTGTTCCAGGGCGGGGTCAAGGCGGCGGCGGAAGCCGCCGTCGGCGGAGCCCAGGCGACAGCGTCCATGGGTAAGGCCCGGGCCGGTCGGGCCGCCTACGTGAACGCCGGCAATCTTGCGGGCGTGATCGACCCCGGCGCCAGGGCGGTTGCGATTGCTTTCGTCGCCGCGGCCAAGGCCGGCGCTTGAATTTGCGTGCGGCAGGCCACTGACTGGTTTCGATGAAAGTCGCACTCGCCTACGGTCAGGGCCATCTGGAAGTCGATCTGCCCGACAGCACCACGGTCGTGCGGCCCCGGCCGCAGCCGGGCCTGCCTGACGAGCGGGCCGCTCTGCTGGAGGCGCTTGATGCCCCGATCGGCTGTGCGCCGCTGCGGGCGTGGCTGAAGCCCGGGGCGAAGGTCTGCATCATTTTCCCCGACATCACCCGCGCGATGCCCAACACCCGCGTGCTCCCGTGGCTGCTTGAATACCTGCACCGTCACGGCGTGCGCGACGAGCAGGTGTTGTTGCTCAACTCCACCGGCACGCACCGGCCGAACACGCCGGAGGAACTCGACGTGATGCTGGGCAAGGCGATCACCGCGCGCTACCGCGTGTTGAACCACTACTGCGAACATGAGGAAGACCTTGTGCCGTTTGGCACCACGCGCACCGGTGTGCCCGCGCTCATCAACCGCCACGCGGCGGAGGCGGACGTGCGCATCCTCACCGGTTTTATTGAGCCACATTTTTTCGCGGGTTTCAGCGGCGGCCCCAAGGCGCTGATGCCGGGTGTGGCCGGCCTGAAGACCATTATGAGCAACCACGGCGCGGCCAACATCGGCAGCCCCAAGGCGACCTTCGGCATCAACGAGGGCAACCCGATCTGGGACGAGATGCTCGAAATTTCCCTGCGCGTGGGGCCGAGCTTCCTGCTCAACGTGAGCCTGAACGAGGAGAAGCAGATCACGGGTTGGTTTGCGGGCGATCTCGTGCAAGCGCACCGGCGGGGTCGCGAGTTTGTGCGCGCCTCGGCGATGCAGCGCGTGGACGCATCATTCGACATCGTGGTGACGACCAACAGCGGCTACCCGCTCGACATGAACCTTTACCAAGGGGTGAAGGGCATGAGCGCGGCGGCCACGATCATCAAACCCGGTAGCACCATCATCCTCGCCGCGGAATGCAGCGAGGGGCTGCCGGCGCAGAGTCCCTTCGACCGGCTGCTGCGCACGGTGAAATCGCCGCAGGAACTGCTCGCCCGTATCGCCACGCCGGGCTTCGCGTGGCCGGAGCAGTGGCAATCGCATATCCAAGCGCTCATCCAGTCACGGGCGCGGGTGCTGCTGCACAGCGCGCTGCCCGACGAAACGGTGCGTGCGGCCTTGCTGGAGCCGTGCGCGGATATCGGCGCGACGGTGCGCGCGGAAGTGGCGCGGCTCGGCCCCGGCGCGCGCGTAGCAGCCCTGCCGTGGGGACCGCTGACGATCCCCTACGTCGCCTAAGGGTGCTGTTGGCAGGGTGAATTCCCCAGCCGAATACGACTGACCTGTGCGCGGATCCAGGCAGACTGTCGCCATGCCCCCGAACCGCACCATCCGCTCCAAGCCGCGCGACATCACTCGATCCACCGTTACCTGTGCGACGGACTGGAAAACAACATCCGGTCAGCGCCATCATGTTTTTCTCTTCGACGGCACGTGGAACGACGAGACGGGGCCCAATCCGGCCGATTATTTGTGGGAAGCGGCGCGAGGTCTTTGGGTGAACCGAGTAGATCCGGGCCGGGCTTACCCGCCGATCATCACCAATGTCGCCAAGACCATGCATGCGCTGGCGGCCGACGGCCCGGGGCAGCTCGTTCATTATTTTCGCGGCGTCGGCAACGACGATGAGAACGATGCGCTGAACAAGCTCGTCGAGGGCGGCGCGGCGCAGGAGGAGAAGTTTATCCGGCGGAATGCCTACGTCGCTTTCCTCCAGAACTATCGCCAGGGCGACCGCATCTCGATCCTCGGTTTCAGCAGGGGCGCGGCTTCCGCCCGGCTCTTCGCCCGTGACCTGCGTGAGCGCGGATTGCTCGACCGGGTATTGATCGAGAGCCGCCGGCGCCGGGCCCGGAACAGCGGTGAGAGCTGGAACGAGATATGGGCGCTCTATACCCACCAGTCGAAAAAGCTGCTGCCCGGCGAAGCGTTGAAAATCGCTTTCATCGGAGTCTGGGATACGGTTGCGACCTCGCTCGGTGCGAAACCGGCCGAGCTGGAGCCGGATGAGGCCGTGGGGCAGGTGGTGCATTGCGTGGCCTTGGACGAGGAGCGAAACCTCTACCGGCCGGCGCTGCTGCAACGCGCGGGGCAGGCGCCAAACATCAAGGAGGTGTGGTTCCCGGGCTGTCACAGCGATGTGGGAGGCGGTTATTTTAACGACGCTCTCGGGCGGCTGGCGCTCGACTTCATGTGGCGCAACTGGGACTCCGCCCTCGCGGCGCAGCAACTGCCCTCGCTTGATTGGCGGTCCGGTGCAGTTGCCCGTTACACGGATACCTCGCAGGCAAACTGGCTGCGGCATGCGGAGGGCGGGTTGACGGCGAAATTTGGCCTGAGCGCGCGGGCTTGTGCAGGCTCAGGGGGCGGCCGTCCACGCGTGCATCCCGCGGTCGAGCGGTTTGTGCAAGAAGGCGGACTGTTCTTTTGCGAGGAAGGGGAGGGCTTCCCGCCGGCGACCCGGATCAGTGGTCCCGTGTATGCACCGCCGGCCTATCCGGGCGCGGGTGCAGTGGAGCTTTACGACCGCACGGACTGGAATGGATGAGGATCACTTGCCGGCCGGACTTTTCCCGCCAGCGGCCTCTTCCTCGGCGAAGTGCAGCGGAGCCATGATGACGCGGCCCTCCGGCATCTTGGTGCGGATGACTACTTCCTCGGCATCGATTTGGCGGTCGAAATAAGCGGACCCAGCGGCGAGCATCTCACGGATGAAGACGTTGAGATCGCGATCAGCGGGATCGTCGATGATGATGTTCGTCGTCCACAGTCGCTTTGGCTTGGTGCGTTTGCCGCGCTTGTTGGTGGCCGGGGTGTCGGCAGGATTTGCCCAGGCGGAGACGTAAATGAACAGTTTTTCTGCCTGCGCCGCCTGCAATTTGCTCTCGTGGCGGAAACTTCGCTGTCGCGCCAAATTGGTGGGCATGCCGTGGGAAATGACCGTCGGGGGCGAGGTGGATTCGGCGATCATGACATCGTCGAAATAGGGATTCCGCAACCAACCCCTACCATAGATGACGGTGAGAATGACCTCGGGGGCGGCTTCCGCCGAGGCCTCGACAAAACCTCGTTTGGCCAGCTCTTCCTGCAGCGCTTCCAAGAGCAGCCGTTCGTTGACCGGCCGCACCAAAGCGGAGTTGGAAGGAACCAAGGTGATACCGGCGATTTGGTAGATCTTGCCGTGCTCCCGCAGCGGCGCCTTGCCGAGGCCCTTGAAGGGGCGCTCCACTTTCGCCCGGACTTCAATCTCAAGCTTGGGGTCGGCTTCCGTTGCGTGCCCGGCTGTGAGACACAACAGGCAGAGAGAGAATAACCCAAGGCGAATGGGGAACAGGCGATCGCGGACGGCTTTTGGAGACGAATGCTTCACGGAGAGGGCGCTCTCTGCTTGGTTCTTGGCGACGGGTTTCTCAACCATAGAGTCAGGCGGCACCCATGCGACGGAATGTCCCATCGGGCGCTTGACGCATTAGGAGGCATAGTTGTGATGGAGACATGATGCCGAGTGTCCTCATCGTGGATGACGAGAAGCATACCCGCGAGGGTTTGCAGCAGGCCTTGGCCGACAACTACGACGTTTCGGTGGCCGCAAATGCGGACGAAGCGTTCAACCTGATGGAAGTCCAGTCGTTCGACGTCGTCCTCACCGACCTGCGCATGCCGGGCAAATCCGGCCTCAAGGTGATCGACCGCGCGCTGGCGCTGCCGAACCGCCCCGCGGTGCTGATGATGACCGCCTACGGCAACATCGAGACGGCGGTCGAGGCGATGAAGCGCGGGGCCGTGGATTTTCTCACCAAGCCGGTGAACATCGAGCGGCTGGAAGTGTTGATCCAACGTGCGCTCAAGACCCGGACGCTGGAGGTCGAGGTGAAGCAGTTGCACGAGCGGCTCGACGAGAAATTCAGCTTCGACCACATCATCGGCCACTCCGCTAAGCTGAAGGCCGTGGTGGACCGGGTGCGGCTCGTGGCGCCGTCCCGTGCGACGATCTTGGTCGAGGGCGAGTCGGGCACCGGCAAGGAACTGGTCGCCCAAGCCATCCACCAGGTGAGCCCGCGGGCGCGGGCGCCGTTCATCGCGGTGCATTGCGCGGCTCTTTCGGAGAACCTGCTGGAGAGCGAGCTGTTCGGCCATGAGAAAGGATCTTTCACCGGTGCGACGGAGCGCCGGGTGGGGCGTTTCGAGTCGGCGGATGGCGGCACGGTCTTTCTGGATGAGATTGGCGAAATCTCCCCCTCGACGCAGGTGAAGTTGCTGCGCTTCCTCGAGACCCGGAGCATCGAGCGGGTGGGCGGTTCGAAGCCGCTCGATCTCGATGTGCGGCTTGTCGCCGCGACCAACCGCAATCTGGAGCAGATGGTGAAGGACGGGAAGTTCCGCGAGGACCTGTTTTTCCGGCTCAATGTCGTGCGCATCCTCATGCCGCCGCTCCGCGAGCGGCCCGAGGACATCCCGGTGTTGCTGACGCATTTCATCCGGTTGTTCAGCGAGGAGAACAAGGTGCCGCCGCTCACGCTGGAGCCCGGTGCCGTGGCCACCTTGCAGACCTATGCCTGGCCGGGGAATATCCGCGAGCTGCGCAATTTCTGCGAGAATGCCGTCGTTCTCCGCCGCGGCGGGGTGCTGACGGAATATGATTTGGAGCCGAAGTTCCGCGGTGCCTCCGCGGCCGTCGCGCCCACCGGGGCCGCGCCGCTCGCCAATCCGCTTTCGGTCGAGGAAAACGAGAAACGGCTCCTGCGCGAAGCCCTCATCAAGTCCCGCGGCAACCGCACCAAGGCGGCGGAACTCATGGGCATCAGCCGCCGCACTTTGCACCGCAAGCTGGCCGAGTGGCCGGAACTCGACGTGACCGACTGATGAAGCGCCCGCGCACGCTGCAAGAGCTGATCCACTGGCTCGAATTGGGCGGCGGCGCCCGGTGGGTGCGGCTTGCCGCCGTGCTGTTGCTGACGCTGTTGGTTTCCCTGCGCGTGGCGTGGACCCAGTTCCAGGGTCCGGCGAGCGAGGCGGTGCTGGTGCAGGCCGATGTCGGCCGGCAATTGGCGCGCGGGGAGGGTTTCACGACCCAGGTGAATTATCCGCAGACCGCCGCGGTGCTGGAAAAGCGCGGCCAAGGATTTGACGCCAAGCAAGCCTATCCGGAGCTGCATCAGGCGCCGTTGTATTCGCTGGTGATTGCGGCGGGTCTCGCCGTGCTGCCCGCGGATGCGCAGGCGGCGCTCTTTAACCAACCGCCGGTGCCGCCGGATGGGTTTCGCGCGGATTATTATCTGCTGGGGCTCAATGTCGTGCTGCTCTGGCTCGCGGCGTGGCTCACGTTTGATCTCGGCCGGCGGTTGTTTGAGCCGCGGGTGGGTTGGGTGGCCGCCCTCGGTCTGCTCCTCTCGATGCCGCTGTGGAAACAGACGGTATCCGTCAACGGCCTGCCGCTCCTGCTCGTGCTGTCCCTCGCGGCCTTCCGCGGGTGGTGGCAATGGGATGAAGCCGTTTCGTCCGCGAGGAAATCCGCGATCGGCTGGGCCGCGGCGCTGGGTGGGATCTGCGGGCTGCTTTTCCTGGCCGAATATTCCGCCGGTGCGCTTTTGCCCGTGGTGCTGGCGGCGGCGCTATGGCGGCTGCGCGCCGGCAACTGCTGGATGTCGGCCGGTGCCATGCTGGGGGCTTGCCTGCTCGTGACGGGGCCGTGGATGGCGCGCAATCTTCTCCTGACCGGTCATCCGATGGCTTTGGCCGGGCAAAATGTGGCGTTGAAGGCGGGCGACAGCACGGCGGAGCCCAAACAGGTCCGGGCCACGCTTTCGGCCCAGGCGCCGTCACTCGACCTCAACAAGCTCGGCAACAAGACGCTGACGTCGCTGAGCGACAGCCTGTCCTCGCGGATCTGGTCCGGTGGAGCGCTTTGGTTCACGGCTTTCTACATTGTGGGTTGGTTTTATCGATTCCGCGACCCTGCGGCCGAGCGGTTGCGGTGGTGGTTCACCCTCGGCCTCGGCGTGCTCATCCTGGCGCAGGCGGTGTTCAACTCCGGCGAAAGCCAGCGTCTGCCCGTTTACTACCTCGCGCCGTTGCTGATCATTTTTGGCGCGGCATTTTTCTTTGTGCTTTTGGGTGGCAATCCGCTGTTGGCCAAGTGGCCGCGGGCGGCGGCGGGCTTGCTGCTCGTGCTGCAGGCGGTGCCGCTGCTGCATGATCTCCTGGAACCGCGCCGGTTGCATTTTCACTATCCGCCGTATTTTCCGGGGCTTTTCATGGGCATGGGGCGCGACCTTGAATCGCGCGGGGTGCAGGGCCGGTTTGGGTTGATGGCGGACGTGCCGGCGGGCGTGGCGTGGTATGGCGACCAACGCGTCTGGGCGCAGCCGGTGACCATGCGTGATTTCATGGCGGTGTCGCTGGAGCAACCCATCGGCCAGCTCCTGCTCACGCCGCAAACGCTCGACCGGCCGTTTTTCTCGGAGCTGGCGGCCAATGCCGGCGGGGATGGAGCCCGCCTGACCGGACTGACTCGCCATGGCGAGTGGGGCGGGGTCTATGCGGGGTTGCTCACGGGCCGGATGCCGCGAAATTTCCCGCTGCAGGCACCACAGCGCCTGAGCGAAAACCTTTACGTGCTGTTCGATCCTTCCCTGCCACCACCCCGGGGAAAGTAATTGCCTAAGTCCTTCCAAAGGCCCAATCAATTCCGGAACCCGCTGCCCATGAAAACACTCCGCCTCATTCCTGTCATGGTATCTTTTGTGGCCCTGCCGTATGTTTGGGGTGTTTACGCTCCCATTCCCGAGCAGGAGCAGGGCAAACCCTTCGTCACCACGCTGCGCGCCGGTTTTATGCACGACAGTAATATTTTTGGTGCGTCCACCGGCGCGATCGACAGCGCGGTTTATACGGCTGCCGCCGCGCTGAAACTCAACGCTTCGTTGACCGACCAGACTTTTCTTTCCGCTTCCTATCGCCTGACCTTGGACAATTTACAGGACCGGCCGGGTGACAAGACCCTCGACAGCCACAACCTCGACCTTCGATTGGCCCACGCCTTCAGCCAGACTTCGAACATCGACCTCAGCAACGCCTACACCGTGGCAAAGAACCCCGAGTCGCTGCTCGCCGGGGTGCCGCTCAACACCGACCAATCCTACAAGCGCAACCAGTTCGACGCCCGCCTTACGGGTAACGTCAGCGAAAAAACCAGCCTCACCGGCAAGGCCCGCTTCACCCATTTCGATTACGACAACGCCGCGCTCGGCGCCAGCATCGACCGCAACGAAAACCTGCTCGGCCTCGCGTTCAACCACAGTGTTCGCCCCGACCTCAAGCTCAGCGGCGAAGTGCGTCGGCAAGACGTAAACTATCGCACCGGCGGGGCCACGAAGGACAAAGAATCGAATTTCCTCATTGGCGGCTTTGACTACAATGTCGCCCGCAAGCTCACCGCTTCCGGTCGCCTCGGTTATGAATGGCGCAAGCGCTCCGGCGCGCCCGATGACAATGCTCCTTACGTTGAGTTTTCCGGCAAATACGACTACGCTGAACGTTCACATCTTACCGGCGGCTATGTGCACACCCTTGAGGAGTCATCCAATGTTGCCCAGTTTACCGATACGCGCGTCAACCGCTTCTTCGTGAATGTGCAGCATTCGCTAAGCGCACTCATCGTCGCCTCCGGTTCACTGACCTACGAGCCCTCCACGCTCCAAGGCCGCGGCGTGCAGGCGGATGTGGACGAGCGCACCACGCGCTTCGGTCTCGCGCTGTCTTACCTGCCGAATAAGCATTGGACCGTTTCCGCCACCTTCGACAATGACCGTGTGAGTTCCGACTTGGCCGAGCGCAGCATGTCGCGTCAACGCTACGGCGTTAATGCGGCTTTTTCATTCTGAGGCCGGTCCTGCGCGGGCACAAAGTGCTTGCTGAACCAAGCGGCCGGTCGTTCGCTTGAGTCCACCCATGGCTGCCTCAAACGCCGGAAAGGACCACGCCTCGCTCACAGATTTCCTGCAGGTGCTGCGCCTGCGCAAGGCCCTCATCGCGCTGATCCTCGGGCTGGTGTTGCTGACGACCCTCATCGTCACCGCCTTCCTGCCGCGCTGGTATCTTTCGACCACAAAGGTGCGGGTGGAGAAGCCGGAGGGCGAGGTGAAGCTCTTCCAGGCACAAAGCGCGAATTACTACGATCCCTATTACCTGCAGGATCAGCTCCGCACCATGCGGTCGGAGATCATCATCTATCCGGTCATCGAAAATCTGGAACTCGGGCGCCGCCTCGCCCCCGTCTTGGGCGCATCCGGCACGCTGCCCAACGCAATCATTTATCGCTACCTGATCGACCGCATGGTCCGCATCGAATCGCAGCGCAACTCTTCCATTATCGAGATTGATGTGTTCGCGCGGGAGCCGTCGCTCGCCGCCGATATCGCCAACGAGATCGCCCGGGTTTACTCCGAAAATCGCATTGATTTTGCCACCTCCGAGCAGCGCGAGGGTCTCGCCCAGCTCAAGCGCGAGCTGGAGGCTCAGGAGCGGATCGTCAGCGGGCAGCGCGACCTCGTTGAGCAGCTGCGCAAGGATCTCAACATCTCCGGCGTGGACCTCAACGCCCGTTACTCCGACATGGAGATCGAGACCCTGCGCCAGATGCAGAATTCGCTGATTGCGCTCAGCGTGGATGCCATCGGCCGCAAGACCCGTTGGGAACGTTTCCGCTCCATCGCGCCCGAGGACCGGGTGAGTCTAGTCAATTCCGAGCTCATCCAAGACCCCAACATCCAAAACCTCCAGCAAGCCTACCTCGTGGCCGACCAGACGCTCACGCGCCTGCGGAGCCGCCTCGGGGCCGCGCACCCCGAACTCATTGCCGCCGAGGAGAACCGGGCTAAGATTCGCGAGCAGCTCGACGCCCTGCTGCGCGGCTACGAATACTCGCTCGAGATTTCTTACAACGAGGCCGAGTCCCGCGTGAGTGAGCTGCGCCGGCAGCTGAGTCAGGCCAAGGTGGACCAAATACTTTCCGCCCGCGACCGCATGCGTCCCTTTGAGGAAGCCGCGCAAAAATTCGACGACGAGACGCGCCTGCTCACCACCCTCAAGCTCACCCTGCGCCAGCGGGAGATCGATTTTCAGGTGCCGAAGCGGACCATTGAGATCCTCAACACCGCCGAGCCGCCCCGTCGCCCGAGCAAACCGAGCTGGCCGCTCAACATTGCCTTCGCCCTCGGCTTCGGCGTCATCCTCGGCGTGGGCGTGGCGGTGCTCATGGAATATTTTGACACCAGCTTCCGCAATGTCGCCGATGTCGAGACCAAGCTGAAACTGCCCGTGCTCGGGGTCATTCCCCACAGCCGGGCCCCGGCGGATGAGGCCGACCCCGACCCTGCGGAGCAGGAGCCGTTTCGTGTGCTCCAGACCAATCTCAATCTTGCGCTCAAGCCCGGGCAATCCAGCGCCCTCATGATTTTCTCGGCCGGGCCGGGCGAGGGCAAATCCACGACGCTGCACCGCCTCACGCGCCTCATGGCTGCCGCCGGCGAGCGCGTGTTGCTGATCGATTCCGACTTGCGCCGCCCGACCCAGCATCGTCTGGCCCGCCGCCCGAAGGAGCCCGGGCTCAGCGACCTGCTGCTCGGGCAGAAAAATATCGACGAAGTTACCCAGCGGGGGCTGGTGCCCAATCTCGACTTTATTCCCAGCGGTTCGGCCGCCGGCTTCGCCCTCAGCCTGCTTTATGTCAACCGGCTGAAAGAAATCACCGCCGGACTGCGCGGTCGCTACGACAAGATCATCTTCGATTCGCCGCCCATCATCGGCGTCAGCGACTCCTCCGTGCTGGCCAGCGTGGTGGACGGTGCCGTGCTGCTCATCCAGCACCGCCGCAACCCGCAGAGCATGGTGGTGCGGGCGCAGCAGATTGTGGAGGGCATCAAGACCCCGCTGCTCGGGGTCGTGCTCAACCAGGTGCCGACCGGCACCGGTGACGACTACGGCTACTACACCAGCAACTATTCCTACTACAGCGAGGCGGACAAAAAGCCCAAGGCCTCCCGAGGCGGTTCGGGCGGGACCAAGGACGGGGAGCGGCTTGTGTTGTCGGAGCCGGAGCCGCGCGAGCGGCGGTCTTAGCGGGGAACCGCCATGCACCGCGGCCGTTGCGGCTGCATTTTGTTGGGGGTAGTTCGTGCGGGAGATCGCATAGCGGGGAGTATGAGAAAAATGTCGCCGAGCTTGTTCGCGTGCTGGTGCGCCAACTGGTCTTTGATGGGCGGGATTTTCGCGCGGGCCTGCCTGAGGCGGCTATTCCGGGAGATCTGATTTCCCGGTTGGAACGCGAATCGGGCGGCATCGGCTTCATTCGCTGGCCGTCACCCGAGGTAGGGCGGCTTCGGCCAGTGGCGCTGGCGGCGGATGAACAGGCGCCGGCATTTCTTCCCACGCCGGAGCACTTCCATCGGGGAGACTACGCACTGCGCCGGCTGCTCTGGTTGGACTTCTGTCGGGCGCAGGCACCACGACTCCTGCCTTTGCTCCGGCACCTGTATGACGACAGCGTCGCGCGGCGCTGGATGACTTCCAATTTAGCCCGCTGCCCGCGGCAGTGCGCCGGCAAATGGCTTTTGATTTGGAAGTGTTAAAATAGCTGTTGACGAGGACGCTTTCGGCCTGCTTCTTGCACCTTGCTCTGCGGGTGTAGCTCAGTTGGTAGAGCACCACCTTGCCAAGGTGGACGTCGAGAGTTCGAGTCTCTTCGCCCGCTCCATTTCCGGAAAGCGCCTCAGGACAACCTGAGGCGCTTTTTCGTGCCGCAAAGCGCCATTTTCCAAGGCCTTGGAGATTTCGGATTTTTGACCGTCCGCGCCGGCCGGCGACTGGCCGCGACCCGAAAAGACCCCGGCAGCTGCGCTTCCCGCTGCGTCTCCTGCTGCGTTGCGGGCTGCGCCGGTATTGAGTGCGGAACTCTCTGCGCGTGGCAGGCAGAGAGACGGCAGCCGGGCCGTTTCCTGGATTACGGGCAGTTGGGCCACGTCCGTGTAAACGCCCATGGTCAGCTTCAGATCGCTGTGCCGCATCATCTCCATTGCGACACGCGGCGAGACACCGGCTGCGGCCAGCATGGTCCCGTAGGTCTTGCGCAAGGCATGCAGGTCGATCCGCCGGCCGCGGGCATCCTGAAAGGGAATGTCCGCGAGCTTGAGATCGGATTTCAGGGTGGGGACGCGCGGGATCGTGCCGCGAAAGACCCAGGCATCCGGTTTTGCGTCGGCCGGCCGGCTTTCCAACAGCGCCCGGGTAAGCTCCGGCCGGAGAAAGAGCGTGGCTTCCCTGCGGTTTTTGGAGAGGGATGACGGCACCCGCAGCCGGGCTGGCTCGCAGCTGAAATCGAAATCGCCCCATTTCAGGCCGTTCAATTCGGAGCGCCGGAGACCGGTGTAGATCAACGTGAGGTAAACCAGCGCCCGGTGCGGCGGCGCCTGGGTGAGCAGACGCTGCGCTTCCTCGACCGACAACGCCCGGCGAAAGCTGCCGGCGGCGGGGTTGCTGACCTTGCGCACCTCGGCGAGCGGATCGGCCATGATGAGCCGCTGGCTTTTCATCCAGAGCAGAAACGTGCGCATGCTGCCCAGCAGGTCGTTCACCGTTTTGGGCGACAGACCGCTCGCCTCGCGCCAGCGGACAAACGACTGGGCGGTGACGTCACGGAGCGTCTGCCAACGGCACCGGCTGAACAGGAGCGGCAGGCTGTGCCGGTATTTGGCCAGCGTGTTCGGGGACAGTCTGGCTGCTTCGCCGGCTTTCAGAAAGACGGTGTGATGCTGGGCAAGCGGCAGCTTCCAAGCCTCGCGGGTTGAGCGGGGGATACCGACGCCGTGGCTCTCGCGCTCAAGCTCGATGACCAGCTCGCGGAGCTTTTGCTCGGCGACCCGCTTGTCGGTCACATGCAGCGGGAACCGCTGCTCCCGCGGCCATTCGTCCAGACGCACCCCGGCCGACCAGAGACGGGATTTCACGCCGTCGCGTGAGGGTTGGAAGAGATAGGCCCTCATGAGTTGCCGATGATGTCGCCGCGCTTGCGACGAAGCTGTTCGAGGTAGTGGGCGAGGTCGGATGACAGCACGCGGGACGCCCGGCCGATTTTGACCGGACGGGGAAATTCGCCGCTGGCGATCAAGCGCTCCAAGGTGCGCTTGGAAATGGCGAGGGTGGTGGCGGCGGCGGGCAGGGTGAGAAGCCCGGCCCGATCAGCCGCGTTGCCGGACTCGGCGAAACGGACCGGAGAGGGTGAAGGATGAGGGTTGCGCATGGCTCTGTTCAGGGGAGTTTGAGAGGCATCGCGACGCACCGTTACAACGGTTGCGGCCTGCAAGCGACGCCGGGTTCCACAGGCATAGGGGTGTGCCTTCATGGCCGGTTTGCGCAACTATGGCGTGAAGCAAAGGTAGCTTCCTTGAAGCTGGGGTCAAACGACTTTCTCTCGACCTACGAGCTGAACCACAACCGCCGCAGGTCCCTGTGCAAGGCGATGGTGTCTCTCCAAGTATCGCCGAAGCAGCTCAGGCCGTAGGCCGGTGCGGCATGGCCCAACTCAGGGACCACAAGCACGGGATCGGTCGAGGGCTGGGCCTGCAGGTAGCCAAACAGCTCCCGCGCGTAGACCAGCCAGTCGCGATACTCCGGTGTGCGTCGGCCACGGGAGTTAAGGACCGGGATCTGGCAGTGGTGACCGTTGAAGGGGCGCAAATGAAACTGGGTCGCCGCTTCCAACAGCGGGCGGGGCTCGCTCAGGCGCGACCAAAAAGTGCCCGGGGCCAGATGCCGAATTACGGCGAAGTGCGAGTGATCAAGACACAGGGGCAGCCGTTCGCCCGTGCGCTGGGCGTAGCGATCGCATAAGGCCAGGGTGATTTCCGGCGTTTCGGTGAACGTGTCCCGGTGTGTCTCAATGGCGAAGGGCAGATTCAGGTCGCGGGCGACCTTGCGGATATGCACCGCAAGTTTCACGGCCTCGCCCAGAGGAGTATCATAGTCGCCCAGCTGGATATCGATGGCCAAGGCACCCAGTTTGGCGGCCTCAGTCAGGGCCGGCGCAACCTTGGCCGGTTCATCCAGGCTGGTGACCGCCAGATACCGCAGGTCACCTCGGCTGGCCAAGGCCGGGATCGGCGGTGAGAAAATTCCGGTGAATCCGGCGTGCCGGATGGTATCGAATTTTTTGTCCCAGCTCCATTCGCGATGGCGGGTGGGGTATTGCCGGAGGGACCAAAGCGAGGCAAAGATCCAGAGGGGGCGGGTG
>DDSZ01000048.1 GCA_002344205.1 Opitutaceae bacterium UBA2377
TACCAGGTGTCCGGCGAGTACGCGATGCTCAAGGTCGCCGGGGACGCGGGCTTGATGGATTTCGGCCGCGCGATCGACGAGTCGCTCACGAGTATCAAGCGCGCCGGGGCCGACGTGATCGTCAGCTACCACACGCGTCCGACGTGCCTGCGCGGGTAGGGCGCTTCACGGCTTCGACAGGAGCCAGGTTCGCAGCTCGCCCTTGCCCTTCACCGTGATGGTGCCGCGGTCCTCGGATGTCATACATCCGCCGAGGAGTTCGCGGGTCCGGTCGCTGACGTGCACGCGGCCGGGCACGCCGTGCGACTCCATGCGGCTCGCCGTGTTGACGGTGTCGCCCCACAGGTCGTAGGCGAACTTGCGGGTGCCGATGATGCCGGCCACCACGGGGCCGCAGTGCAGGCCGAGGCGAATCTGCCAGTCCAGGTGATGTCGCCGGTTGAAGACCCGCAGGGCCTCCAGAAATTCGAAGGCGGCTTCGATGCAGATCTCGGCATGATCGGGCCGGACCACGGGCACCCCGCTGACCAGCATGTAGGCATCGCCGATGGTCTTGATCTTCTCGAGCGCCAACTGCTCCGCGACACGGTCGAAACTGGAGAACAGATCGTTGAGCAACTGGACCATCCGACTTGGCGAACTCCGGGCCGCAATGCTCGTGAACCCGACGATGTCGGCAAAGAGCACGGTGCATTCGAGAAAGCTGTCAACAATGGTGCGCTCGCCGGCCTTGAGGCGGTCCGCGACCGCCCGCGGCAGGACGTTGAGCAGCAGGCGTTCGGACTTGGCGCGTTCGCTTTGGAGCTGGGCGAGGAAGGCCTGTTCCTGGTCGCGCAATTGCTTTTTCTCCAGGGAGGCGGTGATGCGGGCCCGAAGCACGATCGGGTTGAAGGGCTTGGGCACGAAGTCCTCGGCCCCGGCTTCGATGCAGCGCACGGTGCTTTCCACGTCGTCCAGCGCCGTCAGCATGATGACCGGAATGTGCCGCAGCCGTTGGTCGGTCTTGATGAATTCGAGCACACGGAAGCCGTCCAGTTCGGGCATGATGATGTCGAGCAGGACAAGGTCATAGTTGCCTTCGTTGAGGGTCGCGAGGGCGGACCGGCCGTCGCCAACTTCGGTCACCGCGTAGCCGAGTTTTTGCAGGCGGCGGCCCAGCATCTCACGATTGATCACGTCATCATCCACCACGAGCAGGCGGGAAGGCGGCCGGGGCTCGCTGGGGGCGACAAGCTCGGCGGCGGCGTGGATGGGACTCAGGCCGCCGGTGAGTCCGGAGGTGGTGCCGAGTGTGGCCTTGGAGGCGAGGGTGCCTTCACCGGTCGGGCCGCCTTGGGGCATCTGCCGGGCGAGGGAGTCGTCCTCGATGAAATGGTAAAGATTTTGGCCCGCCTTATGGATGCGTTCCAAGTCTGCGCTTAGGGCGCTGCCGGGAGTCGCCTCATCGAGGCAAAGCTCGGCGTAGCCGATGATGGCGTTGAGCGGCGTGCGCATCTCCCGCCGCATGCCCTCGACGTCGAGTTTGCCGGTTTCGATTTTCCAAGGCGCCAACGCATCATTGATAAGGGCGAGCAACTGGCCACCGGAGGTGTGCATGCGCTTGAGGTCACGCACGATGGCGGAATTGCCGTCCTCCTCCGCGGACTCCAGCAGCATCTCGCAGTAGCCGATGATCTGGTTGAGCGGCGTGCGGAGATTGTGCCGCAGCTTGTTCAGGGCCTCCATGTCGCGGGCCTGGATGGCACGGACGTAGGATAGCAGGGAAGGCTGGCTGCCGGTGGCGGGCTGACGGGAGTCTGAGCTGGTGCTCATCAGGCCGACGGCGCCGGGGGCGCAGCCGGGCCGCGCTTCAGGAGGTCCTCTATTTTTGCGAGCAACCGGGGCAGCTCGACGGGCTTGGTGTCAAAATCATCGCAGCCGGCATTGATGCACTTTTCCCGGTCGCTGGACATGGCATGGGCGGTGAGGGCAATGATGGGCGTGCCGGCGATGTCAGGTTCGGAGCGAATCTGCTTGGTGGCTTCCCAGCCGTCGATGACGGGCAGGCTCATGTCCATGAGAATGAGGTCGGGTTTTTCCGACCGGGCTTGGGCGACGCCAGCGGCTCCGTCCACGGCGGCTACGACGGTGTAACCGCGCCGTTCGAGCCGGCGCGTGAGCATGTCGCGATTCATTTCGTTGTCTTCGACCAATAGAATTTTGGGCATGGTGGTGGGCGGTTGGTCAGGTTTGGGGTATTTTCTGCCTCGTCAAGTGGGCCTGCACGGCATCGTGCACGCGCTGGATAAGTTCCTCGCGGGAATAGTTGCCTTTTTGGAAGATACCCGCGGCGCGGCCGTTGAGGGCGGTGCGGATGTCCTGGGTGATATCCATCGACGTGAACACAAAGATGGGCACGGCATTCCACAAGGAGTGCTCCTGCACGCGTTGGATAAACTGAAAGCCGTTCATGATGGGCATCTTCAAGTCGAGCACCACGGCGGCAGGCATCTTTTGCTCCAGGATAGTAATGGCGTGCTGGCCGTTTGCGGCAGTGCGGACCCGCCAGCCTTCACGCTCAAGGATTCGGGCCATCATATCACGCGTTGGGGGATCATCCTCGACGAGCAGCACGTCGTAGGCGGCGTCGTCGGTTGGCGGGCCCGGTAGGTTTACGGGGAACGGCGCAACGGTGTTCATTGGGACCGTGGCGGGATCGACTTCGACGAGACGGTGCTGGATATCCTGGACCTGCAGGGGCATACGGATGGTGAACGTGGTGCCGACGTTGGGCGTGCTTTCCACCGTGATGTCGCCACCCATCATGCGGGCAAACTGGCGGGAGATTGCCAACCCGAGCCCGGTGCCGCCGAACTTGCTGGTCGTGGAGGCATCGGCTTGACTGAAGGTCTTGAAGAGGCGGCTCATTTGTTCCGGGGTCATGCCGATGCCCGTATCCGAGACCTTCATGAGGATGTGTTCGCCGTCGCGATCACGGGAGACCGCCAAGGTGACACCGCCCTGCTCGGTGAACTTGCTGGCGTTGCTGAGCAGGTTGAAGAGCATCTGCCGGACCTTGGTGGAGTCGGCCTGCATGTCGCCGACATCGGGGGCGCACTCAATGTAGAGGGTGTTGCCCTTTTTGGCGATGAGCGGCTGGGCGAGGCTGGAGACTTCCTGAATGAGTTTGGCGATCTCGAAGGTCTCGATGTAGAGTTCCATCTTGCCCGCTTCGATCTTGGAGATGTCGAGCACGTCGTTGATGAGGCCGAGGAGGTAGCGGGCGGCGGTGAGGATCTTGTCGAGGTCCTTCTCGGTGGCCGCATTGCCCTCATCCTGTGCATCTTCGAGCAGGATTTCACTGTAGCCGATGATGGCGTTGAGGGGAGTGCGCAACTCGTGACTCATCTTGGCGAGGAAGGCGCTCTTGGCGTGGTTGGCTTCCTCGGCGGATTTGACGGCCTGAGCGAGCTCCTGAGTGCGCTGGGCAACTCGTGACTCCAAGGTGTGGTTTGATTCCTCGAGCTCCAGATTGGCTTGATGCACACGCTCACGCGCAGCTTCGGCGGCGGCGCGGGCTTGCTCGGTTTCGATAGTGCGTTGCTCGACGGTATCGAGCATGGCGTTAAATGAGGTGATGAGTTCGCCGATTTCTCCGGAGGCCTTGAGCTTCACGCGGACAGAGTAGTCGGCGCTTTCGGAAATGCGGTGCGCGGCACCGGCGAGCTTTGTGACGGGATCGGAAATGCCGCGTTGCAACCAATGGGCGACGATGAAGGCGATAAGGGCTGAAATCAGGAAAACCACGCCGGAGCCGCGCAAAAGATTTCCGACCCGCTCTTGGTCGGCTTGGGTCAACTGGGCCTTGAGATAGAGCGTCCCTAGGGTGGAATCCCCGTGGCGAATTGGGGTAAGCACTACAGAGCCATCGTCAAAGAGCAGTTGGCGGATACGACTGGGAGGGGGAATGACTTCCTGAGTTCCTGCCTTCGTATAACCGGTTAGCAAGATGTTGCTGGGCGAATAAACGGCTGCTGCCACTATCTGGGGCTCAGTTTCCAATATTCCCAGAGGAAGCTCCGAAGTGTCAGGATTTTGCAGAAGGATAGGGGCAAGACGATCCACCATCTGCTTGCGTGTGCTGTCGAGGCGGCGTTCAACTTCGGCGCGGAAAACATAGGCATCGTGGATGTAGAGCCCGATGAAAGCCAACGTCAGGTTCACGCCGCTGATCAGGGTGATCAGGAGAGTTAGTTTCCAGCGAAAGGGGAGGCTCTTCACGAAAGCGGATGAGGTTGTATATTTCTGGTCCTAAACCGCTTGGGTGTCAATCGGCTTTCCCAGCGTCGGGTCCGCCAGCAGGCATTGCTTGTGGAGAGCGACGGGCTAGGGAGTATTCGGAGAAAATCACGACCATGTCCGCATCCAGCGACTTGAAATAGGCGCGCCCACGGGTGCGGGTGGTAATTCGATCGAGCAAAGCCGGCCGATTGTCGGTGGGAAGATGATAATGGATCGAGGTGTGCATCTCCGTGATCCGCACACCTAGCACTGGCGAAAAGCTTTGGATGTTCGTCAACTCGAAGCGCCGGATGGTGCCGGTGGGATGATGAAATGTCACTATGGCGCGAAGGTTTTCGGCGGTCCGGTCTCCGCTGGCTGCACGTTTTAATCGAAAGCGATAAATGGACTCTACGTCACCAACGGCTACGGGTTCGGCGGTTGTTAAGTCAAGTTGTCCGGCGATATCGGGCGCGGTCCCACCCCGGGAACGCCGCGAGCGTGTTTCAGCGTAAGTGCGGGATTCGCTTTCCGTGGGGGGGCGACCATCCCGGGCCAACAGGCGCCAACGGCTGAACTCCGGCCGGCCGGCGTCATAACTTTCGACCATGATCTGTGGTCCAGCCGTAGTGGTTTGGATGAATGACCAACCCCGGGGGTTTTCGGCGTGGAAGTCCTTGCAAGCTTCGACCACATCCGCAGGTAGGGCGTCTGAAGCCTGACCGATTGCAATGAGCGAGAAAATGATTATGACCCGTAGCATCGGAGGTGAAAATGCGTGACCTTGGCGCCCATGCAATCCGCATTCAACCTCCCTGCTGCTGATGCGAGCCCGCCTGTATTGCCAATCGCCTCTGCCTGTGCTTGAATGTCCTACCTAAATGAGTCGAAACCGACATGCGAAACATCTGTGAAAAACCCAGACTGGCTGATTTTTTAACTCGCGGTGGGTGAAAGAGAAGCCATCATCAACATTGTTAAACCAATCAATTTTCACTACAAACGCTAATGGCCCGTAAAATCAGCTTCATTAATTACAAGGGTGGCGTTGGCAAAACGTCACTGATCGTAAACACCGCAGCAGCACTGGCCAAGCTGGGCAAACGCGTGCTGCTATGCGATTTTGACACGCAGTCCAACGCCAGCATCTGGCTGCTCAAGCTCGACCGTTGGAACAAGATCAACGCCAGCGGTGAAGGTGCGGTTTATTCCATTTTCGACCCAGGCAAGGCGAAGATCAAAGACATCATCATCAAAGATGTTCTGGAGGGTAAAGAAGGCGAAAAGCTCTTGCCCGGGTTGGATCTGGTCCCGACGACTTTTAACTTGGTGGATCTGGAGAATGAATTTACCGGCGATCCCAAACGTCCGCCCTACTTGGTGTTTTATGAGCAGTTGGCCGAGGTGGAGGCGAATTACGACTTCATCCTCTTCGACTGCCCCCCGAACATCCTTCGGGCCTCTCAGTGCGGCGTCTTTTCTTCCAACGAGATTTACGTGCCTGCCAACCCCGACGCGCTGAGTCTCATTGGCTTTACCCTGCTGGTGGAGAAGCTGGGCAAGTTTCACCAGCTAACCGCCAGCTTCCGCAAAGCCTCGATGGGCGTGCCCGCCCAAGTGCAAGGCGTGATTTTTAACTCCATCAAGGCCGGGTCGGATATTGAGGTGCCCAAGATGCGCATGCAGCTGCGGCTTAACCAATTTCGCTCCGCCAAACGGGTGGCTCCCACCGCCAAAATATTCGAAACCCAGATCCGCGATGCCATGATTGTGCGCCGGGCTGTTGCGCTTGGCCTGCCGGTCATCTTGGTTTCGCAGGAATCCGCCGAAGCCAGCCAAGACAGTGTCATTAACGACTACCGGCGATTGGCCTCCGAAATCATCCGGCAAGGTTGACACACCTTCCCGGCTCGCGACTCTAACCCGCCAGCACCATGTCGAACACGAAATTTACCGCCAAGGAGTGGGATGAACTGCGCGCCGCGTTTTCCGCCTCCATTATGGTCAACACCTCCCTGAGCAGTCTTGCGCAGAACTTGGACGGCCCGGATTGGCCGGTGAAAGCGAAGGACGAGACCGCAGCCAAGTATGTCGAGCTCACCCACGGTGAGCTGCTTGAGATGCTCGCCCTAAAGGGTATTCCGGGACACGCGGACCTGCTTTACGGCATCCTCAAGGAAACTTTGGCGTTTGACGCTCCCTTTGGGGACATGGTGGAGCAAACCCAGGTTGCCGCGCAGAAAGATAACCAGTTGCTTAAGAATATGGCACGGCTGGGCATTCCCGAGGGGTTCCCCGTCACGCTCACGGCGTTGGGTGCCGACACGCTTGAGTTCTGCAAGATGGAAAAACTCGGCACTCTCGGGGAGTTTGCGATTTTCGCGCAAAACATGTCGCAAAATGTGATTGTCGGGGGGGATTTCCGGCGGCTGCTGAATGCGCTCTCTCACATCGACGAGCAGACCGTGAGCGAATTTCTGCCTTTCCGCCCCGGCGTGAAAGGCCTGCACTTGATCGAGTGTTTGGCCCAGCTTTCCCGCAAACCGGACGCGGCGACGAAGGTGCCCGCCGCTTTGGAATACTTCAAAGACGACTTGGCGGCGCTCAACGACGAGACGAAAGCCGGCACCCCGCTTTCCCGGTTGCTCGTGGTGCTGCATGATCCCGCCGCCGAAAAAGCTGTGGCGGAATTGCTCAGGCCGCACCTCAAGGGTGCGGCGCAAACGGAAAAGAAATCCGGCGGCCTCGGGTCGCTTTTCGGCTGGCTCAAGAAGTAATTGTCATGGCCGGTCCTCCCAACCCGCCGATCAAGTTTCCGGTCAAGACGGCGGCGGCGCCAACTTTGTCCCTGCGCCGCCGGCAGTCCCTGAGTCGGCCGCCGTTTCAGATCTCGGAAGCAGCGGCTGCGACCCGGCAGTCGATCAACACCTTTGTCTCCACGACGCGCACGCCGTGGGGAGAAACCAAGGCCATCAGCAGCGATCGCGTGACGGAGCTTGAGCGTTCCTTGCGCCAGCTTGAGGCGCTCCTCACGGAGCGCGAACGCGCGGTCAATGAGATGGAGGTGCGACTCTCCGAGCGGGAGCGTGATCTGGCGGAGATGGAGGCTCTTATTATTGCGCGTGAGAAACTCGTCGAGCTGTCCCGTAAGCAGCCCGTCCAGCAGGTGGGTATCAGCAAGGAGGAAAAAGAGGCGCTGGAGCAGCTGAAGGCTGAACTCGAGCGGCAGGAGGACTCGTTGAAAGAGGCCAAGCAGGCCCTGCGCGAACGCGAGATGTTCCTGGAGGACAGCGAGACCAAACTCTTTGAAAAGGTGCAGGCCCAGCAGGAGAAGGAGATTCAGCTGGATCAGAAGGAGGAGGAGCTGCGCGCCAAGGCCATACGCCTGCGTGAACTTGAGGCAAAGCTTGATCCGACCGCCGCCGCCGCGCTGGAAGCTGACAAGGCTGCCGCCAAGAAATTCGACGAGTTTAACGAATGAACCGGGCCGGCCGGCTTCCTGTAATCGCCGGTTGACTACCGTCCTGCCGGCGGAAAATCTCATGCAACTTATCTCCTGATTTCGCGTCCCAAAGCCTAACTATTTCCATCCGCAATGAAGTTTCTTCGCCCCGTCCTGTATCTTGTCTTTGCATCCGTCGCCGCCGCCCAATCACGCGATGATGAAATTCCGGTCTTTGATTTGGATGATTATCTCATCACGCCCAAGATGACTTTGGGGGTTGGCTTCCGGGGCTTGACGGGGCCCAAGGTCGATTTCAAAAGCGGCGCCGGAGTGGTCAACTCGATCCGCTCAACCCAAGACCATGGCGACCTGACATCCACGGGAATCATTCGCAATTACCATGATGGTTTTGTGGCGCTCGACCGCCGGCTCGACGCGGACGAGAATCCGGTCAATGACGGGCAGACCAATACCTGGCGCTTTGTGGACGAGCGGCAGTTGACCGCGGATGGCTATGTGACCATGAGCACTTATCGCGCCGATGTTTTTGATGGTGCCAGCCGGGAGCGCGATGGCGGCAATAGTTTTGGTGCGGAGCTCATGGTCTCGAGGGACATGGGCAAGCTGGGCGGCCGGATGGAGTGGAGGCTTTTTGCCGGACTAAGCATCAATGATGTCAATGTCAGCACCCGCGACAGCTTGTTGGCGGAGGTTACCCGGTTGACCGACTTTTATTTTCTGAACGGGGCCGAGTTTCCCTTTGTGCCGTATACTGCACCGTCGGTGACGACTGATGCGGAAGGGAACATCGTAAATACGACCGTATTGCTGGGGCAGGCACCGAATTCCCGCGTTACCACGGTCACCAACAACGTCGAAGTGAACAGTTTCTGGAAGCTCAAAGGCAGCTTTCTAACCGTCCGGCTTGGTCCAACGGTGTCATACATGGTGAAGGACAATATTCGTTTGAGCCTGAGTGCCGGCCCGGCATTCGCCTATGTGGGCACGAATTACACGGTGGAACAGAGTTTTCTGCCTGACACATCCGATGCCATTACCACTGCGACCACCGAGATGGATGACGATTTTCTCACGGGATATTTTGTCGATGCGACGGTCGAGTATCTGCTCACGGAGCGCGCCGGTCTCTACATGGGGGCGTTTTACCAATCTACGGGCACGTATGAGCAGAGCTTGGCGGCCACCGGCGTCAATTACACCGCGCGGCTCGACATGCGGAGCATGCAGGGGTTGAGGGCCGGCCTGAACTACCGCTTCTAATCGCTGCGCGGGTTTTTGAGGGCGGCCTGCAGTCTATTCGACTGCCAAGCCGGCCAAGACTTCGTCGACCGAGCGCAGGGTTTGCGGCGCCATCAGGCGATTGATCCGGGCTATGACCTGCTGGATGATTCCATCGGGGCAGGAGGCTCCGCCCGTGATGAGCACGGTGCGCGGTGAACCGGATGACTCCGGCCAAAGCGGGCGCAATTGCACGCGTCCCTGCGGGAATCCCTCCCGCAGGGACGGGAAGATGTAGTGCTCCACCGCGGCGGCCGAGACGATGTTGGCTTCCGACTGGATGAAATACGCGCGTTCCCCCAGGGTCTTTTCGCAGAGCCGATAGAGCTGGTAGGTGTTGGAAGAGTTTTTGCCGCCGATGACAAAGGCCGCATCCACCGGGCCGGCGAGCGCGCGGGTGAGCGCGTCCTGGTTGACCTGTGTGGCGTAGCAAAGCGTGTCATTGCGGCCACCACCGCCCACGCGCTCCGCGCTGGCCGGGCCGAAGCGGCGCACATAAGTTTCCCGCAGCAGATCGATGATCGCGCGGGTTTCATTCATCAACAGGGTGGTTTGGTTGACCACCGCCACCCGCTGGAGGTCGCGGGTGACATCAAATCCGGGGGTGTGCTTCCCGGCAAAGAGCTTGGTGAAACGCGCGGCGGCGTCGGGTGTGTCGTTTGCGATCAAGGCCGCGAGCTGCCGCGTTTCCTCCAGGTCACGGACGATCAGGGCCGGGGCGTGGCGCCGGGTGTTGGAGAAGGTCGCTTTGGTTTCTTCATGTTCGGCCTTGCCGTGGATGATCACGGTATAGCCCTCGCGACCATAGGCCCGGGCGGCTTTCCAGACTTTCTCCACGAGCATGCAGGTGGCGTCATGTTGGCTGACCGCGATGCCTTTGCGCACCAGCCGGGCTTTGTCTTCGTCGGTTGCGCCGAAGGCGGGGATGATGACAATATCGTCCGAGGTGAGACTGTCCCAAAGCAACGGGCTGCCGGGGTGTCCGTCCACGGTGTGAGGTTCGCCCTTGTCGGTCTGGAGGTAGCGCAAGCCGCGGCCGAGCAGGTCTTCGTTCACAAACGGATTGTGGATCAGCTCGGACAGCATGAAGACCCGCCGGCCAGGGTTTTCCGCGAGGGTCTCATAGGCACGCTCGATGGCGTTTTTCACGCCAAGGCAGAAGCCGAAGTGGCTGGGGATGACGTAGCGCACTGCGCCGAAGTCGAGCATGACGGGTTCGGCGGCGGTGCGTTCATGGCGGCGGGCCAGCGCTTTGATGGCGGCGCAGAGTTGGGATTGATAAAGTGCGCGGGCGGCTTCGTCCTGGGCGTAGATGGCGGTGTTGCGTTCCTGCGCGGGGCGAAACTTGTTCACGAAGTCGTTTTCGCCGAGGTGCAGGTAAGGAATGGCCATCAGGTGTGGCTCCAAATCGTTCAGGATCGCCGCGAGCGAAGGCGCCTGCATCGCGGGTTGAGCGGCAAGGCGATCAATGGACCAGAATTCCACTTCGGCATCGCTGCAAGTCCCTGTTACCCGCGCAAAATGAACTTCATAATTCCTTCCGCCTGCTGCAGAGCCAAATTTGCGGGCCGGGCTCGTGTGGTCGCGGAAAGCGCTCTCCAGTCGCGCAGTGGCCATGGCGAGGTCGGTGCCGGTGAAGGGCAGACCGGCCTTGGAGCCCAGCTTGCGCACGGCCAACTGGTTGCTGGCATTGAAGGCTAGGATAGCGACTTGGACGGGAGCGGGCATCATTGCCGACGGAAGCACAAGAATGCAGCGGGTCAACAGCCGCCTCGCCCGGCGACGGCCATCCTTCGGGATTGCGGTGGGATGATGGACCCGACATCGACTTCCTGTAACTTTATACCCCCAAGCGGGTTCTTAACCCAAGCATGCCCACCTCCACTGCCCCCGTGCCCTCCTCCAGCGGTCTCCTGACCGGTATGTGGGGGGATGTCCGTCACGCCCTGCGCCTCCTGTGGAAAGGCCGGGGTATCAGTGCGGCCACGCTGCTGACGCTCGCGCTCTGCATCGGCGCCACGACCGCGATTTTCTCGACGGTCTATTCGCTGATGCTGAAGCCGCTGCCGTTTCACGAGCCGGAGCGGATCGTCGAGCTCTACTCCTCCGCGAAGAAGGCCGGTCTCGACAAGATGCCGGCCAACGTTCCGTTCTACCTCGACTACTCGGCGAACGCGTCCTCCTACGAGACTCTCGCGCTGTGGGCATTCGGGCAGCAGATGTTCGGGGAGGAGGAGAGCGTGGTGCGGCTCGACATGGCCCGGGCCACGGCGGAAATCTTCCAAATCCTGCGGGTGCAGCCGCTGCTGGGCGAGTTTTTCACCAAGGAGCAGAACAAGCCCGGGGCCGACAAGGTCGTGGTGCTGACCCAGTCGTTCTGGCGCACGCAGTTTTCCGAGGATCCCGGCGTGGTGGGCCGGGAAATCCGCCTTGGCGGCGAGGCTTACACCGTCATCGGCGTGGCCCCGCGGGTGTTCGAGGCCTGGGATGCACGGGTGAAATTTGTCTTACCGCTGTCCTGGTCGCCGGCCCAGGAGAATCCGCAGGGCCGCTACGGCGTGGGCATCCAGCTGTTCGGCCGGCTGAAGCCCGGCGCGGCAGCCGGCCAGGCCGATGCCGAGGCCAAGACCCTGGAGCAGCGTTATGTGGAGGCGGCCCCGCCGCAGGTGCGCGGCTTTGTGGAGCGCTCCGGTATGACGATGAACGTCGGCGGCGTGCAGGAGCAGCGCGTGCAGCCGGTGCGCACGACCCTGCTCATGCTGCAGGGCGGGGTGGCCTTCGTGCTGCTCATTGGCTGCGTCAACGTGGCCAACCTCCTGCTTGTGCGCGCCAACGCCCGGCAGTCGGAGCTCGCCATCCGCACGGCCCTCGGAGCCGGCCGCGGGGTCATTGCCCGGCAGCTCCTGCTGGAAAGTTTGCTGCTCACCACGCTGGGCGCGGTGCTGGGCGTCGGGCTGGCCTGGGCTGCGCTCAAAACGAGCAACTACTACCTCGCCAAGATGCTGCCGCAGGCGCTGCCCGCGACGCTCGACCTGCACGTGCTTTGGTTTGCCGTCGGGCTCACGTTCGTCATCGGACTCCTGATCGGGCTGATCCCGGTTTACCATGTTCTGCGCACCAATCTGGCGGAGGTTATCCAGAGCAACTCGCGCGGCAGCTCGTCCGGCCGCGGGGTGCGGTTGCTGAGCAGCGTGCTCGTGATGACGCAGGTCGCCGTGGCCCTGGTGCTGCTCACCGGTGCGGGCCTGTTGATCCAAAGTTTTGCCAAGGCGCTGGAGGTCAACCCCGGCTTCAATCCCCAGGGCGTCGTGACCGCCCGCATCGTCATTCCCGCGGCGCACCGCGCGACTGCGGAAGCGGCGGACCTGTTTCAGGAACGGCTGCGGCAGACCCTGCTGGAGTTGCCCGGCGTGACTTCCGTGGCGCTCGCGGGGGCCACGCCATTCCAAGGCGGCCTGCCCATCAACGCGTTTACGCTGGAGGAGGATACGCTGCCGCCGGGGTCGCCGCAGCCCGGCGCATTTCGGGTGCAGGTTTCGCCCGGCTATGCGGAAACGCTAGGATTGAAGCTGCTGGAAGGCCGTTTCTACGAGGAGGCGGACCGTGATCCCCAGCGCCGGTTTTTTGTGGTGGACGAGAGCTTTGCGCGGAAATTCTTCCCCGGCCGCTCGGCCTTGGGCGGGAGGTTTGCCTTCGGACCGCGGCCGGAAAAGCCCGAGGACTGGCCCACCATCATCGGAGTGGTCAAGGACGTGCCGCATAATGGCGTGGAGGAGAAGAGCGGCAATCCGTTCATTTACCAAGTGGTGCCACAGGGTGCCCGGCCGGGCGGGCTGACCCTCTTTCTGCGCACCAGCCGGCCCCCAGAAGAGCTGGTGCCGACGCTGCGCGCCAAACTCAAGGTGCTCGACCCGGCGATCTTTCTCTACGATGCCGGTTCCTTGGAAAAGGCCGTTGGCAGTTCCTTCGACAACCGCCGCGCGGTGATGCTGCTCCTGGCGGCCTTCGCCGGCCTGGCGTTGTTCCTTTCCTCGCTGGGCATCTATGGCGTGCTGGCCTATGACGTTTCGCAGCGCACGCGGGAAATCGGCGTGCGCGGAGCCATTGGCGCTTCGCACGGCCAGATCGTCGGCCTGATCTTGAAGCAGGGCCTGTGGAAGGCCGGCGTGGGCGTGGCGGTTGGCTTGGTCGGCGCGTTGCTGCTCAGCCGCTACATGACGACGCTGCTCTTCGGGGTGACGCCCACCGAGCCGGTGGTGTATGTCGCGGTCTCGCTCGTGTTGGTTGCGGTGGCGCTGGTCGCCAGCTGGTTGCCGGCCCGGCGCGCCGCGAAGATTGACCCGCTGGTGGCGCTACGGAGTGAGTGAGGATTTCTTCTTTTTGCCACTCTGAGCGTCGCGAAGAGTCCAGGGCAATGGCCGCTTGCGATCGTGCCACCGGATTCTTCGCGTTGCTCAAGATGACAGGCAGGAGTCTCCAACCCATAGCTACTACAAAAGCAAATGCGTCGGATAGGTAGGGCCTGACCTCCGGGCAGGCCGCGGTCCGCTCGGAGAGCGGACCCTACC
>DDSZ01000017.1:0-24701 GCA_002344205.1 Opitutaceae bacterium UBA2377
TGCCCTTGCCGGTCGCGCCGTGCGCGACGGTGTCGGCCTTTTCCTTCTTGGCGATATCGACCTGGGCCTTGGCGATGAGCGGGCGGGCAATCGAGGTGCCGAGGTAATACTGGCCCTCGTAGATCGCATTGGCGCGGATCATCGGGTAGATGAAGTCGCGGGCGAATTCCTCGACCAGGTCGAGGGTGTAGTGCTTCGAGGCCCCGGTCTTGCGGGCCTTGGCGGGCAGCCCCTTCAGCTCCTCCTCCTGGCCGATGTCGGCCGCGAAGGTGACGATCTCCGCGTCGTAGGTTTCGCGGAGCCATTTGACGATGACGGAGGTGTCGAGACCACCGGAGTAAGCGAGGACGATTTTCATGGGAAATAGAGGGGAAATTAGAACCGCGAATGAACGCCAATTAACGCGAATGATCGGTAAGCACTATCCGCTCCCACTCAAGCTTTGCCCGCTTGAAGTTGAGGATGACGCCGACCTTCAAGCCGGTGACACGCAGGTAATTCATCATCTGCCCGCGCTCGTGATCGGTGATCCGGTCAATGACTTTAGTGTCCACGATGACCGTCTTGAAGACGATCAGATCGGGCACGTATTCGCCGACCTGAATGCCGCGATAAAGCACGGGGAACCGTCTCTGCTGCTCATAGGGTGTTTGCTGAAATCCGAACTCAGCCACCAAGGCGTTTTCATACGGCTTCTCATGCAAGCCATGCCCAATCCCTTTCAACACCGCAAATGCCGCCCCGACGATGTGATAAACCTCGTCTTTCAGGATCAGATCATTCGCGTCCATTAGCGTCCATTTGCGGTAAAAATCAGGCACCGGCCTGACGGGCCAGGACGGCCATGATGGCTTTTTGCATGTGAAGGCGGTTTTCCGCCTCGTCGAAGATCACGGAGCGCGGATTGTCGAGCACGACCTGCTCGACCTCCTCGCCGGCGTGCGCGGGCAGGCAGTGCATGAAGAGGGCGTCGGGCTTTGCGGCCGCGAAGAGTCCGGCCGTGACGGCGTAGGGGCTCATCTGCGCGATACGGGCCTGCGATTCGTCCTCCTGCCCCATGCTGGCCCAGACGTCGGTGTAAACGATGTCGGCGCCTTTGACGGCCTCATACGGGTCGGTGGTAAACTGAAAATCCTCGGCGAGGCCTTCTGCCTTGAGCTGCGCGCGAATCTCCGCGCCGGGCGCGAATTCCTTCGGCCCGGACAAGGCGACCTCCATGCCAAACAATTTCGCGCCGAGGATCCAGGAGTTGGCCATGTTGAAGCTGCAATCGCCGAGGTAGGCGATCTTGCGGCCCTTGAGGGACGCCAGCAGGTCCCCGCCGGGCGGTGCCCAGCGCTCCGCGGCGGTGAAGGCGTCGGTGTAGATCTGGCAGGGGTGCAGAAAATCCGTCAGCGCGTTGATGACCGGGATGGTGCCGTGCGCCGCAAGCTCGGTGATATCGCTGTGGTCGTAGGTGCGGACAATCAGCCCGTGCACGAAACGCGACAGCACGCGGGCCGTGTCGGCGATGGTCTCGCCGCGCCCGAGCTGGATGTCGTTCTTGTTCAGGAAAAGCGGACTGCCGCCGAGTTCGCGGATGCCGACCTCGAAGGAAACCCGGGTGCGCGTGCTGGACTTCGAAAAGATCATCGCCCACGTCTGCCCCGCAAGCGGTGACGAAACGCTCCGTCCGCGCCCCTGCTTCAACGTGCGCGCCAGGTTGAAAATCTCAGGCAGGGCGGACGCCGCGAAGTCGGTTTCTTTGAGGAAATGCTGCATCGAAAGGGGATGTTCTAAAACCTTACCCGGGCTCCCCACGAGGGAAAAGTGAGGCGGAATGTTACGCTTTCGCAACCAGCGCGTCCCGGATGATCGCGACCGACCGCGCCAGTTCGTCCGCCGTGGCGGTGAGCGGGGGCAGCAGGCGCACGACATTGCCGCCGGCGGAAGGCACGAGCAGGCCGCGCTCGCGGAGCGCGGCGAGAAAAGGCGCGGGATCGGCGGCCATTTGCAGACCGACCAGGTAGCCGAGCCCACGCACCCCCAGCACCTGCGCCGGAAAATCGGCCGCGAGCCGCCGGAGGGAATCGATCCAGACGGGGCTTTGCGCCTGCACCCTGGCCAGCAGTTTTTCCCGCTCGAGCACATCCAGCACCGCCAGCCCGGCCGCGCAGGCCAGCGGGGTGCCGCCGAAGGTCGTGCCGTGCATCCCGGGCTGGAAAAGCTCCGCACAGCGCTCGCCGACCCACATCGCCCCGATGGGGAAGCCGCCGCCGAGGCCCTTGGCCATGCCGATTGCATCGGCCCGGACGCCCGCATGCTCGAAGGCAAAAAA
Organism: Opitutaceae bacterium UBA2377; assembly: GCA_002344205.1. GTDB lineage: Bacteria > Verrucomicrobiota > Verrucomicrobiia > Opitutales > Opitutaceae > UBA2377. The sequence goes on from DDSZ01000017.1 coordinate 2,318, forward strand.
CCGGCCGGTGCGGCCGATGCCGCACTGCACCTCGTCGAGCATGAGCAGCAGGTTGTGCCGGTCGCAAAGCTGCCGCAGGCCGAGCAAAAATTCCGGCGTGCAGGGATGGATGCCGCCCTCGCCCTGGATAGTCTCGACGAAAATCGCCGCCGTTTGGTCGTCCACCAGATCCGCGAAACTTTGCAGGTTGTTGAGCTCGCCGAAGGCAAAGCCGGGGACCAGCGGACGGAAGCCCTTCTGGATCTTCTCCTGTGGCGTGGCGCTCATGCCGCCGAAGGTGCGGCCGTGGAAAGCCTGCTGCGCGCAGATCACCTTGTAGCACTTGCCCTCCTCGCCCGCCTTTTTCAGGCCGTGCAGCCGGGCAAGCTTGAGCAGGGCCTCGTTGGCCTCGGCACCGCTGTTGCAGAAAAACACCCGGCCGGGGCCGGCGTAGCCGACCAGCCGGCGCGCGAGTTCGCCCTGATTGGGATGACGGAACAGGTTGCTCGTGTGGATGAGCTCGCCGGCCTGACGCTGGATCGCCGCCACCCAATGCGGATGACAATGGCCCAGGGCGCTCACCGCGATGCCGGAGGTAAAATCGAGGTAGGCGTTGCCGGCGTCGTCCCACACCTGCGCGCCGCGGCCCCGCACCAGGGTCAGCGGGGCGCGGGCGTAGTTTTTCAGCACATGGGCATCGTAGTGTTCAGCCGTGCTGGTGCGGGTGATGGCGGGCGGAGTCATGGAATTTTCGATTTTGGATTACCGATTTTCGATTTCCCGCAACCCAATCCAAAATCGAGAATCGAAAATCGAAAACAATCTCAGCCGTGCACGATCTCCGTGCCGATGCCCTTGTCGGTGAAAATTTCCAGCAGCAGGCTGTGCGGCAGCCGGCCGTCGATGAAGTGCACGCGTTGCACGCCTTCCTCCAGCGCGCGGATGGCGCTCTGGACCTTGGGCCGCATGCCCTTGTCGATGACGCCCTTTTTCTTGAGGTCATCCACCTGGCTGATCTTCAGCGTGGAGATGAGGGAGGCCGGGTCCGCGGGATTGCTCAGCAACCCGGGCACATCACTCATGTAAACGAGCCGGCGGGCGCGCAGCGCGCTGGCCACGCGGCCGGCAACGAGATCGGCGTTCACGTTGTAGGGCTTGCCGTCGTAACCCTCGGCGACCGGGGAAATGACCGGGATGAAACCTTCGCCGATCTCCTTCTTGATGAGCTTCACCTTTACCTCGGTCACCTCGCCCACATAGCCGAGATCCACGGTTTTGCCGCTGTCATCGGTCGTGAGTTTTTGGCAGACCAGCACGGCGTCGCCCGCAAGTCCCTTGGGTTTGCCTCCGGCCGCGGTGATCGCGGCGCACACTTCCTTGTTCACGACCTCATCGAGGGTTTTCTTCACGAGGGTGATCGTCGCCTCGTCGGTGACCCGGAGGCCGTTGATGAAATTGGCCTTCAGGCCGGAGCCTTCCATCGCCCGCGTGATGGCCTTGCCGCCGCCATGCACCACCACGACATTGATGCCCACGGCGGCGAAAAACGCGATGTCATGGGCCACGCGCGTGCGGGCCGCGGGGTCGGGATCATCCATGAAGCTCCCGCCGTATTTAACGACGAAGGTGGAGCCGCGAAAATCCTGGATATAGGGAAGGGCCTCCAGCAGCACCTTCGCCTTGGCGGTAATCTCGGCGACGTTCATCCGTGGTCAAAGCCCGCGGCCGGTGGCCGCGCGGTGGTGGGAAAGGCGATGATGGGCGCTCACAGTAAAATTTGAGGCTGCAACGCATAGCGCACTCCGCGGCCAAATTTCCATCAAAATATTGCCCCCGGCCGGTGCCGCGGCGCGGGCCGGACAAATTCAGCTTCACACCGCGGCCGGCTCCGCCCAGTTGTGAAACCGTGCCGAGCACCCAACAGACCTTCAAAAACCGCGAGGAGCACCGCCGGTGGCTCGCGGCCCAAGCCGCCCTGCCCGCGGGTTTTCGCGTGGGCACCGCCCGTTTTGATTTCATCCCGCGCGAGGCCCCGAAGCCGGCCAAGATGAACCTGACGTTGATTGCGCTCGACCGGCCCACGCCGGATTTCGCGGCCGTCTTTACCCGCAACGCTTTTCCCGGCGCGCCCGTGATCGTCGGCCGGAAGCGGCTGGGCGGGCCCGGGCTCGGCGCCATCATCATCAACAACAAAATCTCCAATGTCTGCGCGCCCGGCGGCGAGGCCGCAGCGGAGCAAATCTGCGCCGCGACCGCCCGCCTGCTGCAGATGCAGCCCTCCGAGGTCCTCCCCTCCTCGACCGGCGTGATCGGCTGGGGCCTGCCCGTCGAGGCCATGCTGGCGGCGCTGCCCGCCGCAGCTTCAAGCCTGACGGGCGGTTCCATCCTGCCGGCCGCGGAAGGCATCGTCACCACCGACCTGTATCCCAAGGTGCGCAGCGCCACGGTCGGCACCGGCCGCATCGTGGGCATCGCCAAGGGCGCAGGCATGATCGAACCCAATCTGGCGACGATGCTGGTCTATATCCTGACCGATATCGCCGTGCCGCGGGACACACTGCGGGCGATGTTGCAGCGCGTGGTCGAGCCCAGCTTCAACAGCATCAGCGTGGACAGCGACACGAGCACCTCCGACACCGTGGCGCTGGTTTCCTCCGGCCGGGTGCCAGGCGTGGCACCGGCGGACTTTGAGCAGGCCCTCGCCCGGGTCTGCAACGAGCTGGCCGAGGATGTGGTGCGCAACGGCGAAGGCATCCGCCATGTGATCAAGGTCACGGTGACCCACGCGCCGGATGCACCGGCCGCGCGTGCGCTGGGCAAGGCCGTGGTCAACGCCCCGTTGTTCAAATGCGCCATTGCCGGCAACGACCCCAACGTCGGCCGGCTGGTGCAGGCGATCGGCAAGCATGCGGGTGCCCTGCCGACCGGCGCGCCCGACCTCAGCCGGCTGCGGGTGCAGCTGGGCGGCATCGAGATTTTTGCGCACGGGGTCTTTCAGCTCGATCCCCGGAAGGAAACCGCGCTCGTCGAGCACCTGAAGTCGGCGGAGCTTTACCAAAGCATCATCCCGGCCGACGGGATTTACACGGCCGCGGTGGATTATCCGCCGCACGAACGCTGCGTGGAAATCGGCATCGATCTCGGAACCGGAAACTCCTCGGCCACGGTCATCGGCGGCGATCTCACCCACGAGTATGTGAGTGAGAACGCCGACTACCGGAGCTGAAGCGGCCTACAGCAACCCGGCCGTCTCCGGAAACCCGCACCACAGGTTCATGATCTGCACGGCCTGGCCGCTGGCACCCTTCATCAGGTTGTCCTCGGCGACAGTGATCACAAAGTTTCCGGTGCGCGCGTCCAGCACCGCGGACATGTCCACGCGGTTGGTGCCGGCCACGTGCGCGGTCTCCGGCGTCTCGCCGGCCGCCAGCAACTGCACAAACGGTGAGGCACCGTAAGCCTTGCGCCACGCCGCGTAGAGCGAGGCGATGGTCGCCCCGGCCGCCGCCGGCACGGTGATGGTGGTGGCAATCCCCCGCCGCATCGGGGCGAGGTGCGGATTGAACTGAATGACGGTCGGCGCGCCGGTGAGCAACGCGAGCTGCTCCTCGATCTCCGCCAGGTGCCGGTGCTTCGTCAGCCCGTAGGCTTTGAGGTTCTCGGCCCGCTCCACAAACAGGTAGGTCTCCTCGGCTTTTTTGCCGGCACCGCTGACCCCGCTATAGGCATTCGCCACGATGTGGGCGCGCGAAATCACCCCGGCCTGCAGCAGCGGCACCAGCGGCACGAGGATGCTCGTCGGGTAACAGCCCGGAGCCGCGACCAGCTTTGCCTCGGTTTTCCAACCCGGGGGCGTAAGCTCCGGCAGCACAAAGCGGGCGGCGCCCAGCAGCTCGGGCGCATGATGTTCCCCGTAGTAATTTTGGTAGGTTGCCAGGTTGGTGATGCGAAAGTCGGCGCTCAGATCGATGACCCGCTTGCCCGCGGCCACGAGGGCTTTGGCATAGACCGCCGCAGCCCCGTGCGGCAGGGCGAGGAAGAAAAGCTCAATGTCGCCCGCCGCGAGCGCCGCGGGATCCGAGTCCACGAAGGTCAGTCCCCGGTCCGCCCCGCGCAGGGCGGGTATGACCGCGGCCAGCGGCTTGCCCGCATGGGTGCGCGAGGTCACCGCCGCGAGGGTCACCCGGGGATGGGCGAGGAGGAGCTTGACGAGAACTTCGCCGGAGTAACCGGACGCACCAACAATGCCGACTTTCATGGAAGGAGAGAATTCAAGGTTTGGCAGACAGGGTCAGTATAAAAAACAGACATGAAAAAAGCGGGCCGGATATCCGGCCCGCTTGGGGAATTGCACGAGGCGACTCGCTTTAGCGCTTCGAGAACTGGAAGCGTTTGCGGGCGCCGGGCTGGCCGGGCTTTTTGCGCTCTTTTTCGCGCGGATCGCGGGTGATGTGCCCGGCCTGCTTGAGGGCGGGACGCAGCTCGGGATTCAGCTTCTGCAGCGCGCGGGCGATGCCATGGGCCACCGCCCCGGCCTGGCCGGCGATGCCGCCACCGGCGACATTGACGGTGACGTCGATCTTCTCGCGGAGATCAACGGTGAGGAGCGGCGCGTAGGCCTGCTTGGAAAAGTTCTCGTGGGAGAAATAGGCGTCAAAGGCGCGGCCGTTGACGGTCAGCTTGCCGCTGCCCTCGGTGAGGCGGACGCGGGCGGTGGAGGTCTTGCGGCGGCCGGTGCCGGTGAAAACATTGGTGGCGGTGCTCATGGTCTAATTCGGATCAGACGGAAATTTTGACGGGATTCTGGGCCTCGTGCGGGTGCGACGGGCCGGCGAAAACGCGCAGCTTGGTGAGCATCTTGGCCGCGAGCCGGTTCTTGGGCAGCATGCCCTTGACCGCGTGCTCGATGATGAACTCGGGGTGCTTTTCCCGCATCAAGGAGAGCTTGCGGTAGCTCTCGCCGCCGACGAAGCCGGAGAAGAACATGTATTCGTTGGTCTCCTCCTTCTTGCCGGTCAGGACGACCTTCTCGGCATTGATGATGACAACGAAATCGCCGGTATCGACGTGCGGCGTGTAGGTGGCTTGGTGACGGCCGCGGATGATGTTGGCGGCTTTCACAGCGAGACGACCGAGCACCTGCCCTTCGGCATCAATAAGATGCCACTTGGGTTGCACCGTCTCCTTTTTGGCGAGGAAGGTTTTCATGGGAAAAGAGGCCAATAGCTAGGGTCTGGAAAGAGACTGTCAAACGTTTTGATGGCAAAAAACCCGCCCCGAAGCCGGGGCGGGTCAATTCGCTGGATGGCGGGAACTTGGATCAGAAACCAATCGTGATTCCGGCCGTGCCGTAGAAGTGGCTCTTTTTGCCGAAGCCGTCGCCGCCGGTGATGTCGTTGCCGGTGTAGTTGACGCCCACGGTGAACGTGGCGCTCTCCGACAGCGTGAACGGCACGCTCAGGCCGAAGCTGTAGTAGGTGTAGCCGCCGCCACCGTTCGGGTCCACACGGCCGAGGGCGGCGCTGAAGTCCAGCGAAGCGCCGGCGGGCTCAAGGGCCACGCTGTAGCCGAGCTGACCCTGATAGGTGAAGACCTTGAGCGTGGCGTCATAATACAGATAAACGCCCGGCGAGAAGCCGCCCACCTCGCCCGTGAGACCGATGTAAGGCTCCCAGGTGGTGCGGTCCGCCCCGGTGCTCGTATCCAGCTCGGGATAGTAATAGAGCGTGAGGCCGGTATCGATGCTCCAGGCATCGTTCAGCGCGATGCCGTAGCTGGCATAGAGATCGATTTCGTTGTCGATGTTGCTGGTGACCGGCTGGGCGGTCCAGAGGCCGATGGCAAAGTCGCCAAAGGCCACCTCGACCGAGGGCTGAAACGTGCCCTCGGCGAGCTGCACGCCGCGGAACACGTATTTTGAAGCGTAAGGGAAATCAACCGACACGCTGTAGGATGACTGCGGGGCTTCCTCGGCGCGGAGGCTGAGACTTGCGGCCAAGGCTGCGATGATAAGGACTGTCTTCTTCATGGTATGGTAGTTTTCTAGGTTTGCTATGGATGCCTGACGTTCAGCAAGGGAGAGCTTGTCAAAGACTGGCTTTGCCAGACCCTGCCTTGACGGACTGAATGACCGGACAAACGCCTCGTTGTTCAGCAATCCCCGGGCCAGTTCATGAAATTTTTGATGTCATACCGTTTCGCCCTTTTTTGGGCCGCTTGTTTCGGGCTCACGGGAGTCCTGCTGGGAGCCATGGGAGCCCACGGCCCGCTGCGCCTGAAGCTCGACCAAGCCGGGACGCACCAAAACTGGGAAACCGCCGTCCATTATCAGCTTACCCATGCCCTGGCCCTGCTCTTTGTCGCGATCTGGCTCAAGCACAGCTCCGGCGAGAGCCTGCGGCGCGTGCTTTGGGCCGGGCGCTGCTGGATGATCGGAACGCTGTTTTTCTCCGGCTCGATTTATTGGCTTTCCTTGGGCGGGCCACGCCTGGTCGGACCCATCACCCCTTTGGGCGGGGTCGCGCTGTTAATCGGTTGGGCCTTGCTGCTGCTCGAAGCGGCCTGGCAGAGGAAACCCGCTGCGTAGGCCTGCATGAATCTGCCGGACCATCTGCACCAAGTCCTGGAAGCCGTCCGTCGCATCGGCCGGCCGCGGCTCGTCGGCGGCGGAGTGCGCGACTGGTTGCTGGGCCTTCCTTGCCAAGATTTCGACATCGAGGTCGCGGGGGTGGACTTCGAAACCCTGCACCGTGCGCTCGCGCCCTACGGCGCGACCGACGTGGTGGGCCGCAGTTTCGGCGTGATCAAGCTGCGACACGGCCAGCATGAATACGATTTCAGCCTGCCCCGGCGGGAGTCAAAAACCGGCGCCGGGCACCGCGGCTTCGCGATCGCGCCCGATCCGGCGCTCACGGACGCCGACGCCGCCTCGCGCCGCGATTTCACGATCAACGCCATCGCCTACGACCCCTTCAGCGACGCCATCATTGATCCGCACGGCGGGCGGGCGGATTTGCAGGCAGGCATCCTGCGGCACACCAGCGATGCGTTCACGGAAGATCCGCTGCGGGTGCTGCGGGCCATGCAATTTGCCGCGCGCTTTGACTTCGCGCTCGCCCCGGAAACCGCCGCGCTGTGCCGCGGCATCGCGGACAGTTACAGCGAACTGCCCGTAGAGCGGGTTTGGGCCGAATGGGAAAAATGGGCGGCAAAAGCCATCAAGCCCTCCCGCGGTCTCACCGTGCTTGAGGAGACCGGCTGGCTGCGTCACTTCCCGGAGATCGCCGCGCTGCGCGGCTGCCAACAGGACCCCGAATGGCACCCCGAAGGCGACGTCTTCACCCACACGCAGTGCTGCCTGGATGCCTTGGTTGCCCTCCCGACATGGAGCGAAACGGCCATGGAGGGCCGGAAGCGGCTGATGTTGGCGGTGCTGGCACACGACTTCGGCAAACCTGCCACCACCCAATACGCCGAACGCCGTGGAGTGATGCGCCGGATCAGCCCGGGCCATGAGGCCGCCGGCGGCCCGATCGCGGCGACCTTCCTGCGACGGATTGGCGCGCCGCTGGAATTCGACGCGCCCGTGGCCGCGCTCGTGGTCAACCATCTCGCCCATCACCACGGCCAGACGGCTTTCACGGACACCAGCGTGCGCCGGCTGGCCCGACGGCTCACGCCCGCCACGATTGACGAACTGACCGCCGTGATGCGCGCCGACAGCAACGGCCGACCGCCACTGACATCGCCCGAAACCCATGCGCGGATTGACGAACTTGCGGCCCGGGCGCGCATCCTCGCGCTCGAAAGCACCGCCCCCAAACCATTGCTGTTGGGCCGGCACCTGCTCGCACTCGGCCACCAAGCGGGGCCCGGATTCAAGGCCGTGCTACAGGCCGCTTTCGAGGCCCAGCTCGACGGGGCCTTTGCCGACGAGGCCGGCGGCGTGGCCTGGCTGCAAAATTATTTGCGGGAAAATCCCGCGGCGTTAACCTGAACAAACCTCCCCGCATCATGCCTTCCACCCAACTCGATCAACTCAAGCAATTCACCAAGGTCGTGGCCGACACCGGCGACTTCGCCAGCATGAAAGCCTATGCGCCGCAAGACGCCACGACCAACCCCAGCCTCATCCTGAAAGCGGCCGCCATGCCCGAATATACGTGGCTGGTGGACCAAGCGCTCAAGGATGCCGGCCGCGGCGCCACGGTCGGCGCCACGATTGACCGGCTGCTCGTGCTGTTCGGACTGGAGATCCTGAAAATCGTGCCCGGCCGCGTGTCCACCGAGGTCGATGCCCGCCTCTCCTTCGACCGCGACGGGACTCTGGCCAAGGCCCGCGAGATCATCGCGCTCTATGAAAAATCCGGCGTTTCGCGCGACCGCATCCTGATCAAGATCGCCTCAACCTGGGAAGGCATCAAGGCGGCCGAAGTGCTCGAGCGGGAGGGCATCCACTGCAATCTTACGCTGCTGTTTTCCTTCGCCCAAGCCGTCGCCTGCGCCGAGGGCCGGATCCAGCTCATCTCGCCTTTCGTGGGCCGCATCCTGGACTGGCACAAGAAAACGACCGGCAAAGACTTCACCGGCGCCGATGATCCCGGCGTAAAATCGGTCACCCAGATTTACACCTACTACAAAAAGTTCGGCCATGCCACCGAGGTCATGGGCGCAAGCTTCCGCAACAAGGGCGAGATCCTCGAACTCGCCGGCTGTGACCTGCTCACGATAGCCCCTGCCCTGCTCGGCGAACTCCAGGCTTCCAGCGAGCCAATCGTGCGGAAACTCGATCCCGCGAAAGCTGCCGCCACCGACCTGAAGAAAGTCTCCTTTGACGAAAAGTCCTTTCGCTTCGCGCTCAACGAGGACGCCATGGCCACGGAAAAAACCGCGGAAGGCATCCGCCTTTTCTCCGCCGACATCGTGAAGCTGGAGCAGCTTATCGCGCAGCGACGGGGCTGAGCGGCGGCTCGCCTTGCACGGTGAGCTCCGCCACGCCCGGGATCAAAATCCCATCGGTGAGAATTTTCGCCCGCAGGCCGCCTTTTCCGCGCAACCACGCCTCGGCGCCCCGCGCCACCGCCTGCTCCATCCAGTAGCACGGCTTGGCTTCGCCGGAGCCTTCAAACCCGATTCCCCCGATTTGAAACCGCCGGCCGATGAGCGCATCAAGGTCGGCGCCTTCCAGGAGCACATTGCGCCGAAAGGCGCCGGGGGCGAGGTCCGACACGGCCAGTTCGCGTTTGATGGCCTCGTAAACTTCCCACGCGAAGAACGTCACCTGCCCTTTGTAATCGGGCTTGTAGTCGAAAAAGCGGTCGCCCTCCAAGCCGCGCCCGGCACGACAGGTCACCTGCCCAACCGGCACGATGGGATTTTCCCCGGCCGGCTGGCCGTGATGCCCGAAGTAATTGTGACCGGGTGAGACATAGATCTGGCGGATGTGAACCTGCACGCCCGCGGAAGCTACCGCGGGCTTTACGTCCGGTTCAAGACCCGGATAACTCGCACCATGCCGCAGCCGCATCATCCTGTCCGCGCCTTTCAGTGGGATCTCGGTCGTCAGGTCGAACGCCTCGATTGGCTGCTCGCCCAACTGCCGCGCTACGCCGATTGGGGCTACCAGGAACTCTACCTGCATCTGGAGGATGCGGTGGAATTCCCCGGCGTGCCGGGAGTCGCGCGGCACGACGCTTATTCCTACCGCCAAATGGAGCGGTTGGTGCAAACCGCAACGCAAGTCGGCATCAAGGTCGTGCCCATCGTCAATCTGCTCGGCCACACGCAATACCTCATCAAGGTGCCCGCCCTGCGTGATCTCAACGAGCTCACCGGCCCCGAAGGTTCGCCGCTGCCTTCCGGTCAGATCTGTCCGCTGCATCCGCGCACGCTGGAAGTGGCCGAAAAACTCCTGCGCGACATGCGGCCCTTCTGCACCGCCGGCAAGGTGCACGTGGGGCTCGACGAATCCTTCCACCTCGGACGGCACCCGCTGAGCCGGGCCGAGGTCGCGCGGATCGGTCTCGGCACGCATTTCGCCGGCCACGTGAACCGACTGCGGGATCTGACCAGAAAACTGGGGCTGCGCATGGGCATGTGGGGCGACATGCTCTATTTTCTTCCCGAAGCCATTCCGCTGCTTCCCGCCGACACCATCATATACGAGTGGTATTATTACGGTTTCCCGCGGCGCCCCCGGGTCGAGTTGTTCAACTTCGCCGAGAACGATCTCGGTGAACGCCTCCGCACCCACGGCTTCGAAGTCTGGGGCTGCCCGATGAACGGCTCCGCCCGCTACGAGCCCCTGCCCCACTTCACCGACCGCCTCGACAACATCCTGTCATGGTGGCGGCACGGCGCGCGCATCGGCACCACCGGTCTGCTCGTCACCTCTTGGGAACCCTTCCGACTGGCGATGGAAATGACGACCGTCGTGGACGCCGCCGCGGCTTGCCTCTGGCTCAACCCCGGCACAACCGATCCCCGCGAAATGTTGACGTGTGGCTTTGCCCGGGTGTTCGGCAAAACTTCCGCCCGCAAGTCCGCCCAAGTGGCCCTGGCCTGCGATCGTCATCCTTTCAGCGGTTACCCGCGCTGGCAGGCGAATGAACGCTGGGATACCGTTTCCCGCCGCGAATCCTTGGCTCCTTATCGGCAGGAGGTCCGGCACTTCGCCAAACTGCTGCGCGACTCCCGCCGGTTGCCTGCCCCGCTGCACACGAGCCTGGAATACCGGCACTATCTGGCGGTGCGTGAACTGTTCCTGCGTCAAGCCGCCCGGGAAGCCGGCCGAAAGACCACGAGCGCAACCCGGATCGCCGCCCGCGCCTACGCCAAGGCCCTCCAAGTCGGGCAACGGGCCGTGCGTGCGATGTGGCGCTTTACCCGCGACCGCCGGGTGCGCGGCGCCAACGAGCGCATTCTCCGGCAGGACGCAGAGCGCTTCCGCGCCTGGCAGCGGGGCAAAGCGGTCTTCGGCGGCCCTTACCAGCTTTGCTACACCGTGCGCAATTTCGCCCCCTCGCTGCAGCTCGTCGGCGTGGAGCAACAACAGGCCGACGGGGCGTGGCAACCACTCCAGTCCTGCCTTACCATCGAATTTCTGACCGAGGCCGCCCAGCCGCGCGGCCCATTCATCCGCGAACATGCCGCCCCGGTATCTTGGGACGGCCAGCCCGCGCATCTCCCGGCGCTGCGCCTCGTGCTGCGCGGCGTGGGCCAGGTCCGGATCGAACAAGTCGAGCTGCGCTGTGGCCGAAAAATCTGGCCGCTCACACCGCGATCAAAAAAACTGGGCAGGCCCGCACCCAAGGCGGGCCTGCCCGAGCTGGACTGGACCAAAGTGCAGGACGCGTGGCTGCTTAACCGGCCTGCGGCCCGTTGATCCGCACCGTGGCTCAGTTGGCCGGCATGTGCTTGGCGAGAAACTGCTCGACCGCACCGTAAAACCCGGTGGCGGATTCCTCTTTCTCGAAACCGTGGCCTTCCTTGGTTTCGATCAGGGATTCATAAACCTTGCCGTGATTTTTAAGCGCACGCTCCAGCACTTCCCAGTTTTCAAACCGCACCCGGGGATCATTGCGACCGTAGGCATGGAAGGACGGCACGCGGATGTTCTGCACGTGCTCGACCGGCGAACGATCCTTCAGCATGGCAGGGTCACTGCCCACCGCCCTCACCAGCCAAGCTTTGCCGACTTCACTCTGCATGTCGTAGCGGGTGATCAACCGGAGGTCCGATACACCGACATAGTTGATGCCCACCCGGTAAAGCTCGGGCGTGTAAACCAAACCGGCCAGAGTCGCATAGCCGCCGTAGCTGGCACCCATGATGCCCACCCGCTCAGGGTCGGCATGGCCTTGGGCGATGGCCCATTTCACGGCATCGGTGAGGTCATCCTGCATTTTGCCGCCCCATTGTTGGTAGCCGGCGAGCATGAATGATTTTCCATAACCGCCGGAGCCGCGGAAATTCGGCTGCAGCACGGCATAGCCGCGATTGGCAAGGAACTGCACCTCGGCGTTGAACGCCCATGAATCACGTGGCCCGAACGGCCCGCCGTGCGGCAAAATCAACAACGGCGCCGGCTTATTCTGCCGCCCCAGGGGTTTGGTGAGGTAGCCATGGATTTCCAAACCATCACGCGCCGTGTATTTGATCGGCATCATCGGCGCCATTTGCTCCGGATTGATGCCGGGGCGCACCGGCGTGAGGCTCTTCAAGCTCAAGCCGGCGGTCCCCATTTCCCCGAGGTAATAGTGGCCCGGATCGCGATCGGAAATGGTGCGGATGACAAAGCGCTTTTCATCATCCGACATCGAGGTGATGCCGACCACATGCTGGGGAAACTGGGCTTGGAGCGCCTGAAAGATTCCCGCCCATTGGGGATCAAACCAATGGATGCGCGCCAACACGTCTTCATGCACCACGCCCAGGATGCGATCGCGCTTGGGCGAAAGAATGACCCGTTGGATTTCACCCGCCGGCGGCTCGAAGAGCGTCGCGGTGAATTCCCCCGTGCGCACATTCAGCGCCTTCAATTGGCCGCGATCGGCTTCCGTCTGGTCAAGGATGAAGGCCGTTTCGCCGTTCGCCAGCATTCCCGCCACCTGCCAGTCTTCGTCGGCCAGATCGAAGGTCTTGATGGTGCGCCACGGCTGGTCATTGCGCTCACGCACGCGAAAATGCCGCTTCAAGCCTTCCTGCGCGGTGGTCATGCGCTGGTTGCCATCGCGATCGAACCAGCCGGCAGACACGCCACGATCCAATCCCACGACCGGCATCCGCCGGGCCGTCTTGACGTTGACCCGATAAACCGTGGGCGTGGGGTTGCGCGGCATGCTGGGATTGATCCGGCGGGCATCGTGCTCGGCCGTAAAGCCGGTGATCAGGATGTGCTCATCGCTGGCCGGGAAACGATCCACCAGGTTGCCGAAGAATATGGATTGATCGTCCTGCCCGCGACGCGGTTCAAGGATGCGCCGGAGCGACTTGCCGTTCAGATCCACCGATGCCAGCAGCGGCACTTCATGACCGGCGATGGCCGAGGTAAACAGCAGCCGGTCGTTGCCCTTCCAGAACACGCTGCGGATGTTCTCATCCTTGAAATGCACCGGCACGGTGACCGCGCCGCTCTTCAGATCCATCACGGCGATGCTGTAGCGACCTTGATTCGGGGCGATCATCGCCACCTTGGTGCCGTCGGGCGCAATCACAACCGACTGGATGGACTGTTGGTCAAAAAACAAACCGATGGGCAGCAATTCGCGGGCTTGGGCAAAGCAGCCCGTAACCACCAGCGCGACAAATCCAAACAATCTCCCTGCACGATAAAAACCGTTGATGTTAGGCATGCGCACAGCCTGCGCGCCGCCGCTCTGTTTTCCAGAAATAAAAAGCCGGACCCCAGCGGGGTCCGGCTTGAAAACCAAACGGTTCGAATCAGACAGACGTCTTAGAACTTGTAGCGGGCTTCCATGAAGAAGAAGCGGCCGATCGGGTCGTAAGCGTTGATGTCGTGGTTCTGGTTGCCTTCCGAGGTGATGAACGGCGGGAACTTGTTGAACGCGTTGTTCACGCCGAGGTTGAGCGACAGACCGTCCAGCCACTTGTTGCTGGAACCGGCGAAGCTGTAGCCAACCTGGAAGTCGAAGGTCCGGTAGGAAGCCACGTCCGGGGCATTGCCGGCGCCCACATCCGCCACGGAGGGGATGAAGGTGCCGTTCATGCCGGCGGTCCAGTTCTTGAAGCGCCAGCCCAAGTTCAGGTAGGCGCGCCAGTCAGCATAGAGGCTGGTGCCCGAGTAGCTGCCGGCGTAGTCGAAGGGAGCGGAGGTCGGGAGGTTCTGGATGACGTAGCTGTTCAGGTAAACCGCCGAGAGGCGGGCCGAGAGCACGCCCCAAGAGTTGGTGTCGTGCGTGTAGGAGACCTTGAAGTCGGCACCGTCCTGCCAGACGCCGGCGATGTTCACCAATTGGTTGGTGATCCACAGCGTGTCGGAGGGGCGGTTGGACATCTGGCCGGGGGTCGTGATGGGCGTGCCCGTGCCGAAGTAGGTTTCGCCGGCAGCGCTGGTGCCGATGCGGACCAACGGAGCATAGATCGAGGCCGCGCCCAAGCGCTCGACGTCGCTGACGATCAGCGCCGAGGAGATGCCCGAGACGAGGTCACGCTCGTCGATGTTGAACCAGTCGGCCGACAGCTCGAGGCCCTTCAGCTTGCCAGACGGCGACCAAACCACGCCGGCGGTCCAGTTGCGGGACTGCGAGGGGTCGAGGTTCGGGTTGGAGCCCGAGGAGGAGCGATACTGGCGGGAACCGGTCGTCACACCCAGCAGCACACCGTTGGTGTCATACCGGTTGATGTTGATACCGGCGGTGAAACCTTGGGAGATCGGGCCGGTGAGGTCGAACAGGGTCGGAGCGCTGAACGACTCGGAGTAGGTGCCGCGGATGGCGAACTCGTCGTTGAAAGGCAGCCAACGCAGGCTGTATTTCGGCACGAACGGATCGCTGGTCTTGCTATACATCTCCTTGCGGGCCGCGATGGAGAGATCCATCACGTGGAGACCGGCGCGGCTGTTGCCCTTGTCGAAGATCGGCACGCGGATTTCGGCGAAGAAGCCGTCCGTGGTCGAGCTGGCCGAGTAGGGCTGGCGGGGCGTGGCTTGGAGCCAGCCACCGGTGCGGTCGTAACGGTCGTTGGTGAACGACAAGGACTCGCGGCGGGTATCAGCGCCCACGGCAGCCGCAAGCGGGCCGGCGGGGAGATCCATGATTTCGCCCGTGAAGCGGACGTCGAAACCGATCAGCTCGCTGGTGTAGTCGCGGAAGCTGGTGCCGAGGAAGCCCTCGACCACGCCGGGAGCCTGCACGCGGGCAAACGGATTGTAGGTGCCGTTGTTGGTGGCCGCAGTGTAGGCGGCGGCATCAATCAGGTTGTCGTTGCGGAACTTGCTGACGGTGCGGTTGAAGTTGGCCGCCGCCTCGTAGTTCCAAGTGCCGGTGAGGACACCCTTGACGCCGGTAACGCCGCGGGTCGCGAAGTTCTCGGTGTTATAAATACGCGGGAAACGCACGAAACGGTTGCGGGCGGTGACGGTGACATCGAACGGATTGTTCGGATTGGAGGCCAACACGTTGCCGGCCACCGGCTGGGCGTTGAGGACCGAGCGAGTGCGCGTCTCGGAGAAGATGAAATCGCCGAAGAGCGTGGTCGTATCGGTCAGGCGGTGATCAATCGCGGCGACAACGCTGCGGCGCTGGGCCTTGATGAGCATCGTCGGGTATTCCGCCAGATCGAAGAACTGGGCAACTTGATCCTGGGTGAGGGGACCGGCATACTGGCCGGAAGCCACGATCTGGGCATAGGACAAATTCTGCCCGGGAGCCGGGGCGTTCAAGCTGGGGTTCAGGTAATAGAACTCACCCGTGATCGGGTTGTTGATGGAACCGGCAAACGACGGCGTGCGGAACTGGCCGCGGCCGAAAGCGCGATCCTGCTGGAGGAGCGGATCACTCTTCTTCCACTCCGTGGAGATGGTGATCTGCGTCTTGTCGGTGCCGGCACCGAACACGCCATAGTAGCTGCGCTCGGAATAGTCGCTGTCGTTCGGGCTGAAGCCATAGCGGCCGCCAACTTCGGCACCGCGATAATTCGTCTTCAGAATGACGTTCACCACGCCCGACACGGCATCCGAGCCGTAGGTCGCGGAAGCGCCATCGGAGAGAATCTCCAGACGCTCAACCGCCGACACCGGGATGAGGCTGACGTCCACGAAGGTCGCACCACCGGAAGCGGTGACCGGCGAAACCGCCGCACGACGACCGTTGATCAACACCAGCGTCGCGCGATTACGCAGCGAGACGGAGGAGCCACCGTTGGAGGAACCGGAGGAGATGTTGCCGTTGTCGGAACCAATGTTATTGGCACCGTAGAAAAACGGCTCGGTCTTCTTCAGGACCTGCAGAATGTCATTCGAAACGCCAGATTGTTGGATCTGCAGCGACGAGATGACCGTCACAGGGATGGCGGGGGTATCGGCCGCCATGGGGATGAGCGAGCCGGTGACGACAAACTTCTCAAGCGTTACGGTGTCGTCGTCTTTGTCGTTCGCGGAAGCGGCTGGTTGGGCCACTACGGAGGTGGCTATGCCCATGCTCAAAACGAGCGAAAGCAGAGCCCAAAACTTCCTTTCGGAATGTTTGTTCATTGTAGTTAATCAGTTGTGTGTTGTGTTGTTAGGCAAGAGAGCGGGCTAGCCCGCATGTTCTCTTGGTTATGACAAATGCAACTTCCGTGCCGGGAATCAATCAATTTTTATGGCGGACGCGTGTCGCCTCCCCGGCAGCAGTTGCAAATCCGTAACACCCCTCAAGGCGGGTGCTTACTAAGATTGCCCGACGGCGGAGACGGGATAGACCGGTCAATCGGTCAAAACCACCCGGTTCGCCGTTACGTTGCTTTCGCCAAACCTGACTTTAACGCCTTGGCCTGCGTCAACGCGGTCTCGACCTCATCGCTCTGCACCGTGAAATGCCCCATCTTGCGTCCAAGTCGGGGCGAAACCTTCCCATAGAGATGCAGACGGACATTCGGTCGTGCGAGCAAAGCAGCCCACGCCGGTTCGGTCGGCGCCCGGTCCAAACCCGGCTGGAGACCCCAGGCATCGCCGAGGATGTTTACCATCACCACCGGTGAATGCAGGGTCACCGCCCCCAAGGGCAGCCCGCAGATGGCGCGCACTTGCTGCTCGAATTGCGAGGTGGCGCAGGCATCCAGCGTCCAATGGCCGCTGTTGTGGGTGCGCGGCGCCAATTCGTTGACCAAAATCTCCCCGGCCGGGGTCACGAACATCTCCACCCCAAGCACGCCGACGAGGCTGATCTTTTCGGCAATGGCGCAGGCCAGCTTTTCGGCGGCGGTGGCCACGGCGGGTGCAATCCGCGCCGGCACAATGGAAAAGTCCAAAATATGGTTCGTGTGGATGTTCTCGGTGACGGGATAGGCCCGCACTTCCCCGGCCGCCGTGCGCGCCACCACCACCGAAACCTCGCAGGCAAAGGTCACAAACCGCTCGATCACGACCGCTTGGCCGGCAAAACGGGCCGCCGCAGCCTCGATCTCTTCCTCGCCCATGACCTTGAGCTGGCCTTTCCCATCGTAACCAAAGTCCGCGGTCTTCACCACGCAGGGCAGGCCCACCTCGTGGATCCCGGCAATCAGGCTGGCCCGTCCTGCGGCATGATCCCCGGCGGCAGGGACCTCGGCAAAGGCGGCATGGGGGAAGCCGGCCTCGCGCAGCCAGTTTTTCTCCCGCGAGCGGTTCTGGCAGGTTTGCAACACCAGCCGATGAGGCTGCAGCCGGGTCAGTCCCTCGATCGCGCGCAACGGCGCCGCCGGCACGTTTTCAAATTCGTAGGTGACGACATCGCATGCCGCGGCAAACGCCCGCAACGCCGCCAGATCCTCGTAGGGAGCATTGACCTCCTTGCGCGCCACCTCCCCCGCCGGGCTCGGCCCCACGGGCTCGAATATATGCACATGGTAACCCATCTGGGCCGCCGCCTGCGCCAACATGCGCCCCAGTTGTCCGCCGCCCAGAATTCCGATTGTTTTGCCCGGCAAAATCATTGGTCCGACCACGAAGTTCATGAAGCCCACCAAGGACAAACCTGAAAATCACCCTTCGTGATCTTCGTGGTTCGATTCAGGGAAGCTTTGCTTTGAGCACTTTCCCCGTCTGCGCCCGGCGGAAAGTCTCCCAGGCGTTTTTGGTCTTCCGGTCGCTCTGCGCCAGCAGCGAGGCGGCAAAGAGCGCGGCGTTGATGGCACCGGCCTTCCCGATGGCGAAGGTCGCCACCGGCACGCCGCCCGGCATCTGCGCGATGGAGAGCAGCGAATCGAGCCCCTTGAGCGTTTTCGACTCCACCGGCACGCCCAGCACCGGCAGCGTGGTGAGCGAGGCGGTCATCCCCGGCAGGTGGGCCGCGCCGCCCGCGCCGGCGATGATCACTTTCAGACCGCGCTTTTCCGCCGACTCCGCATAGCTGACCATGAGCTTCGGGGTGCGGTGCGCGCTGACCACCCGCTTTTCAAACGGCACGCCCAGCGCCTCCAACTGCGCCGCCGCATGCTGCATGGTCTCCCAATCCGAGGTGCTCCCCATGATGATTCCGACAAGTGGTGATGAGGCCATAAGCTTTGAGCGCTAAACTGTAAGCCCGGGGGCGCATGTCCAGCAACGAAAAGGCCGGGCATCCGCCCGGCCTTGGTCACAATGATTCGCGCCTTCTGCCGGGCTCAGATCAACGGAGTGCCCTTGGGCATCCGCACGATCGTGGTGCCGGCGATCTTGTCGTGCCAGGACTGGCGCTCGGGATCGAAAGCCACCCAGATGAAACCCAGGCCGGCGAAAAAGAGAGAGAGAAAACCGCCAAGGGCGCGCACGATGCCGATCGTCCAGTCCACCGGGCGGTCATCAAGCCGCACCACCCGGAGGTTGCACACGATCCCGCCAACCGTGGTGCCCTTGAGCGACCACAGGAGCACGCAGTAAGCCGCGAACAAGAGCGGGAAGGCGCCGCTCAGGTTGACGAAGCTCGCGAGCATGCCGATCAACACCGCATCGATCGCCGAAGCCGCGATGCGGATCCAAAAACCCGCCCGGGGCAGCAGCGCGGCGGCCACCGACGCCGGAATGGGCGGAGGCAGGCCGGCGGCTTCGCCGCTGTCAACCGCCGCCGGTGCCGACAATGTCGGCGGAACGATCGCCGCAGTGAATCCAGCCGCCGCCGGTTGCGGACCCGAAGCAGGTGCCGGAGGCGGTGCGGCCGGCTTTTCCCGGCGCATGGCGAGAATCAGCGTATAAACCACCACCCCCAAGCCGACGACCTCGAGCGCCTTCGCGAGGAAGAAGCCGAAGAACGGGATGGTGTAGAGCAACAGCACCAGCGCGCCGCCGATCAGGGTGGCCACCGCCACATGGGAGGCCGGCCCCGGACCAAAAGACCGCGTCAGCCGGCGGCCAAGCCACGCATGCATGACCGCCTTGCCGAAGATGCCGGCGAAGAACAGACCGGCGGCGATGAAGGGTATCAACAGCACGCCGATCCCCGTGATTGCCAAGAGGACAATCAGGACCGGCAAGATCAGGACGGTGAGCAGCACGGCCAGCAGGGAGTAGCCCGGGCGCTGCTCCAGCGTCTCGGCGCACTTTTCGAAAGCCCGCGGGAAAAGCAGCGCGAGCAGGACGTAGAAGGCAAAGACCCCGATCGCGATCATCCAAGCCCAGCCCAGATTCTCGCCGAAGGCCAGCGGCCGGCCGAGCAGCAGGCAGCGCTCGATCCAAGTCTTAACCGGCACAAAGCCGGAGCCGATAATCGGCAGGGTGACGACCTTCACGTTGCCATGCACCACGGCGGCGGGATCGCGGGTAAGCCGGCCGCCCACCACCACCAAATCATGCCCGATCACGGCATCGGCGCCAAGTGTGACATCGCCCAGCACCGCCACGACCTCGCGGCCCACGGGGCCGTTGATATGGACGTCGCCGAGCACCGACACGACCTCGCGGCCGACACTACCCTCGACATGCACGCCGCCCATGACAGCCACGGCCTCACGGCCGACCGAGCCATTGACCCGGGTGCTGCCCATGATCGAGACTGCTTCGCGCTCCACCGCTCCGTCCACGACGCTGGAGCCCAGGATGGAAACCACATAGCTCACCGTGTTGCCGGCCGCCACGGTGTTGCTGCCGAAGGGAAACTCGGAGCCGCTGCGGACGCGCACCCGATGGGTGCGTTTTTCAGCCTTGGGCTCAGCTTCATCCACCAGTTCGGCCAGCGCATCCTCCGGCTCATCTTCCGCGGACACCGCCACCGCCTCGACAGCCGGCTCGGCCGGGGCAGCCGTATCCAACCGACGCAGTTCGGGTGCCTCGACTGGAACTTCGACGGGAGCTTCGGCCGCGGGAGCCTCGATGGCCGGCGGCTCAGGCGGGAGCGCCGGCGTTGCCTCGGGATCGGCCGGCTCGCCGGCCCAGATGGCTGCGGTCAGGATGAAACCCGCCACGCATGTGGCGGCGGAACGGAATTTGCGGAAGAGGGACGGATTCATGGCAGAGCGGGGTTAACGTTGAACAAAGAAGGCGCGGTAAGCAGCGGCGCCCAAACCGAAGAGGGTGGCATACATGCAGCCCACAAAGGCGATGGCACCGTAGAGCCACACGCTCGGGATGCTATGCAGCACCGTGCCGCAGAAATCGCCGATCGCGGCGGTGATGCCGCGGATTTGCGTCCAAAGCGCCAGCGGCTCGGCCAGCACGGCGGCCGGCTGCGCGCCGCCGGCCGCCCGCAGGCAGAGGGCGACAAAGGCCGCGGCCAAGACCGCGCTGCCGACCAAGAAGCCCGCCCGGGCTGCCAGCGGCCAGTGCACGAACGACTGCCGCCACCACGGCAGATGCTGCTGGGCCGCAATCGCGGCCAGCACGCGTGCCTCCAGCGATCGCGGCGCGCGCCGGTCGGGCAGCGCCCGCAACGTGCGGTGAATGGTCTGCTCCAGCTTTTCGGAATTTTGGCGTGACATGGGATTAGGCGTTGAAGGTCTCGTGGGTGGTGCCGCTGCGCGTCAGGATCTGGGCGAGGGCCGTGCGGGCACGGAGGATGTCGGTCTTAACCTTGGCGAGGGAGACGCCCAGTTTTTTGGCAATCTCGTCGTAAGGCATGTCTTGGAAATGAAAAAGCACGAGCGGCACCCGTTGATGATCGGGCAGTTTTTCCAGCGCCCGCTCGATCCAGACGCGGCGCTCGTCCGCATCCACGTCGGCCAGGAAATCGTCGCCCGAAGCAAACTCGACCTCGGCACCTTCGCTTTCGCCGTCGTCGTGCCGGGTAAACTCGGAAAAAAAGCGCCAGCGATTGCGGTAGCGGGAGAGGTGGTTGAGGGAGAGATTGGTCGTCACCGTCTTCAGCCAGCCGCCGGCGGTCGGGCTGGTCTGCAGGGAATCGTAGTGTTGATACGCCTTCAGGAAGACTTCCTGCGAAATGTCCTCCGCCTGCGCCTCGTTGTTCACAAGGCGGACCGCCGTGGAGAAGACCATGTCCTGATAGTTGCGCATGAAGGTGGTGAAATCGACCGGGGGGATCATCCCCGAGGGTTGGTTTTGCACTGGAGTGTCATCGTTCATGCCCAGAACACGTCCCGCGGCGGAAAGTCGCAAAAATCGCCCGCCCTGTCCACGGCGATATGCCCGGTGGCCGGCGGTTTTGCCTTTCTCATGGGTTCAAGTTAGTCCCAAAGGACTATTCATGGCCACAAGTAAATAAATCAGGGCAACTTACGCAGCCACAAGCCCGGGTGGATTCATCCGGGCCGGCCCCTGCCCCCTTGCTATGCGGGCGGTCGCTTTGGCAGTTTCGCCGCTTCTCCCCATGTCTCTTTTCCTGACGCCTGACCCGAAAATCGAAGCCGCCGTGCGCGCCAAGGGTGAACAACTCTTCACCTTGATGGACCAGCAGCCGCCCCCGGCACTGTTCTCCAAGAAGGGCGCCTACGCCCGCCTCATGGAGTGGTCAATGAAGGACCCCGTCTTCAAGACCCAGCTCTTCCGTTTCGTTGATGTGCTGCCCTCGCTCAACTCGTCCGGCGAGATCGTCCGTCACCTGCAGGAATATCTTGGCGACAAGGCCGTCGAGCTCAACCCCGCCCTCAAGGCCGGCCTCGCCGCCTCTTCCTTCGCCCCCGCCCTCGTTGCCACGCCGGTGAAGGCGCAGATCGTGGACATGGCCGGACAATTCGTTGCCGGCGAGACCGGCGAAGATTTGCTCAAGCAGATCAAGAAGAACGCCAAGCTCGGCCTCGCCACCACCATTGATCTCCTCGGCGAAACCGTCCTCAACGAGGCCGAGGCGGACGTTTTCCTTAAGCGCAACCTCGAGGTCCTCGACTCGGTGTCGAAATTCTACGCCAAGGAATCCGCTCCCTGCTTCAGCGACCTCGGTCCCAAGGGCCCCCTGCCCCGCCTCAACCTCTCGGTCAAAATTTCCGCCCTCACGCCCGACGTCCACCCGGCCGATCCGGAAAACTCCATCGCGGCGCTGAAGGAACGCTTTCGCCCCATCCTGCGCCGCGCGGCCGAGGTCGGCGCGCTGATCAACTTCGACATGGAAAGCTACAAGCTGAAGGACCTCACGCTGCAGCTCTTCAAATCCATCTTCGAGGAACCCGAGTTCCGCACCCAACCCGCCATCGGCATCGCGATCCAGGCCTACCTGCGCGATTGCGAAACCGACCTCCGCGACCTCGTCGCCTGGGCCCGCAAAAACAACCGCCCGCTCAACGTCCGCCTCGTGAAAGGCGCCTACTGGGACTACGAGACCATTCTCGCCCAGCAGCGCGACTGGCC
>DDSZ01000017.1:24710-27227 GCA_002344205.1 Opitutaceae bacterium UBA2377
AACTTCGCCTCGCACAACGTCCGCTCCTGCGCCCACGTCATCGCGCAGGCCGAACGCCTCGGCCTCGACCCGCGCGCTTACGAATTTCAAGCGCTCTACGGCATGGCCGACGAGCTGAAGCTCTCGCTCCTGCAAATGGGCCACCGCGTCCGTGAATACTGCCCCGTCGGCGAATTGCTGCCCGGCATGGCCTACCTCGTCCGCCGCCTGCTCGAGAACACTTCGAACGAAGGCTTTCTCCGCATCAAGAACATGGGCGAGGCCACCAAGGACCAGCTCCTCGGCAATCCGGTGCATGCCATCGCCGCCGCGCCCGAACCGCTCGCCCGCAAGCCGCATCCCGCCGGGACTTTCCTCAATGCCGCCAACACGGATTATGCGCAGGCGGCCAACCGCGACAAACAACGCGCCGCCTTGGCCGCCTGCGCGGCCAAACTCGGCCAAAAGTGGCCGCTCATCATCAACGGGAAAAAAATCGCCGACCGCGAATACGTCGCATCCGTCAATCCCGCCCAACCGTCGCAAATCATCGGCCACTGGGCCCGCGCGACGATCGGCGACGCCGAGGCCGCCGTCGCCGCGGCCAGCGCCGCGTTTCCGAAATGGCGCGCCACCCCCGTCGAGGATCGTGCCAAGATGCTCGAGCGCGCCGCCGACCTCATGGAGTCGCGCCGGATGGCGCTGAACTCGCTGCTCATTCTTGAGGCCGGAAAACCTTGGCTCGAGGCCGATGGCGATGTTTCCGAGGCGATCGACTTCTGCCGCTTTTACGCCGTCGAGATGCGCAAGCTCGCGAAGCCTGTCGTCACCCAGGCCGTCCCCGGCGAGCGCTGCGTGCAGGCTTGGACTCCCCGCGGCGTCGGCGTCGCCATCGCGCCGTGGAATTTTCCGCTGGCCATCCTCGCCGGCCTCGTGGTCGCCCCGCTGGTCGCGGGCAACTGCGTCATCATGAAACCCGCCGAGCAGACCTCCGTAATCGGTGCCGTGCTCATGGACATTCTCACCGAGGCCGGCATCCCCGCCGGCGTGCTCAATTTCCTCCCCGGCTATGGCGAGGACATCGGCGCGCACCTCGTCGGCCACAAGCAGGTCGATTTCATCGCCTTCACCGGTTCGCGCGCCGTCGGCACCAAGATTTGGGAAACCGCCGGCCGCACCCAACCCGGCCAGGCCAACCTCAAGAAGGTCGTCTGCGAGATGGGCGGTAAAAACGCACTCGTCATCGACAACGATGCGGACCTCGACGAGGCGATTCCCGCCGCGCTCTACAGCGCCTTCGGCTTCAGCGGACAGAAATGCTCCGCGCTCTCGCGCCTCATCGTCCTTGACGAGGTGTATGATCACTTCATCGAACGTTTCATCGCCGCCTGCAGCTCTTTCCCCATCGGTGACCCGGCGCTGCCCGGCACCATCGTCGGCCCGGTGATCGACGCGGACGCGCAGAAAAAAATCCTCTCGATCATCGCACAGGGCAAGCAGGAGGCGAAGCTCGCCTACCAAGGCCAAGCGCCGGCCGAGGGCTGGTTCGTCCCGCCGACCGTGTTCGTCAACGTGAAGCCCGAGCACGCCATCGCCCGTGAGGAAATCTTCGGCCCGGTCGTCGCCATCCTCCGCGCCAAAAACCTCGACGAGGCCTTCGCGCTGGTGAACGGCACCGACTACGCGCTGACCGGCGGACTGTTCTCCCGCAGCCCCAAGGCGCTCGAACGTGCCCAGGCCGAGATGTTCGTCGGCAACCTCTACCTCAACCGCGGCATCACCGGTGCCATCGTCGAGCGCCACCCCTTCGGCGGCTTCAAGATGTCCGGCGGCGGCACCAAGGCCGGCGGCAAGGAATACCTGCAAAACTTCCTCTTCCCGCGGGCCGTGGTCGAGAACGTGATGCGCCGCGGTTTCACGCCTCCCGAGGAAGCCTGATTTCCGCCCACGAAGCCGGCAGCCCGGACGATTTCATCGCGTTTCTTTTTGCAACCCTGCGGCCGGACCCGGTGTTCTTGGCGGCGTGGAATATCTCGTCTGGGCACTCACGATCGCGCTCGTCCTCGTCGGACTGGCGGGATGCATCCTGCCGCTGTTGCCCGGCACCACGCTGATTCTTGCGGCCATGGTGCTGCACAAGCTGCTGCTGCCCGCCCAGCTCTCGTGGTGGCTCCTCGGCGCGATTGCCCTGCTTTGGCTGCTCTCGTTGCTGATGGATCTGGCCGGCGTCATCATCGGCACCCGGATATTCGGCGGCAGCAAATGGGGCATGGCCGGGGCCGGCGGCGGCGCACTGGTGGGCGTGTTCTTTTCCCTGCCCGCCCTGCTCCTCGGCACCTTCCTCGGTGCGGTGGTGGCCGAGAAATTCATCGGCAGGAAATCCGGCGGACAGTCGCTGCGCTCCGGTGTCGGCGCCGCCACAGGTTTTCTTCTCTCCACCGTGGCTCGCACGGCCTGCGCGCTGGCCATGATTGCGTTGTTTCTGGTCGGCTTGCTCAGCCGCGCTTGATCAAGCCTGCTTCGCTGCCGGGGCCGGCT
>DDSZ01000020.1 GCA_002344205.1 Opitutaceae bacterium UBA2377
GCCACCACGCTCGACGAATACCGCCAGCACATCGAGAAGGACGCCGCGCTGGAGCGCCGCTTCCAGCCCGTGCTCGTGGACCAGCCCACCGTCGAGGACGCCATCTCCATCCTGCGCGGCCTGCGCGAGCGCTTCGAGCTGCACCACGGCGTGCGCATCCAGGACAACGCGCTCGTGAGCGCCGTCACGCTTTCCCACCGCTACATCAGCGACCGCTTCCTCCCCGACAAGGCCATCGACCTCGTGGACGAGGCCTGCGCGATGATCCGCACCGAGATGGACTCGATGCCGCAGGAACTCGACGAACTCACCCGCAAGGTGCTGCGCCTCGAGATCGAGGAGACCGCGCTGGCGAAGGAGAAGGACGAGGCCAGCGCCCGCCGGCTGGAGTCGCTCCGCAAGGAGCTCGCCGAGGCCCGCGAACAGACCAAGGGCATCAAGCTCCACTGGGAAAAGGAAAAGGCCTCCGTGGACAAAACCCGCCGGCTGCGCGAGTCGCTCGAGGCCGCGCGCCTTGAAATGGAGAAGGCCGAGCGAGCCTATGACCTCAACAAGGTCGCCGAGCTGCGCCACGGCAAGATTCCCCAGTTGGAGGCCGAGCTGAAGGCCTTGGAAAAAGCCGGCCGCACCACCACACTCTTCAAGGAGGAGGTTTCCGAGGAGGAGATCGCCGAGGTCGTGTCGAAGTGGAGCGGCGTGCCCGTCACCCGGCTGGTCGAGGGCGAGAAGGAAAAACTCCTGCGCCTGGAGGAAGTGTTGCACGAACGCGTCGTCGGCCAGGACGAGGCCGTCTCGCTCGTCACCGAGGCGATCCTGCGCGCGCGCAGCAGCATCAAGGACCCGCGCCGCCCCGTCGGCAGCTTCCTGTTCCTCGGGCCCACCGGCGTCGGCAAGACCGAGCTGGCAAAGACCCTGGCGGAAACCCTCTTCGACACCGAGGCCGCGATGGTGCGCATCGACATGTCGGAATACATGGAAAAATTTAGCACCGCAAGATTGATCGGTGCTCCTCCTGGATACGTCGGCTACGACGAGGGAGGTCAGCTCACGGAAGCAGTTCGCCGCAAACCCTATGCGGTCCTTCTCTTTGACGAGGTGGAGAAGGCGCATCCAGACGTTTTCAACGTCCTGTTGCAGGTTCTGGATGATGGTCGCTTGACCGATTCCCAAGGCCGCACCGTGGATTTCAAGAACACCGTCATCATCATGACCTCCAACCTCGGCTCGCGCTTTCTGCTGGACGGCGTGACCGGCAGCACGATCCCCGAGAGCGTGCGGGAGAGCGTCATGGCGGAGCTGCGCAAATCGTTCCGTCCGGAGTTCCTTAACCGGATTGACGAGACCATTCTCTTCAAACCGCTTACCCTGGAGGAAATCACGACCATCGTGGACCTGCTGCTGGCCGACCTGAACAAGCGTCTCGCCGATCGCCGTGTGACCGTGAAGCTAGACGCCAAAGCGAAAGAGTGGGTCGCCGAAAAAGGTTATGATCCGGTTTTCGGAGCCCGGCCGCTCAAGCGTTTCTTGCAACGCCACCTCGAAACCCGATTGGCGCGAGCACTCATTGGCGGCGAAGTAGGAGAGGGCGCCGAACTCACCTACACCGTCAAAAACGGCGAGCTTGCCCCGGTTGGGCTGGATGCAAAGTACAGCCGAGCTTGATCGCGCGCTGTCTAGTTACAGTGCTCGCAGTTTCCTCCCTCGTTGAGATTCATGACGATGAGGGTGCCCGGCCCGACGAGCGCATGGCGTCGTCACGGGCGCGACGCTGGTCCAATGTAGTCTGTGCGAGCGACACCGGTTGTCCGCACTGCGGTGAGGGGAAAATGCCGGTTCTCGCGAAAGGCGTCTGCTGTAGCCTCCCTTGCCCGTGATCGGCATTGTTCGAAGCTATGCCGGGCAGCCAGCGAGAAACTATCACGAAATACTGAAGGGTTCAGTCAAATCACGACTAAACCCTCATTTTATGAGGCCGTTGGGGTTTTGATTCATCAGTCAAATCCCAGCTGGTGCTCTATCCTTCAAGTTCCACCTTGAAACGCCGCCGAATTCGGGCGCGCAGGCTTTTCAGTTCGTTGGGATCGTTATGAAGTCGCTCCCGGTATTCTTGGAGCACGCGACGGACACCTCCGGCAAGCAGCAGCGGATTGACCGCAAGCCGGGTGTCCTGCCGTTGCGCCACCCCGCGAACGTCGACCGAGAACTCGCTGCCGTGCTTCACCCGGGCGTCATGGACCAAGCCGTTGCGGAAATGCTCGCAAAATAGCTTCGCAGTTTCCGGCTCATCCAGCCCCGGAATATGGCGGAAAAACGCCACCATCCGTTCCTTTGTGCCGCTGGCGCCGGTGATGAACCCGGCCAAGGCATCAGCCGCGCAGACCGCCAGCAAGCCGGAAGCAAAATCGTGCCTTCGTTGGGCAAGTTCAACCGCGGGCTGCAGATAGAATCCGTCGATGCGGCGGTAGAACTGGTTCGGTAATCCGCCGCCCTTCATATCGACGGAGCTGAACGGAATGCCCGGGGCAAACAATAGGCAGTCGCCGAGACGAGACATGGTCTAGTGTGCCGTGGCGACGGCGTGCTCGATCACGGCCGCTACCGGAGCGAGGTGGGTGCCAACGAAGTATCCTTCCTTGTTGCCCCAGTTCGTCGCCACACCCACCAGCCGGACATCATCGCCCTGCACCGCGAAAACCGGGCCGCCACTCATCCCCGGTGGCAGGAACGTAGCCTCGGCCCATTCATCATCTTCACGGGTGCTGAGGTTCATAAATGGCGATACCAAGCAGTCTGCGGTCAGCGGGGCCGGATACTCCAGCACGGGCAAGAGCGGCGTGTTGACACACTGGGGCCGGAGCACGATTTGGGCACCGTCGGAGAAATGGTAGGCATGGCTTTTCCCTGCGGCTGTGGTTGCGGGGTAACCGGCAAACATCAGTTCAACTCCGGCAACGAGGTTGTTAGGCGGTATTTCAGGGAGAACGTAGAAGCCGATGGAGAGAAACGTGACACCAGCGGCGAATTCGGGGTCTAGTGCGATGGCGGCGACATCCAAAAAATCGTCGGCCCGGTCTTGGCCGGCAGGGATGGGTGACATCGAGAATTCGTCGCGCAAACGGTGGACCTTGAAATCCGCCGTCGAAAAGACGGCGAGCCTGTCACGCGCGTCCTCGACCACGTGCGCCGCGGTAAGCAGGAGGGGTCGGCCTTTGTATACGACCAAGGTGCCGGTTCCATGGTGACGAAAAGGCTCCTCGTCGTTGTCGGGGTCCAGCGCATAGAGCGGAACGAAACACAACGGCGTATGGCGGGCGTATCGTGGTGGCTTACACATGAAGGAAGCGGCGACGAAGTGCGGGCGGTGATATTTCCGGTAGGTTGCCGGTAAGACGACATTTCCTGCTGAACCAGACGGTAGCAACGATGAACGAGCGGCGATTTACCGGCCTTGGGTGCAGGCGGCGGGAAAAGAACTTGCTACGCGTTGCCAGAGGCGCTGACTTGCTGCCGACAAAATCGAGGGAGTTTTGCGGCAGTTCTGGCCCGGCGGCGGTCAGGACTTGAGGTCGTCGATCACCGATAGGACGAATCTGCCTACGGACCGGTCTCCGCGCCTTCATAAGCTTTGATCAACGCGAGCTGATGGGCAAAACCGCGCTGGATTTTTTCAATCTCAGCCGAGGTGTTAGCATCCTTGCTGAACACCCGTCGTTCACAATGCTTCACGAATGCGAGGTAACGGATAATCGCCTTTCGCATGTAGCGGGCAAGATTGCGTGGGGTATTCCGAAACCGGAACGCTTCGAACGAAAGGTGGATCAGTGTCTGGTCGATTTTTTGCTTCTCGTCATTGGCGAGCAGGGGGCGGTGGCGGATATAGCCAAAATGCAATGCCCGGATATCCCGCCGGTTTTCAGACGGCAGGAAGAACTCATGCAGTTGCCTCAGCGCAAGCATGGTGGCGATCGCGTTGGCATAATTCATCGCCGTGTGCTGCTGCGAATCGGCTCCATGCACCCGCTCTACCAGCGGATAGACATGGTTTCGATATATGAGGAAACTGAGGAGCAGCGTGGAAGCATCGAAACAACGCCGGAACGCCTTCCGCTTCTCCTTGAGCGTGGGCTGGAAACGAGGGGGCGGCATAGTGCTACGGTTTAGGAACCGGGCGGGCGTTGAAGGCCTGAATCCACTGTTTCAGTCTTTCCAGGTCGGCCTGCAATTCATCGGGGTCCGGCAGGGCGACCGGGGCCTCGCTGGAATGGGAGTGCTCATACCGCGAATACTTGGTCATGAAGTCGTCGAGAAACTTGCAGTCGGCGGCGCCAATTCGGGCTAGCTGGCCGAGCCGGTTGTAGGTCTGGACCGAACGGCGGAACCGCTTGACCACGTCGTTGAGCAGCACCTCCTCAACCATCCGTTCCACGACGATGCGGATGTCGCTGCAAATGCCCTTGGCGCAGGTGTCGTATTCGGCGCGTCCCTTCTCCTTCAAGCGCTTCCGGGCCTCGGCCAGACGCTCACCGAGGATTACGTTGATGGCCTTCTCCGGCTTCTTGGCAGTGAGCGAGGTATCGCCGGGTTCGCCGGTGCCCCAGTCCTCCCGGTTCAGCGCCACCACCCGGGAGTCGGTGCCCGCGGCCTTGGCCGCATCCTCCAGCAACGTGAGCAACGAAAGGCGGTGGGTGAAGACGATGAGCTGTCGTTTCTGGGCAATGCGCACAAGCCGCGCGACCACCGCTTCCTCGAAGTCTTGATCGAGCGAGGATATAGGATCGTCAAAGATGAACGGTGTGTTGGCCTCGATCCCCTCGACATCCGCAAGAAACGCGGCAATCGAGACGATGCGGCGCTCGCCGTCGCTCAGGACCTCCGGAATCTCCGCCTTGATCTTGGCGTTTTTCAGCCGCACCCGATGCCAGACCTGTCCCTTGGTCGCACGCGTCTTGATCAATTCGACTTGGATGCGGCGGGCACTCAGGGCCGTCATCTCATCGGTGAAACGCTTGACGAACGCGCTGGATACCATTGCCTCCGCCAGCTCGGATTTCTTCGACGATAGTCCGGTGGTGCTCGTCAGCTTTTTCGCCGCCTCCAATGCCCCGATTTTCTTAAGCCGCGCCACCTCCGCTTCGATGGCCGCCTTCTGGTCGGCGAGCCATTTCACGGCCTCGAGTTCGCGCGCCTGTTTCTTGAGGTCGGTGCGATCACTCTTTTTCGCGTCCTCGTCGTAGGCGGCTGCCTTCCTCTCCAATTCAGCAGCCAGCGTCGAAAGGCCCACAACGAGCGACTCACCTGGCAGAGCGGGGACATCCGCCTTTTTCGCCTTTTCACCCCAAGCCTCGCGCCGCGCCTGCATCGCCTTCCGATACCGCTGAACCTTCTTGATGAGGTCGTCATAATCGACGCTAAGAGTAGCCAAGCGCGTGTCGATCTCTTCCTCGTTTGGAATCTCCGGGGACTTCTTGAGCAGAAGCTGGACCTTTCGTTCCGCCGCCCTGGCCAGTTCCTCCAATTCGCCCTTCACAAATCGCTCGAACGACTCCAGCCGCTGCTTGGCTTCCCCGTCGAGAGGCTGCTGGCACAGCACGCAATGTGCTCCTGCCTGAGTAGCAGGAAACGTCTGTTTCGGGTAAGCGACTTGCTCCGAATAGGCTCGTGCCTGCTCCCACAACAGTTGCCAGCTTTCCTCCCCGACACCTTTCAACGGCGCCTGGGCGAACACTTTTTCGGCGTCCACGCTTGCCGCCCGCCGCTTGGTCCTGGCGTCAAGTTGTGCAGCCAGCAGATCGTCAAGGGCGGCATCGCTCATCTGGTCCGATATTTTCAGCAACTCGGCCGCGAATTTCGTGAGGCCGGTTTTCCGCGTGCGCAACTGACGCGCTTGATCGGTCGGATTCTTTTCCAGCAATCGACGCTGGAACTCGTCGAGCGCCGTCTGTTGCCCTTTGGCCCAGGTGCAGCGCTCGTCAATTTCCGCCGGTGTGGTCAACGCCGAGAGCTGGGCAAACCAGGCACCCGCCGCCGTTGCGTTGTAGTCAGCCGGTAGCGCCGGCTTCTTCGAGGGCAAGGCGGCGATCTCCTGGGCAAGACAGGATTCGACTGCGGCGCATGCTTCGACGAGCTGGCGAAACAGCGCCAGCAATCGGGGCTCGAACGCGACCTCATTCTCTTCCGTGGTGTAAATGTGGGCGCAATCGTTGTCGTAGATTTCTAGACCTGTCAGATCGGAGTGGACGCCAACCGCCGGACTCCACTCCAAGATCTTTTCCTGAACATCGACGGAATAGCCTATTTTGCAGCTTTGAGCGGCCTTATCCTGAAAAACATTATTCAGCAATGCGCGTCGGTTCCGCGCCCGTCCACCGCAGACGTGATTGAGGATGCGGATGTATCCCGACTTACCCACGCCATTGGCGCCAAAAACGACGGTAATCGGCTCATCATTGAACGTGAGTGGCTGGCGCGGATTCAGCGCATCTATACCTTTGACCTCGGAAATCGACTTCAGGCGAACCACCGAGTTGCTCGCATTGCTTCCGAAGTTGAGAGCGAAAAGTTTAGAAGACGGCTTGATGCCCTTTTGGGGCCGCCCCTGTTGCTTACATAGAGCGACCAGATCGCGAAGGTCACTAGGAGTAAGGGGGCCGACCGCGAGCAACCGATGTGCTGCCTCTTGAATCCACAATGGGCGTTCAGCAAACCACTGCATCAGGCTTGGGGCATCTGCGGTCATAATCGCTACCAATCGCGGTTAATGGAATGGCGACAACGGCATCACTGCGTTGACAGAGGCGCAAGTCGAATGACCACGCACAGGTAACAAGCGCGTGGAAACCTTGGTGCCACCTCTACATCGGATAAATCTAGACCGCACCTGTCATTTGTCGCGGTCTCGACGGCGAAACCGTCATGGCGATACGGTTTCCGCAGGGGCGACCTGCCCGGACTTGGATTCGATCAGGCGACAGGAATACTGTCGTTCACTCCATTCGATAGCGAACGTATCGGAAACAATGTGCCAGCAGCCAGCTGGATTCCCGGAACCGTGATTCTGTCCCATGCATGAGCATTCGCAGTCGAAGCCAGTCGCATTCCAGCACGCCGGCGCACATTTCTGTTGCTCGCGAAACGCCTGGATAACGTAGACCTTGCCGAATTTTCGCAGGAACCGCGTCACGAGGTCGTCAAACCACGATCTTGGCGTTTCCCAGCATCTGAATTTCATGTTCCAATTTGGCTCCCGCCGGTGCTCCGCTTTGATCCACTCCCGGTTCTGGGACGAATAGGGCATCCTGATCATCAATCCTTCACCCGGCCCACGACGAAACACGACCGGAATGGCCCTCTGATTCCAAACCTCCCGGAGTTGCTGATTGTCCCGTGCGCTGATCATCAATCGTCGCTCCGCGTATCTTGCCAAGAAAGCAATGTCAGCACGCGCCCCGCATAGCCAAGATGGACCGACTCCTCCCACAGGTCCGCTCGTCGATACCGTTCCGAGAACCACAGCTCCGTGTTCGTTTCACCTTCCTCAATGTCGCGACCCTGACTCCGAAAAGCACAGTCAGTAGGCGAGCCGTCCGGAATCAAACGATTTCCAAGGCCGCCGAAGCCGAGCGCCTCCGCCTCCTCTGACGCAAAATAGTATAGAATCCGACGATCCTCCGAAATGATGGCGAGGTGGGGTTCGGTCGTGAACTGACTATAGCGAAACGCGGCGGCCTGAAGGCTCGTTCCGCAATCGCCCGCCAAAGTCCTGATTTCCTTCAACGCCATGAAACCTTTCCGTCCCATGCGCGCCTGGAGGGTCTTGGCGGGCAGCAACAGCGCGGCTGCAAAGCGATCAGCCTGCCGTTCGACGGCTCGGTTGGGCCGGAAATCCTCGGCAGAATCATGGACAAGGTATTTCAGCAGCAGGTCGCGGTGATCCGGGATGAAATAGTGCCCAAGTTCGTGGGCGATGGTGAAGCGGATGCGACCGGGGAAAATTTCGCCGGAGGCCGACGGATGGTAGATCGCGAAAATCCCCTCGTCGGGGAGGTATTCAATGCGGCCATGAAAATCCGCGCCAAACTCGCCTTCCATCAATTCAATCCGTTCTTCCGCTGCGATACGCGCAAGATCGACCGGTATGGCCCCGCCGACAAGCCCGGCGACTGCGCCGGCCAGTTCGTCGATTTCGTAGTCGTTCACTGCGGCGGTTGCTCCCTGCGACGCTGCAGTTTC
This sequence comes from Opitutaceae bacterium UBA2377, assembly GCA_002344205.1. Taxonomy (GTDB): domain Bacteria; phylum Verrucomicrobiota; class Verrucomicrobiia; order Opitutales; family Opitutaceae; genus UBA2377. Next base: position 8,230 of record DDSZ01000020.1, read on the forward strand.
TCGCGCAGTTCGCGCCGCTTCTTTTCCAACTCCTCGGCCGTCTGTTTCGAGAAACCAGCGGCACGCTTGTGGCGATGGAGGGCCGGGATGCAGAGATCGTCACCGACCGGAACCGGGTTCGCCACTCCTTGTGCGCCGTCCAAGCAAAGCTTCGCGTGCCGCAGAGCGGCTTCATCTTCGGGGCTGAGCACGAATTCTCCGCGCAAGTATCGGGCAACAACCTCTGGCTCTACTTCATTTGGTTGTTGGTGAAGGATGCCGGCGATCAACGCCGCCAGCGCCTTGTCCTCAGATGAGTGGTCGGGAGTGGTCATCGGCTTTGGCGTTTCAGCAGCGCCCGTAGTTTGCTCAACATCGCTTGTTTAGCCCCTTTGACTTCCAAAGTGGACAGGTGAACGCCAAACCGTCGCTTAACCTCATCGGCGATTTCCCGGTCCGTCATCCAGTCAGGCAGCGCATCGGCCATCACCGTCGCGACGCGCCTTTGCTGGGGTGCCTTTAACGTCTTCACGAACTCCCGGAATTCCCGGGAGATGTCGGCCGTGTGTTCGCGAATCGCCGCCATGCGCCAATCTGCCCCGATGCTCGTCCCGACGAGATAGTCGCCCACATGCTCGGCCAGGTGGGCCGCGCGGTCCCCGTCGGTCGCGTGGCGTCGCCGCGCGTCGATGGCCCTTCGCTTCGCGACGGTGAAGATCAGCCCGGCCAGTTCGCGGTCCATATCCAGAGAACCTTCGATCGAACGATGGTAGATTTCCAACCATGCGTCGTTGATGGCCGTGGCCCGCTCATCGGCCGGCAGGTCAGGGAAATGATCGGCCAAGAAAGCCATCACAGGTCGTTCATACCGTTGCTTGAGGAGTCGGATACCTTGCTCCTTTTGGCCAGGATCCGATTCCAAAAGCAAACATCGCGCCTCGAGATCGAGAGTCTCGTCTTCGGGCGGCAGTTTGTGCATCGTGGGTTTTTGCCACTAATTTGATGCGCAGTCACGGCGTAATATCATGTCGTGGACGAAGTGCAGTTGAGGTTGAATGGAGGGGATTCGCGCCGGAGCGGTCGAAAGAACAAGAAAGTTTGTTCCGACTTCCTTTTCTTCCCGAATCCTTCAGTGCAGCCCGGTATGTTCCGGGCCTGCGATTGTCATCGCTGGCTGCCAACCCGGCCCGCGACGGCTTTCCTAACACCTGTTGGTAGCTGAGGCACGTCCGGGCTGGCGGCGTGATTTTTCTTATGGCATGGCAAGTTCAGATTCATCGAGCCAAACCCAATCCCGCAGGGAAGGACAAAGTGTATGGTCAACCAATCGCCAAGCAGCTCTTGGGTGAATGGGTTGACCTCAAAAATGTCGGCGACGCCGCGGTTTCGTTCTCTACCCTGCATCTGGCGAATGCCGAGTTCGGTCCCGGCTGCCAGTTAAAACGTCAGGCGCAGATTTATTGGGATGGCCCCGCCACCGGCATCTTGCAGCCGGGTGAGATTGTCCGGGTGCATACCGGGCGCGAATCCGATGCGTGGCAGATGCATCCCGATGACCGGTCGGGGGTCCACCATCATGCATACGCCAATTCCGGCAATTTCGTCCTCAACAACGACTGTGGTGATCACCTGAGCGTCTGGTGGAAGACCTCAGGCGGCGAGTGGAAACCGGAAGACTCGACCAGCTACGATGCCAATCCGCCTGAGGGGCAGGTGCTCCAACGCTCCGGAAGCAAACTGGTGCCGGTGCAGTCCTGGGCCGCGCGATAAAGCGACCAGCTCGTGCGATTGCCTACCCGTGAGGCGCATGATGCACCCTCGACCGGATGAAGGTCGAGGATTGCATCCTGGTTGGGGTCGCTCTTTCCTCTCTGCCTTACGGGCCGCCATGTATGTTTCCCCAACAACAAGCTTCATCTCTGGCCAGTCCTCTGGAGAGTCTGGCTGCGCTCCGCGAGCACTTCCGGAGCACTCCAGCCCTCGTTCTACTGCGGGCGGAGAACGCACCCTATATACTCCATTTCTTCCAGCTCGCGTTCCGTAAGAGCGCTCAGATTTCGATTCCGGGATCGACGCTGCGGATGCTCCTGCAGAACTACCTCGACGAACGTCGGGCGGAAGAGCCCGATTCGGTGTGGTCTGCTCCGGAAGTGTATCTCAGAGAGTGGACAAACGGCCGCTATCTGCACAGCTACTACCCGGATGACGGGGACGACCCGCACTACCAGTTGACAGCGGAGGCGCAGCGCGTGCTCGGCTGGATTGATGCCTTGCGCCAACGCTCGCTGATCGTGACCGAATCGCGCCTGCAACTCATCTTCAGCACATTGGAGGAGATCATTGACAACGCCACGGCGAATCCCGCAACGCGTATTGCGCAGCTTGAGCGGCAGCGCGACGAGATCAACGCAGAGATTGCGCACATTGCTGCGACCAACGAGGTGCAGACGTATTCCCCTGCGAAACTTAGCGAACGCTTTGAACTCGTGCGGCAGCAAGCCGCCCAGCTCGTGGAGGATTTCGCGGCGGTGGAGGAGAAATTCAAAGGGCTCGTGGTTGCGATCCAACAGCAGCAAGCTGAACACCGGCTCGGCCGCGGGGAAGTGCTTGGGCAGGCGCTCGACGCGGAGGAACAGCTCTGGCGGACAGACCACGGTCAGAGCTTCGATGCGTTCTGCGGACTGCTGATGGATGAAGAGCGACAGCGCCGCTTTGAGGAGTTTGTAGAAATGGCTTACAGTCTCGAACAGATTGATCCGGCGCTACGATCGGACGGCTTCCTGCGGAGGCTGCGCCCCAACCTCACCCGGGCCAGCGAAAAGGTGTTGGCGACGAATCGCCGGCTGGCACGTCAGTTGCGTCGCGTGCTTTCGGAGGACGGCGCGAAAGAGTCCCGGCTCGCAGCGTCGCTCGCGGAGTTCCGCCGCCTCGCGGCGGCCCTCCGAACCTTCGATCACTCGCGGTTGCCCGGCATAAAGGTTTCATTTGAAACCGAAATCTTCGGTCTGACTGACCGGCACCGCTGGGATCGCCAACCCCCGGTCGCTTTCCCCGAGACGTTGACCCAAGGTCAAGACGGTTGGTCGACCGAGGCGCTCGCGCAGTTCGCGTTGCTCGAGTCGTTCGATCTTGAACCACTCCGCGCGCGGGTCGCTGGCGCGCTGGAAGCGCAGCCGATGCTCACACTCGGTGAGCTTCTCCGTCTGCATCCCTTGGAACACGGTGTGACCGAATTGATCGGCTATTTTCTCGTGGCCAGCGGCTACCAGCAGGCCAGCACGGTTGCCCACCATATCGACCGCAGCCTCCCGACCACCGTCGAGATTCCCGGCACCGGCAAGGTGTGCTGCCCCGACATCCTTTTCTGCCGCGCATGAATCCCGAGAATACCATCCGCGAGTCGTCGCTCGCCAAGGTTCAACTGCTGAAAGGGCAGATCTATCAGGAAGACGAGGTGCTTTGGCGGATTGTGCGAGCGCAGCAGGAGCCGATCACGCGGTATTTCGCCGACATCGGACTCGATCTGCACATCAATGAGCCGGAGGGCATGGCTTACTTGAAGCAGCGCGCCTGGCCTGGCGGCGAATCGCCGTTGCCTCAGTTGTTTCGCCGTGACGAGCTGACCTATCCGATGAGCGTGCTGGGGGCGGTCGCCCGCGACGAACTGCACAAGCATCAGCAGATCCAGCCTGACAACCCCCGCCTCATCGAGGAGATTGAAGCCATCGCCAACTGGATCGCGCCCTATTTCGGCAAAGGCGGAACGGACGCGAAGGACCGGCGCGAACTATATAGTATCGTTCGCAAGGGCGCGCGGCTTGGACTCCTGCGCAAAGTCAAGGACGACTCAGCGGAACGCTATGAGGTCTCGCGGATCATCAAGCTGCTGTTCCCGTTGGAGGACCTCGGAGAATACCTGCAACGACTGCGGCAGGCGCGCGGCGCCGTAAACGGAGAGGACGGCGATGAGCAAACCTGACGCAGAAACCGAAGTATTTGCCGCCGAGGACTACGGCTACCGGCTGGTCCGCTTCGAATTCACAAACTGGGGCACGTTCAACAAACCCGGCCAGGTCGAAATACTCACGGCCGGCGGCGACAATGCCCTGTTGACCGGCGGCAACGGTGCCGGCAAATCGACTCTGGTGGACGCGCTCCAGGCGATTCTCGTCCCACCAGCCCTGCGTTCCTACAACAAGGCGGGAGGGGCAAAGCGAACTGAGCGGTCGGACCGCACGTACGTCGAAGGCTGGTATGGACAGGATTCCGAGGATGCAAAGGCGGTCCGTCGCCTGCGGACCAAGGGAGAGAAAACTCTCCTTTTGGCGGTCTTTGCCAACCTTGCGACCGAGGAAGTCGTTTCGCTCGGCGCGATCTTTTGGGTCCAACACGACGATGTGGACAAACTCTACGTGCTCAAGCGCGGCGATGCCAGCATAGCGAAGGATTTCGTTAATCTGCCCGCCGGACGGGACCTGAGGAAAGCACTCCGGGAACGCGGCTTTGAATCCTTTCCTGCACACAGCGAGTTTACCATCCGCTTCCGGTCGCTTTTGCGTATTCCGCACGAATCGGCATTGAGTCTCTTCGCCCAGGCGGTGTCGATGAAGGATCCGGAGAACATCAATACATTCGTCCGCAAGCACATGCTTGAACCGCAGGACATGAGGCAGGCCATCGAAAATCTGCGACAGCATTTTGACGACCTGGTGACTTGTCGTGACAAGATCGACGAAGCCGAGCGCCGCCAGAAGCTACTCGAGCCCATCGAGACCGAAGCGGTGGTGCTCGCCGAAAAGGAAACGGACCTCGCTCGCTGGCAGGAGGCCGGCCGGGCCGTGCGTCCTTTCGTGGCCTCCGCCGTAATCCGATGGTGCAAAGCGGAAACGATGACCTTGGAGAGCCAAAAGCAAAAAGCTGAAGCGGAACTGAACGGATTGGCTCAAGCAGTGGAGCAGCTCCGCTCCCGCGAGCGCAGTCTGGACCTGGCCATTCAGGCTAATGCCGTGCATCAGCACATCGAGCGCCTTGAACTCCAGATCAAGGAGCAGGACCGTCTCCGGATCGAGCGGCACAAGCAATTCGAGTCCCTGCAGCAAACGCTGCGCTCCGTGGGCGAAAGCTACGTCCTGAGCGATGCCGCTGGATTCAACGAGTCGCTGAAGCGCTGGCAGAACCGGCTCTCGGCTTTGGAAGGCGAGTTGGAGGACCTGCGAGTGCGAAAGATCGAGCTGAGCCAGCGGGGTAATCAGCTCGCAGCGGATAACCAGCGGGCCGAAGCCGACCTGAAGCTCATGGGAGCGCAAACCAGCAACATCGATCCCCAGTGGCTGCGTGTCCGTCTGCGCATCTGCGAGGCGACGGGACATGCACCTGAGCAATTGCCGTTTGCCGGAGAACTGATCGAAGTGCGTGCCGAAGACGCTGCCTGGCGCGGTGCGCTGGAGCGGTTGCTGCGACCCTTTGCGCTTGCGCTGCTGGTCCCGGATACTCCAGCGGTCTACGGCAAGGTTGTGCCGTTCATCAAATCGACGCATCTGGGTCTGCGGCTGGTCTTCTACAAAGTGCCCGCACTGTCGGGCGTTCGACTTTCCTTCGAGAACGATCGCCGACGGGCCTGGGGCAAGCTGCGCGTCAAGGACGACCACCCGCTGCAAGCCTGGCTGGCGCGCGAGGTGCGCGCGCAATTCGATCACCTCTGCTGTGACACGTCGGCGGAGTTCGAGGCCGCGCCTCGCGCGCTGACGAAAGACGGCCTCATCGCGCATTCCGAGCATCGGCGCGAAAAGGACGACCGTCGTCCGGTCGGCGATGACTTCATGCTAGGTTGGTCGAATCGGGAGAAACTCCAGTCCATGGCGCAGGCCATCAAACTGCGTGCCAAGGACATTGAGGCGGCCAACATCGCCATCCGGTCGGCGAAGCAGACGATGGACAAGAAACAGCCGGTGGCGCAGGCACTGGGGATTGTGACGGCGACCGCCACCTTCGAACGGATCGATCACGCCACCCCAGCTGCTCTGATCCTCGATCTCACCCGGCAAAAGGAGAAGCTCGAACAGAGCAACAAGGCGTATCAGGACATGAAGCGGGACCTGGAAAAAGTCCGTGGTGATCTGAAGACCTCAGAAGAAAACAAGCGCGGCAAGGAGGCAGAAGTCACCCGACTTGCCACTTCACTCGAAGGCTTGGCCGAACAGCGGCAACGAAAGGAGGAGTTGCTCGCCGGCGACGCCCTCGCGCTTGTCGAGGGACACGCCGAACTCCTGGCCCAGCAGCTCGGCGGAAACGAAATCACCGGGCGCAATGCCGATGTCCAGGAGAAGGGACTCGCGGACAAGATCGACGGAACCGTGAGCCGACGATCCGGCGAGGTTACGAAAAGCCGGAACCGCATCCTGGAATTGATGGGCACTTTCCAGCAAAAGGCTCACGACCCGAATCTCGAAATCAAGATCGAAGCGCTGAAGGACTTTCGCGACCTTCTCACCCGCCTGACGAAGGACGACCTCCCCGTCCACCGGAAGCGGTTCAACGAGCTAATGGAGAAAAAGGTCGTCTACGATGCCGGCAAGCTCTCCTCCGAACTGCGCGACTACTCCAACTTCATCGAAGATCGCGTGAAGCTGCTCAACGTGGCGCTGGCGAGCATCCCCTACACCGAGGGAACCTACGTGCAGCTTCGTTATCAAGCGACCCGCAACGATGAGATCGTTGCTTTCCGCAAGCGTCTCCGGGAAGCCACGGAACGGGCAACAAACTGGGACGACGCTCAGCGCACCGAGGCATTCAACCGCATCAACAGCCTCCTGAAGGATTTTGACGCCAATCCCGAGTGGCGGCAGCGGGTCACCGACGTGCGGAACTGGTGGGAGTTCAGTGCCAGCGAGCGCAATCGGATTAACCAGGAGGAAGTGCGCCCATATTGGGACTCCGCCGGACTCAGTCCCGGGCAGAAAACCAAACTGGCCTACACGTTTCTCGTCGCCGGCTTGGTCTTCCAGTATGGTCTGTCCCGCGACAATCCCAAGTCCCGCACCTTCCGATTCGTCATGGTGGACGAGATCTTCAAGGGGGTGGACAAGGAGAACGCGATCTATGCGATGCGGCTGTTTCGGGAATTCGGCCTGCAACTGCTCCTCGTGAATCCATGGAATGACGAGATCATGATGATCGAGCGCCAGGGATTTGTTGCCAGCTACCACCTCGTCACGAACAAGGACATGTGCGATTCGCAGTTGCACACGATCCAGCGCGCTGAACTGCTGCAACGGCTGGAGAAGCAGTTTCCCGCCAAGATTTCACCCCATGCTCGGGCCGGCTGACCTCAAGGCGTTCGCTCGCCGACGCTACCGCGACGCACTGGTCGCCATTGTGGAGGACCGGTCGCTGTTTCCGCTGCGTGTGCCGTTGGGCTCGGTGCCGACCGATGACTTGGCCGCGCTCAAGGAAGGCAACGCGGCGCTGGAAGCAGAATCCGTGGCACACTTGGGCTGCGGCGTCACGGTCACGTGGAGCGTAACCAAGACCCGGCTGTTCAACGAACAGCGGGTTCCGGTTCAGGTCGAGTTTCACAGCGAAGGCGATTACGGCCGCTATTTGAAGTGCCTAGATGAAATCCACGCCTTCCGTGCGGCGGTCGCACACACACGGCGCGAGCTGCCGGCGCTGCTACCGTGGATGGCGCGCCATCCCCTTCGAGCAAAGGACAAGATCTCGGTCTGGCCCGACCTCGTGCAAGTGTGCCGTCATTTTATCGCGAACCCGATGCCGGGATGCTATACGCGTGAGATACGCCTACCCATTGGCTCGAAGTTTATCGAGGAGGAGCAGGCCACCCTCCGTGCCTTGCTTGATGAGGTGCTGCCAGCTGACGGAAGAACCGAAGCCACCGATTTTCATGCGCGTTTTGGGCTAAAGCTGGATGATATGCAGATACGCCTTCGTTGGTTGGGGGTCCCGCCCGCCGGAAACCCGGTGGCATTGCCGGATTGCAGCGCACCATTGCACATCCTAGCCCAGACCAATCTTGCGCCCTGCGGCGTGTTCGTCGTGGAGAACAAAACGACGTTCCTGACTTTGCCGGGGATGGGTGACGGCTGGCTGGCGATCTGGGGCAACGGAAACTCGGTGCCGGCTTGCGGCAACCTGCCATGGCTCCGAGAATGTCCGCTGTTTTACTGGGGCGACATAGATCCCGCGGGATTCCAGATTCTCGCCCGTTTGCGGAACCGGCTACCGCAGACGCGAAGCGCGCTGATGGACTTGGCTACGCTTGAGGCGCATCGGACATGGTGGGGCAAGGCGGGCAATGTCGCGGACACTTATCCCGACACCCTGACGCATGAGGAAAAGGCCCTTTACTTGCGGGTGCGTGCGGAATCGATCCAGCTTGAACAGGAGCGTGTGCTGCAATCGTGGGTAGAAGCACGCTGCTCCTCGCTTCGTCAGCAGGTATCCGATGGCCAATGAACGCCAGATCGCAGATTCGAGCTGGGTGGACTACAGTTATCCGGAATAGAGTCCGAGACTGGTGGCCGCACTGAGCGCGGCCAGTTTGAGCCACGTATCGTGCCTTTGCTGCCAGTTGCTGACCAAGAGCCACTCAAGCAGTTGTCCGTCGCTCCACTTGGCCGGAGGCTCGGGATAAAGCGGGCGGTCGTTCAATTCGGCGTGCATGATGCCGAGCGTGTCGAGAGCGCACAGACAGCGCATCGCGCTAAAATAGGCCTGCCGCGAAGTGGGCTGACCGATCCCATCGCCGCGCACGAGAGCGCGCATGAGCGCATCGCAGGGCAAGCGCTCGACGGCTTCCGCTATCCGCAAGGCTATGGCTAATTCCTTCACGGGCAGATCGAGCCAACTGGCATCAGGCGCTCCGCCTAATTCACGACAACGCAGAGTCAACGACTGCAACGTGCGACCGGCTTGTTCCCAATTGCGACTCATACCTGAGCTTAGGCGAAGTTATCGAATAAACGCAATCATGTGCGTTGGGCTCGCACTTTCCCAAAAATTACCGATTTGGTCGTTGCCTCACAGCTCGGGCATAGCCCGCAGCATGAATCCGTCGAAAAGCGGCACCGTAAATGCCAGTTCACCATGGACCGGGCTGTAGATCATTCCCTTCTGAATCAGTTTCGCGCGCACGGGGCCGATGCTGTTCTGCTGCACACCAAGCGTATCGGCGATGTCACCGCTGCGGTGCGTCCCATTGCCCAGCCCCGCCATCGCGCGGAGGAAGCGCTTCTCGCTCGGCGTCAGCCGGTCGAAACGCACGCGGAAGAAATTCTTGTCGAGGCGCTGGATCGCGACCGCCGATGCCTCCTGGACGACCGCGAGAGTGATGGGCGAAGCCGGGGCAAGATTCCATGACTGGTAGCCCCACTCCTGCAGGAAGTAGGGATAGCCTTCGGTGATGCGGACGATTTCCTTCAATGCCGCCGGCTCGAACTCCACGCCCACGGCATGCACCGGTTCGCGCAGCGCTTTTTCTGCGTCCGGCTCCTGTAACGCTCCAATCTCTGGAAAATCGAACAACCGTTCCGCATAGGATTTCGACTCGCCGGCGAGGCGCGGCAGAATCGGAAGCCCCGCGCCGATGAGAAGCATCGGGAGTTGCTTCTGCTGCATCCGGTGCATCGCCATGATGAGGGCGCTCAGTTCCTTCTCATTGAAATATTGCAGTTCGTCGATCAGGAGTGCGACCGGGATGGCTCGCTCCTCCGCTGCTTCCGCAACGGCGAGGAACAGACCAGGAAGATCGCTCTCCAAGTCCCCGCTGTCGGCAGCGCCTTTTTCAGGCTCGATGTCCAGACCGACTTCGATGTCGCCAAGCGAGACCTTAACCCCATCCATGAATCCTTTCAGGACGGCGAGCGCACGTTTCGCCTTGTCGCCTGCCCCGGCGATCCGGTCCAAACCGAAGAGCAACTGGCGAAGTGGCGGAACCAAGAGTGCAGCGAGTGATTTGTTCTCGTGAGCCTCGACCATGATCGTGCGGTAACCGGCAGCGACCGATTTGCGTTCGATCTCGTTCAACAAGACGGTCTTGCCGACGCCTCGAAGTCCGGTAAGCAGGATGCTCTTCTCTGCCTTTTTCTGTTTTACACGGCCGAGCAACACGTCCGCCTGTTCCAAGACGTTCTCTCGTCCAACGAGTTCCGGCGGTGGAGAGCCGGCACCAGGAGTAAATGGGTTTTTAATTCGGTCCATAGGGCAGATTGATTTATACCGGATTATACTCATTTCTATCTGAAAACCAATAGAAATAGCTAGAGATTGATAGAAACTCGCTTACTCGGCCTTTTTCGGTCCTTGGACGGTTTATTCTTTGTTACGCAAAGCTAGTCAGGCTGGGCGATCCAGCTACAAAATAAACCAGCCAAGAAGATATGTCCCGCGCAGCCGGAACCGGTAACGGCCGAAGTGGACACGCGTGTGATCTGCTCTATCAGCCAAACTCGTTTAGGCCTGCTCTGCCAGTAGCGAGGTCAACGAGGATTTGAACCACCGCACGCTTACCCTCGCCATCAAGGCGCACGTAGCAGTCGCCGAAGTTGACCGGCGTGCCGTCTTGCAGATTGCGCCGGATTTCCCACGCCGCGCGTTCGCCGGATGAAGCCCCGGCATGTCCGCGGGCCAGCAGGCGGAGTGTGGCCAAGGCTTCGGTGCTCTCGGGGCTCATGCGGACAGGCGGGGTCGTGCCGCCGGTGCCGTTGGCGCCGGTTCTACGATGATCTGCGGCGAGTCTGGCTTCGGCCATGGCACACCGGCGACCACGGTCACTGCCTGCCGGGCCGCATCATTGCGAAGCCGCTGCCAGCAGCCCAGTCGCGGCGACCAGTGGAACCCGTTCGCCTTCAGTTTCGCGATCACGTCCGATATGGGCTTTTCGTCATGGTAGATCCTCACGCGGCAATCGGCCGCATGGTCCTCGACCCGCCCGCCGGGAAAGTGAAACGTCACCGACGCCCTGACCCGCTCCGCCTTCAAGCTCTCCAGCCGATCGCGCATCCGGCGGAGGTTCGCCGAATGATTCGACAGCACGTAATCGGCGTAGCCCGCCCGGCCGGCAAAGTCCGGCTTCAGCAGCCTCAGCGCCCGCGCGGAATCCAGGCCGCACTCGGTTTCCAGCCGCCCGAGCTTCCACGACTCGTCCTTGCCCTCCTCACGGATGATCGCGTTGGCCCGCTTCATGTTTTCGTGGTGCCGCTGCGCCGCACCGATCCGGGCCTCAAGGAGTTCCACGGCAGTGGCCTGGTCCGAGCGGATGACCTGCGTCGGCCCGTGCCGGCGCAGCCGGTGCTCCAGCGCGGCCCGCGCGTTGTTGTATTCCTCATAGGCCCGCCCCAGCATCCGGTGGGCGCGATCGGGATTCGCGTGCTCGGAGTAGCGCGCCGGTCCGACCACCGACCACGGCGGTGCGATTTCCCGGCTGCGAATGGAGGTCATGAAGACCTGATAGCGCGCCCGCCGCAGCCGCTCCAGAGCGGCTGCCACATCGTCGGGCATATCAGGCTTCCCATAACGCTGCAGCGTCTCCACGGCGCGTGTCCGTTCCTCTCGGGAGAGCGCGGCAAACGCCGCGTTTTCCCTTTCCCGGTCCTTCGGGAAGTGGGTGTAGCGGTTGAACCGCTCGAGATCCTCGGCGGTGTAGGGCGTATCCGTGTTGTAGGGCTGGGGCTTCATGGTGCGAGCCGCGCCATGCGCCGTTGGATGATCCGTCGCTGGGAGGTCACGGACTGATACACCTTCCCCGGCTTCAAGGCGGGCGAGGCGGCCACAAGCTGCCCGCGCACCCACGCCCGGGCCGTTGCCACCTGGGCCAGCGCCGCGTGCACGGGATCGTACGCGGGCGTGCCCTTGAGACAGGCGAAGTTCGACGCGACTTTGAGCGCGAACTCCGCCCGGCCCAGGTGGTCGTCGAGGGCGTGCCTCGACGATGGGGTCCCCGGCACCGTCATGCGGCGACCTTCGGTCCGGTGGCTGGCGCGGGGTTGGCGAACTCCCGGCGCGTCTGCCGGTCCTTCTCGCGGAACACCGCCTGCACGAACGCCTTTTCCTTGTAGTAGGGGTTGGTGTCCGCGAGGTCGCGGTCGATGCGCTGCCTGGCCTCCGGGGTCTGCGCGTCGTAGAACGCCTTCGCCGAAGGCAGCTGCTTTTCGATCAGCTTCATGTCGGTCTCGTGCTTCTGCACGCGGTTGAGGATGAATGTGTCGATGGCGCGATCGGGATGCTCCCGGACGAGCCGCGTGTAATACAGGACGTCGTCGGGGTTGGCTTTCTTGTAGTCCTCGATCTTCCGCTTCACCTCCGGGTTGTCCCGGAAGGTGAGGGGCTTCGAGCGCTCGGTTTCGGTCTTCTTGTCGGGTTTTTGGTCGATGGCCATATGCGTATGGGTTTCAGGCCGCCGCTTTGGTTTGTGCGGGCGGTGGTGGCACCGGACGGGATTCCCGCCCGAAGGATTCGGAGAGCACGGGGTTGAACGGCGGCTCGTCCGGCCCCTGGACCAGCCGCAGGGCGAGGTCGAACTGGGCGCAGAGGTCGCTGCATTCATGGCGGGCCAGCGCGAAGGCCATCAGGCTCTTGGCCTCGATCTTCGGGCTGGCGCCGGTGAAACGCCGGTTGAGTTCCTCGGCCGCCGCGAAGAATTCCGCGGCGACGGGCTCGGGCAACTGGAGGGTGAGGGTAATCATGGGATGCTTTCGGTTCAGGGTTGTTTGGTTGGTAATGCCCCGGCCCGGGACCCCGGAGGGTCGGACCGGAACGAAGCGGAGACCGGTTCCGTCGCCGGAGGCTCGGCGGAGGTGGCGGAGAGGCGGAGCGCAGATCCGGCGCCGACCTGCCGGGGAATGGCCGGAACCTCGGCCGCTGCGACGGGGTGCGCACCGGGGCTTGGGAAGGTGCGCTCGCCGTCGCCCGTCGTTGCCGCAGCCACGAGGAATTGCAGCGTGAAGCCGACCTCGGCCAGTTGCCGGTGCGGTCCGACGCCCTCGGCACGTGCCGCGAAAGCCTCGACCGCCACACCGGGCCGGCTGCCCAGCGTGCCGATCAACCGGACGTAGTCGCCCCAGCGGGCGATCTGCGGCTCCGTGGCCCGCAAACGGATGCATTCTGGCGACTCTGCCTGCCACTGCCAGGCGGAGCCCAGCTCGTGGCGCAGCGCGGCGATGGCGGTGTCGGACCAGGCATGTTCCTGCATGGCGGCGCTCCGTCTCCGCCAAGTGGCCAAAGCCTCGTCGCTGTGCTCGCGCAGCGTCCCATGCTCGGCGAGCAGGGTGACGTATTCGGGGGCCGGGGCGGGCAAGACCGGACGATAGCGCCAGCGGACAAACCACATGGTTCCCGCCAGCGCTGTGGCGAAGAGCAGCAGCCGCCATCCCGCCCGCGATGCATTTCCTCGGGTCTTCATCGGCGGAACCCGCCCGTGGCGGCAAAGGTGCCGTCCGCACCCATTTGGGCGGTGAGCGTCCAGCGTGCGTCGCTCGGTGCGATCTGCGAAACCCAGGTATCGATGGTGCAGGCCGTTCCAGCCGGCGCGACCCAGCCGGACAGGGCAAAGCGGTGATCACGCACCTCGACGGAGCCCAGCACCATGTCGGGCGGCAGCGTGGCGGACAGTTGCGTCAGAAAATTTCCCAGCGGCGGACCGGCAGCTCCGCCCTCGATCAGGCCGCGCAGGCCGGCGATTTCCGCGGCGTTGGCCCGCAGGTGGGCGACTTCGCTTTGCAACGCAGCCACCCGGACACCGCGCGCCGCCAGCTCGGCGCGGACTGCCAGCCAGTTGCGGCCATGGTCGAACCCGGCCCAGCCGGCGGCCAGCAGCAGGGCAAATCCGGCCGCGAGTGCCAGCCGCTCTGCCGTCACCCAGGGACTGCGCGGCAGGAGCTGCGCGGGATGATACCGCGGGAGCGTGGCGGGGCGGGTGAGGGCCTGCGTCAGGCGGAGCCATTCGAGACCGGGCCGGTCCTCGCCCAGCCAGGATTCGAGCAGGGCGCGGGTTTCATCCTCGGCGGTGACAACCAGCACCGGATCCTCCGGATTGGCGTCCAGTATTTCCCTGAGCCAACGTCCGGCTTCCGCCGGCGCCTGGTCCTTGCTCCAGCCATGCACCGTGCGCCCGGCGTGGCGCGGGTGCCGGTAGGCGAGCGCGCGTTCGGCCTGCACGGCCAGGACGGTGACGGCGCCCGATTCGGTCCATTCGAACGGGAGCGCGTGAAGATAGGTGGCGAGCGGCCACGCGGATTCCACGGCGAGCCCCTGGTGCGCGAGCCGCTGAGCAAGCGCATACAATGCGGGCTCGGTTTCAAAGTGCAGCACCGTGGTTCCACCGTTCGCGTTGGGCAGCACCGGTTCATGACTCCAGGCGCGGTCGGGACTGTCCAGCGCGGGAAATTCCCCGGCCAGCGCCGAAGCCAGCACCCGCCGGTCGCCCTGCGGGCAGGACACGCCGACCGAGGCGAGGGCGTCGGGCTGATAAATTAACCGAAGCCGGACGGGCTTGGGCGCATCGGCCCAATGGGCCGCGAGGGCATCGGCCGCCTCGCCGAAGTCCGTGAACGGCACGGGCTCGTCGGTGGCGGGCAGCCACCACCGGTTGCCCCACAGGAGCACGGTGCGCGGGTCAGATGGCCGTGACATAGACGTAAACGTCGGTGATGCCGTTGACCGGAGCCGCATAGGCGACGACGCCCGTGTCGCAGGCAAGGCCTTCGGCCGGGGTGAACTGCGCTCCGTTCATCGCGAGCGCCAGCTCATGCGCATCTTTTGCGGGACAGGACGGAATCACGAGATACGCGACGACCGAATTCGCGCTCAGGTTGGTGATGCCATCGAGGCGGAAGTTGGCCCCAAGGGCCGCCGAAGGCGCGAGGGCGGGGTTGGCCGAGCGCGCCTCCAGCCGGGTGACGGCGGACCAGTTGCGCAGCGGCGCGGCGTCCGGCGTCATCGTGAACGCCTGCACGGCCTGATTCCACAGCATCTCGTTGCCGGTGCCGGTGGAGGCGTAGCCCTGCGTGCCCATGCGCAACGACAGCGGCCGCTCCAGCTTGCCGGTGGCGAGCAGCACGGCGTCGAGCCGGGCGCCGTTGCCCTTGGCGATATCGGTCGCACCCGAGAGGGCAGCGCCGGAGCAGGGGATGCCGGCACCCTCGGTGCGCGGGATGCTGCCGTTGCCGCCGGGCATCGCAATAAACGAGGTGACCGCGGTCTTCAGGGTCTCGACGGTTTTTTCGACCTGCTGCACGCGGGCGGCGCGCAGGGCGTCAAAGCCCTTGGGCAAGAGCAGGCCGACGAGCACGCTCACAATCGCGAGCACGAGCACGAGTTCGAGCAGGGAGTAACCCTGCGCAGGGTGGGTAAGTTTTCGGTGGTTTTTCATCTGGGATCAGGGGTTGTGGGCACGAGGCCCGGTTGACTTGACGGAAAAATTCAGAGGACGCGGGCGACCTGCTCGACGGTGGTAAGCCCCCGCGCGGCGGCCTGGAGCCCGTGTTGCCACAGGGTGAGGTGTCCCGCGCGGTCGCGGAGCGCGGCGAGTTCGGCGAGCGGCGCGTCCGCCGCGACGAGCGCCGTCAGTTTAGCGGCCGGGATCACCTCGTGGATCGCGAGCCGCCCGCGATAACCGCGGCCCTGGCAGGCCGGACAGCCGACCGCCCGGCAGAACCGCCCGTCCGGCACCCGGTGCCGTTCGCACAGCTGCGCGTTGTCCGGATGCGGCTCCCGGCATTCGGCGCAGAGCCGCCGCACGAGCCGTTGCGCGGCCACGAGCCGCAGCGACGCGGCCAGCAGAAAACTCTCCACCCCGAGGTCCCGGAGCCGCGGGATGGCCGCCAGCGCGTCGTTGGTGTGCAGGGTGGAAAGCACCAGATGTCCGGTCAGCGCCGCGCGGATCGCGAGCTGGGCGGTTTCCGCATCGCGGGTCTCGCCGACCAGCAGGATGTCGGGATTCTGGCGGAGCACCGCGCGCAGCGACGAGGCGAAGGTGAGTCCGATCTTCTCGCGGATCTCCGTCTGCCGGATGCCAGGAAACTCGTATTCGACCGGGTCCTCCAGCGTGTGGATGACGCGCGTCCGGTGATCGAGGGCATGGAGCGCGGCGTGCAGCGTGGTCGTCTTGCCCGATCCGGTCGGACCGGTGAGGTAGATCAGACCCGCCGGCCCCGCGAGCGCCTCGCGCAAGACCGCGGCCTGCACCGGCGCGAGCCCCAGTTCGCCGAAATCCTGGCCCGGCAGGGTCTGGTCCAGCAGCCGGACCACGAGACTTTCGCCGTGGACGGTCGGCAGCGTCGAAAGCCGCAGGTGGAACTTCCGTTCCTTGAGCCGGAGCACGGCCCGGCCGTCCTGCGGCAGGCGCTTTTCCGTGATGTCCATCCCGCCGAAAATCTTGCCGCGGGCGAGCAGCGCCTCGCGCTGCGCCGCCGGCAGGCGGCAGTGCTCGCGCATTTCACCGTCGAGGCGGAAGCGCACGAAGAGACCGTCCTCCTTCGGTTCCAGGTGCACGTCGCTCGCGCCCTCCTCACACGCGGCGCGGAGGATGCGGTCCAGCGTCCGGGTCGCATCCGGCCCGGCTTCGGCCTGGCCCGGGGTGGCGGCTGACCGCCGCCGGAATTCTTTGACCAGTTCGAGCATGGTCAGGGGACGAGCCGCGGGGTGAGGAAGATGACGAGCTCGGTGCGCGCCCGGAGCTTCGCCTTGCTGCGGAAGGCTCCGCCCACGCCGGGCATGCTGCCCAGCACCGGCACCGCGCGGACGGTTTCGCCGGATTCCTCCGAGATGAGCCCGCCGATGACCGCGGTCTCGCCGTCGCGCAGCCGCACGATTGTCGAGGCCTGTTTCACATCCGTGAGCGGTGCGGTCTGCCGGCCGTCCGGGCTGGTCACGATGGCCTGGAGCCGGGTGATCGCCGGCAGGACATCGAGCGTGATGACTCCCTCGCCGTCGATCTGCGGGGTCACGGCAAGAATGGTGCCGATGGTGATTGTCGAGACCGAGAACTGCTCCTGCGTCTGGTTGACGGGCACGGTGGTGCCGCCCTGCTGGAAGGTCGTGCTCTGCTGGAGCCGGAAGAAGGGCCGGTCCTCGCCGACCTTGATAAAGGCCGTCTGGTTGTTGAGCGCGCGCAGGCGGGGCTGCGCCACGGTGCGCACGTCGCCCTGCTGCCTGAGCGCATGGATGACCGCGGTCGCGCGGCCGAAGCCGAGATTGGCCGCGAAGCTGTTCGCCGCGAACATGGTGCCGCCCACGCCCGGCACTTCCAGCGGGGACCCGGCGCTCAGGGTCGCCTCGCCGACCGCGCCCGCCGCCAGCTCCCAGTCGATTCCGAGTTTCCGTTCATCACGAAGGGTCACCTCGACCAGCCGCGCCTCGATCTCGACCTGCCGTGTGATGCGGTGGTTTACGAGCTGCAGGAAGGCCCGGACCGCCTCGTGCCGGGCGAGCGGCGCGGTCACCTGCGCGACGCCGGAGAAACGGTTCAGCACGAGGCGGTCGTCGTCCTCCAGCATCGCGCGTAACTCCGTCTCCAGATTGTTCCAAAAGGTGTTGGGATTTTCCTGGCTGATGGAGACCTGGGTGGCATCCGAAGTGCCGCCGGGCACCGGAGCGGGTCCGCCGGGCAGCGTCAGGGGTTCGAACCCGCCGGGGTTCGCCCCGCCCAGCGTCACCGACGCACTGCCCGAGCCGGTGCGCGTGAGCTGCGGGTAATCGATCGTGTAGAGCACGGTCTTGAGCCGGCGCACGACAATGCCCGCCGGGCTCAGCTCGTAATGCAGCGCCTGCGGCGCGGTGAGCGCGTCCAGCGCTTCACGGAGGCTGCCGCCCCGGAAGTCGAGGGTGACCTCGCCGCTCACGTCCGGCTCGGCGAGGATGGTGGTGTCGCAGGCCCGGCCCAAGGCGCGCAGGGCGGCGGGCAGAGGTGTCTGCTCCAGCCGCAGTCCGGCGACCGGCCGTTCGAGGACGGGGACTTCGACGCCCAGGCTGACGACAGCGAAGAGGGGCAGGATGAAAATTGCTTTCATGGGCGATCAGGGGGTTTCGAGAACGAGATGGGTGGGAGAGCCGCCGGCCTGTTCATGGAGCAGGGTGCGGCCGGCGCCGGAGTAGCGCAGGCTGACCGGCGCGATGGCGTTGAACGACCGGACGACCGGCGGCGCCGGCAGGTAATACCCGTCGCCGGGCTGGCTCGCCTGCACGGTGACCAGGCCGGGACCGGTGATCTGGAGCTGGTTGCCCAGCAGGACGGCCGGCCCGTCCAGCACGGCAAAATTGACAGGCAGACCCGAGGACGTGGTGGCCTCCAGCAGGAAGGGCAGTGAACCGCTCGGCCGGTCGCCGGGATGGGGAAAGGAAATCGTCTGCGCCGTTTTCGGCTCGAACAGGGCCTGGATGGAGCGCGGGCCGGTCATGAGCACCAGGGTGACGGGCTCGCTGCCGGTGCTGTCGCCGGCCCAGCCGGCAAACCGTGAGGTGGCATTGGCAGTGGCCGCGAGCGTGACCAGCGTGCCGTAGGGATAGGTGCCGCCGGGGGTGACGCTGCCGATGCCGCTGACGCCCGTGATGAGCGCGAACTGCCTCAACACAAAGTTCGCTTGCACCGTCCGGGGACCATCCATGAGCACACCGGCGGGATTGGCCGTTCCCGCGGCCCCGCCGCTCCAGCCGGCAAATTCGTAGGCGGGTTCCGGCGATGCGGTCACCAAGGTCGTGGTGCCCGCGGCAAACTGACCGCCCGGCGACACGCTGCCGCCGGGGCCGGCGAGCGTGGTCAGCTGGAAAAACACCGGCGGCGGCGCGCCGATCGCGACGGTATGGCTGATGATCGCGGACGCCGCACCGTCCGCGTCGAAGGCCTGCGCCGTGAAGGTGACGGTCTGCGGTCCGGCATCGCTGGTCCAGTTACCGGCATCGCTCTGGGTCCCGTCACCGCCGCCGGCGTAGGCAAAGGGCTGGCCGTGTTTCCAGACCTGCACCTGGGCCAGATTGCCGTCGGCATCGTGGCCGCGGGCGGCGATGTAGTATCCCTGCCCATGGTCCGCGCCGGCCGGAGCGGAAACCCAGGCGATGTTCGGGGCGTTGTTGGTCGGGGGCGATCCGCCGCCCGCGTCCAGCGTGGTGGTCCACACGGTGCTGGCGGCCTGGCCGAGTTCCTCGGTGGTGTAGCTGAAAAACCGCAGCGTGTAGGCCCCATCGCCGAGCCCGGTGATGTCCCAGCGCGCGTTGAGCGTGCCGTCCGCCACGGCCCCGCCCGTGCCATGACGGTGGGCCAGTCCCTCGAGGACCGTGACCGTGCCGGGACCGCCCCAGGCCTGGGGTCCGCCGTCGAGGTAAATGCTGCCTCCGGCGGCGCCGGTGAGGTTGCCTCCGGCGTCGACCAGTTCCACCCGGCCGGGCGCGCTGTTGCCGGGAAAATCGTCACTGAACCAGAACACCTGAAAATCGAGGACATAGCGGCCCCCGGTGACGGTGATCGGCTTGGTCGTGAAGGTCGCGTGGGAGGTGGAAGCGGCGGGCGCCACGACGGCGCCGAGCAGAAGGAAAAGGACAAGGTGAAGGAGTTTCATTGAAGGGTGACGGCGTCGTTGGCCGCCACGTGGAAGCGGAGTGCCTCCACGCCGGGCCAGGTGGTGCCGCGGTTGAGGGTGATGAGCCGGCCGCCGAGGATCTCGGGCGAGACGTTGGCCCCGGAATTGGCCGGCGCGGTGAACGCCTGGGGCGTGTTGTTGAACGAGAGCCACGCCGTTTCCGTCGGGTGGTTGTTGTTCACGGTGAAACGGAACTTCGGCAGCGTGATCCGCCGGACCACCAGCCGGTGGACCTGCGTGGTGCCGCCGCCGCCCTGGGTCCAGGCCGCGGCCTGTGCGGCCGTGAGCCGGCCCGTCCAGTAGGCGGGCAGGCCCGCGCTGCGATTTTCCCAGTCATGATGCCAGATGGCATCGAACCACGCCGCGTTGGCCTCGTAGGCCGGCAGCACGAACTGGCCCGCCGGTGCGGTGAGGCTAACGACGAGAAAACGCTGCCGTCCCGGTTCGGCCGGCGCGGCAAAGACCAGCCGCGGCTGACCGAGCGCGTTGAACGCGATCCGGGCCAGCTCGGGCTGCACCGTGGCACTCGGCGGACTGCCCAGTTGCGGGGTCAGTCCGCGGAGCCGTCCGACCTTCGCGAACCAATCCTGGGTGGCCGTGGTCGTGTAGGGCGTGCTCGTCGAGGTCGAGAAGCGCGTCGCCGTATCGCTTGAACCGATGGTGCCCGGCAGGGCGGCGACGTTGAGCTGCGTGAGATCCGTCGCCTGGAAGGACGCCGTGATCGTGCCCACGAGTTCGTCCAGCGATCGGACCTCGGCCTGCCGCCGTCCCTGGATGATGACGTCATGGACGGAAGGCGTGAGCGCTGCCGCCAGCACGCCGAAAACGAACAGCACGAGCACGATTTCCAGGAGTGAAAATGCCCTCGTCCGCCGCGCCCGCGTCGGGCGCGAAGCGGTTCCTGATGAGTTGGGAATGGATAAATTCATGGTCAGCGCGCGTTGACTCCGGCGAGGAGCGAGAAGAGGGGCAGAAAGAAGGAGAGGGCCATGAGCCCCACGAGGCCCGTGAGGCCGGCGAGGAGGATGGGCTCCAGCCAGGCGAGGGCCGTGGCGAGCTGGTCGCGGGCGCGGCTTGCCGCGTATTCCTCGATGTGCTGCAGGGCCGCGCCCAGCTGGCCGGTGGTTTCCCCGGACTTGAGGGCCGGCACCAGAAAGCCCGGAAAGGCGTGCGGCCGGGGCAGGGCGGCATAGAGCGGTACGCCTAGGCCCACGCGGTCGCGCGCCGCGAGCAGCTGCCGCTCCAGGACCGCATTCCCCGTCAGTTCCGCGCCTGTGCGCAAGGCATCCAGCAGCGGAATGCCCGCTTCATGCAGCAGCCGGCAATGCGCGGCGAACCGCGCGGTGGCGAGGTGGCGCACGATGTCGCCGAGCAGCGGCAGCCGGATCAGGCCTCGGTCGCGCAAGCTGCGCAGCCGCGGGGAGCGCGCGATCAAGGTCACCAAACCTCCGCCCGCCGCCAGGGCGCCGAGCAAGGCCGGCCACTGGGTGCGGACAAAGTCACTGATCGCGATGAGAGCGAGGGTGATCGCCGGCAGCGGCAGGTGCAGGGAGCGGAAGATGGCGGCGAACTGCGGCACCACACCGCCCAGGAGGAAGAGGATGAGCGCGCCGGTCGCGCCCAGCACCGCGGCGGGATAGATGAGCGCCCGCCGGGCCGTCCGCCGGAGTTCCGCGCCGCTGGCGGCATGGGCGGCGAGCGCCCGGATGGATGCCGGCAATTGGGCCGCCGCCTCGCCGGCCGCGATGACGGCGGCCACGTGCGGCGGAAACTGTTTCTCGAAAAACCGGCAGGCCGCGTGGATCGGCGTGCCCCGGGCGACCTCGCCGTGGATGTGCTCCAGCAGCGTGCGCATCGGTCCGGCCGGCGCGTCGGCGGCCAGTTGCCCGAGGGCGGCGTCCGCGTTCACGCCGGCCCGCAGCTGCAGTTCCAGCTGGTGGAGCAGGGCGATGAAGTCCGCCGGCGGCAGTGTGAGCCGGCGCAGTTTCCGCGCGGCCACCGGCGCGATCCGCACGGGCCAGAGGGACCGCGCGCGCAAGGTCGCCCGCAGCGCGGGCTCGTCCGGCGCGGCGGCCTGGAAGGAACGCCGGTGACCCAGCGGGTCGATGGTGGTGACGGCAAAGGTGGGCATGTCAGAGGGGCAGGCGCACCCGGACCGGAAGTTCGGAAACGGACAGCCGGAGGCGGTGGGCGCCGTGGCGGAGCAGCACCACGTCGGTCCCGACCGACTCCACGGTCAGCGACCCGATGGTTTCACCGGCCTGGACGAGCCGGTCGTTGATGACGGCACAGGCCACCGGCCCGGCGATGATCCCGTTCACCCGCAACGTCTCCTCGCGAATGCCCTCGGCTGAAACAGTCCGCACGGCAAAAGGGTTCACGGGCTCGCCGGTTTTGGCGGCCAGCGCCGCGGCGGCGACATCGATTACGCCCTCGGCGTTCGGGACGAGACTGGGCGGTTCGGCCGGCCTGCCCGGCGGGCTTTTATCCGGTGCCACGGATGGAACCGGGTCCGCCGGCGCCGGCAACACGATGCCCGGGCTCGCAGCAACAGCCGCCGGTGCGTTCAGTTTCGCGGTCAACGCCTCGTTCTGGCTCACGAGGGCCTCGATGAACTGGGACTGTTGGCGGATCCTGCGCTCCAGTGCCTGCGTGGCCAGGGCGTTTGGCGGCGCGACATGGACCGGCAGTTCGGCTGGCGGTGGCAGCGTCGGCCGCACTGGTGCAGGGTTGGCGACCGGCCGGCTTTGGCAGCCGACGAGCAAGACAGAGACGATGAGCAGGAGCAGTTTCATGGGGCGGAGGGAACCGGCACCGCCGCTCCGCGACGGGCCTGGCTCCGGTCAAGGGTTTGGGTGATGTAGAGGTAGAAGGGTTTTCCGGCCGGGACCCGGAGGTAGAAGCCGTCGCGCGCGATGGCCTCGCGCAGCTCCTGTGCGTGGTCGCGGAGCACGGCGCCCGTGCCGGCCAACACGGCGTTGCGTGCCGTCGCCGCCGGCACGGATGCCTCGCCCAACAGGCCGGTCGTGAGCCGCTGGTCCTGTAATGCGGCCGTGGCGCTGGCGAGGAAGGTGGCCGCGAAAAGTTTCAGTTCCCGCGCGTTTGCGGTGCGCACGATCTGGCCGCGCAGGCCGGCCGAGCCGTCGTGTTCGCCCCGGGTGCCGGTCACCGCGTCGTAGTCCCGGTCCAGGGCGAGCCCGCTGACCGGCAGTTCCGTGCCGTTGTCCGCATCGTCCGTCCGCCAGACGATCCGCCAGCTGCCCTGTGCCGCAAGCCGTTCGCGCGCCGGGTCGAGTTGCGCCCGGCCGTGCACCTCGGCGCCGGCGGGAATCACCCGCCGGCCTTCGTGCCAGACATCCTCGGTCACGATCCCGATGACCGGCGTCTCCAGCCGGTTCGATTCGAGCGCGAGCACGGTCCGGCACGGAATGAGCCGGCCGTAGGGCGCGACCGGCGCCGGTTCCGCCGCCGGTGTTTCCCGGGGACCGTGGAACAGCGTCAGCGGCAAGGCCGCCGGCTGCGCCGCGGCCTGCGGTTTCACGGCCATGGGCTCCGGAGCCGCTGCCGGCATGGCATTCGCGACCGGCGCTGGTGTCGCGAATCGCACGCCTTCGCGCGTGACGGTCTTGGGCAGCACGCGCGCGGGTGCCGGCTGGACGCCCGGCGCATTCTCAACCGTTGCGGCGGGTTCCCGCCAGCGCAGCATGAGGATGCCGAGCAGCAGCACGGCGGTCACCAGCACGACCTGGCCCGTGGGGGACGTGAAAAAATCGCCTGTGAGTTTCATGGGTGGGGAACCATGACGTGGTAGTGTCCACGCACGGGCAGGTTGGCCCGGCCGCCGCCCGGGGAACCGGTGACGACAAGATACACGCGGCCCGTGCCGCGGGCGGGAATCGCGCCGGATGCCTCGACCAGTGCCGCCGGGAAAAATTCCCGGTCCAGCCGCACGGCGAGTCCGGCCGGATCGTAGGGCACGGCCCGGTCCGTGGAATTTTCGAGCCGGATCCGGAAGACGAGCGCGTCCTCCGCCTCGAAGCGCACGATGTGTTCGATGGTCGCCGTGAAATTCCGATACGGCGTGACCGTGCCGGGAGCGGCGCTCTCCAGGGCCGGAGCCATGCCCGGCATCGCGGGCACCTCCCGGCAATGCTGCTTCGTGCGCTCCAGCAGGGACTGCAGCGTCCGCGGTTCGGGCGGACGGGGTCTTTCGCCGGCCAGCGGTTCGTCCAGGAAGATCACCGCGCGGTCGGGCTCGTCCGCCGGCACGAAGGCGAGCGCATACACCTTGCCCCGCAGCATCACGTTGAGGGCGCCCGCCGCTCCCTCCTTCAGCAGCCGCAGCGAAAAATACTCCGCGCCCGGGGCGTGCGACAGCAGGATGCCGGGATCGTCGGCCGCCTCCATGGACACGTTGGCGCCGACAATCGCCTTGAGCGGCGCGGGGAAGGCGCAGGTGGTCGGTTCCTCCCGGCTGAGCCGGATGGTGTAAACCGACCGCTCGTCGAGCGGGTAGACGCGAATGTCGGCGGCGCGGACGCCGAACATCAGGAGCGCCTGGAGGACAATCATTGCGATTGGACGTAGGACCATACTGCAAGGGGATATCGGCCGTTGGCCGCCAGGTTGGGGTTGCGTGCAAAACGGAATCGCACGGTGAAAGGGGTCGCCTCGCCGAAGGTCTGGCCGCCGAGCCGGCCGGTGCGCACCAGCTGGCCCTCGGCCTGCACGAGGACGACGTGCTCGCGGGTTTCGAGGACGGTGAGCTTCAGCACCTCGGGTTTCTGGTGCAGGGCCTTCTGTGCGAATTCCTCCGCGCTGGCCGCCGCTTCCTCGCGGGCCTGCCGGGCCGCTTCCGGCAGGAACAGCCGCTCCAGCAGTTCCGGGAAATCGAACCCCGCCGGGTTGCGCTGGAAGAGCGCGAGGCAGGCCTGCAGGGCGCAGGCCTCGTGCAGCCCGGTCGCCTCCTCGAAGTCCAGCAGCGGTCCGACATGGAAGGTTCCGCTGGGATCGAGCACGATCACCCGCTCGCGCTCGCGGTAGGCGCGGATCACGAGGAACGGCTGCACGGCGCTGAAGCCGACGGCCACGACCGCGACGGCGCACCACAGGCGCGCGGCGAGCGCGTGGTCGGCCAGGAGGAGCAGGGGATTCCAGGGCCGGCGCGGCCGGCCGGCCGGGTCGGGCCGCAGCTGCGGAGCGGGGGTTTCGCGCAAAGTCGTCATGGCGTTACAGCGACCGCTGCGGTCCGGGCAATTGCGTGAGGGCGAGTGCCTGCGCCGCGCGCGCGTCACCCGCGGGATCGGCCGGGGCCGGAGCCGGTGACGGGGTGGAGGGCGGCGGGGGCATGGGCGGCGGCAGGCCGGGACTGCGGCCACCGCCGCCATGACCGCCGCTCTTGGCGACCGATGCCGCCAGCGCAGGGGCGGCGGCTCCGCCGGTCTTCAGGGTTTTTACGAGCCATGCCAGTTGCTGCACCGCGTAGATTTGCTGGAGCGCGGTGGAACCGCCGCCCGACACGGGCGAGCCCTGGCAGATCAGCGCCTGCATGAGAAAGGGCGTAGCCACCGTGCCGAGGATCAGCCACAGGGCGCCCAGCAATCCGCCCAGCAGGCTGCCGAAGGAGGCCGCGTCGATTTCCCCGGGCACCAGTTCATACGCCGCCGCCAGATTGTGGCCATAGGCGGTGAGCAGGTGGTAGGCGACCAGTTCGGTGAGCGCGAAGCCCACCGGCCAGGCCAGCACGGCCAGCGTCTGCTGCACATACCGCGCGGCGAGCCGCGACTGCGAAGGCACCATGAAGAACGCCAGCGCCACCGGCAGGAACAAATAACAGAGCAGTTTCAGGATGAACTGGAGCGCGAGAAACGGCAGCTGCAGCAGGCTCGCGACCAGGACCACGAACTTCGTCGTGCCGTGAAGAAACGCCTGATACATCGACTCGCCGATCCGGCGCAGGCTGAACTCGCTCGCGCTGCCGCCGACCGTGTCGCGCAATTTGGCCGCCGCGCGCATGGGCTGTTCCGTGTAGCCCTGGTGCAGGGTGTCGGCCACCGAGAGAAACACCCGCTCGGTGAACCCGAACCAGTGCGGCAGCGTCGCGACGAGGCCGACGACCACGATCGCGCGCACGAGCGGCCGCGCGAGCCCCTCGATGTCGCTGCGGGCCTGCTGCACCTGCAGGATGAGCCCGGTGACACAGACAAAATACACGACGATCCGCAGTCCCTCGGTGAGCCCGAGGACGCTTTCGCGCAGGCCTGGAGCGAAGTTTTCCATCAGTTGCGTCCCTCCTGCGGACGTTGCCGCGCCTCCTCCTGCCGGAGCTTCGCCAGCAGCTGCGCCCGCGCATCGTCGCCGATCCGCGGCCGGACCGGTTGCGCCCGGCCGTGGTCCCGCCGGCGGGCCGCGCGCGGCGGCACACCCGACCCGGCGCGGCGGATCAGCAGGAGTGAGCAGACGACCAGGGCCGCCGCCGTGGTAAAACAGCAGGGCGAGGTCATCGGCGGGTGTAGGTTGTGGGTTTGAGTTTCAGCCCGCCCTGCCAGGCGCCGACGAATTCGAGCGTCTGGGTTTCTTCCGCCAGTTGCCGCTCCAGCAGATCCTGCCGCTCCTTCGCGGCCTGGTTTTCGTTCAGCAGCTGCTGGGTCCAGAGCTTGTCGGCCTCGTCCCGGCGGCGGG
Source organism: Opitutaceae bacterium UBA2377 (assembly GCA_002344205.1). Taxonomy (GTDB): domain Bacteria; phylum Verrucomicrobiota; class Verrucomicrobiia; order Opitutales; family Opitutaceae; genus UBA2377. The sequence continues at coordinate 34,473 of DDSZ01000020.1, forward strand.
CCGCGATGTGCGCCAGCTGGCCGTTGAGGGTCGCGATCTTTGCGCCGAGCTTGTCCACCTCGGCCTGGGTGCCGGCGTCCTTGAGCTGCGCCAGGGTCGAGGCGAGTTCGGCCTGCAACGCCGCCAGCCGTGCATCGGTCTGGGCCTGCACGGCGGTCAGGTGGTCCGCCTGCTGCTCCACGGCCGCATAGCGCCGGTAGAGCGCCTCATGCCGGACGAAGCTCCGGCCGAGGACCGTCCGGTCGTCGAGCTGGCGGTAGATGCCGTCGGAGGTCCGGCGCAGCGACTCGATGGCATTCGAGAGCCGCCGCGCGGCGGCCAGCGTGTCGCCATAGGTGCGGGCCAGATCGTGCATCCCTAGGTCCCGCAGCACCAGCCCGACGCCCGCCGCCGTCGGGTCGCCGAGCACGTCGCGGATCCGGCGCTGGACGGCCAGCTGGTCCTCCAGCTGCCGCAACTGACGGTTGAGTTTTTCCAGCTGCTCGGACCATTGCCGCATCACCTCAAGGTGATGGGTGAGCTGGCCCGCGCGCATCGCGGAGTTGACCGCTGTGTTGGCGGGATCGTGGACGATCCATTGGGCGCCCAGAGGCGCGGCGAGAAGCATGAACAGGAGAAAGGGTTTCATCGGTTGGGATTCAGTGTTGAGGGTGGGCGCTGCCGTGCCTGCAGCTGCCAGTAGTGCTCCTGCACGGCCTGCCGGTAACCGCGCTCGTAACCGCGGGCTTCGGCCGCCGCCTCGCGCTGCGCCGGGGAGACGCAGCCCGCGAGGGTGAGGATGAGCAGGACGTTCAGGCGGCGCATGGGGCCTCCTGGAAATGCCGCAGGGTGCCGCATTGCGGCGGCTGCGCCGTGGGCAGGAAATAACACAGGGATGAATGCCGCGCGGCCGCCTGCAGTTGTTCCGGCAGGGGGTAGCGCTGGATCGCTTCCAGCGCCGCCTCGGGCAACGGCAGGTCGCGCGCGAGGTCGGCAAGGTCGGCCAGGTCGGCCTGCCGCATGAAGAAGAACTGTTTCGCGTTGCCGATCACCGCGCCGCGCACCCGCGAATTCCTGAACCCGGCATATTGCTGGATGATGGCAGCGCACCAGCAGTTGTGTTTGCGGAGCTGCGCGTAGCCTTCGGCCACGATCTGTTCGCCGCCGGGCACATCGAGGAACCGGGCGAGTTCCTCGAAAAGAATGCGTTTCCGCTCCGTCCGCGGCAGCGACAGGATATGTTGTCGCCCGAGGCCGCTGATCAGCAGGCCCGCCGCCGTCTTCATCTGCACCGCCTGTTCCGGAATGAGCCCCAGTTCGATGAGGACGAAACGCCGGCGCAGCGACACGTTGGTCGGCCCGTCAAAGAGCCGGCCGTATTGCCCCTCGGCGGTCCAGGCCCGCAGGAGCGTGGCGAGCCGGTCCACCGCCGCGGCGTCGTGCTCGGGCATCCGCGCGTAGGCGAGCAGCTCCACGAGGGCGGCGTGGGTGGGGAAGTCCTCCGGCGTGTAGAAAGCGCAGGCCGTGTGGGCGACGAACCGCTCCGTCGCCGGGTCCTGGGCGAAGCGCGTGACCGCCGCCTCCTCCAGCCCGGCGACGAACGCGAGCGCCTGATCCTCCTTCGCGGCCAGCCGGTCGCGCAGATCCACGAACGCATCCAGCAGGGTCGAGCCGGCCGGCTGCCGGGCCTTCCACCCGTGGACCGCGCACGCCAACCGCCGGACCTCCCCGGCCCGGGCCGGCTGACGTCGCGACCAGTCGGTGAAGGTGTCGCGGTAGAGCTGGTGGAGATATTCGGTGAGCTGGGCCTGACGCAGGGCGAGGGTTTCGGCGTCGTCGGGCGTGCCGACCATCCGGGCCAGCAGCGCGACGGCCGTGGCCACGTGCAACTGGCTCAGCGGGAGTCCCTGCGTGTCGAGGTAGTTGAGGGTGACGCCCGCGTCCGGATGGATCACGATGGCCTTTTCGCCGAGCTTTTCCGCGACGTGCCGGTAGGAAGCGCCTTCCTCCACGATGAGCGTGTGGGCAAACTGACCCGCGGTCTGGAGCAGGAGGTCCTCGATGAACGCGGATTTCCCCGCACCGGTCATCCCGAAGACGACCGCGTGCTGTGGCGAGCCGCCGGCCGCCGTGCTGACACCGACTAGGTTGCCCTGGTTGCCGTCGTAAAGCGCTTCCGCGCCTGCCAGCGCACCGGTGAAGGTCGCGGAGAAAGGCAGGACATCCGCGAGGTAGCTGTCCTCCGCATATAGCTCCCGGTGATTATACGACGAATGGGTCCAGCCCGGCCAGGAGGCGAAGAACAGTTTCCGGGCCGTGGTGGGCAGCGCGCATTCGAAGCACTGGGCGCCGTCCATCGCGTTCACCGCCGCCTGCACCGCGGCGATCTTTTCCCGCAGGGCCTCGGCGGTCGGCGCCCAGACCCGGATGAGGTAGGTCGCGTGGAAGGGCCGCACGAAGCCGCCGGCGAGCGCCTCGACCTTGCGTTCCTTCTTGCGCAGCGCGACCAGCAGCGACGCGCGCGGCCGTTCGGCGTATTCGCCGCGGAGGCGTTCGGCGGCCTGCTCCTCCCGGCGGATCTCGCGGCGGCCCGCCGCCGGCGTCAGGTTGACGGTGAGGCAGTAGTCGAGGAACGGCAGGCCGGTCAGGTGGGTGACGATCCCCGGCCGCGTCTGCTGCGGCCAGCGGGAGAGCGCCAGCACCGCATGGTGGCAGCCGTCGAGAACAAACCCGCCGCCGCGCTGGCCGATGCCGTCGCAATGCCAGCAGTTTTCCTGGATGGTTCGTGCCGGATCGAAAACCGCCGCGGGCTCATCCTCGCTTCGGCGCGCGAGTCCCGGATTGAGGAACCGGCGGATGAGCGCGAAGTGCTCCACGTCGCCCAGCGGCTGCACCGGCGTCTCCGGGCCAAAAATCCCTCGCAGCGCCCCGGCGAACTCCTCGAACTGCCCGGCGAGTTCCTGCAGGACGGCCCCGTAATGTTCCGCGAAGCCCTCCCGGCTGCGCATCAGTCCGGCAGTCGGCACGATCTCAATCGAAAGGAAGACCACCAGGTGCTCGCGGCGCAGCCCGCCGCCGATCATCCGGCGCCAGTAGCGGGTAAAGCGCTCGTTGCGGGCCGCCCGGACTGCCTCCATCCCGATCTCTCCGGTCTGAGCGTGGTAGGCGAGAAGCTCCCTACGGTAGTCTGCATCCGCCCACCACTGCAGCTGCAGCCGCCGTCCCGGCGAAACTTGGGCCAGCATGGCCCGGACCTGGTCCTGAAAGGCATTCAGCCGCTCATGCGAGGCGCCGCGCCGGTCGGACGGTTCCAGCCGGAAACCCTTGGCGGCCACCCCGCCGGCCTCGGGTGAACCGAAGACCAGCATCCCGTGCAGGAAACGGCCTTCCGGGGCCTCGGTATGGCTTTTGGCCAGGCTCACCGGCCGCACCGCCGCCGTGAAATCGCCCCCGCCCCGGGCGGCTTCCCAGCGGTCGCGGTCATAACCCGGCGGCTTGCCCTGCCGGAACAACCCGATCCAGAGCGCCGTGAACGCCACGGGCAGCGCCCCGGCGATCCCCGCAACAACCACGCCGGCTCCGGCCCAGACCAGCCCGGCGAACAGGCCAATCGCGCCGACGATCGCCAGCACCACCGGCAGGTAGAGGTCGCCGTCCAGCCCGAAGGCCCGTCCGGCCGAGTCATCCCCGGCGTTGGTGGGAGTGCAGCGCAGGTCACCCATGGTCAGAAGCGCGGGGTCAGGATCGCGTCCTGGAGCCCGAAGATCATGAACAACGCGGCCATGATGGCCGCCGCGGCGGCGATGATGATGCCGGCGAGGATGCCGCCCTTGCCCTCGGAGTCCCCCTTGGAAATGGCGTTGGCGCCGCCCCAGATCTTCAGGATGCCCCAGAAAAATCCGACCATGAACACGAGCACCAAGGCGGCGCCGAAGCCGTCGCGCAGCGACTGGAGCTGGGCCAGCCAGCCGGGCAGGGGAAGGAAAAGCAGGTCGCACATGTTCCTAAAAGCCATACGAAAAAAGAGCGCTTGTCAACCTGTAACGTATGGCTTTTAGTCTCCCCATGAGTGAACCGGCCCTGATCAAGGTGAGTTTCTCCTTCTATCCGCAGGACATGTCGGTCCTGGCCGACCGCGTTACCGGACTGCAGCGCGCGGGCCTGAAGGTGCGCGAGGCCACGCTCCTGCGGGCCCTCGTTTACGGCACCCCGCCCGCGGAGATGTTTGCCCACGCGGTGTTGTTGGCCGCGGCCTACGCCAAAAAATCCGGCCCGCGCGAGGAGGACTACGTGGCCGGCCGGCCCACGGTCGATCTGCCTGCCGCCCACGTGAAGAAACTCGACACGGTCGCCGACGAGCTGGCGCGAAAGCACATCGTCATCGCCAACCGGGCTTTCATCGTCCGGGCGATTCTCCGGGCCAGCCCGCCGGGCAGGGAGCTCGTCCCGCTCCTGCGGGATTTCATGGAAAAATTTCCCAACAAACCCCGCGGGCTCTCGAAGCTCCGGCTGGAACAGAAGGCCCGGGCGCGTGGACGGAACTGACCGCATCGCGCATCTGCGCGGACTCGAAGCCCACCTGCGTGCCCGCATCCGCGGGCAGGATCATCTCCTGCCGCGCCTGGCCGCCGCGTTTTGCCGGGGCGCACTGCGCCTCACCGACCCGCAACGGCCGCTGGCGTCCCTGCTGCTCGTGGGGCCGACCGGCACCGGCAAGTCCGAGGCCTTCGCTTTGGCCACCGCGCAGGTCTTCGGTCCGGACCGCCTGGCCACCTTCGACCTGTCGGAATACCAGGATGCCTCCGCGGTGAACAAGCTGCTGGGCGAGAATCGCAGTGATCCGGGATTACTCGGGCGGGTGCTGGAACGCCATCCCACCGGGGGACTCCTCTTCGATGAAATCGAGAAGGCTCATTCGCTGGTGCTCGATCTGTTCCTGCAGGTCCTCTGGCGCGGCTGCGTCACCGTGGCCACGGGCCGCACCTTCACCTTTGGCGGCCATGTGCTCGGCTTCACCTCAAACGTGGGCGCAGCGGAAACGATGCGGATGGACCACTCCCGTTTCGCCAGCGTGGAGCAGGCCACGCTGCGCCGGGTGGGCCAGACCCTGCGGCCCGAGTTCGTGGCCCGGCTGGATGAGCAACTCGTTTTTGCCCGGCTCGGTCCGGACGTGCAGCGCGAGATCTGCGCCTTGGAAGTCCGGCGCGAGACCGAGCGCCTCCGCGGACTCGGTTACGACCTGGATCTCTCGCGTGAGGCGCTGGAGTTTCTGGTCCGCGAGGGCTTTCATCCGCAGCTCGGCGCGCGGCCATTGCGCAAGACCGTCGAACGCCAACTGCAGAACGCCGTGATGCGGCAATTGTTTTCTCATGGCACAGTCGCGGGGTGCTTGGTCATTGATCAAAGTGTGGGTTGTCTGGTGGTTTCGGGTATGACGCGCGACACCTGACCCACACTTAACCCTGAGTTAATATTTTGGAAATAGTTACCCGTAAGGCAGGTCTTAGACCTTGTGCTTTCCAACGACATTTTTAGTAATGAAACCGTCACCTCTTGGTCAGTTTATCGTGAGTCCTCCATCCTCCACGTTTCCGAACCCCGCACCCATGGAGACGGCGTCCCTGCCGCCGACGGCTCCGCCGGACCCTTGGTTTGCTGATGAAGTCCTGATACACGAGTCTGCGTTGCGGCGTTGGCTGCAGGCTCGCTTCCCCCGTTTGGAACCGGACGACCTCGTGCAGGAGAGCTTTCTGCGTATCATTCGCGCAAACTCAACGACCCCGGTCGTTCACCCGAAGACCTACCTCTTCACCATCGCCCGTAACCTGGCGCTGAACCAGATCCGGCACGATCGCCATGAGCACCGCGACGCACTCAGGGAGATTGATCCCTCGACTGTCATAGATGACAAGCCGGGCATACCTGAAACTGTCGCCCGGACCCAGGAACAAGAACTCTTGATCGAAGCCCTTCAGCATCTTCCCGAACGCGCCCGTCAGGTTTTTACCCTCCGGCGGATCTACGGGCTTTCCCTGAAAGAGATCTCCGCCCAACTCGGCATCTCCGAGAAAACCACCGAGTCGCACATGTCACTCGCCCTCCGCCGCTGTGCCGATTTCGTGCTGAACGCCGACGCCCGCGCCCCCCGCACCCAGCCGGACACCCCGCAGCCTGCTCCCCGCAGCGCCGTGCTTCCCAGTCATGCCTAGCACCGCTCCATCCCTCGAAACGATCAAGGCCACTGCCGCCCGTTGGGTGACGCGGCTCGCTTCCGGCCTGTCTGAAGCCGAGGAGGCGGAATTCGCGGCGTGGATCGAGGCCGATCCCCTGCACGCCGAGGTGCTGGCCGAACAGCAGGCGGTCTGGGACCGTTATGCGGCGCTCGTGCCCGGCGTGGCCGGAACCAAGCCCGACCCCGACCGGTTTGCGCCCCGCCGGTCCCAACCGGTGATTCTCCGATTCATCGGTCCCGCGCTCGCCGCCGCGGCTGCGGTTACGCTCGGCTTCATTCTTTGGCCGGCGCGCGAGCCGACCCTGAGAGAGATTCGTCTGGTGCTGCCTGCTCCGCTGACCCAGCAGACGCTGCCCGACGGTTCGTCCGTCGAACTGAACCGTGGAGCCGAGATCGCCGTCGCCTACTCTGACACGGAGCGGCGGGTTTCCCTCGTGCGGGGCGAGGCCAACTTCACGGTCGCCAAGAATCCGGAGGTTCCGTTCATCGTTTCTGCCGGCGGGGTGGAGGTCCGTGCCGTCGGCACCGCGTTCAACGTGCGTTACGATACCGCTTCAGTCGAAGTTGTGGTCAGCCAAGGTCGGGTGGCGGTGAACCATGCGGTCAAGTTGATGGACAGGGAACAAGGGACAGTTGTTGGGCCGTCGCGTGCCGGCGTGCCGGACACCTCAAATTTATCCACCGCCCACCGTCTGCCGTCCACCGAGCTTTTTCTCGATGCTGGCCAAAGCACATTGGTGACGCTGTCATCCGTTCCTTCCGCTCCCGTGGTGGCGAGCCTGAGCCAGTCGGAGCTCGACGCCCGGCTCGCCTGGCAGCCCCGGCTGCTCGACTTCGATGACGCCCCGCTCGCGCAGATCGTGGCGGAGTTCAACCAACGAAACGCGGTGCGGCTGACTGTCCGCGATCCTGCCCTCGCCAGTCTTCGGCTGAACGCGTCGTTCCGGTCCGACAACATGGAGGGCTTCGTCCGGCTCCTCGCGGAGAATTTCAAAATCCGCGCCGAGCCGGTTTCGGACTCTGAAATCGTCCTGCGCCGCATTCACTGAGCACTCGGTGAAGATTTTGAGAAATCGGACTCAGGGTTAATGTTGGTTTGGGTTTCTATTCGGGAACGACCCCTACCCGATGATCACCTCAGCATCCCCCACCAGCCGTGCGGCCTTTGCCCGCATTTTCCTCGCGGTTTTCACCGCTTGCTGCCTTGTCTGTCTATCAGGATTGGTAAACCCCACAATGGCCTCGGCACAGGTTGTCGAACCTCGTTATAACTTCGATGTGCCGGCCGGCGAAGCCAAGGCCATGCTGCGCCAGTTTGCCGCCCAAGCGAAGCGTGAGATCGTCTTTGCCGTGGAGGCGGTCGAAGGTATCCAGACCAATGCGGTCAAGGGTGAAATGACTGCCCAAGAGGCCGTGGACCAGTTACTCGCGGATACCGGCTTAGTCGGCGCGCAAGACAAGACCGGCGCGTTCGCAATCCGAAAGCAAACGGAGGCAGAAAGAAAAAACGGCCAACGGGCGATCGCCAAAAGAGAACAGAGCGATCGCCCATCAGTTAGTAGATTGCAGATAGGAGATGATGAGAGGCGGGCTGAGGTGCTACAGCTCGATGTGTTCTCCGTCACAGGCACACGAATTCGCGGCGGACAACCTGCGTCTACCATAGTGACAATCCATCAGGAGGAAATGCGCCTGTCCGGCCACATCAATCTCGGCGAAGTTGCTCGCGCGATGCCGCAGAACTTTTCGGGCGGGCAGAATCCAGGAGTTGCGGTGGGAGCGACCACAGGGGCCAGCAATGCCAACGCGAATCTCACTGGCGGCTCCAGTTTCAACCTGCGTGGGCTTGGACCGGATGCGACACTCACTTTGCTCAATGGAAGCCGCCTCCCCTATGATGGCTCACGGCAAGCCACTGACGTTTCAGTTATTCCAGTAGCTGCGATCGAGCGTGTGGAGATCCTCCTCGACGGCGCTTCGGCAATCTATGGCTCCGACGCAGTCGGTGGCGTCGCCAATATCGTCTTGAAGCGCGATTACGAGGGAGCGGAATTTTCGGCCCGCTTCGGCGTGGCGACAGATGGTGGTTATGAACAGGAACAATACACTGGTGTCGCGGGCACCAATTGGGGTTCGGGCGGGTTTCTCATTACGGGTGACTATTCTGTCAGTGGTTCCATCAGAGCCAAACAGCGCGATTATCTCAGCCAGCTGACCAACCAAAATGTCACGATCTATCCGCGCCAAACACAGAAAGGAGGATTGCTCAGCGGTCATCAGAAAATCGGTGCATTGGGGCGGCTCAATCTCGACGCGTTCTATACCAAGCGAGCGCAGGAAAATTTGGAACAGACTGACGTATCCTCGTTACGCGTTGTCGATCTGGACTCATCAATATGGGGTATATCGCCGTCGATCAATATCGCTCTGCAAGGCGAATGGTCGGCGCGCCTACACGGTGCCTTCGGCCGCAACCGAGGTGAAAGGGTAACAACAAGTGTTAGCGTCGCCTCGGGTTTGCAGACAGGTAAACTCTTCAACGAATACTTTGGCGATATGCATGCCGCGGGCATTGAACTTGAGGGCCCCGTATTTGCACTACCAGCGGGTGATATGCGCGCATCGATTGGCGGAGGCTATCGAGAAAACAGCCTAAATTTCAAAACTGTAAATCTCATTTCGGGTGCGGTTTCGGGCGTATTGGCGGGCGATGACCGCAGCCACCATATTTTTGGTGAGGTCAATTTGCCTCTGATCTCGGGTGATCAGCATATTCCACTGGTGACGATACTCTCGCTGAATGCAGCGCTGCGTCATGAAAATTACGATAGTTTCGGCACTTCGACGACGCCGAAAATAGGCGCGATCTGGGGGCTGACTCCCGGCTTCGATATCAAGGCGAGTTGGGGGAAGAGCTTCAAAGTTCCTACACTGGGCGAGCAGTTTGCTGCTACCTCCCTTGCGCTGTATCCCGGATCGTTTTTCGGTGGTCCGGCAGGTTCGCAGGTACTAGCGCTTTTTGGCTCAGTCCCGAGCCTCACTCCAGAAAAGGCCGAAATCACCACCGCGGGCTTTGTCACGCGGCCGAAAATTCTACCCGGTCTTCGCATTGAGTTCGGCTATTTCGACATCGACTATACTGATCGCGTGTCGTTGCCGATCGACAACACCTTCGCGGCCTTAAGTAATCCAGTTTACGCTGAATTCGTTACTCGGGTTCCAACCATTGCCCAGCAAAACGCCGCTTTTGCGCCTACGGGACTTCCGGTAGGAACCTTCCTGCCAGGCTTTAATGCTGCCGGCGCGCCTTATGATCCGGCACAGGTCATAGCGATTCTCGATGGTCGACTCACCAATGCCTCAAGTCATCGCATCAAGGGCGTCGATCTCAATTTGCGTTACACTACGGAGCTATTAGACGGCAACCTGTTGCTCAGTGGCAATGGCACTTGGATCACCAAGGGCGTACGCAAACTGACAAGCCTTGCGCCGGAGCAGCAAGTAGCGGGAGTTAATTTCTGGCCGGCGAAATTCAAGGGACGTGTTGGTGCTGGCTGGTCGCGAAACGGATTCAGTTTGAATGCCAATATCAATCATATCGCCGGTGTTGTCGACCGCTCGACCACGCCCAACGTCAAACGTTCATCCATGACGACACTGGATCTTGTTGTCGATTATCAGGCGAAACTCCCGGTGGTGGGGGATATCGGCTTCAATCTGGCATTAATGAACCTCCTAAATGAGACGCCGCCTTATTTGCAGCCACCGTTATTGCCGAACTTCGTGGTCAATTACGATTCGACCAATTATTCCGCCTTGGGGCGGGTCGTGAGCGCGACGGTGACAAAACGGTTTTGATTCAGTTATCAGGGATCAGGAGCACCACCTGGTCCTTGATCCATATTCCGAAAGACTAAGTAGCACAGACGTAGCTGCCTGATGGACGATGGGTGCGGTAGCTGGGCAAAGATGATTTAAGATTAAGCTTTTTCTTGGAACATTGTTCGTGCGCATCTCCCGCTCCGTTTGTCGGAGGTTTTTCCGCCGCGCTGCTGAGTTTTGTATCAGCCACTACCAGTGGTCCTCTAAACCGAAATTGCCATCATGCACGCTATCTTAAAATGAAGTTACTCACCCATTCATCGTCTTGCAGGCACTTACGGATAAGCCATTTCGTCCTCGGGGCCGCTTTCGCGGCGGCGCTTCTGACTGCTGAAGCTTTCTCGTCTGATCTGCCCCTGCGTCCTTACACTGTGGATGATTACCTTGCGCTTGAGGCTGTTGGCGCGAGTGCGGGACAGTCGAATAGGATCGTTTGGGAGCAGGCACCACCTTACGAACAAATCGGCTATTTTGGACTCGGGCACGTGGGCACTTGGGGTAATTTTGGATTTACGCTCCAGACAATTAATCTTTCCGACGACGATCCCAAGGCTAGACCTTTGTTCGCCGCTGAATCAGGTGTGAGTTACGGGATAGACGCCTTCTCGCCCAATGCGCGCTTCATCTCCTTTTTCGGTGCAAAGAATGGGATGTTTTTCATGGGAGCCTATGACACCGAAGAAAGAAGGAAGCAGATCTTCGAGGGCGCGCCCAACGTGTCATGGTCGTGGCGCGCAGGAGTGGACTCAGTGTGGATTTCGTCGGAGGAGTTTGCGTTCGCCGCCTTGGAGGAAGGTGGACAGCCGCCCGCTGCGGCCCGTCCGTTCACGGGCAAGAAGCTTGAGGAAGCATGGAAACGCTCATGGTCGGGCGGTCTATCCGTTGATATTTCAAATAGTGCTCTCGGCAGCGGCGAATCGGATTGGCTGGCTGGGCGGCTTTACTTGGCCAACGCCAGAACAGGGCACCAGCGGCTACTTGCTGAAGGAAAGTATGTTTGCCTTAAGGTTTCACCAGACGGCGCCTATCTCGCGGCATTACGCCAAGCGAAGTTGTTCACACTCGATCCTCTCAACGCTTTCGTTCGAGCTCGTTCCCAACTCGTAGTGTTCGATTTGCGGGCGGGCGGTCCGGTGCGAGTTGTCGCGCCGGACAAAGACGTGTTTCCAGAAACTCTCGCGTGGGCTTCGGATGGCAATCGGCTCGCCTTCTTTGCTTGGAACGTTGGTGACAGCGCACAATCCGGAATCTACTACGCGTTCGATGCGGTTTCGGGAACCGTCACGCCATTCCCTCATCGCGGCTTGGATTTGGCGTCGGAGCGTGAAAGGGGGCTTCATCAAAAACCTGAGCGAGTGATGTGGGTGGACGATCGGCTTGCACTTTTAGCTAGGTCATACGGGGGGACGGAGCCACGCTTCACCTATCGCAGTGTCAGTCGGCCGGGCATGTCGGATTATCCCGGCAAGGCTGACTGGTTTCTGCTCGATGCGCAGGGCCGGAGTGAAAACCTTACGGAGCAATTCAAGGCGATCTCCCCCATACCAATCCATGGCGATTCCAACACCATCACCGTGCTGGCGGATGGTGCGGCATGGCGCGTCGGCCCGAACCGCGAGCCGACGAACCTAACTGCTGAAATGGCTGACGCCCTTTTTCACCCACAAACAGTGCTGTGGTCTACGCGCCACCTCCCGTTTGGGGCTGTTGCGATTCTTGAATCACACGACGCAGATCGTCCTGCATTCATGCTGCTCGACCTAAAGACTGGAGCGGTTCGTCGTATCGAGAGTCCTGTGGCGGACGCCTCGGTGCTCGCAGTTTTACCCGCGAGTGGCGCCGCACTCTACCGCTATGATCACGTAAACGGAATGGAGTTGATTCTCAAGTATGCGGACGGCCGGCAAGTGGTCATCGACCAACTTAACAAGCACCTCGCCCACGTTGCCAAAACGAAATGGATTACGATTAGTTACAAGGTCATGTCTCACGTGGGTGAGCGCACGCTCGAGGCCAACGTGCTTTTGCCAGCCGACTACCGTTCCGGGCAACGGTACCCGGTCATCGTTGAAGTTTATCCGAACCGCGGAGCGATTAACCCAACCACACTAGAGCATTGGGAGGGCCTCGGCCGCATGCCCGGTCCCTACTCAGAACATTTGCTGGCAGGTAAGGGCTACATCGTTTTCCGGCCAAATACCTTGCGGGAAGTTACAAATACCAAGGATGGTCCTATAGGCGGCATGACTGACATGGTCCACCAAGGTCTCGATGCCCTCGTCGCCCAAGGATACGCGGACCCGAAGCGAATTGGACTTCTTGGGTTCAGCCAGGGCGGATTCTCTTCTTTGTGGGTTGCGAGTCAGTCGCAACGCTTCAGGGCTGTCGTTTCACTGAACGGCTGGGCTGACATGTACATTCAGTACACCGACAGCAATTACCTGAGGAAATTTTACAAGGATGAAACCGGGGGATTCCAGGGCTGGGAAAGCCGCTATTTGGCGAAAGCGGGCTCCGACTTCCCCATCGGGCGAAAACCCTATGATGATCCGGACGTATACATCCGTAATAGCCCTCGGTTTCGTGCACCCGACTTCACTTCACCGGTCCTTCTAATTCACTCAGACATGGATGTTTTCGACCTGCGGCAGTATGAACATATGTTTACAGCTTTAAACCAACTTGAGAAACCGGCGCGGCTCTTACGATATTGGGGTGAAGGCCACAGTCTGTCTAGTCCAGCCAACATTCGCCATATGTGGACTGAGATCTTTGAGTGGTATGACCGCTACTTGACAAAAACTGAGGAGTAACCTGCTCGAATGAGAGTGATTAATTTTGAAGCAAGCGCATGCAGTTTCCCAAACCGTGAAGCAGGCGAATCGATTTCGTCGTTCTGGGGCCAACTGCGCCGGCTGGAGGTAGGCGAAAACTCAATGCTCCCTTGGTGTCAGGGTTGTTCGGTAACATGCTGGGAGATTACTGTTGGCGCAGGGCCGAGGTAATGGAGATTGGCCAATGATACAGGTGCCGAGACTACAGGCGGTCATTCAGACATTGAGGCTAACTGCGGTGGTTAGAAAATACGCGCTCGCTTTTGAAGGAGCGATTGTGATCGACCAACGTCTGGCTTGGGCCGCCGGGATAACTGAGCTGCAATGGGTGGAGGTGCGGAACCTGACCCGTTGTCACCGGCTGGGAGCGTTGGTGTTGTTTGGCGACCCGAACAGGATTGAATGGTGGAGTTCGCCGGAACAACCCGCTCTAATATTGTCCGGCGATGCAATACGGATCACAGCTTTCTCATGGGCAACCAACTGTACGAGAGATACGCATACTGCTCGTTTGGTAAAGGTAGACGAGAGCAATGCACCTATAGAAATTAGAAAGATCAGGCCCCGGTCCGTCCTGATAGACCCCACATATTTCCCGTTGGGACCGCGAACGGAGGATTTGGAGATCCTCTGTAAAGATAATACAGGCACGGTTTAACATAACAGATAATGAAAACGAGCAGAATTTTATAGTGGGGACATGTGCTTTGAGTGTCTTTGCTCTAATAGGATACAAACCGGCTTAAAATAGGCTCGTCTTTAAATTCCAAAGGGACATTATTATCCTGCGGGAATCAATGGCTGTCCACTGTTGCACGAACATCATAATCACCGCTACAATTATCCAAGCCCAGAAACGCACCATCATATAAATTAAGGTCATGAAAGCCTTCTGAAAGGCTAGCGTTGGTTTCAAAATGATGGCAACCACTTCATCACCTTACGAATCAATACCCGTTGGTGTTGGTGAATTTATTGTACCGCCAGTAAAATCCCGTACTGAGCGGGCACTCATCATCGGGCGCGGTGTCAGTGTATATTACGACCTGCAGCCGGCATACCGCTCGACAGAGCATCAGCACGACCAAGTCCAAATAGTTATTTCCCTCGATCCGGTAGATGGTGTGGCATCTTGGGTGGACCAAGGCGTGCAGCATCGGTATGGTGTGGCCGGTGAGTTTGTCTGGCTTGTTCCCGCAAACGTGCTCCACGCCTTTGACTGGCAGGGCACTGCTGGCATGGTGGTGTTATATGTATTCCCTGGTTTCGTGAACGAAGTCTGTGGTCGGAACTTCACCGCTGGAGCCATTGAAGATTTCTCGACACTCTCGCGCTTCGATCTACTGGTTTGCCGTCTCGCGGCTGAATTCCGAAGCCTGTGCCGCCATCAGGCTTCGGCGACAGCACCCTTGGTGGAGTCGATGGGCACTCTGCTCGCCGCGAATATCCTGCGCTATTATGCCCGCATGGACGAAGACGCCGCACCAGGGCTGCCACAACCATTGTTGCGTGAGGTATTGGACTACATTGACGCCAATCTCCGTGAATCCATTCCACGCGAAGTGCTGGCCCGGATCAGCCGGCTCGGCGTGCATAGTTTTGCCCGGCAGTTCAAAATCCGCACAGGGATGACGCCACGGGACTACATCCGCCGTCGTCGAACGGTGCGTGCGCTGGAGCTCATTGCGGAGGGGAAATTGAAGAAGGCCGCCATTGCTGGCGAAGTGGGCTTCTATGACCAGAGCCATATGAAGCGACAACTCCTACGGCTGCAGGCGGAAGAGGCCGCGATTGCCCGGGCCTCTTTGCCGGCCTCCGGCAGTCCTTCGCCATGATAGAATTTCAATAGCCGGCTTGCCGGAGTAATTCGGATCCCGAAACGCCGAGCCCGCGCGCCAAGCGGACCACCGTATCGATCGAGGCCAGTTTCTCGCCGCGCTCCACGCTCCCGACGTAATTGAAATTCAGGTCGGACTTTTCGGCCAACTCGATTTGGCTGAGCCCAGCTTGCAGCCGCAATTGGCGCACGGTCTGGCCAAAGGCGCGGGGCAGTTTGCGGAGGTCGGCGGGCACCCCGAAAGACTACCTGCTATAGGCATCATCATCTAACTACTATAGACGGTATTGCCTTGTCCGGAACGTGAGGACGTGGCGTAATTGAAATCTACCCCCGCATGAAATCTCCTGACGCATACGCTGAGGAACACGCGCGGCTCCCGGGCGCTTCAGATGCAGCCTGGGGGCTCGAGTTGGTGATGCAGCTGCACGGCAAGTCAGGGGCTGACCAACACCCTTTCCAAGGCGACCTTGCCCGTAAAGTAGATGATTTCGCGCCGGAATACCTTTTAGCCCTCCACGCGCATGGGATTGCCACCGAGATCGTGTCGTATGGTTCGGACTTCGCGCGTTTTGAAACAGATCTGGCCCGGCAGTGGCAGGAATCCGACGGATGCAAGTTTCCGCTAGTTCGTGTGCCTGCTACGGTGGAGACGACCTGGCCAGATGCCGGCCTGCAGGTCCGACCATGTACGTTTCTTGCGGGCGGAACCTTGGACAATCCGATTTTTTTCCTGCGCGAGCCCGGCAAGTCTGGAGTGGTCAGGCTCGGTTTATCCCAGATGCGAAGCCTGCACACAGCATGGTCCGGCTGGCCCACCATGCTGCCGAGCATGCTTTTAGCCGTCCTCTGGCACCGGCCCGTCTGATTCTCGTTCGAGGTGCTGGGTTTCAACCGAGTGCGCATCCGTCCGAATCGTGAACCTGCCGGTCCTAGCTGAAATGGACGTGAACGGTTAGGATAGCACGAAATCTAAGCCGTGGTCGTGACGATGCGACCGCGTTTTGCCCAACCCCGGGCCGTGAGACAATGCTCAGGCCTGATTAACGAACCCCAACCCCATGCACCATGCCCAGCCTCCTTCCCGTCATCATCACCGTTTCGCTGACTCCCGCCGAATACCGCCCATTTGCTTCCGCGGTCCATAGATTGCGCCGCATCCTTGGGACGAAGGCTCCGGATGCCGGCAGTCTGATTCATGCCAACCTGCGCGGCCGCGATGCCCGCGGTCTCGCCGAAGATTACCTTGATGCGATTGGCTGGCCGCATGATCGGCGACGGCCCAAGAGAGCAAAGGTTCGCAGTCATGCGGCATGGGCGAGGGCAGGGCGTATCCCGGCGGACCCGAGCCGCAATTAGACCAATAATCCGCAATTTGCGCCGTGTAGTTGTGTGCGCGACGCAAAGGTGACCCCGGATCATCACCGCCCGGGTCGGAAACGGCTCCGTTCAGGCCGGTTTCCGGCCCGGGCAACCCCGCGTAGTTTGTAGTCTTCGGGCTTGCTGCACTGCGAGATCTGCGCAAACTGTTCTCGTCCATAGGCCTGCCAGCCGCCACCACCGGCGGAGGATTGGTTTTTTATTGCCTATGAACACCCGACTCGCAACCCAAGTCAGCCTTGCTGCTGGCATCATTGTTATTTGCGGCGGCACCGTGGTGCTCACAGGCTGGCTCACCGGCATAGGAGTGATGACCAGCTTCCTTCCAGGCTGGCTGGCCATGAAGGTCAACACGGCCATCGGATTTCTGCTCAGTGGGCTCGCATTGGTCCTATTCTCCGCGCAGGTTGCGACCCCATCGCGCCGGCTCACCGGTCAAGTGTGCGCAGCAGCAGCAGCGCTGTTGGGCCTGCTGACTTTCCTGCAATATATGCTCGGCCGGGATTTTGGCATCGATCAGTGGCTAATCCCCGAAAAGCCGGGGGCAGTGCAAACCGTCCATCTGGGAAGGATGGCTCCGGCTACAGCCTTGGCCTTCGTGCTCGCCGGCGTCGCCCTGTTGCTTCCGCGCACACGTTTCGCACGCACTTTCCAGATGCTGGTGCATCTTACCGGACTGCTCGGACTGATCAGCGCGTGCCACTACTTTTATCTCGGCCGACCGCTGCTGCCCTACACCCAGATGGCGATCCATACGGCGGGGCTTTTTATGGTGCTGGCGTGCGGCCTGCTCGCCATGCGGCCCGAGTCCACCCTGGTCACCGTGATGACCGGCGACACCGCCGGCAGCCGGGTGTCGCGCCGGCTACTGCCAGCGGCCACGTTCGTTCCTCTGGTCCTCGGCTGGTTTCTGATCCACGGTGACCGCTACGGCTGGTATGATTTCGCCACCGGCACCTTGCTCTTCGCGGTGAGCCTCGTGGGCATCCTCGGCGGGCTGGTCTGGGTCTATGCCGTGCGCCTGCATCGGGCGGATCTCAAACGCCGGGCGGCCGATGCCCGTATTCTCGCACAGTTGGAGCGACTCAACCTGCTGGAGCAGGTCACCCGGGCCATTGCCGAGCATCAGGATCCGGAAAGCATCCACCAGGTGGTTGTCCGCCGGCTGGAAGAGAGCCTGCCGCTGGATTTTTGCGCGATCCTGCTGCGCGAGGCTGACGGGCAAGCGGTGTGGGCGGCGCACTTCGGACTGCACGAGCCGGAACTGGCCGAAACACTGCAAGGATTGGATCTGGCAGATCCCGCACTGAATGGAGCGGTGGCAGGTCGGCTGATGCATGAATCGAATCTGGCTGCCACGACTGACGGATCGCCGCTGATCAACCGGCTGCGCACGGCGGGCATGGGGTCCGCGGTCTTGGCACCGTTGGCTACGGAAGATAAGGTATTTGGCTTCCTCGTGGCGGTGCGACGGGCACCGGACAGCTTCAGCAGCGGCCTGTGCGAGTTTCTCACGCAGACGGCAGACCATGCCTCCCTGGCCACCCATCAGGCCCGGCTGCGGTGGCAGCTCCAGCAGGCCTACGACGACCTGCGTCACACCCGACAGAGCCTCCTGCAACAGGAGCGGCTCAATGCGCTCGGCCAGATGGCGAGCGGCATCGTCCATGACATCAACAACGCCATCACGCCGGCCTCGCTCTGCGCGGAGATTGTCCTCCAGACCGAGACCGGCCTCGGGCCGAAATCGAGGGACCTGCTCCAAAACATCCAGAAATCCATGTCCAATGTTGCCCAGACCGTGGCGCGCCTGCGCGGCTTCTACCGGGGCAACGAACCCGAAGAACGGCTCGCACCGGTGAATCTGAACGCGATCATCAAGGAAGTGGTGAAGCTGACCCGGGCCCGCTGGTCCGATATGCCCCAGCAGGCCGGCTTGGTGGTCGAACTGGAGCTGGATCTGTCGTCCGATGTTCCCGTGCTGGAGGGCGTGGAGGCGGAATTCCGGGACGCGGTCACCAACCTGATTTT
This sequence comes from Opitutaceae bacterium UBA2377, assembly GCA_002344205.1. Lineage (GTDB taxonomy): Bacteria > Verrucomicrobiota > Verrucomicrobiia > Opitutales > Opitutaceae > UBA2377. Next base: position 52,648 of record DDSZ01000020.1, read on the forward strand.
CAATGCCACCGATGCGATGCCACAAGGCGGACGGATTACCGTGCGGACCAGGCTGCAACCGGCCGGCCCGCAGCAGGTGCCGCCGGCCCGGGTAGTGTTGGAGGTCAGTGACACCGGGACCGGCATGGATGAGCAGACCCGACAACACTGCTTGGAACCGTTTTTCACGACCAAGGGCCAGGGTGGAACCGGCATGGGCTTGGCCATGGTCTACGGCATGGTTCAACGGCACGACGGAACTCTTGATATCGACAGCACTCCCGGGAGGGGGAGCACTTTTCGCATCGGCCTCCCGCCGGCCTCCGGCCAGCGCACCGATGCCGCAGTGCCCGCGGTGCGGCCGGAACCGGAACGCGACCTGCGCATATTGTTGGTCGATGATGATCCCCTTATCCTCCGCTCGCTGCGCGAGGTGCTATCCAGCGACGGTCATACCGTGAGGGCCTGTCCTGGCGGGCGGGAAGGGCTGGATGCACTCGCAACCATGCCGGGCGACGAAAAGTTTGATGTAGTGATCACTGACCTCGGCATGCCACAGGTTGATGGTCGCACCGTGGCGGCCGCAGCCAAGGCCGGCGGAGTGCGTGCCGTCATCCTGCTCACAGGCTGGGGGCAACGGATGGATACGGGAGCAAGTCCGCCCCTGCATGTGGATTTGGTTCTCCCCAAGCCACCCAAGCTGCCCGACCTGCGGGCGGCACTGGCCCGTCTTGGTGGATGATCAGATTGAAGCCTTGGCGGCACGTTGGCTTACCCGCTCCACGGGTGCCGGCTGGTTACCCCGAGTGAACCGGGTGAACGGTAGCGTCAGCCGCAACGGCCGTCCGATCCTCCGGGGATGTTTCAGGACGGCCACGCCTTCGTCCAGTGCCAGCAGGGTGGCCGGCTTGAACCACGGCTCATCCGCCATTTGCCAGTTTTGCGAGGTGCGGCCGCCGCTCACGCCACCGGAGTATTTCCTGACCTCCCGGGCGCCCAGCTTGTCGGCGAGGATCTTCGCGCCCTTTTCATCGGCCGCGCGAAAATGGATCTGGGTGCGCAGGTTTGCCATGAACACATCGGCCTTGTTCGGGGTGTCGAACGACGCGTAAAGCGAGAGCGGGGTCTGCGTGGCGGAGATCAGGCACACGCCCGCCTCGCGCAGTTCGTCCACGGCCAGATGATCCGAAAACCCGTCCTCGGAAACGAGGGTGGTTTTCTGGCCCTCGTCGAGGACAAGCACGATGACATTGCGCCGGCGCATTTCTGCCGGCGGCAGGTCGAACCGCCGGAACGCATGCAGAAAGAACAGCTGCTTGAAGAGCAGGTTCAGGTAGCGCCGTTCCACCTGGTAGGTCTGCGGCACGGACAGGCAGATCAGCCGGCCGGCATCGACCTCGGCCAAGGTGAAGTTGGGATCGATCGAGCAAACCACCTGCCGGATATCCGGCGGCGTGTAGGGCCGCAGGAAATTGGCGACCGTGTAGACCGTCCCGCTTTTCTGTTCCGGCGGCTGGGCCGCAAAGTCCTTGAAATACTGCTGCTCCGCCGCCGCGGCCGGATGGGTGGACTCGCCCAGCCGGGCCAGCAGGAGTTCGGTCTCGGAGGAGATGCAGATGGCATCGTGGACATTGGCCAGCGTCACGGGCAGGTCCGCCGCCTCCAAGGCGCGCATGCCGTGGGTGATGACGTCGCGCGCGGTCTCCTTGAAAAAGGCCTGTCCGCCCTTCTGGCCTGCCGCGGTCGCGGTATCCACGATTATCTTGGCGTAGGTGCTCCACGGCACGGCGGGATCGCCGAGCAGGTTGAGACGCAGCGGCGGGATCCAGGATTCGGGGGATACATGGGTGGGCCTCACGCGGATCAGCCGCAGCGTGTCCGTCTGGCCCAAGGACCGGGCCATGGCTTCGAGCGGCGGCCAAAGGGCACCCTTGGAATCCACCGCGAGGATGCCCGTGCCAGGCAGGGTGGAGCGAAGCCCGTGCATGATCGGCACCACGGCCCGCGCCGTCTTGCCGGTGCCGGTGGCGCCCGTGATGAAGAAATGGCAGCAGGCCTCGTCCCGGGTCCACTCCAGCCCCCACAATTTCAGCACGACGGCACGATCTGTAGTAGCCGTGCCGGTCAGCGCGACATAGGCCAGCCAGAGGGCCAGGGCACCGCAGAGCAGGGCGAGCCCGTAGCCGGTTCCTGTAGCCAGATGGCCGCGAAACCAGGCCGCGCCTGCAAGGCAGGCGGCGATGAGCACAACCACCCTCACTTTCATGCGAGAAACACACTCAAGGCGAGGAGCACGCCGAGAGTGACACCGATGAGCAGGGCGGCAAGCAGCTGGCGGTGTTGGCTGGCGCGAATGCCCGGAGCGATCGTGGCGAGGGACTTTTCGAGCGTCTGCAATTGGGCTACCGCCTGACCGAGCGGCTTGGCCAGCAGGGTGTCGATCTGGCCGGCAAGCTGTGCCGGCTTCTGCTCAAGCTCGGCCTGCACGCCGGCCAGCGCGTCACCGACCCCGGCCACGGTTTCGGCGGCCTCCGTCAGGGTTTCGATCCGGTTGTCCAGGGAAGTGCGCAACTCCAACGCCAGAGCGCGCAAAACGTCCTCCGAGCGCTGCAGCCGCCGCCAATGCCAGGCCAGCAGGAGATAAACGGGGTCGCCCGGGTGCAGCTTGTAGTGCGCCGGAATCCAGCGGAGATCGTCGGGCAACGACTCCGGGTCGAGCCATTCCGGCGGCACGGTTTCCTTTTTGCCCGGGCTCATGCGATCAACAGGGACCGTGCCCGTTCGAACTCCCCGGCCATGTGCGCGTGGAAGCGGATGCACCGCGAACGGTCCAGCAGATGCAGCTCCTCGGCATGGCGTCCCCGGCCCACGGTGAGATTGGCGGATTGCAGGCGGTTGCGGGTCACCGCAGTGAGGCCGGGCAGGTCGATCTCGACGGTGCCCATCTCCGCGAGCCGGCGCCGGGCCTGACTTTGGCCAAACAATGCGAGTTCTTGGCTGTCACGCAGATTCCGGATCACGAGCCAGCGCACGCGGGAACCGTGGGAGTCGAGCAGTTCGGCGATCTGGGAGTTGGCGTCCTTGTCGTCGGTGGCAATGACCACGAACACGATGACGCAGCCGAACTCCTCCTGTAATTCGGGCAGCCGGGTCTCGTCGAGATAGGCCAGCAGCTTGCTTCCGCCGGAGGCGCGGTTGTCCACCAGCACGACCTCGGCCTCGGACAGGGCATGCACGAGGCGGTCGAGCACCCCCAGCTTGTCGGCGTCCCCTTCGGTGTTGATGAACTCCGTGCCGGGCACGAGCCGGTAAAACGTGGAATTGGCGTGGTCCAGGTCGAAGGTCTTCACCCGGACGCCGGCGTCCTGCAGGTGGTCGTAAATCAGGGTGGCGACAAAGCTCTTGCCGATGCCGCCCTTGTCCTGCGGAAAGAGGATGAGTCGCTTGGCCGGCACCGTCATCAGTAGTGGTCGCGTGCGACCTTGGGTCCGCGTTGCTGGCCGGTGCCGGTAACGGGCCGACCGGAGCCCGTCGTCGGACCGGCAGGACGGCGCTCCCCGGCGGCAAGGTCCTGCCGTGCCCGCTCGATTTCCAGTTTGGTGAAAGACCGCCGGCAAAATACGCCCACCCCGGCCGGGGAGACCTTCAGACCATGTTGGGTCAATGACGCCGCGATCTGCTCATAGCTCATGAACTTGGCCCGCCAGAGCAGCAATACATCGCGATAGGGCTCCAGCAGGCCGCGGTGGTGGGCGGTTGGGTCATAGTCCCGGGCTTGGGCCAGCAGGCGGGCGTGCAGTTCGTGGGTTTCCGGCATGGTCCGGTAAATTAAAACGTATGGCTTATAAGTAAAATCAAAAGTGCCGATGTCCTCCCGGCCACAGAGTAGTGGCGAAGTAGTGGTCGAGTAGTGGCGGAGTGATGGTGTCACCACCAATTCCTAGCGGACGCTAGGGGTGGCGTGTCCCCGGATTTATGAGTGATACAGGCGGCTTTTGCCGCTTTGAAGAGGTATCGTCTGCGGTGGGTGATGGCGAAAGGACAGGATCCCTTGGTTTTGCCAGGAATGGTTCGTTCCCGGGCAGGTTGGTCCGAATAATTCGTATTAGAACTAGAAAAAGTATGGGAATTAGATAGGGTTGTTCCATGGTTCGATTCGACAAGCCCTGTGTGGTTGTGGCCGGTGCCGTGGAGTATTTCCGCGAGCACATGGCCGTCGGTGATTACCTGACCCAGGATGGCCGGGTGGAGATGTCATGGGTTGGAACCGGCGCGGCACGCCTCGGGCTGGCCGGCCGATGCCAACGGGAGCATTTCGAGAGCCTTTGCCGGGGACTGCATCCGGCGACCGGCGCCAAGCTGATGGTCCGGGACAAAGGTGCCCACCGGCGGGTTTGTTTTTTCGGCCAGATTTCACCGCCCAAGGACGTATCGGTCCTGTATCTGGTCGGTGGGGATGAACGGATCGGCCGGTGGTGGCAGGAGGCCGTCGCGGAGACTCTCCAGGAAGTCGAAGCGCTTACGGCCACCCGCATCCGCCGGTCGGACCAGAACGCGGACCGCTGCACCGGTTCGCTGGTCGGGGCCATCGTGACCCATGACGCCAACCGGGCGCTCGACCCCCAGTTGCACACCCACCTCTGCATCATGAACCTCACGTTCGATGCGACGGAGCAACGCTGGAAAAGCGTCCAGCCCTCCGGATTTTACCGCCATCAGGGCTACTTGCGGGAAGTCTGCTACAACAAGCTGGCGGCACGCATGACCGCAGCCGGCTATGAATTGGAAGCGGGCCGGCGGATCGGCTTCCAGGTGAAGGGCGTTCCCGAGGAACTCAGGGCGCTCTTCAGCAAGCGCCGGCAGGAAATCCTCCGACGGGCCGCCGAGTCCGGATCCTCGTCCCAGGATGCTTTGCAGGCGATTGCCGTGGAGAGTCGGGCGCACAAGTCCCATGCTACGGCCGCCGCACTGCGGGCGGGGTGGCTGCGGGAAGCCGGCCCACACATCGAGGTCCTGCAGCAAGTGATGGCCAAGGCTTCCGGTCGTCCGGCTCCGGAGTCCCGGATCACCCCAAGCGAGGCCCTGCGGTCGGCGGAGGCACATGTTTTTGAGCGCAAATCGGTCGTCGATGACCGCTTGCTCTTGCGCGAAGCGCTGGTTGCCGGCCGTGGCTCCGTGCCGCTTGCTGCACTGAAACAGGCTCTGGGCCGACGCGAGCACAGCGGGGCGTTGCTGCGCTTAGGCGATGAAATAGCCTCCCGTGAGGGTCTCGAAGCAGAGCGTGAGTTTACCGGTTGGGCGGCCGGCCGGCTGCGCCATTTTGGTCCGCTGGGCAGCGTGCCTGCCCTGCGAGGGTTGGGCGATGACCAGGCCGAGGCCGTGCAGGCGGTGCTTGGCTCCCGCTCCGGCGTGATGGTGCTGCAGGGCGATGCCGGGACCGGCAAAACCACTTCGCTGAAGGCTGTGCTGGCCGGAATCGAGCAGGGTGGGGGACGGGTTTTTGGGTGCGCGCCCTCCTCCGGGGCGGCCGACGTCCTGCGGCGGGAACTCACGGCGGAAGCCGACACCTTGCAGCAATTGCTTGCGGGCGAAGCCCTCCAACGGGCCGTGCGCGGCCGGGTCCTGCTGGTTGATGAGGCCGGTCTAATCTCGGTCACTCAGATGCGCTATCTCTGCCGGCTGGCCGACCACAACGGCAACCGGCTTCTGCTGGTGGGGGACACGAAGCAGCATCATTCCGTCGAGGCCGGTGACGCGCTCCGCTGCCTGCAGGAGTTTGCCCGGGTGCCGGTTATCCGTCTGACGGAAATCCGCCGGCAACACGATCCGGTCTACCGCAGGGCCGTCGCAAGGCTGGCCCGGGGAGATGCCTTCGGGGCATTCAATGAGTTCAACCGGCTGGGTGCGGTGCAGGAAATCCGCCAGGAATCGGCCATGTTTGCGACCGCGGCCGCGGACTATGTGCGTACCGTCCGCGCCGGGAAGTCATGCCTGGCGATCTCGCCGGTCTGGGAGGAAATCCGTGCATTTACGGCCGCGGTCAGGGCACGGTTGCGTGATGCCGGCGTGCTTGCCGGCGAAGACCGGGTTTTTGCCACCGTGGAGCCCTTCAAATGGACGGTGGAAGAGCGCCGTCGCAGCCAGAACTACCGTGCCGGTGATGTGCTCCTGTTTTACCGGGATGTTGGTGGCTTCAGCCGATATGATTCAGCGACGGTTGTCCGGGTAGAAGGGAGGGAACTGGTGCTGCGTGATGCAGCGGGTGCTGAACGGCGGATCGAACCGAGTCGGTGCGGAGGCTTTACCGTTGGCTCCACGGCGGAGCTCCCGGTGGCGCCCGGCGACCGTCTTCTGATCCGGGCCAACGCAAAGCCAGCCAACCTGCGCAATGGTGATCTGGTCGAGGTGGCGTCCATCGCTCCGGATGGTGCCCTCACCTTGAAGGGTGGACGCACGGTTCCGCCATGGTTTCGCCAATTCAGCCATGGCTATGCCGCAACCTCCCATGCCGCACAGGGGAAGACAGTGGACCGCGGCATTCTGCTCATGGCCGAAGCCGGCATCGCTGCGGGCAACCTAAAACAGGCCTATGTCTCGAACTCCCGCTTCCGCGAAAGCCAGATGATCTACACCACCGACAGGGAGGCCGCGCGCGAATCCATGATGCGGCCCTCCGACCGCAAGCTCGTCAGTGAGCTCATCGGTCTGGTCGAAGGGGAGAGCCCTACGCCTCACGGTTGGCGTGCCCGCTGGGCAGCACGCATGTCACCATCGGTCCGACTTTCGGCTGCCTGATCATGGACGTGCATGCACATTCAAGGCGACTGCTCGCCAGACCCGTGCATTCTTGGGGAGAACTGGCTGAAAAGGGAGGGGATGCGGTGGCTGTCCGTTTTGTCCTGGTCGACCGGGTGGTCACCTATCCCACCGCCCAGTTCAAGCGCTGGGAGCATTTGCTCGGGGACCATGAGACGTTTGTCATTCGCACCGACCGGGAGGAGGTGGTGATCGAGGGCCGTGATCTCACGCCAATACGAACCGCGCTCGATCTTGGCCGGTTGTGCGAGCTGCGCCTCAACTACTCGGCGAAGGTCGGCGCCCGCCCCGGGCCGCAGATCCGTCGCATCACGATTGAAGCGACATGATGTGTGGTTCCAAAACTTCGTATGGACTTACGCTTCGAACGCCTCGCACAGGTCTGCATACACGAAATCCGTATGACTGTGGGAAAGCGCGAACGAAGCGAGGGATCGCCGCATGAATGTGCTGGGTGAATCTCGCGACACGTCTCGAATCCATGAAATCCGCGCGGCGATCCCTCCCGGTCACGAAATCGTCATGATGCTGCGCGCCAATGAAGGGGTTCGGGTGTTTACCTCTTCTAAGCCGCACGACGTTTCCTGGGAGCATGAGGTTCTGATTCCTTTTCGTTCCGATACATTCCGACAAACGAACAGATCCGATCCCATATCTCCGGAGTCATCCCTTGCGGCTTAGCAAAGGCGATCACTTTCGCGTCACGATTCTTTCCGGATCGCACGAAGGTGACATAGGCGGTGATGGCCCTCCCGTTGCGAAATAACAACCGGATTGCACCCATTACTTCACCCAGAGCGATTGACAACCGCGCCGATGGCGGGGCTATCTGCTTTGCGTATGCAAACGGCCGCTGCCAGAATGAATCCGGTGTTCGGCCATCCGGCCAGACCTGCACCTTGGCAAGCATCGTGCGAAGCTCGGTGCGCAGCCTTTCGCGCCTGACAGGGTCTGCTGGCACCTCTCTAGTAGCGAGCTTTGGTGCCGCGGCGTTTGCCCGGCGAAGCTTCAACAATTGCGTCTGCGCATCGGTCCGCTCGACGTGAATTGCTGCGAGCCGAGCCTCGAGTTCGCGCGCCTGGCTCTTGACCGCTTCGGCAAGCGCCCCCTCCAAGAGATGCTTGGCGGCGTTAGAGATCTTTCGATGGATTTCCTTTTCCTCGAGCGCAAGTGCGGCGATGTGCTTGGCAAGGCGGTCCGGCTCGTCGGTCTGGGTTGCATACAGGCGCGCCCAGTCGATCTCGTGGCAAGCGGCAATGACGCACCGCTCCAGGTGTTCTGCCGACCACCGGAAGGCACGTTCGGAATGCTCCAAATGGTTGAAGGCAGTGTAGTAGGTTGGGAACGCTCCCTTGGCCTTTGCATGGACGTGCATCGGCCGGTCGAGCGGATCGAATAGAATGCCGGTCAGAAGTCGGATGTGCTTTTGAGGCCGCCCGCGAGGTTCGCTACCCGGTTCCGGCTGCGCAGCGCGGAACTCTGCATCCGAAACAATCCGCGGAAAATAGCCTCGAATCGGCGGCCCATCAGGCACTCGCTTGCCGTAGGCTCCCCCTTCATAGCGACAAGGCTGAAACTCGCCGATCACAGCGCGATTTTTAATAACCTTGGAAACACGCGTGATCGACCACTTGGCTCGGCCCCACGGAGCTACCCGACGCGCTTTCAATTCCTGTGCGATGCGTCCATAGCCCCAGCCGGCAAGAGCCAACTGGAAGATCAGCTTCACGATCTTCGCCCTAGTTTCATTCAACACATATTTGGCTCCAGAAAAGTCGCTTCTGATGCCATCTCGTTTCACGCCCACGACTCGTAGCCATGGGTGCACCCATGTTGAAATGATTTTTCCGGCCTGTGCTTCGCGTCTTTTCTTGGTCCAGACTGCGCAAAGACGCCTTGATTTTGTGCGCGATTCCTCGTTGCCACGCGCAAAAGTGAGAAGCGCAACAATCAGGTGTGTCACGTCTTGGGAAATCGTCTCGCGCGTATATCTACGTCGATCTTGCAACGTGACGACGTCGACACCGGCTTCGACGACGGTTTCGAGCACGCGCATCGCTTTTAGAGGATCGTTTCGAGAAATACGATCGAGGTTTTCGACAAGCAGCACAGATCCGGGCGCAACCTGTCCCTCGCGAATCGCCTTGAGGAAAGTGCCTAGCGCACCGATTTCCGCGTTGCGGCCGTAGAAACCGGAAACGCCTTCGTCCCGCAGGGAGGTGTCCAGTTCTAGGCCGTTCCCTTCAGTTTGGCTCCATAGCTCGGCCGCTTCGATTTGACGACGAACCGAATCGCCACGCCTCTGGTGCTCCGACGAGAACCGGGTGTAGCTGTAGATCTTCGGTTGGGTCATGTGAGGAGAAAATAGTTTCATAATGTATGGGGGTCAAACGGGTGAGTTATTTGTCCATGTCGAATACATGGAGAAGCACAGCGTCGCGCGGATGATCGGCGCGCCCCCGGGCTACGTCGGCTATGACGAGGGCGGCCAGCTCACCGAGGCGGTCCGCCGCAAGCCCTACGCCGTGATCCTGTTCGACGAGATCGAGAAGGCGCATCCGGACGTGTTCAACGTCCTCCTGCAGGTGCTCGACGACGGCCGCATCACCGATTCGCAGGGCCGCACCGTGGATTTCAAGAACACCGTCATCATCATGACCTCCAACCTCGGCTCGCGCTTCCTGCTGGACGGCGTGACCGGCAGCACGATCCCCGAGAGCGTGCGGGAGAGCGTGATGGCGGAGCTGCGGCGTTCCTTCCGACCGGAGTTCCTCAACCGCATCGACGAGACCATCCTCTTCAAGCCGCTCACGCTGGAGGAAATCACGACCATCGTGGACCTGTTGCTGGCCGACCTGAACAAGCGCCTGGCCGACCGTCGCGTGACCGTGGTGCTCGACAAGAAGGCGAAGGAATGGGCCGCCGAGAAGGGCTACGATCCCGTCTTCGGCGCGCGTCCGCTCAAGCGTTTCCTGCAGCGCCACATCGAGACGAAGCTCGCCCGCGCGCTTATCGGCGGCGAAGTCGCCGAGGGCAGCGAGGTGAAGTTCACCGTGAAGGACGATGCGCTGGTGATGAAGTGAACGGGTGGTCGGTTCGGCGCAGTCTCCTTCCATCTATGAGGTGGGCCGGCACGTCCTTGTGCCGGCCTGCTCCCCTGACGAGCGATAGACCTTCCGGCGGGTGCGTTCCTGCGGTCCCCGGTCATTGCCGTAACATTATGCAGGAATAGAAGATGCAATAAGTATATTATAAAACCTGTAAAAACAGGAATTAACTGTTGTTTAGTGAAATAAAACCTGTAAAAACAGGAATTATGAAAGAACTTGAGGAGCTGGGAGACCGTGTGCGCCACCAACGGGTGATTCAGGGCATGAAGCAAGAGGAACTCGCGGCGAAGGCGGCCGTGAGCAAACACGTGCTATCCGGCTTGGAAAACGGTCGGTCGGTCACGGTCGAATCGCTGAACCGTGTGCTGCAAGCGCTGGGGTTCCGCGAGGCTTTGATCAACCTGTTGCCCGCGCCGGTGCCCAGCCCGATCGAAATGCAGAAACTGGCCGGCAAACAACGCCAACGCGTGCGCTAACCATGGCCCATCCCTTCGCCGATGTGTATTATCAGGGAGTGAAGGCTGGCGTCGCCTATTGGGATGCGACGCGCCGGCTGGCTGCGTTTGAATATACCCCGAAATTTGTGCGCAGCGGGGCGGAGCTGGCGCCGTTGATGATGCCTCTCCGGTCCGGGCCGTATCAGTTTGCCAACCTGCACGAATCCTTCGGCGGGCTGCCCGGGTTGCTCGCGGACAGCCTGCCGGATACCTATGGCAATGCACTGATCAACGACTGGCTGCGCCAGCAGGGGCGGTCGCCGGCGGATTTTTCCCCCTTGGAGCGGCTGTGCTACATCGGCAACCGCGGCATGGGCGCATTGGAATTTCGGCCGTCCCTCCGGGAGCGCAACTCGAGGTCGGAACGCGTTGAGGTGGACAGGCTGGTCGAACTCGCCTCGGCGGCGCTGGCGCGACGGGAGGGCCTGACCGTTGGCTTGGGGAGTGAGGAGGAGTTGAATGAAATCCTGCGGGTCGGCACTTCGGCGGGTGGTGCCCGCGCCAAGGCGGTCATCGCCCTCAATCCGACAACCGGAGAGGTGCGCTCCGGCCAAGCCAAGGCCCCGGCGGGCTTTGAGCACTGGTTGATGAAATTCGATGGCGTGACCGCGGCCTTCGACGGCGTCCGTGATCCGCAGGGCTACGGTCGCATCGAATACGCCTACCACCTCATGGCCCGGCGGGCGGAGATCACGATGGCCGAATGCCGTCTGTTCGAGGAAGGCAGCCGCGCCCACTTCATGACCCGCCGCTTTGATCGTCCCGACGGCGGGGGCAAGCGTCACTTCGCCTCGCTCTTCGGCCTGGCGCACCTCGCCTACGCCGCGCCCGGCGCCCACGGTCACGCCTACGAGGACTATTTTGCCGTGATCGAGAAACTGAACCTGGCGCCCGAAGCCAAGTTGGAGGGCTTCCGGCGGATGGTCTTCAACGTGCTCGGCTGCAACCGCGACGATCACACCAAGAATTTCGGTTTCCTGCTCACCGAAGACGGCCGGTGGGAACTGGCGCCGGCTTACGACGTTTGCTACGCCCACAACCCCGAGCCCGGCAAATGGACGGCCACCCAGCAGATGTCGGTCGCCGGCAAACGTGTGGGCATCACGCGGGAGGATTTTATTGTGACCGGCCGCGCGTGCGGCGTGGCCACCGTGCCCAAGTTGAATGCGGTCATCGACCAAGTGGCGGCAGCCCTTGGCCAGTGGGAGCCGTGCGCTGCCGAAGCCGGCGTTTCCGCCGACAACACCGCGAAGATCGCCCGCGCGCTCAAAGCCCAAACCGCGGGTTCCCCGGAAATTTAGACCGGCCGACCGCCGCGTGACCGTGACGCTCGACCAGCAGGCGAAGGAGTGGGCCGCCGAGAAAGGCTACGACCCCGTCTTCGGCGCGCGTCCGCTGAAGCGTTTCCTGCAACGCCACATCGAGACCAAGCTCGCCCGCGCCCTCATCGGCGGCGAAGTTCACCCGCCGGAGGCGAGTCGCGGGGAAACTGTTGTCACGTTCTCCGTGAAGGACGATGGGCTGGGGATAAAGTGAAGGGCCGAGTCGAGATGGCGAGCGACGCAGACACCGATTCTACGCGATAGGAGCGACAGACTAAATTACGTCAGTCTATAAGCTGTTTATAGCCATTGACTAGAATTCATAAGCCCGGTCTGCAATGCAATTGACCCAGTCGGTCGTCGGAACGCCCATGTATGCAGTGAGTTTATTGCGTGAGTCCGGTTTGGTTGCGTCCTTGGCACCGGCTCCTGCTGAGTCACTCATGCATCCAGATTTGCTGATATGAGACATTAGTCAGCGTGCAAAGTGCGACAGCGTCCCACTCACTCAGCCAATTTGGCGCAGGTCAGACCGTCCTTTGATGCTAATCGGCATCGGGTATTTTTATAAGTTGTTTTCCTATAATGGATAAGGCGTTTTGCCCATCTATTGGCATGCTCACGGCTAATACGAGCAAGTGGAAAAACTAACCAAGTATTAGGCAGTATAGCCGGAATGCATGGCAAGTCAAATTTCCGAGTTCTTTCCGTGGGGGCAAATGCCGCCACTTTTCACTTGTTGCCGTAGGCCAACCCGCTCCGCGCGTCGTCCAAACCTCCTCGCAACCTAACAGCTCAAGCAAACCGCTCAGTGGACAACGCCGGAACTATATCGCCTATGAACATTAAAGTCTCAGCCAACAAGATCGCCGACTTCATCGTCGCGAAGACCCCCGAACGCCGCCGGAGCATTGTGCGGCAGGTGATGCGAGCGCGTCATCAGAACAAAGGATTTGCGCCCTACTACTCCGCCTTTCGCACTCCGGCTAGGGAGTTTCTGGAAGGCGGCGCATCCAGCCCCTCCATTATTCAGCGCGCTATCAAGAGCCTCCCGAGCAGGACGACGACCAGTCCGACCCGTGATTGGCTCGACATCGACAACCGCATCACGCGCGAAGCGTTTCTCGCCTTGCTCCAGCTCGCTCCGAAAATCCAAGCGCAGAACGTCACCTTCCGCACGCCGCCGCACAAGCTGAACGCCACACTGGAATTTCCCGACATCACCGTCACGGTCACGCCCGACCTCATCGTCCACGGTGAACGCAACGGGGTGCCGCTGGTGGGTTCTGCTCGGTTTTATCTCGCGAAAGATCACACCTACCAACTCGGCAGGCGTGGTGCCGAGATCGTCGCCACGATGCAATACATGTGGTGCCTCAAGGCCGCGACGGGCAAGCGCGCGCCCGAGCACTCCATCTGCATGGTGATGGAATGCATCCAGCGGCGGGTCACGGTCGCCCCCGACGACACTGCCGCCTACATCGCTCTGATCGAACGCGGATGCCGCGAGTTTGTGCTGGTCTGGCGGCAACTCAGCACGGAGGAGGCTGCCTAAAATACGCCTTCCATTGGGACGAGCGGGCCTGATCTCGCTCGTCCCTGTAGTTGTAGCGTTATAAGCACGCACACTTGCCCCGTATGAGCGACGAGACCAAAACCAGCCAACCATGGACGCGGGTCCTTATCTTGCTCGGCAGCTTATTGGCGATCTGCCTACTTTCACGAAACATCACTGGGCTCTGGATTCCCAACGATACCGAGGACGCTGTTATATTTCAAAACGCTCTTCTCCTCATCGTCATCGGGAGCGCTCTGCTGGAGGCTAAATTTACCAAGCCCGCCGACTCAGCGATTAACGGTCTGATGGGGATGCTCACACTGATCCCGATCTACGGTCTTCCCACCCCTGCATTGTGGTGGTTGTTGTTTAGCTACTGCATCGTTGTCTCGGTGCTGGCTATGACTTGCGTGGCCGTAAGCTCAGGCCCGGCGCTCTTTGGCTGGCGCGCTAAGGTAGCGAACGTCACTCATCGCCCGGCAGTTATTTTTGGCAAAGCGCGCGTTCTCTACTCGGTCATTTTCCTTTATTCGGTTTTTTCCTTTTATGGCGTTACTTCACCCGCCACAGCAAAGCTGGTGGTTTTTTGGGGCGTCTTCCTCGCGCTCTGGCCGCTTCGTGTGCCCGACATGCTATCTGCTTTTCGCGCGAAACGGTGCGGTTACAGCATTGTCGGGCAAGTGGTCCGCACTGATGCGCCCAATGTCATCCACGTCACCCTTCATGGGGAAGTAAAATGGAATTTAGAAAAGGTTTTCATTCTACAACAGAGCAATGGTCAGCAGAGTCATGTGGTGCCGCTTTATGAGCAGTTGAAGGAGCAGCAGACGTTAGCAACCGGGCTTTGCATTCCGATGACGGAACCGATCATGAAGGGTCTGGATTCTGGTTGTCTCTATGAGTGGGTTGAGCCCACCAAGACCAGCCTCGAACTCCTCGGCGGTGATGCTGGTTCTAAGTTGCTCGGTTTCGTCGATGTGGATTCGACGATCGGGCAACTGAAATTCCACACATGGGATCCAGGCCCCTGTTACGAGGGCATGTTGGTATGGTCACGAGCAGGGGACAAACGCATCTACTATCAGATTGCCGAAGGGCATACGAAAGAGGAAGGCTTGGAGTCGAACAAACACGGCTACCAGTTAGCTGAGGCGTCTCAGCTCGGTGTCTTGGACGAGTCGCGAGGATTTCTGAAATACCCGTGGCTTCCGGCCATGAATACCCCCGTCTTTTCTGTGCCGAAGGACTTCGGCACAGATGCCATCAAGCTGACCGGAAAGGAATTCGTTTACGGCACCATTCCGGGCACTGAAATCAATATTGCCGGGGATTTTGCTGACATGATGGAATACCACACTGCCATCATCGGCGTCACAGGCGCTGGCAAAACCGAGTTAGCTTTCGATTTGCTGCGTCACGCCATCGACAAGGGCACTAAGGTCATCTGTATCGACCTGACCTCTCGTTACGAAGGGAAATTGGCCGACTTGAAGCCGCACGACCTCTCCATCTCGCCAGAGCTGGCCGTAGATTTAGGGGCCAAGCTCTTTGAAGCAGAGACGGGGGCTTACGGCGGCGGTGCGGAAAAGAAAGTGCTCAAGGGATTCGCGGACAAACTGCGTGAAAGTGTCACCAGATCGCTGGCGGATTTCCTGACATCTAAGGACGGCGACAAGCGCCTTGGCATCATTAGGCTTGATGAGATTTCCAATACCAAAGCTAGCATCTTCATCACGGAGGTTTATTTGACGGCTCTGCTGCATTTTGCGCGCGACAACGCCGATACATGTCCACGTGTGCTGTTGGTCGTCGAAGAGGCACACACTGTCATGCCGGAGACCGGAGGCGTTGGCGATTTCGACTCTAAGGGCCTCGTGGCCAAGATTGCGCAGATTGCGCTCCAAGGCCGCAAGTATGGCATTGGCCTACTTGTCATCGCGCAGCGCACGGCGAACGTCAGCAAGACGGTGCTGACGCAGTGCAACACCATTATCGCGTTCACCTGCTTCGATGCGACGAACCTCGCCTTCTTCGAGAATTTTTTTGGTAAGACGCACACTGAGACCATTCCCAATCTCCAGTTCTTGCAGGCGGTCGCTTTTGGTAAGGGCGTCAAGAGCCAGCGTCCCGTCATCGTCAACATCCCGTTCAACGAAGCTAAAAAATAAAATGGCGAAGCGTAGTTTATATTCCCCCTTTAAGTCTGAATGGTCGCAAGAGCAGTGGAACGAGTTCTGTCCTAATTTCACCTATCGCATGGCTGGGACGGGTGAATATCCCAACTTCCTGCCTGCTGACCTAACGAAGCAGTTCAACTGCGCGGTCGTGATGGCAGCGGCTTAGGCATGAGCGAGAGTCAGCGGTCGCACGACGCGTGACCCGGCCCGCAAACGCCACTTGATCTCGGCCGCACTCGCCGCACCAAGCCACAGTTCCACCGCCTCGGCGAGCATCCGGTGTGCTTCCGTGCGGGTCTTGCCTTGACTCGCCACACCCAATTCGGGGCAACGCGATACAAATCAAGCGCCGTCTTTCTCAACGACCGCCGTGAGATTCGGCAGATCGATCACCTGACCGTCGCGCTCGATCCAGTTGGCTTTCATGGCGGCAACAAAGCGTAGGCCGCGGCAGGCGTCAAGTGCTCCGCCGAGCGCAGGCGCGACGTGATGCCCAGCTTCCACAGTCGCGGGGTCAGTGAGATTTTAGGCACAGTCGCCTTCTTTCTTCGCGCTTCTGTGTTATGATTCACCCCTTCGGGCTTGTGCTTCCGGTTTTGGTGCGCAGGATATCCCTTGTGAAACCGCTGCACCCAGTGCTGCCGAGCACACAAGTGCTCACCTGACGCGGTCGCCCTGAATTTTCCGGCGACCGCGCGTGCTTTGCGTGGTCCCGTCGCACGGGCCTCGATCTCCCCGGATGCTTCCCGGATTTGCCCTGCCTGTTTCGCGGACTTTGTCCGCTCACAAATCCCAAGACCCTTAAAGCTTAAATCCTAACTTCTAACCTCAAAATTCTAATCCTAAATCCCAAATCCTAACTCTTAAACCATCATGAATGCCATGACCTCAACGACCCTGCCTCTGCTCCGTATTTCCACCTCCGATCATCTGCGTCTGCGGATGCTGGTGGACATAGTGATTAAGTCCCAGCCGCGCCTGCGGGCCACGCTGGAACCGCTGCGCGCCGAACTGGAGCGTGCCGATGTGCTGCCGCCCGAGCTGCTGCCGCACACCGTCGTGGTCATGGGCTCGAAGGTCGAGGTCCAGGACCTTGAGAGCGGCGAAGTGGACACCTACACGCTCGTCTATCCGGAGCACGCCGATGGCGCTGCGGGCCGGCTGTCGATCCTCGCGCCGCTCGGCATGGGGCTCATCGGCTTCACGGAAGGCGACACGTTCACCTGGTGCACGCCGGGCGGCCCGCGCCAGTTGCTGATCCGCAAGGTCTCGCCGCCGGCGGCGGCCTGAAGCGGTCAAACCGGCGTTGGCCCGGCGGGATCAGCGATCCCGCCCTACAGTCCACCATGATATTTTGGAAAGCGCTGCGGCGCTTCATAACCTCAACCCAACCCAGCCTATGATTCACGCATTGATCTTCGATGATGATGAGCCCCGGATTCGGTCCGGGGCAGGGGGAGCGGTGTCCCGCGGCCGAAGCTGAAGTCTGGCGTCGGCGGAAGGACACGGCTCCGCCGTGCCCCGCGATTCCGGGGAGTTGATGCCTTCGCCGCCGCTTCTGGCGGCGCAGAGGCCGGTGTGGCCGTGCCCGTCGCGCGGCCGCGACACATCCAACCCGTAACTTCCTTCCGTCATGCATCTCTTACACGTTTCCGATCTTCATTTCCGTCGGCCTTGGTTTCACTGGCTGCGCAACGACGCGCCGGCGCACGATGCGCTGGTCATCAGCGGCGATCTCCTCGATCACCGCCTGCCCGATGTGCCCGCCCAGATGGCCTGGGTGGGCGAATGGCTGCAGGCCAGCCCGGTGCCCGTGGTGGTCAGCAGCGGCAACCACGATCTTGAGTGGGATGCCGCGCGCTACCGTTGGCAACCGGCCTACTGGTTGCGCCGCCTGTCGCCGCCGGTTTATCCGGACGGCACCGTGCTGGAGCACGGCAGCCTTGCCCTGGCGCCGATCGCCTGCACGCAGCACCCGCGCAGTGCGGCGGCCGACGGCTGGGTCGTGCACACGCCGCCAGCGGGCACGGGAACCGCGCGCACCGTGGCCGGGCTCGACCGCGGCGACCGGCTGCTGGCCGGGGCCGTCCGCGAACGCGGGCCGGTTTTTGTGTTCAGCGGCCATGTGCACGAGCCGGAGCGCTGGCACGATACCCTGGGAGCGACCGCGGTCTTCAACCCCGGGTGCAATCCCCACGGCCGGTTTCCCAACCACATCCTGCTGGATGTGGCCTCCGGTGAAGTCCGCCGGACCACCGATCGGCTGCACGGCGTTCACACCGAGCAGGCCGTAATATCCGCACAACTGGTGCTGCATTGATGCCGTGGCCGACGCCGGGCGGGTCCGATGGGCCCGCCCGGCGTTTTCTCCTTTGCGCCTTGGCGGCTTTGCGTGAACCTGTGCGCTCATGCCCGCCGAACCCATCCAGTTTTACAACCGTTACACCCGGCAGCGAGAGACCGAGCAAATCTACGGGGAAAGCTGGCTGCGCTTCGCCTACGAGAATCCCGTGGGCGGCGCCTTTGTGTGGCTGCTGGCGAAGCGGCGTTTTTTCTCGGCCTATTTCGGCTGGCGGATGTCGCGCCGTTACAGCGCGGCCAAGGTCCTGCCCTTCGTGCTCGACTACAACCTCGACCACACGGAGTTCGCGAAGTCGGCGCTGCTCTACCGGAGTTTCAACGAGTTCTTCTACCGCGCGCTCAAGCCCGAGGCGCGGCCGATTGCGACCGGCGACCAGGTGGCGGTGCTCCCGGCGGACGGCCGGCACTTGGCGTTTCCCGATGTGGACGCAGCCGAGGGGTTTTATGTAAAAGGCGCGAAGTTCACGCTCACGGAGCTGCTGGGCGACGCGGCACTGGCGGAGAAATTTGCCGGGGGCGCGATGCTCATCTCGCGGCTGTGTCCGGTGGACTACCACCGGTTTCATTTTCCCGCGGCCGGCACGCCGGGCGAGCCGCGCCTGATCAACGGCTGGCTCTACTCGGTCAGCCCGATCGCGCTGCGGCGCAACATCCGCTACCTCGCGCAGAACAAACGCGTGCTCACCCTGCTGGAAACGCCGGCCTTCGGCACCGTGACGATCCTCGAGGTGGGCGCGACGAATGTCGGCAGCATCAAGCAGAGCCATGTGCCCGGCCGGGCGGTGACGAAGGGCGAGGAGAAGGGGTATTTCAAGTTTGGCGGCTCCTGCGTGATCACGCTTTTCCAACGCGGCCGCATCCGCTTCGAGCAGGACCTCGTGACCCAAAGCGCACAGTGTATCGAAACCTACGCCAAGATGGGCGACCGGCTGGGCGAGGCGGTGTGAGATAGCGGATTGGCGAGTGCGGATTGCGGAGTGGTTTAGGCCTTGCGCACGTCATTCTGAAATCCGCATTCTGCTCTCCGCAGTTCAGCCGCCCGGGTGGTGGAATGGCAGACACGCCGGTCTTAGAAGCCGGTGCCGCAAGGCGTGAAGGTTCGAGTCCTTTCCCGGGCATACTCCTTCGCTCCGCGAGCTGCGGAGCACGCCGCCATGCTTCGCCAAAGGCTTCGCATGGCGCGGCCATGGGGCGCGGCGAGTTATGGGCACCGCAGAGGCGGGACGGACGCAGAGAGTGAACACCATATTCTGTTTGGGTTCCTGCACTCATTCTCACTTCAGCCTTCTGCGTTCTTCGGGAGCTCTGCGGTGCAACCGCCAGAATCGGTTTATCGACTTGCGCCCGGCTGGCAGGATGAATCCTTTCGCCCGATGCGAAATCTCAAGTTTTGGCTGTTGATTATGGTTGGCACGGCGGTGGGTCTGAACGCCCAGGAAGTGCTCCGGCCGGGGGCGAACCTCGTGGTCGAGGGCATTCCCGCGGTGCCGCTTTCGCTGGTGCAGGACGTCAAGCGCTACACCGAGGCCCGTTCGGCGAGTTTCGGCGGTTGGCATCCCGAGAAGCTGGAGATGCTGGTCGGCACGCGCTTCGGCAACACCGCGCAAATCCACCAGGTGACCGCGCCGCTGGGGATGCGCCGGCAGCTCACATTCTTCGAGGAACCGGTCAGCTCGTTGGGCTACGATCCGGTGGACGCGGCCTTTTTCCTCTTCAGTTGGGACGCCGGCGGCTCGGAGTTTCGCCAGATCTACCGCCACGATTTGGCCACGGGCGAATACACGCTCCTGACCGACGGCGGGCGCAGCCAGAACGGCGGCGTGAGCTGGAGCACGGCCGGCGACCGCATCGCCTACGGTTCCACGCGGCGCAACGGCGCGGACCGCGATCTCTACGTGATGGACCCGCGCGATCCCGCCACCGACCGGCGGTTGCTGGAGGTGAAGGGCGGCGGCTGGGGAGCCGGCGACTGGTCACCCGACGACCGCTCGCTGCTGGTCTTCGAATACATATCCGTCAACGAGAGCCACCTCTGGCTGCTCGACGTGGCGACGGGGGCGCTGACGGAGTTTACGCCCCGGAGCAACCAGGGTGTGGCCTACGGCGGTGCGGCTTTTGCCAAAGACGGTCGCGGCGTGTTCGTGAGCACGGATGAGGACTCCGAGTTCAAGCGCCTGGCTTACATCGATCTCGCCACGCGCCAGACGCGTTATCTGACCAATGCTATCGCGGCCGATGTGGAGGGCTTCACCCTTTCCGAGGACGGCCGGCACCTGTTGTTCGACGTATCCGAGGCCGGGCTCGGCCGGCTCTACCTGATGGAGCTGGAGAACTTCACCTACCGGCGGCTCGACGGTCTGCCGGTGGGCGTGATCGGCGCCGTCTCGTGGCACAAGGACAACCGGCATGTGGCCGTGACCGTGAACTCGGCGCGCTCGCCTTCCGACATCCATGTGCTCGACGTGACCACCGGGCAGGTTGCGCGCTGGACCGAGAGCGAGCTGGGCGGACTGGTGGCCGACCAGTTGAGCGAGCCGGAGCTTGTCCGCTGGAACAGCTTCGACGGGCTCGAAATCACCGGCATCTACTACCGGCCGCACGCGAAGTTCACGGGCAAACGTCCGGTGATCATCAATATCCATGGCGGCCCCGAGTCGCAGTCGCGGCCCGGGTTTCAGGGTCGCACCAACTACTATCTCAACGAACTCGGCGTCGCGATCATCTACCCGAACGTCCGCGGCTCGACGGGCTTCGGCAAAACCTTCGTGGCGCTGGACAACGGCTTCAAGCGCGAGGACTCGGTGAAGGACATCGGCGCGCTGCTCGACTGGATCGCGCAGCAGCCGGAGCTCGACGCCGACCGCGTGATGGTGACCGGCGGCAGCTACGGCGGCTACATGACGCTGGCCGTGGCGATCCATTACAACGACCGCATCCGCTGTGCGCTCGACGTGGTGGGCATCAGCAATTTCGTGACCTTCCTGCAGAACACCGAGGACTACCGGCGCGACCTGCGCCGCGTGGAATACGGTGACGAGCGCGACCCCGAGATGCATGCGCACCTCCTTAAAATCTCACCGACCACCCGCGCGGCGGAGATCACCAAGCCGCTTTTCATCGTGCAGGGCGCCAACGATCCGCGCGTCCCCCGCACCGAGGCCATTCAGATGGTCGAGACGGTGCGCAAGAACGGCTCGCCGGTGTGGTATCTCGAGGCGAAGGACGAGGGCCACGGCTTCCGCAAGAAGGCCAACGCCGACTTCCAGTTCTACGCCACGGTGATGTTCATCCGCGAAAACCTGTTGCCCTGAGAGCCGTTGACTTTCCCGCGGATGGCGCGGATAGGCGCGGATTTCCCGACGGGCGATCTGCGCTGATCCGGATTATCCGCGGAAAGGCCTGAGCTGGACTCATGCAACCCGATGTGGGTCGGCGCGCTGGCGCGCGCTCCGGGAAAGCGCCCGCAAGTGGGCTGCCTACCCGGCACCACTGCGATCAGTAAGTCCCATTAGAGCGGTTCAAATAATACCGTAGCCGCAGCCTATTGGCGCGGCAGCGCCGGTAGGGTCCGCTCTCCGAGCGGACCGCTGCCCGCCCGGAGGTCGGGCCCTACCTTTTCAGGCTATAGTTTCACTTAAACCGCTCTAACGCGCGGATTTTGCCGCCCATGGCAGGGCATCCAAATCCACGTTGCCGCCGGTGAGGATGATGCCGGTGCGCAGGCCGGCAACGCGGACCCTGCCTTCCATGATGGCGGCGTAGGGGACGGCGCAGGAGGGTTCGATGGGGGTTTTCAGCTCCTCCCAAAGCAGCCGCATGGCGGAAATGATGCCGGCCTCGGAGACGGTGACAACTTCGTCCACGTGCTGTTGGATGAGGGGGAAATTGAGCGGGCCGACGGTCGTCCGCAGGCCGTCGGCGATGGTGTCCACTTTTTCGGCCGGGGTGATGCGGCCGGCGCGGAAGGAGCGGGCGGCATCGTCGGCGCCGGCCGGCTCGGTGGCGACGACCCGGATGCCGGGGCGCAGGGTCTTGGCCGCCACGGCAGTGCCGCAGAGCAGTCCGCCACCACCCACCGGGCACAGGATGAGGTCGAGGTCGGGATAATCCTCCAGCAGCTCGAGGGCGGCCGTGCCCTGACCGGCCATGACGCGATAATCGTTGAAGGGATGGACCATCATGGCGCTGGTGGTGGCGATGAGGCGGTCGCAGGTTTCCTGCCGGGCGCGGTCGTTGGGTTCGCAGAACGTGATGCGGCCGCCCTCGCGCTCAACATTGCGGATCTTTGATTTGGCGGAATTCGCCGGCATCACGATGTAAGCGGGGATGCCGCGGAGTCGCGCAGCGCGGGCGACGGCCGCGGCATGGTTGCCGGAAGAGTGGGTGGCGACGCCCCGGGCGGCTTCGGCGTCGGTGAGGGCAAAAATGGCATTGGCCGCGCCGCGGGCCTTGAAGGCGCCGATCTGCTGGAGGTTCTCGCACTTGAAGAACAAGGTGCCGCCGGTGGCGGCGTCGAGCGCCCCGTTGGTCAGCACCGGGGTGCGCACGATGTGCGGCCGGATGCGCTCATGCGCGGCACGGATGGCGGCGAGATCGAGGGACATGGGGTTATGATTGCACCGCAGAGGCGGGAAGGACGCAGAGGGTGTTATTTGAGAGTCAGGCGCCGAATGCCTTTGGCAAGGGTAAGGGCGTTGAAATTTAACAGAAAACCATGCGCACTGTGAGTTTGGCGCAGAAGGGCGAGAAGACGGCTCTCATGGAGTGGGGTCAAGGTATCGACGCTGAGACAAATAACGGGAACCCGATCATCCACGAACAAGGGGACCTCGGCGTGATGGTTGAGCGGGCGGCCTTCAAAATAAAGCGGCACGCCATGACGGCGGACAAACTCGACTTGTTGTAACTCTAACTCGTGACAGAGGCATTCTTCATAGGCGCTGCGCAGCAGTCCCGGACCAAGCGTGCGATGGACTTCCATGGCGGCGTTCAACACGCTGGTGCTGAGCGGATCGAGCTCAGCGCTGGTGGACAGTGTCTGTGACGGTTGAGCAGCTCTTGGCCTCGTCAGAACCTTTCTGCGCACGCCGTCTTTCAGCACGGGCACATTAAAATTTATCAACAGTCCAAGGCACAGGCTGCTCAACCGCAGATAGGTCAGGAGTTGGGCTTCGTGGATCGGCAGAATTGTTTCCACGGCTTTCAGTTCGATGGGGAGTCGACCGTTCACCAGCACATCCAAGCGAAACCCGCAGTCCAAGGTCGCACCTTTGTATAACAGAGGCTGGGGCTTTTGGCAGACGTGCTCGATCCCCAACGCGCCGAGCTTGATGCTCAAAGATTCCTCGTAAGCGGCTTCATCGAGTCCCGGCCCCAACTCGCGATGGACCGCAATCGTCGCGCCAATGACCGCACCGGTCAACTGACTGTCCTGGTCCACATGCATCGGTTTTATGGATCACACGGCAAGACCAGCGGTGGCAATGGCGTTCCTCTGCGTCCGTCCAGACTCTGCGGTGTCATGGCTTGCCGTTGGGTATGTCAATGGCCAGACTCCGTGGCATGGTCAAAAAACTTCTGCACACCCGCATGCGCGTGAACGATTTGGCGCGCACCGTGAAGTTTTATCAGGACGCCCTCGGACTGAAGCTGACGCGGCAGCATACCTCGCCGCGCGGGGCACAACTCGCGTTTCTCGCGACGCCGAACAGCGACGAGGAAATCGAAATTTGCCAGATGCCGCCGGGCGCGCCGCCCGTGCAGGTGCAGCCGGACTTGATACACCTCGCGTTCGAGGTGGAGGACTTGGCGGCCTATGAGGCGGCCATCAAGGTGAAGGGCTACACCCTGAGCGACGGGCCGACGCAGACCGGCAGCGGTTCCGTGATCGCCTTCATCGACGCGCCGGAAGGCTACGAGGTGGAGCTCATCCAGCGGGCGAAGTGAAGCACGCCGCCGCGACGCCGTGCGTTTAAACCCGGTCCCTGTATGAGCACCACAACCTCCCGCTGGAACGAAGCCTGGTGGGATGCGCTGGCCTTTGCCATCGGGCTGGGGCTGGCGTGGTTCCTGCGCTGGGAGACGACCGATCTGGTGTGGAGCCTGTGGCTGTCGAGCCTTGTGGTCGGCTATGCCACGATCGTGTGGACCATCACGCGCGGGCTCCGGGAGTTTGCGACCAGAGCCACCGCCGACAAGACTCCGGGACGCACGGCAGGAAAGGCCGTGGTCGGCGGAGCGTTGCTCTTCGGCGCTTTGTTCATGCTGGCCTTTTTCACCGTGCACTTCGGCGGGTTTCACTTCGGGCACTCGGTTTTCCTGAACTCATTTTTCCCGGTGCAGGGAGACGGATCCTCCTCCGGGGGTTGGCCCGGCTGGGAAACCTACACTGAAATCGTGCAGCGCTACTGGGTTTTCCTGCCGGCCGCCTTCATCGCGGAACGCGCGGGCTTCAGGTCAACGCCGGCGGTGAAAGACGACGGAGCGGTGACCGCCGAGGCGATCGCCGCGCGCAAGGCCCGGCAGACCCTCGGCGACGGCAGCGGCCTGATGGCGCCCTACAAGAACGTGATGCGGATGCACCTGTTGATATTTTTCTTTGCCGGCGCCCATGTTGCCAAGGCCGACAACTTCCTCGTCTATGCCGTGGTCTATGCGGTGTATTTCTTCCCGTGGCGGCTGCTGCAGCGGCCGAAGGGGCCGGGGGCGGCCAAACCTGCCTGAGGAGCGGACCGCAGGCAGTTTCGCGGATACTGCCTGGACGAATTGTTGTGCAGACCGTGCGTGGCCAACGCCTCAATTCCCGGAATGCCGCCGGCTTTGCAGTTAAACCAAATGATGTCCGGGCAGGCCGCCCGCTGCGGGCGCATTCCCGGAGCGGCGCCAGCGAGCTGACCTATATCGATCGGATTCCATGAGTCCGCTCCAGGCCAGGCGCGAAGTTTCACGCTTACAGGAGCGAAACAGTCACCCTGACGCACCGGCTGGGCCGGAATCAGCGGGTGACGACAAAGGCCGCGGTCACGTCCACGGCGGTCTGGCCTTCCTCGATCACGCGGGCGCGGAGCTTGAGCTTGGCCTTGCCGTAGCGGTCGAGGGCTTCCTTGAACTCGGCGATGGCCGCCTGGGCGGGCCGCTCGCAGATCGCGCGCAGGTCGCCGATGACGGGCCGGCGGTAGGCGGCGCGGCTTTCCTTCACCACGATGCGCCACTCGGATTTCTCCGCGCCCTTTTCATTTTTCATCAGCTCCCACACGACGCCGTAACCGGCGAGGGTGGCGAGGGAGACGAGGCTGCCGCCGAAGGCGGTGTTGAGGGAATTCTTGTTCTGCTCCTTCGGCGCCTTGAGTGTGAGCGCGCGGTCGTCGCTCACCTCCACGCCGACGCCCATCGCCTTCGCGAGCGGAATCATCTCGTGCAGGAAAAGTTCAAGCGCCGGGACCTTGACCGATTTCATTCCGGCGCAACTTGAAGGCTTTTCCGGGTGCCGTCAAAGCCTCTGCGGTTTGGCGGACGGGTCTTGAGGATTTTCTCACGTTTGACGCCTCGGGACGCTTGCTCTCACTCCCGGCATGCTCGCTCCCGGACAAAAACCCGACCTTGGCATCCGGCTCAAGGTCCTGCGCGACGGCGCGGTCAAAGAGGTGACACTCGGCGAGTTGCTGCGGCGGCGCACGATCGTGTCGGTTTACATGAAGAACAACACGCCAAGCTGCGACCGGCAGAACGCCAGCCTCGGCACCCACCTCGCAGAATTCGACCGGGCGGGTTATGACGTGGTGGCCCTCAGCCGCGACACCTGCGGCTCCCACGCCCGCTACGCCGCCCGCCACGGCCTCGGCCATACCCTCGCCAGCGATCCGGAAGACCGGTTTTCCCGCGCGCTGGAGGCGGTGATTGAAAAATCCCTGTACGGGAAGAAATACCTCGGCCCCGCCCGGGCCGCCTACGTGCTCGCGGCCGACGGGACACTGCTCGCCGTGATCGAGAAAGTGGATACGACCGACCATGCCGCGCAGTTGCGGGCCGTGATCAAGAAACTCTGAAATCGGCGCCGCGTCACCCCGCTGGGTCGCCCCGGGCCGCCGCGGCCGGCATGCTGCCGCGGCTTTCCTCACTCTGCCATGCCCTATTCTTCCTCCCGCTTTCGCTGGCTCAAACGCGTCATGGCGGGCGTGGCGCTGGTGGTGTGGATCTGGATCGAGGTTCGCCGGCCGCCTTCCGGGGCATGCACTCCCGTCGTCGTGCGCGTCGGTCCCTCCTCATCCTGGGTCGACCCGGCCCGTGCGAAACCGCCGGCGACGGTCCGCGCGGGACTTGCGTCCCCCTGGCTCACCCGCGCGTCGCTGCCGCCCGGCGCGGAGGCTGGAACTCCACCGGGACTTCCGGCCTCGCACTTCGCGTGGGTTCGCGTCGATCCGGCTCTCGGGGCGGACAAGCACTCTCCGTTCTGGCGTCCGCCCGGCGCCGGGCGCCTCGAGGTGCCGCTGCCGGAGGGAGGTGTGGCTCGGGTCGTGATCGAGGGCAGCGAGATGCTGGGTCCCGACCGCTTCATCAGCCGCGGACACGTGGAGGATCGTCCGGCCATCCGGATGTACGCGGCATGGCACCGCGGCTTTTTTCATCTCACCCTTGAGGACGCCGGCGGCGGCGGGGTGGTGCTCCACCCCGCGGCCGTGGGCGGAGGATGGCTTTATCGCGTGGCGAGCGAGCGCGTCGCCCCTTGTGGAGGCACGCGGCCGCCGCCGCGCTCCGCGGCGCCGGCGCGCGCGGGCGCACCTTCGGCAACGTCCGCGCCGGTCGTCCGCGCGGCGGCGGACGATCCGCAGGCGGCTCTGGTCGACTTGTTGCTGCTCTACACGCCGTCCGTCCTGCCGGCCATGGCGGCCGGGGAACGGGCGGCGGCGGTGCAGCCCGTGTTCGACGTGGCAGTGGCGCGAGTCAACGACACCTTCGCCGCGAGCCTGGTCTCCACCCGTATCCGATTGGTGGGCACGGCGGAGGCCCGTTATGACGAGTCGGGCAGCGCGGCCAATCGCGTGCAGGATGATGCCCTCACCGCGCTGTATCTGGACGACGACGGCCGCATGGATGACATTCACGCGCTGCGCGACGCGGTGGGGGCCGACGTCGTCGCGCTCGCCGTCGGCCGGTCGGACTTCGCGAGCAGCGGGCTCAGTTTCCTGCTCGCGGACGTCGCTGCGCCGGGCAACGACCGCTTCGCCTTCTCGATCGTGCACTATGGCTCGATCGCGGGCACGAGGGTGCTCGCGCATGAGCTGGGCCATGTGTTCGGCTGCGCCCACGATCGCGAGAACGCGGGCGCGCCCGGCGCCTTCGCCTACAGCCACGGCTACCGGTTCGTCGGGGCCGACGGACGCCAGTACCGCGACCTCATGGCGTATCCGCCAGGCACCGAGCTGCCGTTCTTCTCCAATCCGGACCTCGTGGCGCCGGCGCCTGCGTCCGCGCCCCTGGGCATCGCCGCTGGATTGCCGGGAGAATCGAACTCCGCCCGTACCATCGAACGCACCGCCCACGTGACCGCGGCCTACCGCCTGCAGACGCGGGCTCCGGCGGGACAGGGCAACCTGATCAACGTCGCGACGCGGGCCTTCGTCGGACCCGACGACGCGGTGTTGATCGGCGGCTTCGTGCTCAACGGCGCGGAGCCGAAGACCGTGCTGGTCCGGGCCGCAGGTCCCGCCCTGGCCGGCTTCGGCGTGGCCGACCCGCTCGTCGATCCCGTGCTGCGCGTCTTCGGTGCCGCCACGCTCGTCGCGGAAAACGACCAATGGAGCCTGCCTGGGGGGCCGGGTGCTCCGGCGCCGGCCGCGGCCGTCGGGCAGGCGGCGGCGCAGGTCCGCGCGTTTGCATTTCCTCCAGGCAGCGCCGACGCCGCGGTGCTCGTCACCCTGCCTCCCGGGGCCTACACCGCGGTGGTCGAAGGGGCCGGCGGAGCGACGGGCGCGGCGCTGGTCGAAGTCTATGAAATCGGTCGCAACTCCGGCCGGATCGTCAACCTGGCCACCCGCGGTTTCGCGGCGGGCGCCGGCCGCGAGATGGTGGGAGGTTTCGTCGTGGAGGGCGCTCCCGGAGCGACCAAGCGCGTGCTGCTCCGCGTGCTCGGGCCGACGCTCGGGCGCGCGCCTTACTTCCTCACCGGCGTTCTCGACGATCCGGTGCTTGAACTTCGCAGCGCCGCAGGCGAGGTGCTGCTGACCAGCGACGACTGGAGCGCCGATTCGATCGGCGGGGCGAGTGCGGAGAACGACTTCCGACCGCGGGTGGAGTTTCACGACGAGATGCGCATCGCCGCCACGGGCTATGCACCGCCGAATCGACGCGAGCCCTGCCTGCTGGTCGATCTGCCTCCCGGGAACTACACGGCCATCGTGCGACCTTTCGAACGCCGCAGCCACGACCCGCAGACCGATCAGCCCGCTGTGGCCGGGGTGGGGGTGCTCGAGGTGTACGAAATCTCACCCTGAGCGTCCGCGGGCGAACAGCAGGCGAGACGGTAAACCGCCACGTCTGAGCTCCGCGGAAACTCCGGCACCGCGACGCGGCGCAGGCCGGCACGGGGCCGGGCCGGGCGGGCCGCCGGTCTCGTCGCCACCCGCGGCATCCCTTGATGCCGCATTTTCGATTTGCGCCGTCGTCCGAATCGCGGAGCGTTCCGGCGTCCAGCGCGAACCTCGTCGCGACCGGACCCTTCAACCCAAACCTCCTTCCTCGGACCCGAGGCTTCATCGCCATGCGAAAAGCACCCAAGTCCACGACCGCCTGTCCGCAGGTTTTCCGACGTGGGGAAACTGCGGAGGCGGTGTGAAGACGATCCTCGAATTCACCCGCGCCAAGCGCGAACAGCAGCCAATCGTGATGATCGCGGTCTACGACGCGCTGATGGCGCGGCTCGTGGCTGCTTCGCCCGCTGATGCCCTGCTGGTCGGCGATAGTGTCGCGATGGTCGTGCACGGCCACCCTTCGACCCTTCACGCGACCACGGAGATGATGGCGCTCCACGTGGCCGCCGTGCGCCGTGGCGCGCCGGACCGGGTGATCGTCGCGGACATGCCCTTTCTCACCGTGCGGCGGGGCACCGCCGTCGCCGTCGCCGCCGCCGGACAGCTCATGCAGGCCGGCGCGACCGCGGTGAAGGTCGAGGGTGTCGCGGGCCATGAGGACGTGATTTCCCATCTCGTGGGAAGCGGCATTCCCGTCATGGGACACCTGGGCCTGACGCCGCAGTCCGTGCATCAACTGGGCGGATACCGCCTGCAGGGCCGTGACGCCGCCGGCGGGGCGCGCCTGCAGGAGGAGGCTGCGCGGTTAGAGGCGCTGGGGGCCTTCGCGCTCGTCCTCGAATGCATGCCGGCAAGCCTCGCCGCGGAGATCACCCGGGCGCGCGCGATTCCGACGATCGGCATCGGCGCCGGCGCGGGCACCGACGGGCAGGTGCTCGTGGGCTCGGACCTGCTCGGCCTCGACCCGAGTTTTCAGCCGCGCTTCGTCCGCCGCTACCTCAACGGCCACGAGCTGGTCGGCGAGGCGTTCGAGCGCTTCGCGCGCGATGTGCGCACGGCGCAGTTTCCTGCGAGCGCGGAGGTGCTGGCATGACGCCGCTCATCTCGTCGCTGGCCGCCTGGCGGGAACTGCGGAGTTCGCCCGCGTGGGCGGGGAAATCGGTGGGTTTCGTGCCCACGATGGGGGCGCTCCACGGCGGACACCGTTCGCTGCTCGAGCGGGCGCGCGCGGAGAATGAACGCGTGGTGCTCTCGATTTTCGTCAATCCCACGCAGTTCAGCGACCCGGTCGACCTGGCGAACTATCCCCGCACGCTGGAGGCCGACGTGGCGCTGGCCGGCGATCGCGTCGACGCGGTCCTGGCTCCCCCGCCCGAGGAATTTTACGTCGATGGTTACCGGTATCGCGTGACGGAGACGGAATTCAGCCGACGCTGGGAGGGCGCGCATCGCCCCGGACACTTCGACGGCGTCCTTACGATCGTGCTGAAGCTTCTCAACGCGGTGCAGCCGGCGCGTGCCTACTTCGGCGAGAAGGACTGGCAGCAACTGCAACTGGTCCGCGGCATGGTGGAGGCATTGTTCGTCCCGGTGCAGGTCGTGGCGTGCCCGACCGTGCGCGAACCGGATGGCCTGGCCATGAGTTCGCGCAACCGGCGGCTCTCCGACCTGGGTCGCAAGCATGCGGCCGAGTTTCCGCGCGCCCTCCGCACGGCTCGCGACGCCGCGGCCGCCTCGGCCTATCTGCGCGTGCGCGGCTTCGAGGTGGACTACGTCGAGGACTACCAGGGGGTGAGGCTCGGCGCCGTGCGCATCGATGGAGTGCGTCTGATCGACAATGTCCGGCTCTAATATCCTCTTCATCCTCACGGGCTCGATCGCCTGCTACAAGGCGTGCGACGCGATTTCCCGGCTGGTGCAACGCGGCCATCGCGTGCGCACCGTGGCGACGGCGTCCGCGCTGCGCTTTGTCGGCACCGCCACACTCGAGGGCCTCACCCGCGAGCAGGTGGCAACCGATCTCTTCGCCGAGGGTCACGCCCTGGACCACATCGGTCTCGCTCGCTGGGCGGATGTCACGCTGGTGTGTCCCGCGTCGGCCGACCGCCTGAACCGGATGGCCGCCGGGCTCGGCGACGACCTGGCGGGCGCGCTGCTGCTTGCCCACGACTGGACGCGCCCGCTGTTGCTCGCGCCGGCGATGAATCCCTCGATGTGGCGGCATCCCGCGACGGTTGCATCCGTGCGCACGCTGCGTTCGTGGGGCGCCCGGTTCATCGAGAGCGGCTCCGGTCGCACGGCCTGCGGCGAGGAAGGAGAGGGAAGGCTCGCCGAACCTGCGGATATCGTCGCCGCCGTGGAGGCGGCGACGGGCGTGGCACCGCCGCCCGGCTGACTCGCGCGCCACTTCGTATTTTCCAGCCATGCTCCTCTGTCTCGATATCGGTAATTCGCAGATCCACGGCGGCGTGCACGATGGCACCTGGCGCGTGCAGTTCCGCAAGACCACGCACCCGCTGGGCTCGGCCGACGAGTTTGGCGTCTTCTTCGCCACCGTCCTGCGCGAGAATGGTGTCGACCCGCGCGCGGTGCGTCGTGTCGCCATCTGCTCGGTCGTCCCGCAGGCGCTGTATCCGGTGCGGCGGGCATGTGTGCAGTACCTCCAGAGC
>DDSZ01000034.1 GCA_002344205.1 Opitutaceae bacterium UBA2377
CCGTAGCCGGGGTGGATGGCGTCCACATCGGCGATCTCGGCGGCGCTCATGATCCGGTCGGCGCGCAGGTAGCTGTCGGAGCCGCGTGGTCCGCCGATGCAGATGGCTTCGTCGGCCAACTGGACGTGCAGGGACTGGACATCGGCCTCGGAGTAAACGGCGAGGGTCTTGATGCCCAACTCGCGGCAGGCGCGAATGATGCGGAGGGCGATTTCACCGCGATTGGCGATGAGGATTTTTTGAATCATGGTGCGCGGGTGTCGGTTCTTCCTCGGGCCGGACCAGATGGGCCGGGCCGTGGGGTGGAGCCGGCGAGGGCTCAGCCCTGCTTGACCTTGAAAAGGCGCTGGCCGTATTCGACCGGCTGGCCGTTTTCGACGAGGACCTCGACCACGGTGCCTTTCACCTCGGCCTGGATCTCGTTCATGATCTTCATGGCCTCGATGATGCAGACGACCGAGGTTTCGGTGACCTTGCTGTCGGGTTCGACGAAGGATTTGCTCTCCGGAGACGGGGCCCGGTAAAAGGTGCCGACCATCGGCGACTTCACATACACGATCCCGGCTTCATCCTTGGCCGGGGCCGGAGCGACCGTGGCAGGCGCCGGTGAGGCGGGGGCGGCCTGCAGCGGGGCGACGGGGGCCTCGTTGATACCGGGGAAAGGCGAATTGGACGACCGGGAGCTGGAAACGATGGGCAGACCATTGGCTCCGCGGCGGATCTTCAACTTGAAGCCCTCTTCCTCGACCGCGAATTCGGTCAATTCCGAGCGCTTCATCAGTTCGATGATTTGTTTGATTTGTTTTAGGTCCAAGTGGTGTCCTGGTTGAGTTTGCTGGTGCCCTGTTAGTGGCGAAAGAGGGTGCAGCGTTCAAAAATACCCGAAACATTGCAATCACTCATTTTTGATAAAAATGGGCATTTTTGGCCTCAAAATGCCTGAAAATGCGGATTTTGACCTAAAAATTGCTAAAAACTGCCAATATTGAGAATTCATGGCGGTTGGGTTTGATGTGGCTGTAACCAAACCGTAATCACGGCCTCCAATTCCTATTCAGGCACGAAAACCATTAAAAGAAGCCTGAAATTGGGTAAAATCGCCCGATATTGGGCAGAAAAGGGCGATTTTCGGCAAAAACGGCTACAATTCCCCGTCTTTAAGGCTGGGTGCGCTTAGGGATTCGCTCTCGTTTTGGGCGGCATGGGCCAAGCCCAGCAAAGACCAAAACACCACTGCGCCCATCGGTCCTTCGAGCACGACGCCGAAGCAGGCGCTGATCAATATCACCCACGTGGCGGCATGATAGGAGAGAGCATCGTCGGCAGCCGTCTCATTGGCCCGGCAGGCTTGGGCCAACTGCCAGGAGCGTTTGGTCAGCAGTAACATGAACCAGAGCCAAAAGCCGGCCCCCAAAATTCCCATCCGGCCAAAGACGGTGAGCACGATACTGTGGGGGCTTCGCGCGGTGAAATCGTCGCCCATCTCCATGTCGTAGGCCCGGATAAAGCCGGCCGCCAGATCGTAGCCAAAGCCCAGACCAAACAGCGGGCTGCCGGACAAAGTTTCCCGGGCGATGCTGTGCCACCAGACCATGCGAAACCGGTTGTTGTCCCCGGTATCCAGACTCATGTCGCCTTGGTAGCTCCGCGAACCCGAGAAATCCGCGATGGAGACAACGTGTTCGTAGGCCGCGTAGATCCGGCTTTGCTTGAAATCGGCCTGCACAAACGCGGCGTCCGCCACGGCCAGCATCAGACCCAGCACCACCGTTAGCCCCGCGACTCGCAGGACCAGCCAGCGGCCGGCCAATGCGCAGCCGAGGAGGCCGACGATGAGACCGAGCATGGCCGCGCGGGAGAGGAGGTAGAGGCCAAAGCCCAGTGAAAGCGCCGCCAAGGCCTGTCCGGTCAGCCGCAGCAGGGCCGGTTGCCGGCGGCTCCACAGCACCAGCAGGAAAAATCCGCTGCACAGGAAGGTCGCCAGCAGGTCTCCCTTGTAGAAGAATACCGGGACGCCCCGGAGCGTGAATTGCGTGAGAAAAAACACCGGAAACTGCTCCACGATGGCGGCGATCACCGGCAACAACCCGAAGATAACCACGAGACATTTTTGCAGCCGGCCCCGGGCGACGGTGTCCGACCCGATGATCAGCAGCAGGAAGTAGAACACGCAGTAGTAAACGGTGGCGAAGTCGCGCAGGGCGTAGAAACCGTAGCTGCGGACATCCAGTGCCAGCCGGCCGGCCCCGAGCAGGGCCCAGACCAGGAGGGTGAGCCCGACGGCATTCCAGCGGATGGGCAGATGACGGGTCGCAATGTGGCGGGCGATGACCAGACCCGTGGCCAAGGCGAGGCCGAGTTCCCCGATCGGGAGCGGAAGGGTGCCGAGCGGCATGATCTGGGCGAAGCCGCGGTTGCCGAGCACGTAGCCGGCGAGGAGGAAAACGCAGACGCTCGCTTCCGTCGTCAGCCAGCCCCACCACTCCAGCATCACGATCACCAGCAGCGCGCCGACGAGAGCGGCGAACATAAAGTTGGAGTCGGCAATCTGCCAGCCCGAGTAGATCGCCACGATCATGGCGACAAGGCTCACCAACACATGGCGAAGACGGGGGGTCACCCGCCCACATCAACGGCCGGCCAAAGCGCTGGCAATAGCCGCATGTGATAACTTGCCCGGCCTGTGCCGGCCTGCCAGCCTGACGCATCCATGGGACTTGTCTCGGTAATCCTGCCCACGCGCGACCGCCCGCGGTTGTTGACGCGGGCGCTCGACAGCCTGTTGGCCCAGCGCGGAGTGGAGCTTGAGATCGTCGTGGTGGACAACAACTGCGCGGCGCCGCCGCTCCGGGAGGCCCTCGCGGCGGATGCCCGCATGCAGGATCCGCGGGTGCGGTTGGTGGAGGCGCCGGGCGCGGCTTCGGCGGCGGCGGCGCGCAATGCCGGCCTGGCCGTAGCGAAAGGAGAGTGGGTGGCGTTTCTGGATGACGATGACGAGTATCTCCCGGACAAGCTGGCACGGCAAATGGCCTGCGCCGAGCAAACCGGTGCGCCTTTGGTGCTTTGCGGGGCGGAGATCCGGCTCGCGGCCCGCCGCCGCACGATCCAGGCGGCGCAGGACCAGTTTTCCGGCGACGGGCTGCTGCTCGATGCCATCTGGGGCACGCCGTATCTGTTCATGCGGAGGGATCCGGCGCTGTTGTTTGATCCCGCCCTGCAGGCCGGCGAGGACCTTGTCTTTGCCCAGGATTACATCCGTCGGCATGGGATTGACCGTGTGCCCAATGTCCCTGCGCCGCTCGTCGTGGTTCATCCGCAGCCGGGGGCGCGGGTCAATCTCAACCCCGCGGCCCACTGGCGGGCGGCGAAGCGGGTTTTGCGTTCGCCGCGGGCCGTCTATTCGCGGCCGGCCCGCCGCCGTTTCCTGCTGCGGATGCGGCTGCAGTGTTACAAGGCCCCGGGCGG
The DNA here is from genome assembly GCA_002344205.1 of Opitutaceae bacterium UBA2377. Classification (GTDB taxonomy): domain Bacteria; phylum Verrucomicrobiota; class Verrucomicrobiia; order Opitutales; family Opitutaceae; genus UBA2377. The sequence continues at coordinate 3,466 of DDSZ01000034.1, forward strand.
TTCATGGGGCCGGCTGCTGGCCATCGGTTGCCGCCTGCTGTGCGTCGGCGGGGTGGGCGAAGGCCGGCGGGTCTTGAACGCCTGGCTGCAACGCACCGGCTGGTTCAGCCGCCGGCTGGTTTCCTAGCCCGCCCGACCGTGGATCATTTGCAGGGCGGCGCGGAGTTCGCGACGCAAGGGCGGGCACGAGGTCGCGAGCGCGAGCGTGGTCGCGAGCATGATGCCGGTTATGATCAAGACAGCGGGGAGGTCGGCCGCTTCCTCCCACCAAGGCCGGGTCAGTTGCAGGGCGGCGCCGAGCACGAGACCCAGCAATCCGGGCCAGACACTGGCGGCGGCCAGATCCCATGCGCGGAAAGGGCTGGCCCGGCCGATGACCCAAAGACTGACCGGCAGGAGCAACCACTGCACGCCCACCGCGATGGCGGCGATGGCGGCTGGTCCCGCGGCGGCGAAAATCGTGAGGGCGGTCGCAAGCGCGGCCAGCCGGACCATGGACCACAGCAACAACCGGCGGCTGCGCCGGCTTGCGGCCAAAATCCACAGCTCGGCAAACAGCCAGGGCTGCAACGGCAGGCTGAGCGCCAGCCAGCGCAACAACCCGGCGGCCTCTGTCCATTGGTGGCCCAGCAGACAGCGCAGGATCAATTCCGGCGCCACGACCAAGACCGCGCCCAACGGCAGGCAGACGTAGGCGAGGGTGTTCAGGATGCGCCGGCACCATTGGCGGAACGCTTCCGGTTCGTCGCGCAATTTTACCAATCCTTGGATCATCCATCCCGTGAGGCCGGCCACCAAACCGTAGGTCGGCAGCGTGCCGAGTTGCCAGGCGCGGCCGTAAAGGCCAAGTGCGTGGGAGCCGAAGCGGACGGCGACAAAAGCCTGGTCCACCATCTGCGCGGCGTATTGCACCAGGTTGAAGCCCGCCAATTGCAGCCCGGTGCGGACGAAGCGCCCGGTGCCGGTAAATTCCGCGCGCCCGGCCAGTCGGACCGGGGCGGCCAGCATCAGGCCGAGCGCGGTTGTGCACTCCTGCACGAGAATCATCGCGGCGAGCGACCAATAGCCGTGACCGCGGAAAGCCAGCGCGATGGCGACGACGATGCCGGCTACCAGTCCGCCGGCCTCGATGAGACTGATCGTCCGGAACCGCAGCTCGCGGCCCAGCTCCACCCGGTATTGTCCGCCGATGCCCTGCAGCAGAAACGATACCGCAAGAGCATACAGCAGCGGTTGGAGCGCGGGTTGGGCAAAAAAAGCCGCGGCCAACGGCGCCAACACACAGGTGAAGGCCGCGACCAACAGGCCGGCGCCGCTTTGCAGCCAGAACAGCAGACGGCTTTCGCCCGGAGTCAGACTTCCCTGCTGCATGGCGGCGGCCGAGAGGCCCAGGTCCCGCACGGTTTGGAGCAGGCCATAGACCAAGGCCGCCATGCCGAAGATACCGAAGTCCAGCGGTGAGAGCAGCCGGGCCAGCGTCACCATCGAGACCAGCCGCAACAGCAGCCGCAGCGCCTGCACCCAGACCACGGCGGCGCCTCCGGCCGCGAGGCGGGCGAACAGCGGCTGGGTGGGTGCGCTCATGCGGAAAGAAGCATTGTGGGACCGGGATTTTTGCGAACGCTCGACGCAAGGCCATCCCATTTCGTGAGCAACGGCCGACTTCTCATCCCATGGAACCGCCGGAATTCAAGGTGCTGCATGTCTCGCCGCGCGTGCAGGCGCGGGGCGGCATCGAGACCCTGCATGACTTTCACCGCGCATGGCCGGGCCCGCCGGAATTTGTGGCGCTTTTTGACCGCAATCCCGTCCGCCGTTCCGGCTACGCGAACCTGGATTTCACCTGGCGCACGCCGTTGTGGCGGATGCGCCGGAGTTTCGCCCGGGCGCTGGCGCGGCACCCCGGTTCGCTCGTGGTTTATCACAACGGCTGGGGGTTGCCCCTGTTGCACGATCTCGACCGGGCGGCCCGCCGCGTGGTTTTTCTGCATGCGGATCCCGCCTACCACGCGGCGGACCTGCCGGCGTTTGCCGGTCTGGTGGACGGAGTGATTGGCGTGACGCCGGCGCTGCGCGAACCGGTGCGGAGTGCCTTGCCGGGGATGACGGACGAACGGCTGACGATCGTGCGCGCACCGGTCGAAGTCCCGGCGGGATGCCGGGCAAAGCCGCGGGCGGCGGAGGCGGGGCTGGTCATCGGTTATGCGGGCCGGCTGGAGCGGGCGGAAAAGCGGCTGGATCAGCTGCCGGCACTGGTGACGGCGCTGGAAAAGTCGGGGTTGGACTGCCGCGTCGAACTGCTGGGCGAGGGTCCGCTGCGGCCGTGGCTGGAGCGCCGGCTGCGCGGCCGCGTGCGGTTTCATGGCTGGGTGCCCAAGGAGGAGTTCTGGCGCATCATGTCCGGCTGGGATGCCCTGGTGATGTTCAGCGAGCACGAAGGCGGGCCGATCGCGTTGCTGGAAGGCATGGCGTTGGGGTTGATCCCCTTTTATCCGGCGCGGCAGGGGAGTTGGGCGGATATCTATGTGCCGCAGGTGGACCCGCGCTGCCATTATCCTCCGGGTGACATGTCGGCGCTGGCGCGGGCGGTTGGAGAGGTGATGCGGCAGCCGGGTGAACAACTGACGGCGGCGCGGGAACGGGCGCGGGCCCTGATCGCCGGCCATCGCCGCGAAAATTACGAGGCCGATGGTCTCGGCTGCCTGCGCCGGGTGGGAACATTGCCGCGTTTGTCGCGGGACCGGCCGCGGCGGTTCCGGCTGACAGATTGTTTGCCGCTGGGCGTGGTCACGCGCTGGGCGCAGGCTGCGCTGCGCTGAATCCGGCGATATGTCCGGCTTGCCTTCAAGCGGGCATCGCCGGAGCCTGCGGGGGTGAGCGAACCCGCGATCTCGGTCCTGATGATCACCCACAACCAAGGGGATCTCCTGCCCGTGGCGGTGCGTAGCATGCTCGACCAGACTTGGCGCGATCTCGAGTTGGTGCTGGTGGACAACGGCGCAACGGACGGTTCAGTGGACAGGTTGGCCGCCGAGGTGGGCGATCCGCGGCTGCGGATCGTGCGGTTGCCAGCCAACACCGGGATTGCCGCCGGGCTCAACCACGGGGTGTCACACTGCCGCGCCCGTCTCATTGCCCTCATGGACAGCGATGACATCAGCCATCCGCGGCGGTTGGAACTGCAGCTGGCGGTGCTGGCCGCCGAGCCGGAGCTGACCGGCGTGAGCTGCGATGCTAGGATGATCGACACCGCGGGCCGGCCCATCGGGGAGTGGCGGAGTTTCCACACGCCGGAAGATATCCGGCGCTACGCCGCCTACAACATGCCGTTGCATCATCCGGGCATGCTGATGCGCCGGGAGATCGCCGAACAGGTCCCATACCGGACGGAGTTCGAGCTGGCCTCCGATTTTGATTTCATGTCGCGCGCCGTCCAGCACGGGCGTTTTGCCAGCCTCCCCGTCCTGCTCTATGATTACCGCCGGCATCCCGGCTCCTCGACCGTGGCACGGGAGACGAGCAGCATGATCTCGCGCTGCGTGGTGCGGGTGGCGGCGGCGCGCCGGGCGGCGGGCCGACCGGAAAGTCTCGACGAATTGGCCCCGATGGCGGCAGCACAGGAGAAGGCGGGTTTGAGTTTGGATCGGATCTACCGGGATTATGCGGCGCTGTGCCGCCGGGAGGGTTTCGGCGCGCTGGCCTGCCTGCACGCCGCGCTGGCGATGCGGGAACAACCCGGTTTGGCGAATGCGGTCCGCTACGGCTGGAGCCTGCTGCGCGCGCTGATCGCCGAGCCCTCGGCGCTGCCGGCCGCGCTGCACGGGCTGATGAAGGGACCGTTCTGGCTGCTGTTGAAACGCCGGGGTTTTCCGGCGTTTCCGCGCTACTGAGCCATGGATGCCGCGGTTCCGGAAGTGTCGGTGCTCGTGGCGACCCACAACGCGGGCGCATTTCTGCGGCCGGCCTTGGCCAGCCTGTTGGATCAGGCAGGCGTGGACCTGGAGGTGGTGCTGGTGGACAACGCGAGCACGGACGGATCGGTGGATGCGGCCGTCGCGGCGCTGCCCGATCCGCGGCTGCGGCTGGTGCGGTTGTCCGAGAACCGGCTGCACGCCGGCGGCCTGATCGCGGGTCTGCCGCATTGCCGCGGCGGATACGTCGCGATGATGGATGCCGACGACCTGTCACTGCCGGGCCGGCTGACGGCGCAGGCGGATTTTTTGCGGACGCATCCCGAAGTGGACCTGTTGGGCTGCCTGGTGGAACGGATGGATGCCGCGGGCCGGCCGCTGGGGGCCATGTTTTCGCTGACGCGTCCCGGCGACATCCGCGCCTACATGCCCTACGATGTCCCGTTTGCGCTGAACGCAACGATGGCGCGGGCGGATTTCTGGCGGCGGGTGGGCTGGCGGCTGCATTTCTGCTGGGCGCACGACTACGATTTTTTCACCCGGGCGGCCGAGGCGGGCACGCTGGTGTGTCTGCCGCAGGTGTTGTATCGCTACCGCGTGCATGCCGCGGCGGTTTCACAGCACCGCGCCGGGCAATTGCTGGTGTCCGCAGGCTTTGCGCGACTCGCTGCGGCCCGCCGCCGTCGCGGCCAAGCGGAGGATGTCGCGGCGCTGCGGGAGGAGCACGATCAGCGGCAGGAAAATCCTCTGCCCGAGCCGGCGGCTTACCGGTGGTTTGCCCGGCGATTTCTGCGGGAAGATCATGGCTTGCTGGCCGTCATGCACGCCCGACGCGCGGGATTGAGTGCGGCCGGTTGCTGGCTCTTGGTCCGGGCCTGTTTTTGCGCAATGTTTGAATCCGGTCCGGTGCCGGCCCTGCGCATGGCCCTGCTCGGGCCCGCCCATGCGTTGCGGGTGCAGAGCACGCCGGCGCTTCGTCCGCGCGGCTGGAATCTCTTTCGGTCGCAGCGCGGACCGGAAAGCCGGCCGACCTGATCAGGCGCGCAGCCAAGCGTCCACGCGTTGCCGGACAGTTTCGAGCGGAACGTCGCGCAGGCAGTGCGGCACAGCGAAGCGACAATAGTCGTGACAGGGCTTGTGCGCGCAGGGCGCGCCGTCGATCCACGCGGCCTGCGGATGTTGGGGGGCGAATCGCTCGGGCAACTGCGGGCCGAAAAGCGTGAAGGTGGGCACGCCCAGCAGGGCGGCGAGATGGCCGGGTCCGGAATCGTTGCCGATGAACCGGTCGGCTCCGGCCAGGATTTCCAGCAGGCGATCCAGGTCGGTGAGAGAATTGTCGATCAGGGTGACCTGCCAGCCCGCGCCACGGAGGTGGGCGGCGAGGGCGTCGAACCGTTCCCGCGGCCACTCGCGCACGGTCTGTCCGGCGCCGGTGTGGATGACCAGTTGACGGCCGGGACGCGGCGCTGGTGGCGGGATTTCCAGCTTCCAGTCCAATTGGGCGGCCAGATTCCGCCAATGCTCGGCCCGGTGGGGGCGTGATGGCGTTTGCACGGACTGACTGAGCAACAGGCCCGACGCCAGGCGGGGATAACCGAGCCGCCGACGGGCACCGCTCAGCCGCATGAGCAGATGATCACGCGGATCGGGCCGCGCACTGACGGCGATGTCGAACTGCCGGCACCGGAGTTCATGCAAAGTGTGACTAAGGTCGGACCAGGGCCAGCGGTGCAGGCGGTATTTGCCGCGAAATGCGGTCCACGGCGCGTCCAAGGCAATCAGTTCCACGGCCGGCGCGAAGTGTCGCAGCAGCGGGACGGCCTGGGGCTTGGCCAGCAGGGTGACATCGGCGTGCCGGGCTGCGGTGCGCAGAAACGGGAGGCCAAGAGCCAGGTCGCCCAAGCCCCAGAGCTCGAGGGCAAGCAGACGCGGGCGGCGGGATTCTGGGGTTGGGTTTGCCAAGGCCGTTCACCTAAGCTCCTGATTCACCCGATGACAAGTAACCAGCAATCCGTCTGGAAAACGACCTGGCCGGCACTGGCCTGTCTGTTGGCGGGAATGCTGGTCTGGCAGTTTTTTGGCAACGCCACGCAGGGTTACATTGATACGCGCTCGCTGTTTCATTGGTGGGGCTACCAGTGGTGGAATCCCGCCTCCGAGACGGAGCATGGCTGGCTCATCCTGGGTTTGAGCCTGTGGCTGTTCTGGCAAAACACCCGGCGGCAGCCCGCGACGCCGAATCCGGCCTGGCGGGGCCGCGCACTGGCGGCGCTGCTGGGCGGATTGGCGATCCACCTGCTTGGCTATGCGGTGCAGCAGACGCGGATCTCGATCCTGGGGTTTTTGCTTTTCACGTGGGGAACGCTGACGCTCGCCGGGGGCGCGCGGTGGGGCCGGGCGGCGTGGTTTCCGCTGGGATTCATGATTTTTGCGCTGCCGGTGAACGTGCTCGATACCGCGGGCTTCTGGCTGCGGATGTGGGTGATCCATGCGAGCCAGAGCATCGCGCATCTGGCCGGCATCGAGGTCGTGCGCAGCGGCACGCAGTTGTTTTCGCCTGATGGCGCCTACCAATACGACGTGGCGGCCGCATGTTCCGGGGTGCGCTCATTGATGGCGCTCACCGCGCTGTCGCTGCTGGTAGGTTATCTCAACTTCCGGCCGTGGTGGCTGCGACTGCTGATCCTGCTGCTGAGTTTCCCGTTCACCTATGTGGGCAACGTCGTGCGCATCGGCGGCATCATTTTTGTCGCCGAGTGGTTCGGGCAAAAGGCGGGCGAGGTGTTTCACGAGTGGGCGGGTTTCCTCGTCTTCGTGATCGTGCTGGGATTGGTGCTGCTGAGCGTGAACCTGCTCCGGCGGGTCTTTCCGGCGGCGGTGATGGCAGATGCTGCGCCAACGGCAGCGGTCTTCTGGTCGCCCGCCGACCGGGCCGCCGGAGCCTGGCGAACGCCCCTGCTTGTCGGGCTGTTTGCGATCGGCGTGATGGCGATGACGCACCGGTTCGATGCGCTGCCGGTGCGCACCGACACCGGGGTGCGGCTGGCGGCCGACGGCATCAACCCGGTGGACCTGCCGGCCTTCATCGGCACGGAGTGGATCGGGCGGCGGGCCGAGGTGACCGCGGTCGAGCGCGATATCCTCCCGGCGGATACGGGTTTTTCCCGCCGGCTTTATGTCGCGCTGGATGACCCGCGCCGGCAGGTCTTCCTGTCCATCGTGTTGAGCGGGCGCGACCGGTCTTCGATTCACCGGCCGGAGCTATGCGTCGAGGGACAGGGCTGGACGATCAAGACCGGCTTTGCGCACGATTTCCGCACGACGCTCACGCCCGACGGCCGGCTCCCGGTCACGGTCTTGCGCGTGGAACGTGCGGCGGCCGACGGCCGCGTGGCCGCATCGCTGCTGGTTTATTGGTTCGTGAACGGCGACCGGGTGGTGCCCTCGCATGTCCAGCGGATGCTGCGGGGGGCGTGGGACCGGCTGCGCCATGGCCGGGCCGACCGCTGGGCCTATGTGCTGGCGCAGACCGATGCGGCAGACGGAGACGAGGCGGCGCTGGCCCGCTTGCAGGCGGTGCTGGATGGCACGCTGCCGGCCTTTCAAAAGCCTTTGGCCGGTGTGGATTAAAGGGAGAAAGCTTGAGGTTTCGGTGTCCGCCCGTAGCGTGCGCGTCCCTTGACGAAAGTGAGCGCAGCCGACTTCGCCACCCTCTTCGCCGAGAGCGCCCTCGTGGAGTGGCCGCTCACGGCGGCGCTTGTCGCCGGGATGACCGTGGGCTTCACGGTGGTCTGGGCCGTGACCCGGCATACCCGCCGCGTGGCACGGGAGAATGCGGACGAACTGATCGCGGTCGCCCGGCGCGAGGCGGCGGTGGCGGCGGAGGAGCTGAAGCAAAAGGCGGAGGAGGAGATCCAGCGCCGGCGCAACGAGCTTACACGGGAATTCGACCAGCGGGTGATCGACAGCGAGGTGCGGCTGCGGGAGATCCGCGCACACGAGGAATCGCTGGCCCTGCTCGATTACCAACTGGAACAGCGGCACGAGCGGCTCAACCGCGAAAACGCCGCGGTGAAGCAGGCGCGGGACGCCATCCGCGCGCTTTCCAAGAGCGTGCGCAAGCGGCTGGAGGGCGTTTCGCAGATGGATGCCGACGAGATCCGCCGCGCGCTGCGCGAGGAGGTCCTGCTGGAATGCCAGGACGAGTTGCGGGCCCTGCGGCGCGAGACACTGGAAAAATCCGAGTCCGAACTCGAGGCCGAGGCGCAGCGCCTGCTGCTGGCCACGACGCAACGGTTGGCGAGCAAGCCGAACAACGATTTCACCTCCACCATCGTGCAGTTGCCGAGCGAGGAGCTGAAGGGCCGCATCATCGGGCGCGAGGGCCGTAACATCAAAACCTTCGAGGCCGCGACCGGCGTGACGCTGCTCGTGGATGAATCGCCGCAGACGGTGCTGATCTCGTGCTTCGATCCCGTGCGCCGCCAGGTGGCACACTCCGCGCTGCTGGCGCTGGTCAAGGACGGGCGCATCCATCCCGCCACCATCGAGGAATTCGTGAAGCGGGCGCAGGAGGAGGTGGAAATGTCCGCCACGCGCGCCGGCGAGGAGGCCGTGGGCCGCCTCAACATCAACGGCCTGCACCCCGAAATCATCAAGCTGCTCGGCAAACTGAAGTTCCGGTTCTCCTACAACCAGAACGTGCTCGACCACTCCGTGGAGACGGCCTTCCTCGCCTCCATGATCGCGAGCGAGGCCGGGCTCGACCCCGACGTGGCCAAGCGCGCGGGGCTCCTGCACGACATCGGCAAGGCGGTTTCCGGAGAAATGGAGGGCAGCCACGCACACATCGGCGCGGAGTTTATCAAGCGCTACGGCGAGACGCCGATCGTGGTGAACGCCGTGGCGGCCCACCATGAAGAGGTGAAACCCGAGACCGTCTATGCCGGGCTCGTCATCCTCGCCGACACGATTTCCGCGGTGCGCCCGGGGGCGCGCGCCGAGTCCATGACGAGCTACGTGAAGCGGATCGAGCGGCTGGAGAAGCTCGCGCTTTCGCTGGACGGCGTGCAGCAGGCCTTCGCGATCCAGGCCGGCCGCGAGATCCGCGTCGTGGTGGCGCCGGAGACGGTGACCGACGATCGCGCCCGCGAGCTCGCCAAGGAGCTGCGCCGCCGGATCGAGACCGAGCTGCAATACCCCAGCGCCATCAAGATCACCGTCATCCGCGAGCAGCGGTTTACCGAAACCGCGACGTGAGGTCGCGGTTTCGGTGCGGTAAGCTTTAAGCAACAAGCTTAAGGCCAACCGACGGGGCGGCGTATTTTAGCTTTAAGCTTATGGCTTACTGCTTATCGCTTCCACCCATGGCCGACCCGAAGATTCTCGAAACTTTTCCCAATCCCGCGCCGCACCGGGATTTCCTGATCGAGCATACGCATCACGAGTTCACCTCGGTATGCCCAATGACGGGTCACCCGGATTTTGCCGACATCACCGTGCGCTACGTGGCGGACAAAGCCTGCGTCGAACTCAAGTCGCTCAAGCTCTACTTCCACGCCTACCGCAACGAGGGCATCTTTTTCGAGGCGGCGACAAACCGGATCTGCGACGACCTCGGCAAGGCGCTGAAACCACGGAGCCTCGCGATCATCGCCAACTGGAAGGCGCGCGGCGGCTTCAGCTCCCGTATCACGGCGGAGTGGTCGGCGAAAAAGCGGCGCAAGTGAAGCGCCGGGCGGGTCTCCGAACCCCGGCCGGAAACTGCAGGACACGCAAGGCGGGATCGGGCGATCCCGCCCTACAGTCCGGCCAGCACCGCGGCGTGCAGCTCGGGCGTGGCGGCGGCCACGGTGGAATCCGCCGGATAGGGGGCGCCGCCATTCCAATCCGTGATCACACCGCCGGCGCCGCGGATGATCGGGACGAGCGCGGCGATGTCCCACGGGTTCATGATCGGGTCGGTCATGATGTCGGCCAAGCCGGCGGCGACGAGCAGGTAGCCGTAACAGTCGCCCCAGGTGCGGACGAGCTTGGCGCGGGCCAGCAGTTCGTTGGTTTTCGGCCCCAGGCGATTGCGGTAGTTGAGCGGATCGCTGGTGAGGAAGGTGGCGTCCTCGATGCGCGTGGTGCGGCGCGTTTGCACCAGCCGGCCGTTGAGGGTCGTTTCGCGCCCGTCGCCGATCATCAGTTGACCGAGGACCGGCTGGTGGATGCAGCCGAGCACGGGCTGACCCTGATGGAGCAGGGCGATGAGGGTGCCCCAGAGCGGGACGCCGGTGATGAAGCTCTTGGTGCCGTCGATGGGATCGAGCACCCACACAAACTCGGCGTCCGCACGCTCGCTGCCCAGCTCCTCGCCGATGATGCCGTGGGCGGGGAACTTGGCGTTGATCAACTTGCGCAGGAGTTCCTCGGCGCCGCGGTCCGCGGCCGTGACCGGGGTGGCATCGCCCTTGGTTTCCACCTGCAGCGCCGGATTGCAAAAATAAGGCCGGATCAGCTCGCCGCTGGCGTGGGCAAGCTCGGTCAGGAAGGTGCGATAAGGCATCAGATCCATGGCTTGTTACGCTGGGCTGGAAGCGGGGACCTTGTCCAAGCGAAAGCATGGGTAATAGCTTGCCCCCCGTTTGTCGCCCGGCCACGCATGCTGACCACTACATGCACCCCACCGCCGCCAGACATATTCCGGCCGATTCCCTTCAGGGCAAGGTGGCTCTCATCACGGGTGGAGGTTCGGGCATGGGACAGGCAGCCGCAATGTTGCTGGCACAGTGCGGGGCGCGGGTCGGCGTGCTGGATTGTGACTCCGCCGGCATGACCCAGACCGTGACTGCAATCACGGCCACGGGTGGGCAAGCCATGGAACTACCGGCTGATGTCAGCGATCCGGCGAGTCTCACTGCAGCGCTGGAACAACTCGAACAAGCTTGGGGCCGGCTCGATATAGTTTTTGCGAACGCGGGCACCAATGGGCTTTGGGCCCCGGTCGAGGATATCATGCCGGAGGAGTGGGACCTTACCCAGAATGTGAATCTCCGGGGCACTTTTCTGACCGTGCGGACTAGCATTCCCTTGCTCAAGCGCAGTGGCGGCGGATCGGTGATCATCAATGCATCCGGCACCGGCACCCGGATGTTCAGCGCGTTTGGGTCGTCCGCTTATGCAACCTCGAAGGCGGGGCAGCTGGCGTTTGGCCGGATAACGGCGCTGGAAATGGCCCGGCATCGCATTCGCGTGAACACCATTTGCCCCGGTTCCATCGCGACCGCACTCAACCAAAAGACGCGGACCAGGAATTTAGATACCTTGCCGAAGTCGCCACAGTATCCCGAAGGCAGCATTCCTTTGACGAATGGTCAGAACGGCAAGCCCGAGCAGGTGGCGCACTTGGTGTGGTTTCTGGCCTCGGACCTGTCGGACTACATCACTGGCACGGAGATATACATTGATGGAGCCCAGTCGCAGCTCATGGGGTGAGCAGATTTGGTGCATTCGCTGGCGTGCCGGTCACGGCTTGCCCTGCGACCCGTGCTGACCACGCTCACGCGCTTTATCCCCCACCCATGAATCCCCCTGTCGATTCCTTGTCCGGCAAAGTCGCACTTATCACCGGCGCAGGCTCCGGGCTCGGCGAGGCCGCCGCCCGGGTGCTCGCCGGCAGCGGTGCCCGTGTCGCCGTGGTGGATCGTTCGGCGGCGGAGGCAGTGCGCGTGGCCGAAGCCATCAACGGCAACGGCGGCGTGGCCATGGCGTTGACCGCCGACGTGACCAAGCCCGACGAGTTGGCGGCGGCCGTGGCGGAAGTTGAACGCCATTGGCAGCGGCTCGACATCGTCTGCGCGAATGCCGGTATCAATGGCACGTGGGCGCCGGTGGATGAGCTGACACCTGAAGAATGGGATGAGACGCTCGGAGTGAATCTGAAGGGCACGTTTCTTACCGTGCGGGCGTGCACCCCGCTGCTAAAGCGCGGCGGGGGCGGGTCGATCATCATCACCTCCTCGGGCGTGGGCTCACGCATGTTTACCCAAAGCGGGGCTTCAGCCTATGCGGCTTCCAAGGCCGCGCAGGTCGCGTTCGGGCACATGACCGCGTTGGAACTGGCCAAACACAAGATCCGGGTGAACACGATCTGCCCCGGGGCGTTTCGCAGCAACATCATGTCCGCGACGCGTCATCGTAATACCCGCGATTTGCGACTGCCGGTCACGTTCCCCGAGGGCAACGTCCCGTTGACCGGCGGCCGTTCAGGATCGGCCGAGCAGATTGCCCGGTTGATCTGGTATCTGGCTTCCGATCTTTCGGACCACATCTCCGGCACGGAAATATACATTGATGGCGGACAGTCGCTGCTGATGGGGTGAGATTCCGCCACGGGGCGGAATGAGTGCCACGTGGCACACATTTCGCAGGCTGGCGTGGACACCGTTCGCCGGAAAGTATTCGCTGGGCCGGTCGATGAGTTGGAGCGAGCAACCCATACATTTTGTAGATTTTGAAGGCAGCCTCGGTTCGGGCATCCTTGAGTTTGGCGCGGTGACCCTCCAGCGGGGCGAAGTCACGGCCGCGCGCACACGTCTGTGCCGCCCGACGGGACGGATCAGGAGCGAAGACACGGCGGTGCACGGGCTGGATCAAACGACGCTGCACGCCGCGGCGCCGTTTGCGGAGGAGTTTGATTACTTCGCCGGACTGCGGGCCACCGGTCCGTTGGCGGCCCATTTTGCCGGGGCGGAAAATTCGCTTATTAAATCCGTGTGGCCCTACGGCCGGGCGGCGCCGGACTTTGCGCGTCCGGGAGCGGGCTCACAGGAATGGGGCCCATGGATTGATACCGGGGCGCTCTACCGGCAATTCTATCCGCAATTTTTGGGTTACGGCCTGTCCGAGCTGATCGCGGCCGGCGGATTGCATGCGGAGTTGGAGGCGCTGGCGGGCCGGCATTGTCCGGAAGATCGCCGCCGCTATCATGCGGCATTATACGATGCCCTCGCCGGCGCGGTGCTGCTGCGCTCGCTGGCCCGCGAACCCGGCCTGGCGCAGTTGACGGTGCCGCAACTCCTGGCCTTCAGCACGCTCGACGGCGGCAAGCGCGATGCGTTACAGCAGGGGAGTTTGTTTTAAACCAAGGGATATTTTTTTAAACCAGTGATCTGGGCGGCGGCCCGCAGCAGGAAGAGCGGGTTGTAAACCAGATAGCGGTAGGCGAGGCGCCGGGGCTCGTGCCCAAGCCGGAACAGCCACTCCAAGCCGCTGCGCTGCATCCAGCGCGGCGCCTGTTTTTTTTGCCCGGAAAGAAAGTCGAACGCGGCGCCGACGCCGATCATGAGGCCGGTGTCGAGTTTCGCCCAGTTCGCGGCCATGAATTCATCCTGTTTCGGCGTGCCGAGGCCGACCCAGATGAGGTCCGGCCGCTTTTGGGCGATGTCCGATTGCAGGGCGGCGAATTCATCCGCGTGGAGCTCGCGAAACGGCGGCGTGAACGTGCCGGCGACTTGGAGACCCGGAAACCGGGCGGCAAGTTTGTCGCGCAACCGCTCTGCCACGCCCGGCCCGCCGCCATAAAAATAGTGCCGCAGGCCTGCGGCCCGACCGCGGTCGCAAACGGCCAGCATCAAATCGGGTCCGTATACCCGGTTGATTTGCGGATAGCCCTGCCGCCGCCCGAGCCAGACGAGCGGCATGCCGTCGGCGGTGGTGAGCCACGATTCGTTGAGAATTTTTCGGTAGGCCGCGTGGTGCTGGGCCTCGCCCACACCATGCACCGTGCAGGTGCAGACGTAGCCCTGCTGCCGTTGGTCCCGGACCTGCAGCACCTGATCGACCGCTTGGGTGAGAGTCAGGGCCGAGATGCCGACGCCCTGCACATTGAAACGCGGGACCGTGTTCATGAAACCATGACACCGGGTTGTCAGCCGGCAGGCAACCCGGGAGCAGCCGGTGATCCGGTCTGCAGGGCCTTCCGGTTTATCCAAGCCAGCAGGAGCGCGAGGCCGATAAAGGTCATCAGGCCGCCAAAAGCCAGGGTGGCGTCGGCCCGGGCGACCACGGCCATGGCGCCGAACAACAGGAGGGTGCGCAGGATGCGGTCGGCCGCGGCGATCACGACATTCACGCGGCCCATGATTTCATTGGGCACCTCATGCAGGAGCACGCTGCCGCGCGCGACCCGGGCCCCGGCATTGCCGAGCCCGAGGAGGAGCAGCGCCACATAGAATGCCAGCACACTCGGCACGCTGCCGAGCAAGGCCAGGCCGACGAGAAACAACCCCATCATGAGCAGCGCCACGCCCGCCGGGGGGCGGGCAGCGAGCAGCCGCGGCACCAAGAGGCCCGCCAAAATTGCACCTCCGGCAAACGCAACCTCGCCGCGGCCATAGACCGCCGCAGGCGCCTGCAGGACGTTCTGCACATAGATCGGGAAGAGGTAGTTGCCGACCATCACGGCGACGAAGGGTGCATAGGCGCAGATGATGAAGGTCGTGAAACCGGGCCGGGCGCCGAGCCAGCGCAGCCCCACCATGAAGGAAGCGCCCGCGCTGCCGCCGTCGCTCCCGGCTTTCAGATGCGTGGCCACGTAGGGGAGCGTGCGCTGCACGAAAAAGCTGAAGACGTAGGTGGCGCTGTTGCAGAGCAGGATCAGGCCGAAGGGCACGCGGTCGATCAACAGGCTGGCCAAACCGCCGGCCAGCATGGAGGCGGTCTGGCCCTGAATCTCGAGCAGGCCCATCAATTGCTGGTAGTGCCGGCGTTCGAAAATCTGCTGTACAAAGGCGAATTTCGCCGGGTAGTGCAGCGTGTAGTAGAGCATGCCGCAGAAAAAGAGCACCAGCAGTTGCCAGGTCGCGGTCTCGCCGGTCACCAGAATCCAGATGGTCATCACGAGGGCGGTCACGGCGCCGAAGGCCTCGCCGAGGAGGAGGGCGGTCTTGCGCGAGTGCCGGTCGAGCCAGGCGCCATAATACGGCGCGAAGGCGAAGAGCACGATCGTCGAAATGATGGTGACCCAGCCGTAGTAGCGTTCGCCGCCGGGCTGCTGCACGAGCAGCCACGGAATGGTGATCAGTGTGATGCCGACGCCGATGGAGCCGGTGATATTGGCCAGCAGCAACCGGCGGATGCGGAAATCGGCGAGGAGGGTTTTCACGCGGGGGCGGTCACAACCCTTCCCGGTCCACCAGCCAGATGAGGGCGGCGAGCGCCCCGGCCCCGAGATGCAGCTCGCGCGGGTGCACCTTGTCGAGGGTGTCGACGGCCGTGTGGTGGTAGTCGAAGTAGCGCTGGGTGTCGGGGAGCAAATTTCCGACCGTGGTGCCGAGCACCATCAGCGGACCGACATCGGCGCCGCCGGATCCCCGGACAAACGACGTCACCCTGTAAGGGGCGAAGAGCGGCAGCCAGCGTTGCGCGCGTTCGTGCACCGGTCCCTGGGTGCTGCCGAGGCTGAAGCCGCGCGGGGCGAAGCCGCCGCTGTCGGTCTCGACGGCGAAGACATGTTTTTCCCCGCTGCGCCGGGCGTGGTCCGCGTAGGCCAGGGCGCCGCGCAGGCCGTTTTCCTCGTTGGTGAACAGGACGCAGCGGATTGTGCGGCGCGGCTGGTAACCGAGGGCGCGGAAGATGCGCAGCACCTCGATGGACTGCACCACGCCGGCCCCGTCGTCATGTGCGCCGGGCGTGATGTCCCAGGAATCAAGGTGGCCGCCGACGAGGATGATTTCGTCGGGAAACTCCGTGCCGCGGATCTCGCCGATGACGTTGTGCGAAAGGGCGTCGGGATGCCGGCGGGAGTGGAGGCACATTTCAACCCGGCGCGCGGGGTTGGCGGCGAGGGCGGCGCTCAGTCGGTCTGCCGCGAGCGTGGAGAGGGCGGCCGCCGGAATGTTGCCGCCGTCGGGTGCGTAGGCAGTGTTGCCGGCGTGGGGCACGTCGTCGTGGGCGAGGGTCAGGGAACGCACCAAGGCGGCCACGGCACCGAACTCGGCGGCGGCCCGCGGTCCGCGGCTGCGTTGGTCCACCGCGCCCCGGTAGCCATCCCAAGGATTGGGCAGGGCGGGGTCCATCGGCCGGTTGAAGAACACGATCTTGCCGGCGATTTTTTCGCGGCCGAGGGCGGCCAGCTCGTCGAGGGAACGCACTTCGATGACTTCCGCCGTGATCCCTTCCGCCGGGGTGGCGACGCTGCCGCCGAGCGCGAGTGCGGTCAGCCCAATCGCGGCCCCGCCCGGATTTTCCGCCAGCAGGCGGACGGTTTCGGGAGCGCCGCGCTCCCAGTGCGGGACCATGACCTCCTGCTTGTAAACGCGATCGAGGCCGAGCGCGGTGAGCGTGTGTTCACTCCAGATTACGGCTTCCTCCAGCGCCTTGGAACCGGCGAGCCGGCCGGGATGCCGGGTCACCAATTCGGCCAACTGGTCGTAAGCCCGGCCGTTGACCAAGGCCTCGCGGTAGATCGCCTGCAGCGCTGCTTCCGGCCCGGCGGGGGGCGCGGCGCGCAGGGCGAGGACGGTCAGGCAAAGGAACAGCAGGGGACGCATCGCCGGAGTTTTTGTTTGCCGCCGGCGGGTGACAAGCGACGAATCGGGCTCCCGCATGACTGTTTCCCCCGTCACCCTCACCGGCCGCCATGTGCGGCTGGAGCCGCTGTGCCCCGCGCATGTGCCGGATCTCACCGTGGCGGCGGCCGAGGAGGAAATCTGGCGCTACCTGCCCGCGGCGCTTCCCCGGGACGAGGCGGCCATGACGCGGCTGGTGGCGGCGGCGCTGCAGGAGGCGGAGCGCGGCGGGCGCCGGCCCTTCGCCGTGATCCGCCCGGCTTCCGGCCGGGCGGTGGGCAGCACCAGCTACCTGGACATCGCGCCGGAGCATCGACGGATCGAGATCGGCTGGACCTGGCTCGGGGCGGAAGCCCGCCGCACTGCGATCAACACCGAGTGCAAATACCTTCTCCTGCGGCATGCCTTCGAAACACTCGGCTGCGGCCGGGTGCAGCTCAAGACCGACGCCCGCAACCTGCGCTCGCAGGCCGCCATCGAACGAATCGGCGCCAAACGCGAAGGGGTGCTGCGCCGGCATCTGGTGATGCCCGACGGTTTTGTGCGCGATACCGTGATGTTTTCGATCTTGGCCGAGGAATGGCCGGCGGTGAAAGCACGGCTGGAGGCGAATCTGGCCCGGCCGTAAACGATCCATGTTTCATCCGACCACAGAGCAGCGTTTGGAGGAAAGAGCGCGGCCCGCCGGCCAACCGGCCATGTATCAGCGCTGGGCGGAGCTGTTGTTTCTGCACTGGGCAGTCGAGCCCGCCGAGATCCAGCGCACGCTGCCCGCGGGCCTGACCGTGGATGTGCTTCAGGGCCGCGCCTGGGTGGGGTTGGTGCCTTTCTTCATGCAGGGCGTGCGGCCGCGGTTTTGTCCGGCGGTGCCGGGCTTGTCTGATTTTCTCGAGGTGAACGTGCGGACCTATGTGCACGATGCGCTGGGCCGGCCCGGGGTGTGGTTCTACTCGCTCGATTGCAGCCAATGGCTTGCGGTGAAGCTGGCGCGGCGTTTTTTTCACCTGCCCTATGAGCATGCCCGCCAGCAGGCGGTGAAGTCGGCGGACGGCTGGCTCGACTACCGCAGCGGGCGGATCGGTGCCGGTCCGGAGTCGCACTTCCGCTACCGGGCGGGCGCGCCGCACACGGCGGCGCAGCCGGGCACGCTCGAATTTTTCCTGATCGAGCGCTACCGGCTCTTTGCCCACGACGCCCGGGCGGACCGGCTGTGGACGGGCCGCGTGGCGCATGCGCCGTATGAAATCTCGGCGGCCGAGGTGAGCGACTGCGACGGCCGGTTGCTGCAAGCCGCGGGTTTTGCGGTCGGGAGCGAAGCGCCGAAGCACATCTGCGCAGCCCGGGCGGTGACGGTGGACATTTTCCCGCTGGAGCGGGTTGGCGTCTGACCCAGAAGGCGTCCAAAAAGGCAGGGCTCTATCTCCGAGCGGGCCGGTTGAGCCAGCGATCACGGCCTGCCCGGAGGTCAGGCCCTGCCTCAAGCGCCACTTTTTCGACGCCTGCTCAGAGCCAGCGTTTCCGCCGTAGCATGACGAAGAGGCAGAGCATGGCGGCGGCGGTGAGGGCGAAGGCGACCAGGTAGCCGAAGGGCGAGGCGGTCTCGCGCATGTTGCTGAAGTTCATCCCATACCAGCCGCCGATGATGAAGACCGGCAGGGTGAGGGCGGTGAGGGCGGTGAGCACCTTGATGCCCTGGCTGGCGGCGTGGCCCGATTTGTTGAGATACACGCGGAAGCTGAGGATCAACTGGTCGGCCCAGGAGTAGACCTGAGCCTCGATGCGGCTGAGTTCCTCCGCGAGGTCACGCAGGTAAGGCACGATGATGGGGCGGATGAGGCGGATCTTGCCCTGGCTGAGGACGGTGGCGATTTCCCGCTGCGGGCGCACGATCTGCCGCAGGGTGGAGAGTTCCTTGCGCAGGGCGATGACGCGGGGAAAGAGTTCGCGCGAATCCATCTCCCGCATGACGCCGTTCTCGATCTGGTCGAGCTCCTGCCGCAGTTCGTCGAGCGCGGGCTTGTAGGCCTCGACCATCAGGTCGAGCAGCACGTGGGCGAAGCGGTCGGGCCCGCGGACGGCGACGGCGGGCGACTTGAGGTAGCGGTCGAGCGCGGCCTGCACGGGCTTCAGCGGCTGGCGGTGGAAGGTGACGATGAAGTTGCGGCCGAGGAAGAGGTCGAGCTCGGTGGTGCTGAACTTGTCCGCCCGCGAATAGTCCACGGCGTGCATCACGAGGTAGAGGTGGTCGTCGTATTCCTCGAGTTTCGGCAGGGGGCTGTCGGAAAGGCAGTCCTCGATGGCCAGCGGGTGGAAACCGAAGGTGGACTCAAGGATGAGTTTGGCTTCCTCGGCGGTGGGATTGGCGAGGTCCACCCAGAGCATGACGTTGGGCTCGAGCCGCAACGCGGCGAGGGTGTCCGGCGGCGGATTGGCCGCCACGAAGCGGGTGTCGCGATAGACCAGCGTCGTGATCATGGCGGGCTCAGATGAACTTTTTGCGTTTGCACCACCGCCACATCAGGACGGTCAGCACGGCAGTGGCCGCAATGCAGCCGTAATACCCGTAGGGGGAATCCAGCTCGGGCATGTGCTCGAAGTTCATCCCATACCAGGTGCCGATGACGACGGCCGGCAGGGTGATGGCGGTGAGGGCGGTGAGCACCTTGATGCCCTCGTTGGCTTCGAACGAGGATTTGTTCAGGTAGAGGTCGAAGGAGATGAGCAGTTGGTCGGCGAAGCCCGCGGCGGTTTCCTCGATGCGGATCAGGTTGTCGCGCACGTCGCGGAAATAGGGCAGCGAGGTGGGGCGGATGATCTTGGATTCGCCGTGCGCGAGGCGGTTGATGACGTCGCGCTGCGGGCGCACGATCTGCCGGAGGTGGGAAATCTCGGACTTCAGTTGGAGCAGCGCGGGGGTGAGGTCGCCGGCGGACTTGGCGAGGACGGTCTCCTCGATCTCCTCGATCTCGCCGCGGAGCTCGTCCACGACGGGTTTGTAGTTGTCGGTCAGCAGGTCGAGGATGAGGTGGGCGAGACGGTCGGCGCTGCGGATGCCGCCGATGTTCTTGGCGCAGCGTTCGCGCACGGCCTGGATGGAACGGAGGGGCTGGCGGTGGAAGGTGACGACGTATTCCTTGCCGAGGAAGACGCTAAGCTCGGTCGTGTTGAACTTTTCCGTGCGGCTGTAGTCCACCCCGTGGCTGACGAGGAAGAGGTAGTCCTCGTAGTCCTCCACCTTGGGCAGCGAGTTGGGCGCGATGCAGTCCTCGATGGCAAGCGGGTGGAACTGGAAGACGTTTTCGAGGATGGACTTGATTTCATCCTCGGTGGGGTTCTCCAGATTGACCCAGAGCAGCAGGCCCTTGTCGGCACGGACGAGGCGCAGCGCCTCGAGCTCGAGGTCCTGCCCGACCAGCCGGCCGTCACTGAAGATGAAGGAATGAATCATGCCGCGGAATCAGATAAGGAGTCGCGGCGGCTTTGCCAAGACCGGTTCGGCGTCAGACCGGGCCGAGCAGCCGGGCCTCGGCGGTGGTGAGCACGTGCACGAAATCCGCGGGCGTGGCGGCGGTCATGAGGGCGGTGCGGTTGGCCTCTTCCTTCAGGATCTTGCAGAGCGAGCTGACGACCATGAGGTAATCGGTGGGATTGGACTTGGGCGTGCCGAGGATGAACATCAGCCGCACGGTCTGGTTGCAGTTCTCGAAGTGGATGCCGGGGGTGCTGCGGCCGACGGCGAGCACGATGCTTTTGACGTGCTCGGTGCGCGCGTGGGGGAGGGCGATCTCGTTGCCGAGGTAAGTGGTGTCGAGCCGCTCGCGGGCGAGCAGCTCCTGATAGAAGCCGTCGAAGTTGGCGACCTCCGGGTGGGCGGCGAGCTGGCGGGCCACCTCATTCAGGGCGACGGTCCGCCGGGTGCCCTGCACCTGAAGGTTGATGCTGGCGGGATTGAGGAGTTGGGAGAGTCGGACGGCCATGCGGGAGAGGCAAAAGACCTTCCGCGCCGTGAGTTGGCAAGGCCGGAGTGCGGCGCGCGGCGGAGGATTTGGCGTTGCGGGCGAGGCCGGCCCGCGCTCAAACAAGAGCCATGAAAAATTTTATGTTCGGGCTGGGGCTCCTGACGCTGGCGTCCAGCGTGATCGCCCAGGAATTCACCGCGACGCTTACGCCGGAAGAGCGGCGCGAGGCGGGCTTGGAAAAACTCAGCCCGGCGGAGCTGGCGCGGCTGCAGGCGCTCGTTGAACGTTACAAGGCCGGGGAAGTGGCGTTCGTGAAACAGGCGGCCGAGCAGAAAGTGGCGGCGGCGGAGGTGCGCGCACAGGCGGCCGAGACGAAAGCTGCCGAGGCGGTGGCGGCCGAGGGCAAGGGACCGGGCTGGTTCAAAGCCCTGCTGACCCTGCAGTCGGCCGGGAAAAAATCCGCGGACGATGGAGATGACGAACTGCAGGTGCGCATGGCGGGCACGCTCCGCTCCTTCGAAGGCCGGCGCAGCTTCACGCTGGAGGACGGCCAGGTGTGGACGATGATCGAGAGCGGGTCCTATGCCGGACCCGCCTTGCAGAATCCCGCCGTCACGATCCGCCCCGGCGCGCTCGGCATCTTCTGGTTGAAAGTGCCGGAAGCGCGGCTGCGGGTGAAGGTCAAGCCGGTGAAGATCCAGTGACCGGCATCACGCCGTGCTGTCGTCCTCCGGCGCGGCGTTGGCTTCCTGTTCCTCGCGGGTCTCCACGATGCGGGCGATGCTGAGGAGCTTGTCGCCCTCGGCGAGGGTGAGGAGTTTGACGCCCTTGGCGCCGCGGTTGGTCTCGCGGATGGTGTTGACCGGGCAGCGCACGCTCTGGCCCTTGGCGGTGAGGAGCATGATCTCGTCGTCGTCGCGCACGCTGAGCGC
>DDSZ01000010.1 GCA_002344205.1 Opitutaceae bacterium UBA2377
GTCCGGTGCAGCTCGGCTTCGACTTTTTCTTTGAGCTCTTCGTTGGTTCCGTCGTGATCCAGGATCAAGTGCGAGCCGACGTTGCTCGTCATGATGATCACGGTGTCGCTGAAGAACGCCGGTCGACCGCGCGAGTCCGTGAGGCGTCCGTCGTCGAGCACCTGGAGCGTGATGTTGAAGACGTCCGGGTGGGCCTTCTCCATCTCGTCGAAGAGCACCACCGAGTACGGGCGGCGGCGGACCTTCTCGGTCAACTGTCCACCCTCATCGTACCCGACATAGCCCGGCGGCGAGCCGACCAGGCGCGATACCGCGAACTTCTCCATGTATTCCGACATGTCGATCTGGATGATCGCGTCCTGGTTGCCGAACATCTGCGCGGCGAGCTGCTTGGCGGTCTCGGTCTTGCCGACGCCGGTGGGGCCGACGAACATGAACGAACCGATGGGGCGGCGCGGGTCCTTGAGGTCGGCGCGCGAGCGGCGCAGCGCGCGGGCGATGGCGGAAGCCGCGAGTTCCTGGCCGACGACGACCTTCTGGATCTCGGCCTCCATCGCGAGGAGCTTCTCGCTTTCCTTCTTCTCCATGCGGCTGAGGGGAATGCCGGTCCAGTCGGCGACGACCTGCATCATGAGGTCCTCGTCGATGGTGACGCGCTTCTCCTCGCGCGCCTTGCGCCAGTCCTCGGTGATCTGCTCCTGCTTCGTGCGGAGCTGCTTCTCNNATCTCCTTGCTCAGGTCCTCGATGTTGGGCGGCCGCGTAAGCGCGCCGATGCGGGCGCGGGAGCCGGCTTCGTCCATGACGTCGATGGCCTTGTCGGGCAGGAAACGGCCGGTGATGTAGCGGTCGGAAAGCTTGGCGGCGGCCTCGATGGCCTTGTCGGTGAAGGTCGCCTTGTGGTGATCCTCATATTTCCCGCGGATGCCCTTCAGGATCAGGATGGAGTCGTCCACGGAGGGCGCCTCCACCTTGACCGACTGGAAGCGGCGGTCGAGGGCGCTGTCCTTCTCGATGTATTTGCGGTATTCGTTGAGCGTGGTGGCGCCGATGCACTGGAGTTCGCCGCGGCTGAGCGCGGGCTTGAAGATGTTGGAGGCGTCCATCGCGCCCTCGGCGGCGCCGGCGCCGACGATGGTGTGCAGCTCGTCGATGAAGAGGATGATGTTCTTCGCGCGCTTGATCTCGTCCATCACCGCCTTGATGCGCTCCTCGAACTGGCCGCGGTATTTCGTGCCGGCGACCATGAGCGCGAGGTCGAGGGTGATGACCTTCTTCTCCAGCAGGATCTCGGGCACGTTGCCGGCGACGATCTCCTGCGCGAGGCCCTCGACGATGGCGGTCTTGCCCACGCCGGCCTCGCCGATGAGGACGGGGTTGTTTTTCGTGCGGCGGCAGAGAATCTGGATGACCCGGCGAATCTCGTGCTTCCGCCCGACCACGGGGTCCATCTCGGACTTGCGCGCGAGTTCGGTGAGGTCGCGGCCGAAGGCCTTGAGCGCGGGCGTCTTGACCTCCTTCTTGTCCTCGGGCTGGGCGCCGGGGCGCTGCGAACCGCCGGCGGCGGCCTCTTCGCCCCCGCCCTGTTCGCCGCCGGAAAACTGTGGATCAAGCTCGCGGAGGATTTCGTTGCGGGTGCGCTCGATGTCGATGTCGAGCGACTTGAGCACGCGGGCGGCGACGCCCTCGCCCTCGCGCAGGAGCCCGAGGAGGATGTGCTCGGTGCCGACGTAGGAGTGGTTGAGGGTCTTCGCCTCCTTGCCGGCAAGCGCGAGGACTTTTTTCACGCGGGGCGTGTAAGGGATGCTTCCGGGCGTCTTGGTTTCCTGCCCGGTGCCCACCTGCTTCTCGACGGCGGCGCGCACCGTCTCCAGGTCGAGCCCCATTTTTTGGAGCACGCTCACGGCCACGCCCTGCCCCAGCTTGATCAGCCCGAGGAGGATGTGCTCGGTGCCGACGTAGTTGTGGTGAAACCGGTCGGCTTCCTTGCGGGCCAGCGCCAGCACCTGCTGGGCGCGCGGCGTGAAGTTGTTCATGGGTTCCTGGGACATGGTGGTAAAGTGGTGGGATTATCAGTTTTTTCCGTCGTTCATGAAAGGGAAATCCGGCCGGGCGAAATTCGCAAACTCCCCCCGCAAACGGGCCGCCCGCAGGAGGTCGCGCTGGCCGGGCTCAAACTCGCCCTTCTGGGCGTGCTGGAGGTGGCCGGGCTGGGCCTCGATGAAGAGCCGGTCCACGACCGCACGGCTCGCCTCGGGGTAGATGCCGAGGTCGATGCCCAGCCGGATGAGCGAGAGCAGGTTCATGGCCTCGCCGGAGCTGAGGAGATGGCTGTGCTGGAGGATGCCGTAGGCGCGGCCCATCTTGTCGAAGAGCTTGCCCGCATCCGCCTCCATGAGTTTTTCCCGGGCGTTGAGCTCGTGCTCGATGATGGTGTTCAGCACGCTGCCGAGGCGCTTGATGATCTCCTCCTCGGCCTCGCCGAGGGTGGTCTGGTTGGAGATCTGGAAGATGCTGCCGGAGGCGTCGGACCCCTCGCCAAAGAGGCCGCGCACCACCATGCCGAGCTGGTTGACCGCGCGGACGACCTTTTCCATCTGCCCGGCGATGACGAGCGCGGGCAGGTGCATCATGGCGGAGGCGCGCATGCCGGTGCCGAGGTTGGTCGGGCACGCGGTGAGGTAACCGAGCTGCGGCGAGAAGGCGTAGTCGAGCTGCTCCTCCAGCGCGCTGTCGAGTTCGGTGATCGAGTTCCACGCCTTCTTGAGCTGGAAGCCGGAGCGCAGGACCTGGAGGCGCAGGTGGTCCTCCTCGTTGATCATGACGGAATACGCCTGGTCCTTGCTGATGACCAGGCCGGCGCCGGCCTTCGCGCCGCTGAGTTCGCGGCTGATGAGGTGGCGCTCGACGAGAATCTGCCGCTCGAGCTCGCTGAGCTCGGCAATGGTGGCGTTGAGGGAGCGCTTCATCGGCGCGGTGCCGGCCACGGCGGCCCGGCACGTCTCGAAGATCTCCTCGCGCTGGGCGGACTTCGCCCAGCCGGGGAAGGCCGTGCCGGCGAGGTTGCGGGCGAGGCGGATGCGCGTCATCAGGACGATCGCCGTCTTGCTGCTCGAGCTGTCCGTCAGTTCCGACGGCGTGTCGATGAGCGAGGCGATGGTCATGGGTTCAACGCGCCGGCGTTTGCCCAAAGGCTTGTTTGACTTGGTTGATTTCATCGCGGCAGCGGGCGGCGTCTTCGTAGCGTTCGGTTTTGATGGCTTCGGTCAGATCAAGCTCCAGCTTGGTCAGGCGTTCGTAAAGCGAGCGGCGCTCGATGGCGCGGCGGGGCACCTTGCCCTTGTGCTCGGAACCCTTGTGCATCCCCTCGAGCATCGGCTCCACGACGCCCCGGAAGGTCTCGTAGCAGTGCGGGCAGCCGAAGCGCCCGTGCTTCTTGAAGTCCGCCTGGGTGAAACCGCACTGCTCGCAGCGCACGCCGGCTGCCACGGGCTCGGGATTCAGCGAAGCCTTGAGCAGGAGGTCCGCCAGCGAAAACCCGCTGGGGTCGGTGACGCCCTTGGCCTGGGCGCATTCCTCGCACAGGTCCACCTTGTGGACCTTGTTGTTCACGATCTGCGTGAGGTGCACGGTCGCCGGCTTCGGGCAGAGGTCACATTTGAGCGGGTTGGCCATGGGTTGAGCAAAGTGCTATGCAGATAGGATGCCAGCCTGCGCTCCGCTGGCAAGTGCGGGGCGCATTCTGGTGTGGACGGGACAGAATCGCGCCATCGGGCGCGACCGACGGGTCAGGCTGGCGCGGAACGGCAAACGCACTCCTCAGATGCGGGTGCCTTCGACGAGCACCCGGCGGCGGAAGGCGGCCAGCACCTTTTGGGTGACCGGACCGGGCTTGCCGGTGCCGATGACGCGGCCGTCGAGCTTGCTGACCGGGATCACCTCGGCGCCGGAGCCGGTGAGGAAGCACTCGTCGGCCACCCACACATCGTAACGGGTCATGTCGGCCTCGCGGATGGTGA
Source organism: Opitutaceae bacterium UBA2377 (assembly GCA_002344205.1). Lineage (GTDB taxonomy): Bacteria > Verrucomicrobiota > Verrucomicrobiia > Opitutales > Opitutaceae > UBA2377. The sequence goes on from DDSZ01000010.1 coordinate 4,018, forward strand.
GACCCAGCTCCCGGGCGATGTCAAAAATCGTGCCGCGCGTGATGCCCTTGAGCGCGCCCTGCGAGGCCGCCGGGGTGACAATCTCGCCCTTGTGCACGGTGAAGATGTTGTCGGCCGTGCATTCGGCGACGTAGCCCTGGTCGTTGAGCATGATGGCCTCGAGCGCGCCGAACTGCTTCGCCTCGATCTTGCCGAGGATGTTGTTGAGGTAGTTCAGCGACTTGATCGTGGGCGGCAGCGCGGACGGATTGATGCGGCGCGTGGGCACGGTCACGATCGCAAGGCCGTTGTCGTAGTGCTCCTGCGGGTAGAGGGAAATCTTGCTCGCGATGATGAAGACCGAGGGCTTGGCGCAGAGCCACGGCGCGAGGCCGAGGTCGCCGACGCCGCGCGTCACCACGAGGCGGATATAGCCGTCGGTGAGGCCGTTGAGCCGGCAGGTCTCGCAGGTCGCCTCGCTCAACTGCGACCGCGTCAACGGCAGGTCGAGCATGATGGCCTTGGCCGAATACTCCAGGCGCTCCAGATGCTCATCGAGCCGGAAGACATTGCCGCCGTAGAGCCGGATGCCCTCGAACACCCCGTCGCCATAGAGCAGCCCGTGGTCAAACACGGACACCTTGGCATCGGCCTCATCCACAAATTTCCCATCGAGGTAGATTTTCATTCCCCGCGAAGCTACAGGGGCGCGCGGAAGATTGTCCAGTCTGGGCGCAGAATCGGGTTGTCTCGCGCCGCCCCGGACGCAGGCTGGCGGCAACACCGGCCTCCCCATGTTTACCCCACACCGCCGGCCCCGCCGGGGCTTCACGCTGATCGAGCTGCTGACCGTCATCGCCATCATCGGCATCCTCGCCGCCATCATCATCCCCACCGTCGGCACCATGCGGGAAAAGGCCCAGCGGGCCGTGGACGCCAACAATCTCCGCGAAATCCTGAAGGCCGCCATGATCTACGCCGGCGACAACAACGACCGGCTCCCCGACCCCGCCGCCATCCCGCCGACCGTCCTCACGGCGGCCGAGGCGCCGTTTCTCTGGCCGGGCATCCTCGCCCGCCAGGGCATGCTGACCGATCCGAGCTTCTACTTCGCCAAGAACGACCCCCTCTTCTCCGGCGTTTATCCCACCGCGATCATCAATCCCGCCGCCCGCACGCAGCTCGACCCCAGCTTCACTACCAACCGCACGCTGAGCGTGGAATTCGTCGGCGGCCTGCGCATGGGCGAGCCGGCCTCCACGCCCGTGCTCTTCACCCGCGGCCTCCGGCCCGACGGCACTTGGGATCCGGACAACGGCGTTTACAAGGACGCCGGCGGCTATGTGGCCTACCTCGGCGGCAACGTGCAGTTCCATCCCGGCACGGCGACCGGCAAGTTCATCTCCAACCGCACCGGCCAGCCGACCGACAACATCCTTCAGGCCATCCCCTTCAACGCCGTCAACCCGGCGCGCGTCTGGGGCACCGCGGGCGCCGGCACCGGCACCGCCGCGGGCACGCCGGCCCAGCAGGGGCTTTGACCCGCAAGGTTTTTCGTTTTCCCGCTTTCCCCGGGACGCCCGGTTGTGCAAAGTGGCCGGCTTGTCATGACGCCGGTCCCTTTTCCGTCCTCCACCGCACCCACCTACATCATCGGGCATAAGAACCCGGATGCCGATGCCATCTGCTCGGCCATCGCCTATGCCGCATTCAAGGAGCAAAAGGGCGAGACCGGCTTCGTGGCGGCACGCTGCGGCAATTCCAACGCCCGCATCGACACCATCCTGCAGCGCTTCAACCAGCCCCTGCCCGTTTACCTGAGCGATGTCAGCCCGCGGGTCCGCGACCTCATGGTGACCAACGTCGTCGCCGTGTCCGAGAGCGCCACCTGCGCCGAGGCCCTCGAGCTGCTCGACCGCCACGGCGTCAACGTCATTCCCGTCACCACTCCCGAGCGCCGCATGATCGGCACTCTCTCGCTGGCGCAGATGGGCGGGTTTTTCATGCCCCGCGCGCAGGAGCCGCGCCGTGTGCGCCAGGTGCGCACCAGTCTCGCCCGCATCGTCCGCGCCCTGGGCGCCTCGGTCTGCCACATCACCGACGAACACCGGCTGGAGGAACTCTACATCCGCATCGGCGCGATGGACATCGGCACGTTTTGGAAAATCTCGGAACGCGAGAATATCACGCCCCGCCAGTCCATCATCATCGTCGGCGACCGGCGCGACGTGCAGTTGCGCGCCATCGAGCTCGGCATCCGCGCCCTCGTCATCAGCGGTAATCTTCCCGTCACCCCCGATGTCGCCGCCGCCGCCCGCGCGGGCGGCGTCAGCATCCTCATCAGCGCCCACGACACCGCCACCACCGCCTGGCTGGTCCGCACCGCCTCCACCCTCGACGACGTCATCCAACGCGACTACCCGACCATCAATGCCGACACGCGCCTCGCGGATGTGCGCCGCACCTTCGGCCCTTCGTCACCGCACGCCCTCATCGTGGCCGCCGAGGACGGCACCCTGCAGGGCATCCTGACCAAGAGCGACCTGCTGAAGCCGGTCGAAACCCGGCTCGTGCTCGTGGACCACAACGAGGTCACCCAGGCCGTGAACGGCGCCGAGGAGGTCACCATCACGGAGATCATCGACCACCACCGGCTCGGCGCGCTGAACACCCAGCAGCCCATCCTCTTCATCAACGAGCCGGTCGGCTCCACCTGCACCATCATCGCCGACCTGTTCCGCCGCGAAGATCTGAAACCCTCGCCCGCCATCGCGGGCATCATGATGTCCGGTCTCATCTCCGACACCCTGCACCTCAACAGCCCCACCACCACGCCGAAGGACGGCGCCATCCTTGCGTGGCTGGCAAAGATCGCCGGGGTGGATTCGCGCCGGCTCGCCGACGAGATTTTCAGCTCCGGCTCCGTCATCCTCGCCAGCCCGCCCGAGAAGGTCGTGCGCTCCGACTTCAAGATCTACGAGGAGGAAGGCGTGCGCTTCGCCGTTTCCCAGGTCGAGGAGCTCGGGTTCGGCAACTTCTGGCAGCACGCCAAGGCCATCGCCGCCGCCCTGCAGGATCTGCGCGACGAAGAGCGTCTCGCCTTCGCCTGCCTGCTCGTCACCGACATCAACACGCAAAACTCGCTGCTCCTCGCCAAGGGCGGGCCCGACTTCATCCGCCGCATCTCCTACGCCCATGTGGAGCAGGACGAGATCTTCGACCTCCCCGGCATTGTCAGCCGCAAGAAGCAGCTCATCCCCTACCTCTCCGGCGTCCTGCGGGAACTGGCCGCCGACGGCGCCCTGCCGGCCGCGCCGAAACCTGCCCGCAAGAAACGGAGCTGACCTCCCATGACCGCAGAACCCACTCCCACCCGGCCCAGCGATTTTATCCGCGACCTCGTCGCCGCCGACCTCGCCGCCGGCCGCCATGCCGGGATTGTCACCCGTTTTCCGCCCGAGCCCAACGGCTACCTCCACCTCGGGCACGTGCGCTCCATCTGCCTCAACTTCGGCATCGCCCTCGAAAACAACGGGCGCTGCAACCTGCGCTTCGACGACACCAATCCCGTGAAGGAGGACGTGGAATACGTCGAGGCCATCACCGCTGACATCCGCTGGCTCATCGCCGGCTGGGCCGACCACTGCCTCGGACTCAAACCGCAGGGCGCGCAGCCCGCCCTGCAAACCGTCAACGGGCGCGCCGACCACTACCTCGCGCCCGCCACCCCCGGCGCCGCCACGGTCGAACCGTTTTTCGCGTCCGATTACTTTGACCGGCTTTACGCCTACGCCGTCGAGCTGATCAAGCGCGGCAAGGCCTACGTCTGCGACCTCAGCCCGGAGGACACGGAAAAATACCGCGGCTCGCCCGAGCTGCCCGGCCGGGACAGCCCCTTCCGCCAGCGCAGCGTGGAGGAGAATCTCGATCTTTTCGCCCGCATGCAGGCCGGCGAATTTCCCGACGGCGCCCGCACCCTCCGCAGCAAAATCGACATGGCCTCGCCCAACATGTGGCTGCGCGATCCCCTGCTCTACCGCATCCGCCATGTGGCCCATCACCATGCCGGCGACCGCTGGTGCATCTATCCGCTCTACGACTACGCGCACTGCCTCAGCGATTACCTCGAGGGCGTGACCCACAGCCTGTGCTCGCTCGAATTCATCCCGCACCGGGCGCTCTACGACTGGATCCTCGGGAGCCTCGACCTGCCCCGTCCTCTCCCGCATCAGCACGAGTTCGCCAAGCTGCTCCCGACCTACACCCTGCTCAGCAAGCGCAACATCCTCCGGCTGGTGCAGGAAGGCATCGTCGGCGGCTGGGATGACCCCCGGCTCCCCACCATCGTCGGTCTCCGTCGCCGCGGCGTGCCGGCCGCCGCGCTCCGCCGCTTCGCCATCGAAACCGGCATCACCACCTACAACGGCGTCACCGACATCGCGCTCTTCGAGCACGTCCTGCGCGACGAACTGAACCGCGCCGCCACCCGCCGCCTCGCCGTCCTCCGGCCCATCCGGCTCGTCCTCACCAACCTCCCCGCCGGCGAGATCATCGAGTGCACCGCGACCAACAACCCGCAGGATGAGAGCCCCACGACACGCACGATCGCCCTTACCCGCGAAGTGTTCATCGAGGCCGACGATTTCGCCGAGGTGCCGCCGCCGAAATTCTTCCGCCTGAAACCGGGCGGCGAGGTGCGGCTCAAATACGCCTGCATCATCAAGTGCGACGAGATCGTGAAAGACGCCGCCGGCGCCATCACCGAAATCCGCTGCACCGCCCAGCTCGACACCCGCTCGGGCCAGCCCAACGCCGACAAGAAGGTCAAGGGCACCATCCACTGGGTCAGCGCCACGCAGTGCCTCGACGCCGAGGTGCGCCTCTACGACCGGCTCTTCACCGTGCCGGAGCCGGGCGCCGAGGAGGACTTCCTGAAGGTGCTGAACCCGAAATCACTCGAAGTCGTCACCGCCAAGCTCGAGTCCTCCCTCGCCACCGCGACCCCGGCCGACCGCTTCCAGTTCGAGCGCCTCGGCTACTTCGCGTTGGACAAGGACACGGCGCCCGGCGCCCGGCTGACCTTCAACCGCACCATCACGCTCAAGGACACCTGGGCGAAGTGACCCTTGCCAAGATGCTCTTCAAGCAGGCCATTCTTGAACGCATCGCCCGGGGTGAAGTGAAAATTGCCTTTCGCCGCTGGCTCCGGCCCAGCGTGCGTCCCGGCACCCAGCTGCATACGCCGGTCGGTCTGCTCGCCATCGAAAAAGTGGAGAAAGTTAACGACACCGCGCTCACGGAGTCGTCCGCCCGTGCCTCCGGCTATGCCGGTCTCGATGCCCTCCGCGAAGAACTCAAAGCCGAGGGCACACTCTATCGCATCACCTTCCGCCATGCCGGGGCCGACCCGCGGATTGCCCTGCGTGAGAATGCCTCCGTCGATGCGACCCTGTTCGCCCGACTTGGCCGGCTCGACACTGCTGCCAAAAACGGCCCATGGACCAGGCGGGTGTTGCAATTGATCGCCGCGCACCCCGGGAAACGCGCCGTTGAACTCGCCACGCGGCTCGGCGTGGACAAGGAGTGGTTCAAACTGAACGTCCGCAAACTCAAGAACCTAGGCCTGACCGAGAGCCTGGAAACCGGCTACCGCATATCTCCCCGCGGCCAGGCACTGCTCAAGCGGCTGCCGCGCTGAATTTTTGCAGCCGCGCCATGACGCGTTCCTTGCCCAGCACCCGGAAGATGGCGGTGATGCTCGGACCGGCATTGGTGCCGGTGACAGCGAGCCGCGCAATCGCCTGGTAGTCGCCGAACCCGAGGCCCTTGCTCTCGGCGAGCGCCTTGAGTGCGGCCTCGATCGAGGCATCGCTCGAGAAATCCATCGTCGGCAGCGCCGCGATCAGTTCCGCAAGCCGCGCCTTCGGTTCGCCCTTGGCCATGACCTTGGCCTTCACCTTGTCGTCCACCGGATAGTCTTCGGTGAAAAAATAGACGGTGTAGGCGGCGAGTTCGTCCACCGATTTGATCTTCGGCTGGGCCAGCAACATGACTTCGTGGAAATAGGCCTCATTAGCCATGACCGCGGCGCCATTCGGCAGCTTGGCAAAGCAGGCCTGCGCGAGCGCGAGGAATTTGTCGGCCGGCAGTTCCAGCAGGTAAGTCATGTTCAAATGCGCGAGCTTCTTCGGGTCGAACTTCGCGTTGCTCTGGTTCACGCCCGGCAGGTCAAACAGCCGGATGATGTCCGCGATTGGCAGTTTCTCACGGTCATCGCCGGGATTCCAGCCCAGCAGCGCGATGTAGTTGACCAACGCCTCGGGCAGGAAATGGCGTTGCTGGTATTCCTCAACCAAGGCGCCCTTGTCGCGCTTCGACATCTTGCCCTGCCCCATCTCGGGCGACTTTAGGATGAGCGGGATGTGCGCAAACTGCGGCACCGGGGCGCCGAAGGCCTTGAACAGCTCCACGTGCTTGCTTGTGTTGGACAGGTGATCCTCGCCGCGGATGACGTGCGTGATCTGCATCGCGATGTCGTCCACGACGTTCACGAAATGAAACACCGGGTTGCCGTCCGACCGCACGATCACGAAATCCTCGTCTTCCAGCCGCTCCACGCGACCGCGGATGCGATCGTCGATCACCGTCGGCGCCACCTTCACCTTCTCGACCTCCTTCTTGCGGTGGTCGTCAAACACCCGGTAGCGCTCGCCGATCAGCTTGAACCAGATCGCGCCATCCTTCTCGTAGGTGCGGCCGGTCGCTTTCAGTTTCTCCAAATACTCACGGTAAATGTGCGCGCGCTCGCTCTGCCGATACGGGCCGAAATTGCCGCCGACCTGCGGACCCTCGTCCCAATTCATGCCCAGCCAGTTGAGCGAACTGTAAATCAAGTCCACGAACTGCTCGCTGTTCCGCTCCTTGTCCGTGTCCTCAATCCGCAGGATGAAAGCACCGCCCGTGTGCCGGGCATAAAGCCAGTTGAACAGCGCGGTGCGGGCGCTGCCGATATGGAAGAAGCCGGTGGGACTGGGGGCGAAACGGACGCGGACGTTGGACATGGGCGAATGAAGAATTGTGGCTTGTGAGTCGCGGCAACGGCCAGCAAGAAGCATCACGTGCACGCTGTCAAAGCCGCTCCCCTCGATCCGCTCGCGCTGGTGTCACGGTTCGACGCCGCGGCGTCGGCCGCCGGATTCCGCATGGAGCAATATGGCGCCATCGACGGATGCCCGCTGCCGACCTTCACCAAACGCACGCCCGGCCCGCGGCCGCGGATTTACCTTTCGGCCGGGATGCATGGCGATGAACCTGCCGCCCCCCTCGCCCTGCGGGAAATGCTGTCCGCCGGGCTTTTCGACGCGCGGGCAAGCTGGTTTTTGTGTCCGCTGCTCAACCCCACCGGACACGCCCGGGGCACCCGCGAAAACGCCGCCGGCCACGATCTCAATCGCGACTACCAGGACCTCCGCCAGCCCGAGACCCGCGCGCATGTGGCCTGGCTCGAACGCCAGCCCCGCTTCGACCTCACGCTCTGCCTGCATGAAGACTGGGAGTCGCGCGGATTTTATCTCTACGAACTGAACCCTGCCAACCGGCCGAGTCTGGCCCCAGAGATGATCAACGCCGCGGCGCAGGTCTGTGCCATCGAGGATGCGGCCGTGATTGACGGCCGGGAATCCGCCGCGCCCGGCATCATCCGGCCCGTGAGCGATCCGTTGCTGCGCGCCAACTGGCCCGAGGCCATCTACCTGCGCAACCACCACACCACGCTCAGCTACACGCTCGAGTCGCCATCCATGCTTCCGCTGGCGCAGCGCGTGCGGGTGCTGCGCCTCGCCGTGGCGGCCGCCCTCACCCGGGCAACCCGCGGCTGAGACAAAACTCCCGCAGGTCCGGCGCCAGCGGCGCGTGAAAAACCGTGTCCACCCCGGCCGCTCGCAGATCGATCTCCGCGCAGTGCAGCGCCTGCCGCGGCAACAGGAGTTTTTCGGCCAGCGCGGGCGTCCACCCGCGATCAATGAAATCGAGATACAGCCGGTCGTCGGGCCCGTAGATCTTGTCGCCGACCAGCGGATGACCCAGCCAATGCGCGTGCACGCGGATCTGGTGCTTGCGCCCGGTTTCCGTCACCACCTTCGCCAGGGTGAAGCCGCCCGCCGTCGCGACGGGCTCAAAATGCGTCACCGCCGGTTTGCCGGCCGGGTCCACGGCGGCTTTAATGAAAACCGGGCTCGCCACATCATCACCCAGCGGCTGGTCCACCCGCACCGCCCCGGACATCTCCCCGGTGAGGATGGCGGTGTAAACCTTGCCCGCGCGGCGGTCCATCATTGCGGTCTGGAGCCGGCTGGCCATGGCGGCATCCTTCGCGAGCACGACGACTCCGCTGGTCTCTCGGTCCAGCCGGAAAACGAGGTGCATGGTCGGCAACGCGGTGTATTCGCGGGCCGCGCCGACGAGACTGGACCATGGCCCGGCTTTCGAAGGATGGCAGACCACGTCGCCCGGTTTGTTGATGACCAGCAACCGTCCGTCCTCATGCACGATCCAGCCCTGCAGTTCTTCCGGCCGGATCTGGCGCACCGTATCGGTGCGTTGCGGCCGGGGCGGCCAGGCGCAGGCGCGCCGCGGATCAAACGCCGCCCTGTCTTCCGGGGTGCTCACTTGCTCACCTGCTTCAGCCGGAACCGCGCGAGCACTTTCGCCGCCAGCCATGCGGCCAACGGTTTCGGCAGTTTGGAAACGAGCGCGGTGCTCACCCGGTTTTTCCAACCCGTCACGATCTGCGCCCGGCCCCGGGCGAGGGCGCGCAACGCCAGCAGCACGACATCGTCCGCGGCCATCCCGAACGCATCCGGCACGCTGCCCTGCCGCAGCCCGGCCCGTCGAAAAAAATTGGTGGAGGTCGGCCCCGGGCAGACCACCAGGGTGCGCACCCCGGTGCCGCGCAGCTCTTCGTTCAGGGCCAGGCTCCAGTGCTGCACAAAGGACTTCGATGCCCCGTAGGCCGCCAGGTAAGCGGTGGGCTGGAAGGCCGCCGTCGAGGCCACGGTGACCACCGCCCCGCCGCGCTCCTTGAGCACAGGCAGCAACCGGCCCGTCAAGTCCAGCACCGCCCGCACATTCACGTCCACCAGCTCAAGCTGGTGCGCCAGCTCCGGCTCCGGAAACCGCCCATAAGCCCCGAAGCCGCTGTTGTTTATCAGCAGCACCGCGCCGCCCGCGGCATCCTCCCGCACCCAGTCCGCCACCGCCGTTGCCGCAGCAGCGATGTCCGCCGGTTTGGCCAGATCGCACGGGATGTGGCGCAGATTAAGCTGTGTAGATTTTATGTCCGGTTCGGTTCTGGAGAGGTTGCAAAATCGCAGGGAAGGATTCAGCTTCCCCAACAGCCCGATGAAAGATTTTCCAATCCCGGAAGATCCCCCCGTCACGATGACGGAGGTGAAATTAGAAAGTTCTGCGCTTAGCGCGGTCATGCGGTCGGGCATCAGGATTTTGTCAGTAACCCAAAAACCATAGGTCGTATCATGAACAGACAAAATAACCACGAACTAATCGTCTCCGGCATCCACCTCGATCTGACCCCCTCGCTCAAAACCTACGTGCGGGAAAAAGCCGAACGATTGTTCCGACACGAGGACCATATCATCCGGATTCGCGTGGAACTGGAGTGCGACCCCAAGGAAGCCGTCAGCACGCGTTTCAAGGCCAAGGGCCACATCGCCATCAACGGCCCCGATCTCAACGCCTCCGTCTCCGCCGACGAATGCCACAAGGCCGTCTCCCTGCTGGTGGACAAGCTCGACCGCATGCTCGCCAAGCGGCACTACCTGAAGAAGGCCAAGCGCAATCATCCGCACGCGATCGAGTTCGACGATGTCGAGCTGCCCAAGGCGGTCTGACCATCCAAGTCAACCCGCACCCACGTCAGAAAACCCGCCCCACCCGGCGGGTTTTCTTGCTTATGGGTGCATCCCCCGCGAAGCATGCCGCCCGTGATTGGCGACATCACTTGGACCACCCCCGGCCAAACCTCGGCCGACTCCCTCCCCATCGGCAACGGCGACCTCGCCGCCAACGTCTGGACCGAACCCAACGGCGACATCCTCCTCTATGTCGCAAAAAACGACGCCTGGGACCACCTCGGCCGGCTGATCAAGCTCGGCCGCCTCCGGCTTTCGCTCAAGCCCGGTCTCGATCCCGCCGCCAAAGGCTTCGAGCAGAAACTCTCGTTGGCCGAAGGCGTCATCATCATCCGCGACGGCACAAGCACCGTGCGCCTGTGGGCCGACGCTCATTGGCCCCGCCTGCATATCGAATGCGAAAGCTCGCGGCCGGTCGAGTGGCAGGCTCGGCTCGACCCGTGGCGCACCAAGCCGCGGCTCATCGAGAAAGGCGAGGTGCACGGCGCCAGCGGACTGGAAAAGGCGCCGTTCGACCTGATCGCCCAACCCGACATCATCGTGCGCAAGGAGCGTGCCGGCATCATCTGGTATCAGCGCAACGAATCCTCCATCTGGCCGCTCACCCTGGAACAACAGGGCCTGGCCGGCTTCAAGGACAGCTCCACTGATCCGCTCCTGCACCGCACCTTCGGCGGCTGCCTGACCGGGCCCGGTTTCAAGAAGCGCGGCGACGCCACGCTCATCAGCGCGAAAAAAATCACGACAGCCGCGCTGACCCTGACCGTCCACACCGCGCAAACCGGGACCGCCACGGAATGGATCGACACCATCCGCGCCCAAGCCCTGGACGAGTCGCGGCCCGCTCCCGCCGAAGCGCGCGCCGACCACGAGACCTGGTGGCGTGAGTTCTGGGGCCGCACCCATCTCCAGATCGAGACCCGCGCGCCCGACTGGAACCAGGCCGCGACCATCTCGCAGCACGTCAACTGGCAGCGCTACCTCGTCGCCTGCTGCAGCCGCGGCCTGTTTCCGCTCAAGTTCAACGGCGGCCTTTTCACCGCCGACTGGAACCTGCCCGGCGAGGCCTTCGACGCCGACTACCGCCGCTGGGGCGGCGGCTACTGGTGGCAGAACACCCGTCTGCCCTACTGGACCATGCTCGCGCACGGCGACTACGAGCTGCTGCGCCCGCTCTTCCGGATGTATCGCGAGCTGCTGCCGCTGGCCGAGCACCGCTCCCAGGCATGGTTTGGCCACGGCGGAGCGTTCTTTCCGGAGACCCAGTATTTCTGGGGCACCCACCTGCCCTCCAATTATGGCTGGGATCGCGAAGGCAAACTCCCCCGCGACGTGGAAAACCAGTATATCCGCCATTATTGGACCAGCGGCCTGGAACTGATCGCCCTGATGCTCGAGACCTACCAGCACACCGGCGACACCGCGCTGCTGGAGAACGACCTGTTGCCCGTGGCCCGCGCGGTCCTGAAATTTTTTGCCCTGCACTACGGCAACGACGCCAAGGGCCGCCTGCGCCTCGCTCCCGCGCAATCCCTCGAAACCTGGTGGGAAGCAGAGAACCCCATGCCCGAGGTGGCCGCATTGCACTACCTGCTCCCGCAGCTTCTCGGCCTGCCGGCCCAATCGCTGGGTGTGGCGGACCTCGGCGCCTGGCGCGCCCTCACCGCCCGCCTGCCCGCCCTTCCCATCGCCCCGGTGGACGGCCGGCCCAAACTGCTGGCCGCCGCCAAACATGAAGGCGTGCCGAAAAATTCCGAAAATCCCGAGCTCTACGCCATCTTCCCTTTCAAGCTCTACGGCCTCGGCCGGCCCGACCTCGATACCGCCCGCTGGGCCTTCACCCGCCGAACCTTCCCCGATACCGGCGGCTGGCGCCAAGACGCCGTTCAGGCCGCCTTGGTCGGTTTCACCGAGTCCGCCACCTTCTACGTCACGAAAAATTTTACCGACGGAAACATCACCCCGGCCCGCTTCAAAGGCTTCTGTGGGCCGAATTACGACTGGGTGCCGGATTTTGACCATAGCAGCACGGCCCAGTTGGCGCTGCAAAACATGCTCGTGCAGTGCGTGGACGACAAAATCCTCCTTTTTCCCGCCTGGCCGGTCCGGCGGTGGAACGTGAAATTCAAGCTCCACGTCGCCCGGCAAACGACCATCGAAGGCGAACTCAAGGATGACCAACTCATCTCGCTCGTCGTCACCCCGCCCGCTCGCCGCCGCGATGTGATCCTTCTGCTCGACAAAGACAAAGTCGCCACCAGCGCGTGACCGTCTGTAATCGTCTCCCGGCCTGTATTTCCCTAAGTTTTGATTATCCCTAAGCATCAAAACAAAAGCCCCCGCAAACCGTTGTTTGCGAGGGCTTAGAGTGGCGCAGCCGTAGGGAGTCGAACCCCAAACC
>DDSZ01000019.1 GCA_002344205.1 Opitutaceae bacterium UBA2377
ATTGCAGCGGAGGTGGGTATCCCCCACCTCCGCTTTTTTGTGCCCGCAAATAATCATCTCTACTCTCTCCCCACCCGCAAAGGCCGGAGGCTTCGATCCTGAAGCAACTTGCCTTCCCGGCGCGTTTTGCTTGGAATTTTATGTCTCCCACCCACCCACCCGTTCTGGTTACCTCTCAGTAATCCTGCATGACCATGAAAATCTCAAATCAAGTTAGGGCGATGATCATCGCCTTGGCGGGCACCACGCTCGTCGCCACCGCGGCAGTGACTCCGCCCATTCCGGTGGAAACTCCCGCCCCCGCCTATCCTCAAGAACTCGAAGACACCGGCCAAAGCGGACAGGCCGTGATTGAAATGACGGTCACCACGGAGGGTCGGGTGGCCCGGCCGCGGGTGCAGGAGGCGGATCATCCCGCCTTCGGCACCGCCGCCCTCGCGGTCTTGGACCAATGGCGCTTCGAACCCGCCCGCCGCGACGGCGAGCCGGTCTCCCGACGGATTGCCCTGCCCTTCCAGTTCCGTGCCCCGCTGGACCAGCAGTTCAACGCCATGATCGGTCGCAAGGTTTTCCAGCACCTGCCGCCGGACACCGAAATCATCGATGAAGCGCAACTGAAGCGCCGACTGCGCCAAGACCACTCCGGCATGCTCAAGCCGGGCGTGGCGATGACGCAGGCGAACTTGGCGCAGCTGAGCACCATCCGCCATGTGCCGCCCGTCCTGCCCCGCTCCCTGCGGGATCGGGAGTTCGATGACGTGATCGCGGTGCGCTGCTTGGTCGCGCCCGACGGCTCGGTCATCAATCCCGAGCTGGAGGAGATGCCCAAAACCGCGGAATTGGCCGGGCCCGCCCTGCTGTCGGCGGCCGCGATTCGCTTCCATCCACCTGAACTGGCCAATCGCTCCGCCTATGTGCGAACCACCGTCACCGTCGACTTCTCCACCGCCAAAAAACCGGAGAACAATCTGTGGTGGCAGAATGAGCGCGATGCGCCCCTTGCGCCTCCGCCCGGCCAACCCGATATACCCCGTATAGCGCGCTGACCCGACGGCCCGAATCAACTTCATCTAAGGTGCCGAGCATGGAGCCGGGCGACCGCAGCGATCAGACCAAGCCGGCGCGGACAGTAGCGCAAACCGTCCTGTAGCCAGGCTCCGCCCGCAGGCACGAGCGTTCGGCGCATCCCATCAGGATGTCGGGGCAAGCGTGTCGGCCACCGACAGGCGGTAAGCCTGCACCGCGGGCAGCAGCCCGCCCAGCAGGCACAGCCCGATCATGCCGAGCGGCGCCGCCACCAGCACCGGATGCCACGCCGTCACCGGCAGCACGACCCCGGTCTGCGCCCGGATGACCTCGGTCACACCGACGTAGAGCAGAAAATACACCGCGTAGCCCGCGACAGCGCCAATCATACCGATGATCGCGGCCTCACCGAGGATCGCACTGAAAACCGTGCGCCGCTTCGCCCCCAGCGCCCGCAGGATGGCAAGATCGCGGCGCCGTGCGCTCATCGAGCTGTAGCTGCTCGCCAACACGCTGCCCGCCGCGACCAGCGCCACCAGGCCGGCCACCAGCGCCAGCACGCGGTCGAACCATGAAATCTTGTTGAAGAGTTCCGCGATGATCGTGCCCACGGGAAACGCGAAGGTCAGCCGGTTGCCCTGCCGGTTATACATCATGTCCAGCATGAAGCCTGCCGTCGGTGCCCGCAGCTGGATAAGCACGGCACTCACGTCGGTCGCCGCCCGCGGATCGTGGCCGCTCATCGTCTGCACTCCGCTGAGCGGAATCCACAGCACCCGGTCGGCCGGCGTGTTGGTCGGCGCGAGGATGCCGGTGACGGTGTAAACCTCCTCGTGCAGGGCCTTGGGATCAAAGTTGAGCCCGTGGTAAGGTTGGAAGGTATCACCGGCCTTCAGGCCCAGCCGCCGCGCGGCGAAGCTGCCGACCACGGCCTCGCGTTCGCCGTCGCTGAAAAACCGGCCGCCCGGCTGCACGGCGAAGGATTTTCCCGGGACGTATTCGACGGCAAAAAACTCGGGCAGCGTGCCCACGATCCGGTAACCGCGCAGGTTGTCGCCCACGGCGATCGGGATAGCGGTGCGCACGGCCGGATGCCGCTTGATCGCCTCGTAGTCGCTCGCGGCCAGATTGCCCGGCGAGGCCTCGAGGTGGAAAATGGCGTTGAGCACCAGTTGCAGCTTCGAGCCGCGGGCGCCCAGCACGGCATCGAAGCCGGTGTTCGTTGCCGTGAAGACCGCGTGCGCCTGCGTCTTCACCATCCACACGCACATCATCAGCCCGGCCGCCAGCGCGATGCTGCCGGCGCTGACCAGTGTGGACAGCGCATGTTGCCGCAACGAGCGCCGGATGATGAGCCAGAGGGTCATGCGCCGGCCTCCCGCACCGCGCGGTTGAGCGCGGCAAAATCCCCGACCTGCCCAAACTGCGCCAGCGCCGTCTCGTCATGGCTCACCAGCAGGAGCGCCGCGCCGCTTTCCCGGCAAACCTCGCGGATGAGTGTCAGCGCCTCGGCCGCGTGGCGGCGGTCGAGGTTTCCGGTCGGTTCATCGGCCAGCACCAAGGCCGGTCGGTTCGCCAGCGCCCGCGCCACCGCCACGCGCTGCTGCTGGCCGGTCGAGAGCTGCCGCGGAAAGTGGTCGAGCCGATGCGCCAGCCCCACCCGCTCCAGCCATTGCCGCGCCTGGCTGCGGTCCGCCCCTCGCGGCCCAAAACCCATGCCGAGGAGGACATTCTCCAAAGCCGTGTGTCCCTGCAGCAGGTTGAAGGTCTGGAAAATGTAGCCGATCTTTTCCGCGCGCAACCGGTCGCGGCCCGCCTCGGGCAGGCTCGTCATCTCCGCACCGTCTATCCGCACGGTGCCGCTGTCCGCCGCCACGATGCCGGCGATGAGGTTGAGCAGCGTCGTCTTGCCCGAGCCGCTCACGCCGCGCAGCGCCGCCTGCACGCCGGCCGCGAGGGTGAAAGACTCCAAGTTTACAACCTCCACCATCCGCCCCTCGGGGGTGCGAAATGATTTTTTGAGGTCGGTGATTTCAAGCATGGCCGGAGCTGAGCATCAAAATATCCAAATAGCGGTCAAAACAAACCCTGCTTTCGGCCGGTGCCGCCTGCCTTTTGGTCGCCAACGCGTGTCGTTGTGTCATATCTACCACATGACCCCCGGGCTCCAATTTCGTCAGGCGCTAGAGGCCGAATCCCCCCTGCAGATCGCCGGCGCCATCAACGCCTATGCGGCGCTGCTTGCGCAACGCGCCGGCTTTCGCGCGCTCTACCTCTCCGGCGCGGGCGTGGCCAATCACTCCTGCGGTCTGCCCGACACCGGGCTCACCACGCTGGAGGATGTTTTGACCGATGTCCGCCGTATCACCGCGCGCGTTCCGCTCCCGCTCCTCGTTGACATTGATACCGGGTGGGAGAACCCCACCATGACCGTGCGGGCCATCGCCGCCGCCGGGGCCGCCGCCGTGCACCTCGAGGACCAGGTGCCGGCCAAGCTCTGCGGCCACCTCCCGGGCAAACACCTCGTGCCCACGGCCGAGATGGTCGCACGGGTGCAGGCTGCCGTCACCGGCAAGCCCGACCGCGACTTCGTCGTCATAGCCCGCACCGATGCCGCCGCCAACGAGGGCATCGCCGCCGCCATCACCCGGGCGCAGGCCTACGTCGCCGCCGGTGCCGACATGATTTTCGCCGAGGCCCTGCACACGCTGGAAGATTACCGCGCATTCACCGCGGCCATCAAAGTGCCGGTGCTCGCGAACCTGACCGAGTTTGGCCAGACGCCCTGCTTCACCGTCGGGCAGTTGCGCTCGGCGGGCATCGCCATGGCACTCTATCCGCTTGGCGCCTCGCGCATGGCCGCCGCAGCCGCGCTGGACTTCTACACCACGCTCCGTCGCAACGGCACGCAGCAGGCCGTCGTGCCAAAAATGCAAACCCGCGCCGACCTCTACGCCACGCTCGGCTACACGCCGCCGAAATAATCCTACCATCATGACCGACACTCCCGCCCCCAAAGCCAAGAAATCCGTCGCGCTGTCCGGCGTGCCCGCCGGCAACACCGCCCTCTGCACCGTCGGCCACTCGGGCAACGATCTGCACTACCGCGGCTACGACATCGCCGATCTCGCCAACCACGCCACCTACGAGGAGATCGCCCACCTGCTCGTCCACGAGCGCCTGCCCAACGCCGCCGAGCTCTCCGCTTATCGCGCCCGCCTGCAAAAACTCCGCGGGCTGCCGCCGGCGCTGCGCCATGTGCTCGAGCAGATTCCCGCGACCGCGCACCCGATGGATGTCCTCCGCACCGGCTGCTCGATGCTTGGGCATCTCGAACCGGAAAAGCTCCCCTCCTCCGGTGGCAACGCCGCCTCGGCGCCCGGCGCACGCGCCATCGCCGACCGGCTCCTCGCCTGCTTTCCCTCGATGCTGCTCTACTGGCACCATTTCGCCACGACGGGCCGGCGCATCGCGGTCGAGACGGACGACGACTCCATCGCCGGACACTTCCTGCACCTGCTGCACCAGCGGGTGCCGGCGGCAGAACATGTCCGCGCACTCGACCGCTCGCTCATTCTTTACGCGGAGCATGAGTTCAACGCCTCGACGTTCACCTGTCGGGTCATCGCCGGCACGGGCTCCGACCTCTACTCGTGTCTCACCGGCGGCATCGGCGCGCTGCGCGGCCCCAAGCACGGCGGCGCCAACGAGGTCGCGCTTGAGATCCAGCAGCGCTACACCACGCCCGACGCGGCCGAGGCCGACATCCGCGCCCGGATGGCCCGCAAGGAAATCATCATCGGCTTTGGACACCCGGTTTACACCATCGGCGACCCGCGCAATCCCATCATCAAGGAGATCGCCCGCCAGCTCAGCACCACAAGCGGCGACATGGGCCTCTTCGCCGTCGCCGAGCGCATCGAAACGCTCCTGTGGAACGAGAAAAAAATGTTCCCCAACCTCGACTGGTTCAGCGCCGTAGCCTACCACCGGCTCGGCGTGCCGATGCTGATGTTCACGCCGCTCTTTGTGATGGCCCGCACCGCCGGCTGGGCCGCACATGTCATCGAGCAACGCACCGACGGCAAAATCATCCGCCCCTCCGCCAATTACACCGGTCCCGCCGACCGGCCCTTCGTGCAGATTACACAGCGCGCCTGATCGTTCTCATTCTCGTAATCCTTCTCGTTCTCTCCAATCTCAAGAGCACGATTACGAGCAAGAGAACGAGAACGATTCAATCATGTCCTCCCCCATCTCCAATATCCGCCCGCCCGCCGACCAGCTCCTCGCCGACCTCGCCGACTACGCGCTCCAAGCACAGATCACCAGCGACGAGGCGCTCGACACCGCCCGCTGGTGCCTCGCCGACACGCTCGCCTGCGGCATCATGGCGCTCGCCTACCCGGCCTGCACCAAACTCCTCGGCCCCGTCGTCCCCGGAATCACCATCGCCAACGGCGCACGCGTGCCCGGCACCGCCTACGAACTCGATCCCGTGCAGGCCGCCTTCAACATCGGCACCCTGATTCGCTGGCTTGATTTCAACGACACCTGGCTGGCGGCCGAGTGGGGCCATCCCTCGGACAACCTCGGCGGCATTCTTGCCACTGCCGACTGGCTGTCGCGGACCCGCCTTGCCGGCGGACAGGCGCCCCTGCAGATGCACCAGGTGCTCGAAGCGATGATCAAGGCCTACNNCAACGACACCTGGCTCGCCGCCGAATGGGGCCACCCGTCCGACAACCTCGGCGCCATCCTTGCTGTCTCCGACTGGCTCTCGCGCCACCAGGCCGCCGGCACCACGCCCGCCGCATTTCATTCCGCACTCCGCACTCCGCATTCCGCAATCACCATGCGCGACGTCCTCGTCGCCATGGTGAAGGCCCACGAGATCCAGGGCGTCCTCGCCCTCGAAAACTCCTTCAACCGCGTCGGCCTCGACCACGTCCTGCTCGTCCGCATCGCGTCGACCGCCGTCGCCGCTGCCATGCTCGGCGGCACGCGCGAGCAGGTCATCAACGCCATTTCCCACGCGTGGCTCGACGGCTCCGCGCTCCGCACCTACCGCCATGCGCCCAACACCGGCTCGCGCAAATCTTGGGCCGCCGGCGACGCCACCAGCCGCGCCGTCCGCCTCGCGCTTATCGCGATGACCGGCGAGATGGGCTACCCCTCCGTGCTCACCGCCAAGACCTGGGGCTTCCAGGACGTTTCCTTCAAGGGCAATACCGTGAAACTCGGCCGTCCGCTCGGCAGCTACGTGATGGAACACGTCCTCTTTAAGATTTCCTTCCCCGCCGAGTTCCACGCGCAAACCGCCGTCGAGTGCGCCCTGCAGCTCCATCCGCTGGTGAAGGATCGGCTCGACCAGATCGAGTGCGTTGACCTGACCACCCACGAATCGGCCATCCGCATCATCGACAAGACCGGCCCGCTCCACAACCCGGCCGACCGCGATCACTGCCTCCAATACATGGCCGCCATCGGCCTGATCTTCGGCGAACTCACCGCCAACCACTACGAGGACAACATCGCCGCCGATCCCCGCATCGACGCCCTCCGCGCCAGGATGGTCGTCGCCGAGGACAAGCAATACTCGCAGGACTACCTCGACCCGGAAAAACGCTCGATCGCCAACGCGATGCAGGTCGTCTTCAAGGACGGCACCAAGACCGACCGCATCGAAGTCCACTACCCCATCGGCCACCGCCGCCGCCGCGCCGAGGGTATTCCCGTCCTCCAGCAAAAAGCCCGCGACGCCTTCACCGCCCACTACGGCAAACCCAAGGCCGCACAATTGATGGCACTGTTTTCGAATCGTTCAGCTTTGGAAGGAATGCCGGTCCATGAATTCGCCTCTGCCTTTATAAAAAACTAACGGCCTGCTTGTAGCTTACGATGTTTCCAAACCGCCGAAGGTATCCGTATAATCATTGGACCAGTTGCTGGACTCACGCTTGTCTTACTGCGCCATCCACTTGACTCATTCTGGTCTTGGGCAAGCTGGCGGCCACTTCCTCGCCTGAACCGGCGACTTCCGGCCCGGCGCGACTCTACGCATGCCTGCGTATGGCCGGCCGGACGTAAGGTGGGTAGACTGGCAGGCGATGCTCATCGCCATCGCCATCGTCTCCGCCCTCAGCCTGCTCGTGGCCACCGAAACCGAGGATTGATCTCGGCAGGCACCGCTCCTGACCGGAGGTTGTCAGGGCGCATGGTATAATCCCGCCATGCCCCGCAAAAAATCCTCCCTGTCCTCGCCCAAGGCTCCCGTGCAGGTCCGCGCCATCGACTTCGTGATGTATAACACGAAGGACATCCGCAAAACCCGCGCCTTTTACCAAAAACTCTTCGGCTTCAAAAAAGGCGAGGAATGGACCGACTGGTGGTCGGAGTTTCACACCGCACCCGTCACGCTCTGCCTCAATGGCACGGAACACGACCGGCATCCCGAGTGGGACTGGAGCGGCCCCGCCTGCGTGGCGCTGGCCGTGGACGATGTGCCCGCCGCCGTCACGGCCTGTCGGAAGCAGGGCGTGAAAATTCTCATCCCGCCGGTCGAGACCCGCGTGTGCTGGATGGCGTGGATCGCCGACCCCGACGGCAACCGGATCTGCCTGCACTCCCGCAAGGACGGCAGCGCCGGCTGAACGGCGCGCTCTATCAGACGCACAAAATCGTTTGCGACGGTCCGTCCACGTCAGCGGTGCAACCGCAGGTGATGCGTTCCCGGCGGTAGATTGAGCCGCACTTGGGAGCCGTCGGCATTCAGCCCGGCTTCACCGGCGTCAACACGCCAGCCGGTGCCGGGCAATTGCAGTGCCAAGGCTGCCACCGGCAACGGGGCTTTCAGCGTGATGTGCAATCCATCCGCCGTCCGGTGGGCGTCGAGTTCCACCTGATCCCGCCCCACCCACCAGGCCGCGAAATCCTGCAGCCGACCGAACCAGGCGTCTTTGGCCTGCAGCTCGGCGGTGAGCCGGCGTTGGAACTCAAGCTTTTCCCCGGTGCTGTCGGTGTGGATCAACACCACAAACAGGCCGCCGTAACGGGCAATCCGTTCCGCCACATGCAGCGCGCGACCCAAGCGCTGCGGTAGCGGCGGCGGCAGCTCGTCCTCGATGGTCACGGGAAACTCGTAGATGTCGGTGACCGCCTGCGTGGCCCGGCCGTGCATGAGCCGAAATGGCAGGTGGGTCATCGCGTTGTTGGCCGTGGTGGACGAGCTGTAGCGGTAGCCTGTCGCCTGCAGGAGTTGGGGCAGATCCCGCGGATTGCGCAGGTGCCCGGGCCGGAAGCTTTGCACCTCCAGGCCGGGGGTCAGGCGCTCGAGCAGAAACTTGCTCACCCGCAACTCTCCCAGAACGGTGCCGTTGACCGTCAGCAGGCGCTCCTGCACGAAAGGCCGGTAGGTCGGATAACGCTCCGTGCCCGTGCCGGGAGGAAAGTTCTCAAACACCCGCGAATGCGAGACCGAGTGGCTGGCGATCTCCGCGCCGGCCGCCAGCAGCTCCTGCAGGATGGGGCCCGCCTGTTCGTTCATGAAGATGTCGTCGTTCCAGTCCTGCACATACTTGGTCTGGATGAAATAGGTCGCCGCGACTCCCTGTTCACGCTCCAGCGCCGCGTAGGCCGGCGCATTCACGATGGAGCGGGTGAAATCGATGTCGTGGGTCAGCACCACGCTAAGGGGCCGGCCGCCGGGCACGGTGTGCAAGGTCACCGCGGCGGGTTCGCCCTCGCGGTAGATCGCCCGCAGCAGACGCAGCCACGTGTCGAGGGCGGGCTCGAAGCCGTTCGCATAGGAGCGTGACAGCAGTTCCTGCCGGTCATTGTAGCCTTTGAGCAACAGATGCCCCACATCTGGGCCCAGCGCGTAAGCGTGTCCGGACCCGACCGCCCGGTGCACCAACGCCGCGCGGCCGTCTTCGTAGCTGGCCAGCACGCGACCGCGGGTCGGACGGTGGCTCAACATGGTAAGTGCGGAATCGGGATCGGCCGAGTTGACCGGCAGCTCCAGCTCCAGCGGATCCGTGAATTCCGCCAACAACGGATGCGCAGGATCGAGTCGCAGCTTGCGATGTTCCCGTGAGGATTCGGCCGGACCGATGCCAAACACCTCTTCCAGCCCGCCGCCTTCAATGCCGCAGCCGATCACGGTCCCGCCGGTCTCGGGATGCCGCGCGATGATGCGCAAGGCTTCGGGCGTCAGCACCCGGCCGGAAATCGAGGGATAGACCATCATCACGCGATGATGACCGGCCTCGTTCGCATCCCGGGTGATGCGAAAAGGCACGCCGATGGATTTCAGCCCATGTGCCAGCCCCGCCCAATTTGAATCCTCGTCGGTCAGCAATATGACCAGCCGGCTGGGACCGCCCTGATCGTAATCCCGCCAATCCGCCGGGATTGCCGGCGGCACCACGGTGGCCGCAGCCGGACCGCTCACGCCCTCGAAGCGGTGGATGGGCGGATTGTGTGGGTCGCGGCGCACCGGGCCGAAGGTGGCAGCCAACAGCCAGACGAGCCCGCCGAAGAGGGCGCAACCCACGAGAGCCAGCGTCAGACGGAAAATGGGGCCATGGGCCAGCGGACGTTGCGCCATGCCCATGGTTAAGAAACAACCGTCGCCGGGAGCAATCGGGAATGCGGCTTTCCCCAGTCTGTTCCCCGCGAGGTCCCGCGTGATTTACAGGTTTGTCTCCCGCGAGCCGCTGCTCTTGCCTGTCGGGGCGTGAGCCTGTCCCGCATCGGTTCCCATTCGCCGGGCGCCTTCATCAGCCGCCCGCTCGCCGCGCTCCTGCTGCTGGTGGTCACGGTGCTCGCCTACGCCAACAGCCTGCGGGCGCCGTTCGTGTTCGACGATCTTGCCGTCACAGTGCGCAACGAAACCATCCGCAGCCTTGGCAGCGCGTGGCAACCGCCCGACGGCAACGCCAACACCGCCAACCGGCCCGTGGCGAATTTCACTTTTGCGCTCAACTACGCCGCGGGCGGGCTCGATCCCCGGGGTTATCACGCCACCAACCTGCTGATCCATCTCCTCGCCGTGCTCACGTTGTGGGGTCTCGTGCGGCGCACACTCGAACTGCCGGGCAAGGAAGTCGCTTGGGCATCGCCCCACGTGGGGCGGATCGCGTTTGCCGTCGCCCTGCTCTGGGCGGTGCATCCGCTGCAGACCGCCGCCGTCACGGCCGTGGCCCAGCGCACGGAGTCGCTTTGCGGACTGTTCTACCTGCTGGTTTTTTACGGATTCGTCCGCGGCGTCCGCTCGCCGCAGCCTTGGCGGTGGTGGACGGGTGCCTTCGTCGCCTGCCTGGCCGGCATGGGCACGAAGGAGGTCATGGTCACCGCGCCGGTGCTGCTGATCCTCTACGACCGCACGTTCGTCGCCGGCAGCTTCGCCGGCGTCTGGCGCGAACGGCGCCGGGTGCACGCGCTCATGCTCACCACGTGGATTCTGTTGGCCGCGATCCTGTGGCAGGCGGGCGGCACGCGTGGCACCGCGGCGGGTTTTGGGCTCGGCGTGGAGTGGTGGCAGTATGCGCTCAAGCAATGCGAAGCCATTCTTCTCTACCTGCGGCTGGCCATCGTGCCGTGGCCGCTGACCTATGATCACGGCACCGCCGTGGTCACCCAGCTTGGCGCCGTCTGGTGGCAGACCATATTCCTTGCGGCGCTGCTAAGCGCGACGGGCTGGGCGCTATGGCGCCGCCCGGCCGTGGGATTTCTCGGCGCGTGGTTTTTTGTGATCCTCGCGCCTTCCTCCAGCGTGGTGCCATTGGTGGAGCAAACCGTCGCGGAGCATCGCATGTATCTGCCCCTCGCCGCCGTGCTGGTCGCCGCCGTCCTCGGCCTGCACACCGGGTTGGGGCGGAAGTTTGTCGCAGTGCTGGCCGCCCTGGCAATGGCCGCCGCCGCCGGCACGCTGGCGCGCAACCACACCTACCGCAGCGAACTCGCGCTCTGGCAGGACACCGCGGCCAAGGCTCCGGATAATTTTCGCGCCCATTACAACCTTGGGTCCGTCTATCTTGAAGCCGGCGATTTGACCGATGCGATCGCCAGCCTGGAGCGCGCCCGCGCACTCGCGCCGGACGATGTCGGCGTGCTCAACAACCTCGGCAACGCCCTCCTCTCGGCCGGACGCGCCGCCGAGGCCCGGCGCTGCCTGATCCGCGCGGCCGGCCTGCGACCGGATTCCGCGCCCATTCAACTTAACCTTGGCCGCGCTTGGGCCGCGGACGCCCGCTGGCCGGAAGCACAAGCCGCCTTCAGTGCCGCCGCCACGCTGGATCCGGAATTGGCCGAGGCACACGCCAACCTCGGCGCGCTGCATTTGCAGACCGGGGACTGGGCCGCCGCCCGGACCGCCAGCCTCCAAGCTCTTGCCCTCGCCCCGGACCTCACCGTCGCCCGGCGGAATCTCGGCCTGGCGTTGCTCCAACTGCAACGACCCGCCGAGGCCGTCACGGAGCTGGAGCGCGTGCTCGCCGCAACGCCGGATGATGTCACCGCCCGGCGCGCCCTGGCCTACGCCCGTTCCTTGCTTTCACCCTGACCGGAGGCCGCGGCGGAAGCGCACCTCGCCGTTTCCTGATTTGCCTCAGGCCGGACGACCCGCTTCGTTGGGCGCATATGCAACGCACTCCGATCAAAGCCGCCCTCAACGCCACCGGCCCCATGGACGCCATTCTGCTCCAGGGCTGGGTCCGCACCCGCCGCGACGCCAAGGCCTTCTCCTTCATCGAGCTAAACGACGGCTCCTGTCTCAAGGGCCTGCAGGTCATCGTGGATGCCGCGCTCCCCGACTATGTCCACATCGCCAAGTCCAATACCGGCGCCTCGGTGGAAGTGCGCGGCAAGCTGGTTGAATCGAAAGGCGGCGGCCAAAAATGGGAGGTGGTGGCGGAAAAGTTCACCGTGCTCGGCGAGGCCGACGCCACCTACCCGCTCCAGAAAAAGGGCCACACGATGGAGTTTCTCCGCGAAATCGCCCACCTGCGTCCGCGCTCCAATCTCTTCGGCGCGGTCTTCCGCGTGCGCAGCCGGCTCGCCTACGCCGTGCATCAGTTCTTCCAGGAAAAGAACTTTTACTACGTGCACACGCCAATCGTGACCGCCAGCGATGCCGAGGGCGCGGGCGACATGTTCCGGGTAACGACGCTCGATCTCACAAACCCGCCCAAGACCGAAGACGGCGCGGTAGACAACGCGCAGGATTTTTTCGGCAAAAAGACCTTCCTCACCGTCAGCGGCCAGCTCGAGGCGGAGATCTTCGCTTGCGCGTTGAGCAACGTCTATACCTTCGGACCGACCTTCCGCGCCGAAAACTCCCATACCTCACGCCATGCCTCCGAGTTCTGGATGATCGAGCCCGAGGTCGCGTTTTGCGACCTGCAGGGCGACATGGACCTCGCGGAGGAATTCGTGAAATACCTCATCCGCGACATCCGGGAAAATTGCGTGGCCGACCTCGAGTTCTTCGGCAAGTTCGTGGACAAGGACCTGCTGTCCCGCCTCGACTTCGTCCTGGAGAAACCCTTCGTGCGGTGCAGCTATACCGAGGCCGTCGAGATCCTCAACCAATCCGGCAGGGCTTGGGAGCATCCCGTGGCCTGGGGCGACAATCTCCAGTCCGAGCACGAGCGCTACCTCACCGAGGAACATTTCAAGTGCCCGGTCACCGTCTATAACTACCCCCGCGCGATCAAGGCGTTCTACATGCGCCAGACCGATGGCTGTGCCCCCGGCCGCGAAACCGTTGCCGCGATGGACCTGCTCGTGCCCGGCATCGGCGAGATCATCGGCGGCAGCCAGCGCGAGGAGCGTCTCGACAAGCTGAAAGAGGGCATGGCGCTGCACCACCTCGACGAGAAAAATTACTGGTGGTATCTCGACCTGCGCCGCTACGGCACCGTGCCGCACGCCGGCTTCGGCCTCGGCTTTGAACGCATGTTGATGTTCGTCACCGGCGTCGCCAACATCCGCGACGTCATTCCCTTCGCCCGCACCCCGGGCACGGCGGAGTTCTGAGCCACCTCCGGCCTACCGGGCCGGGACAGCGGACGGTTCCGCCGCGGCCTTCAGCAGCGCGCGGCTGATGATCAGCCGCTGCACCTCGCTGGAGCCCTCGCCGATCTCGCAGAGCCGGGCATCGCGCCACATGCGTTCGACGCCGGTGTCGCGGGTGTAGCCCCAGCCGCCGCAAATCTGGAGCGCGCTGTTGGCCGCGCGCGAGGCCGCCTCGCTGGCGTAGAGCTTGGCCACCGACGCCTCCAGGCTGAACCGCTGGCCGCGGGCATGCATCACGCAGGGCTGCAACAGCAGCGCCTCGGCGGCGCGCAGCTCCACCTCGCAGTCGGCGAGCTTGAACTGCAGCGCCTGAAACTCCGCGATGGCCTTGCCAAACTGCCGGCGCGTGAGCATGCGCTGCTTCGCAATGTCCACCGCACCGCGGCCGAGCCCGATCGCCATCGCGGCGATGCCGAGCCGGCCGCCGTCGAGGCACGCGAGCGCGGCCTGCTGGCCGCGGCCGCGTTCGCCGATGAGTTCGCCGCGGACTTTTTTCAGGTAAAACTCGCTGGTGTTGCTCGCCCGCACCCCGGAGGTCTTTACCTTGCGCACGGGCGTGATGTCCTTCGTCTCGATCCAGAAAGCGGAAAACTCCTTCTTGCCCTTTTCATCCTTCCCGGTGACGGCCATCACGACCATCCGGTCCGAGTGCAGGCCCATGGTGATGTAGAGTTTGTGCCCGTTGAGTTCCCACGTGCCGTCCGGCAGCGGCGTGGCGGTGGTCTCGACGCCGCCGGTGTCGGAACCGGCGTTGGGTTCGGTGAGCGCCCAGGCCACCATCCAGTCGCCGTTGAGGACGCTCGGAAAAATTTTCCGTTTCAGCTCCTCGCCGGCGAAGCCCAGCGGATGGCCGACGCACAGCGCGTTGTGGGCGGCGAGGTTCATCGCAAACGCGCCGCAGTGCCGGGCAACTTCCTCGATCACGAGGCAGAAACACAGCATCGAGAGTTCCTGTCCGCCGACCGCCTTTGGCGCGAGCATGCCCATCAGTCCGGCGCGCCCGGCCTTGGTAAAGAGTTCGCGCGGCAGCTCTTCCTTTTCCTCCCAGGCCGCCGCGTGCGGGGCGATCTCGCGGGCGACGAAGGCGCGGGCCTGTTCCAGGAAGGCCAGCTCGGCCGGTTTCAGGTGGTCGTGGTAAAGCGAATGCGGATGCAGCATGGGGTGCGGGGTTGCGAAGAACCGTATTTTTCCATCCGAGTCCCGCAACGCCCCGGCCGCCGTCCCGGCCATATTCATCCCTTTGGGCGACCGCTCGCCGGTTGCGGGAAGCGCCTCCGTCGCTAGCTTCCACCCCATGGCCGCCCCGCCCCTGCGCCTGCTCACCGCCGTGCCCCTGTGCGACGGTCACGACAGCGCCATCAGCACCATCAACCTTGAGCTCGCCCGCCACGGCATCGAGGTGGTTTACCTCGGCTACCACCAGTCCGTCGCGGCGATCGTGCGCGCCGCCATCCAGGAAGACGTGAACGCCGTCGGTCTCTCCTCCTACAACGGCGGGCATATCGTTTTTTTCAAGGAAGTCGTCGGTCAACTGAAGGCCGCGGGCTCGGGCGACATCCCCGTGTTCGGCGGCGGCGGGGGCACCATCACGCCGGCCGACGCCCGCGTGATGCAGCGCAACGGCGTGGACCGGATCTTCTTCGCCGGCACGCCGCTCGACCGCATCATGGCGGAGATCAAGACACGCTATGCCCGACCAGCGAAGCCTGACCGGAAATTCAAGGGCGACCGTGCCCTAGCCCGCGCCATCACCCTTGCTGAATGTAGGGTGGGGTCTCCGAACCCCGCCACCGCAGGAGGAACTTTACGCCCCGATGCAAAGAAATCGCGGCCTAAAGCCGCTACTACAGCCGGGAAGACCTTCGTCATCGGCGTCGCCGGCCCCGGCGGCGCGGGCAAGTCCACCCTCATTGACGAGCTGACTTCGCGCTTTCTACAGAAGATCCCCCGCGGCCGCATCGGGCTGCTGGCCAACGACCCGTCGCATCCCGGCACCGGCGGGGCGATCCTCGGCGACCGCGTGAGCGCCATCTATGCGCAGGACGACCGCGTGTTTTTTCGATCCCTCGCCACGCGCGGCAGCCTCACCGGGCTGTCTGCGGCCGCGCCGGCCGCCATTGAGATTTTGCGCAGCTCGGGCGAGTTCGACCTGATCTTCGTCGAGTCCGTCGGCGTGGGTCAGGAAAGCGACCCCTTCGGCGTCTTCCATGGCCGGAAACTGGTGGATGCCGTGCTCTATGTGCTGCCGCCGCACTACGGCGGCCGCATCCAGCTGCAGAAAATCGCCCTGCTCAACGGCGCCGATCTCGTCGTGCTCAACAAGTGTGACGACCCGCGCGCCCACGCAGCGAAGGCTGAAATCCAAACCCGGCTCGACCAAAACCAACGTGGCCAGCACCTGCACGCCACCACCGCCGCCAAGCACTCCGATCTTGGCGTGGACCGCCTCTTTGCCGTCATCGCCAAACTCGGCGGACTCGATCCCGCCCGCGGCGGAGAAAAGGCGTGTCAGATGGAGGTGTCGCCATGAGTTCTGTCCTGATTGGTCATCGTTCTCTTTCTCTTAATCGTAATCGTTCTCTCTCGGACGATTGCCTCCGAGAGCATGAGAACGATTACGAGAAGGAGAACAATTTCATATGAGTTCCCTCGGTCGCATCGCGGACGCGGTCGCCGCCTACAATCAATTCGTCACCGCCGAGATCGCGCGTGCGCGCACCGACGCCAAATTTGCCGCGGAGCTCCGCGCGCGTTGGGCGAAGATCCGCAAGTCGGTCGAGTGGACCCAATCGCCCACGGGCACGAAGCTGCCCCGTCTCGCGCTGCCCGACACCGCCGAACCCGGCGCCATCGCCGATTTCCTCCTTGGCCAGGGGCTGCCCGGGGAATTTCCCTATGCGACCGCCGCCTACCGCGAGATGTATCTCGACCGCGACCAGGGCGCCGGCGAGGAACCCATGCGCCTCTTCGCCGGCCTCGGGCTCGCGGAAGACACCAACGCCCGCTTCAAATACCTCTCGCGGAACCAAAAAAGCCTCCGCCTCTCCACCGCCTTCGACGGCCCCACGCTCTACGGGCTCGACTCCGACCACGAGGGCGTGCTCGGCAAGGTCGGCGAGGGCGGCGTGGCCATCGACACGGTGGAGGACATGCTGCGGCTCTTCGCCGACTTCGACCTCACCCGCCCGGACGCGTCGGTCTCGATGACGATGAACGCCCCGGCACCGGTCATCCTCGCGATGTTCCTCGCCGCCACGAAGCGCCGCTTCGGTCCCGGTTGCCTGCAGCAGCTGCGCGGCACTATCCAGGCCGACATCCTGAAGGAGGTGCAGGCCCAGAACGAGGTCATCTTCCCCGTGGATGCCTCGCTCCGCTTCCTCGGCGACATGATCGAATGGTGCGTGCCGAACCTGCCCAAATGGTATCCCGTCTCGGTCTCGGGCTACCATATCGCCGAGGCCGGCGCGACGCCCGTGCAGCAGGCCGCGTTCACCCTCGCCAACGGCTTCACCTACGTCGAACTGCTCCGGCAACGCGGTGTGGATGTGAACCGTTTCGGCCCGCGACTTTCGTTCTTCCTGGATTGCGGGCTCGACGTCGAATACCTCGTGCTCGGCCGCGTCTGCCGCCGCCTTTGGTCCATCGGCATGCGCGATGTCTTCGGCGCTGACGCCAAGGCGCAGCTCCTCAAGCTGCACACGCAGACCTCCGGCCGCTCGCTCATCGCCGCGGAGTTCCAGAACAATCTCACCCGCACCGCCGTCGAACTGATGCTGGCCTATCTGAACTACACCAACTCCTGCCACTCCAATTCCGCCGACGAGCCCTTCACCACGCCGACCGAGAAATACGCCCTCCTCGCCTCGCACGCGCAGTCCATCCTCCTGGAGGAATCGGGCCTCTTCAAACACATGATGAACCTCTTCGGCGGCGCGCCCGGCCTGCTCGCCCTCGAGCGCCAGGTCGAGCAGGGTATCCTCGACGTTTTCCGGGAAATGGACACCCTCGGCGGCGTGATCCCCGCCATGGAACAGCGTTACCAACGCAGCAAGATCCAGGAAGCCGGCCACGCCTACGAGCAGCAGATCTACTCCGGCCGCCGGCCGGTCATCGGCCTCAACCGCTACGTGACCGACGAGCCGCTCCCGCACGTCCCCCTCGCCCGCACCGCTCCGCGCAAACAGCGCCTGCAGGTCGAGCGCCTCAAGGCCTTCAAAAAGAAACACGCGAAAAAAGCGCCCACCGCCCTGCAACGCCTCGAGAACGTCACCCGCAGCAGCGGCAACGTCTTCGGCGAGCTCCTGGATGCCGTCGAGGTTTGCTCGCTCGGCCAGATCACCGCCTGCCTCACCGGCGTGGTCGGCAAGTTCCGACCGATGGTGTAATCCCACCCCACGTGAACCCCACCAACCCATCCCCAACTCCCGCGCTAATCGACCGCTGCAACGAGATCGCACAGCAGGAAGCCCAGCTCCGCGAAGGCGGCGGCGCGGCCGGCCAGGAGCGCCAGCACAAGCTCGGGCGGCTTTTTGTCCGCGAGCGCATCGCCGCACTGATTGATTCGCCGGCATCGTTCCTCGAGGTCGGCCTCTGGGCCGCGCACGGCATGTATCGGGAATGGGGCGCGTTCCCCGGCGCGGGGGTCGTCACCGGCATCGGCGACATCGCCGGGCGTCCGTGCATGATCGTGGCCAACGACGCCACCGTGAAGGCCGGCGCCTTCGTCCCGATGACCTGCAAGAAGGTTCTCCGCGCGCAGCGCATCGCCTTCGAGTGCAACCTGCCGCTCGTCTATCTCGTGGATTCCGCCGGTGTGTTTTTGCCGATGCAGGACGAGATCTTTCCCGACGAGGATGACTTCGGCCGCATTTTTAGGAACAACGCCGTCATTTCCGCCGCCGGCATCCCGCAATACGCCGCCATCATGGGCAACTGTGTCGCGGGCGGCGCCTACCTGCCCGTGCTCTGCGACAAGATCCTCATGACCGAGGGCAGCGGCCTCTACCTCGCCGGCCCGCAGCTCGTGAAGGCGGCGATTGGCCAGGAGACCGACACCGAAACCCTCGGCGGCGCCGCGATGCACGCGGAAATCTCCGGCACGGTGGACTTCAAGGAGAAGGACGATCCCGCGGCGATTGCGCGGCTGAAGTCGTTGATTGCATTGCTGCCCGAAGAGGCAGGGCGCGTTATCCCTAACGCGCCGCGGCTCGCCAAGGATAGCGAGCCCTACCCCAAGGCAGCGGGACCCGAATTCCCCGCTTCGAAAATCTACGAGCTCGTCTCGGTGGATGGCCGGAAGGAATACGATGTGCGCGACCTCATGCGTTGTCTCGTGGACGCGGGTTCGCTCGACGAATACAAGGCCGACTACGGAAAATCCATCGTCTGCGCCTTCGCCCGGCTCGGTGGCCGGCCCGTAGGCATTGTCGCCAACCAGCGCATGCGCGTGCAGTCCAAGACCAGCGGCCTGCAGATGCCGGGCGTGATCTACGCCGACAGCGCCGACAAGGGCGCGCGGTTCATCATGGACTGCAACCAGACGCGCGTTCCGCTGCTTTTCGTGCAGGACGTGTCGGGCTTCATGGTCGGCAAGGACGCCGAGCAGAGCGGCATCATCCGCAGCGGCGCCAAGATGGTAAACGCCCTGAGCAACACGACGGTGCCGAAGATCACCATCATCACCGGGGGCTCGTTCGGCGCGGGCAACTACGCGATGTGCGGCAAGGCTTTCGACCCGCGCTTCATCTTCGCGTGGCCGCACGCCAAATACGCCGTCATGGGCGCCGCGCAGGCCAGCGACGTCGTGTTCAACATCCTCGCCAAGTCCTCCAAGCAGGAGCGGACGAAGGAGGAACTTGACGCTTTGCGCGCGCAGGTGAAGGCCGGCTACGTCGAGCAGACCGATATCCGCTACGGCGCCGCCCGCGGCTGGGTGGATGCGCTCATCCAGCCGCACGACACCCGCGAGGTGCTGTTGCGCACCTTCGCCCTCGCCGGCCGGCCGGCGGCGAAAGCCTCGTTCCACACCGGCGTGATCCAAGTCTGAACCGCCATGCCGCGCCCGCTCACGATCGCCAATGCCTCCGGCT
Organism: Opitutaceae bacterium UBA2377; assembly: GCA_002344205.1. GTDB lineage: Bacteria > Verrucomicrobiota > Verrucomicrobiia > Opitutales > Opitutaceae > UBA2377. Next base: position 19,194 of record DDSZ01000019.1, read on the forward strand.
TCTGGGGCGACCAGTCCGACGCCGCGGCGCGGCTCGTCGCCGCCCGGCCGGATCTCGATTACCTGACGTTTGATTATCTCGCCGAGGTCTCGCTTTCCATCATGGCCGCGGTCCGCGCCAAGGAGCCCGGCGCAGGCTACGCCCGCGACTTTGTCGAGACGCTGCGCTCGCTGGTGCCGTTCTACCATGGCGGCGGGAAAACCCGGATCGTCACCAACGCCGGCGGACTCGACCCTCTCGCCTGCGCCACCGCGTGCCGGGAGGCCTTGCACAGCGCCGGATTGACGCACCTCAAAATCGCCATCGTCACCGGCGATGATGTGCTCACCGCCGTGCAAGGCGATCCCGACAGCTTTGCCAATTGCGAAACGGGCGAACTGCTGGTGCCTTTCGCCCCGCGTCTGGTCACGGCCAACGCCTACCTCGGCGCGGCGCCGATCGCCGCCGCGCTGCGCGCCGGCGCGGACATCGTGATCACCGGCCGCACGGCCGACCCCTCGCTCACCGTCGGGCCCTGTCTCGCGCACTTCGGCTGGGCGGAGGACGACTGGGACCGGATCGCGGGGGCGACGGTCGCCGGCCACCTCATCGAATGCGGCACGCAGGTCTGCGGCGGCTTCTCAACCGACTGGCTGGAACTCCCCGACCACCACGACATCGGCTTCCCCATCGTGGAGGTTTTCGCCGACGGCAGCTGCATCGTCACCAAACCGGCGGGCACCGGCGGCACCGTAACCGTGCCGACCGTCAAGGAGCAGCTGCTTTACGAGATCGGCGATCCCGGCCACTACCTCTCGCCGGATGTGACGGTGTCGTTTCTCACCCTGGGCGTGGAATCGGTCGGCGAAAACCGCGTGCGCGTGGCCGGCGCGACCGGCCGCTCCCCGACCGACAGCTACAAGGTCTCGGCCACCTACCGCGACGGCTACAAGGCCCACGGCCTGCTGACCATCTACGGTCACGACGCGGTAAAGAAGGCCCGCTCGGCCGGCGCTGGCCTCCTGCGTCGGTTGCAGTCGCGCGGCTGTGTTTTTCGCGAGACCCTGGTCGAGTGCCTCGGCACCGGCGACAGCGTCAAGGGTCTCGGCCGGCGCACCAAGGAGTCCGACTTCATCGAAACCGTCCTGCGCGTGAGCGTGGCCGCGGACCGCAAGGAACCGGTCGAGCGTTTCACCCGCGAAATTGCCCCGCTCGTTACCTGCGGACCGCAGGGTGTGACCGGCTACGCCACCGGCCGGCCCAAGGTCCTGCCCGTCTTCGCCTACTGGCCCTGCCTCATCCCGAAGGCCCGGGTGAAACCCCAATGGCAGTTCCTCGACTCCGCATGATCCCACTTCGACAGATCGCCCACGCCCGCAGCGGCGACAAGGGCAACTCCGCCAACATCGCGGTCTTCGCCCGCGATCCCGCCGACTACGCCTGGCTGCGCGACCATCTCACCGCCGCGGTCGTGCAGGCGTGGTTTGCGCGGCTCGGGCCCGGCCCCGTCACCCGCTATGAGGCGCCCAACCTCGCCGCGCTCAACTTCGTCCTGCCCAGCGTCCTCGCCGGTGGCGGCAGCCGCTCATTGCGGCTCGACGCCCAGGGCAAGACGCTCGGCATGGCTCTCCTCGAAATGCCGGTGCCTGATCCTGAAACCGGGCCCACCGAGCACACCGATTAACTTCCCCATGAGCACTCCCCTTCTTGTCACCGTCAACGGCCCCGTCACGACCCTCACCCTCAACCGCCCCGACAAGCGCAATGCGCTTAACGTCGCCCTGCTCAAGGCCCTGACCGCCGCCATCGCGGCGGCCGGCCGCGATCCCGCGCAGCGCATCCTCGTGCTGCGCGGCGCCGGGCCGGTGTTTTGCTCCGGCCTCGACCTCGCCGAGGCCGCGCAGCCCGGCCAGGCGGAAATCTCCGCCTCGCATGTCCGGGAGACGCTCCACGATCTCGCCCAAACGCGGCTCATCACGATCGCGGCCGTGCAGGGCGCGGCCATCGCCGGCGGCGCGGGCCTGATGTCGGCCTGCGATTTTGTCGTCGCCGCGCGTGACGCCAAGTTTGGTTACCCCGAGGTGCGCCGCGGCCTCGTGCCCGCGCTGATCATGACTTTTCTGCGCCGCCAACTTCGCGAGCGCGATGCCCGCGAGCTTCTGCTGCTCGGCAAGACCTTCGACGCCGCCCACGCCCATGCCATCGGGCTGATCAACCGCGTTGTGGCCGATCTCGCCGCCCTCGATCTGGAGGTGACCACCCTCATCAGTTCGCTCGTGCAGGGCGCGCCCGAAGCACTGACCGGCACCAAGGAACTGCTCGCCGAACTCTGGCCCTCGCCCGTGGCGGAGGATCTGGGCAAAGCGCATGCCCATCACCTCACGGCGCGCAACTCCCTCGAGGCGCGCGAAGGTGTGGCGGCTTTTCTCGAAAAACGCGCACCGAACTGGGTGCCCAAGTAAGCCGGCTTACCCGGACTTTTCCTCGCCGGACTTCCGGCTGCGCCCGCGCTTCGGTTTTTCGCCGTCGCCGCCCTCGGCGAACTTCGAGGCCTTGGCGTTGAGCCAGAGCTGGCCCTTCGCGTTGCGGTTGAACCAGAAAATCTCGCCCGCGTGCTCGACGAAGACCGGCTTCTCCCGCGCCTTCTCCGGCACTTTGAGGCCGAGCACCGTGAGCGTGGCGATGAACTCCTCCGCCGGCTTGCCCAGTTCGCCGGCCAGTTTTTCCGTCTCACCCGCAAAGGTCCCGGTCTTGCCGGCCTTGAGCAACAGGCGCACGGCGGGGAACACCGTCTCCGCTTTCGGGGCGGGCGCAGCCTCCCCGGCCGGTGCCGCGGTGACGGCCGGAGTGTCGCCGGTTTCCGTCGGAGCCGCCTCGGTCATGGCAGCGGAGGCGAGAGTCTCGCCTTCTTTTTTCTCGCGGCCGTTGATCCACACCCCGCCGCGCTGGTCCTTGTTGAGCCACCACAATTCGGCGCCGAACTCGGCATAGACGGGCTGGTCGCCGGATTTTTCCGGCAGGCTCAAACCGAGTGCACCGAAGGAACTGATGAGTTCGGTCTCGGTCGTGCGCAGGGCGCGGGCCAGAAAACTGGTGCTGCCCGAACCGCCGGGGCCGCGCCGGTTGCGACGCATGTGCGGGCGGATCTTCTCCAACAACTCGGGGCCGGCCGGCAGCGGCTTGGACGGTTGCTGCGACTTCGGCTTAAAAGTTTCACCGGCGGCTTCTTGGGTCGCGGTCACCTCGGGAGCCACACCGGCATCCGGCGTGCCAGCCGCTTCCGCAGGGGCGGACTTCCGGTTGCCGCCGTTGGCCATCTCCGCGCTCTCCTCTGGCGCGACCTTGGTGCCAGGCACCACGCGAAAGACCGGGCGCGGCTTTTCGCGCGTGTTGATCCAGATCTCGCCGCGGCGGTTGATATTTACCCAGAAGAGATCGCCGTCGTATTCGATGTAAACGGGCTTGGCGTTCTCGTCGGCCGGAATCTGGAAGCCGCACTCCACGAGCGCGCCCTTGATATCCTCCTCGGCGAGGTCCCACTTCTTGGCCAGGAAATCGAGGCCGGCCGACATGCCCGGCCCACGCTGGTTGCGGCGCATATGGGGCTTGAGCGCATCAAAGAAGGTCGGCAGCTCGTCCTCCTCGCCCAGCTTGTCCCAGTCATCCTTCTCCTCTTCCTCGGGCGCATCGGGCTCGTCGTCGCGCGAGGTGTCCACCGGCTTGCGGAAGCCATCGTCGGGCGCGGCCTTTTCCTCCAGGTAGCTCAGCGCTTGCGGTTCGGCCGGCGCCGGCGCACTGCTCGTGGCGGCCTTGAACTTCGCCTCAAACTCGGCGCGCAGCTTCTCGGCCTCGGCCTTGGCGGCGACCGCCGCGGCGTCCTGCAGGGTCCAGTCGCGCTGGGTCGAGCGCCGGGCGAGCCCGGAGAAGGACAGCGGATTGTCCGCCTGCGTGGCGTAATGGATGATCTCCCACTCGTCGCGGCCGAGATCGTTGAGGAATTTTTCCAGGAGCGCGGGCGTGGCGAAGCCCCCCTTGCCGCTGGTGATGACCTTGTATTCCCAAAGTGACATAGAAAGTGATTGGATGAAACGGGTTCCAGCCATCCCAGATGGCGTGCCCCCTGCCGAGTCTTTTCTATTGCGGGGCTTTATTTGGTCACCGCGGCCAGAAAATGCGCCACGGCGCGCGCGGTCAGCCGGCCGGCCGGGCCGAGCGTGGTGAACTCGCAGGCATGGGTCGCCCAGGGCAGTTCCAGCAGACAATGGGGCACGCCGGCCTCATCCAGCCGCGCCGCCAGCCGCCGGCTGTGGCGCACCCAGACCAGCGTATCAATCGTGCCATGCACCAGCAGCGTCGGCGGCGTGCGGCCCGGCTGCACCAGTGCCTGACCGCTCGCCGTGTCGTAGATTTCCTCCCGCCCTTCCGGCGGTCCGCCGAGAAACTGCCGCATCAGTTTCAGCGAGTTCAGGGCGTCGTCCTCCCGGGAAACCGACCAGGCGAAGCGCATGTCGTGCGGCGCATAGAGCGCCACCACGCCGCGCACCGCCGGATCACCCGAATAGCCCACCGCAGTCGCAATCTGCCCGCCCGCCGAACGGCCCGCCAACACCAACCGCGTCGGATCAATTCCGAGGTCCGCCGCCCGTGCCTTCAGCCAGGCGATGGCGGCGAGCGTGTCCTCGCGTTGCGCGGGCCAGGGATGCTTGGGCGCGAGCCGGTAGGAAATCGCCGCCACCGCAAAACCCATGCGGGTGAGCCGGCGGTTGAAGCCGGCCAGTTGCGCGCGGTCGCCCGCATCCCAACCACCGCCATGCACCATCACCACGCACGGTGCCGGCCGGCCGTCGGCGCGCCGCACCGGATAAAAATCCAGCGCCAACCCCGGCGCATAGTCGTGGGTCTGCACCGGACCGGGCGTGACCGCCGGCCGCGGCGGGGCCGCCCCAAAGGCCTTGGTCAACGCCGGCGTCAGCTTCCGTCCCATCCACCAGCCGCGCCCCACCGGCAGCCAAAACAATCCCACGGCCAGCGCGGACAACGCCACCGCGGTGCCCGCGACCCCGGCGTCATCCGGCCACCGGGCCCACGCCGTCCCGCCGACCAGCAAGGGCGCCACGCCCAGCAACCAGCCGAACTCCCCCGCCAGCAATGCTGCCCGCCAGTTCAGCCACACCGGCACGCGCACCACCGTGAGCAACGCCAGCCCCAGTGAGAGCAGGGCCAGCGCAAGCAGCAGAAGGGACAGGAGCATGCCGTTACTACGCACCGGGCCGGCTCCGCGACGAATCATTTTCGGCGTGTGCTTCCTCCCGGGCATGGTTCAGTGCGGCATGCGCCGGCTCGACCAGCTTCTCGCCAACCTCGGCTATTGCAGCCGCCGCGAGGCGCGCGCCTGGATCGACGCCAGACGGGTCACCGTCAACGGCATCGTCGCCGATGATCCCGGCCAAAAGGCCGCGTCCGCCGCAGTGCAAGTGGACGGCGAACCGCTCGATCACCCCGACGGCCTGCTCCTGCTGCTGCACAAACCCGCCGGACTGGTGTGCTCCCACGACGAACGCGAGGGCCCGAATGTTTACTCCCTGCTCCCGCCACGCTGGCGGGCACGCAATCCGCAGATCACCAGCATCGGCCGGCTCGACAAGGAGACCACTGGCCTGCTGCTGCTCACCGACCAGAGCGCGCTCGTGCACCGGCTCACCTCGCCCAAGCACAAGGTGCCGAAAATTTACCGCGCCACCGTGGACCGTGACCTCACGCCCGACCTGATTCCGCTCTTTGCCGCCGGCACGTTGCAGCTCGAAGGCGAAAAAGAGCCCTGTCGGCCCGCCGAATTACAGATCACCGCCCCCCACGAAGCCGAGCTGACTCTGACCGAAGGCAAATACCACCAAGTCCGCCGGATGTTCGCCGCCACCGGCCGCACCGTGCTCACCCTCCACCGTGCCCGTTTCGGCGAACTCGATCTCGGCGACCTGCCCCCCGGACAATGGCGGGAATTGCCGCTGGACACGTTCCATCCAGCCTTCTGAGTGGCTGGAAAGAAATCCAACACCTAGCGGTCCAACCCATATGAATGCGCGCTATGACAGCAACATGGCCGATGCCTTAACTATAGCTGTGCGGAAGGAGCTAAATTCGCTTCAGGAGAATAGTCGGATTGAGGAATTCCAAGCATGGTGCGACAAACTCGACGCTACATCGGCACGATCAAAACCGCGTTTGAAAAGCGGCTACTCGGCCGAGGTAGAATTGCAGCCATATCGCTGGTTCTCCGCTGGCTTGGATATACTGCGAAGCGCCCACGTCACCGGTTACGTTCAACTGATGGGCGGACAGCAAGGCGAGCCGCTCCAGTGCTTTCTTCCTTATTCGGTGTTTCAAGCCGGCGCCGAAGTGTTCCTAAAGGGTATGTGGCTCTGCCAGTTTCCCTCTTGTCGGCAGGTCTCACATACCTCCTATATTAGCCTCGGGCTTCGGCAAACCGTGGACCGCAAATTGCGAAGGCAGGGGCATGACCTGCTCAAACTAATTGGCTGCCTTAAACGGATTAAGTGCTATCGTGCCGATCCAAAATCTACGCAGTTTCTGAATCGGATTTCGGCAATAGTGCGCCTCTATTATTTCCCTCTACATCAAGCCGGCCGCGCGTCGTGGGCGAATGCGCGCTATCCTAAACGCTTTTATAACGACCACGAGAAACAGGGACATGCCGACGGGTTCACGTCCTATCCCGACCAGCGTCTGGTGTATGGCTTGTTCAAGCCTATGGCACGACATCTGGATCAACTGTGGAATCTACGTCGCGGGAAACCAATGGGGTTGGCCCGTTAGGTGTTAGGTTGGGTTATGCTGCGAGCGGGTTGAAATGAACTCACAGGCCAAATAGCCAAGCATTCATCGTGTGTGGTAGATTTGGGTAAACCTTGTCCGCCTGCTCGCCGGAGCGTAGCTATTCCAACCAGTCCGGCCAACGCACGTTTCTCTCTGGATTTCTCCTCGCTACCCGCTGCCCACTCCTCGCTACTAATTCCCCATGTATGACTTTTCCCTCACCGGTGCCCAGCGGACTTATCTACGCGGGCTGGGCCAGACGCTCACCCCGGCGCTGAAGCTCGGCAAAGGCGGCCTCACGCCGACTTTTTTCAAGGAACTCCAAAAGCAGCTCCAGGCCCACGAGCTGGTGAAGCTGCGTTTCCTCGCCGCCGACCGGGTGGAACGCGCCGCGCTCTGCACACAAATCGCCGACGAGGGCCGTTGTCTCTGCGTCGGCGCGGTCGGCCACACCGCGCTCTTTTACCGGCAGCACCCGGAGCCGGCCGCCCGCAGCATCACCCTGCCCTGATTCGAGCAATGAAACCTGTCACCCTCTCCCCGGACCAGATCGCGCACTATCACGAACACGGCTACCTGCTGTTGGGCAAGGTGCTCACCGATGCGCAGGTCGCCGCCATGCAGGCGGAGGAGCTGCGCTTCCGCACCGCGCCGATCTGGCCGGACAGCAACGCCAAGACCGGGCAGACGATGTTCCGCAGCCAGATCCAGGCCTACTCTGCCGCGGTGCGCGACGTCGGCCTCAACGGCGCGCACGTGCCCGCCATGCGGCAGCTCATCGGGCCCAACCTCATCTTCTGGTTCACGCAATTTGTGACCAAGTTTCCCGACGCCGCGTCCGGCAAGAGCGAGTTTCCCTGGCACCAGGACAACGGCTACTCGAAGGGCATCGAGCCCGCGACCAACATCACCGTGTGGGTGGCGCTCGACGTCGTGAACGAGCACAACGGCTGCGTTTACGTGCACCCCGGCAGCCACAAGCGCGGCCTGCTGCCGCACGAGACCAAGGGCGAGAGCTGGCACCTGCACGTGCCGGTGGAGGGCGACGGCGTGCCGGCCATGCTGCAGCCCGGCGAGGCCGTGGCCTTCACCGGCCTGACCCTGCACCGCTCACTGCTCAATCACAGCGACCGGCCGCGCCGCGGATTTTTCATGGAATATGCGAACGCCAACGCCGTCGAGCAGGCCACCACCGCCACGCCGCGCCCCTTGGTCGAGCGGAGCTGCGTGTATTTTATCGACGGCCAGGCCGATCTCGGCCGGCGCACCACGCCGCCGCCGCTCGGCTGAGCGGCGGGGCGACGGGCCTTCGCCGGCTTACTTGGCGGCGCGCTGGGCGCGGGCGCCCTGCTGGTAGGCCTTGCGCACGGAGGCGTCGTAACCCTTTTCGAGCGCGGGGTAGATCGACATGGCCGCGGCCAATGCTTTCTCATGCTCGGCCGTGCCGCCATACATCACGTGCAGATAGACGGAATAGTCGTCGAGATTGTTGAAGGACTGGGTGGAAGTCTGCTTCACGAACTCCACCCCACCGATGGCCGCGAGCGCGCCCATTTCCTTGGATTTGCCCTTGAGGGCGCCGGCGGCGAGGCCGCCGAAGGGAACTTTGGACGCCAGCGCCTTGCCGGCCTGCTCGCCCGCCTTGGCGCCGACCGCGGCACCCATCTGCGCGCCCAAGGCCTTCTCGGCCCATTCGGTCAAGTTGCCGTCATTGTCGTAGGGCAGCAGGAAACGGCCGCTGCTGTCGGGGATGGGATCGGGGGCGACGATCTCCACCGACTGTTCCTTCATCTTGGCACTCAGCTCCATCACCTTGCCGAGGATGATCTGGGCTTTGATGATGTTGCCGATGTCGCGTTGGGCGAAGGCAGGCAGAGCGGAAGCAAGTGCTACGATAAGGAGGAGGCGCAGGGTGGTCTTCATGGGGAGCTGGGTTGAGGGATTGCGGCGAAACTGGTCGCGCCAGCCATAATCTCAAGCCTGCGGCGCGCCGGGGCGCTACGCATAGTTGCGTAGGGCAGCGGGACTGAAGCCGTCGGGAGCAGGATTGACGCCTTCCGGCCGGCGTCTATTGCTGGCGGCACTATGTTCATCATCATTGGCGGTGACGGGAAGGAATACGGCCCGGTTTCGACCGAGCAGGTGCAATCATGGATCGCCGGCGGACGCGCCAACCTCGAGACCCAGGCCAAGCGCGTGGGCGAGGAACAATGGCGGCGGCTGGGCGACTTCCCCGAATTCAACGGTGCCGGCACCCCCATCCCCCCGGTCGCCCCGGCCGCCGCCGCCGGCCCCGGCGGCACGGACCAAGTCAACGTGGACCCGAAGGCCTATGCCGAAGACCTGATCGGCCGCGCCGGTGTGCTGAGCATCGGCGGCTGCCTCGAGCGCAGTTGGAACCTGCTCAAGGCCAACTTCTGGCCGCTGGTCGGCTGCACCTTTGTCCTGTTTGTGGTGATGATGATCGCCCAGTCCATCCCGTTGCTGGGCATGCTGGTCAGCCTCCTGCTCACCGGCGTTTTCTACGGTGGCCTCTACCTCTACTACCTGAAGAAAATTCGCGGGCAGCCCGCCGAGCTGGGCGACGTGTTCGCCGGCTTCAGCCTGGCGTTCCTGCCCCTGCTGCTGGCCACGCTGGTCTCCACCCTGCTGACGCTGGTCGGCTTCCTGCTCCTCATCCTGCCGGGCATCTATCTGGCCGTGAGCTACGCCTTCACCTACATGCTGGTGATCGACAAGCGCCTGGAGTTCTGGGCCGCCATGGAAGTGAGCCGCCGCGTGATCACGGCCCAGTGGTTCCGGATGTTCGCGCTCATCCTGCTCGGTGCCATCATCGCCGCCCTCGGTGTGATCGGTCTCTTCATCGGCGTGTTCATCACCCTGCCGATCATGATCGGCGCCATCGCCTACGCCTACGAGGACCTGTGCAATCCGCCGCCGCGGGCCTGAGCGGTTGCGCCGCCCGTAAAAGCCGCCGGCCTGCCGGCGGCTTTTTTACGCAGTCACACGATGCGGTCGGTCCATTCCCCGCCGGCCGTGAAGGCCGCGAGGTTCGCGAGAAAATGCTCCACGAGCGCCTCGTCCTGATCATGCCGCCCGCCCGCGGTATGCGGGGTGACGTAGCAGTTCGGCGTGTTCCAAAAGGCGTGATCCTTGGCCAAGGGCTCGGGCTCGAAGACATCGAGGTAGGCGGCGCCCAAGCGGCCGGAACGCAGCGCCTCCAACAGTGCGTTGTCGTCCACCGTCGTGCCGCGGCCCACGTTGTAGAACCGGGCGCCGGGCTTGCAGCAAGCCAGCCGCCGCGCGTTGACGTAGCCGCGGGTGGCCGCGTTGTCGGGCAGGATGTTCACGACATGGTCGGCCAGCGGCAGCACGCTGCTGATCTTTTCCTCGGGGATGATGCGCACGCCCGTCTCGCTGCGCGTCTGCCGGCGCACGGCATAGACCGTCATGCCATACGGCGCGAGCAACGCGGCCAGCCGCCGGCCGATGGCGCCGTAGCCGAGCAGCAGCACGGTCTGGCCGGTGAGCAGGCGCGAATCGTAGCGGCGCTGCTCATAATTCCAGTCATGGCCGCCCAACTGGTCGCGGTAGGACGGCAGCAGGTTGCGGCCCAGCGCGAGCATCATCGCCATGACATGCTGGGCACAGGGATCGGCAAAAACCTCGGAAGCGTTGGTGAAGACGGCGCCGCGCGCGCGCAGCGTCTCCTTGAACTCCGGCGTGTCGTAACGCGTGTAACCGGCCGTCGTCACCTCGATCCAGCGCAGCCCGGCATGGTTCAGACAGTCCGTCGGCAACGGCTGGCCGAAGGCCACGTCGGCGGTCGCGAGCAACGCATCCGGTTTGCCGGCCTGCAGGACGTTGCTGGAGACGGTCTCGGCCCACACCAGCCGGTGCGCCCCCACGCCTGCGGTCAGCCGCGCCGTGGCCGCGGGATTAAACTTCGTGTTGCACCAGATTGTGAGGCTCATCGCACCGGTGAGCACGCCGCGCCGCGCCGCGCCGTGCAAGCAAAAGCTCCGCCCGCGCCCGGCGTCACTTCGTCAGCTCAACCCACACCTCGTGCGAGCGATACAGCGAGTCGGGTGTGACCGGATGCGGTTTCTCCGCGTAAAACCGCGGCCGCCCCGCCACCTCGATGCGCGCATCAATCACGATCTGCCGGCCCGCACGGATGTCGCCCGGCAGGTAGGGCAGCTCAAAGGCGATGGGCGGATTGCCGGGATTGGAAACGCTCTTCTCCGCGATCACGATCGCCGGCGCATCCGGCCGGGTGACATCCAGCAGGCGGAGCGTGAGCACCGCATCCGCCGGCAGCGCGATCCGCGCCCGGTAGTTCACGGTGCCGCTGACCACGGGCCCTTGGGCACCCCCGGCCGGCTGGCGCGAGGCGCACCCGCCCGTCACACCCAGGGCCAGTCCCGTCAAAAGCAGTGCGGTTAAAAATTTCATGCAGGTTCCTCGTTGGTGACTGCAGCCATGCTGCGCAGTTCCTCCACCCGGTCGTTGATGGCTGTCAACAATTCCGTGTGCTCCCGGGCTGCGCAATCATGCGTATGCACCAGGCCGCTGGCAAAGGGGGGCTGCTCGCCGGGCCGGTCGGCCCAGTGGCTCCAGGCATAGCCGATCACCGCCGGATGGGCCACGGCGCGGCTGAGCACCAGCCGGCCGCGGCGCAGCATCCGCTCCACCGCCGTCAGCCGGCGCAGGGGCCGGGCGGCCGCTTCATGGATGAACTCGGGCCGCGTCCAGTTGAAATCCGCCAGCAGCACGGGCCGCGCGGCCGCCGCCGGTTGCGCGGCCAGCTCGGTGTGGTCAATCACCCGCACGTCCACCGTCGGGTTCAGGTTGCCGGCCCGCATCGCGGCCGTCGCCGGGCCGCCCCACCGACAGCCCAGCACGAGATGATGCGGCGCCTGCGTGCGGATCGCGGCCGTCGCGACGGAAAAATACCGCCGGGCATATTCCTCCACCCATTGGGCGTCATCGCGCAGGTAGCCGCGGCCCGTCAACCCCTGCTCCAAGCGCGTCCGCTCGCGCAGGGCGTCTTTGTTCGTGAGCGTTTCGCCCCAGGCCTTGGTCAGCGCCTCCCACCGGCCGCCATGCAGCGCGAGGACAAATTCCCAAGCCGCATGATAGGCAGCATGCACCGGCTCAAGGCTCAGGCAGCTCTGGAGCAGCCCGGGGCGATCCCCTGTCGCCGGCCGCGCCCAGGCGGGCAACTCATCGGTAAACCAGCCCAACAGCTCGCGGGTCCCCGCCAGCGGCGCGCAGACCTCCGCCGCCCGGGCCTGCGCCCGCTCCGGCCAGCCGGCTTCAAACACATCCGGCACCCGGGCGTCCGCCAGCGGCATCAAGCCTTCGCCGCGGCAGAAATCCACCGCCGGCATGAACGCGAGCCCTTCCTCAAGGTAGAGCCGGTCGCTCCCGCAGCCGAGCGTGTTGAAGCCCCAGGCCCGCAGCCGCGCCGCGGGATCATGCGCCGCGGCCGGCACCGCCTGCACGCCATGCACCGCGCGGGCAAAAAACGGCCGGTCCTCGGGATCGATCAACCACCACTGCCCGCCATGCGTCTGGCCGACACGGAAGTAACCGGACGTCCCGCGCAGGGAACCGGGTTTGAAGTCCGCCAGGGCGTCGTTGGACTGCGCCATGTTGCGCAAGCGTGGGTGCTGGCGATAAAAATGCAAAGCGCGATTGCCGCACTCCGGCCGATGCGTTTGCCTCCAAGCGCATGACCCCGGACCGTTTCACCGCCCTGACGACCGCCTTTCACCGGCTGCGCGTCGGCATCGTGGGTGATTTCTCGCTCGACCGTTATCTCGATATCGATCCCGCGCGGGCCGAGGTCTCGATCGAAACCGGCCTGCCGGTCCACCACATCACCCGCGTGCGCTGCCAGCCCGGCGCCGCCGGCAACATCACGCAGAACCTCGCCGCCCTGGCGCCGGCGGTCCTCTGGCCAATCGGCGAATGCGGAGACGACGGCGAAGGCTTCGAACTGCGCCGGTCCCTGCAACGGCTGGCAAATCTCCGGCTTGATCATTTCCACACCCGGGCCGACCGGCCGACCTTCACCTACACCAAGCCGCTCCTGCACCACCCCGGACGGCCGCCGGAGGAATTGTCGCGGCTCGACCTCAAAGCCAGCGCCCCCATCGCCCCCGACCTGGAGCAAACGCTGGCGGCCTCGCTGCACCTTCTCGCCCCGCAGCTCGATGTATTGATCGTGATGGATCAGGCCGGCATCCGCGGTTGCGGGGTCATCAGCCCGGGCGTGCTCGCGGCGCTCGCGGAAATCTCCCGCACCCATCCGCGGCTCACCCTCATGGCCGACAGCCGGCACGGCCTCGGCGACTTTCCTCCGCTGGCCTTCAAGATGAATGCCGTCGAGTTCGCCGTCCTCACCGGCCGCCCGGCCGCCACCATGGCCGCCGTCACCGCGGGCGCCGCGGAGTTGGCGCGACACAACGGCCGGCCGGTCTTTGTGACCCTCGCGGAACGCGGCATGGTCGGCGCCGCTCCCGACGGCACGGTGGAGCATGTGCCCGTGCTGCCCCTGCGCGGCCCCATCGACATCGTGGGCGCCGGCGATACCGTGACCGCCATGCTCAGCCTCGCCCTCGCCGCCGGCGCCACGCTGCGCGAGGCGATGGAGCTGGCGCAGGCCGCGGCCTCCGTGGTCGTCCACCAACTCGGCACGACGGGCGTGGCCACGGCGGCCGACCTCCGCGCCCGGCTTTTCCCATGAGCACCGCCTCCCTGCCCGAGATCCAGTTGCCCGCCGCCCGGCCCGCGCGCGCCCGGCACAAACCCGCGCTCCTGGTGGCCGAACTGCGCGGCATGGGCGACCTCGCCATCCTCATGCCGTTCCTGCAAAGCGCCGTGACGCGCTACGAGGTCACGCTGCTGGCCGTGCCCAACGCTGCGGGCCTGCTGGAACGGTTTGCCCCGGAGGTGGAACTGATTCCGTGCGTCGCCCCGTGGGCGCTGTTTTCCGGCGGCTGGGATCTGCCGCGCTGGCCCTGGTCGCGCCTCGCCGGGGTGATCCGCGCCCTGCGGGCACGGCACTTCAAGGCCGCGGTGTCCGTGTGGCCTCTCGTCTCGGATCAGATTTTTCTCAAGTTTGCCCGGCCGGAAAAACTCCTCGGCTTCGGCCGGCCGGGTATGCGCTGGTTGCTCGACCGCGACCTGCGGCGCGAGCAGCACACCCACCGGCCCGAGGCTTGGCGGCGGCTCGCGGCCGAGCTCGGCCTGCCCGATGTGCCCGCCGGCCGCTCGCGCCTGCGGCCGGCGCGGGCGCGTCACGTCGTGCTGCACAGCGGCGCGTCGCAGCGCCTGCGGGTGTGGCCGCTCGACCGCTACGCCACGCTGCTCGCCAAGCTCCGCGCCGCCGGCTGGACCGCCGAAGTGTTGTGCGATGCGTGGCAGTTGCCGCGCTGGCGCGAGTTCGGCGAAACCACCGCGCGTCAGCCCGCCGGCATGGACGACCTCGTTGAGACCATCGCCCAAGGCACCGCTTTTCTCGGCAACGACTCGGGTCCGGGGCATGTCGCGGCACTGTGCGGCGTGCCCACGTTCACGATTTTCGGCCCGCAGGTGCCGGAACTGTTCAAGCCGGGCCATCCGCAGGCGGGCTGGGTCGGCGGGCTTCCCTGCCCGCACAAGCCCTGCTTCGACCACTGCCGTTTCGCCGAGCCGTTCTGCCTGACCGGCATCGACCGCTACGATGCGTGGCGCCAGTTGGACCACTGGCTGCAAACCTTGGAGAACCGGCATGCTGAAAAATAAAACCGCCGTCGTCACCGGCTCCACGAGCGGAATCGGTCTCGGCATCGCGCGGGCCTTCGCCGCCGCCGGGGCCAATGTCATGCTCAACGGTTTTGGCGACCCGGCGTTGATCGCCAAGCTGTGCGCCGAACTCGCCGCGACCGGCAGCCGGGTGCAGCACCACGGCGCCGACCTGACGAAGCCGGCGGAAGTGACCGCCCTGATCCGCGAAGCCGAAGCCGCGTTCGGCACGGTGGATATCCTCGTCAACAACGCCGGTCTCCAGCACGTCGCCCCCGTGGATGAGTTTCCGCCGGAGAAGTGGCGCGAAATCCAGGACGTGGTGCTCAACGCGAGCTTCCACGCCACCCAGGCCGCATTGCCCGGCATGAAGCGGCGCAACTGGGGCCGCATCATCAACCTCGTCTCCGCGCACGGGCTCGTCGCCTCGCCTTTCAAGTCCGCCTACGTCGCGGCCAAGCACGGCTTGGTCGGCCTCACCAAAACCGTCGCGCTGGAAGTCGCCGAAACCGGCATCACCTGCAACGCGATCTGCCCCGGCTACGTGCTGACCCCGCTGGTCGAAAACCAGATCGAGGCGCAGGCCAGGGCCCACAACCTGCCGCGCGCTCGCGTCATCCGCGAGGTGATCCTCGCGGCGCAGCCGACGAAACGTTTCGTGGCGATCGAGGAAGTCGCCGCCCTCGCGCTGTTCCTCTGCGGCGAATCCGCCCGCTCCATCACGGGCGCCGCGTTGCCCATCGACGGCGGCTGGACCGCCCGCTGAGGTCGCAAAAAAGCCCGCATCGTTTGATGCGGGCTTGTTGGTTAAACTGCAGGAGATCTCACCAGATCTTCACGCGTTCCCCGGGAGCGCGCCACATCGGGTCGCCTTCCTTGATGTCGAAGGCCTCGAAGAACTCCGGCTGGTTGACGAGCGCGCCGACGGCGCGGAACTGGCCGGGCGCGTGCGGGCCGACCATCACCTGCCGGCGCAGGGCGTCGTCGCGGTAGGCCGTGCGCCAGCCCTGCGCCCACGAGATGAAGAAACGCTGCTCGGCCGTGAAGCCGTCGATCTTCTCCGGCCGCGGTTTGCCGGCCAGCGAGCGCTGGAAGGCCTCGTAGGCGATGGAAACGCCGCCGAGGTCGGCGATGTTCTCCCCCAAGGCGAGCGCACCGTTGATGTAAAGGCCGGGCAGCGCCTCGTAGCCGTTGAACTGCTCGATGAGCTTCTGGGCGCGGGCCTGGAATTTGGCCGCGTCCTCTTCGGTCCACCAGTCGGTGAGGTTGCCGTCCGCATCGTAGCGGCGGCCCTGGTCGTCGAAGCCGTGGGTGATCTCGTGGCCGATGACGCCGCCGATGCAGCCGTAGTTGACCGCGTCATCCATGGTGAAGTCAAAGAACGGCGGCTGGAGGATCCCGGCGGGGAACACGATCTGGTTGGCCGTGGGCTGGAAATAGGCGTTCACCGTCGGCGGGGTCATCGCCCACTCGCCCTTGTCCACCGGCTGGCCGAGCTTGGCCTGATTGTAGCGCACGCTGTAGCGGGCCACCGCGCGCGCGTTATCATAATAGGACGTCGCCACGATGTTGACGGACGAATAGTCGCGCCACTTATCCGGGTAGCCGATGCGGGCCACGAAGCGGTCGAACTTGGCGAGTGCCTTCTCGCGCGTCTCCGGGCTCATCCATTCGAGATGGGCCAGCCGGTCGCGCATGACGGCCTTGATGTTGCCGATCATCTCATCCATCCGCGCCTTGGCCTCCGGCGGATAGTGCCGGGCGACATAGATCTCGCCAAGGGCCTCGCCGAGCGCCCGGTCGGTCCAGCGCGCGGCCCGCTGCCAGCGGGGCTCCATCTGGGGCGTGCCTTGCAGCACCGTGGAATAAAAGCGGAAGGACTCCTCGTCGAAGGGCCGGGCGAGCGCCGAGGCGGCGCCGATCAGCGTGCGGTAGCGCAGGTAGGTTTTCCAATCCTCGATCGGACGCGCGGTCAAAAGGGTGTTCAGGCCTTCCAGGAACTTCGGCTGGCCCACGATCACGTAGTCGGTCGCCGAGAGATCGAGCCCGGAGTCGCGGAGCAGGTCGAGCACCGGGATGGCGCTGACCAGCGCGGCCAGCTCCGCGCGGGAGAGGCGGTTGTAGTTGGCGAGGCGGTCGCGCAGCTCCAACGGGGTCTTCGCGTTTTCCGCCAGCGCGGTTTCGAGGGACAGGATGACAGCAGCGCCGGCCTCCGCGGCCTCGGGCGAGTCGCCGGCCAGCTCGAACATCTTGGCCACGTGGTTCGCAAATTCCTCGCGGATCTTGGCAAACTGGTCGGCAAAATAGTAGTCGCGGCTCGGCAGGCTGAAGCCGCCTTGGCCGAGATAGAGCGCATTGAGATCGCTCTGCTTTTGGTCGGCCGTCACGAACTGACCGAAGAGTCCGCCGCCGCCGGTCTGACGCAGTTGGGACACCACCCGGGCGAAATCGGCGAGGTTTTCAATGCCGGCGATGAGGTCGAGCTCGGGTTGCAGCGGCGTCAGGCCGGCGGCATCAATCGCCGCGGTGTCCATCGCGGTGGAAAAATAATCGCCCACTTTCTGCCGGATGGAGCCAGCCGGATGCGTCTCTGCCGAGACCTCTTCCAGGATGGCCTTGAGGTCGCGCCAATTTTTTCCCTCCAGTGCGTCAAAGGCGCCGAAGCGCGACTTGTCGGCCGGCATTTCGAACTGTTTATACCAGCCGCCGGCGGCGAATTTGGCGAAATCAACGCGCGGATCGACCGAGAGGTCCATGTGCTTGACCGAGAAGCCGGCGGGAACCGGATCGGCGGCCAGGGTGCAGGCCGCCAACAGGGCGCCCGCGAGCGGGATAAGACGGGGTGGGATCATAGGAGGAAAATTGTGCCAAGGCCTGCGGCCGCTGCAACTGCGCCGCAGCCAGCGGTCGCCGGACGGGATGAACGGCATGGTCAGGTCATCAACCCGCCGCCCAGCGCTTCAAACCGGGCTGTGAAATGCCGCAGGACCGCCGGGGCGTGGACCATGCGCAGGCCGCGCAGTCTTTCCCGCCGCGCGTGGACGTGCCGGATGACCTCGGCCAGGTAGTCCACGTGGCTCTGGGTGTAAACCCGCCGCGGGAACGCCAGCCTCACCAGCTCCATCGCCGCCGGCTTTTCCGTGCCGTCCGGCTGACGGCCAAACATCACCGAGCCGATCTCCACGCCGCGCACCCCGCCTTCCAGATACAGCGCGCAGCTCAGCGCCCAGGCGGGATACTCCCCGGGCGGGAGGTGCGGCAGCATCGCCTTGGCATCAATGTAAACGGCATGGCCGCCGGTGGGCTGCACGATCGGCACGCCGGCTGCCGTGAGCTGCTCGCCGAGATACTCAATCGAGCGGATGCGGTAACGCAGGTAGTCCTCGTCCAACGCCTCGTAGAAGCCAACGGCCAGTGCTTCGAGATCATAGCCCGCGAGGCCGCCGTAGGTGGGAAATCCCTCGGTGAGGATGAGATTGTTCTTCGCCCGCTCCGCCCAGCCGTCGTCGTTGAGCGCGAGGAAGCCACCGATGTTGGCCATCCCGTCCTTCTTCGCGCTCATGGTCGCGCCGTCCGCGCAGGCAAACATCGCGCGGGCAATCTCCAGCGGGGTGACCGCGGCCCATTCCGGCTCACGCTGTTTGATGAACCAGGCGTTCTCGGCGAAGCGGCAGCAGTCGAGGAACAGCGGCACGCCGAAACGCCGGCAGAGGTCGCGCGCGCCGCGGAGGTTGGCGAGCGACACCGGCTGGCCGCCGCCGGAGTTGTTGGTGATCGTCAGCATCACCAGCGGCACTCTGCCGGGATTTTCCGCCAGGCAGCGCTCGAGCGCGGCCAGGTCCATGTTGCCCTTGAACGGCGCGCGCAGGGCGGGCTGGCGCCCTTCGGGCACGGGCAGATCGAGCGCGCTGGCGCCCCGGGCCTCGATGTTGGCCCGGGTGGTGTCGAAATGGGTGTTGCTCGGCACGATGTCGCCCGCGTTGACCACGGTGCCGAAGAGCACGCGCTCCGCCGCGCGGCCCTGGTGGGTGGGCAGGATGTGCTTCAATCCGGTGATGTCGCGCACCGCCGCCTCGAACCGGTAGAAGGAGTCGGCCCCCGCGTAGCTCTCGTCGCCGCGCATCATGCCCGCCCACTGGTGTTTCGACATCGCGCCCGTGCCGGAGTCGGTCAGCAAATCGATGAGCACATGCTCGGCGCGCAGCAGAAAGGGATTGTAGCCGGCGGCGGTGAGAAGCGCGGCGCGCTCGGCACGGGTGGTGAACCGGATCGGCTCCACCGACTTGATGCGAAACGGCTCGATGATGGTCTTGAAGGGGGTGTCCATGGGGTGGCGGCGCGGACTTCATTTCACCCGGCGCCGCATGTGAGTCCAGCCGCCCATCGTAGCCCGAAAGCACCAAAATCAGCCCGGCCTGCAGCAAGCATCGCACGGACAACATTTCACTTGTTAAGTGAAATGATTCGCCGGGGATCCGCGCAGGAACCGCCGGTCAAACCAGCGCGCGGATGGCATCCAGCGCCGCCGGGTTGTCCACGCTGGTGAGGTCACCGGCCGGCCGGCCGGTGAAAACGCGGAGGATGGTGCCGCGGAGGATTTTTCCGCTCCGGGTCTTGGGCAGCGCGCCGACCACATGCACCGCCTTGGGGGCGAGCGGCTTGCCCATCTGGGCCGCGACGTGGGCGATCAGTTCCCTCTCCGTCGTTTGGGCCGCGCCGGGCTTGAGCACGACGAAACACACCAGCACCTGCCCCTTGAGTTCGTCGGGCGCACCGATCACCGCCGCCTCGCTCACCGCGGGATGCGTGATCAGGACGCCCTCGACCTCGGCGGGACCGACCCGCTTGCCCGCGACCTTGATCGTGTCGTCACTGCGCCCGAGCACGAACCAAGAGCCGTCCTCGTCCTGCCGCGCCCAGTCGCCGTGATACCACACGTCGGGGAACCGGCTGAAGTAGGTTTCCAGGTAGCGCGCATCGTCGTGCAGAAAGCTCTTCGTCATCGAAGGCGCCGGCTGCTTGCACACGAGGTGTCCGACCGTGCCGCGCGGGGCCGGTTTGCCCTCGTCGGTGAAGACATCCACATCCATGCCCAACCCCGGCCGGCCGAGCGAACACGGGCGCAGCGGCGTGAGCGGCGTCGCGGAAAGATGGCAGCCGACGATCTCGGTGCCGCCGGAAATGTTGATCACCGGGCAGCGTCCGCCGCCGATGTTTTCGAAATACCAGCGGTAGGAGGTCTCGTCCCACGGTTCGCCGGTCGAGCCGAGCACCCGGAGCCGCGACAGATCGTGCCCGCGCGGACCCTTGCCCTCGGTGACCCGCATGAACAGCCGCACCAAGGTTGGCGAAGCCGCAAAGGTAACGACCCGCAGCCGCTCCAGCGTGCGCCAGAGCCGGTCCGCATCCGGATAATCCGGCGCGCCGTCGAAGAGCACGATGGGGGTGCGGTAAAGCAGGCAACCGATGATTTCCCAGGGGCCCATCATCCAGCCGATGTCGGTGAACCAGAAGAACGGCTCGCCCGGCCGCACATCAAAGGCGTAGCGCGTCTCCTTGCCCATCTGGGCGAGGCAGCCGGCATGCGTGTGCACGGTGCCCTTGGGCCGGCCGGTGGTGCCACTCGTGTAGATGATGAGGCAGGGCTCCTCCGCCGCGGTGCGCTCGCAGCCGGTGAAACCCGGCGCGCCGCGCAGGAAGCGCATCCAGTCCGGCCCATCGAAGCAGATGACGCGCAGCACGCTCGGCACTTTGGCCGCGGCCGCCCGGGCGATGCCGCCGGTCGCCACGGTCTTGCCGCGCCGGTGCAGGTGCTCGACGGCAAACAGGATCTTGGCCTGACAGGACTCGATGCGCTCGACGACCGCCGCCTCGCCATAGCCGCAAAAAATGGGCACGAAGCGCGCACCGATCTTCATGGTGGCAAGCATGACCTCGACGGTCTCGATGCGCATCGGCGCGTAGAGCGCCACGCTGTCGCCCGGCCCGACACCCATGGACTTCAGCGCGCCGGCGCAATCGTCCACCGCGGCTTTCAATTCCGCGAAGGTGCGCCTGCGCCGGTCGCCGGGCACATCGGAATCCGCCTCGTAATACAACGCCACCTCGTCGCCGTGGCCGTCGCGCACATGGCGGTCGAGGCAGTTGTGGGCGACATTGATCTCGCCGCCGACAAACCACTTCGTCCACGGAAACCCGCGCGCCCCGTCCTTCACCTGCCGAAAGGGCGTGAACCACTCGACGCCCATGTCCTTGAGCGCCGCGTCCCAGAACCACGCCGTGTCGCGCACCGACTTCGCATGCAGTTCGTCCTGGGTCGCGCAGCCTTGGGCACGCATGAACCGCGCGAGGTGCGACTCCCGCGTCCACGCGTGGCCTTCAGGATGCCAGAGGTATTCGGGGTTCATTGCTGTCATGGCCGCGGAGTCATGGAGACGCGGAGAGTTTCCTTATCTTCTCCGCGCCTCCGTGTCTTCGTGGCAAATCAAATGATTTCCACGCACGCCGCCAAGCCCTCGCCGCCGCCGATGCAGATGGCGGCGACGCCGCGTTTCAGGCCGCGCTGGCGGAGCGCATGGATGAGCGTGACGAGGATGCGTGCGCCGGAGCAGCCGATGGGATGGCCGAGCGCGATGGCACCGCCGTTCACGTTGACCTTGTCCGCGGCGACGCCGAGTTCGCGCATGAATGCCATCGGCACCACGGCGAAGGCTTCGTTCACTTCCCAGAGATCCACGTCGCCAACCTGCCAGCCAGCCGACTTGAGCGCGTGCTGCGCCGCCTGCACCGGCGCGGTGGTGAACCACACGGGGTCCTGCGCATGACCGCCGAACGCGACGAGCCGGGCCACGGGTTTCAACCCGTGTCGCTGCGCGGCCTCGGCGGGCGCGAGCACGAGCGCGGCGGCGCCGTCGTTGATCGAGGAGGCGTTGGCGGGCGTGATGGTGCCATCCTTTTGGAAAGCGGCCTTCAGGGTCGGGATCTTTTCATATTTCACCTTCGCCGGACCTTCATCGTGCTCGATCTTGGTCACGTTGCCCTTGGGGTCGGTGAGTTCGACCGGCGTGATCTCCGCCGCAAAACGGCCTTCCTTCTGCGCGGCGTTGGCACGTTGGAAGGATTCGATGGCGTAGGCGTCCTGCTGCTCGCGGGAAAATTTGTATTGGGCCGCGCATTGCTCGGCGCAGTTGCCCATGTGCAGGTTGTTGTAGGGATCCCAGAGCCCGTCGGTGATCAGCGAATCCACCACCTGTTGGTGGCCTAGCCGGTAGCCGTCGCGCGCCTTGGGCAACAGGTAGGGCGCCTGCGACATGTTTTCCATGCCGCCGGCGACGACGAATTCGCCCATGCCCGCACCCAGCAGATGCGCACCCTGCATCACGGCCTGCAGGCCGGAGCCGCAGACCTTGTGGATCGTCACGGCACGGGCGGACGGCGGGAGGCCGGCATGGATGGCAGCCTGGCGCGCCGGCGCCTGGCCCTGCCCGGCCTGGAGCACGTTGCCCATGAGCACGTCGGTGACATTGGCCGGCGCGACGCCGGCGCGGGCCACCGCGCCCTTGATGGCGGCGGCGCCGAGCCTCGCGGCGGGAACGGAGGCAAGCCCGCCTTGGAAGGCGGCGATGGGGGTGCGCGTGGCGGAGAGGATGACGATGTCGGGCATGGGGGTATTTATCGTTCTCGTTCTCTTACTCGTAATCGTTCTCTCAATACTGAACCAAGCAGAGAACGAGAAAGATTACGAGAATGAGAACGATTGGGGGTCAATCCGGGCGCTCGATGGTGAAGATTTCGCGCGTGGTCGCGTAATCCTCGCCGCCGAGGCGGCCGATAAGGTCGAGCTTGCGGGCGTCGGGCCGGCCGTCGGCGCCAAGGATGGCGTCGCTGATGTGGGCCGCGTGGATGCGGCCGAAGACCACATTGGCCGCGAGCGGGCCTTCACCGATATGGACGATGCGATCCAGCGTGCACTCAAAGGCCACAGGCGCCGCAGCGACCCGGGGCGGGCGGACCTTTGTCGAGGGCGCAGAAACTATGCCGAACTTTTCGAACTCGCTGTCACCGTAGGGCAGCAGGGCCGCGGTGCGGTTCATCTGCTCGCCCAGTTCGTGCGAGACGAGGTTCACGACAAACTCGGGCACGGCCTCGATGTTGCGCACGGTATCCTTCTTCACGCCCTGCCGGTTGTTGACCGGCACAAACATCAGGGTCGGCGGATTGGCGGTGATGCCTTGGAAGAAGGAAAAAGGGGCGAGGTTGGTTTTGCCGTCGGCCGAGATGGTGGAAACCCAGGCGATCGGTCGCGGCAGGATCGTGGAAATCATCCACTGGTAGGCCGTGCGGGCGTCGAGGGCGGAAAAATCGAGCTGCATGGTGGGATCAGGAGAAGCCGCGGCGGCGGAGATGGCAACCTTCAGCCCAGCCAGCTGAGCGGATAGTTGGGATCGTCAAGCGCCATGGCCTGCGCGGTGAGCTCGAGCGGCTGCGCGGTGTCGAACATGACCGCCAGTTCCTCCGTGCGCGTGTGCGCGAAGCTCTTCAGCGTCGTGCCCGGATGCGGCCCGTGCGGAATGCCCTGCGGATGCAGCGTGAACGAACCGGGCTCCACGCCCTTGCGGGAACCAAACTGGCCCCGCACGTAGAACAGCACCTCGTCGGCCTCGGTGTTGTCGTGCGCCCACGGCACCTTGATGGCCTCGGGATGGAGGTCGAGGAAGCGCGGCGCAAAGGTGCAGATCACAAAGCCGTTGATCTCAAAGGTCTGGTGCACGGGCGGCGGCAGATGGACCGTGCCGGTGAGCGGCTCGAAATCATTCGCGTTGAAAGTGAACGGATACAGGTAGCCGTCCCACCCCACGACATCGAAAGGATGGCTCGCCATGACGTTCCTGGTGAAGCGCCCCCGGTCCTTGGTGAGCACGGCGAAGTCGCCCTCCTCGTCGCGCGGCGCGAGTTCGGTGGGGCCGTGAAAATCGCGCTCGCTGTAGGGTGCGCCCATCCGGATCTGGCCCTCGGGATGCAGATAACGCGCCGGGATGCGCACCGGGTGGGCGGACTCCAGGATGAGGTAATCCTCCTGCGTGATGTCGTCGGGCACGAGCCGGTAGACAGTGCCGCGCGGGATGACGATATAGTCGTCCTGCCGGTAGCGCAGCCGGCCGAAGTTGCTCTCCAACCAGCCCGCGCCGCGCCACACGAAGATCACATCGTCGCTGCGGCCGTTGCGGTAAAAGTCATAGCCCGCCGCCATCGCGGTGGCCGGCCGGCAGCGCAGGCAGGTGATGTCGGCGTTGAACATCAGCGGCACGCGGCCGGTGTAGGGATCGCCCGCCCGCGGGAGCGCGGCGGACTTGAGGTGGTGGTGGCGCAGCGGCGTGGGCGCGCCGGGCGTGAGCGCCCAGTCCCCGAAACGCTCGACGCTCTTCACCCGCGTGGGCGGCTTGGTGTGATTAAGAATCGTATAGGCGCGGTCGAAGCCCTCGGTGGTGACGACATGCTCGTAGTGCAGCCCCTCGCCCTTGTAGCTGGCGGCCGCCTCGCGCGGAAATTTGATGTGATGCTTCCGCGGGATGGAGCCGAGTTTGAGGTAGTGGGGCATGGGGAATTGTGGAATGGAGATCCCAGATTGCGGACTTATTGGGACTTACCCAAAGAAGTGACCGTAAGGTAGGGCCCGACCTCCGGGCGGGCCGCTCGGAGATCGGCCCCTACCCAGCTCATATCGGTCGTCACTTTTATTGGAAATCATCGTTAATACCGGCTCTCGTGAATGCAACCTTGGGTCGGTCTATTCCGCAATCCGCATTCCGAAATCCGCGATTATAGTGAGCCCCGTCGGGCCTGCTCGCGCTCGATGGCCTCGAAGAGCGCGCGGAAGTTGCCCTCGCCGAAACCCATGGCCCGGCCGCGGCGCTGGATGATCTCAAAAAACAGCGTGGGACGGGCGAAGACGCACTTGGTGAAGAGCTGCAGCAGGTAGCCGTCGTGGTCGCGGTCCACGAGGATCTTGAGCTTCCGCAGCTCTTCCTTGTCCTCCTCGATCTCGCCGATGCGCTGGTCGAACTCGGCATCGTAGTAGGTGTCGGGCACCTCGAGGAAGTCCTGGCCCATGCGGCGCATGGCGGCGACGGTCTTCATGATGTCGGGCGTGAGCAGGGCGATGTGCTGCACGCCCGGGCCGTTGTATTGGTCGAGGAACTCCTGGATCTGCGAATTTTTGGAGGAGGGCTCATTGATGGGCAGCTTCACCCAGCCGTCGGTCGGGCTCACCACCTTCGACATGAGGGCGCTGCGCCCGGTGTTGATGTCGAAGTGCATGTAGAGGTCGAACCCGAAGACCTGCTCGTAGAACTTCACCCATTCCTCCATGCGCTCCACGTTGGCGACCACATGGTCGATCATCGCAAAGTGGATGTCGCCCTCCTCGACCACGCCCGGCACCGAGACGTAACCGGGCGCAAAGCCGGTGTGCGGCTTGCGCTCGATGAAGGTGTGCACCGTGTCGCCGTAGGCGGCGATGGTCGCGCCGTTGAACTCCTCGTGCTGGTCGAGGGCGCGGACCGATTTCGCGCCGCGACGCACGGCCTCGTCGATCGCATGGCGGGCGTCCTGCACGCGGAAGGCCACGTCGCGCACGCCGCAGCCGTGCTGGTCGAGGTGCCAGCGCATGAAGTCGGCCTCGGGGCCGCGGCCCTGCGGCTCGGCCACGATGAAATTGATCCGCCCCTGCCCCACCACGTGGGCGCGCCGGCCTTTCACACCCGTCTTTTCGTCCGCGTAAAACCGCGCGGTCATGCCGTAACGGTCGCGGAAGAAGTCCCGCCACTGGTCGGCGTTGTCCACGATGAACTCGATGTGGTCCACGCCGCGCAGCCCGAGGGGATTGGCGTCAGGTTTGCGTTGCTTGGGCTTCTCAAAAAAAGTCGTGCTCATGGTGGTGGCGGGGCTCCCGCCAATCTAGCCGCGGACCTCCGCCGGGTCCATCGGCCAAAGGGAGTAAGCGGCGCTTGCGCCCGTCAATCCGACGTGCATGCTGTAGCCATGTCCTACCGCCCCGCGTCACCCCCGCCGGAAGGCGCCGCCCTGCGGCTCGCGCATTATGAATCGATGCTGGAAGACGTGCCCGTGGGGCTGCTCCTGCTCGACCGCGAGCTGCGCCCGCTATGGTTCAACGTCGAGGCCGCGCGTGCCTGCGCGGTGTGGAATTTCGGCGAGCGCAAAGCCGCCGCGCTCCGCGTGCGCGAGGAGTTCGCCCTGCCCGCGGCGTTGGCGGAGGTCTGCGCCCGGCTGCGTGACGCGCACGACGCGCAACCGGAATCGCCGGTGCATCCCGAAGTCGTGAGCGACCACACGCGCGGACTGCACGCGCGCATCAAGCTGCACGCGCCGGCCGGCCCGGGCACACCGGGTGCCTTCCACATCCAGCTCGACTACCGCCGGCCGCGCGGCGACCGCCACCGGCCGCTTTCGCCCGGCGCCGTTGCGCTCCTCGCCCGGCTCTCCGAGCGCGAGCGCGAGGTGGCCATGAGGGTGCGCGAGGGCCTGCGCACGGCCGAGATTGCCGCGGAGCTGCGCCGCAGCCCGCTCACCATCAAGACCCAGCTCGCCGCCATCTTCCAGAAACTCGGTGTCCGCGGCCGCACCCGCGTCGCCGCGCTCCTGAACCGGTAGGCCAATCGCGGGCACAAAAAAGCCGGCCTGCAGCCGGCTTGAGTTTGTTTCCCGGTCCGCCCGGGCTTATTTGTTACCGAGGAGTTTTTCCAGCGCGGCGTCGAGCTTGGCGCCGTGAGTGTCGGTCGTCACGAGGCGGCCGTCACGGCCCAGCAGGAAGGTCGCGGGGATGCTGCGGATGTTGTATTTGAGGCCGAAAGGATTGCGGCCGCCGCCATCATGAAACCAGTGCGGCCAGTCGAGGTCGTGCTCGGCGATGAATTTCACGAGCTTCTCGCGGTCCGCCGGCCGGTCGAAGGAAATGCCGACGACGGTGAAGCCTTTGCTCCCCCACTTGGCCACCGCCGCCTTGATGTTGGGCAGCTCCTTGATGCACGGCAAACACCAGGTGGCCCAGCAGTCGATGAGCACGACCTGGCCGCGCAACTGCGCGAGGTCCACCTCGGTGCCGTCCACGGCGGTGAATTTCAGCTCCATCGGATGGCGCCGGATATCCTCGATGGCCAGTTCACCGGTGCCCAGCTTCGCGAGGTCCGGCACGTCGCTCGCCGCGATGGATTGCAGGAAATCCATCACCGCATCCGCATCGTGGATGCGCAACTGCTCGAGGTAATTTTGCTCCATGAACACGCGGTAGGGCGCAGCCGGGGTGCGGGCCGCCACGGTATCGGTGCGGGCGCGCAACGCCGCCAGATCGGGCGCAGCCCCGGTGGTCTGCTGGATCGAGATCTCGTTGCGCAGGGCGAGCCAGTTCAGACCGGCCCAGACATTGTCGGGCCAAGTTTTGTTTTGCAGGGCATCGGCCACCACGGTGCGCAGATGCTGCCGCCAGGCCGGGCTTTGCGCGGCCGTGCGCTCTTCCTGGGCAAGCCAGTCGCCAAAGCTGCTCAGGTTGAAAAGAATACCGCCGACGCGGCGTTCATCCGGGTATTTTTCGAAAAACTCGATGGCTTTGCCGCTGACGAGTTCGAAATCGACATTGGCGCGACCATCGCCGCGGTTGCCCATGCCGCGGGCATGCTCGGCCCAAATGGCGGTGGCGGCGGGATCAACCACCGGGGCGTCCTGGGCGGGAGCGGCGGCAATCGCCGCGAGAAAACATGGAAGGAGGCGAAGGATTTTCATAATGTAAAAAAGGGCGGCCGTTGCCGGCCGCCCCAGAGGGTTGATGGTTAGAGGCTCTTCTTCACCGCCAGCGTGACGTAGCGCTGGCGCGGATCCTCATAGCGGCTGTAGAAACTGTAGGTATCGGTCCGGAAGGCCGGCTCCTTGTTCAGCACATTGCGCACGCCGAGCGTCCACTTGGTGTCGTTGAACCAGCTCTGCCAACCACGGTCGATGCCGCGCCCGGCCGGGATCTGGTAGGTGAGCTGCAGGTCCCACAGCGTGGCCGAAGCGATGCGGTCGCCGTCGAGTCCGTTGCCGGTCGGGAAGGCCGACGACGGCGTGGTGGTGTTGGCGGTGTAGGAGTTGATGTAGGTCGCGGTCAAACCGGTGGTCCAGCGGCCATACTCCCAGAAGAGGGACGAGTTGCCGCGCCACTTGAGCGGGTTGCCCGAGCTGTTAACTCGCTCCACAATGGGATTGATCGGGAGGATCTGGTCGCGGAACGAGTTGACCCAAGTTGCCGAAGTGAGGGAGGTGAGCTTGCCCATGGCGCCGAGGTCATAAGTGTAGCGAGCCTTGATGTCCGCGCCTTCGGTCTGGGTAAAGCCGACGTTGATGGGGCGGTAGTCCACCGAAGTCACCACGCCGAGCCAGCCGTTGGCGATGTCCGAAGCGGAAGGCGCGGCGCGCTGGATGCGACCCGGGTAGGACTCGGGCGAGGCGAGCAACTGGGAGGGGCCGTTCACGATCAGGATCGCGTTCTCCTTTTCAATCTTCCAGAAATCCAGCGTCAGGGTCAGGCCGGAAACCGCCCGCGGCGTGAAGATGATGCCGTAATTCCAAGCCTTGGAGGTCTCGGGCTTGAGGTCGGGATTGCCGCCGGAGATTTCCTCCTTGGTGTAATTGTAGGAGAGGTTGCCACGGGCCGGGTCGGTAAACGGCGTGATGCCCGCGGGGTTCACCCGTGCGCCTTCATACTGGGCTTGGTCGGGCGGAAAAAATCCCTCGGCATAAGACACGCGGAAGGCGATGTCCTTGGTCGGGGCTAGGCGCAGCGCCACCGCCGGGCTCGTCGCATCGGTCGAATCGTCGGTGCCTTCCCAGCGGACTCCGAGATTCAGCTCGGCCGACTCGATGGGCACCGGACGCCACGCGGGGCCGACCAGGGGCACGACGCTCTCAAAGAAGACCGACTCCGTGCGCCGGGCTTGCTGGGCGCTGGTATCGCTCGGTCCGATGATTCCGGTGGGGATGGCCAGGCGGATGGCCTCGCTCACCCCCACGGTGGCACGCGTGCGATACTGGGCCCAAATCACCTCCGCACCGGGGGAGATCTGCACCGGACCGGCGGGCAGCTCAAACAAATCGCCCACCACGCGGAGATTCACCTGCGAGAGACTGTTGTAGTAGGTATACTGCCGGTTATATTCCAAATACTCCGCCATCACGTCGTAGCGCGGAAACGCGTTGTGGTCGGCCAACGGGTTGTAGAGCGCGCGGCGCTGGGCCTGGTTGAGCGTGCCCGTGGCGGTGCTGGTCAGGAAGTTGGTCAAGTTCTGGTTCGTATTGACGCCGGTCGAGTGACTGCGGCCGTATTCACCCGTGCCGTCGAGGGACCATTCCCAGTTGTCATTAAGTTTGCCCTTGGCGCCGAGCAAAACGCGTGCGCCCTGCCGCTCCTGGAAGATGCTGGGATCGGGGAGGTCCACCGGATCGTAATAAATTGAAACCGGCACGCCGACAAAACCCGGGGTCACATTGGTGCGAAAGGGGTTGAGCGGATCGGTAGCCGTAAGGTTAAGCGTCGAAAGGAACATCGGAAAACTGTATTCCGAACGGAAGTAGCTCACCCCCGCTTCCGCATAGAGCGAAAGTTTGTCGGGCGACACTTCATGCTCCAACTGGGCGTTGAGCGAATAACGGTCCTCAGGACGGTAAATCAGCGACCGTTTGTAACGGTCGCCCAGATTCGCCTGACCAGCCGTGGCCACGAAGGAAGCCGGCGTGAGACCGGTGCCATCCTGACCGGCCGGGATCGCGGCATAGCGCGCTCCCGTGACACCCGGGATCGGGAGCGTGCCGGTGGTGGAGTTGATGATGATGGTGCCCGGCATGCCCGCGTAAGCCTGCAGCATGTATTGCTCGAAGGCCGAGCGACCGCCGACCGTTACGGTCGTGTTCTGCGGGTAGCGCCGGAGCGCGCGCTGCAGGTAACCGCGGTCGCCATTGTAGAGCGGCTCGCTGTGTTCGTAATTGATGGTGTAGGAAAACTGGGTTTTGCCGCCGTTGAGCGTGCGACCTTCGAAGTAGGTGAACTGGTAGCGCTCGGCGCCGCCATCGGTGCTGGTGCCGAAGCCCACCGTCACATCGCGGCCGGTGTAGTCTTTGCGGAGGATGATGTTGATCGCGCCGCCGATCGCGCCGCCACCGTAGATGGCCGAAGCCGAGGAGGGCAGGATTTCGATGCGGTCGATGGCCGCGGTGGGGATGCGGTTCAGATCGGGCCCAGCGCTGAGGTTGCCGCGCTGGAGCCGGCGACCGTTGATCAGGATGGTGGTCTGCAGCGAGGAAAAGCCGCGCAGCTTCACCTCGGAATTTTGGTAGGTGGCGCCACCCGCAAAGGCGGGGTTGTTGGCGGCACCCTGCAGCGAGACGCTGCCGTAGTCCGACGTCTGCGGGATGAGACGGAAAAGCTCCTCAATGCTGGTGACGCCCATGCGCTCGATGTCCACGCGGCTGATCACGCTGTAGGCGAGCGCCCCCTGCTCGTCGGTGCGCAGGATGGTCTGGTTGTTGAGGCCACCGACCTTCGAGGCGGAGATCTCGACCTCATCCAAAACGATGGAACCATCATCGCTGCGGACGGAGCCGCGCCGGGGGCCGGGCTCCGCCAGCGCGGGCGTGCGGTTGACGGCGATGGCGCCGGTCTTCTCGTCCTGCACCGCCAGGAGGTCCGTGCCGGCGATCAGGCGGTTGACGGCGTCCAGCGCCGTGAATTCGCCCGTCACGGCATTGGTGCGCACGCCGCGCACCGCTTCGGCGGAATAGACGATTTCGACGCCGGCCTGCTCGGCAAACTGCCGCAAGGCCACCGCCGCGTCTTCCGCGGGCAGGTTATAGGCTTTCTTGGCCGCCAAGCCGGTGACGGCCAGGCCCAAAAACAAAGCAGCCGCCAAAAGCGACCGCGCAATGAAACGAGCCGGCCCCTGCCGGCTGAACGGTGATGGTGTAGTCATGTGGTGGTGGTCAGGGCGGATTGGCGTTCCGCAGTCGGAACTCCAACCCTCCAACCGGCCCTGACGAACAAAACCCGCGGTTCCGTTAGAAAAATTCCGGTAAAATTTCTCCGGTGCCGCCGCCCGGCCCGTTCAGCGGGCCCGGCGCAGGATGATCCGGCCGGCCGTGCGCTCCGCCTGCACACCGAATCCGCCCTCGAGCAGGCGGACAAAAGCCTCGGCGTTGTCGGCCCGGAAGCTGCCGCCCACGCGCAGCGCAACCAGCGACGGGTCGCCGATGACGAGCTGCGGGCCGCCGTGCCGGTTGAATTCTGTCAGCACCTCGTCGAGCGGGGTCTCGAAAAACTCCAGCCGCTTGGGCTGCCAGGCCAAAGCCGTGGCGATGTCCTCGACGGAAACCGGCGCCACCACCGCCTGCATCGCGGCATCCACCGTGGCGATGATCGCCCGTTGCCCGGCCTCCAACAATGGCAGTTCCGCAACCGGACCGGCTGTCGGTGAGACCGGCTTGTCCACCCGCACGCGCCCTTCGGTCACGAGCACCTCGACCGTATCCGGCTCCAGCCGGACATTGAAAGCCGTGCCCACGGCCCGGATGGTCACAAGACCGGCCTGCACGACAAAGGGCCGGTCGGGATTCTTCGCGACCGTGAAATGCGCTTCGCCTTGCATCAGTTCCACCCGCCGTCCGGCAGCCGAATAGTCCACGATCACGGCCGCGCCCCGGTTCAGCTCGATCACGGAACCGTCCGGCAAGAGGCGCCGCTCATAGCTCTGGGTGACCGTGGCGAGCGTCGGCGGCGGGACCGCCGGATCGCGGGCTGGCCAGAGGAGAAAAAATCCGGCCGCGAGGACCGCCGCGGCGGCGAGACCGGCCGGTATCCAGCGGGCAACCCGTCGGCGCGGCACTGCCAGCAGATCGGGATTGGGCTGCACGCTGTGCCCGGGCTGCCAACAGTTGAGGGCATCCAGCGCACCCCAGGCCTGCTCCAACCGCGCCACCGCCCCGCCATGCCGCGGATCACTGCGCAGCCATTGGAGGTAGGCATCCTGCTCCGTCGCGGTGAGTCCGCGATCGCGCCGGGCCAGCCATTGGGCGGCCGCGGCATCGATGGTGTCGGTCGTGGCAGATTTGGGGTCGGGCATTGGGGCGGGGAATTTTAAGGGAGACCGTGACGGGCGAGGAAATCGGCGCAGCGACGCATGCCGTTGGCGACCTGCGCCTCCACCGTGTGCTCGGCGATGCCGAGCTGGGCCGCGATCGCCCGCTGCGAAAGTCCGTAGATCTTGCGCAGAGTGAGGACCTGGCGGCAGCGGTCGGGCAGGGATTGGATGGCTTGGGTCAAAAGTTCGAGTTCCTGGATCTGGCCGACGGCTTCGGGCACGCCGGTCTCACCAGCCATGACGGACCGGAAGTCATTTTCCGTTATCGGCTCCATCGGAATCACCCGCTCGCGGCGCAGGACATCGAGCGCCAGGTTGCGGGCCGTCGTAAACAAGAGGGACCGCGGGGTCCGCACCGTCCCGGCCGCCCGGGCCTTCAATATCCGCACATAGGCCTCCTGGATCAAATCATCCACATCCAGTTGCGATGGAAACCGGCTCCGCAGCCATGCCCGCAGTGCAGGTGCATGCACCTGCACTTCCTCGGCAAACCAGCGGGCGGTTTCGGCATCGGGCACTTTCACGGGCGTTGGTCAGCAGGATGCCTGCCGCGTTCGTCTCCTGTCCACGCAATTTCCCCGCCGCCGCCCGCGCCGTAATATTTCACGTAACCGTGAAATGTTGTTCGGCGCCACGGGCAGGCAAGGAGGGGTTGCGCGGGTCAACGCCGGGCGACTACGCGGTGGCGGAGGACGCCGAGGCGCTCGATTTCCAGCTCGACCACATCGCCGGGCTTGAGCCAGCCGTCGGTGTTTTCCGGTCCCAGCTCAAGGATGCAGCCGGTGCCGACGGTGCCCGTGCCGATCAGGTCGCCGGGAAACAGCTCCGCATCGCGCGAGGCCTGCGCGATCAGCCGCGGGATCGAGTGATGCAACGCGGCCACATTCCCGCGGGACAACTCCCGTCCGTTGACCCGGGCAACCATCTCCAAGTCCAGCTTTTCCCCCGTGATCCGGTCGGCGCACGCGTCCCGTGTCACCAACCAAGGGCCAAGACCCGTGGCAAAATCTTTCCCCTTCGCCGGGCCAAGCCCGACCGTGACCTCAATCCGCTGCAGATCGCGGGCACTGAAGTCGTTGAGGATCGTGAACCCCGCCACGTGGTCCCACGCCCGCTCAACGGCGATGTCGCGGCCCGCCCGGCCGATGATGATGCCCAGTTCGAGTTCGAAATCGAGTTCCTGCGAACCCGCCGGGGCGTTCACTTCACCTTCGTGGCCGACCAACGCGCTCGGGTTGGAAAAATAAAAAACCGGGAGGTCATACCACGCCGGCACCATCTCCAGCCCGCGCCGGGCCCGGCAGGTTTTTACATGCTGCTCAAAGGCGTAAAAATCCCGAAAGGCCGGCGGGCGCAACACCGGCGGCAGAAACAGAAACTCGCTCTCCCGGTAACGCGGCCCCGTCCAGCCCGCCGCCCGTTCCGCCGTGTGCGCGAGATGCGCCGACACCCACGGCAGCCCGTCCTCGAGCCGCGGCACCGGCCGGCCGATGAGTCCGGCCAGCTCGATCCAGGTGCCGTCCGGAGCAGCAGCCGCCACCACGGGCTCAACACTGGCATGGGGCAGGAGGGTCGCGAGTCGCATGGGATGACCTCCGCTTTTGTCCGGACCACCGGCCCGGCGCGAAGCAAAAACACAGCGGCGAAAAGTCGCCGGCCGCGGTTTAGCCCGTTCGGAGGATGGCCGCTCCCCACCCCGCCTGTTAGCATGCGACCATACAAAATGGCGCCACCTCCGTGGCGCCCGCATCCCCACCCCAACCCGGAGATGAAATGCCTTCCCCCGTTCCTGCCACCAGCCCCGGCGCGAACACGCCCACCGCGGGCGATGATCCCCGCTGCATCCCCCACAAACTGACCGCGCCGCTGCCGGTCGGCGACGAATGTCCTTACCCTGACTACACCCCGGAGGAGCACTCCGTCTGGCGCGATCTGTTTGCCCGCCAGACGGAGCTGCTCCCGGGCCGGGCGGCCGATGAATTTCTCACCGGACTCGCCGCGCTGGATCTTGACCGCAAAAATATCCCCGCGCTGGCGGCGGTTTCCCGGCGCCTGCAGGCTGCCACCGGCTGGCGCATCGCCCGCACGCCCGGGTTGCTCGATGCGGCCGATTTCTTCGGTTACCTCGCCCGACGCATTTTTCCCTGCACGGACTATGTCCGCGGCCGGCACGAACTTGACTACACCCCGGCGCCGGACTGCTTCCACGACATCTACGGCCACACGCCGATGATCATGCACCCGCGCTTCGCGGATTTTTACCAGAAAATCGGCCAGGCGGCCCTCGCCTGCCGGGATGCCGGCATCATGGAAGGGCTCACCCGCATCTACTGGTTCACGGTGGAGTTCGGGCTCATCCGCAATCCCGGCGGCCTGCGCATCTATGGCAACGGCATCATCTCCTCGCCGGCCGAGACGCTGCACAGTCTCACGGAAAAGGTGACCAAGCATCCCGCCGTGCCGGAGCGCATCGCGGCGCAGTCTTACGACATCTGGCACTTTCAGGATCCGTTGTTCGTCATCGAGTCGTTCGATGCGCTGGAGGCCGACTTCGTGCGCTGGGCGCAGGCCCACCGACTGTTGTAGGACACCCCTGCTCGCGAATCGCCCTTGCGAGCCGGGCGGACGGGGATATTCCCTCAATGTTGCCGTCCATGCATTGTGCCGAATCCCAAATCCCTCCCACCCGCCGCCGCGCCGGGTTCACTCTCGTGGAGGTGATGATGGCTTCGACCCTGCTGCTGGTAGGTTTTGTGGGAATGATCGGGGCGGTAACACTGAGTGCCAACGGCATGGACCACGCCCGGCGCGAGACCCTCGCCGGCCAGATCCTCGCCCACGAAATCGACAAGATCCGGCTGACCTCATGGTCCGACATCAGCGGGCTCACGGCCAACAACACCACGCTAACCATCGACAGCCAGTTCACCGGCGCCGTGGCGGCCTCCGGCGCCACCTATGTGCTCACGCGCAATTTCACCAACCCCAACCCCGAGACCAATCTTCGCGAGGTCAACTTCACCGTCACCTGGACCGTGAAGACCAGCCGCACCTCCGGCGGACAGTTGGTCACTTTCAGCTATTCCCGCCGGGCCTCGACCTATCTGGGCAAATACGGACTGCACCTGTCCTACCAGCGCTCGTGAAAGCCCCCGTCTCCAGATTCCGTGCCGGGTTCACGCTGGTCGAGCTGCTCATCGGCCTCAGCCTCTCGGTCATGATCATGGGGGCGCTGCTCTCCAGCTACGTGTTTCTGGCGCGCAGCTTTACCCGCACCCTCGGGGTCAGCTCGGCCAACCAGCCGGCCATGGAAACCCAAGGCCGGCAGACCTTGGCGCTGTTCGCCCAGGATGTGGCCATGGCCATCGGGATTTCCGGCACCCCCAGCGCCAGCAGCGTGACCCTGCGGCTGCCGACGGCGGCGGGCACCACCACCGTCACCTACTCCTACAACAGCACGACCCAGACTCTCACGCGCACCCCGCAGGGCGGCGCTGCAGACATCATCCACATCAACCTGCTTGATTTCAGCTTCACCTACTACGACAGCTACGGCCGACCCTACACGACGTTCGTGAATTACCTCTCCGGCATTGATCAACTTTCCATGGCCTTCAGCGCGCAGGCCGGCAGCGTCGCCAACGGCACGCGGACCCAGGTTTACCGGGTCGCCTCGCCCAAGCTGATCATGCGCAACAAACCCTGGCTGCCGTGATCCGTCCTATCCGCCACTCCGACCGCCGGGGCTCCGTCGTCCTCGTCGCCCTTTGCGTGATTGCCGTCATGGGCATCGGCCTGGCCGCGCATCTCGCGGTGAGCAACCAGGCCACCCGGCTGGCCAACCGCGCCTTCCAAACCAGCGTGAGCAAGCAACTGGCGGAGATGGGGCTGGAGCGCGCACTGTGGGCCTTCAACAACAACAACTGGAGCGGCTGGACCCTCAGCGGCAGCACCGCCACGCGCACGATCACCTTTGCGGCCAACAAATTCGGCAGCACCGGCGCGACCACCTCCATCAAGGTCCGGGTGGACAACTACAACGCCTTTCAACTCGATGCCGTGTGGAACAGCACCACCCGCTACCGCATGAACGATTTCGTGCTGCACGGAGGACAATGGTATCGCGCCTTCTCGGCCAACCAAAACTCCCAGCCCAATCTCGGCTTGGCGTGGAGCGTGGCCTCCGGCTCAGCCAATGCCACCTGGAGCAACTCAGGCGCCTACAACATCGGTGACATCGTCCATCGCGCCGGCAGCTGGTATCGCTGTATCCGCACGCACACCAATCAAGGCCCACCCAATGCCACCTTCTGGTCCACCGCCCCGCTCCGTTCGCAGGACTGGACCCCGGGCGCCTACAACCTGAACGATATCGTCATGCGCGACGGGATTTGGTATCGCTGCATCCTCGCACACGCCACCAGCCAGCCGCCGCCTAACGCCACCCATTGGGCCAGCGCCGCCACCTGGAGCGCGGAGGAAGCCTTTGCCGGAGTTCCACCGGGCACCACTTACTGGAGCGATGCGCAGCGGCTTGCCGCCCATGCTTGGAATTCTGCGGCCAACTACAGCGTCGGCGACTACGTCGCCCACGGCGGGGTCTGGTATCGCTGCATCGCCAATCACACCAACAAGGTCCCCTTTGACGCGACCTATTGGGCCACCAATGCCCCGGTGATCTACACCGAGGGCACGGTCGTCCTCCCCGATGCCACCGGCACGACGCTCCGCACGCAACTGCGCGCGCTGGTGGCGCCCGCCCCGCTGTTTCCCAACGCCGCCGCCGCAACCGAGACTGTTACTTTCAGCTCGGGCGGCACCGTGGACAGCTACGACTCATCCCGGGGGGCCGGCGTCGGCTACAATCCCGAAACCTACAACTCAAATCTTTCCCCCTACAGCGGCACCGCCCGCAACCTCGGCTGGTCTGCCGTAATTGCCGGCGGCAATACCGGCGCCACGGCCGTTACCCTCACCAGTCCGGCAGTCCGCGGCTACGTGGCCGCACCTTCCAGCCCTTCGAGCCCTTTCGCCCCGCGGGTTTCGTTCGGCGCCTCCGCCACGGTCAAGGGGCCGAACAGCCCGGGAGCGCCCAACGTGGATCTTACCCGGATCAGCCGCAGCCCGTTCATTCCGCAGCCCGACATCGTCACGCCCAATGTCGGCACCGTGACCGCCCTGCCCAACAGCAATGCCACCCATGAGCTGGGCAACGCGCAGGACACCACCTGGCAAACCTACCGTTTCGCGGGCAACCTGGATATCCGCGACAACCGCATCTACAACATCAACGGCCCGGTGAGGATCGTCGTCACCGGCACCTACTACCACAGTCTCTACGGCGGCTCCGCGCGCATCAACGTCCTGAACAACGGCACGGCCAAACTGGAGATGTTCATCGGGGGTGACCTCGCCATCTACGGCAACGGCATCGACAACCAGTCCAAATTGCCCCGCAACGTAGCCATCTACGCCACGACCACCGCCACCGCGCCGGATATCAGCACCGCCACCCCTTTCCACGGCGTGCTCTACATGCCCAACGGGCGATTCAATGTTCTCGGCGCCAACCGCATCCTCTATGGCGCCCTTTCGGCCCGGAATCTGATCTTCGGAGGAGTGACCAATCTGCGCTACGACACCACCCTCCGCCAAACCACCTTCAGCGGCGTCGAACCCTCCTACCTGCTGACCGAGTGGCGGGAGCTCACGGCCAGCGGTGAACGGATCACTTTCTGACCTGCCCGCCGCCAACGGCCTGTCCGCCTGCCCCCTGCCTGAGCCCGTTGCAGGGGAGCAACTTGTTCTCGCATTGCGGGTCGTCTAGGCTATTCCGGTTTCAACTGCTCCATGTCCCTGCTTACCCGCAAGGCCCGCCACGGCCTGCTTTTCAATCTTACCAGTAATTTTCTCCAGCTCGCCCGGATCGAGCGGCTGGATGAAAAGCCGCTGGACCTGCGGGATTTCTCGGAGCTGGGGCCGGACGACGGCAAGGCCTGCGCCGCCTGGATCGACCGCCATCTCGGGGAGCGGCGCCGCGGCCACTACCACCCTGCCTATTGCGGCTTTCATCCCCCGGAGCGCGTCCTTATCCGCGAGATCATCACGCCGCGCCGGCTGCCCGAGCCCGGTTACCTCCAGGGCATCCTCGCCGAGCACGCCCGGCTCGCCTCTGCCCGCGACTGGTTTGTCGTCGCCCTCAATCCCATGGACGGCACCCCGCTGCCGGCCGACGGCAACCCCCGGCATGCACTCATCCTCGGCCTGCCGCGCGAGGCCATCCGCCGGGCGCAGGCCCATTTGCTCGAGTTCGGCCTCCGGCCGCGCCGGCTCGAAGTCAGCACCCTCGGCCTGCTCGGCGCCCTCACCCGCCACCGCGGCCAGAGCGGCTACGCCCACGCCATCGCCGTCTGCGAAATCGAGCTCAGCCAGACGCGCCTCTACATCATCGCCAAGGACGGCGTGCATGTGCTCAACTCCCTGCCGCACGGTCTGCTCTCCATCACCGAGGCCGCCATGAAGGAGCTCGACGCCCCCGATGCCATCGTCGCCCGCCGCCTGCTGGAGACCCCCACCGAGGAACTCGTCGCCCACGGCCGCAAGCTCACCCGCGTGCTCTCCCGCCACTTCAAGCCCGCGGTTGACCACTTCGAGCTGAAGACCGGCCATCGCATCGACGCGCTCCACTGCACCCACCTGCCGACCAAGCTCGGCTGGCTCGCCCCCGCCCTCGGTGCCGCCGTGGACCTGCAGCTCATCGAGCCCGACTTGGCCGCGCTCATGGGCGAAGCCGGCATCAAGGTTTCCGACGACGGCGAGCCCGTGAGTCCCAACTGGCTCGCCAGCCTGAGCCTCGTCTCCGAACTGGCCCCCACCAACGAGGTCACCGCATGAGCGCCGACGGCGACCAACTCAACCTCAGCGCGCACTGGCATGTGGACTGCCGGATCGTGGCCGATCTGCCGGAAGACAGCATCATCGGCGTCCGCTTCCTCATCAATCTCTCGATGGGAGCCCTGACCCTCGCCATCGCCCTGGGTGTTGCCTGGCTGTTCTACGGCAACCTCGCCCTGCGGGAATCGCTCAGCGACTGGGAAAAACGGCTCGCCGAGCGCCGGGTCGAAATCGCCGAGGTCGAAAACCTGCAGCTCGCGTTCAACCGCGAGGCCGTGGCGGTGGATCTCGCCCACGAGCTCATCCACAGCCGGCTGCCGGTGACGGATTTTGTGCAGCAGCTCGGCCGCACCCGCCCCGACCTGATGGTCATCGACCTCATCGAGCGCAGCGGCAACCTCATCGTCATCCGCGGGAGCCTGCGCGAATCGTCGGAGCGTGCCAGCCGCCTGTTAACCGCCTACGTGCAGCGGCTGCGCGAGGATCCGGCGGTGGGGCCGCCCTTTCAGGACATTGTCATCTCCAGCCTCGAACGCCTCAGCGAAGGCGACATGATCCGCTTCGAGCTCACCTTCCGCCTCAAGCCGGAGAACTGACCATGCTCCGAGAATTTTTCCAAAACCTGCAGCCCACGCTGAAGCGCTACCTCTTCAGCAGCGTGTGTGCCGGCCTGAGTCTGACCCTCTTGATCGGGGCGGTC
Source organism: Opitutaceae bacterium UBA2377 (assembly GCA_002344205.1). Taxonomy (GTDB): domain Bacteria; phylum Verrucomicrobiota; class Verrucomicrobiia; order Opitutales; family Opitutaceae; genus UBA2377. Next base: position 58,572 of record DDSZ01000019.1, read on the forward strand.
ATTCTCTGGTTGGACCAGCGCGCGCTCGCCCAGCGGCTCCAGACCCGCACCGCCCAAGGCGAGGCCGTGCTCACCGCGCTCGCCGCCGGCCCCGTCCTCCGCGACACCCTGGCCCAAGTGCGCAAGGCCTCGGCCAGCATCACCGCCAACCTTGTAGATGAGCCCAACCTCGCCGAAAACCTCTGGTATTTCTACAACTTGGAGGAAAGCACCCGCGTGCGCCTGCGCGACCTCAACCAGCTCTCCTCTCAGGCCGTCGCCGGCGACGCCACCTACCGTCTCATCCCTTACTCTTTGCGCGTCACCGGCACTTTCCCGCAGGTGATGGATTTTATGCAAAAACTGGAGACCGGCCCCAAGCTGGCCAAAATCCGTGCCTTCAGCCTCAACCGGCTGGATGCGGAGGGTCTCAATGTTGCCCTCCAAATCGACGTCGTCCTGCTCGGCAAGCCATGAAGCCATCCCGTCCACTTCTCGCCGGTCTGATCGCGGTTGCGGTGCTCACCCCGGCCCACGCCCTGGTGCCCATTGATCTCGCGCGCCTCAAGCTGACCGGCGACCGGATCAACCAGCTCTACCAGCCGCGCACCGACACGCCGCCGCCGGTCAATCCCCGCCACAACCCCTTCCGCATCGGCGGCGATCCCCTGCCGATAGACAACCGCGGCCAAGATGATGCCCACGCCGTCACCAGCGACGAGGTCCTCCTGCGCCAGGCCGCCGCCACCCTGAAAGTGAGCGGCGTGCTGGAAATCGGCGGCACGCTGCGCCTGTCCATCAACACCGCCAACTACGGTGTCGGCGATGTGCTGCAGGTGCGGCTCGGCAGCGGCAATGTCTTTCTCCGCGTGGCGGCGATCACCCCCCGCAGCGTCACCCTCCGCCTCAACGAGGCGGAGCTCGTGCAGTCGTTCTAAGCCGGGGACCCACGCAGTCAGATGTAGGCAGTGCGCTGGCGCGCGCTCCGGGAAAGCGCCCGCAAGCGGGCTTCCTACCCTAAGCCAATGCTGCCCGGGCGGGACCGCCCGGGCCACTGCGATCCCCCTGACTGCCCCATTGATGGTGAATGGTCGGGACTGATCGCGAGGACCGCGACGGTATCCGCCCGCTCCGCGGGTGACAATCGCGTGTCATACCCGGCCGCGATTGTTACTTTTGCCCTATGGTGGCTCCCGGTCCCGTGGCATAAAGTCCGCTATGACGTGGTCGGCATTCGCCAACCACGCCGGATTGCCAACCTATCCGCCCTACCACCATGACACCAAGCCTGCACCGATTGCTGCTCAGCGCAGCCCTGCTCGGCGGCGCGACCCTCGCGTTTGCCCAACCCGCGTCCTACCCGGCGCCAAAACCCACGGAGGCCGAGACCAAGAAGGCCGCCGATGACACCGAAGACACCGATGCCGACGGCACCATCAAGGCCATCCGCCTTGAGGCCGTCGAGATCACCGGTTCCCGCATCCGCCGGGTGGATGTCGAAGGTCCCTCCCCGGTCAGCTCCTACGACACGGAATACATCCGCGCCACCGGGGCGATGACCCTCGCCGATCTCCTGAGCTACCTGCCGCAGACCTATGGCGGCATCGGCTTTGGCCGCGGCAGCGCGCCGAATGAGCTTAACCCCGAGTTCGGCCAACGCACCGAGACCACCACGCCGGCGCTCAACTTCGTGCTCGGCACCGCCTCGGCACCCGCGGCCCAGACCGGCGTCTCCGGCGTTTCGCTGCGCGGCCTCGGCTCCGGCTCCACCCTCGTGCTGGTGGACGGTCGGCGCGCCCTCCAATCGGGCGCCGGCAACCGCGGCACCGATACCCGCCAGGGCTTCGTGGACCTCAACACCATCCCGCTCGGCATGGTGGACCGCATCGAGGTCATCACCGACGGCGCTTCCGCCATCTATGGCGCGGATGCCGTCGCCGGTGTCATCAACATCATCCTCAAGAAAAACTGGTCGGGCACCGAAATCAGCGGCGGCTACCGCACCGCCGAACACGGTGGCGGACGTGAGCGCAACCTGTCGGTGCTCCACGGCTTCAGCTACGGCCGGCTGAGCGGCACCGTTTCCGTGGACTACTTCGACCGTCAGAACCTGAAGGCTTCGCAACGCGCCTTCTCGAAGAACCAGGACCACACCGCCATTCCGGCCGGCACCGTGCTGGCGACCGGCGCCACCCAGTTTGGCCGCGATCACCGCCTGCTGTGGGGCTACCCCGCAGTGGTGCAGGCCCAGGGCGGCAACGTGGCCGGCAACTTTAACGCCATCCCGGGCGTGCGGGTCGTGCTCGTGCCCGAAGGCGCGGCCAACACCCCCACGGTCTCCCAATTCGTCCCGACCTTCGTGATCGTCCCGCCCGCCACGGTCGTGAACGCCTCGGGCCAACGCCGGACCAACACCGCCGAATATCTCGACCTCATCCCTGCTTCCGAACGCAAAGGCGTCGGCACCAACTTCAACTACAAGTTCAACGACCGGCTCAATGGCTACGCCTCATTCCGCACGAGCGAGGCGAAGACCACCACCACCGCCCAGCTCTCGGCCACCTCGATCACCGGCGGCTTTGGCACCGCGGCGGTGCAACAGGCGGCCTTCAATCCGTTCAACCAAAACGTGCAGATCGGCATGGTCCTGCACGAATTCGGCCCCGAGTCGCAGAAAGTGCGCACGCTCGCCGATGCCGCTACCGTCGGCGTCCGCGGCCAAATCGGCGAAACCTGGGAATACGATCTCGGCGCCACTTGGCAGCACCAGAAGCACCGCCAGATCACCCGCGTTTACAACGGTGCCGGTTTCCTCAACCTGCTCAACCACGCCGACCCCGCGCAGCGCTTCAACCCGTTCATCGACTACCGGGCGGCGGGCGCGACCTCGCAAGCCGCCCTGCTTGAGCAGCTCGCCCTCTATCCCTACGTGGGCTCCGAGTCCAAGTCCACCGGCTTCGACTTCTCCGCTGATGGCGATCTCGTGGAGTTCTGGGGCGGTCCCATCAAGGCGGCTTTCGGCACCTCCACCAAGCGCGATGAGGTGGAAAGCAAGACGATCGCCTACTCGCTCACGGTGGCACCTGTGACCACGATCACCGAACTGGAATCCGCTCAGCGCACCAATGCCGTGTTTGCCGAGTTTAACGTGCCGCTGGTCGGTCAGGCCAATGCGAAGTCCTTCGCCCGTCGTTTCGACGTGCATGTGGCCGCCCGCTACGAAGAAACCGGACCTTTCTCCGCCTCGGTGCCGAAGATCGGCATCTCGTGGTCACCGGCCCAGCCCCTGCTGCTGCGGGCCAGTTGGAGCGAAGGCTTCCGCGCTCCCTTCGTGACCGAATACCTTGTGGTCGCGACTCCGATCACCTCCACCCTGACCGACCCGCGGCGCAACCCGCCCTCCACCACCGGAGTGCAGGTCACGCGCGGATCGAATCCGAATCCCAAGGTGGAATACTCGGAGAACACCTTTGCGGGTCTCGTCTTCGAACCGCCTTCCGTCAAGGGACTCAGCTTCCAGGTAAATTACTATGAGACGGAGCAGACGGATACGCTGCAGGTGCTCTCGGCGCAGAACATCGTGAACAACGAGGCGCTCTTCCCCGACCGGGTCACCCGCGCCGCACCCGATGCCACCGACACCGCGCTCGGCCAGCCCGGCCGCATCACGGGCGTGGACGGCGTCTTCATCAACTTCGGCCGGGTGGTGAACCGCAGCGCCGATTTCCTCGTGGACTACACCCTGCCGTGGGAAGAGTTCGGTCGCTGGCGCATCAACTTCAGCGCGAGCACCACGCTTGAATCCACCCGCCAGCTCGCCCCCGGCCAACCCGCGGTCGTCCTGGAAGAAGACACCGGCTCGCCGCCGAAGTGGCGCTTCAACACGGCGCTCTTCTGGCGCAAGGGCAACTGGAACGCCTCGGCCTTCCTCTGGTATCTTGACGGCTTCAAGACCAACAACTCCGGCAACACCCTTGTGTCCAACAACACCGTCATCGCCTACAACCCCACGCCTGCGGTCGCCAAGCTCGACCTGCGCGCGAGCTACGAGTTCCGGGACGGCGTGTGGCGCGGCTACGGCAAGGGCCTGCGTGTCGGTGTCGGCGTGAGCAACGTCTTCGACAAGGAGCCGCCGTTCTCCGATACCGTCTGGGGCTTCAATGCCGGTCTGCACAGCCAGCTCACCCTCGGCCGGGCCTACGAGTTCTCCTTCGTGCTCCCGTTCTGATCCGTTTGTCCGTTGTGTGTTGTTAATCAGGCGCCCGGGCTTCGGCCCCGGCGCCTTTTTTATCCCTCGCGATTAGTCCTTTCGACCCATAGCCCTCGGACCGCCCGTCCGTTACACTGCCCAGACGCATGCCCGCGACGATTCACCGCCCCCGGCCTCCCGTGCTCTCCCTGATCGGCAACACCCCGCTGGTGCCGCTCCACTTCGCCGCGGAAAACCGCACGCTTTATGCGAAGGCCGAGTTCCTCAACCCCAGCGGCTCCATCAAGGACCGGCTCGCGCTTTGCGTCATCGAGGATGCCGAGCAGCGCGGCCTCCTGCAGGCCGACTCGGTCATCCTCGAATGCACCAGCGGCAACACCGGCATCTCCCTTGCCATGGTCGGCGCCGCCAAGGGCTACAAGGTGAAGATCCTCATGAGCGACAGCGCGAGCGTCGAGCGGCGCTACCTCATCGAGCAGTTCGGCGGCGAAGTGCAGCTCTTCAAGGCCACCCAGGGCTACGGCACCGGCATCCAGCTTTCCCTGGAGATGGCCGCCAAGGACGCCCGCTACTTCCTGCCGCGCCAGTTTGAGAACCAGATCAACGCCCAGGACCACGAGGAGCACACCGGCCGCGAGATCCTCTCGCAGATGCACGGACTGGTGGACGCCTTCGTCGCGGGCTACGGCACCGGCGGCACCCTCACCGGCTGCGGCCGCGCCATCCGCGCCGCCAACCCCGCCGCCAAGATCTACGCGATGGAACCCGCCGAGGCCGCCATGCTCTCCGGCGAGATGCCCTGCTGCCACTTCATCGAGGGCGTCGCCGGCGGCTATGTGCCGCCGCTCCTGCGCTCCGCGCACATCGACGCCCCCGTCAAGGTCACCAGCAACGACGCCCTCGCCATGACCCGCCGGCTCAACCGCGAGTTCGGCCTGCTCGTCGGCACGTCCAGCGGCGCCAATGTCACCGCCGCCCTCCGCGTGGCGGGCGACCTCGGGCCCGAGTCGCGCGTCGTCACCGTCCTCTGCGACCGCGCCGAGCGTTACTACTCCACCCGGCTTTTTGCCCGGAACAACCCCGCCGGGGAATAACCGGCCCGGTTTGCACCGCCGCCAGAGTGCGTTCACCTTAACCACCATGTTTGCCCGCCTGTCCGTCCTCTGCGCCCTCGCGCTCACCGTCCTCCTGCCGACTGCCGCCACGTCGCAGGTCCGCGCCACCCTCGTGGCCGACGTCTCTTCCATCCAGCCCGGCCAGCCGTTCAACGCCGCGCTCCGCCTGCAGCACGAGGGCCACTGGCACACCTATTGGATCAACCCCGGCACCGGCCTGGCCACCACGCTCGACTGGACGCTGCCCGCGGGCTTCACGGCCTCGGACATCCGCTGGCCCGTGCCAACTGCCCTGCGCGACCGCGGCGGCAACGTCATCGGCAACGGCTACGAGGGCGATGTCCTGCTGCCCGTGACCATCACACCCCCGGCCGACCTCGCGCCGGGCACGAATGTCACCCTGAAAGTCTATGCCGAGTGGCTGATGTGCGAGGACACCTGCATCCCGGGCGATGCCAACCTGCAACTCACCCTGCCGGTCGTCGCCGGTCCGGCCGCGCCGCATCCCACGTTTGGCGAACGCATCACCGCCGCGGTGGCCCGGTTGCCGCGCGCCGATCCCGCCTGGCAGCTTAGTGCCATCAAGGCCGGCGGCACGATCACCCTCGCGGTGAAAGCCGCACAGCCCTCGGATCACGTCCCGCAGGATCTGCATTTCTTCGCCGACGACAATCTCGTCGGTTACGACCTGCCCCAGACCGTCAGCTCCGACGGCCAGGGTGGATTCGTGCTGACCCTGAAGATTGCCGCGGATGCCGATGCCAACGCCGCCGAGCTGCGCGGCGTGCTTGCGGCCAAGAACGGCTGGCGGGCCGACGGTTCGCTCCCCGCGCTCCGGGTCGAATCGCCTTTTGTCACCGATGAAATCACGGCCGCCGGTTTGGAGACGACCACACCCGCCGCCACCACCGGCCTGGCCGGCACACTGGCCCTCGCCTTCATCGGCGGACTCATCCTCAACCTCATGCCCTGCGTCTTCCCCGTGCTCGGCATCAAGATCCTCGGCTTCGTCAACCAGGCCGGCAGCGACCAGCGCAAGGTCGTGATGCACGGGATCACCTTCACGCTCGGCGTGCTGCTCTCGTTTTGGGCGCTGGCCGGCGCGCTCGCCATCCTCCGGGCCGGCGGCGATCAGCTCGGCTGGGGTTTCCAACTGCAATCGGCGGGCTTCGTCTTCGCCCTCACCGTGCTGCTGCTGGTCTTCGCCCTCAACATGAGCGGCGTGTTTGAATTCGGCCTCGGCGCCACCGGCGTCGGCGCCGGGTTGCAGATGAAGGACGGCTACGCCGGCTCGTTCTTCACCGGCGTGCTGGCCACGGTCGTCGCCACGCCCTGCTCCGCGCCGTTTCTCGCGCCGGCCCTCGGTGCGGCCCTCGCGCTGCCCACGACGGAATCCTTCGTCATCTTCACGGCCATCGCGCTCGGGCTCTCCGCACCCTACCTGCTGCTCTCGCTCTTTCCCGCGGCCATCAAGGTGCTGCCGCGGCCGGGCGCGTGGATGGAGACCTTCAAGCAGTTCATGGCCTTCCCGCTCTACGCCACCGTGGGCTACCTCGTATGGGTGCTCGCCGGCCAGGTGAGCGAACCCGCTTTCCTCATCACGCTCTTCAGCCTCGTGCTGATCGCGCTGGCGGCCTGGTTCTACGGCCGCTGGAACGCTCCCGGCGCCACGGCTGGCCGGGCCCGTTTCGGTCTCGCTTCCGGGGCCGTCCTGCTGGTCGCCGGCCTCTGGTTGGGCTGGCCCGCCGCCCCGGCGCAGGCCGCGACCGAGGGCGAAACCGGTTACACCCTCACTTGGGAAGACTGGAGCCCCGCTGCCGTGGAGAAATACCAAGCCGAAGGCCGGACCATCTATGTGGACTTCACCGCCCGCTGGTGCTTCACCTGCCAGACCAACAAGGCCGCCGTCTTCGGCTCCGCCGAGGTCCTGCGTTATTTCGCCGAACACAACATCGTCGCCCTGAAGGCCGACTGGACGAACAAGGATCCCCGCATCACCGCCGAGCTGGCGAAATACCAACGCAGCGCGATCCCGTTCAACCTCATCTGGCTGCCCGGACACACCGAGCCCATCATCCTGCCTGAGCTGCTCACCCCCGGTATCGTCCTCGGTGCCCTCAAGGGCTGAGCGCGCCGCCTTGCCCTTGGTCGGGAGCGGGATCGCCTTCCTTGTGACGCGGTAGCGCCGGTAGGGTCCGCTCTCCGAGCGGACCGCAGCTCACCGGGAGGCGAGAATCGGCGGCCCTCGCTTCAGCGCAGGAGCGAGATCAGTTTCGCGCGGCTGGTGATGCCGAGCTTGGCGAAGATGGACTGCAACTGGTTCTTGATCGTGCCGACGCTCTTGTGCAGCCGCGTGGCGATCTCCTCGTTGCCGAGCCCGTCGCGCACCAGCAGCGCCACCTCGCGCTCGCGGGGCGTGAGCTTGGCGAGGACGGTGAACTGGCGCTGCTCGGCCCCGGCACTGGGGGCGTTGAGCACGGCGCGGTTGATCAACTGGGCGAAAAGATAAGGCCGCGTCAGCAACGGATCGTCGAGGGTCACGAGGCTCAGGTCGGCCTGGAGCGAAGGCTGCTCGGGATGCACCAGGCTGCGGCGCAACTGGCTGAGCCCCGTGGTCGGCGCCAAGGCCTGTGCGTAGTGCTCGCCCAGCAGGGTCTCGTAGGCCTCGAGGAAGGCCGCGGGCACGGCAAAGACGGCGCGGCTGTTCATGCGGTGCGCAGCCTCGGGGCCGAGGTTCCACATGGCGCAGGCGTCGAAGGCCTCGGGATTGGCAAAGACCACCTCGCGCTTGGCGTTCACGAGGAGCACGCCCTGCGGCAGGAGGTTGATGAACTGCTGGAGCGTGCTGCGGCAAACGCGCTCCTCCTCCTGTTTCTCAATGCGGCGGAGGGTGCGGTCGAAGATCGGGTGCAGGTCGAGCAGGAGGTTGAACTCGCTGCGCGTGAAGGCCGGCTGCGTGAAGGCGCGGCGCAGCACCATGATGTTTTTGCGCTCGCCTTTTTCCCAGGTCGTGAGGCCAAGCAGCTTGTCAAAGCCCTCGGCCTTGAGGACATGCCGGTAGAAATCGCTGCGTTTCCGCCGGGCCGGCTCGGCCGGCATCATGTCGGCCAGGTTGTAGAGCTTGATGCCGGGATGGTCGTTCAGATACGCGTGCGTCGGGGTGAGCTTGGCCCGGGCCCGCCACCACTCGGCGGCCCGCTGCGAGGGCTGGGAGTGGAGCGTGAGCGCCCCGGGCACCTTTTCCTTGGCGTCAAGAAACAGGGTCGCCGAGTGCTGGTCAGGAAACGCCGCCTGCAAAAAAGCCCGCAGCGCGCTCCAGAAAGCGGTGACGTTCGGCGCCGTCTCCAGGTCCACCAACGGCCGGTGGAGCAGCGGATCGTTGATCTGCAGCGACCGGTCGTTGACCTGGATTTTGGCGGCGGGCTTGGACACGGAGGGTGACAATGCAGGTTTCCTACCAGAATGGCCAGCCCCTATCGTTTCAGCTTTTCGGGGCGGCCAGACGTAGGCTGGGTGCCGGGGCCTCGCCGCTCAGCGCTTTCCGGCGCGCCAGATCGGCCGCCGCCTTTTCCACGATGGCCGGGTCCACCTTGATGCCGGCCTTGGCCAGCGCGGCGTCGAGGATGACCTCGCCTTTCATGTAGCCGATCACGATGTCGGCGATGCGGCCCTCGCGGTCGATGACGAACTGCGTGGGAATGCCGCTCACGCCGTAAAGCGCCAGCGAGGCGCGCTCGGGTTTCCGCTCCGCCGCATCGTGGGAAAAGTGGATGTCGGGATATTTCTCCTGGTTGGCCTTCACCCAGCGCTCAAAGGCGGCGCGGGCATCGCTGGTCGCGGAGCCGAGCACGACGACGTCCTGGTCCTTGTATTGCGCCGCGACTTCCTGCGTGTGCGGGAAGGCCGCGATGCACGGGCCGCACCAGGTCGCCCAGAAGTCGAGGATGACCACCTTACCGCGGTAGTCGGAGAGCTTCACGTCCTTCCCGGCCAGGTCCTGCGTGGTGAAATCCGGCGCCATTGCGCCGATCTTGATCATCTCCCGGCGCGCCTCGGGCTCGGGCGGCTTGGTTTCCTCAACCGTGAACACCCGGGCCGGCGTATCCTCGGACGACAGCTTGACGCCGGCGCGCAGCAGGAGGTTGCCGAGCGACTCGGCCGTGCCGGGACCCGCGCCAACAAAGAAGCCGACGAAGCGGCCTTGCGCGTCCATGACGTAATTGTGCGGCAGGGGCGCCATCGCGCCGCCCGTGAACAAAATCGGCGCCGCTTTGCCAAAATGGGCGCTGGAGGCCTGGCGAAATGCGGCCACCTCCTCGTTGCTCATCTCGTCCATCGGCTTGTCCGGACGGGGTGGGGCGCCGGCCGGATCGGCGAGCAGCGGAAAGCTGATCTTGCCCGCCAGCGCCGCGCGCATCTCCGCGACCTGCTCGGCGGAAGCGTAGGCCGCCATGGCGATGAACTGCACGTTTTGGCCGGCATAGTTGCGCGACCACGATTCCTGGAAGTTCAACACGTCGGCACCGGGAGTGCCGCTCCAGACGCTCAACACCGTGGTCTTGCCGCGCGTCAGCTCGCCCAAGCTCACTGCGGTGCCGGTGGCATCGGTCAGGGTCAGATCGGGCACCGCCTCGCCGGCCTTCAGCTTGCCGTAGTTCACGGTAAAACGCGGCTTGGGGTTGATCTTTTCCTCTTCCGCCGCAGCCGCGCGGGCCTTGGCCGCCTCGGCGGCCTTCGCCAGTTGCTCGCGGCCCTTGGCCACGGCGGCTTCGTCCACCTTCACGCCGAGACCGGCCAGCGCCGCCTCGGTGCGGGCGTCTTCCTTGCCGCCGTTGCCAATGATAACCGCGGCGATCTTGCCGTCGCGGCCGATCACAAACTGCGTGGGAATGCCGGTGACACCGTAGAGTTTCGACGAAGCGCGCTCCTCAAAGGTCGCGCTGCCGCGTTCGTTGGGATCGAAGGTCCAGACCATGTCGGGATACTTCGGTTGGTTGCGCGGGATCCACTCCTTGAACCGGGCGATGGTGTCGCTGGTGCCGGAAGCGAGAACGACGACGCCCTGATCCTTGTATTTCGCGGCCAATGCCTGCGTGTGCGGGAAAGAGGCGATGCACGGCCCGCACCACACCGCCCAAAAATCGAGGATGACGATCTTGTCCTTGAAATCCGCCAGGCGCACCTCGTTGCCGTCCACATCGTGCATCACGAAATCCGGGGCGACATCGCCCGCGGCCAGCGTGCGGGGACGGTCCGCCGGCGGCGCCGCGGGAGCAGACCGGGAATCCTGGGCCGGGCGGGCGGCGGCCAATTCCTTGAGCGTCTCCAGAACGGCGGCCTGATCCGCCGCGGTCAGCTTGACGCCCGCGCGATCCAACGACTGGCGCACCCAGGTGCCGACCTTGGGCCCCATGCCGATGATGCCGCCGCGGAAGCGGCCGTCGGCGCCAACCACCACATAGGCCGGGAACATGCCGACGCCAAAGTTCATGTGTGCCGAGGACTCCATGAACGCCTTGCCGGCGGAATCCCACGACACCGTGTAGCCCAGCGCCGCGGCCGAGGCCTTGGCCCAAGTGTCAAAATCGGCCTGCTCGGTGGCGACGTTGATCGCCCAGACCGCGAGGCCTTGGTCCTTGTAGGCGGCGTGCAACGCGGCGACGTCATCGGCCGGGGCGCGGGCGCCGGTCCAGAAGGTGATGAGGACGGGCTTGCCCTTGAACCCCGACAGCTTGATTTCGCGACCATCAACGCCGACCGCGACGAAGTCGGCGACTTCGTCGCCAAATTTCACGGAGCCGAGTTGTGCGGTCGGGATACGCAGGGAGTTCGCCGGCGCCATGCCGCCGCCCATGAGCGGAGCCGAGCCCGCCGGTCGGGCCATGGTCTTCTTGACCGCGGGGATGGACTTGGGCGCATCGGTGCGCTCGGGCGGAAGATGCGACGTGTCGATCGGCAGGCCGCCCTTCGCGAGCAACCGGGTGAGGTGCGGGTTCTCGTTCGGGCCGCCGCCGGCAGTCTGGCCGACGAGCTTGCCGTCGCGATCAATCAGGAAAAGCGAAGGGAATCCACCGACACCGTAGTGGGTGTTGAAAACCGAGCTCTTCCAGTCGCGGCCGGCCGGATCGTGGGCGGTGAGAAACTTGTATTTGTCGCGGTTGCGGCTCACCCAGCCGTCGTAGTTGGCGCGGGTGTCGGAGGCGCAAACGGCCAGAACCACGAGGCCATCCTTGGCAAACTTCTCGGCCAGGCCACTCTGGTGCGGCATAGAGGCGATGCAGGGCCCGCACCACGTGGCCCAGATGTCGAGCAACACCATTTTGCCGCGGAAGTCGGAGAGTTTCATCGTCTCGCCCCCGGGTCCGATCACCGTGAAGTCAGGCGCGACATCGCCGGCCTGCAGGCGGACGCGCTCCGTGCCGCCCGAGTCCGGGGCCGGGACGGTTTCCACGGCGGCGAGCCACGGAGCGGCGATGAAAAGGGCCGCACACAAGGCAAGGCCGCGGAAGGAGGAGGCGTATTTCATGAATATTTGAAGACGGGGACTGTGCGAAAAGGATACAGACTTTCGCGTCGGACAAGCGACCGGCAAGGTAACAGACAGGTTCCGGGCCAACCATAGGCAAAAAGTAACAAGCCGGCCCAAAAAACGTGCCTTTTGTCCGAGGCCGCCCAATTTTCGCCGCCTGTGACCCATCCCGCCCATTCCCGCGCCATCGGCCAATTGCTGCTGGCCGCGTTGTTCTGGAGCCTTGGCGGGCTGCTCATCAAGTCGGCCGACTGGCCGCCGCTCGCCGTGGCCGGAGGCCGGGGCATCGTCGCGGCGATCTTCCTCGCCCTCACCAACCGCCGGCTGAAGTTCACGTTTTCGCCGGTGCAGCTCACGGCCGCCTTCGCCTATGCGGGCTGCACGGTTTTTTTTGTGGTGGCCACCAAGCTCACCACGGCGGCCAACGCCATCCTCCTCCAATACACGGCGCCGGTCTGGATCGCGCTGCTCGGCGCCTGGTTCCTCGGCGAGCGGACCCGGCGGTCGGACTGGATCATCATCGCCGTCGTGCTGGGCGGCATGATGCTGTTCTTCGCCGACAGCCTGGAATTGGGCGGAGCCTTCGGCAATCTGATGGGCGTGCTGAGCGGCGTGTGCTTCGCCGCCATGACCATCGCCCTGCGGAAGCAAAAGGACGGCTCGCCGGTGGAATCCATCATCCTCGGCAACCTGATCGCTTTTGTCATCGGCCTGCCGTTCATGATCGGCGTCCCGCCGCCCTCGCCGACCGGCATCGCCGCCATCATCGCCCTCGGGGTCGTGCAGTTGGGCTTTTCCTATTGGCTCTATGCGCGCGCCATCCGGCAGGTGACCGCGCTGGAGGCGGTTATCATCCCGGTGATTGAGCCGATCCTGAATCCCGTGTGGGTCTTCCTCGCCCGCGGCGAAAAGCCCGGCCGGTGGGCCCTGCTCGGCGGCGTCATCGTGCTCGCCGCCGTCACTTGCCGGGCGCTCCTCGCCCTGCGGCGTTTCTCCGGATCGAACCGGGCTCCGGCCCGGCCGTCACCCGACGGATGACAGGCGGCCGGAGCGCAGTTGCGCGAGGCTGTTCGCCAACAGGATGCAACCCCCGCCCACGAGCAGGGCCCAGGTCAGTTGCTCGTTCGCGTAGTCAATGCCGCTCCACAGGGAAAAGAGCGCCGGCAAGCTCAGCGCCATCAACGAGCTGAAGACCGGCTCCGCGCAGTAAATCAACCCCGCCTCGGTCGCGGGAATTTTGCGCTGCCAGGCATTCATGATCGAGAAGGAGCCCAGCGTGCAGAACAGCGTGAGAATAAGGGTCAGGCCCACCCATGGCGCCGAAGTCCAGGGCGTCAACAGGGTCGGGAGATCCGGCGCCGTCAGCACGGCCAAGGGGGCCAGCAGCACCACATGCGTGCCAAACATCGCCAGCGTGATGTGTCCGGCGCGGTTGCCGGCAAACTTGCGGCGCTGCAGCCAGAGAATCTGCCCCATGAAAAAAAGCGAGGACAGCAAAGTCTCCCACTCGCCGCGCCCCAAACTGAAGGTGCGCCAGTCAAACCGGCCGAGGATGGACACTCCCGCCAGCACCAACAGCGCGCAGAACCAGACCCGCGCGCCGGGATTCACCCGCTGCCGCAGGGCAAAATATACCGGCAGCAAGATCACATAAAACTGGGTCAGGAACGCCGAGGTGGAGGCCTCGGTGTAGTGCAGCCCGTCCACCTGCAGCAGCAGCCCGATCGTCGCAAACAGGCCCATGCCCGCGCCCTGCGCCAGCTCGGCCCGCGTCATCGTCAGCACCGCCCGCCGATGCCAGGCCAGCAGCACCAGGGTGGCGATCGTGAACCGCGGCGCCACCGCGTAGATCACCGAGAACCATTCCCCGGCCCCGGGCAGCAGGATGGGGTGCAGCAATGAGAGCGCCTTCACCACGGGAAAACTCACCCCCCACAGCAGGGTGGCGAGGAAGAGCATCAGGACGGCCTGATGATGTTGCGGGTGGCGGGGCGGATTCACGGCTGCGGGCGCGGAGCGTGTCCGCCGCCGGCCTGCCCGCAAGCGCATAGCCGCCGTGAAGAATGCGTCACAACCGTCGGCCCGGCTCGACAACGCTCTCTGCTCCCGTCACAGCTCTACGCGCATGGCGAAGCGCGCGGCGGCAAAAACCAGGCTCACACGCAAGGATTACGAAGCCCGGCTGCCGCGGCTGCGGGAGCAACTCGTGCAATTGCAGGTGCAACTCAAGCAACTGCCCTGCCCCGTCCTGCTGGTGATCGCCGGCGTCGAGGGCTCGGGCAAAGGCGAGGTCGTCAACGCCCTGAACAGTTGGCTCGATCCGCGCGGTGTGGAGGTCTTCGCCTTCCATCCGCCGACGGAAGAGGAGCGGGAACGCCCGTTCATGTGGCGCTACTGGCGCAGCCTGCCCCCGCGCGGTCGCATCGGCATTTACGCCGGCTCCTGGTATACCGAAGCCCTGCGGGAAGCGGCGCCGGCCCGCGCCCGGCCGGCCGATTTTGCCCACGCGCTCGCCCGCATCGCCGGCTTTGAGCGCACCTTGGCGGCCGACGGGGCGCTGATCGTGAAGTGCTGGCTCCAACTTTCCAAAACCGAACAGGGCGACCGGCTGCGCGAACTGGAAGACGACGCGCGCACGGCTTGGCGCGTGACCCCCGAGGACTGGGAAAGCCACCGCCGTTACAACCGGCTCGCGAGCCTCGCCGCCACCATGCAGCGGCAGACCCGCCGCCCCGGTGCGCCGTGGCACCTCATCGCCGCCGCGGACGAGCGGGCCCGCAACCTCGCCGTGGCGGAAACCCTGCTGGCGCGCTTTCGCGATCATCACCGGCTGATGAAGCAGATCGCCGCGGCGCAGGAAAAACCCGCGCGGGTGACACCGCTGCGCCCCGCCGGCCGGCGGAAATTGCTGCAGTTGCCGCTGGACCAGAAACTCGGCGCCGCGGACTACGAGCTGAAACGCGACAAATGGCTGGGCCGGCTCAACGCCGGCGTGCGCCGCGCCGCGGCCAAACACCGCTCGATCGTGTTCGTCTTCGAGGGTTGGGACGCCGCGGGCAAAGGCGGTGCCATCCGCCGGCTCACCAGCGCCATCGATGCCCGCGACTGCCGCGTAATCCCCGTCTCGAAGCCCACCGACGAGGAGAAATCCCATCACTACCTCTGGCGCTTCTGGCGGCACCTGCCCCGCTCCGGGATGGTGACCATCTACGACCGCTCCTGGTATGGTCGCGTGCTGGTCGAGCGGCTGGAAGGCTTTGCCCGCGACGACGAGTGGCGGCGGGCCTACACCGAGATCAACGACTTCGAGGCCCAGCTCACCGAGCGCGGCATCATCGTGGTGAAATTCTGGCTGCACATCAGCAAGGACGAGCAGTTGCGCCGCTTCCGCCACCGCGAGACCACCGAATACAAGCGTCACAAGATCAACGCCGAGGACTGGCGCAACCGCCGCAAGTGGGCGGCCTACGAAACCGCCGTGGGCGACATGCTGGCGCTCACCGACCGGCCGCAGCGGCCCTGGCACCTCGTGGCGGCGAACAACAAGCGCCACGCCCGCCTGCAGGTGCTGAAGCTGGCCACCCGGCAAATCGAAACCGCGCTCGGCCTGAAATAGGCGGCCGGGGCGGTTCAGCCCGCATCCGGACCGCGCGCGGCCAACAGGCGCTGGAAGGCATCGGTCAGTTCCACGGGCTTCAGCGGCTTGGTCAGATAGTCATTGGCCCCGGCCGCCAGCACCCGCGCCCGCTGGTCCTCGCGCGCATCGGCCGTGAGCGCGATGATCCAGATCTCCCGCATCTTTTCCCCGGCCTCGCCGCGCCGGATGTGCTCGATCGCCGTCAGGCCGTCCATGACCGGCATGTGCAGGTCCATCAGGACGACATCGTAATCCCGCCGGGCCAGTTCATCGAGGGCGATGCGGCCGTTGTCGGCCATCGTCCACTGGCAATCCAAGCGGCCGAGCACACGCTGCATGAGGCGCTGGTTGACGGGGTTGTCCTCCACCAGCAGCACCTGCAGCCCAAAGCCCGCGCGGGCAAAGACCGACGTCGCCGGCCGGGACGGAGTCGCCGGGCCGCCCAGCAGGGCGTGGAGCGCCTGATGATGCACGGGCTTGTTGACCAAGAGACGGAAATGCCGGTGGAGGGCCGTGCGAATCGCCGCGGGCAGGACCAGCGGCACGAGCCCGATAAGTTTTTCGCGGGGATAACCCGGACGCTCGTCGCCGGAGGCGAACTCCTGCGCGGAAGCCAAGTCGAGGTTCACCAAGGCCACATCCCAAGCATGGGCCGGCAGGTTTTCGAGCGCGATCTCCGTGACCAACGCACCCCAGCGGCGGCCTAGGCGCGCCAGCTCGTGACCCAGCGCACCGGCGGCACCGGTCGGCCCGGCGACCGCCAGCCGGACGCCCGCGAGTTCGGCGGGCTTGGCTGCGGATGCGGCCCCCTCGATCGCCGTAGCGCTGATGGTGAAACGGAAGGTGGAGCCCTGGCCGGGCCGGCTTTCCACGCTGATGCGGCCGCCCATCATCTGCACCAAGTTGCGGCAAATCGCGAGTCCCAGGCCGGTGCCGCCGTGCTGGCGCGTGGAAGCACTGTCAATCTGGGTGAAGGGCTTGAACAAAAGCTGCTGCTGCTCGGGCGCGATGCCCGGACCGGTGTCGCGCACCATAAAGTCCAGCTCCCAATCCGCCCCGACTGACCGCGCGGCAAGGGTCACTTCAACCTCTCCGCTCGCGGTAAACTTGACGGCATTGCCGATCAGGTTCGTCAGCACCTGCCGCAACCGGCCGGGGTCGGTGCGGACCTGCGCCGGCACGTCGTCCTCGACCCAGTGCAACAGCTCGAGGTTTTTTTCCGCGGCCCGGCCGGCCAGCAGGTCGAGGGCATCCTCCAGGCATTCGCGTGGATCGCAGGGCTGCAGCTCCAGCCGGAACTTGCCGGATTCGATCCGGGCGAAGTCGAGCATGTCGCTGGTGAGCTGGATCATTGCTTCCGCGCTCAGGTGGATGGTCTGGAGGTATTCCTTCTGCTCGCTGGTGAGCGGCGTATCGAGCAGCAGGTTGGTGAAGCCGACGATGCCGTTGAGCGGGGTGCGCACCTCGTGGCTCATCGTGGCGAGGAACTGGCTCTTGGCGCGGTCGCCGGCTTCCGCGCGGCCCAAAGCCTCCCGGAGCACATCCTCGTTTTGTTTCACCGCAGTCATGTCCTCGAAGACCGCGACAAAGCAGGCCAGTTCACCGTTCCGCCGCTTGACCGGGGAGATGCTGGCACGCACGGGATAGCTGGAGCCATCGCGTCGGAGCTGGAGCCATTCGCCGCTCCAAGTGCCGCCTGCGCGCACGGTGCCGACGAGTTCACCCAGCGCCTGGTCCGGCAGATGCGGCGATTTGAAATCCCGCCAGGGCCGGGCGATGAGTTCACGCCGGGCGTAGCCCAGTTGGCGGCAGAGCCCAGCGTTGGCGTATTCGATCCGGCTTTCCAGATCCACGATCATGACCGCCGACGGGCTCTGCTCCATGGCCTCGAAAAGATTGCGGATGACCTCGCGCTGCGCGTGCTGGCGGCGGTTGATCAGCCAGCCCGCAAGGGGCAGCCCGAGCAGGAACCAGACATAGAACGCCGCCCGCACGGCACCGAACCACAGCCGGCGGTTCCAATCACGGGCACTGATATCGATGCCGAGAATGCCATGAACCGCCCCGGCATCGTCCGTGACCGCGGCATAACCCGTCACCCAAACCCCGTAACCGTCCGCCAGCGGACCCTCGGCGGCGGGAATCCCGTCGCGCAGGATGCTCTGCAGGCCCGGCGAGGTTTTGGCCTCGGCGTATTCCTCGCCCGGCAGGGAAATGTCGCCCGAATTTTCCGGCTCGGAATCGGCCAGAAAAATCACGCGGCCCTCTTCCGGCAGCGGCCGGAACAGATAGACAAAGCGCACCATGGCATCGAGCCGCCGGTAGCGCATCAGCCGCTCCTTGAGCCGCTCGTAAGCCGGCGTGCCGATATCGGCCGCGGTGCCGGTGAGCTGCGCAAGCTCCGCGGCCTCAAAGCCGGCGACCGCAGCCTGTGCATCGCGCAACAGCGCGCCCCGCAACTCGTGCTCGACGGCACGGTAGCCCCAGCGTCCGGCCAGCAGGCCGAGGAGCAAGATGGCCGTCACCGCTGCGGGCAGGCGG
Organism: Opitutaceae bacterium UBA2377; assembly: GCA_002344205.1. Classification (GTDB taxonomy): domain Bacteria; phylum Verrucomicrobiota; class Verrucomicrobiia; order Opitutales; family Opitutaceae; genus UBA2377. The sequence continues at coordinate 76,583 of DDSZ01000019.1, forward strand.
TATTTCAGGAGAAGGCGCATGCGGGGGATTCGGGTGTGGCCGAGCCAATCCGGCGGAAGCAGCCCGCGCAATGCAGAAGCGGAATCGTCGGGCACAAAAAAACCGCCGCGGAATCCGCGGCGGTTTCGAAGGAAAAAGTTCTGCTTACTTGACGTGGCCCGAGACGAGCTTGGTCATCTCGAACATGCTGACCTTCGACTTGCCGTTGAAGACCGCCTTCAGCTTGTCGTCGGCGTTGATCTGGGTCTTCACCTTCTTGTCCTGGAGGCCGTTCTTCTTGATGTAGGCCCAGAGCTTCTTGGTGAGCTCCGTGCGGGGGAGCGGGTTGGAGCCAACCACCGCGGCGAGCTTGTCGTCGGGGGTGACCGGTTTCATGAATGCAGCGTTGGGTTTGCGAGCGGATTTTTTAGCCATATTGATTATTTGTTTGGGTGTCTTCGGGTGAAGACAAGGCACTTATAGAGGGAGAAAGCCCGGTTTGCCTAGGAGAATCTTGCGATTTCAGGAGGAGGACGGCGGGCGGGCGGCGTCCTCCATCTGCACGAATTGGGCGTAAAGTTCGGCATAGTGGCCGCCCCGTGCGAGCAGCTCGGGGTGGGTGCCGCGCTCGATGATGCGGCCCTGGTCGAGCACGAGGACGCAGTCGGCGTGGCGGATCGTGCTCAGCCGGTGGGCCACGATGAAGCTGGTGCGGCCCCGTAGCAGCTCCACGAGGGCCTTTTGCAGGCGGGCCTCGGTCAGCGCGTCGATCGAGCTCGTGGCCTCGTCGAGGATCACGATGCGCGGATCGGCCAGCAGGGCCCGGGTGAAGCAGATCAACTGGCGCTGGCCGACGGAGAGACCGGCCCCGCGCTCGCCCACTTCCGTGAGCAGCCCGCGGGGCAGCGCCTCCAGCAGGTCGAGGCAGTCGAGGCGGCGCGCCGCCTCGCGCACGTCCTCATCGGTCGCCTCGGGCCGGCTCATCCGGATGTTGTCGAGGACGGTGCCGGTGAAGAGAAAGTTTTGCTGCTGCACCATCCCCATCTGCCGGTGCAGGGAGCGGCTGGTGATCGTCCGCACCTCGCGCCCGTCAATGAGCAGCTCGCCATGCGTGGGCAGGTAGAACTTGGCCACGAGGTTGATGATGGAGCTTTTGCCGCTGCCCGTGTGTCCGACCAGCGCCACCGTCTGGCCCGGGACCACGGCAAAATCCACCCCGTGCAGCACGGGCTGGGCGGGATCGTAGCCGAAGGTGACGCCGCGAAACTCCACCGCCGCGCCGCGGGCCGCGCCCCCGCGGCCGGAATCGGGCAGGTCCGCCGCGGCAGGGTTGTCCACCCAGTCCGGCGTGGCGTCGATCAGCCGGAAGACCCGCTCGGCGCCCGCCATCGCGATGAGCGCGTTGTTGTATTGCGTGCCGAGGGTGGCGATGGGCGAGAAGAACAGGTTGGCGAGGAAGAAGAACTGGATGAGATCGGCCATCGTCATCAGGTCGTGGAACGTGCGCCAGCCGCCCACCATGAGGAGGATCGCGATGAAAAACTGGCTGTTGAGCTCCAGCAGCGGCACGAGGATCGCGGAGGTGCGGGCCAGCGCGATGTTGAAGCGCGAGTGGGCGTTGAGGAGATTGCGGAACAGGCCGGCGTTGGTCTCCTGCCGCACGAAGCCCTGCGTCACCCGGATGCCGTTGACGGACTCGGCCAGCGTGGCCGTGACCCGGCTGAAACTCTCGGTGGCCGCCCGCGACTCCCGGCTGAGCCGCACGCGGAAGTGCCGGTTGACCCCCCAGAGGATGGGCGCCATCGCCACCACCACGAGGAAGAGCACCCAGTCGCACCACGCCATCACCAGGGCGGCCACGATCATCTGCCCGCCCTGGACCATGCTGACGAAAAACACATCCTGGATGCCCACGCGCAGCGATTCCACATCGCTGGTCACGCGGCCGATGATCCGGCCGAGCTTGATGCGGTGGAAAAAGCTCATCGGCTGCCGCTGCATTTTCGCAAAAATCTCGGCCCGGAGGGCGCTGACCACGGTCTCGCCGATCTCGAGCGCATAACGCTGGCGAAAGTGGAACAATCCGTCGGTGCTCACCGCGAGGAGCAGGTAGCCGCCGAGCGCCCAGAAGAGCAGCGGCAGATCCCGGCCTGCGACCGGTCCGCTGATGATGAAGCCCACCGCCCAGGCCAGGAGCGGCAGTTGCACGGCGCGGGTGAGCGTGAGCCCGACCAGCCAGAACAGCTTGCGCTTCACCGGTTCGGTGTAGGTGAAGAGCCGGCGGATGAGGCCCCACTCCAGCGGCTTGAACTGGAGCTCATCGGCCTCGTCCTGTTGCTGGCCGGCCAGGGTGAGCTGGCCGACTTTGCCGGTGGGCGGACTCATGGGCCCACCTCCCTGTCCGGCACCGGGGACTGCAATTCGCGGCCGTCCACCAACTGCAACCGGGCCACGCGAAGGTAAGGCCCGGGCACGCGCATGAGCTCCTCGTGCGTCCCGCGCTGCACGATGCGGCCGTCCTCCATCACGATGATGAAATCCGCGCGGCGCAGCGTGCTGAGCCGGTGGGCCACGATGAAGGTGGTGCGGCCGCTGATCGCCCGCTCCAAGGCTTCGAAGATCTCGTGCTCGGTCTCGCTGTCGATCGCGGCGGTCGGATCGTCGAGCAGCAGGATGGCCGGCTCAAGCAGCACGGCGCGGGCGATGGCGAGCCGTTGCCGCTGCCCGCCCGAGAGACCGCTGCCGCTCTCGCCCAGCACGGTGTCGTAGCCCTTGGGCAGCGCCATGATGAAGTCGTGCGCGGCGGCGATCTTGGCCGCCTTGATGATCTGTTCCGGGGTGGCCCCGGGGTGACCGAAGGCAATGTTGGCGCCGACCGTGTTGGAGAACAGGAAGCTTTCCTGGAAAACCAGGCCGATGTTGCGCCGCAGGTCGTCGAGGTGGAGCCGGCGGGCATCAAGGCCGTCGATCAGGAGGCAACCGGCGGTGGGATCGAAAAAGCGCGGGACGAGGCTCATGAGCACGCTCTTGCCGGCGCCGGTCGCCCCGAGAATGGCGACGCACTGCCCCGGCTTCACCTCGAGGGAAATGTCGCGCAGGACGGGGGTGATGCCGGTGTAGGCGAAGCTCACCCGGTCGAAACGCACCGCTCCCGTCAGCCGCGGGCGGCGCACGGCGTTGGGCGCGCTCTGCACCTCCACCGGGGCGTCGAGGATCTCAAACACGCGCCGGGCGCCGATGAGCGACTGCTGCACGCTGTTGACGAGCGTGGCCACGCTGTTCACCTGCCCGGAAAACTGCTCCAGCAAACCGGCAAAAACGATGAGGCCGGTGCCGAGCGGGAGGTGCCCCTGCATCACCAGCCAGCCGCCGTAGCCGAGCAGCACCAGCATGTTGATGCGCGTGAGCAGGCCGACGGCGGGGGAAAACAGGCTCACCCGCCAGAAGATGCCGCGCTGCTGGTCGAAGACCGCCTGGTTGGCCGCGTCGAATTTCGCCCGGTCCTCGTCCTCGCGGCCGAAGCCCTTCGTGACGGCGATGCCCTGGATGCTCTCCGCCAGCGACTGCACCATCCGCTCAAACAGCGTGCGGTTGCGCGCATACTCCGGCTGGATCTTGTGTGAAAACCAGATGGAGATGACCGCCAGCAGCGGGGTCGTCGCCAGACAGGCCAGCGTGAGGCCCGGGTGGAGGCTCATCATGTAAACCACGTAAACGGACAGCGAGATGAGCATGATGACGCTCTGCATCAGGACCTGGTCCACGAACATGCGGACCGCCTGCACGTCTCCGGTCACCCGCGTGATGATGGAGCCGGTGGTGTTGGCGTCAAAAAAGCGGAAGCTCAGGCGCTGGAGCTTGTCGTAAACCTGGGCGCGCAGATCCACCACGAGCTTTTGCTGCACCAGCTTGTTGATGGAAACGGCATAGGCGTAGTTGAGCACCGCCCGGCTGAGCGCGAAGACGAGGATCAGCCCGGCCAGGAGCCCGAGCACGTGCAGCGGCGGCCAGTCGGCCGGCGGCGCCAGGTGCAGCGGGTTGTCGCCCAGCGGCACGCCCTCCACCTGCGAGCGGATGTAATCGATGCCCAGCCCGGTGAAGCTCAGCCCGGCGATGCCCATCGTCAGCAGCACGAGCTGCAGCAAGAGGACGCCGATGCAGTGCAGCCGGTAGCGCCACGCGAGCCCGAACAGCCGCCGGACCAGCACCCAGTTGGGCAGCGGGGCGGCGGCGGAACTGGGCGGAGGCTCGGCCATGGAAGGGCCACCCTAGGAACCCGGCGCGCAATTACACGAATTTTTTGCGGCCGCGTCAGGCCCGCGGCGGAGCCCCGCGGGCGGCCAGTTGTTTCGCCACCGCGCCGTCGAGATGGACGGTCTGTGTCGGGAAGGCGAAGGACAGGCCGCGGGCGTTGACCGCGCGCATCAGCGCGAGGTTGATCCGCTCGCGCAGCTCGAAGCTCTTCACGATGTTGGGATCGGCGGAAAAGTAGATGATCTGGATGTCGAGCGAAGACGCGCCGTAGGCCAGGAAGTTCACCGCGTGAAACTCCTGGTGCACCCCGGGATCGTTTTTCAGGATCGCCCGGAAATCGCCGAGCACGGCCTCCATCTGCTCCGGCGTCGTGTCGTAGGTGAGGCCGATGGTCTGGTCCACCCGGCGCTGCGGCATGACGGAAAAATTGGTGATGACCTCGTTGGCCATCATCTTGTTGGGGATCGTGACCAGCGTGCGTTGCGGCGTGCGCAGCCGCGAGGAGCGCAGGCCGATCTCCTCCACCGAGCCCATCGTGGACCCGATCTGCACAAAATCGCCGACCTTGAACGGCCGGTCCACCGCCACGACCAGCGAGCCGAAGAAGTTGGACAGCGAATCCTGTGCGGCCAGCGCCACCGCCAGGCCGCCGATGCCGAGTCCGGCCAGCAGCGAGCCCACGGAGTAGCCCATGTTCTGGATGATCAGGATGACACCGATCACGATGAAGAACACCCGGAGCGTCTTTTTGATAAGCGGGATGAAGGGCGTGATCCCCAGGCCCTTGTCCCGCGCGTGCTCGTAAACGTGGTCGGCCACGATGTCCGTCAGCCGCAGGAAACCCCAGAAGATGACGGTCATCACCGTGATCTGGAAAAGCCAGAGCACCACCCGGTCCACCTGCGGGTCGAGGCTGAGCAGGGCGAGGGAAAGGAACACTCCCAGGACGAGGATGAAAACCGACAGCGGCGACTGGAGGCCGGCGAAAATTTTGTCGTCCAGTTTGGATGTCGTGCGCGCCGCGATGCGCTGCAGGGCCTTGAACACCAGGCTCAGGATGAGCCGCCGCAACAGGACCGTCAGCAACAGCACGCCCAGCGAGAGCAGCACGCGGCCGAAGGCGTTGTCACCCACCTGGAGCATCAGCACCTGCTTGGTCCACGCCCAGCCCTGGGCCCACGTGGTGGGCTCGGCGGGAACGGCCGCTTCATCCTGCGCCAGCAGGACCGCCCCGCCGGCCGCCAAGCCCAGTGCCACCAATGAAAAATAACGCCAAAGCTTCATCATGACCCCAAGTTGCCGCCCGGTGAATGTGCGGTCAATCCCGCCTTGCCCGCCGGCCGGGCGGCCGGCCATCCTGCCGCACCGATGCCGACCTTTTTCGCCGTCCTCAACGAATTGCCGCCCCTGCCGCTCTGGGCCTGGCTGGCCTTTTTCGGGTTCATCACCGCCATGCTGGCGCTGGATCTCGGGGTGTTTCACCGGGAAGCGCACGAGGTGAAGATGAAGGAGGCCCTGCGCTGGTGCGCGGTCTGGATCGGCCTGGCCCTCGCCTTCAACGTCCTCCTCTGGTGGTGGCGCGGCCCGGTGCCGGCGAAGGAGTTCTTCGCCGCCTACATCGTCGAGAAGGCGCTGAGCGTGGACAACGTCTTCGTCTTCATCCTCGTCTTCACGTATTTCCGGGTGCCGCCGCGTTTCCAGCACCGCGTGCTGTTCTGGGGCGTGGTTGGCGCGGTGATCATGCGCGCGGTGTTCATCCTGGTCGGCGTGAGCGTGCTGGCCCGCTTCCACTGGGTGATCTACATCTTCGGTGCTTTCCTGCTCTTCACCGGCATCAAGATGGCCCTGCCCGGCAAGAGCGAGGTGGACGTTAATCCCGAGCACAACTGGATCGTGCGGCTCTTCCGGCGCTTCTACCCGGTGGCGCCGCACGACGACAACGGCCGCTTCTTCACCATCCACCAGGGCCGCCGCATGGCGACGCCGCTCTTCGTCGTGCTGCTGGTAATCGAGTCCACCGACGTGGTCTTCGCCGTGGATTCGCTGCCGGCCGTGCTGGCCATCACGCGCGACGGCTTCATCGCGCTCACCTCAAACGTCTTCGCCATCCTCGGCTTGCGGGCGATGTATTTCGCCCTCAGCGGCATCATGCAGCTCTTCCGCTACCTCAAGCTCGGTCTCGCGCTGATCCTCGTCTTCATCGGCGTGAAGATGCTCATCGAGGGCTGGTATAAAGTGCCGATCGCCGCCTCGCTCAGCGTGATCGGCGGCGTGCTGGCCATCTCCGTCCTCGCCTCGGTGCTGATCCCGGACAAATCCAAGCCGCTGGTCGTGCGGAAATAATCCGGCCCCGGCTTCAGCCAAAAAAACGGTCCTGCCACTCCGGCCGCGGCAGAGGCCGCGGCCGCCATTCGCCCCAGATGCGGTAACGCCAGCGGGCAACCAGCTTGTAAGCCCGGTCCCGCCAGCCGGCCGGCACCACGCCCAACACCGCCGCCAACATCCGGCCGAGACCCGGACACGCGCGCAGGGCCGCCAGCACGCCGTCCGTCCGCAGCAAAGGCGGGCCGGCACCGGCCCAGTCGGATACAAAAACCAACGAATCAAAATCCGTCACCGGCAGACCCCGCGCGCGCAGATAAGCCTGGGCCGGCGGGCTCTGCAGCGGCGCGAATCGCAGCCGCGCGTGGCGGTCGAGCCGGAGCAGCAACCGCACACAGCGGTTGCACAAACCGCACTCCCCGTCGAAAAGCAGGACCGGTCCCGTCGCAGCGGAAGTTGGAGCAGCCGTCATGGTCAGCCCTTGGCTGCGTGCCGCGCCTGCACCTCGGCCAGGTCGGCGAGATCGCAGGCCAGTTCCATCGCCTGCTCAAACCGGTGGCGCGTCGCCTCGTTGGCGAGCAGGCCCCGCTCCGTGTAGGTGACGAGCCCCTGCTCCAGCTTGCACACGCCGCGGAACGGCCGGAATTTCTGCTGCAGCTCGGGCAGCAGCGCCGCGCGGAGAAAATCCGGCCGGTTCGTCTGCACAAACCACGCTTCGTCAAACTCGCGGTTGCCCACCTTGATCTCCTTGGCGCCGAAAAGCTGCATGACCCGCGTGCCGAACCCTTCGCGGGTAAACCCAAACGTCATGTCGCCCGCCAGCACGGGCGTCACGACCACCTCGGTCCATGTCGTCCGGGACTTTCCGCTGCCCGTGCTGTAGGTGTGGATTTTCACGGCCTTCCCGCGGATGGACCCGACCAGGCTCGGCGGCGGGGCCGTGATCCCGCGCGGCGGCTCGGGCGGATCGAGCCGAAGCCCCAGATTGGCGGCCAGCCGCTCGAACTGGGTGCGCATTTTCCGCGTGCTGTGGATCATCGCCCAGACGGCCAGCACCGGCACCCCCACAAAGAAGGCCACCATCATCAGGACGGACAAAGTCTCCATGCCCGCAACCTAGCCGGCTCGCTCCGCCGCGCGAGCCCGATCTATGACTGCACAAAAAGCCGGACCCACGGGGGTCCGGCTGGAATTGCCTTGGGCTGCCGCTCAGGCCACCGCGATCTTGCGGGGCTTCACGGCTTCGGTCTTCGGCAGCGATACCCGGAGGACGCCATCCTTCAGCTCGGCGCGGATTTTGTCCGCATCGATCGTGTTGTCGTGCGTCAGCCCGAGCTCGTAGTCGGCCTCAGCGGACTCGCGGTAGAGGGCGGTCCAGCCCTCGGGCTGTTTCCAGCCGCGCGTGCCGCGCACGGTGAAGACGCCGTCGCCGACGGTGAGTTCGAGGCCGTCCTTGGTCACGCCGGGCAAATGCACGGTGAGGCCGAAGGCGTCGGCGGTTTCCCTCACCTGGTAGGCGGGCTGCACGACCGGGCCGCGGTCAGCCGTGGATTCCGGCTGGCGGCGATGCACATTCACGCGATTGAGGGAAGGGATGAGGGAGTGGAGGAGGTTCATGAGGGATAATGCTGATGGTTGGGTTGGCGGGTTCAGTTCACCGTGACGGTGATCTTGCGCGGCTTCGCCTCCTCCTGCTTGGGGAGGGTGACGGTGAGCACGCCGTTTTCATAGGCGGCGGTGATGCGGTCGGCCTGCACCGCATCGGGCAGTTGGACAGAGCGGTTGAGCGCGAAGCTCTGCTCCTGGTCGCCGTCCTTGAATTTGCGGGTGGCGTTGATCGTGAGGTAGCCGTCCACGATCTCGACGTGAATATCCTCGCGGTTCACGCCCGGGAGTTCCGCGCGGACGAAGGTGTGGTCCTTGTCTTCGTAGAGATCGACCGGGAACCGGGCGTCCGTCGCCGGGGTGCCAAGATTGGCGAACGCCGAGGAGAACAGACGGTCGATTTCGGTCTCAAGGCCGGCCCACGGCGAAGCACGAAAGGCCAGCGGGCTGCGATAGGTGGGATAGGTGTAGCGGACGAGGGTCATGGTTTTTGTGGATTGGAGGTTTGAACGATTTGGTGACCACTCCTCTGCATGCGGGATGCCGGATCAATCCGGCGCCCAAATCCCTGAAAAACGGCCACTTGAGTCGTCAGCGTTCCGGGGGGCGGGAAAAAATAACCCGCCCTGTGCCGTCTCACCGTGAAAAAATTTCCCGGCCGCGGGTTATGCCGGAAATAATCCGTGCCCGGCGGCGGAATCCGTGGTTGGGTTCCGCCCCACCCATGAGCTTTGACTTCGAAAACGTTCCCGAACGCCGCGGCACCGATTCGCAAAAATGGCAGAAATACGCCGGCCGCGACGTGCTGCCGATGTGGGTGGCGGACATGGATTTTCCCGCGGCCCCGGCCATCGTGGCGGCGCTGCATGCGCGCGTGGACCATGGCATCTTCGGCTACGCCCGGCCGGTGCCGTCCACCGTCGGGGCCATCGTCGAGGCCATGGCAACGCGCTACGGCTGGGGCATCGAACCCGACTGGATCGTCTGGCTGCCTGGCCTCGTCGTGGGGCTCAACGTCACCGCCCAGGCCTTCGCCGCACCGGAGGAGGAGGTGCTCACGCTCGCGCCGGTTTATCCGCCGTTCATGAGCGCGCCAAAAAACAGCGCGCGCATTTCAACCCCGGTGGACTTCGTGCTGCAGGCCGGCCGGTGGACCATCGACTGGGCGGCGCTGGAGCGCGCCGTCACCCCGCGCACGAAACTGTTTTATCTGTGCAACCCGCACAACCCGCTCGCCCGCGTGTGGCGGCGCGACGAGCTGGTGCGCCTCGGCGAATTCTGCGTGCGGCACAACCTCGTGCTTTGCAGCGACGAGATCCACTGCGACCTCATCCTCGACCCGGCGCTGCCGCACATCCCGACCGCCCGGCTGGGCGGCGAGATCGCCCGCCGCACGGTCACGCTCATGGCCCCGAGCAAGACCTACAATGTCCCCGGCCTGGGCACCTCCTTCGCCATCATTCCCGACCCGCAGCTCCGCGCCCGGTTCACCCGCGCCGCCGCCGGCATCGTCGCCGAGGTGACGGCCCTCGGCTTCACCGCGTGCGAGGCCGCCTACCGCGACTGCGAGCCCTGGCGGCAGGCCCTGCTCGCCCACCTGCGCGGCAACCGGGATTTCCTGACGGACTTCGTGACGCGCGAACTGCCCGGCGTGACCATCGAGGCCCCGATCGAGGCGACCTACCTCGGCTGGCTCAATGTTGCGGCGTTGAACTTGGCCGATCCCGTCGCGCACTTTGAAAAGCACGGCGTGGGCCTGAGCGACGGCGCCTTCTTCGGTTCGCCCAAGGGCCGGCACGTGCGGATCAACTTCGGCTGCCCCCGCGCCACCCTCGCCGAGGCGCTGCAACGGATGAAAACAGCGGTGGCGGCACGTTAGCGTTTCCGCCGCGAATCCCTCAGGAAGCACGGTCCTCGATCATGCGCTGCAGGGTGCCGAGCAGCGTCTCGGCCATGATGGGTTTTGCGAGAAACTCCACGGGCGGATCCAGGCGGCGCAAGGCCTCCAAATCCGCCATCTTCACAAAGCCGCTGATGGCGAGGATCGGCTGCCGCGGCCGGCGGGCGCGCAGCGCGGCGATCATGGCCGTATCACTCATGCCCGGCATCAGCAGGTCGGTGATCACCACGGCGAAGCCATCGGCCTGGCGCTCAAACTCCGCCAACCCGCCTGAGCCATCGGGAGCGGTGACGACCCGGTAGCCGGCCTTTTCAAGCACGAGCTGGAAGGTGTCGCACACGGCGGGATCATCATCCACCAGCAGGATGGCCTCGCCCCGGCCGCCGGCGGTCGCCGGCCCGGCCGGGATGGCAACGGCCGGCTCCGCCCGGTCGCCGGTCGCCGGGAGAAAGATTTCAAACAGGGCTCCCTGCCCCGGCTGGCTCTCAACATTGAGAAAGCCGCCGTGGCTTTTGATGATGCCCGCCACCATGGAGAGACCCAAGCCGGTGCCTTTGCCGACCGGCTTGGTGGTGAAGAAAGGGTCGAAAATCCGGTCGATCACCGCGGGCGGGATCCCGCTGCCGTTGTCGCGCACGCCGATGCGCACATGCGGCCCCGCCTCCGCACCGGGATGGGCCCGGGCCTGGGATGCATCCAAGCGGACGTTTTCGGCCCGGATCTCGATGCGCCCGCCCTGCGGCATGGCATCGCGGGCATTGAGGCAGAGATTGACCAGGACCTGCTTCAGCTTGGTGCTGTCCGCACAAACCCGCCGCAATGAGGGCTGGCTCCCGACCTCAAGCTCGATGGTGCGCGACAACGTGGAGCGGATCAGTTTGCCCACGTCATGGATCAGCTCCTCGACCTCGATTTCCGTGTGCCGGCTCTCCGTGCCGCGGGCAAAGGCCAGCAGTTGGCGGACCAGGGCGGCGCCGTGCTGGGCGCTGGTCTCGATGTTGTCCACAATCCGGAGGTCAGGACCGGTCAGGCGCATGCGGAGCAGCTCCGCGGCCATGAGCACGGGCGCCAGGGCGTTGTTGAGGTCGTGCGCAATCCCACCGGCCAGCATGCCGATGCTGTCCAGCCGCTCCGAACGCAGCAACTGGGCCTCCAGTTTTTTGCGTTCGGTCACATCGGTGTCGATGAACAGGATCGAGCCCGGCCGCTCATCGGCGCCGCGCACGAGGCTCCAACTGCTCTCCACCTGGATGATCGTGCCATCGCGCCGCTGGAGCCGGAGGTCGCCCCGCCACTCGCCCGCTTCCTCCAGCGCCCGGCGCGCGGCGGCAAATCGCGCCGGCTCGATATGCAGCTCCAATTCCTCCAGCCGGCGGGCGGCGACTTCGTCGGCCTTCCAGCCGTAAATGCGCTCGGCGCTGGCATTCCAATAGGTGATGCGGTGGTCAAGGTCCGTGGCGATGATGGCGTCGCGCGCCTTGTCCAGCAGCATGGCCTGCTCCCGCAGGCGTCCTTCGGAACGCCGGCGCCGCTGCGTCTCTTCGACGTGGGTCAGCGCCTGCCGGATGGCCGAGACCAGCCGCGCCGGCCGGTCCTTGATGATGTAATCGGCCGCACCGCACTTCAGCGCCTGGACCGCGTTGTCTTCGCCGATGGTGCCGGAAAGAAACACGAAGGGCGTGGCCGTGCCGGTCTTCTGCACCAGTGCGAGCGCCTCCAGGCCGTTGAAGGCCGGCAGGGAAAAGTCCGACAGGATGAGATCAAAGGCCTCGTGCTGCAGCGCGGCCTGAAACTCCTCCCGCCTCATGACCCGATGAATCGCACACCCCGGCCACTCCTGCTTCAGTTGCAGGTGGATGAGCTCGGCGTCGGCCGGATTGTCCTCCAGGTGGAGGATTTTTGGGAAATGGCCCGGGGTGTCTGTCGGCATATGCAAAAAGTCCGTTTTAGCGCGGCCGGTGGCTGCCGACCGGCGGCTGGTTGAGCACCGCCCAGAACACCCCCAACTGCTTCACCGCCTCGATGAAGCCCTGGAAGTCCACGGGCTTCACCACGTAGGCGTTGACCCCGAGTTCGTAGCTCCGCACCAGGTCCTGCTCCTCGCGCGAGGAGGTGAGCATGACGATGGGGATGGTGCGCAAGGCGGCGTCCTGCTTGATGGCGCGCAGCACGCCGAGCCCGTCCACCTTGGGCATCTTGAGGTCGAGCAGCACCAGGGCCGGGTTGCCGGGGACGCGCTCCTGATAACGGCCGCGGCGGTGGAGATAGTCTAGCGCCTCGGCGCCATCGGCCACGACGACCACATCGTTGGCCAGGTTGTGCTCGGTCAGGGCGGCGAGCGTGAGTTCGACGTCGTGCGGATTGTCTTCCGCAAACAGGATGCTGTGGATTTGGTTCATGAGACGTGGCTGGCCCGGGCTTCCGACGCCGGGTCCGGTTCGAGGTGCGGCAGGGAAAAATAAAACGTCGCGCCCTCCCCGACGGCGCCCTCCGCCCAGGCGCGGCCGCCGTGCCGGACGATGATGCGTTGCACATTGGCGAGACCGATGCCCGTGCCTTCGAATTCCCCGGGGCCGTGCAGCCGCTGGAACACGCCAAACAGCTTGTCCACATAGCGCATGTCGAAGCCGGCCCCGTTGTCGCGCACGCTGAAGACGTGGCCGCCATCCGCATCGGTCCGGCAACTGATCACAATGCGGGTGTCGGCCCGGTTCCGGGTGTATTTCACGGCGTTGCCCAGCAGGTTGATCCAGACTTGGCGGAGCATCGCCGGATCGGCCTGCACCACGGGCAGCTCGCCGATTTGCCAGTCAATGCTGCGCTCCTGCATGTCGCCCTGCAGGCTTTGGCGGACTTCCTCCACCATGGCCCGCATGTCCAGCCGCAGGTGGCGCAGTTCGGCCCGCCCCATCCGGCTGAACTGCAGCAGCTCGTCGATCAGCAGGCCGAGGTTTTTGGCCGAGCTGCTGATGGTCGCAAGGTGCCGCCGCCCCGTGTCATCCAGCCTGGCGGCGGCGTTCTTTTGCAGCAGTTGCGCAAAACCGTCGATATGCCGCAGCGGCGCGCGAAGATCATGTGAGACGGAGTAGGAAAATGCCTCCAGCTCCTTGTTGGCGGCCTTGAGCTGGGCGGCCTGCTGGTTGAGCTCGAGATTGAGCTGACTGATGCGCCTCTCCATCTGCCGGCTCTCGGTCACATCGCGGGCCGTGGCATACATCAGACCGCCCGGTTGGGGCACCGACCGCCAGGAAAGAATGCGCCACGAGCCGTCCTTGTGCCGGTAGCGGTTCTCAAAGCTCATGACCTTGCGGCCGGCGCGCACCTGCTCCTCGACCTCCCGCCGGGTTGCCTCCCGGTCCTCGGGATGCACCTGCTCCAGGTAGGGCCGGCAAAGAAACTCTTCGACACTCCAGCCAAGGATGTCGGTGACCGCGGGGCTGGCGCGCTTGAAATAGCCGTCGGCGCTGGCGATGCACAGGAAGTCGAGCGACAGGGTGAAGAACCGGTCGAGCTCCGCCTCGGCCTGGCGGCGGCGGGTGATATCCTCCATCGCCAGCAACAGCATCGAGGTGTGGTTGCCGGGACGGTAAAGCTTGCGGGCGTTGAGCCGGAGCGTCTTCCGGCCCAGGCCCGGCAGCTCGGCCGTCATCTCATGGTCATCAAACTGCGTGGCCTGCGGGACGATGGTCGCGAGTTTTTCCAGCAGCCCCGGCTGGTTCCAGGCGCCGCCGGCCAATTCGCCAAGCGGCCGGCCCTCGGTATCGGCGGGCGTGGTCTGGAACGTCAGGTAAAACGCGCGGTTCGCCTGCGTAACCCGCAGGTTTTCGGTGAGGATGACGAGCGGTTCGCGCACGCTCTCCACGATGCTCTCGGCATGGAGCCGGGCCTGCACTCCCAGTTGCTCCAGGCGTTTGCGGTCGGTGTTGTCGAACAACGTTGACCGGCTCGATACATAGCGGCCGGCCTCATCATAGACGGCGGCGGCGCTCAGCACCACCGGCAGGAGCGTGCCATCCTTGCAGACCAGCTCATATTCCAGATCCACCGTGGCGCCCTGCCGCTTGAAGCGCGGGAAGTTCTCGGCGAAGAACTCGCGGCTCGCCGGGGTCAGCAGGTCGGCAAACTTCATTCGCCCGACCATTTCTTCACGGGAGTAGCCCAACCACTGGAGTTCGGTGTCGTTGACGGCGATGATCCGCCCGTCGGCATCCAGTGAGTGATAGCCGCAGGGTGCGCGGTTGTAGAGATCCTGGATTTCAGCGGCCTGCCGCCGGAGCGCACCGGCCGCTTCGTCGCGCGCCTGCCAATCCCGGCGGATGCTCAGAATGACGGCCACCAACAGGAGGCCGTCCATCGCCAGCCCGATGACCAGGGCGGCCGCCGCCCGGCGCCCGTCCCGCCGCGCGGTTTCGAGCCAAGCGTCCAGGGCCCGTTTCTGCCCTTCCTTCATGCTGGTGACAGCCTCGCGGATATCGTCCATGGCGCGCTTGCCGACGGCGGCGCCGACATGGGCTGCCGCCGGTGCAAATCCCCCGCGGCGGCGCAAGGTGACGCCTTCCTGCATCGCCGCCAGTTTCGTCTCCACCAATGGCTTGAGCGTCTGCAGCCGGCGGGATTGCACGGGATCATCGTCCATGAGCGCATGCAATCGCGCCAAACTTTGATGAACCGACGAAAGACTCCGCTCGTAGGGTTCCAGAAATTGCTCGTCGCCCGTGATGATGAAACCGCGCGAGCCCGTCTCCATGTCCCGCAACTGCGCCAGAACCTCCTCCAAGGCGTCTCCCACTTCATGTGTCAGCAACACCCGTTCGCTGGCAGTGCCAAAGGAGGTGAGTGTGCGATAGGATATAACCACCATGGACAGCAGCACGATCACGGCGACCAGGACGCCGATTTTGATGATGCGAATGCGATTGTGTGTCATGGCTGGCGCACAGCGCCAACCACGACCGATTCATCCTTAAGGTTGGCGATACCAATGACTTGTTAAGATATGATTGCTCGCCTGCAAAACCGGAGACTACGCAATTTTTGCCTAGGGTTTAAACCCTATCTTAAAACTGGTGGTTTATCCCGAGGATCACTCGAGCTGCACATAGCCTTGGGCCAAGGCATAGCGCGTGAGGCCGGCGACCGAATGGATGTCCAGTTTGTCCATCAACCGGCTGCGATGGGATTCGATCGTTCGCACCTCGACCCTTAGGCGACTTGCGATGTCCTTGTTGCTCAGGCCCTCGGCGACCAGTGCCAGAACCTCGCGTTCACGGGCCGTGAGCTTGGATGCTTTCACCGTCTCCCCATCCGGTCGCAGTGCCCGCGCGGCCTGCGAGCTGAAATAACTGCCGCCGCGTGCCACAACCTCAATCGCACGGATAAGTTCGGCCGGCGGCGCTTCCTTCGTCACATAGCCGGCGGCGCCGGCATGCATGAGCTGCAAAACATACTCCCTTCGGTCATGTATCGTCAGCGCCAGCACGCGAACCCCGGGCGCCTCGCGCTGCAATCGCACCGTGGCCTCCAATCCGCTCATTCCGGGCATGTTCACGTCCATCAGCACCACATCAGGTTCCAGCAGCCGCGTCAGCCGCAATGCCTCCCCGCCGTCCGCCGCCTCGCCGACGACATTGAGATGCGCCACCGGCGCCAGGCATGCCCTCACCCCCTCGCGGACGAGCGGGTGATCATCAACCAGCAACACCTTGAGCGGATGGGGCAAGTCATTCATGGCAAAACCGCCCCGCCGGCGGACAGGGGAATGCGCGCGATGATTTCCGTTCCGCCTCCGCGCCTCGCCTCCAGCGTGAGACTGCCGCCGGCCAACTCGGCCCGCTCGCGCATGTGACGCAAACCCAGGCCGGAGCCGCGGGCCAATCCCTTGGTCGCCGGGGAGAAGCCCCGGCCATCATCGCGCACAGACACCCGGACGTGCCGGCCGGCCATGGTGACGCGCAGCACCACCCGCCGGGCCCGGGCGTGCCTCTCCACGTTGGTCAACGCCTCCTGCACGATGCGGTAGATGGCTTCCTTGACATTGGCCGGCAGCCGGGGAACCGCGGCGGAACCATGCAACCTCGCCGTCGTTTTTGTCCGGGCATTGAAGTCCACGATCAGCGCCCGCAGCGCGGCCGCCAGCCCGAGGTCGTCGAGTTCGCTCGGCCGGAGCCCGTGCGAGATGCGCCGCACCTCGCCCAAGGCCCGGTCCACCATCGCCTCCACCATCGCGGCCTGCTGTCGGTTGGCTTCCGGCAGACCCGGCTTGAGCGCATGCAGCCGGTAGCGCACGGAAGCGAGCACCTGGCTGACGCTGTCGTGCAACTCCCGCGCCACGTGGCGTCGCTCCGATTCCTGTGCCTCGATGATCCGGCGCGGCAGCGCCTTCAGCACCACCTCGCCCTGTTTCCGGTCCGTGATGTCGCGTGTCACGCTGGCAAAACCGTCGCCCACTTTGACGACCTGATGGTGGACCCACGTCTCCCCCATGCCCAGCCCTCCCACCGGATACTCCTCCTCCAGCGGCCGGCCGGTCGCCACCACCTTCACATGCCGGGCGAACGCCCCGCTGCGCCGCATGGCCGGAAATCTTTCGCACCACAGGCTGCCCGTCAGTTCATCACGGCTCAGGCCGGCCAGGTCCAGAGCGCGCTGGTTGGCATCGACGCACCGGAAGTCGGTGATCCGGCCGCGGGCATTGCGCACGCTCTCAAACACCACCAGCGCATCCAGGCTCGCCTCGCGCGCCGCCCGCAGCCGCTGCTCGCTGCCCCGCAGGGCCTCCTCCGCGCGCTTGAGCTCGGTGATGTCCCGCGAGGTGATGGCCACACCGTCGCCGAGTTTCACCGCCTGCTGGTGCAGCCATGCGGCCTGGATCTCGGGCAGACTGGTGCGGAAAGTCTCCACCAACGGCCGGCCGGTCGCCACCACCCGCCGCAGCCGGTCCATAAACCCGTTGGTCTTCGCCAAGGGAAACAGGATGCCCAGCCGACGGCCGATCAGTTCCTCGCGCCGGCGCGACACCAGCTCGGCCCCGCGCCGGTTGAAATCCACGTAGCAAAAATCCACCACGCGGCCGCGGGCATTGCGCACGCATTCGAGGACATAAAATGCATCCAGGCTCGCCTCCCGGGCGGCCCGCAGCCGTTGCTCGCTTTCCCGCAGGAGCTGTTCGGCCCGGCGGGTTTGGGTGACATCGCGATTGATGCTGAGCACGGCCCGCCGGCCGTCGTAGTCGATCGCCGCCGCCGTCACGGCGAGGAACAACGGCGTGCCGTCCTTCCGCCGCTGCACGGTCTCGAATGTCGGCACGCGGCCCTTCCGCAGCACCTCGGCCACCCTCCGCCGGCCCAAGGCCGGATGCACGGAGAGATCCATCAAACTGCGGCCGATCAGTTCCCGGCGGCGAAAACCATAGAGTTTGAGCGCCTGCAGATTGGCCTCAAGGATCGTCTCGCCCGCGGGTTCAAAGATGAGAATCGCATCGCTGGCGCGCGCAAAGACCTCGCGGTGCCGCCGCGCGGACTCCCGCAGCCCCGCCTCCCGGCCGCGGCTCTTTTCCAGCTCGGCGCGCAGCCGCCTGACGAGGGTGTGCAGCGCTGCCGCACGCCGCCCGGGGACGGTTCCGGAGGAACGCGAAAAACCGCGCCGTTTGCTTTTAGGGGAAACCGGCATGCTGAAAGGGACAAGCCGGTGCCACCGTGGTGACTGCCCGCGGGAATTCAAGCATCAGCCGCCGGCTGAAATGAGCAGTGGCGGGCCGGTGATTTTCCGTCATCGTGCCGCCATGATGCGCCTTTTGCCCTGGCTCCTTGCCCTTGTGCTCGCCGCCGCGCTCGTGCAGGCCGCCCGCCACCATGCCACCCTGCCGGAGCAGGTGGCCACGCATTTCAATGCCCGCGGCGAGCCGGATGACTGGATGAGCCGCGACGCCCATGCCGCGTTTCAGGCCGGCCTGGCGCTGTTCATCGCCGCGGTGTTCGCCGGCCTCGGCCGCTTCATCGACCGGCTGCCGGCACGCTTCATCAACGTGCCGCACCGCGACTACTGGTTCGCCCCGGCCAGGCGCACCGCCTCCCTCCGGGCGGTGGCGGGCCTGCTTAACGTGATCGGCTGCGCCACGCTCGGGTTTTTCATGTTCGTGTTTCATCACGTCCACCGGGCCAACCTCTCCGGCGGCCGGCTGGAACTCGAACTCATGCCGCTCATCATCGGTCAATTTTTGCTGATCATGGGGCTGGTGGTTGCCTTTCTCTTCCGCTTCCGGCGTCCGCCCGGGGCGGAGCGTTGAGTCATGCGCATCGGCCCGCACGAACTCCCGACCAGCCTCTTCCTCTCGCCGCTGGCGGGCTACACCAACCTGCCCTTCCGCGTCACGCTGCGCGAACTCGGTGGCCTCGGCTGGGCCACGACGGACCTCGTCAACGCCCGCTCGCTGCTGGAGCGCAACCGCACCGCCCTCAAGCTCGTCGAATCCTCCGCCGACGACCGCCCGCTCGCCATCCAGCTCTTCGGCAGCGTGCCGGAGGAAATGCGCGATGCCGCCGTGATGTGCCAGGAGCTGGGCGCCCAGTCCGTGGACATCAACATGGGCTGCCCCGTGAAAAAAGTCGTCAAGATCGGCGGCGGCTCGGCGATGATGACCGAACTCGACAAAACCGCGGCCCTTGTGCGCGGCATGATCGCCGCCGTGAATATCCCCGTCACCGCCAAGATGCGGCTCGGCTGGGATGACGACAACCTCACCGCCCCCGACCTCGCCCGCGTGCTCGAGGGCGTGGGCGTCGCCGCGATCTTCGTGCATGGCCGGACCCGCGCGCAGGGTTTTTCCGGCACGGTCAACCTCGCCGGCATCCGCGCCGTCGTCCGGGCGGTGAAGACCATCCCCGTCATCGGCAACGGCGACGTGACCACGCCCGAAGCCGCGAAGCACATGCTCGACGAGACCGGCTGCGCCGGCGTGAGCATCGGCCGCGGCGCGTTCTACGACCCGTGGATCTTCCGCCGCACCGCGCATTATCTTGCCGCCGGCGAACTGCTGCCGGAGCCGGATTTCGCCGAGCGCGTGCGCGTGATGCGGCGGCATTTCGCGCGCTACTGCGAGTTTTACGGCGAAGAACACGGCGCGCGGCTCTTCCGCAAGGTCGCCCCGTGGTATGCCCGGCGCTTCGGGCCGGCGAAGCCCTTCAAGCAACGCATCATCACCATCCGCTCGCAGGCCGACTTCGAGGCCGCGCTGGCCGAATACACCGCCTGGCGCGCGCAGTTTTGCGATGCCCACGGCGAACTGCTGCCGCGCTTCGCGCTGGAACCGATGGTCGCCTCGTTCATGCGCACCGACGAACCCGCCGGCCTGAGCCGCACCGCCATCCCCGTGCCCAAGGGCCCGGTGGACGTTTGGTAGCCCTGCCATCGTTCTCGTAATCTTTTCCGTTCTCGTTCTCCTTGGAGCGAAAACGGGGACAAACCATTCATGAACGCCGCCAGCAATTTCTGGGAACTGATCCTTGGCACCGTCATCGCGCTGCTGCCGCTCATCAACCCGCTCGCCGCCGCGCCCACGTTTCTCGCCATCACCGAGGGCGACACCGCCGCCCGCCGCAACCAGCAGTTGCGCATGGCCTGCATCTACATGGTGGTGATCCTCGTGAGCTTCCTGATCGGCGGCACCTTCATCATGAGCTTCTTCGGCATCTCGATCCCCGGGCTGCGCATCGCCGGCGGGCTGCTGGTGGCCGGCATCGGCTCGGGCATGCTCATGGCCGCCCCCCGCGACCCCGTGCAGAGCAACAAGGAAACCGAAGCCGCCCGCGCCAAGCGCGACATCGCCTTCTCCCCGCTCGCCATGCCCATGCTCAGCGGACCGGGCGCGATCGCCGTCACGCTGGGCTTCACCTCGCTGGCCACGGACTGGACCGACTACGTCGCCATCATCATCGGCATCCTCATCGTCGCCGCGATCATCTACTCCACGCTCCGGATCTCGGGCAAGATCGTGCGCGTCATCGGTGCCACCGGTATGAACGCACTGACCAAGGTGATGGGGTTCCTGATCCTCTGCATCGGCATCCAGTTTGTCGTCAACGGCGTGCTCGGCATCGCCACCGACCCCGCCCTGATCCGCGCCATCCGCGCCGCCGCCATCGGGCACTGACCGCCGCCGCTCCGGGCTGGACCACGCACCCGCCCTGCGGCTTAGTCCCGCCTGCCCCATGAAACGTCCCGCCGCCGCCACGCGCGAAACCCGCATTTTTTCCCGCTCCCTCTGGATCTGGCCCTACGACAACCGCTGGGATCTCCACAACGCCTACGCGCTCTTCCGCCACGGTTTCACGCTCGACCGCGTGCCGCACCGCGCGCCGCTCTTCATCACGGCCGACCAATCCTACCAGCTCTGGATCAACGGCGCCTTCGTCGGCCGCGGACCGGCGCGCGGCTTCCAATCGCACTGGCCCTATGACGAGATCGACGTCGCCCGCTGGCTCGTGCCCGGCCGCAACATCATCGCCGTCCGCGCGCACAATCCGGGCTTCAGCAACTTCCAATACCTGCACCAGGGCTACGCCGGCCTGCTGGTCGCCGCGCGCTGGGGCCGGGTGAAAATCCAGACCGACCGCACCTGGCAATGCCTGCCCCAACCGGGCATCCGGCGCGACATGGTGCATGCCAGCCTGCAGCTTTTCCCGCAGGAAAATTTCGATGCCCGTGCCTGTCCCGCCGGCTGGATGAACTCCGACTTCGACGACTCCGAGTGGGGCGTTGCTTCACCCCATGGGCCGGCCTTCGGCCACCTGCCCTGGGCTTCGCTCGAGCCGCGCGGTATTCCCCCGCTCTTCGAGGTGGCGGAACGGCCGGGCCGGATTATCGGCGAAGGCGAAGGCAACTGTGCTCCCGGCTGGGAGGACAGCCGCAACCTCTACCTGCTTCGGCAAACCGAGGACCACGGCCACCGGCCGGTGACCGCCAAGCTGGCCGAGGCTGCGGCCGTCACTGGAGCGCCGGTCGGCCTGTTCGCCGCCGGTTTTGAGGTGCCCGCAACCGGTGCCGGCCGGTTCCGGAGCTACCTCATCGATGTGGGCCGGCCCGTGGTTGGAAATTTCTCCGTCACGGCCAGCGGCGCACGCGGCGGCGAAGTGGTGGACTTCATCTACACCGAAACCGTTGACCCCGTCACCCTGCAGCCCGACCTGCGGTTCCCCGACGGCAGCAGCGTCGCCTTCAGCGGCCGGCTGATCTGCCGCACCGGGCGGACCGAACATCAGTTCTACCATCCCTATGGCTTCCGGCACGTGACCGTCACCGTGCGCAACACCACGGCACCGCTGCACCTGTCGCTCTGCCTGCGCCGCACCGGCTATCCGGTGGAACGCCGCGGCCGATTTCAGAGTTCCGATCCCGTGCTCGAGCAGATCTGGGAAACCTGCGCGTGGTCGCAGCAAAACTGCATGCTCGACGCCTACGTGGACACGCCTTGGCGCGAACAGGCCCAATGGTGGGGCGACGCCCGGGTGCAGGCGTGGAACACCTTCCACCTGAGTGGCGACGCCCGCCTCTTCCGCCGTGGCATCGCCCAGATCGGCGCGCAGACCACCGCCGACGGCCTCACCTACGGCCACGCCCCGACCATGGCGCACAACTGCGTGCTGCCCGATTTCACGCTCATCTGGATGCTCACGCAGTGGGATTATTATTGGCAGACCGGCGACCTGCAGCCTTTCCGCGACCAACGTGCCGGCATCGAGCGCGCGCTCGCCTATTTTGCCGCCCACACCGGCAAAGACGGACTCGTGACCCACGATCCGCGCTACTGGCTGTTCCTCGACTGGACCGAACTTTTCAAGGACGGCGCGCCCAGCATCCTCAACCTCTGGCTGCTGCTCGCGCTGGAGCGCCTCGCGGCGCTGCACCGGCTCAACCGCGATGCCACGGCCGCAAACCGCTGCGGACGCTGGGCGAAGCAGTTGCGCGCCCGGCTGGTCAAGCTCGTGGATCGCCGCGGCCTCATGCGCGACGGCCGCAACCGGCAGGGCCGCATCGTTGGCAGCACGTCGCCGCACGCGCAGGTGCTCGCGGTGATGGCCGGCCTCGCGCCCAAGGCCGAGCCCGTGATGGTGAAATTCCTCCTCGATTACCTGCGTGATGAATCGGGCCACCGGGCCCGGCCGAGCGCCTACTGGATTACCTACTTGTATTCGCTGCTCGCGGCCCGCGGACACGGCGCCGAAGTCGTGGCCCACCTCCGGCCGCGCTGGGCACCGATGATCGCCTACGGCTCCACCTTCGAGATTTTCGGCGACACCGCGGCCTTTGCCGCCAGCCGCTCGCACGCCTGGTCGGCGCATCCGCTGTTCCACCTCATACAGATCATCGGCGGCGTGCGTCAGACGGCCCCGGCGTGGCGGGAGGTCGGCTTTGCGCCAACGTTCGTCGGCCATTCCGGCGGTGCCACTTATCCGACTCCGCAGGGACTCATTGTCAGCGCGTGGCACCGCGAAAGTTCCGTCACCCGGGTCTCGCTGAAGCTGCCGCGCGGCGTCACGGCCACGGTTTCCCTGCCCGGTCGCCGGACGGAAAAAATCACCGGCCGGCGCGTATGGACGCTGCCCGGCGGTGGCTGAAGTCGCCGGCCTATTTGCGCGAGACCGTGGCGCCGGTGCGGTCTTGGAAGATCAGCACCTTGGCTTCATTGTCCGCTTTCACGAAGACGATGCCCAGCGCCTGATCGATGGTTTCACCGGCACGGTAGGTGCGACCGTTGATCAGGGCCCGCGAAGGCGTGCCCCAAGAAATCCCGCTGACAGTCAGCCCGGCGACATAGTTGCGAAACTCCTGGCTGGCTTGGGCCGTCGAGGCAATTTGCGCGGGTGAAGCCCAAGTCGTGGCGCGAACCCCCGGTGCGATTTGCGCCTCGGTGCCCACCGGTTTGGCCGCCGGCTCGGCCGGCTTTTCGCCGAGTTGCCCGGGCAGCGGCGTATCGAGAAAGCGGCGCTCCGGGATATCCTCGCCCGCGGCCACCGCATCAATCCGGTCCTGTTCGCGGTCGCGCCGGGCGGTGACTGCATTCTGGGCCTTGTCGATCATCGCTCCGGGCATGGCGGCAAGTTGGTTGATAGCTTCCGAAGGCGTGACGGTCGCCGGCTTGGCCACCGTAGCGCTCGGCGCCACCGGCACACCGGCGGCAGGTTTGGGGCCATACATTTCCCAGCCAAAATAAAGTCCTCCACCCACCAGCAGCACCGCGGCGATGCCGCCCAGCACCATCAGTTTTTTCTTAAGCGCGGCCGCCGGAGGCGGCGGGCGCTTGACCGGAGGAGGAGGCGGCGGTGGCACTTCACCCGCCGGAGCTTCTTCCACGGCCAAGGGTGGCGGCAGTCCGGCGGCAGCAGCCGTGGCAGGCGGTGGCGCAGCCTTTGCCACCGGCGGCTGGCTGGCTGCACCGGCCGTCTTGGGTTTCAGTTTAAATTTGGGCGCTTCCTCGGCGGCCGGAGCCTCGGCCGGCGGAGGTGGCGGGGCTTCTGCCGCAGGGGCAACGGCTGCGGGCTCGGCCGGCGGGCTTGCGGTTTCTTCCGCTTTTGCGGCCGCCTCGGGTTCGGCGCTTAAGCGGGGCTTGAGTCGTGGTTTTTCCGGTGCAACCGGGCTTTCCGGTGCCGGCGCTACGGGCGCTGGTTCCGCCGCCGGTTGGGGTTGGGGCTCGGCCGCCAGTTTCGGTTTGAGCCGCAGTCGGCCCGCCCCGGCTTCGGTCTCCGGGCCCGCTTCCGTCGGCGGGGTCGCAGGCGCGGCGGGGGTCGCAGGAGTCTCTCCACCTTCGGGGCGCAGACGGGGCTTGAGGCGCAGCGGAGCAGGAGACTCGTCACTCATGGCGCCCACTGTTGGCGATTTTCGGCCGGCATGAAACCAAAAAGATTCGCTCGCGGTCACCGTGGTAACAATTTCAATGCTCCCAACCATGCCCGACTTCAAACGCACCGTTCTCCTCACCCTGGTCCTCGCCACCCTCGGCCTTGCCGGCTGCAGCAGCCTGACCAAGGAAGGCCGGGCCGAGCGCAAAAAGAATGTCGCCCTCGAGGTGGAGGAAGGCTTCCGGCAGCGCTGGATCGAGCAGCGCGCCGTCACGCTGGTCAACCGCGGCGTCTCCCCCGATCTGGCCCGGGCGCAGGCGATCGAGGAGTTCCGGCTCAACTACGGCTACACCCGCGCCGCCGGGCAGTGAGCACCGCCCCGTGGCGGGCCGTGCTCGCCGCCCTCGCCTGCTACCTGATGTGGGGGCTGGTGCCGCTTTACTGGCGCCCGCTCGCGGCGGTGGACGCCCATGAGCTCATCGCCCACCGGTTGTTGTGGTCCTTTCTTTTCCTCGCGCCGGTGCTCGGTTGGCTGGGCGGCTTCCGCGAGGTGGTCGCCGCCTTTCGCTCGCCGCGCGCCCTGGCCCTGAACCTGACAAGCGGGCTGCTGCTGACGGCCAACTGGCTCATCTACGTATGGGCGGTCAATGCCGGGCATGTCATCGAGTCGAGCCTGGGCTACTTTCTCGTGCCGTTGGTCAACGTGGCCTTGGGCCGGCTGGTGCTGCACGAGGCGCTCCGCCCGGTGCAGTGGCTGGCCATCCTGCTCGCCACCGCCGGCGTGGCGCTGCAATTGCTGCAGCTCGGCCGGCTGCCGTGGATCGCGCTGGGGCTCGCGGCCTCGTTCGGCACCTACGGTTTGCTCCGCAAACAATCCCCGCTGGGGCCGCTCACCGGACTCACCGTGGAGACGTTGCTGCTCGCCCCGCTCGCCGCGGGCTTCCTGCTCTGGCGCGCCGCCGCCGGCACCGGTGCTTTGGGCTACGCCCCGTGGAGCACCCAGGCGCTGATTCTTTGCGCGGGTGTGGTCACCACCGTGCCGCTGTTGCTCTTCGCCTACGGCGCGCGGCGGCTGCGGCTCACCACGCTGGGATTGCTGCAGTATGCCGCGCCCACCGTGCAGCTGGCCCTCGGGGTCTGGGTTTATCGCGAAACCTTCGACCACGCCCGGGCGCAGTCCTTCGCGCTGATCTGGACGGCACTCGTGCTCTACACCGCCGACACGTTGTGGCGGCAGCGGCGGCACATCGCCCTCAATCGGATTTCGCCGCCAACAGGTGCATCATGAACACCAGCGTGGCATTGCGCGGAATAACCGGCGGCTGACCCCGTGAGCCATAAGCCAGTTCCGGCGGGATGATGACGAGCCACTTGTCGCCCGGCCGCATGCGCTGCAGGATCTGGTCCCAGCCGTGGATGACATGGCTCCGGCCCAGCCGGAAGGTCAGCGGATCCTTGGGGTCCTGCTTTTGGTCAAAAGTCTGCCCATTCACCAGCCGGCCCACGTAAAGCACCGACACCATCTGGCCGGGCTTGGCGGTCTCACCGGCACCTGCCTCGATTACCACGTAACGGATGCCCGTGGTGGTCTTGATCGCGTCGGGGAAATTTTTCTCCACCCACTCCAGATCATCGGGCGGCAACTTCTCCCGCTGGGCTTGGAGCGCAAGCGGCAGCACACAGCAACAGAGGGCAAGACAAAGACGGCGAAGCATGCCGGTGTTTTAGACCAACGAACCGCCGGATGGCACGGATTTTTTGATGGCAGGATGCGCCGCGACCCGTGCCAGCGCGCGGTGGAGCAGGGTTTTGCCCGGCTCCATCCGGTGCCAGGGCGAGGCGCCCGAGGGATGCGGCAGCGGGATGCAGTCCACCGCGTGGCCGCGGTAGGTAATCGGGAACGCCCGCCCAATCGTGTCGTTGAGCGGCGCGGGCGGCAGGAATTGCGTGATGGCCAGCTTGCCTACCGGCAGGACCAGGGTGGGACGCAGCAGCGCAAACTCCCGCTCCAGCCAGTGCGCGCAGTTGGCAATCTCTTCGGGTGCCGGCACGCGGTCGCCGCCCTCGGGCCGCTTGCCGGGGAAACACCGGCACACCGCCGCAAAGTAAATACGGTCGCGCACCTCGTCCTCCGTCCAGCCGAGCGCACCATGAAACCACTTGAAGAGCGTCTTGCCCGCGGTCCACGCAAAAGGCCGGCCGAGCTTCGGCTCCTTGTCGCCCGGTGCCTGCCCGACGAGCAACACCCGTCTCGCTACCGGGCGGCCGACGACCACGGGCCGGTGCATGCCCGGGCAGCGCTTGCACGCGCGCAGCACGGCGAGATGTTTTTCGACAGCGGAGACGGAAACGGTTGCAGCAGCCACGCAACAGACGGATGAGACCGGATGCCTCGTGGGGAAACAAGAAAATGACTGGCGCGCGGCTTACCGCCGGCCGCGACGGCCACCGCCGCCGCCGAAGCGGTTCCAGCCGCCGCGGCGGTTGTGCTCCTCGCGCGGGTGCTGGCCGGCCTGTTGGCGGCTTTCGCGGGCCTGCGGCGGCTGCTCGGGCCGCGGGGTGAAGGGGCCGTAGGGAAAGCCTTCGAGTTTCAGCTCGGGAATTTTCGCGCCGATGAAGCGCTGGATGTCGCGGATATCGCCGGCGTTTTCCGGCGTGACGAGCGTGAACGCGTCACCCACGGCCTGCGCGCGGCCGGTGCGGCCGATGCGGTGCACGTAGTCCTCGGGCTTTTCCGGCACGTCGTAGTTGATGACGTGCGAGACGCCGGCGACGTCGATGCCGCGGGCAGCGATGTCGGTCGCCACCATGACCTCGTATTTGCCGGACTTGAAGCCGGCGAGGGCCTCCATGCGCTGGTTCTGCGAGCGGTTGGCGTGCAGGACGGCCACGGAGTGGTTGGCCGCCTTGAGCCGGCGCGCGATCTTGTCGGCGCCGTGCTTGGTGCGGGAGAAGACCAGCACGCTGTCGAAGTCGGTCTTCTCCAGGAGCGCGAGCAGGAGGTCGAACTTCTGCGCGTAGCCCACCGGGTAGAGCGCATGGTTGACCGACTGGTTGACGGTGCGGTTGACGCCGACCTCGATGCGGGTCGGGTTGCGCAGCGCGAACGAGGCGATGGCCTGGATCTCGGGCGGCACGGTCGCGGAAAACAGCAGCGTCTGGCGTTCGCGCGGGCAGCGGCCGATGATGTCCTTCACCACGGGCAGGAAGCCCATGTCGAGCATGTGGTCCACCTCGTCGAGGACGAGCGTGTTGAGGTCGCGCAGGTTGAGCGTGCCCTCCTTGAGGTAGTCCATCAGACGGCCGGGCGTGGCCACGATGATATCCACCCCGCGGCGCAGCTCGGCGCGCTGGTTGCCGTAGCCGACGCCGCCGTAGATGGCGACGGTGCGGAGGTTGGTGAAGCGGGCGAAATCGCGGAAGGCGGTCTCGACCTGTGCGGCGAGCTCGCGCGTGGGCTCGAGCACGAGCACGCGGGTTTTGCCGTGCGCGCCGAGGCGCGTGAGGATGGGCAGCGCGAAGGCCGCGGTCTTGCCGGTGCCGGTCTGCGCGGAGCCGATGACATCGCCGCCGCCGATGACGAGCGGGATCGCGCGCAACTGGATGGGCGTGGGCTCGGCATAGCCGGCCGCCTGCACACCGCGCAGGATGTCGGGAGAAAGATTGAGTGCTTTGAAGGGCATGAAATTGAAACGGGTCGGAAACTGGGCGCCGGGCAAACCGGCCGGGGCGCGCGACCCGCACGCCCGGATAGGGACCGCCTTGGGCGGATAAACAAAAAGGGACGGAGCCCAAAGGAGCTCCGTCCCTCGAAAATCAGTTGGTTAAACCGATAGGATTAGTAGCGACGCTCGCCGCGATCGCGGCCACCGCCGAAACCGCCACGGCCACCGCCACCGCCGCCGCCGAAGCCACGACCGCCGCCGCCGAAGCCGCCGCCAGCCGGACGCTCTTCCTTGGGACGGGCCTCAT
The DNA here is from genome assembly GCA_002344205.1 of Opitutaceae bacterium UBA2377. Taxonomy (GTDB): domain Bacteria; phylum Verrucomicrobiota; class Verrucomicrobiia; order Opitutales; family Opitutaceae; genus UBA2377. The sequence continues at coordinate 104,447 of DDSZ01000019.1, forward strand.
TGACGGTCAGTTGACGGCCGCCGAGATCGGTGCCGTTCATCTTTTCCGCCGCTTGCTTGGCCTCGTCATCGGTGCCCATGGTGACGAACGCGAAGCCGCGGGGGCGGCCGGTCATCTTGTCCATGGCGACGTAAACGTCGGTCACGCTGCCGAACTGGCCGAAAGCGGAGCGGAGCTCGTCTTCGGTGGTCTTGAACGACAGATTGCCGACGTATAGTTTGGAGTTACTCATGTGATGTCTCGTAGATCCTTCGTCTGCTGCCAGTCCGTTCCCACCGTGGGTTTCGAAATCATCACTTGAGCACTCGCTCAGCCTACGACTCACCAGATACTGTCGCCTAACGCTATCACTATCGATTCACGGTAGGACATACGGTGGCGTGATTTAAGCAAGGATAATCCCGCGTGCTGCTTTTCGGGTGCCTCAGATGGAGTATTTGGCGCGGATATCCGCCGGCAGGGGCGTGGCCCGGCCGGTGGCCAGCGTGACGAGGGTGTAATCGCAATGGCCGTCGCAGATCCGCTTGCCGGTGGGCAGTTTCTCGATCTCGAAGGCCACCCGGCAGCCGGTGTCGGTGAAATGCTCGATCCAGGTGCGCACCACCATCCGGTCGCCCCACCCCAGCGGCCGTTTGAACTGGATCGCGGCCGCCGCCATGAACCAACCCAGCCCCAGCACCGCGAAGGCCTGCATCGGCATCTTGTAAAACTTGTCCATCTGCTCGAAGCGCGCCGCGAGGACGTAGTCGAGGTAACGCGTGCTGTGGACGTGCTGGTAGAGGTCGATGTCATCGGGCCGCACGGCCAGCTCGGTCTCAAACTTGGAATAAACGTTCATGGGCAGTCTGGGGGATGGAAACCGGCCAAGCCTGAACCGGCCCGCGGCCGTTTGCAGGCCTTATTCCTGGCGCCGGTCGCACCGCGGGGTTGGCAAACAACACGGCCGCGAGCGTGCAACACTCGCGGCCGCGGGGCAATGGGTTTGGCGGACCGGCCGGTTACTTGGCCTTCTTGAAGTCGCGCCGGAGCCAATCGTTGAGCAGCTCCTTCTCGTGGCGGAAAGGGTCGTTGCGATCGATGGAGAGCTTCATCATGAACGCGAGGTCGCGGAGTTCGCGCTTGCCCTCGCTGACGACGTTGCCGGCGGCATCGGTGAGCTTGAATTCGAGGTCGATGCGCGGCGGATAAATGTCCTTTACGATGCGCACGTCATCGAGCCCCTGGCGGGAGCGCCACGGCTCGAAATCGCCGGCGAGATCGACTTCGGTGAGCGTGACGGTGAGTTTCTGGCCGGCGGCGAGATGGCCGGGGGCGCGCTGCTCGATATGCTGCTTGAGCGCCTCCAGGTTGGCCAACTGGCCTTTTTCGCTCGGGGACCAACTGTCGCGCACATCGGCATATTGGTCGGGTGCCTTGGCAAACAGGACTTCAACCTGGGCCGACGTTTCGGCCGCGGTCGCGAACGGGGCGGCCAGCAGGGCCGCCGAAAGGAACAATGCAGTGTAGGTTTTCATGGCAGGATTGGTGGTGTCAGAAGGGATGGGACACAGGTCGGCCCGTTTTGGTTCCCATCCCGCTCAGGCGGCGCCGGCCCGCAGGGCGGCCAGCCCGGCCGCCGGATCGGCCGCCGGCGCGATCGTGATGATCACAAACTTGCTGGTGGGGGTGTTGCTCTTGGCGGCGACGCTGTCGATGGGCACCAGCACGTTGGCCTCCGGGAAATAGGTGGCCGCGCAGCCCCGCGGGATGCGGTAAGGCGCGACCATGAAGTGCTTGGCCACGCGCTCGACGCCACCGTGGCGATTGGTGAGGTCCACCATCTGCCCGGCCTGCAGACCGGCCGCCCGGATGTCCTCCTCGTGCAGGAAAATCACCCGCCGGCCGCCAAAGACACCGCGGTAACGGTCGTCCAACCCATAGACCGTGGTGTTGAACTGGTCGTGGGTGCGGATGGTCATCATCACATATTCGCCGGGCGCGAGAGCATGACGCGGGATCGGGGCCACGGTGAAGTTTGCCCGCTCCGTCGGCGTGCGCCACTCGCGGCGGTCGCGCGGGGCGTTGGGCAGGTAGAAGATGCCTTCGCGGATGCGGCGGTTGAAATCCTCGAAGCCCGGCACGACGGCAGCGATGGCCGCGCGAATGCGGTCGTAGTCGGCCTCGTATTCCGCCCACGGGATGCCGGAGGAGCTGCCCAACACCGCCTGCGCGAGCCGGCACACGATGGCGGGCTCGCTGAGCAGGTGCGGCGACGCGGGCTCCAGCCGCCCGCGCGAGGGGTTGATGATGCCCATCGAATCCTCGACGGTGACGAACTGCTCGCCCGCCGCCTGCCGGTCGCGCTCGCTGCGGCCGAGGCAGGGCAGGATGAGCGCGGTGCGGCCTGTGATGAGGTGGGCGCGGTTCAGCTTGGTGGACACTTGCACCGTCAGCGCACAGCGGCGCAGCGCGGCCGCGGTGTATTCGGTGTCGGGCGTGGCCGAAAGGAAGTTGCCGCCCATCGCGAAGAACACCTGCACGCGGCCGGCCTGCATCGCCTTGATGCTGTCCACGGTGTCGAGCCCGTGCGCGCGCGGCGACTTGAAGCCGAAGGCCCCGTCGAGCCGGTCGAGCCACCAGTCGGGCATTTTCTCAAAGATGCCCATGGTGCGGTCGCCCTGCACGTTGGAGTGCCCGCGCACGGGGCAGGCTCCGGCGCCGGGCCGGCCGAGGTGGCCGCCGAGCAGCAGCAGGTTGACGATGGTCTGGATGGTCTCGACCGCGTTGGGCTGCTGCGTGAGGCCCATCGCCCAGCAGGCGATGGTCGCCCGCGAGCGCGCGGCCAGCGCGGCCACGGTCTCGATCTGTTCGCGGGCCACGCCGCTGGCCGCGGTGATCTCGTCCCAGTCGGCCGCGCGCAGGTCCGCCACCAGTGCTTCGTAACCGTGGGTGTGCCCGCGGATGAAATCGTGGTCGAAGACCGTGCCCGGGGCGGCCTCCTCGCGCGCGAGCATCGCCTTCATGATGCCCTTGAACAGCGCGAGGTCGCCGTTGATCCGCGGCTGCAGCCAGATGTCCGCCAGCCGGGCGCCCTCGCCCAGCAGCGTGGGCAGCGCTTTCAGCGGGTTCATGAAATGCTGCGGGTTCTTGAACCGGTCGGTGCCCACCTCGGGCAGCGGGTTGATCGAGACGATCGTCGCCCCGTGCTGCTTCGCCTCCTCCAGGCTGGAGAGCATGCGGGGGTGGTTGGTGCCGGGATTCTGGCCGACGATCAGGATGAGGTCGGCCTTGGAAAAATCGTCCAGCTTCACCGTGCCCTTGCCGATGCCGATGGTCTCCCCAAGCGCCGTGCCGCTGGATTCGTGGCACATGTTGGAGCAGTCGGGCAGGTTGTTGGTGCCGAACCGGCGGACGAAGAGCTGGTAAAGAAAGGCTGCCTCGTTGCTCGTGCGGCCGGAGGTGTAGAACGCCGCCTCGTCCGGCGAACCCAGCGCGTGTAGCTCGCGCGCGACCAAGGCGAAGGCTTCGTCCCACCCGATCGGCGCGTAGTGCGTGGCGCCGGGCCGGAGGACCATCGGATGCGTGAGCCGGCCCTGCCGGTTGAGCCAGTAATCGCTGCGGTCGGCGAGTTCGCTCACGGAGTGGCGGGCGAAAAACTCCGGCGTGCAGCGTTCCGGCATCGCCTCGTCGGCGATGGCCTTGGCCCCGTTTTCGCAGAATTCGAAGGTGTGCCGGTCGCCGTCCGGGCTGGGCCACGCGCAGGACTGGCAGTCGAAGCCGTCCTTCTTGTTTACTTCCAGCAACAGCCGGGTGCCGCGCACCGGGCCCACGCCCTTGACGACAAAGCTGTTGGTCTTGACCACGGCCGTGAGGCCGGCGGCGGCCTTGCTGGGCGCGCCCAGCCGCGGCGCGACGGGTTCGAGGGGAGGCTGGGCGGAGGGCGGGACGGACGGATTGGACACGGGAGACTTTCTTTTCGGCGGCTTTGGGCTAGGTTTCAAGCATCGGTCATGTTTGCGAATCTCCTCCAGCTTTTTTCCCGCCCGCCCGCCCCGGTTTACGAGGAGGGCTTCGTGCGCGAGGTCACCGTCGTCCGGCCCGCCGCCCGCGACCCGCGGATGATGCGCTTCCTGCTCGTCTGCTGGGTGCTGATCGCGCTGAAGCACGCCGGCATCATCTACGCCTGCTGGCGCTGGCCGGTGCCGTTTCACCAGCTCTGGATCAACGCCCCGACTTTCGCGCTCGGCCTGCTCGCCACCGTCGCTTACTGGCGGCGCTGGTGACCGCGGTTTTTCGCTCGCCGCTTCGGGCCGCCGCGCGGGATAAGTTCCCATGCCCACCATCCCCGGACTCCGCAGCCCCTACGCCAAGACCGGCCGCCTCGTTTATTTCGGCCGCATGCTCGACAAGATCCGCCTGCACGCGGCCGGCGCGCTCCCGGCCGACTACGTGGAAAACCTCGGCACCGGCTTTGACGGCCGCTGCTGCCGGTTCCTCCGCGTGGACTACACCGCGTTGCGGGACCGCGCTCTCGCCGGCGACCTCGATGACGCCGGGCTGCTCGCCTGGTGCCACGCCCAGGGCGGCGAGCGCACCGACGAGGAGTGCGAGGTCTGGAACGGCTTCATGATGAAACGCGGCTGGCGCGATGCCGGCGCCCCCACCCTCGCCCGCCGCATCCGCGAGTCCGCCCTGGAGGAAAAACCCGTCATGACGATGTTCGACTACCTCGACTTCGACGAGGGCCGCGACCCGGTCTCCGTCCGCGCCTGGGAAACGTGATCCCGCAGGTCATCGTCATCATGGGCGTAGCCGGCAGCGGCAAAACCACCGTCGGCCGCACGCTCGCGGATTCGCTCGGCTGGCCCTTCGCCGATGCCGACGATTTTCATCCGCCCGCCAACGTTGCCAAGATGAGCGCGGGCCGGCCGCTCACCGACGACGACCGCGCCCCGTGGCTCGCCGCCATCCGCGCCTGGATCGAGGCCCGCCTCGCCCGGGGCGAGAACGGTGTCGTCACCTGCTCCGCGCTCAAGGCCGCCTACCGCCGCGTCCTGCTTGCCGGCGATACCCGTATCCGGCTCGTCCACCTGCAGGGCACGCGCGAACAGTTGCAGGCGCGCATCGCGGCGCGCCAGGATCACTTCATGAAACCGGCCATGCTCGACAGCCAGCTCGCCGCGCTGGAGCCGCCGGCCGACGCCCTCACGCTCAACCTCGCCCCGCCGCCGGCCGCGCTCGCCGCCGCCATCCGCCGGGAACTGCACCTATGAAACGTATCTTCGGCCTCATCCTGCGCGGTCTCGCGCTCCTCGCCGGCCTCGGCGCGGTTATCGCGGTGCTGCTGGTCGCCTGGCTGTATTTCCATCTCCGCACCAGCCGGCCGCAGCTCGACGGCGCCGCCGCCGTGCCCGGCCTCGCCGCCACCGTGACGATCGAGCGCGATGCCCTGGGCATTCCCGTCATCCGCGGCGAAAACCGCGCCGACCTCGCCCGCGCGCTCGGCTATCTCCACGGGCAGGAACGTTTCTTCCAGATGGACCTCATGCGCCGGCGGGCCGCGGGTGAGCTCTCCGCCCTCATCGGCGAGGCCACGGTCGGGCTCGACCGCCGCACGCGACTGCACCGCTTCCGCGCACGCGCCCGCGAAGCCCTTGCGCTGGAAGCCCCGGAAACCCGTGCGCTCGTCGAGGCCTACGCCGCCGGTGTCAACGCGGGCCTCGCCGGCCTCGGCAAAAAGCCCTTCGAATACCTCGTGCTGCGCAGCCGGCCCGAGGCCTGGCTGCCGGAAGACTGCTACCTCGTCGGTTACGCCATGGCGCTCGACCTGCAGGAGAGCGAAGGCCGCTTCGAGCGCGGGCTCGGCGCCGTGCGCGACCACTACGGCCCGGAGGTCGCGGCCTATTTCGCCCCGTTGTTCACCCCGGCCGATGCCGCGCTCGACGGCTCGACCGCCCCGCTGCCACCACTCCCGGAACCGCGCCACATCAACCTGCGCCGCCGCACCGCGCCGGCGACGGCCGCGGCCCTGCCGGCCGAGCCCGTCCCGGTGGGCAGCAACAATTTCGCCGTCGCCGGCGCCCACACCGCCGACGGCGGCGCGTGGCTCGGCAACGACATGCACCTCGAGCTCGGCGTGCCCAACACCTGGTATCGGGCGAGCCTCGTGTGGGGCGGCCGGCGCGTCACCGGCCTCACCCTGCCCGGCACGCCCGCGGTCATCGTCGGCAGCAACGGCCATGTGGCCTGGGGTTTCACCAACAGCTACGCCGACACCGCCGACGTCGTCGCGGTCGAGACCAACAGCATCTCCCGCCGGCTCTACCGGCGCGGTATGGACAACCTCGAGTTCGAGCGTTGGGAGGAAACCATCGCCGTGCGAGGCGGCCGTCCGGTCACGGCGGAATTCGAATCCACCCTCTGGGGCCCCGTGATCCGCGATGTGAACGAAACCCTCGTCCACGCCTACCGCTGGATCATGCACGAACCGGGTGCGATCAACTTCAGTTTCATGGGCATGGAGTCGGCCCGCACGGTGGATGAAGGCATCGCCGTCGCCCACGACGCCGGCATCCCCGCGCAGAACATCGTGCTCGCCGACACCGCGGGCGACATCGCGTGGACCATCGCCGGCGCCCTGCCGAAACGCTTTGGTCACGACGGCCGTTTCCCCGTGGCCTGGACATATGGCGACCGCGGCTGGGAGGGCCGCCTGCCCGCGGCGGAGATCCCCGTCATCCGCCGGCCCGCCTCGGGCCGCCTCTGGACCGCCAACAACCGCGTTATCGGCGGTGCCGCCCTCACCCGGCTGGGCGACGGCGGCTATTACACGCAGGAGCGCGCGACCCAGATCCGCGACGGACTCGCGGCGCTCGACGCCGCCACCCCGGCCGATCTGCTTGGCATCAAGCTCGACGACCGCGCGCTTTTCCTCACGCGCTGGCACGCACTGCTGCAGGAGGTGCTGACGCCGGAGACCACCACGATCCCCGCCCGGACCGCGTTGCGTGCCGCCATCGAAAACTGGACCGCCCGCGCCACCGTGGACTCGACCAGCTACCGGCTCGTGCGGGCCTTCCGGCAGCACGCCGCCAACCTCGTGCTCGGGCCGGTGTTTGCCCCCGCGCAACGGCGCGAGCCGCAGCTCAACTGGTGGATGTTCCGTTACGAGGAGCCGCTCTGGCAGCTCGTCACGGCGCGCCCGGAGCATCTGCTCAACCCGCGGTTTGAAACCTGGGATGAACTCTTTCTCGCCGCCGCGGATGCGGTGATCGCCGATCTCGACCGCGAAAAACTCACACCCGCCACCGCCACCTGGGGCAAGCGCAACACCGCCGCCATCCGCCACCCGCTCGGCCACTTCCTGCCGCACTGGCTCACCGGCTGGCTCGATCTGCCGGCCGATCCCCTGCCGGGCGACACCTACACGCCCCGCGCCCAAAGCCCGCGCTTCGGCGCGAGCAACCGCCTGGTCGTCTCACCCGGCCGCGAAGACCAGAGCCTCCTGCATACGCCCGGCGGCCAGAGCGGCCACCCCCTGTCGCCTTTCTACCGCGCCGGCCACGAGGCCTGGGTGCGCGGCGAACCCACCCCCTTCCTCCCCGGCCCCGCCCAACACACGCTGACGCTCACGCCCTGAGTCGGCCTCGTGCAATCAGATGTGGGCCAGCGCGCTAGCGCGCGCTCCGGGAAAGCACCCGCCAGCAGGCCGCCTGCCCGGGCATCACTTGGTTTAACTGCATGAGTCCATGTCGGTAGTCGCGTTGATTCGATTGTTCCGCGGGCCCCCGGGTAGGGGCCGTTATCCTTAACGGCCCGTGCCTCGATCATCTGCGCCCCAGTTTGGCGTTGTCGCGGGGCGCGGTTCGCGGCTTCCTCGACGGCACCCCGCCGATGAAGAAAAAACAGCACAGCTACACGGTTTATTTCGGCAGCGAGCTCTTCAACCTGAAGCACCTCATCGGCAACGCCTACCTCGCCGAGGCCATCTACGAGAAATCCCACGGCAAATACCTCTGCCGCCTGCCGCAGGACTTCGAGCCGCGCGGCAAAACCGCCCGCACCGTGCGCGACCAGGCCATCCGCGCCCTGCTCGACTGCGACCTCGGCCTCTTCTGCTACGACGGTGCCGAGCCCGACACCGGCACGGTCGTCGAGTTCATGCTCGCCAAATTTGCCGACATCCCGGCCGTCATCCTGCGCAGCGACATCCGCCGCGGCGGCGACGGACCCGATCCTTGGGACCTCATGTCGAGTTTCTTCCCGCGGTGCGTGCAGGTGGCGGCCAACAGCCTCAGCAGCTACCAGGCGCTGATGAAACACCGTCATCGCCGGCTCGACGAGGTCATCCGCCTCGCCGGCCAGCACAGCTCGGCCGATGCGCAGGCCATGTGTGAGCAGGTTGCCGCCGCCTGCGTGCGGGCCTTCGATCGCGTGCTTACGATCGAACCCGTGATGCCGAAGCACCTGCGCGAGGAGGTTTACCACTGGCTCGCCCTCATGCCCGACCTGCGCGGCAAGGAAAAGGCCCTCCGCAAGGAACTCGAAGCCATCCTCGAACGGAAAGTGGAGAAAGACCTGTTGTGATTTTCGATTTTGGATTCTCGATTTTCGATTTCAGGCTGGGTGCGCCGCTCCTGAGCTTGGCGCGACCTCCGTCACGGGAAACCTTGGACACCCACTAAACGCCACCTGCGCCGCCCAATCGAAAATCAAGAATCCAAAATCGAAAATTCCCCCATGCTCCACGTCCTCCAGCATCCGCTCGCCGCGCACATCATCACCCACCTGCGGGACGAGACCACCAAGCCCGCCACCTTCCGCACGCTCGCCTACCAGGTCGGGCTGCTCCTCGCCGTCGAGGCGACGCGTGACCTCGCCACGAAGGACAAAGTCATCCGCACGCCACTGGAGCCGCACACCGGCCGCGTGCTCGCCAAACCGCTTGTGGTTGTGCCCATCCTGCGCGCCGGGCTCGGCATGGTGCAGCCCTTTCTCGACATCTTTCCCGACGTGAGCGTGGGCTACATCGGCCTCGAGCGCGACCACGAGACCGCCGTCGCCCGCAGCTACTACTGCAAGCTCCCGCCGCTCGCCGGCACGCGCGTCGTCGTAGTGGATCCCATGCTGGCCACCGGCGGCTCCGCCGCGCAGGCGCTCACCGTCGTGAAGCAAGCCGGGGCAAAGGATCTCGTTTTCGTGAGCATCGTCGCCAGCCCCGAAGGCGTGGCGGCCGTGCAGGCCAAGCACCCGGACGTGCCGCTCTACACCGCCGCGCACGACCGCGAGCTCAACACAAAGAAATACATCCTCCCCGGCCTCGGCGACTTCGGCGACCGGCTGTATGGGACGTGAAGACCTGAGCTATGGATTTAACCGCAATGCACACATAGGATACAGAGACTGGCCGGGCTTGCCCGACTCAAGCCTATCATCAAAGTGCAGGATATAACGTTGGACATATCGTGAAAATCTCCGACCTCCTTAAGCTCGTTTCCGACCTAAAGAATCAGGGCGTGAATGTGATTGATGTAGCGAAGTTCGAAGAGTTGCTGCAGCAGACGCAAGCGACCGAGACGAATCATGCGGAGTGGAATTTGAAAGTCACAGAGCTAAAACACCAATCCAAGCTTGCGGAATACGGTGCCACCCAGGAGATGAGTCGGCGCCTACTTGACGCGGCTATTAGTTTTGCAGCCGCGACGTTAAAATCCGCGCTCCTAATAAATGGTGGAGCGGCGGTTGCGATATTAGCATACCTAGGAAATCGGCATACCGAAGAGTCGGGTATTTTTCCGGCTTCACTAGCGTTCTTTACTGGCGGGGTCCTCTTCGCCGCAATCGCCGCGGGGTTTTCATACATTACCCAGATTTGTTACGCAGAAGCAGGATTTTCAAAGTGGGGAAATCGCTTTCGTTTGGTAGCGGGCGGCTTTATCGTTGCAGCCTACTGCGCATTCGCGCTGGGGTCTTATACAGCTTATGTTGGATTCAACTGAGGCACCCAATGGGGTTCAGGAGCATATCCGGATCATCCGCGAAATCCGTGGTAAAACTCCGATTTTGACCTGCCGGGAATCAAAAGCAGGGCGCAAAAAGCCCCGGACTTGCGTCCGGGGCCGGGTGATTGGGTGTGCGGCCGATCCGCTTAGCGCCAGTTCAGGATGAGGCGCGTGTAATAGGTGGTGTCCATGTCCTTCCGGCCGGGCTGCGGGCGGCTGTTGAACTGGTTGTTCAGGCCGACGCGCAGTTTCCAGAAGCCGGCGGACAGCGGGATCTCGAAGGCGGAATCGTGCACGAAGCGGTAGTCCGCAAAGTCGTCGATCGAGGGCAGGTATTGCAGGTCGGTGACGAGGTTGGTGAAGCTGCCGACCTTGAAGACGTTGTTCAGGCCGAGCGAAGCCACCGCGCCGCCGTTGTCGGCGCCGGTGCTGTAGCTCTCGAAGCGATAACCGGCACCCACGCGGACGTTGAGTTCCTGGCGGTCGTTCTTGATCGCGCGGTATTTGAAACCGGCGTCGGTCGTCGAGCGCAGGTCCACGCCCTCGACGTTGTCGCGCTCCAGCTCCTGGCGCATGAACCAGCCGGCGTGCTCGGAGAAGAAGGTGGAGTAGTCCACGCCGACGATCAGCTCGTCGGCGGTCTTGGTCTCGACGCCGGCGGCGTCCTCGGACGAGGCGTAGTTGGTCGTGCCGTAGAACTTGAGGGCATCCTTCTGGCCCTTGAGGGTGGCGGTGAAGCCCGCGGCGAGGCCGGTGGCGTTGGTGTTGCCGCTGCGGCCGGTGAGATCGAAGGTCGTCTGGAGGGACCACTTGCGGTCGCGGGCGGCGAGGTCGGCCTTCATGGCGGTGACCTGCGGGTCTTCGCCGCCGGGGCCCCACGAGGCGGCGACCTTGGCGACCTGCGTGGTGAGCACGCCGTCGGCGCCGGCGATCTTGATGGTGTCGCCCTCGCCGGCCACGGTGCCCTCGAGCACGGTGCCGCTGGCCAGGCGCACAAAGACCGGCGCATCGGTGCTGATGGCCGTAACCTCGCTCTGCTTGATGACGAGGTCGCCCGCGAAATCGGTGGTCAGGTGGACCTTGCCGTCCTCGATCTTGGTGACCTTGCCGACGAGGCGCGCGCCATTCTTGGTCTCAACCACATCGGCCGCCAACGGCGCCGCGATCATCAGGGCAAAGGAAACGAGGGCGAGGACCGCCCGGAGGGTGTTTTTCAGGTGCATGGCTAGGGAGAAAAAGGTGACCAAAGACCGGATTTGCAACCCGGTGTCAATCCGGAGCACCCCGGTTGGCGGCCAAATCACGGGTATTTGACCACCGCGGTGAAGACGGCCCGGGGATCCGGGGTTCTTCGCGCCCGCCGGCCACGGCGCCGGCGCCGGCCGGTCTGTTCGTGGTTTACCCGCCCCGCGGCGCCCATCAACGTGCGGGCATGACTCCGGAACGTCCCGCCCTCATCGTCGCCGACCGCTGGCAGGAATACCAGTTGCTCGACTGCGGCGATGGCATGAAGCAGGAGCGCTGGGGCGCGCACACCCTCGTGCGGCCCGACCCCCAGATCATCTGGCCGCGGTCGGGCGTGGCACCGGGCGCGAAGTGGACCGGCTGGGACGGCTTCTATCACCGCAGCGAGAAAGGCGGCGGCAAATGGGAATATCGCCGGCCCCTGCCCGACCACTGGACGATCAGTTACGCGCCGCTCAAGCTCACCTTCAAGATCCATCCCACCAGCTTCAAGCATACCGGACTCTTCCCCGAGCAGGCGGTAAACTGGGAATGGTGCAGCGCCCAGATTGTGCGCAAGTGCGCACAATTGGGCCGCCCGGTCAGCGTGCTCAACCTCTTCGGCTACACCGGCGCGGCCACCTGCGCCGCCGCCGCCGCGGGTGCGAGCGTGTGCCATGTGGATGCCGCCGAGGGCATGGTGAAATGGTGCCGCGAAAACGCCGCCCTCAGCGGTCTCGCCGACGCGCCCATCCGCTACATCACCGACGACTGCCTCAAGTTCGTGCGCCGCGAGCTCAAGCGCGGCCGGAAATACGACGCCATCATCATGGACCCGCCCACCTACGGCCGCGGCAGCACCGGCGAGATGTGGCGGCTCGAGGACCACCTGTGGCCGCTGCTGGAAGAATGCGGCCAACTGCTGAGCGACACCCCGCTCTTTTTCCTCATCAACGCCTACACCGCCCGCCTCTCGCCCACCGTCGTCGCCAACCTCCTCGCCGCCCTGCTCGGCCACCGCGGCGGCAAGATCACCGCCGGCGAAGTCGGCCTGCCCATCCAGCGCGACGGGAAGGTCCTCCCCTGCGGCATCTACGGCCGCTGGGAGGCGTAAACCAAACAAGCCGAGATGTGGAAATCAGGAAAACCGGACCTGATGCCGTCTCCATCGGATACGATTGTGACTTACCCAAAGAAGTGACCGTAAGGCAGGGCCCGACCTCCGGGCGGGCCGCTCGGAGATCGGCCCCTACCCAGCTCACGTCTATCGTCACTCCTATTTGAAATCATCAATAAGGGTGACTGCGCTTGGCTCGAAGTTTTGGACGCAGCTCGATTCCAACCTTCCTGCTTTCCACATTCCCTCCCCGGCCACTCACCGATACTGCGCCAGCTCGAGGATGACCCCGTCGGGGTCGAGGAAGTAAACGAGCGTCTTCTCACCCTGGTCGTGCTGCACCACGCCGGCCGGCACGCGCACCGGCTCGCTGAAAAACTCCACGCCGGCCGCGCGCAACCTCGCCGTCACGGCCGCGATGTCATCCACCCGCAGGGCGATGTGCCGCAGTCCGGCGGTGTTGGCGCAGGAATTGGCCGCCGCCGCTTCGCCCGCCGGGGTTTCGTAGCGCAGCAGCTCGATCCGCGGCTCGCCGTCCGGGGCCACGACATAGGCCACGCGGCCCTTCACGCCCTTCAGCCCCACGATCCGGTCGATCCACTCGCCCTCCAGTGAGGCCTCCTTCATCAGCCGGAAGCCCAACAGCTCCGTGTAAAAGCGCACCGACCGCTCCAGGTCGGCCACGACGATGTTGATATGGTCAATGGCACGGATCATCGGTGCCCGCCACTTTTGCCGCGACATCCGCCAAGGGAAGGCTTTTCTCTGCGGCATGGCCTCCCCCGCCGACCAATTCTACGCCCGCGCCACCGCCCTGCTCGAATCCGCCCGCGAGAAAAACCAGCCGGTCATCGCCGCGCTCGCGCCGCTCATCGGCGCCAACCTCGCCGCCGGCGGCATGCTGCACGTCTTCGGCAGCGGGCACAGCGAGGTCATCGCCCGCGAGATCATCGGCCGCGCCGGCGGGCTCGTGTGCGTCAACGGCATCCCCGATCCCACCGGCGGTTTTATTGAAAATCTCGTCGGCTACGGCACCGCCCTCGCCGGCGGCTACGACCGCCGTCATGAGCTGCGGCCCGGCGAGACGATCATCGTCATCTCCAACTCCGGCAAAAATTCCTCCCCCATCGAGGTCGCCCTTTACGCCAAAGAGAAGGGCCTCCGGGTCGTCGGACTCACGTCGGTGGCGATGTCCTCCACGGCCGCCACCGTGCATCCCGGCGGGAAAAAGCTCCATGAGATTTCCGACCATGTGCTCGACAACCTCGGCGTGCCCGGCGACACGCTCGTGGACCTCGGCGGCGGGCTGATGTCGGGCCCCACCTCCACGCTGGTCGGCGGCCTGCTCCTCAACCTGCTCATGCTGGAGGTCATGGCGTGGATGCAGGCGCAGGGCCACCCGCTGCCCGTGCTCCGCAGCCAAAACCTGCCCGGCGCGATCGCGCACAACCGGCAGGTCGGCGAGCGCTACAAACACCGCCTCAGCAAGCCGCTGGCCTGATTTCCCTGCGGATGAAAATCGGCGTTGATGGCGGCGGCACCAAGACGGAGCTGATTCTGGTCGATCCGGCCGGCGGCATTGTCGCCCGGCACACCGGCCCCGGTTGCAATCCCAGCCTGCTCGGCCCCGCAGGCGCCCGCGAACAACTGCGCGCGCTGCTACGGCAACTGCTCGCACAGGCCACGGGACCGGTGGAAATCACCGCCCTGCACCTCTACATGGCCGGTGCGCCCGCCTTCTGGCGCGAAACCGGCGACGAACTGAACAATTTCGGCCGCGTGATCACCGGCGACGATTCGCTCCCGGTGCTGGAACTAGCAACCGGCGGCGGACCGGGCCTTGTCCTGCACGCCGGCACCGGCTCGTTTGTCGCCGCGCGCGGCTTCGACGGTTCGCTGCACTACGCGGGCGGACTCGGCTGGCGCTTCGGCGACCCCGGCAGCGGCCACGACCTCGGCCGACGCGCCCTCGCCGCGGGGCTGTTGGAACTGCAGGGCTGGGCGCCGCGCACCGCGCTGGCCGATGCGGTCGTCCGGCATACCGGCATCGCGGACTACGCCGCCAACTCGCGTTATTTCTACACGACCGAGGACGCCAACGCCCGCCTCGCCGCCTTCGCGCCGGCGGTGCTCGACCTCGCGCGGGCCGGCAACGCCCCGGCGCAGACCGCCCTGGCCGGAACGCTCACCGATTTCGTCTCCCTCGCCCGTAGCGTCACCACACGGCTGTTCGGCGAAACGCCGGTCGTCTGCGGCGTGAGCGGTGCCATTCTCAACCACGAGGTGTCCGCCATCACCCTGCGCGCCCTCGCCGCCTCGCCGCCCTGGCCAGTGGAATTTCGCTTCCTCACTGATCCCCCCATCGAAGGCGTCCGCCGCCTGCTCACACGACTTTGAATCACCAATGCTAACTCTGCCCCTGGCCCTGGCGTCTTGGAAATTCCGCGATGCCACCAAAAAATCCCCCTGGCATGACGCCGCCGTCCCGGGCTGCGTGCACCGCGACCTGCGGAGTTCCGGGCTGATTCCCGATCCGTTCTTCGGCACCAACGAGCTCGACCTGCAGTGGATCGAGCACCGCGACTGGGAATATCGCGCGACGTTCAACGTTTCCGCCTCGCTGCTGGCCGAGGAGGTCGTGGAACTGGTCTGCGAGGGGCTCGACACGCTCGCGACGGTGTATGTCAACGGGCGCCGGGTCGCCGCCACGGACAACATGTTCATCACCTGGCGGTGGGACGTGAAGCCGCTGCTCCGGCGCGGCCGCAACGAGCTGCGCATCGTCTTCGCCAGCATTGGCCGGGCGCTGCCCAAAACCCGGCCGGAGCATCAGCCGAAGGAGTTCAACGATTCCGTTGGCCGCAGCTCGGTGTTCCGCAAGGAGCAATGCCAGTTCGGCTGGGACTGGGGTCCGCGCTTCGTCACCGCCGGCATCTGGCGCGATCTTCGGCTCGAAGGCTGGACCGGCAACCGGCTTGAGTCCGTGCGCATCACGCAGGACCACGCCCGCGACGGTGCCGTCACCCTGACCTTCACCCCCGAGCTCGCCCGTCCCGATCGCAAAGCAACCTATTGGGTTACTTTGTCCTTGGACGGTGCCGTCGTTGCCGAGGTCAGCGGCCCAATCGAAAATCTAAAATCCAAAATCGAAAATCCCCAGCTCTGGTGGCCCAACGGCCATGGCGCGCAGCCGCTCTACACCGTGGAGGTCACGGCACGGGACGCCGCCGGGCGCAAGTTCGGCAACTGGTCGCGCCGGATCGGCCTCCGCACCATCGCGCTCGACCGCTCCAAGGACCAATGGGGCGAGTCCTTCCGGTTTGTCGTCAACGGCCGGCCGATCTTTGCCAAGGGCGCCAACTGGATTCCCGCGCACAGCTTCGTCGCCGGGCTCACCCGGGCCGACTACGCGCGCGACCTGCAGTCCGCCGTCCGCGCCAACATGAACATGATGCGCGTCTGGGGTGGCGGGCTCTACGAGAGCGAGGAGTTCTACGACCTGTGCGACGAGCTCGGGCTGCTCGTGTGGCAGGATTTCATGTTCGCCTGCACGCTCTACCCCGGCGACCGCGCCTTCCTCGTCAGTGTGCAGACCGAGGCGGAGCACAACATCCGGCGCATCCGCCACCGCGCGAGCCTCGCGCTCTGGTGCGGCAACAACGAGATCGAGACCCTCAACTGGGATGCGCTCAAAAAAAACCCGAAGTTGCGCCGTCACTACGACGCCGTCTTTCACCGGGTCCTGCCCGCCGCGGTGGCCGCGCACGACGGCGTCACGGCCTACTGGCCGACCTCGCCCTACCGGGGAGAAAACCGCAGCAACGACTACACGGTGAAACCGCTCGGCGAGATCAGCGGCGACACGCATTTCTGGGACGTGTGGCATGCCCGCCACCCGGTGAAGGACTACGAGAAGTGGCGCTTCCGCTTCGTCTCCGAGTTCGGCATGCAAAGCTACAGCTCGCCGGCGACCAATGCCACGTTCAGCACGGCCGCGGACAACAACGTCTTCGGTCCGGTGATGGAGAACCATCAGAAGAACACCGCCGGCAACCAGATCATCCTCGACTACGTCTCGCGGCTCTACCGGTTCCCGAAAAGCCAGGAGGCGCTCATCTACCTCTCGCAGCTCAACCAGGCGCACTGCATGCAGACCGGCGTCGAGCACTACCGCCGGATCATGCCGCGCTGCATGGGCGCGCTCTACTGGCAGCTCAACGACTGCTGGCCCGTCGCCTCGTGGAGCTCAATCGAGCACACCGGCCGCTGGAAGGCCCTCCAGCACGTCGCCCGGCGCTTCTTCGCGCCCGCGCTGGTCAGCGCCCACGTGCCCGGCACCGAGACCGCCATCATCGGCAATTATCGCCGCACCACCGTGCGCGAGGTGCATCTTTACACGGTCTATGATGCACCCGCGCCCGTCGAAGGCGTGCTGCTCTGGGATCTTTTCCACGTGGACGGCCGCGTTCTCTCCGGCGGCCGAAAAAATGTCCGCCTGCGCTACGGCCAAAGTGTGCGCCAGCAAACCCTCGACCTCGCCAAACCGCTCGCCGCCCACGGGCGCGACCACGTCTATCTCCGCATCGCCCTCGAAATCGACGGCGCGCGCGTGAGCGAGGAAACGGTGTTGCTGACCCCGCCGCGCTTTGTCGCGCTGCCGAAAACCCAAACCGCCGCCACCGTCCGCCTGCTCACGCCACAGAAGGCGCTGCTCACCTTCCGTTCACCGGTCTTCCAGCACCGCTTCGCCTTCGAGCTCGCCGGCCTGCCGCATCACAGCAGCGACAACTACTTCGAACTCTACCCGGACGAGAAAAAAGAGGTGTTGGTGGAGTTCGCCCGGCCCGTGACGAAGTCCGTGATCGTGAAAGCGCTCACACACCAGTCTCTCGCGGATAGCTATTAACCCTCAACAGGGCGACCGCAGAGAATTCTATCGAAAAGGCATGCCCAGATCCTCTGTGCCCGCCCCGTCTCTGCGGTGCAATCAAACCGTATCCGCTCTTTGACGTTTGGTCGCTTTTGCTGCCTGCTCCCCCGGATCGCATGGCCGTTCTAGCACCCACAGCCACATTCCTCGCCGAGGCCGACTGGCTCGCCCGCCGGGCGGCCCATGAGACGCGGGTGCGCGCATGGACCGATCCGCACCAGGCCCGGGCCGCGCGAGGCGAGAAGCATCCGGTCTATGATTTTCTCTTCAGCTACTACGCCTTTCGGCCGGCATGGCTGCGGCGCTGGCATCCGGGGCCGGATGTGATCCTCGCCGGCAACGCGGCGCGGGAGTTTCTGCGCTGGCCGGAATATCGCGAGGTTGACGGCGGCGTCATGCTCGACCCCTCCACACTGCCGCCGCCGCGCCGCGAATTCGTCGCGTGGCTGCGCGACCTGCTGACCACGATGCAGGCGCGCCCGGCCTTCTACGGCTGCTTCGGCCTGCACGAATGGGCGATGGTTTACCGGCAGACGCCGGAGGAGGTGCGCCACAACGCCTGGCCGCTCCGTTTTCCGCCCGACGAACTGGCCCGGATCGTGGAGGCCGCGCCCATCACGTGCACCCACTTTGATGCGTTCCGCTTCTTCACCGCACCGGCGCGGCCACTCAACAACCTGCAGCCTACGCGCACCACGGTGCCGCAGCACGAGCAGCGCGGCTGCCTGCACGCCAACATGGATCTCTACAAGTGGGCGTTCAAACTCGCCCCGTTCTCGCCCGCCGAACTCATCGCGGATTGCTTCGCCCTCGCCCGCGACATCCGCGAGGTGGACATGCGGGCGAGTCCCTACGACCTCGCGGCGCTGGGTTTTCCGCCGCTCGCGATCGAGACGGCGGAGGGCCGGGCCGAGTATGAGCGGCACCAGCGGGCGTTCGCGCTGCGCGGCGAGCCGTTGCGCGCGCGCTTGGTCGCGCTGTGCGAACGGCTGCTGGCGGGGTGAGACGGGCACAGGGACGTGCCCGTCCACCCTAATCCCGTGCTTACCAGCGGGCGGCGGTGCCGGGCGGGCGGACGTAGTCCTGCGGATTGATAATCTTCCGCGCGAAAGGATTCGCCCGGGCCAGCAGCTCCGGCGAGGCGTGGTAGCCCCAGCGGGTGCGGTTCCACGAGGAGCCGTAGCGGTAGACCGAGATCAGGCGCTCGCCGGGATTCACGCGCTTGGCCGAACCGTGGCAAGTGGCGTCCACAAACACGATGGCGTCGCCTGCCTGCATGTGCACCTCGATGGCGCCCGCCACGCCGTCCACCGAGCCGCCGCCGCCATCCTGCCATTCGTCGTAGCGCTTCGGCTTCTTGAACTCGGGGTGGACAATGTTGGACTTGTGCGAACCGGGGATGACCATGGTCGCGCCGTCGCCGGGCCCGATGTCGCTGAAGGCGATGAGCACGTTGATCTGGTTGCAGTGAAAACGGCCGTTATGATAGCCAAAAGACATGCGTTTGGCGCGGTCGTGGCCGCCGGCGTGCAGCGGGATGGCCTCGCCCGGCCCGCGGATGGTGTAGAAATTCTCGTCAATGAAGAGCGGGCCGTGGTGGTAATCGAAGGTCTCGTGGCCGCCGACAAAACGCGTGACGTAGTTGATGTAATTCGGGTGGTCGATCATCCGCTCAAACGTGCCGCCCAGTTCGTAAACCTGCTGGTAGCTGATGCCGCGGTGCTCGGGATGGTCCTCGCGCTGCACCCAGCCGTGCCAGCCGCTGCGCGGCAACGCGCGGGGGATCTGCGCGATGCGGGCGTTGGCATCGGCCACTTCCGCCTTGGAGAGCACGCCGCGCAGGATGACGAAGCCGTTCAGGTCGAAGAGATACTCCTCGAGATCCGAAGGGACGCGGGCGTCGGGCACGTTGACGTGGGGCTGTAGGGGCAGGTGGTTGTGAAATCGGGGTTGATCCATGGGCGCCAGATTAGCCGAACTATTCAGAAACTTCTTTCCGTTTATTCCCGATTTGTTCTTTGATAGTAACCATGCCCCGCCGCCCCGCCGCCCTCGCTTCTACCGACCGGCACGAGCAGGCGCACGGTTTTCGCATTTGGCGGATGACCCCGGTAGGAGTCATGGCCGTGCCGCACACGCACCCGGACATCGAGGTAAACTACCTCTTCCGCGGGAGTTTTTCCTACCTGCACGGCGGCACGGTCGTGCCGATTGAGGCCGGCCGCTTCACCGTGATGTGGGGCGGCGTGCCGCACCAGACACTCGCGCCCGGCATCCGGGACGAAGGCATCTGGCTCACGCTCCCGCTCGGCTGGTTCCTGCAGTGGCAGTTGCCCAACGGCCTTTCCGACCGGCTTCTGCGCGGCGAAATCATCGCGAGCACGCCCGACCCCGCCGACCGTCCGATGCTCGAACGCTGGCTGGCCGATGCCGCCAGCGGCGATCCCGCGCGCGGGCGGGTGCTGCAGCTCGAGATGGAGGCCCGCTTTCACCGGCTGGCGCTCGGCATGCCGGTGCGGTCGCGGAGCGGCACCGGCGAAGGCGGCACCGGCCAGATCGCGCGCGTCACCCACTTCATTGCCCGGCACTACCGCGATCCGCTCACGGTGCAGGCCATCGCCGACGACGTGAAACTCCACCCGAAATACCTCATGCGCGTCTTCAAGCAGCAGTGCGGCGTCAGCGTCTGGGAATATCTCACCCGGCTGCGCGTGTCGCACGCCCAGCGGCTGCTCATCACGACCGACATGAAGGTGCTCGACGTCGCCATGGAGAGCGGCTTTTCGTCCGTGGCCCCATTTTACACGGCCTTTGCCACCCACACCCGCGGCCTGCGGCCGCTCGACTACCGCCGCCAACACCGGGCCGCGCTTCCCGCCTGATCTCTTTCCCCATGAAAAAACCGGATCTTCAAATCGGCGTCATCGGCTCCGGCGGCCGCGGCGGCCATCTCGCCCACATCGCGCACCAACCCGGCCGGGGCGCCCGCATCACGGCCTGCTGCGACGTGAGTGCCGCTACGCTCGCGCGCAACCGCGCGGATTTCGGCGCGGACCTCTTCACCACGCATGATATTCACGCCCTGCTGGCGCGCGACCTCGATGCCGTGATCATCGGCACGCCGGATTTTCTGCACGAGGAACAGGCGCTAGCCGCCCTCGCCCGCGGCCTCGCCCTCTACCTGGAAAAGCCCATGGCGATCACCACCGCGGGCTGCGACCGCATCCTCGCCGCCGCCAAAATGCACCGCGCCCGCCTCTATGTCGGCCACAACATGCGGCACATGGCCTTCGTGCGGAAGATGAAGGCGCTGATTGACGGTGGCGCCATCGGCGAGGTGAAGGCCTGCTGGTGCCGGCACTTTGTCGGCCACGGCGGCGACTTTTACTTCCGCGACTGGCACGCCGAGCGCCGCTACACGAACGGTCTCCTGCTCCAGAAGGCCGCGCATGACATCGACGTCATCCACTGGCTCTGCGGCGGTTACAGCCGCACGGTTAACGCCCTCGGCGGCCTGACGCTCTACGGCGGCCTGCCGGGCCGCAAACCCGCCGTGAAGGGCCCCCGCAAAGTAACGCCCGCGGAGATGGACTGGAAACTTTTCCCCCCGGCGAAAATGCGCGGGCTCAACCACCGCATCGACGTCGAGGATCTCAGCTCGATGCAGATGCAGCTCGATAACGGCGTCTTCGCCACCTACGCGCAGTGCCACTACACCCCGGACTACTGGCGCAACTACACCGTCATCGGCACGGAGGGCCGGCTGGAAAACTTCGGCAACGGCGAACCGGGCACCCACCTGCGCCTGTGGAACCGCCGGGCCAGCTGGAAAGACCGCGGCGACCGCACCTACCGCATTCCGCTCGAGCGGGGTTCCCACGGCGGCGCCGATCCGAAAATCATGGCGGAGTTCCTGCGTTACGTGCGCACGGGCGGCCACACGGACACCTCGCCGCTCGCGGCCCGCGAGAGCATCGCCGCCGGTTGTGCGGCGACCGATTCGTTGCGCGCCGGCGGCGCGTTGCGTTCGGTCCGCCCGCCCGCCCCCGCGGTCGCCCGTTGGTTCGCCCGCGGCGGCGCGTGAACCGCAAGCGGACGCGCCGGTCCCGCAGCGCAGCGGATACG
The DNA here is from genome assembly GCA_002344205.1 of Opitutaceae bacterium UBA2377. Lineage (GTDB taxonomy): Bacteria > Verrucomicrobiota > Verrucomicrobiia > Opitutales > Opitutaceae > UBA2377. The sequence goes on from DDSZ01000019.1 coordinate 125,823, forward strand.
CCTTGCCGGCGCGAGCATCGCAAAGGTTGCCAGCCCCGGCCCGGGCCCTAGCGTGCCCGCATGGAAGCCGACGAGCTGTTGTCCGCGCCGACGCCGAAAAAGCCCAGCCTGCCGGTGAGCACCGGCCTGCGCGGCTACCTGATGCGTTACCGTCGCGAGCGCGAGCTGCCCGTCACCTACGAGCAGATGCGCGACTTTCAGGAGGCAATCCCGCTCACCGACGCCGCCGGCCGGCCCACGCTGTGGGACACCGTCATCTACCGCGCCGACGAGATGGCCGGCCTCTACGAAGGCCTGAAGCGCATCTACGCGCTCCTGAAGGTGGACGGCGACTTCTCCGTCGTGCGCCACCTCTACGTGGACCGCGTGGATTTCTGCAGCTTCGGCAACTCCACCCCCTTCCGCGTCCGCGTCGTCAACGCCTACAACGACAACCAGGACTACTTCTACCTCAAGCGCGCCGACGCCTCGCGCATCTACGGCCTGGAGCTGGAGCACCTGCTCTCGCCCAACCGGCTGAACTACCTCACGCACGGCACCACCCTCGTCGAGGAACACATCGCCGGCATCCCGGGCGACGTGTTCATCGAGCGCTGGCTGGCCAACCGCGAGCTAAAGCCCATCCGCGTCGCCAAGGAGTTGGTGAAGTTCAACGAGCGCTGCTTTGTGCGCCTGCTCGGCGACATGCGCTCCTACAATTTCGTCTTCGTCATCACGCCGGACTTCGAAGAGTCGCAGGTGCGCATCCGCGCGATGGATTTCGACCAGCAGTCCTACAACGCGCGCAAAAACTTCTACCTCCCGCAGTTCTTCAAGGAGAACGCGCCCCTCGTCGCCTACTGCACGAAGCACCTGCACGTGCAGACGGCGCTGCAATACCAGCGTGAGGAGCAGACGCTGATCCTCCAGCGCGCCGAGCTCGCCGCCGTGCGCCTCGGCCACCTGCTGGAGCAGATGGCGCAGGATCCGCTCGCGCCGGAGGAGAAAGTGCACGCGCTGCGCGCGAGCCTCGCGGAGCACTACGAGCGGCCGCAATACCTCGCGTGCGCGACGATGGGCGAACTCGTGCGCGAGAATCTCGCGACGCTGCGCCACGTGCTCACGACGCACGGCGATCCCGCGAAAGCGCCCGGCGCGGTGGTGTGAACATGCGCGAAATTCGCGCGCGATGCGCAAAAATTTTCCCGCGCCGCATTTTTTGCCGAAAACGGAAAATGAAAATTGTCGCGCATTTGTGTTGCGCGCCGCGCCCAGAATGATGATTTACCGGAACGTAACTTGCGCACGGCACCAAAGCCGTGGTGAGTAAAATCAACCCAAAATAAAACGGAGCAAACACCGATGGCTAAAAAAGCTGCCAAGAAGAAACCCGCGAAGAAAAAAGCCGCCAAGAAGAAGAAGTAAGGCGTCTTCGCAGTTAAAAATCATGAGCCGCTCCCTTTTGGGAGCGGCTCTTTTTTGCGCCCCAGCGCCGATTTTCAGAGGTAAAATGCCGGATTCCGTGGTCGAGGGGATTCAAATATATCGCGGCCGGCACACGAAGGCGCGGTAGCGCCGGCAGGGTCCGCTCTTCCGCCGTCGCCAAGGCTATGGCGGACAGGCCGGGCGGACCGCTGCTTGTCTCGGTCAGGACATTTCAAATCTGCTTCGATTTGGCGGATCTGCCCCGGCCTTTTCGCTTCTTAAAAATTCCGTGGCGATCATCACCCGCATCCGGGTGCGCCGGTCCGCTTGCGCATGGCCGATAGCTTATTCGATCCGGCCTTCGTCAAATTCCATCAGGTCCACGACGCTCACGATTTGCTCCACGCGATCCGCACAACCCATCGCCGTGAGCGCTTGCCGGAGAAATTCGCGGCCGCTCGGCGTCATGCCCTTCTGCACGTAGTCGCGGTTCCACTTGGCCGCGCGGACGTCGGCGGGGAAAAGCGCCCGGAGTTTTTCGTCCACCTCGGCGTCGGTGGCAGACTCAAAGACGATCTGCTCCACGGCCGCGGGATCGATGCCAAGGTGCAGGCAGAGGAAGCGGTCCATGCCGCGTTTGTAGTTCTTGGCGTAGCTCGCGGGCAGCGCGCCGTGCGTCTTCACGTAGCGGCATTTCGCCAGAAACCGCGGCAGGTGCAGCAGCCCGGTGGCCGCATGCGGCACATAGGCCGAGGGCAGGCAGGTCAGGATCTCGCCACTGGAACCGGGAATGGGCTTGGAGGGCATCGGAGCCCGTGATTTCGCCGCAAATCCGGTTAGCGACAATCCCTAAACCTCCCGCGGAAATCACGGACCGGATTTTTAACCACAAATGGACGCCAACAGACACGAATAGGGACCAGGCCTTTCCGCGGATTGCGCGGACAAATCCGATACCGATCCCCGACCGGGCCTCTGTATCCGCGACTTTCCGCGTGATCTGCGGGAAAGATCGGGGGACTTGATTCCGATTCGTGTGCATCCGTGGTTAACCCGGCTTCATCTGGACGCTTGATGATCACGTTTTCTCCGCGAGCCCTGGGCTGGAGGAGGCTGGGATCGGACGCGTGCGGTAGATGTCGTAGTCGGGCACGATGCGCGAATAGGGCAGGTCCATCAGCGGCGATGAGATCATGAAATCGGCCGAAGCGCGGTCGCAGGCGATAGGGATGTTCCAGACGACGGCCATGCGCAGCAGCGCCTTCACGTCGGGATCGTGCGGCTGGGGTTCAAGCGGGTCCCAGAAGAAGATGAGGAAATCGATTTCGCCGTCCACGATCTTGGCGCCGATCTGCTGGTCGCCGCCGAGCGGCCCGCTCTGGAGCTTGGTGATCGGGAAACCGAGTTCCTTTTCGAGCAGCAGGCCGGTGGTGCCGGTGGCATAGACCCGATGGTGCGCAAGCAGGTCGCGGTTGAACTTCGTCCACTCGACGAGGTCGCGCTTCTTGTGGTCGTGCGCGACCAGCGCGATCTTCTTGTCCAGCTCCATGACGATTTTCTTGTAGCCCATGCCGGGATACTAGCAGGAGTCGGGCCCTTTCGGGGATGGGCTGAAAGGGCGTCACCGGGATGGCATAACCAGGCGCTCCACGTGGTGCGCTTCGCTATGAATACAAGAATCAGGAGACCGCCTACCGCGGGTCGGTTGACCCTATCGGCAGCGGTTCCGCCGGCGAACGAAGCTACGGCAAACAGGCGCACTCGCTTCCATCAAGGAAGGTCGGTGCTACCCATCAGATACCGATCACACTCCCTGGCAGCACCACGTCCCTCGTTAATTGCCCAGACCACGAGACTTTGTCCCCGGCGGCAGTCGCCGGCGGCGAAGATACCCGGGAGACTGGTCGTGAACTTGCCGTGCTCGGCCTTGATGTTGCTGCGGGGGTCGGTCTCGAGCTTGAGGTCCTTGAGGAGCGCCTGCTCCGGTCCGAGGAAGCCCATCGCCAGCAGCACGAGCTGCGCGGGACGGGTCTTTTCCGTGCCGGGCTGTTCCTTGGGGATGAACTGGCCCTTGTCGTTCTTCTCCCACTTGATCTCGACGGTCACGAGTTCCTTCACGTGGCCGGCCTCGTCGCCGATGAACTTCTTCACGGTGGTGACGTAGATGCGGGGGTCGGCGCCGAACTTGGCCGCGGCCTCTTCCTGGCCGTAGTCCAGCTTGTAAACCTTGGGCCACTCGGGCCAGGGGTTGTCGGCGGTGCGCTCCGCCGGCGGCTTCGGGAGAATCTCGATCTGCAGGAGGCTCTTGCAGCCGTGGCGCATGGAGGTGCCCACGCAGTCGGTGCCGGTGTCGCCGCCGCCGATGACGACGACGTCCTTGCCCTTGGCGTTGATGGGGGCGGACTGTTTGGCGAGCACGGCCTTGGTGTTGGCGGTGAGAAACTCCATCGCGAAGTGCACGCCCTTGAGGCTGCGGCCCTCGATGGGCAGGTCGCGCGGCTGGGTGGCGCCGGTGCAGATGACGGTGGCGTCGTATTCCTTGAGGAAGATCTCGGGCTCGACGTTGTCACCGACGTTGGCGTTGCAGATGAACTTGATGCCCTCCTGCTCCATGAGCTTGATGCGGCGGAGGACGACCTCCTGCTTGTCGAGCTTCATGTTGGGGATGCCATACATGAGGAGGCCGCCGGGGCGGTCGGCGCGCTCAAAGACGGTGACGGTGTGGCCGGCGGCGTTGAGCTGCGCGGCGGCGGAGAGGCCGGCGGGGCCGGAGCCGATGATGGCGACCTTTTTGCCGGTGCGGACCTTGGGCGACTGCGGGATGACCCAGCCTTCGTCCCAGCCGCGGTCGGTGATGGCGGCCTCGATGTTCTTGATGGTGACGGGCGGGTTGTTGATGCCGAGGACGCAGGAGCCTTCGCAGGGCGCCGGGCACACGCGGCCGGTGAACTCGGGGAAGTTGTTCGTCTTGTGCAGGCGGTCGAGCGCCTCCTTCCACAGCCCGCGGTACACGAGGTCGTTCCACTCGGGGATGAGGTTGTTGATCGGGCAGCCGCTGGCCATGCCGCTGATCAGCCGGCCCGTATGGCAAAACGGGATACCGCAGTCCATGCAGCGCGCGCCCTGCGTCCGGAGTTTCTTCTCCTCCATGTGGTGGTGAAACTCCTTCCAGTCCTTCACGCGCTCGGTGGGCGTGCGGTCGACGGGAAGTTCGCGCAGGTACTCGATGAAGCCGGTTGGTTTACCCATGGAAGAAAAAGTTGAAGTAGCGAGTAGCGAGTAGTGAGTAGCGAGTCGGAAGTCGGCGACGCGGCGGCGTAAGGTCTGGTTATGCTCGCTACTCGCTACCGACTACTCGCTACTTCGAGTGATTAGTTTCCTCCGACGCGGCTGGTGTCGCGCGCGTTCTCTTCGAACGCCGACATGATCGCCTCGTCGCCGGTGAGGCCCTGGGCCTGGGCGCGCTCGATGCAGGCGAGCATGCGCTTGTAGTCCTTGGGCATCACCTTGACGAACTTCGGCACGAACGCGTCCCAATCGGCGAGAATCGCCCGGGCGCGCTCGCTCTTGGTGTAGTCGAGGTGCTTCTGGATCATCGCGCGAACCGCGGCGATCTCGCGCGGGGATTCGAGCTTCTCGATGGAAACCATCTGCTGGTTGACGCGCTTCGCGAAATCGCCGGCCTCGTCGAGCACGTAGCCGATGCCGCCCGACATGCCGGCGCCGAAGTTGCGGCCGGCGCGGCCGAGCACGACGACGTTGCCGCCGGTCATGTACTCGCAGCCGTTGTCGCCGATGCCCTCGACCACGACGGTGACGCCCGAGTTGCGGACGGCGAAGCGCTCGCCGGCCATGCCGCGGATGTACGCCTCCCCGGCACTGGCGCCGTAGAAGGCGACGTTGCCGATGATCATGTTCTCCTCGGCCTTGAACGTGGCCTTCGGCGACGGATAGACGATGAGCTTGCCGCCGGAGAGGCCCTTGCCGAAGTAGTCGTTCGCGTCGCCTTCGATCGCGAGCGTCATGCCGCGGGTGACGAAGGCCCCGAAGCTCTGCCCGGCCGAGCCGGTGAACTTGAGGCGGATCGTGTCCTCGGGAAGGCCCTTGGCACCGTACTTCTTCGTGATTTCTCCGGAGGTGATCGTGCCGACCACGCGGTTGACGTTGCGCACCGGCAGCTCGGCGATGACCTTCTCGCCGCGCTCCAGGGCGGGCTTGCAGAGCTCAAGGAGCTGGGTGACGTCGAGCGAGCGGTCGATGCCGTGGTCCTGCTTAAGCTGGCAGAACCGGCCGACCTCGGGGCCGACATCCGGCTGGTAGAGGATGTTGGAGAAATCGAGGCCCCGCGCCTTCCAGTGCTCCACGGCGCGCCGCGCCTCGAGCCGGTCGGTGCGGCCGATCATCTCCTCGATCGTGCGGAAGCCGAGCGAGGCCATGATCTCGCGGATGTCCTCCGCGATGAACTTCATGAAGTTGACCACGTGCTCCGGCTTGCCGGCGAACCGCGCGCGCAGCTGCGGGTCCTGCGTGGCGACGCCGGCGGGACACGTATTCAGGTGGCAAACACGCATCATGATGCAGCCGGTGGCGACGAGCGGCGCGGTGGCGAAGCCGAACTCCTCGGCGCCGAGCAGCGCGGCGATGACGACATCGCGGCCGGTCTTGAGCTGGCCGTCGGTCTCGACTGCGATCCGCGAACGAAGGTTGTTCAGGACGAGCGTCTGGTGGGTCTCGGCGAGGCCG
>DDSZ01000007.1 GCA_002344205.1 Opitutaceae bacterium UBA2377
GGGGCGGCGGGAGCCGGAGCAGCGGTGCCGGCGACCGGGGCGGGCGGGGGCGGGAGCAGCGATTCCGGGATGCGGGCGCGCAGCGCGGCATTCGGGATGCGGACAGTGTTCTCGCGCTGGGCGATGACAATGGAGACATTGGCCGTCATGCCGGGCTTGAGGCGGAGGTCCTCGTTGCGCACGGCGATGATGGTTTGGTAGGTCACGACGTTNNCCGCGGAACATGCGGCCGGGGAAGGCATCCACGGTGAAATTCACGGCCATGCCGGTCTCGACGCTGCCGATGTCGGCTTCGGAGATGGCGGCGTTGATCTGCATGTTGGCGAGATCGTTCGCGATGATGAAGAGCACCGGGGCGTTGAAGCTGGCGGCCACGGTCTTGCCCACGTCCACCTGCCGGTCGATGACGATGCCGTCGATGGGGGAGAAGATGGAGCAGCGGGCGAGGTCCACCCGCGCGTTTTCGACGGCGGCCTCGCGGGTGAGCAGGTTGGCGTCGGCCTGGGCGAGCTGGGCGTTGGCCTGGTCGAGTTCCTGCTGGGAAACGAGATTGCTCTGGCGCAGCGCGCGGGTGCGCTCGGTGTTGAGCCGCACGAGTGCGTGGTTGGCCTGCGCGGAGGCGAGGTCGGCCTCGGCCTGCCGGAGGCGCTGCTCATAGCTGGACGCGTCGATCCGGGCGATGAGCTGGCCGGTTTTCACCGGGGAATTGTAGTCGGCCAGCACCTCGGTCACGAGGCCGGAGATCTGGCTGCCGACCTCGACAGAGGTCACGGGCTGCAGCGTGCCGCTGGCGGTGACGACCTGCGAGATCGTGCCGCGGCTGACGGTGGCCGTCGTGAAGACGGGCTTGGGCGCGTTGCCGCGCTGGTAATAAAACCAGCCGCCGGTGGCGGCAGCGATCAGGATCAGGACAAAGAGCGGGCCTCGGAGGCGGCTGGGCTTGGGCATGGGAGATGGGCGGAAAAAGGGGGAAAGGTGGACGCGACCGACGATGACAGTGGAGAAGACGCCGCGGAGGGCAACCGGGTGACAACAAAATTGTCGCCGGTCAGTCCGGCGACGGCTCAGCCGTGCTGGGCGGCGCGGAGCGCGGCGGCGACGTTGGCGGGCACGAAGTGGGCGATGTCACCGCCATACTTGGCGACCTGCTTGACGAGCGTGGAGCTGGTGTAGCTGAACTGCTCGTTGGGCATCACGAAGATGGTTTCCAGTTCCGGCTTCAGGTGCCGGTTCATCAGGGCCATGTTGAACTCGAACTCGAAGTCGGAGAGGGCGCGCAGCCCGCGGATGATGGCCTGCGCCTGCTGCGCGACCGCAAAATCGACCAGGAGACCGTTGAAGCTGGTGACCGTGACATTGCCGAATTGGGTGACATTGGGCCGGACCATGGCGAGCCGCTGCTCGACCGTGAAGAGGGGGGCCTTGCCGGGGTTGTCGGCGATGGCGACCGTCACGCGATCAAAGAGTTTGGCCGCGCGGCCGAGCACGTCGAGGTGGCCGTGGGTGATGGGGTCGAAAGTGCCGGGATAGATGCAGTGGCGCATGGAGATGAACTGAGCAAATGCGGTTCAATCCCGGCTGGCGAACGTCTTTTTGCATCAATCACGTAGCGACGCGACTGCGCTTCTCGCCTGCGATGAGCCGGGCCACTGCAACCAACCGAACCCCATCCGCTCCTGTGCGTGTGCCCGTGACATCGGTCACCTCGTAGGCCTATTCATATGGGGTCAGGTAACATGAGAGGCCGCTTTCCTTAGCTGCCTCTCATGTTACCTGACCCCCTCCGCTCGCCGCCTCGACCTTGCTGGCTGAACTGCCCGAACTCGGTCAGTTGACCCGCAACGAAGCCGGCGCGCTAGCCGGATTGGCACCCTTCAACCGGGACAGCGGCACCCATCGCGGGCGACGAACGATCCGCGGCGGTCGCATCAAAGTCCGCCGGGTGCTCTACATGGCTGCCACGGTTGCGACGCGGTTTAATCCCATCCTCAAGGCGTTTTACCAGCGCCTGGTCGCCGCCGGCAAACCCAAGAAAGTCGCGTTAACCGCCATCATGCGCAAACTCGTCGTCCTCCTAAACCAACTCCTAAAAAATCCTCAATTTACGCTCGCCTGAAAGACCGTTGCTGACCCCTTTTGTTCGTGCCCTTTTGTTCGTCCACGCATTTTAATTACCACGGTATCTTGAATAATATAGCAGTTCTTCATCTGTAATCATATCGGTGGCCTTCAAGATCGTTAAGATGAGTGCACGATACAATGTTTCAGAGCAATATAACTGGACTCCGAGGTGATTAGCGGGAGAGAACCACACAACATACGACCTGCCTGACGTAACCATACCTTGTGTATTGCTTGAGATGCCATCAATACGACATGATAGTTCAACTTGAAATTGAGGTCTACTAGCACCTGTATCTGCTGCAATAAAATAGCTTATACCAATGCCATCGATATGGACTTTAAATTCTGGAATAATTTCGGGTGGCGTTACCTTGAGCTTAGAAAGTTTCTCCAAAAATCGATCGACATTGACATCAAAAATTGTCTCCGGGCTTCTTTCTCTTCGGTAGACCGCGGGGACGGTTCCGAATTTATCAAACGTTAATGAAATATTGCTGAGTGAATCGAGCTGTTTCTGACCAAGGTTTTCGACAGCCAAAGCAAGGGCGTCATTGTTGCCAACCAGGATTACCTGCCGTGCACCCAAACTTGCGCAGCCATGCGCTAAAAGTATTACTATAAAGAACAATATTACTTTAAATGTGATTTTGATAATTATCATGGACGTGGAGCCCCGAGGAGGCTGCATAGGGTTGATTGATATCAAATTACTATAATTCGGCCAGAAGGGTTAGCAAAAGGTGTCATGCTTTACCTTTTACCTTTCTTCTGGCCAGCCCCACATGCTTGCTGAGGTAGGCGCCCGTGCCCATGTCGAGTTGGGCGCGAATCCGATGGGGCCGTTAGGCGATAGGGTTGATGGGTGAAAGATCGACAAGCACGTGGTGATCTGGCGAAGCATGACTGCGGGCGTGGGTTTAAATGTCTTTTGAGCACGCGGTTTGAGGGGCGCTTTGCGGCGGGCTTGGCTGGCTGACGCTTGCCGAGGTGTATTTTTGCAGCCGTTGGCATGTGGTTTTTGTTTTGGCCGAGAAATGAAGGCGTGGCAACCACGCAAGAGCCAGGCCGGTCGCATGCCGGAACGTTTGATTGCCCGGCCGGCCGCTGAGATTCACGCAGACCTCCGCTTTCAGGGGATGCTTCATGAAGTGCCGGCAAAGCCGGAGCCCACCGGTCGCGGGTTTTGCCGCGCGAGGTGGCATGGTCCGGCATGGAGGCGCGGTGGGGCACATGGAAGAGCGGCTCTTTGCGCGGAGTGCTCCGCGGCGGACCGCGGGTGCGGTCAAGCGCCTGCCGGAGAGAAGTAAGCCGCAAGCCGCCCCGTTCACCGTCGCGGCGGGTTGCGGTCTTCGATTTGGCACCGCGCGCCGTCTCTGTTGTTGCCTTTGGACGGGTGGACTGTGTTTTAGCGCGCTGAACCGTGCGCCTCAACCTCCCCAACATCCTGACGCTCTCCCGGCTGCCCGCGATGTTTGCCATCGTGGCGCTGATGTATGCGGATTTTCAGTGGGCGGCGACGATCGCGTTCTGGCTCTACATCGCGGCGGCGCTCTCGGACTGGCTCGACGGCAAGCTGGCGCGGGAGAGCGGGCAGGTCTCCACCTTTGGGCGGTTCATGGACGCGGTGATCGACAAGGTGATGGTCGTCGGCCTGATGGTGGCGCTGGTGAATGGCGGCTATTTTCCGGGCTACCGAACGACCGCGATGCTCCTCGTGTTGTGCGTGATCGGCCGCGAATTCATGATCTCGGGCCTGCGGATGGTGGCGGCGAGCAAGGGCGTCGTGGTGGAAGCCGACGCGGGCGGGAAGTTCAAAACCTTCCTGCAGCTCAACGCCATCGGCTGGCTGCTCGGCACCAAGATGCTCGCGAACGATTTCGGCAGCCTGTTCAGCGGCGAGGCGCGCTGGCAGGTGACTTGGGTTTATTGGATCGGCCTGACCTTTTTTGTGCTTTCGGTCGTGCTGACAATGACCTCGGGCTGGAGCTATTTTCGCAAGCACGGCCACGTGGTGAAGGATTGAACGATGCGTCTGGTGCAACCGGTCTGGCCGCGTTTTTTGCCCACCGCCACGGTGCTGGGCTGCGCCACGCTCGGGCCGCTGGGCCGGAAGCTGCGCGCGCCGGGCACGTGGGGATCGGTGGCGGGGCTGCTGTATTTCACCGTCGTTTTTTACCCGCTCGGCTGGCTGGGAGCTTTGCTGCTGAGCGCCATTGGCATCTACGTGGCGGTGGCGATCTGCGGGGAGGCGGAGTTTCGGCTCGGTCGGCGCGATCCGGGCGAGGTCATCCTCGACGAGTTTGTGGCGATGCCGCTCTGCTTTCTCGGCTGGCCGCTGCTGGTGGGACCGGCGCCGGCGTGGGCGGTGTTCATGGCGGGTTTCGCGCTGTTTCGCTTTTTTGACATCGTGAAGCCGCTGGGCATCGCCCGGCTGCAGGAACTGCCGGCGGGTTGGGGCGTGGTGGCGGATGACGTGGCGGCGGCGCTGGCCACATGCGGGGTGCTGCATCTGGCGCAGTGGGGCTGGCTGCGGTTCGGCGGCTGACCGCGTTTGCACTTGCGGGACCCGCGCAAGTGAAATGGCCTTGCGGCGTGCCCATGCGTCGCCCTTCGCGTGTGATCGTGCTTGATTGCGGAGCCAGTCATGTCTCCGCGGCGGTGCTGGCCACGGACCGTGCCGGCCGCCTGACCCTTGAGCGTTTTGCCCTGGAAATTCACGGTGCGGAGTCGGCGGTGGAGGAAGATTGGGTGCAAGAAACCGGTCGGGCGCTCGCCACCCTCGCCAGGCGCGAGCGGCTGCGCGGCGAGTGCCGGCTGGCGATCCCGCCGCATCTGGCCTTGCTGCGCTTTGCCCGGAGCCCGGCGGTGGAGCCGCGGCGCCGCGAGGAAGTGATCCGGTTCGAGGCGGCGCAGCACATTCCCTATGCGCCGGGGGAAGTGGTGTGGGACTGGGTGGAAGTGGCGGATGACGGCATGGACTTCGATTTCATGCTGGCGGCGGTGAAGACGGCCGAGCTGACCGCGCTTTGCCGGGTGGTGAGCGCGGCGGGTTTTCGCCCGGTGCAGGTGCTGCCGGCGGGGCTGGCGTTGCTGGAGGCGAGGTGGCTGGGCACCGGGCATGGTCCGGCGGACACGCTGTGGGTGGACATCGGCGCACGCTCGACCCAACTGCTGTTTGTCACCGGCGGGCGTTTTTATCTGCGGACGCTGACACTCGGGGCCCAGGCGATAACCCATGCGGTGGCGGATGAACAAAGGATCGGTCCGGTGGCGGCGGAAGCGGCAAAGCGCGAGGTATTTGGCGGCGAGACGGGCGTGGCAGTGGACTTGCCGGTGCGGGACGCGGTGGAGCGTGCCACCGCCAATTTCAATCTGCGGATGGGCCTGGAAGTCGCGCGGGCGCTGGCGGCCCATGCGCAGCAACCGGGGGCGGTGCGGCCGGCGGTGGTGCAACTCACAGGCGGCGGGGCCCAGACCCCGGGGTTGAGCGCAGCATTGCGCGACAAACTCGGACTGACGGTTGACCTCTTGGGACTGCCGCCCGGCGTGCAATTGGCGGCGACGGCAAAAGCGGACGGAGCGGACAAGGCGGGCGTTTATCTGCCGGTGCTCGTGGGTCTGGCAGCCGGCGCGACCCGGACGGAAGGACGCACGCCGAATCTGCTGCCGCCGGAGTGGAGCGAGGCCGGGGCCTTGCGCCGCGCGCAAGGGTGGTGGCTGGCTGGCGCGGCGCTGTTGCTCCTCGCGTTGGTTCCGCCGCTGTGGGAAGCGGCGGGACGCCGCCACGCGGCCAAACAGGAAGCCGACCGGCTGGAACGGGCGATGCAACCACTGCGGGCGCAGGCGGCCGCGAATGCGCAGATCCTGGCCGAACTGGAACGCGTGCAGGAACAAGGTGCGCGACTGGGCCGGCTCGTGCGGGCGAAGTCAGTCTGGCTGGATTTTTTTGCCGAGCTGCAGTCGGCACTCTTTGCTGTTGAGGACGTGTGGCTTGACCGGCTGCAACTGGAGCCGTTGCCACCGGTGAGCATGATGGCGGGCGCGCCGGATGCGCCGTTGCGGCTGGCAATCAGCGGACGCTTGTTGGATACGCGCAATCCGCTCGCGAAAGTAAGTCCGGAGGCGAACGTCCGGGTGCGCCGGTTGCTGGCGAAAATCCGCGAGAGCCGGTTTGTCGCCGCGGTCGAGGATGAGCGTTTCGATGCCACCCAGCCGGGCATCCTGCGTTTCGATGTCACCCTTTTGCTGGAGCCGGCCGAGCCGCTCTGAGCCGCGATATGAATCTCCGGCCACAGCATCCGCGGTTTCTCCTCCTCATGGGCGGCATGGCGCTCCTGTTTGGCGCCGGCTTGTGGTGGACGCTGCGGACGATCGAGGCGGCCGCGAGCGCCGAGCGACAACTGGCGAGCAAGCGCCACGAATGGCGGATGCTGACGGAAGGTGAAGCGGCGGCCACCGAGGATGCCTCCGCCCGGTTGCAAGCGAAGCAGGCCGCGGCCGCACGGCAGTTGGCGACACTCGCCGCGCAGTGGCACGGACCGGAGGCCGAGGCGGGGCCGCTGCCGCCGGACCGGGCGGCGGCATTTTTTGAATTGGCGGCGATGATCGAATCCCTGCGCAAGACGGCGGAAGCGGCCGGGGTCAGGCTGCAGGCGGACGAGTATTTCGGTTTTTCCAGTTATCGCCAGACCGGGCCGGAAGAACGTCTGATCGAGATAGTGCACCGGCAACAAATGGTCGTCCAACGGCTGGTCGAAACGCTTTGTGAGGCAAGTCCGGCGAGCCTGCTGGCGGTGCAAAGGGAGCAGCCGGAGGCGGAGCGCGTTGGCCGGGCGCAGACCGGCGTTGCGGCGGACTTTTTCACGGTGGATTCACGCTGGTCGCTGCGCCGCGATCCCGCGGTGTGGGCGCAGGCCTACCGGATCGTTTTCACGGGTGACACCCGGGTGCTGCGGTCATTTCTGAGCCGGCTGGCGGTGCTGGACCAGCCGCTCAGCGTCCGGCTGGTCGAAGTGGAACCGCTGGCCGAGCCGTCACCGGTGATGAAACCGGGGGCCGGCGGGTGGACGCCATCATCGGCCGACGTCGCGCCCACGTCGGTCTTGGGCGCACGGCAAAGCAAATTCACGGTCACGGTGGAGCACGCGATGGTAAATGGCACCGGAGCGGAGGACGGAAAATGAAATTTTCCATCGCGCAGCTTTTCTTTGTCGCGGCCCTGGCCGGATTGGGGATTTCGGTGGTGCGCCAGCTTGATGGCGGCCATGCTCGCACCGTGAGCGTCGCGGCGATACCGAGGGTCACGGAACCGGTGTTGCCGGCATCGAGTGAACTCAGGGCCGGGGAGTGGCCGGCGCCGCGGACGCAAGCAAAAGGCCCCGGCTGGAAATACGAGGTCTTCACGCCGCCGGAAATTTATTACGACCCCGTGACGAAAAAATTCACGGTGGCCGAAGAGCAAAGGGTCGAGGCGGTTGCCGACCAGGTGGCCACTGCCGGCTTGGTGTTGTTGGCGGTCGGACGGGAAGAATTTCCACTGCGGCTGACGGGATATGTGGGCGGGGAGGGCGGATTTCTGGGTGTCTTCGAAAATCTCGAAAGCGGCGAGACGCTGCTGGCCGGCGCCGGGCGCGACATTCCGCAACTCGGCTTGCGGATCATTCGTTTCGCGGTGGAGCGCCAGAGCGTGAATCTTCCCGAGAGCATGGCGGTCAACGAGCGCGTGGCCGAGGCGGTGGTGCGCGACCAGCGGACCGGCCGGGAGACCGTCCTGCACGAAGGACGGCCGGCGTGGGGCGTGCGGTGGCAAGCGCGGCTCCGCGACCATGCGGGACGGGAATACAGGCTCGCCGAGGGACAGGAGCTGACCTTGGGCGAGCAACATTACCGGTTGGAAAAAATCCGGCTCGCTCCCCCCGCCGTGGACCTTACAAAGGTGACGTCCGATTCATCTCCGCCGGCCCGATTAACCCTTGAGCCGGAGATCGCGACGCCTGCTCCGTAGCTCCTGAACCGAACGACATGAATCCCGTCGGCAAAAAATCGTGGCCTTTCCTGCTGGTGTTGCTGCTGGGCCTGTCGCTCACGGGCTGGCGGCCTTTAGTCGCGCAGAGCAACACGGAGACAAAAATCCGCCTGATGGCGGAGGCGCTGCGCGCCCGGGATGCGGGTGACAGCCAGACGGCCCGGGCGCATCTCGAAGAATTGAACCGCCTTTCACCCGGCGACCCCGTGGTGCGGCGGCTGCTGGAGGAAACGGCCGGGGCGCCGACCGCGATGCCGGCGGGACTGAATCTGGAAATCGTGGACGCCGACGCTGAAGCGATTGCCCGCGAGGAAGGTGATCGGCTGCGGCGCCTGATGACTGCCGCGATGGACCGGCAACAGGAAGCCCGGCAGCTCGCGCGCGACGGTCGCCGGCGTGAAGCGGCGGCGGTGCTGGCTGCGGCGGTTGCGGACCTGCCCATGAACCCGCTGACGCAGGGATTGATCGAAGAACTTCGCCGTGAGCAGGCGCAGCACGAACAAGCGGTCGCAAATGTGCATTTGCCCGTGCCGCCGGCGGCTGAGCCGACACTGGCACGATTGGTCGAGCGCGGGCGCAGCCAGTATTTGGCCGGTGACCGGGTGGCGGCGGAAGCCAGTTTTCGGCAGGTGCTTGACCGGCAACCCGACCACCAGGAGGCGGCGCGATTCCTCGCCCGCATGGAGGCGGAGAAAGCCCGCACCCCGGGCGCTCAACGCATGCAGACCCGGGGACAGTTGCTGGCGGAAGTGGACCGCAGTTGGCAGCGGCCGGAGGTGTTCCAAGAGCGGTTGCCGAGCGCTGCCGGAGCGCATGCCGGTGCGCCGCTGGCGCGAAAACTGGAGGAGATCATCCTGCCGAATGTGAGCTTCACGCGCATGGAAATCGGGCGGGTGGTCTCGGCGCTGAGCGCCGCGGCGGAAGAATTTGATGCAACCGCCGCCGCCCCGCGCGGCGTCAACATCGTGCTGCTGGACCCCGCCGACAAGCGGCCGACGGTCACGCTCACCCTGCGCAACACGAACCTGAAGCGTGTGCTGGATTTCGTGACCGAATCCGTGGGCTATCAATACGAAGTGCAGGCGGATGCGGTGGTGGTGCGGCCGGGCGGCGAAGCTTCGGCGTTGGAGACGGCGTTTTTCCCGGTTTCGCGCGCGACGGTTTTGCGGATGACGGGATTGGGCGGTGCGCCTGCGGCCCGGCCGGTGGATCCGTTTTCATCCGCCGGCGCGAGCAATGATCCGCCGGCCGGCAGCGAGGCGCAGGCCATGCGGGGATTTCTCCAGCAGGCCGGCGTGAATTTCGAAACGGTAACCGGCAGCAGCCTCGCCTACGACGGCTCCGCGATCATCGTGACGCAGAGCGCCCGCAACCTGGAGCGCATCCGCAATATTTTGAACCGCTACAACGATATCCGCCAGGTGGAGATCGAGGCTAAGTTCATGGAAGTGCAGGAAGGTGCGCTGGAGGAGTTGGGCATCAGTTGGAGCGCGGCGACGCGGGCCGCGCAGCAAAACGCCGGCGCCCGGGCCACTTACCTGACCAGCAACCGTTCGCTGGCGGCGGCTTTCACGAATACGGTTTCCAGTCAGCAGGGACGGATCGTCCGGCCCGAGAGCATCACGGTCAATTCCGACGGTGAGGTCGTCGTGAATCCCGAGCTGAATATCCCGATCATCAACAATGCGCCGCAGTTGCCGGGCTCCACCTACCTCGGTGTGGGTGCGAATGCCCTGGCCAACATCATGGGGGTGATCGGCGAGTTTGACGTGAACGCGATTGTGCGGGCGTTGGCGCAAAAGCAGGGCACCGATCTCCTGAGCGCGCCCAAGGTGACCGTGCTGTCGGGAAATCCGGCGACGATGACCGTGGCGCAGGAGCTGCGGTATCCGCAGAGCTTCGGCCAGACGCAGAGCCAGGTCGGCACCGGCAGCGCCAGCGGCGGCGGCTCCGCGGGTGTCACGATCACGGCCGGCACGCCGCAGGAATTCACCACCCGCAATGTCGGCGTGGAACTGAAGGTCACCCCGACGGTCGAGGAGGATGACTACAGCATCAGCCTGGACCTCAATCCACGGGTGACGGAGTTCGACGGTTTCGTGGAATACGGCGGCCCGAGCGTCGCGGTTTCCGGCAGCACGACGGTGACGGTGCCGTCGGGATTTTATCAGCCGATCTTCTCGGTGCGCGACATCTCCACCAAGGTGACGATTTGGGACGGCGCGACGCTCATCATGGGCGGCTTGACGCGGGAGGAAGTGAAGAAAGTGAACGACAAGGTCCCGGTGCTGGGCGACCTGCCCTTGCTGGGCCGGATGTTCCGGGCGAAGGGCGAGAGCACGCAGAAGCGCAACCTGCTCATTTTCGTGACGGCAAACCTGATGAGCCCCGGCGGCTCGCCAAAGAAGCAGTCGCTGGAGAATGTCGGCCCGAGCGCGCTGTTTCGCGACCCGGTGATCGTGACGCCGGCCGGCATCGAGCCGCGGAGCCGTTAGGAAGGCGGACGGATTTAGGGTTTGCGACCGGCGCCGCCGGCGATTCGCTCGCCGTTCCATGGCAAAGTGGCTCCTCGTTGATGGTTTCAATCTCGCCTACCGCTGTTTTTATGCGCTGCCCGAGCTCACGCGCAGCGACGGCTTTCCCACCGGGGCACTCCATGGCTGGGTGAAATCGCTGTGGAAGCTGGCCGACCAGGAAAAGCCCGAGGCGACGCTGGTTTTCTTCGATCTCGGCGGCTCGCAGGACCGGCTGGCCCTGCATCCGGCATACAAGGCGCAGCGGGCCGAAATGCCGGAGGCGTTGGAAAAACAGATTGAGCCGCTGAAGCAACTGACCCGCGCGATGGGGTTGGTCGGCATTGAGCTGGAGGGAGTCGAGAGCGACGACCTGCTGGCGGCCCAGGCGGTGGCGTTGGCGCGGGCCGGGCACGAGGCGATCATCGTGAGCAGCGACAAGGATTTTGCGCAGATCGTGGGCGAGCGGATCAAGATCATGCTGCCGCCGCCATCCGCCAACCCGAAGCTTGGCTGGCGGCTGCTGGATGCCGCCGGCGTGCTGGACAAATACGGCGTGCCGCCGGCGCAGATTGCCGATTATCTCGCGCTCGTGGGCGACACGTCGGACAATATCCCCGGCATCGACGGCGTGGGCCCAAAAACCGCGGCCAAATGGCTGGCAGAGTGGGGCAACTTGGAGGGTGTGCTTACCCATGCGGCGGAGCTGAAGCCCGAACGTTTCCGGGAAGTCGTGGCCGCGGCGGCGGACCGCATCCGGCTCAACCTGAAGCTCACCACGCTCAATCTTGGCCTGCCGACCGTGGCCGCGGAGAAGACGCCGCCGCAGGTGGGCGAGTTGCTGCGCCTGCTGGAATCCTTCGAGATGAAGGGCACCCTCGCCGAGGCCCGCACGCGCTACGTGCAGGCGGAGCTGTTCTGACGCTGATTACTACCGGCCCTCGGCCGACACGCCTTTGGGGTCGAAGATGTAGCCGATGCCGTGGACGGTGCGGAAGGCGTCGAGGTTGAGCCCGTGGCTCTTGTAAAGCTCGCGCACCTTGACGATGTATTGGTCGAGGGAGCGGCTGCGCACATCGGCATGGATGCCCCAGACGGCGTGAATGAGCGCTTTGCGCGTGATGACCACGCCCTGGTTGTCGTTGAGGTAGGAAAGGATGCCGAGTTCCTTGCGGCCGATGACTCCGGCCACGCCCTGCGGAAAGGTGATCTCCAGCCGGACGGGATTGATGCGGGCGCCGCAAAACTCGAACGGAGTGTCCGAAACCCGGACATTTTTGGTGAGGTTGAGGTCGGCCGAGGACTCAGCCCGGCGCAGGACGGCGCGGATGCGGGCGATGAGTTCGGGAAAGCTGAACGGCTTGGTGATGTAGTCGTCGCCGCCCATCTCCAAGGCCCGGACCTTGCTGGCCTCCGCGTCATTGCCGGTCAGGAAAATCGTGGGCACGACGATATCGTCGGCCTTGAGCTCCTCGAGCAGGGCAAAGCCGGACTGGTCGGGCAGGCTGATGTCGAGCAGCATCAGGTTGGCGAAGTTCTTGCGCAGGAACTTTGCCGCGTGGGCCCCACGGTGGTAAACTTGGGTTTGCATGCCGGCATCCTCGAGGTGACGGGCAATGAGCTTGGCCAGTTCGTCCTCGTCCTCGACTACCAGAATCAATGGCTTGGGTTCGGCGCGCATGAGCTGATGGGGTCCATTCCCTAGGTTCAGGGTTGTGATTGTCAAAGCCTACTTCCGTCACCCGTGAAGTCGCCTCGCAGAAGATTCCGGCTGCCAGGCGTGCGGCGCGCGCTCCGAGAATTTACTTGAAGCAAGATGGGGCGGCGTGTCCCTTGGCCGCGTGTCCGACCGCAAGCCCATACTGATGCTCGGACTGCCGAAAGGCAGCCTCGAGGAGTCCACCAAGTCCCTGTTTGCCAAGGCAGGCTGGAGAATCACGACCAGTTCACGTTCCTACAAGCCGGCGATCGACGATCCGGAGTTGGACGGGCGTTTTGTGCGCGCCCAAGAGGTCAGCCGCTACGTGGAGCATGGCTTCTTTGACTGCGGGCTGACCGGGCACGACTGGATCCTGGAGAACGAGTCGGATGTCGTCGAGGTGTGCGACCTCATCTACAGCCGCGCTTCGGTGCAAAAATCGCGCTGGGTGCTGTGCGTGCCGGAGGATTCCGGCATCACCAAGCCGGAGCAACTGGCCGGCAAGCGGGTGGCCACCGAGCTGGTGGGCACGGTGCGGCGCTATTTCAAGCGCAAGCGGATCAAGGCCGAGGTGGAGTTTTCGTGGGGCGCGACCGAGGTGAAAGTGCCGGACCTCGTGGATGCGATCGTGGACATCACCGAGACGGGCAATTCGATCCGGGCCAACAAACTGCGCATCATCGACACGCTGCTTGAGACCAACACCAAGCTGATCGCGAACAAGGCGAGCTGGAAGAACCCGGCGAAGCGCCGCAAGATCGAGACCATCGCCCTGCTCCTGCAGGGGGCGCTGGAAGCGGAAAGCAAGGTCGGCCTCAAGATGAATCTCCGCAAATCCGCGCTGGAGCGGGTGTCCCAGGCGTTGCCGGCGCTGCGCAACCCCACCATTTCCCAGCTCAGCAGTCCGGAGTGGATCGCGCTTGAAACCGTGATTGATGAAAAGGTGGTCCGCGAAATCATTCCCCGGCTTAAGGAGCTCGGCGCGGAAGGCATCGTCGAATATCCGCTCAACAAGGTCGTGTTTTAACCCATACTTTGCCCATGCGCACCGTCACCCTCGGCCTCCTCCAGCACGCCTGCGCCGCCAGTCCCGCGGCCAACCTCAAGAAAACCCTCGCGCTCACCGAGCAGGCCGCGAAGCGCGGCGCGAAGATCATCTGCACGCAGGAGCTCTTCCGCTCGCAGTATTTCTGTCAGGCGGAGAACCACGACTATTTCAAACTGGCCGAGCCCATCCCCGGACCCAGCACCGCGGCCTTCCAGAAAATCGCGAAGAAGCACAAGGTCGTGATCATCGCCTCGCTCTTCGAAAAGCGGGCCTCCGGGCTTTACCACAACACTGCCGTCATCATCGACGCCGACGGCTCGCTGCTCGGCATCTACCGGAAGATGCACATCCCGGACGATCCGCTTTACTACGAGAAGTTCTATTTCACCCCCGGCGATACCGGATTCCGGGCCTGGCAGACCAAATACGGCAAGATCGGCGTGCTCATCTGCTGGGATCAATGGTATCCCGAGGGCGCGCGGCTGACGGCGCTGCAAGGGGCGGAGATCCTGTTCTATCCCACCGCGATCGGCTGGCACCCGAGCGAAAAGCAGGAATACGGGGCAAACCAGCACGGCGCCTGGGAAACCATCCAGCGGTCGCATGCCGTGGCCAACGGCTGCTACGTCGCGGCCGTCAACCGGATCGGCGTCGAGACACCCGAGGGCGGCGACGGCATTGAGTTTTGGGGCCAGAGCTTCGTGGCCGGCACCAGCGGCCAGATTCTCGCCAAGGCCAGCGTGGACCGGGAGGAAATCCTCCTCGTGCCCGTGGACATGGAGAAGGTGGACGTCACCCGCACGCACTGGCCGTTCCTGCGCGACCGGCGGATCGATGCGTATGGCGACCTGACCAAGCGTTTTCGCGACTGATCATGGCCGCAGCGAAAACGCCCGCCGCCCTCGGTTTTCGTATGCCGGCCGAGTGGGAGCCGCAGGAGGCCGTCTGGCTTTCCTGGCCCCGCAACCGCGCCTCCTGGCCGGGCCAGTTCCGGCCCGTGCCGTATGCCTTTGCGGAAATTGTCGCGCAGATCAGCCGCTTCCAGGCGGTGCGGATCAACGCCGCCACGCCGCTGCAGGCCCGGGCCAGGGGCCTTTGCGCCAAGGCCGGTGCCGACCTGACGCGGGTGACATTCTACAACCATCCGACAAACGACGCCTGGTGCCGCGATCACGGACCGATTTTTGTGAAGAACGACCGCACGGGCGAAGTGGCGGTCACGGACTGGGCCTACAACGCCTGGGGTGACAAGTATCCGCCCTACGATCTCGACAACAAAATCCCGCCCAGCATCGCGAAAAAACTCCGGCTGCGACGTTTCGTGAACGACATGATCCTCGAAGGCGGATCCATCGATGTGAACGGAAAAGGCCTGCTGCTGACGAGCGAACAGTGCCTCCTCAACCAGAACCGCAATCCGCACCTGAGCAGGGAGCAAATCGAGCGGAACCTGAAGGATTATCTCGGCGTGAAGACCGTCCTTTGGGTTGGCGACGGCATCATCGGCGACGACACCGACGGTCATATCGACGACATCACGCGGTTTTTCCGGTCCGACGGATTCATCACCTGCATCGAGCCGAACCGCCGCGATCCCAACCACAAAATCCTCGCCGAGAACTTGGAGCGGTTGCGCGGCTTCCGCACCCCGGCCGGGCGCAAGTTCGACCTGGTCGAGCTGCCGATGCCGAAACCTTTCGGCTTCAAGGGCCAGCAAGTGCCGGCGAGCTACGCCAATTTTCTCGTTATCAACGGCGCGGTCCTGGTCCCGCAGTTCCGGCAAAAAAAGCGTGACGCCGAAGCGCTGGAAATCGTGGGCCACTGCTTCCCCGGGCGCGAGGCCATCGGCATCGATTGCTACCACCTCATTTGGGGACTGGGCACGCTGCACTGCATCTCGCAGCAGCAACCGGCCGCGGGAATCAAGTGAAGCGGTTTTGGCTCCAGTTCGCTTGCCGCATCATTCCGGTCATGCTGCTCGGAATCTGTCTGGGAGGTTGCGAAACCGTGGGGGAGCGGATGCAGGCCAAATTCGGGCCGGCACCATCACGCACGGAAACGTATGCGGCGGACACGGTTCGTGCTTACGAGGCAGCCAAGGAGGTCGTGACCCAGTTGGGCTTTCGCGTGGTGCGCGGCCGAGCGGCCCAAGGCAGACTCGATGCTGTCAGCTCCATCCGGACCGATGACCATTTTCGCGGGTCGCGACAGCTCGAGCTCAAGGCCCGCTTTGAGAAAACCTTGGACGGAGGCACTGCAGTGCGGCTTGCGATCACGGAACTCATTGAAGATGATACTACTAAATCATCCGGTATGGGGGTGGCGACACCGTTGAAAGATGGCGCGGTTTACCAGATTTTCTTCCGCAGCCTCCGCGAGGCGCTGGGCGAGACTGAAAAGAACTAACTTTCCGCTTGCCCGCGCTGGCGGCCTGCGGCGATTCTGACCGTTCGCGGCATTGTTATCGGTTCAGCCGGCGTCGCCGCGACGCTCCCGCCGGCTCATCAGTCAGTCCAACCATCAACCCAACGGCCCCGGTTTCCCGGGGTCATCCCGGTGGATCGGGGCCTGCGGAGCGGGGCTTCTGTTCGCCGGTTCCCGCATATGAGTTCAGTAATGCAAGATCTGCTCGCGCAGTCGTCCTTCGACAAATTGAAGGCCGGCGCCATCGTCCCGGGCGTCATCACCGAAATCCGCCAGAATGAAGTCGTCGTGGACATCGGCGGCAAATCCGAGGCGCTCGTCCCGGCTTCCGAGTTCATCGACATCGGCGAGCTGCAAATCGGCTCCACGATCGAGGTGCTCGTTGAGAAGCTCGAGGACAAGAACGGTTCGCCGGTCGTTTCCTACGACAAGGCCGAACAAAAGAAGAACTGGGACAACATCCTGACCCGCTTCCCCGAAGGCTCCGTGGCCGCCGGCCGCGTGAAAGCCAAGGTCAAGGGCGGTCTCATCATCTCCATCGGCGTCGATGCGTTCATGCCGGCCTCGCACATCGACGTGCAGCCGCCCAAGAACCTCGACCAATACGTTGGCCAGACCTACGATTTCAAGGTCCTCAAGATCAACGTGGAGCGCCAGAACGTGGTGCTCTCCCGCCGTGAGCTCATCGAGGAACAACGCGCCAACAAGCGCCGCACGCTCCTCGACTCGATCCAGCCCGGCCAGGTCCGCAAGGGCGTGGTCAAGAACATCACGGACTTCGGCGCGTTCATCGACCTCGACGGCATGGACGGCCTCCTCCACATCACCGACATGAGCTGGGGACGCATCTCGCATCCCTCCGAGATGCTCAAGCAGGGTGAGGAGATCCAGGTCATGATCATCGAGGTCAACCGCGAGAAAGAGCGCGTTTCCCTCGGTCTCAAGCAGACCACCAAGAACCCGTGGGACGAGATCGACCGGAAGTTCCCGGTCGGCGCCAAGGTCCACGGCAAGGTGGTCAACCTCGTGCCCTACGGCGCGTTCATCGAGATCGAGCCCGGGGTCGAAGGCCTCGTGCACATCACCGAGATGTCCTGGACCAAGCGCATCACCAAGCCCTCCGAGCTGCTCAAGGTCGGCCAGGAGCTCGATGCGGTCGTCCTCGGCGTCCAGAAGGACGAGCAGAAGATCTCCCTCGGCCTGCGCCAGTTGGAGCCCAACCCGTGGGACATGGTCCGCCACAACTACCCGATGGGCGCCCGCGTCCGCGGCAAGGTGCGCAACATGACCACCTACGGCGCGTTCATCGAACTCGAAGAGGGCATCGACGGCATGGTGCACGTCTCCGACATGAGCTGGACCCGCAAGGTCAACCACCCGTCCGAAGTCCTGAAAAAGGGTGACGAAGTGGACGCCATTGTGCTCGACGTGGATCCGAACCAGCAGCGCATCAGCCTCGGCATGAAGCAACTGGGCGAAGATCCGTGGTCCGACATCGATTCGCACTTCAAGATCGGCGATGTCGTCACCGGCACCGTCACCAAGATCACCTCCTTCGGCGCCTTCGTGGAGCTCAAGGACGGCATCGACGGCCTCGTGCACATCTCGCAGATCAGCGAGGAGCGCATCGAGAAGATCAAGGACGTGCTCAAGCCCGCCCAGCAGGTCACCGCCCGCGTGATCAAGATCGACCGCGACGAGCGTCGCCTCGGTCTCTCGATCAAGGCGGCCAACTACTCCTCGGAGCAGTTGGCGGCGGAAACCTCCGCTTACGAGGCCATCGGCCGCACGCCGGGCACCGACATGATGAACCTGGGCGACATCCTCGATGCCGCCTCGGACAAGAAGGACTAAGTCCGGTCATCATCCGCAACCATTCAAGCCGCCCGGTTTCCCCGGGCGGCTTTTTTGCGTCCGGCCTTACGTGGTCGAACCAGTCACAAAAAAGCCGACGCATTTGGCGCCGGCTTGAATGGTGAAAGAAGAAGATGCTGGTCAATTCTGACCCGGTCGGCCGGCTTTGCGGGCCTTGCTTTGCACAAATTCCCGGATGACGGCCATGCGCTGACGCTGGCGTTCCTCCTCCTCGATTTCGTCGACAGTGCGGATGGCCTCGTGGCTGGCGATGGCCTTCCGCATCTTGGTGATGGCGAGATATTCGAGCTGGCGGATGCGCTCGCGCGTCACCTTGAATTTTTGGCCAACCTCCTCAAGGGTGAGTTCCTCGCGACCGTCGAGGCCGAACCGAAGACGGATAATCTCGGCTTCGCGCTCGTCCAGCGCATCCACCATCGCACGGAGGTCGGAGTTGAGGTTGCGCTCCCGCAGGCTTTCGAAGGGGCTGATGGCGTTTTCGTCGCCGACAATCTCGCCGAAGGTGGAGGAATCGCTCTCTTCGCCGACCGGGGCATCGAGGGATGCCGGGCGGACGCTCACGGACTTGAGATGGGCGACCTTGCTGGTGGGAATCTGGAGCTCGCGCGCCAATTCCTCGTCCGTCGGTTCGCGGCCGAGTTCTTCCGTCAGCTTCATCGCCATGCGGCGCATCTTGGCGATCTTGTCCACGAGATGGACGGGCAGGCGGATGGTCTTGGACTGGTTGGCGAGGGCGCGCTTGATGGACTGCTTGATCCACCACGCGGCGTAGGTGGAGAGCTTGCCGCCCTTGCGGGGGTCAAAACGCTCAACTGCCTTGATGAGGCCGATGTTGCCTTCGCTGATGAGGTCGAGCAGCGGCAGGCCGAAATCCTTGTAATCCATCGCAATCTTCACGACGAGACGCAGATTGGCGGAGATCATGTGGTCGCGCGCGGCCTTGTTCCCACGGCGGATGCGTTTCGCGAGGGTGATTTCCTCTTCGATGGTGAGCAGGGGAGTCTTGCCGATCTCCTGCAGGTAAAGCTGAAGGTTGCTGCGCTCGCCATGCGCAATGGTCTCGGCCGGGGCGCTGGCGGGTTTTTCGAGAAATGAGGGCGGCGTATCGAGGACGGCGGTGTAGCCGGAGGCGACGGTCTCGACCGTATTCTCGGATTCGGCGGACGGGTGGCTGTGCTTCAATTTGAGGGCCATGGTGAAATCCTTGGTGGGTTAGAGTCCTGAGGATGGAAGATGTTCCGACAGGTTGTGCCTGACTGCTGAGCCTAAATCGTTCCACATCCTCCTACGGCCGATTATAGAGGGCGGATGCAGTAGATGCCCAAAAATAGCTTGGGACAGGCTGGCTCAACGCCACGCCCGCAGCCGATGCCGTGGCGCAGTAATGGCACAGGGCAATCTGCTCAGGCCGTGAACTGCTCGGCCATCGCGACAGCCTTAAAAAGGGCGGAGGCCTTGTTGATGGTCTCCTGGTATTCGTCAGCCGGCACCGAGTCAGCCACCCAGCCGCCACCGGCCTGGATGTAAACGCGGCCGTCTTTGAGCAGGGCGGTGCGCAGCATGATGCAGGTGTCCATGTTGCCGTCGTAGCCAAAATAGCCGAGAGCGCCGGCATAGAATCCACGCTGCGTCTGCTCGATCTGTGTGATGATTTGCATGGCACGAACCTTGGGGGCGCCGCTGACGGTGCCGGCAGGGAAAGTGGCGCGTAGCAGATCGTAGCCATCCTTGTCCGGCGCGATGCGGCCCTCGACCTGCGAGACGATGTGCATGACGTGGGAATAGCGCTCGACCGTCATGAAGTCGGGCACGGTCACGCTGCCAAAGGCGCATACCCGGCCGATGTCGTTGCGGGCCAGATCCACGAGCATGAGGTGTTCGGCCTTTTCCTTTTCATCGGCGAGAAGTTCCCGTTCCAAGGCGGCATCCTCCGTCGGTGTGGCCCCGCGGGGGCGGGTGCCGGCGATCGGCCGGATTTCCACCCGGCCGTCGGTCAGGCGCACATGGACCTCGGGCGACGCGCCGACGATGGCGAAATCGCCGGTCTCCACGATGAACATATACGGCGAAGGGTTCACCGTGCGGAGCGCGCGGTAAAGATCCAGCGGCGGACGCGTGAACGGCTTGGAAAAACGCTGGGCTCCGACGACCTGGATGATGTCGCCGGCCCGGATATATTCCTTGGCGTCGGCAACCGCCTGTTCAAACCGGGCCCGCGTGAAGTTGCCGGGCGGGACCTCAATCCGGCCTGATTCCACCAACGGTGCCGGGGCGAGGCCGCGCGGCTGTTGCAGCAGCGCGTAGAGGGCCTTCAGCTCGGCGACCGCCGCATCGTAGGCGGCGCCGGCGTCGTCATGGATATGTGCATTGACGCAGAGACGGAGCGTCTGTTTCGCGCGGTCGAAGATCAGCAACGAATCCGACAGCATGAAATAGAGCAGGGGCGTGCCCAGTTCATCGCGGGGTGCCACCGGCACGGTGGGCTCGGTCCGCATCACGTATTCGTAGCCGATAAAACCAACGGCGCCGCCGGTGAACCGCGGCAATCCGGGCAGACTCACGGGACGACAGCGGGTCATCTCGGCCTTCAGCAAATCGAGCGGGTCCTGCGGGGTGGGGATGGTTTCGACCGGCTGGCCCGGCACGCGGATCTGCGTGGTCTCGGGACCGCAGACGAGAACCTTGCGCGGCCGGCAGCCGATGAAACTGTAGCGGGACAGGGTTTCGCCGCCTTCGACGGATTCAAGCAGGTAGGAGGGGCCGGCTTCGCGGAGTTTGGCGTAGGCCGAGACGGGCGTTTCGAAGTCGGCCATGAGGTCGGTATAGACCGGCACGACATTGCCCTGGGCGGCGAGGCCGATGAAGGCCTCGCGGGAGGGGAAGATATTCATGGCGTGATTACTCGACGGTGACGGACTTGGCGAGGTTCCGCGGCTTGTCCACATCGCAGCCGCGCTCGACTGCGATGTAGTAGCTCAGCAGTTGCACGGGGATGGACGCCACGATGGGCAGGACCGCCTCGTGGCACTCGGGGATGGTGATAATCTCATCCGCGAGGCCGGGCGGCAACTCGGCGCCTTCCGTCACGATGGCGATGATGGGGCCCTTGCGCGCCTTGATCTCCTGCATGGAGGAGACGATCTTGTTGAAGATCTCGCCTTTGGGGGCGAGGAAGACGCTAGGACATTTTTCGCTGATCAGCGCGATGGGGCCGTGCTTCATTTCCGCCGCGGGGTAGCCCTCGGCGTGCAGGTAGGAAATCTCCTTCAGCTTGAGCGCCCCTTCCAAGGCGATGGGGAACAGCGAGAGACGGCCCAAGAACAGCATGTCGGTGTGATGGGCGTAGCGGCGCGCGATGGTCCGGATGTGCGGCGCTTGTTTCAGCACCTGTCGCACCAGATCGGGCGCGCCTTTGAGGGCGTTCACGTAGCGCACCCCGGCGCCGAAGCTGAGGTCGCGCATGCGGCCGATGTAGAGAGCGAGCATGGCGCCGATAAGCAGTTGCGACGTGAAGGCCTTCGTGGAGGCCACGCCGACCTCGGGCCCGACGTGCTGGTAGATGCCGCCGTCGGCCTCGCGGGCAATGGTGGACCCCACGACATTGTTCACCGCGAGAACCTTGTAGCCCTTGCGCTTGGCTTCGCGCAGCGCCGCGAGCGTGTCGATCGTCTCGCCGGACTGGCTCATCACGAAGAACAGTGTGTTGCGGAAGAGCGGGGTGTTGCGGTAGCGGAACTCGGAGGCGTAGTCGCACTCCACCGGAATGCGGGCAAAATTCTCGATCAGATGCTCCGTGACCATGCAGGCGTGCAGGGCGGTGCCGCAGGCGCAGAACATGAAGCGCTCAATCCCGCGAAACTCCCCCGGCGTGATGTTGAGCCCGCCGAACTGGGCGGTGCTGCCGTCCTCCGAGAAGCGGCCGCGCATGGCGTTTTCCAGCGCGACGGGCTGCTCGAAGATTTCCTTCTCCATGAAGTGGGCGTATTCGCCCATCTCGGCGTCGGCGATGGACCAGTTGACCTTGTCGATGACCGGGGTGATGTCCGCTTCATCCAGGGTGCTGATGGCAAAGTTCTTCGGCGTGAGACGGGCGATTTCCCCGTCCTTCAGATAGACGACATTCTGGGTGCGGCTGACGATGGCGGCGACATCGCTGGCGACGAGGTTTTCGCCCTCGCCGAGGCCAAGGATGAGAGGCGAGCCCTTGCGGGCGGTCACGAGTTCCTCGGGCAGGTCGAGGGCCATGACAACGATGCCGTAGGTGCCCTCGACATGCCGGAGCGTTTTACGGACGCTTTCCAACAGCCGGCTTTCGCCGGCGACCGCCGGTTCCTTCGCGTAGTGGTAGGCGATGAGGTTGCAAAGCACCTCGGTATCGGTCTCCGACTTGAAGGTGTAGTCCTTCGCGAGCAGGAACTTTTTCATCGAAACATAGTTTTCGATGACACCGTTGTGGATGAGGGCGATCTGGCCGTCGCTGCTGAGGTGGGGGTGGGCGTTGGCATCGGTGACGCCGCCATGGGTGGCCCAGCGGGTGTGGCCGATGCCGGCGGAGCCGACGAGCTTGTGGCGCGCGGCCTCTTTCTCGAGGTTGGCGACGCGGCCGGTCTTCTTGGCGACCTCAAAATGGCCGTCCTGCCACACGGCGACACCGGCCGAGTCGTAACCCCGGTATTCGAGACGTTTCAGGCCCTCCAAAATCAGGGGAGCCGCCTTTTGTTTGCCCACGTAGCCGACGATGCCGCACATAGTTTGANNCCACGATGACTACACAAAAGCGCGCACTGGCGGTGATCATGGGCGGCGGCCGGGGCACCCGGTTGCAGCCGCTGACGACGGAGCGTTGCAAACCCGCGGTGCCGCTCGCCGGCAAATACCGGCTCGTCGATATCCCGATCAGCAACTGCATCAATTCCGACATCAACCGGATATTCATCCTCACGCAGTTCCAGACCGCCTCGTTGCACCGGCATGTGCAGGGCACCTATAACTTCGATCCCTTTGGCGGCGGCTTCGTGGACATCCTGTCTGCCGAGCAAACCGAAAAAGGCTCCGACTGGTATCAGGGCACAGCAGACGCCGTGCGGCGCAACCTGATCCACTTCCGCTCCTTTCCGCACGATCTCGTGCTCATCCTGTCGGGCGACCAGCTCTACCGGATGGATTACCGGAAGATCATAGACCAGCACCAGGCTTCCGGCGCGGACGTGACAATCGCCGCGATTCCGTTTCCTGTCTCGAAGGTGGCCGGCCTCGGTCTCATGCAGGTCAACGACGATCTTTCCATTGAGCGCTTCGTGGAGAAGCCAAAGGATCCGGCAGTCATCGACAGCCTCACGCTCAGCCCGGCGGTCGAGGCACGGCTGACGACGAAGACCGGGGAGAAGCACTGTCTCGCCTCGATGGGCATCTACATCTTCAACCGGCGGGCCTTGGCCGATGCGCTGGACAACACGATGACGGATTTTGGCAAGGAGATCATCCCCGGGCTCCTCGGTAAGAAGAAACTTTTTGCACACATCTTTGAGGGCTATTGGGAGGACATCGGCACGGTGCGCGCATTCTTCGAAGCCAACCTCGCGCTGGCGCAGCCGTTGCCACCGTTCAATTTCTTCGATCCGGCGGCGCCTATCTACACCCAGGACCGCTACTTGCCGGCTTCAAAGCTGAACCATTGCCGCATCGACCATGCCGTGATCGGCGACGGCTGCATCATCGCCGACTCCACCATCAAACGCTCGGTGTTTGGCATTCGCTCCTTTGTCGAGGAGGGCTGTATCTTGGAGGACGTGATTGTGATGGGTTCGGATTATTACGAAACCGCGGAGCAGCAGGCGGAAAACCTTGCCCAAGGCCGCCCGCATCTGGGCGTGGGCAAAGGCTGCCGGATCAGCGGAGCCATCATTGACAAGAACGCCCGCATTGGCGCCGGTTGCGTGCTGCAGGCCGCAGGCAAGGAAGATGGCGCGTATGCCAACGGCGCGGTCGTTATCCGCGACGGCGTGCTGGTCGTCCCCAAGGGCGTTACTTTGCCGGCCGGGACGGTGGTCTGATATTTTGCACGCCTGCGGCCAAACCCGCCAGCGGCGGACTTGGCCGGAAGATCAACCAGAGGCCCGCCGCCGCCAGGAAAATCGAGTAAAAGGTCCCGCGGCTGAGCCCGAGGAGCAAGGTCACGCCGGCGTCGGGTTCGCGAAAAATTTCGCCGATCATCCGCAGCCCGGCGTAGCCGAGCAAAAACTCCCCGGCGAGCCGGCCGGGGCGCTCCAGCACCACGCGGCTGCGCCAGAACCGCCATTGCATGAACGCGAGCAACAAAGCGCCTTCCAGTGCCGCCTGGTAGAGTTGCGAGGGGTGGCGCGGATCGGGTCCACCGCCGGTGTTTTCGAAAATTACGGCCCACGGGACGGTCGCGAGTTTGCCCCAGAGCTCGCCGTTGATGAAGTTTGCCACGCGGCCGAACAACAGTCCGGCGGCGGCGGTCGATGCGATCAGATCCCCGACATGCCAGAACGGAATGCGTCGGGTGCGGGCAAACCAAGCCACGGCTGCTGCGACGCCGATGAAGCCGCCGTGACTGGCCATGCCGCCTTCCCACACCCGGAACAGCGTCAGGGGATTTTGGCGGACGAGCTCGGTCTCGTAGAAAAAGAAATAGCCCAACCGGCCGCCGACCAGCACGCCGAGGACCATGGCCATCATGAAATCAATGATCTGTTCCGGTGGCAGGAGGGAGCGACCGGCACGGGCGTAGCGCCGCAGCAGCCAGCCGGCGGCGACAAAGCCCAGCAAGTAGGCGAGGCCGTAGTAGCGGAGGCCAAAGCCGCCGCCAAACTCGATGAGAAACGGACTCAGGTCATGAACCCAGTAAGCGAGGGAAAGCATGGGTTATTCCGCAGAATTGGGCGGGAAAGGGGTGACCGGAGCCACGGGCCGCCCGGCACGGGCCTTTTCCTTGAGCCGGGTGCGGGCGAGCTCGCGCATGTCGATGGCGGGATCGTCTTTCTCGAAGATCTCGCGACCGAGCAGGTGCTCGATGACATCCTCCATCGTCACCACGCCGGCGGTGGAGCCGAATTCATCCACGACCACCAGCAGCTTCTGGTGCTTTTTTAGGAAGGTCTGCAGCGCATTACCCACGGTGATCGTCTCGGGGACGAAGTGGATCTCCTGCATGAGGGTCTCCACGACAGCCGTGTGCTGGTCGTTGGCCTTGGCGTTGAGCAGGTCGCGCCGCCGGGCGAGGCCGACGATGTCGTCGATGTTGCGGCCGTAAACGGGCATACGACCGAAAGGCAAATGCGGAAACTCCCGGAAGACCTCACTGATGGTGGCGCTGCGGCGGAGGGCGGTGATGACGGTGCGCGGGGTCATGATCTCGCTGACGCGGACATCATCGAGCGAAAGCGCGTTGGTGATGATGTTGGATTCGCTTTTGGTCAGCGTGCCCTGGCGGGCGCCGCGCTCGGCGAGCAGAATGATTTCCTCGTCGGAGTCGTGGTCGGCCCGCCGGGCCGGCACGAGCCAGCGCACGAGCAGATTGCAGAGATAGGTGACAGGACTGAGGGCGCGCCGAATCCACCAAAGCGGATAGACCACATGGGGCTGGAGTTCCCGGCGGTAGATGACGCCGATGTTCTTGGGCAGGACCTCCGAGAACACGAGGATGGCGAGCGTGAGGGCGGCGGACAGAACGCCGAGGACGGCATCGCCGAAGAGCTTGATGGCCAGGCCGCCGACGATCACCGAGCCGAGGGTGTTGGCGACCGTGTTGAGCGTCAGGATGGCGGAGATCGTTTGGTCGAGCGTGCGTTTGAGCTCCTCCAGCAACTGGCCCCGCCGGGCGCGACGCTGCTTGAGCGATTCGATATCGGCTACGGTGGTGCTGAGGATAAGGGCTTCCAGCAGCGAACAGACAAAGGAAACACCCAACGTGAAGGTGATGGCGGCGATCAACCAATGCATGCGGCCAGTTTATGGACTTGGACGGTTTTACGAATACAATTCGCGCCGGCCCGCGCCGGCCAAAAGAACCTTGCGACCGGGCCCGGCCCGGCGAGTAATCGGTTCATGAGCGAACTCAAGCGCACCCCTCTGCGTGATTTTCACGCCGCCCATGGCGGCCGTTTGGTGGATTTCGCCGGCTGGGAAATGCCCGTGCAATACCGCAGCATCCTCGAGGAGCACAAGGCGGTGCGCACCGCGGCGGGGTTGTTTGATGTGAGCCACATGGGCGAGGTGGACGTGCGCGGCCCGGGCGCCGCCGCCTTTCTCAACCGGCTCGTCACGAATGATGTGGCGAAGCTTTTTCCCGGCCGGGTGCTCTACAGCCCGATGTGCCAGCCCAACGGCGGGGTGGTGGATGACCTGCTGGTGTATATGCGCGGTGTGGATGACTATTTTCTCTGCATCAACGCGGGCAACATCGACAAGGACCTGGCCTGGATCCGCGGGCAGACGGCCGGGTTTGACGTCACGGTGACGGACCGTTCCCCCGATTACGCGCTCATCGCGGTGCAGGGGCCGAAGGCGGCCGGCATCGTGCAATCGCTGAGCGGCGCGAAGCTCGAGGCCGTGAGGTATTATCATTTCGTCGAAGGCACGGTGGCGGGGATTCACTGCCTGATCAGCCGCACCGGCTACACCGGCGAGGATGGGTTTGAACTCTATCACGCGGCCGGCGATGCCCCCGCATTGGCGGCGGCGCTACTTGCCGCCGGCCAGCCGCACGGCCTCCAACTGGCGGGACTGGGCGCGCGGGACAGCCTGCGGCTTGAGGCCGGTTACCCGCTTTACGGGCACGAAATCACCGCGGACGTATCGCCGCTGGCCGCCGGGCTGGGGTGGACGGTCAAGCTGGACAAGGGTGCAGACTTCGTCGGACGGGATGCATTGCTCGCCGAAAAACAGGCCGGAGCACGGCAACGTGTGGTCTTTTTCCGGACCGGCGACCGGCGTATCGTGCGGGCGGAATCGGCGGTCCTCGATGGCGCCGGGCACACTGTCGGCAAGGTGGTCTCGGGCACCTTGTCGCCGATCCTCAACGAAGCCATCGGCTCAGCCTTGGTGGATGCCGCCGCCGCCGCCCAACCCCTGCAGGTGGACATCCGCGGCACCAAGCTGAATTTGCATCTCGTCAAACCGCCGTTTGTGGAGCTAAAAAAATCCTCATGAGCAACGTTCCCGCCGAACTTCGTTACGCCAAATCGCACGAATGGGTGAAGCTGGCCGGTGACGGCACCGCCACTGTGGGCATCACCGATTATGCGCAAAATTCCCTCGGGGACATCACCTTTGTGCAGATGCCGAAGGTGGGAGCCGTGCTGGCTGCGGGATCGACTTTCGGGGTCGTCGAATCGGTCAAGGCTGCGTCCGATCTTTATGCACCCCTTTCGGGCACCGTGTTGGCGGTCAATAGTGCGCTGGATGCCGCACCGGAGACGGTTAACCAGGACCCCTACGGTGCGGGTTGGATGTTGAAGCTGCAACTGGCGCAGCCCAACGAAGCGGCCGCCCTGCACGACGCCGCCGCTTACACGGGCTTGATCGCCTGAGCGCCACGGCTGGCAGCGCCGGGCTGCGTTGCTTTTTTGAAAAATTGTCATCCGGCGGGTTGCGCTTTCCCACCGTTCCGGTCAGTGATGTCCAACTTCATCGCTATGAACCGATTTACCCTCTTAGCAGCCGCTGTCATTGTGATTGTCTCCTCGGGCTGCGCCAAAAAGGATGCCGGCGCCGCGGGCCGCCCCGGCGGTGTCCAAAAGCAAGTTGTCGAGGTCACAAATATCGAGCGTCGCGACATGCTTGAAACGCTCACGGTGGTTGGCTCCTTGGAGGCCAATGAATCGGTGCAAATCCGCCCCGAGGTTCCGGGGCTGGTGCGCGCCATCCATTTTGAAGAGGGCCAGCGCGTGAAAGCCGGCGACCTGCTGGTGAAGATCGATGATTCTGAGCTGCTGGCGCAACTCGCCCAAGTCGAAGCCCGTTTCCGGTTGGCGGAGCTGAATGTCGCCCGCAGTGAAAATCTCAGCGAAACGCGGACCATCCCGCAGTCCGAATACGATCGAGCCCGCTCGGAGTTTGCCGCCGCGCAGGCCGAACGGGCTTTGCTCCGGCTGCGGCTGGAAAAGACAGAAATCCGCGCGCCCTTTGCCGGCATTATCGGTGCCCGCACCATTTCGGCCGGTGACGTGGTCACGACTTCGACCGTGATCACCAACCTGGATGATCTCAGCCGCCTGAAAATCTCGTTTCCCGTGCCGGAGCGCTTCCTCGCGAAGGTGCACAACGGCACCATCGTCAAGGCCTCCACGCGGCAGGCCGGCCGGACGGACGCCAATCTCATCGCGACGGGTGAAGTTTATTTTGTCAGTGCCACCATCGACCGCACGACCCGCTCCTCCGAGGTAAAAGCCGTGCTCAGCGCCCCTTCGCCCGCGCTGCGCCCGGGCATGTTTGCCAACGTGGAGATTCTGCTCGATACCCGTGACCAGGTGCTGACGGTGCCGGAAGGCGCAATCCTCACGGATTCACGGGGCACGCAGATCATCACCGTGGGCGCCAAGGACGGGGTGCCCATCGCCGTTTATGTGCCGGTGACCACCGGCCTGCGCACGCGCGGCCTGGTGGAAATCCAGCCGAAGTCCGGCGCAATCGCACCCGGCACCCAAGTGGTGGCCTCGGGGGTGGGGGCGCTCATCCTCTTCCCTGGTTCACCGCTCGACCCGAAACCGCTCCGCGCCCAGTTCGCTGTCGGCGGCTGACGAATCACAAACCACCTGAGCCATGCTCCTCTCCGATGTTTCCATCAAGCGCCCGGTCGTCTGTATCGTGGTGGCGCTGCTCATTGTCATTGTCGGCGTGCTGTCGTTCCAACGGCTGTCCGTGCGCGAATACCCCAATATCGAGACCCCTGTCGTGTCGGTCAGCGCAAGTTATCCGGGTGCTGCGGCCGAGGTGGTGGAGACGCAGGTCACCGATCCGATCGAGGAACAGTTGTCCACGATCGACGGGGTCAAGCTGATGCGGTCGAACTCCAGCGCGGGCCGGACCAATATCTCCCTCGAATTCGACCTGCGCCGAAATCTCGACGAAGCCGCCAATGACGTGCGCGACAAGGTAGGCCGCGTGGTGAACAGCCTGCCGCAGGAGGTCCTCGCACCGGAGGTGGAAAAAGCGGATGCCGACTCCGACCCGATCCTGACGATTTCGATGAATTCGGACCGCTTCACGCGGCTGGAGTTGGCGGAAATGGCGCGCCGCGTCGTGATCCAACGGCTCCAGACCGTGCCCGGAGTCTCCAGTGTCGGCCTGCGCGGCCCGCAGTTCGCCATGCGGCTGTGGATAGATCCCGACCGGCTGGCCTCCTACGGCCTGACCGTGACGGACGTGGAGCGGGCGTTGCGGCAGCAGAACATTGACGTGCCCAGTGGCCGCATCGAATCGCTGTCGCGTGAGTTTGGCATGAGGCTGGAAGGCCGCCTCAACCAAGTGTCTGATTTTGAAAATCTGGTCCTGGCCACCCGGGGTGACAGCCAAGTCAAGTTTTCCGACATCGGCCGGGTGGAGCTGGGGGCGAGTGAATACCGCACCCAAGCCTTCTACCGGGGAAGGACAACCATCGGTATTTTTGTCCTGAAGCAGACGCAGTCGAACCTGCTGGCGGTGGCCGATGAGATCAAGGCGCTCCTCCCGGAAATCCGCCGCAACCTGCCCGATGGGGTAAATATGGAGGTGGCCTACGACACCAGCACCTTCGTGCAGCGCTCGGTGGATGAAGTCTATCACTCCCTCATGATCGCCGGCGTGCTGGTGGTGCTGACGATCTTCGTGTTTCTGCGCGACTGGCGCGCCACGACCATCCCGCTCGTGGCGATCCCGGTCTCGGTCATTGGCGCCTTTGCGGTGATGCATTGGATGAATTTCAGCATCAACCTGCTCACCTTGCTCGCCCTCGTGCTGGCGGTGGGCCTCGTGGTGGACGATGCCATCGTGATGCTGGAGAATATTTACCGTCGCATGGAAGAGGGAGAGACTCCCGTTCATGCCGCGATCTTTGGCGCCCGGCAGATGGCCTTCGCGGTCATCGCGACCACGCTGACCTTGGTGGCGGTGTTTTTGCCGGTGGCATTCCAATCGGGCCGCACCGGCCGTTTGTTTTACGAATTCGGCATCACGCTGGCGATCGCCGTGGGGGTATCGAGCTTCATCGCTCTGACGCTGACTCCGATGTTGTGCTCGCGCATCCTGCGTTCCAAGCGCGCGAAGGACGGGCATCTGGAGCACGGCTGGCTTTACCGGGTCACCGAACCGGCCTTCGAGCGCATCAATGCGGTCTACAACCGCAGCCTGTCTTTTGCCATGCGGCACAAGTTCACGGTGCTGGCCATTTGCACCGCCTTTGCCCTCGTCGGTCCCTGGCTATACACCAAGCTGCAGCGTGAGCTTACGCCCTTGGAGGACCGCGGCATTTTTCGCGTGATCCTGAATTTCCCGCTCGGCTCGACCCCGGAGTATTCCGCGAACTATGCCGGCGACCCGGAAAAAATTCTCCTGGAGACGCCCGAGGTCGAGCGAATGTTCCGGATCACCGGCATGGGCGGCAATGCTTCGCGCGGCTTCATGTTCGTCACCCTGAAACCTTGGGAGGAGCGCACGCGCAGCACCCAAGATGTGCTGGCTTCCATCCGGCAGCCGTTCCGGGACAATCCGGGCGGCCTCGTGCTCGCTGCGCCGGTGCGTCCCCTCGGTGGCCGAAGAGCCGGTGCGGGTGGCGTGCAGATGGTTTTACAAGGACCGGAGTTTCCCGAACTCCAACGCATCGGAGCACAATTTGTCTCCGCGCTGCGGGAAAATCCGGTGCTGGGCCAGGCCCGGGTAGAGCCCCAGCCCAACAATCCGCAACTTCGCGTCGAGGTGGACCGGGCCCGTGCCGCCGACCTTGGCGTGCCGTTGCTGGACATCGCCACGACGCTGGAGTCTCTCTTTGGCAGCCGCCGGGTGACCAAGTTCCGGCGCGGAGCGGAGGAATATGATGTGCTCGTGCAGGTCGAGGATGCAGACCGCGCAACGCCATCGGATCTGGGGAAAATCTACGTGCGGGCCAACTCGGGCGCTTTGGTGCAGTTGAGCAATCTCGTGACGCATACGGAGGAGAGCGTGCCGGAAGCGTATCCGCATATTGACCGGCAGCGTTCGATCACCCTCACGGCACAACTGGCGGAAGGCCGCACCCAAGGTGACGGCGTAAATGAGCTGGAACGGCTGGCCCGCGAAATCCTGCCCGAGAATTACGGTTACGGCTGGGAAGGCGAGACGCGCGAATTCGTCGAGAGCTCGGCCGACGCGCTCATGCTCTTCGGACTCGCACTCCTCTTCACGTTCCTGATCCTCGCCGCCCAATTCGAGTCCTGGATCCATCCGGTCACCATTTTCACGGGCGTTGTGCTCGCCCTTTCGGGCGGCGTCACCGTGCTGTATTGTTCGCGCTTCTGGGGCGTGCCGCTCACGGACAATCTCTTCTCCCGCTTCGGGCTGATCATGCTCATCGGTCTCGTGGCCAAAAACGGCATTCTGATCGTCGAGTTTGCGAACCAACTGCGCGTGGCCGGGCGGGACGCGGCCACGGCGGCGTTCGAGGCGGCGACCCTGCGTTTCCGCCCGATTCTCATGACGGCCATCTCGACCATCTTCGGCGCCATGCCGCTGATGCTCGCCAGCGGACCCGGCGCGGAGACGCGCAACCCGATGGGCCTTGTCATCGTGGGCGGGCTGTCCATCGCCACGTTCCTGACGCTGTTTGTCATCCCGATCGTCTACGTGCTGCTCGACCGGGTGACCGTAAAGGTTACCGGCAAATCCACCGCGCACGGACTCGTGCGCGCGGATGAGATTGAGCGCGAAACCCGCGAGATCGCCACCGCGGGGAAGTGACCCGGCTGCGCTTGGGCGTCAGCCGGTCTTGCCGCTGCGCTCCGCTTTCCGGCGCTCCGTGGCGCTGAGGATGCGCTTGCGCAGGCGGAGGTTCTTCGGGGTGACCTCGACGAACTCGTCGGCCGCGATGTATTCAATGGAGCGTTCCAGCGAGAGCTTGATGGCCGGCGTGAGGCCGGCGGCCACACCTTCGCCCTGGGAGCGGAAGTTGGTCAGCTTCTTTTCGCGGACCGCGTTGATGGAGATGTCCTCGTTGCGCGGGTTTTCACCGACGATCATGCCCTCGTAAACCTGCTCGCCGGGTCCGACGAACAGCTTGCCGCGCTCTTGGCACATCACGAGTGCGTAAGCGGTGGTCTCGCCGGCTTCGGTCGCGATGAGGGTGCCCGTGATACGGGTGAGCACTTCGCCCGCGTAGGGGCCATATTCCTTGAACAGGTGGCTAAGCACGCCACGGCCGCTGGTGGCGTTGACGACGTCGATCTCCATGCCGATGAGTCCGCGGGTGGTGATGGCGGCCTCGATCATCGTGGAGTGGGGCAGCTTCTCCATGTTGGTGAGCCGGCCTTTGCGGTTCGCCAGATTCTGCATGATGGCGCCGACACACTCGTCCGGCACCTCGATCCAAACGGTCTCATACGGCTCAAGCCGCTCGCCGTTCGGGCCGGTCTTCTCGATGACGGTGGGACGCGAGACGAGGAGTTCGAAGCCCTCGCGCCGCATGGTCTCGACGAGAACGGCGACCTGCATGGCGCCGCGGGCCTTGACGTTGAAAACGCCGGCCTTGTCCGAGTCCTCGATATGGATGGAAACGTTGGTCTTCAGCTCGCGCATCAGGCGCTCCCGGAGCTGGCGGGAGGTGACGAGCTTGCCCTCGGTGCCGACGAGCGGTCCGTCGTTGACGCAGAACTGCATCTCCAGCGTCGGGGGATCGATCTGGGTGAAGGGCAGCGCATGGCCGGCTTCGTCGGCCGTGAGCGTGTCCCCGATATCAACATCCTCAAAGCCCGAGATGCCGACGATGTTGCCGGCGACGGCGGTCTCGGTCTCGCGGGTGCCGAGGCCGGTGAATTCGAAGACCTTGGTGATCTTGGCGCGCACGCGCTTCCCGTCGGCGTGGCGGAGGACGTAAACGGGGTCGCCGATCTTGGCGATGCCGCCAAGGATTTTACCCACGGCAATGCGGCCCACGTAGTCGCTCCAATCGATGTTGGAGACCAACATGTGGAAGGGCTCCTCGGGCTTGGCAAACGGGGGCGGGACGTGGTCCAGGATGGTCTGGAAGAGCGGCGTCATGTCCTTCTTCTCTTCCCCGATGTGATGCATCATGTAACCGTCGCGGCCGGAGCCGTAAACGACCGGGGCGTCGAACTGTTCCTCGGTGGCGTTCAGCTCCATGAGGAGTTCAAGGACCTTGTCATACATCTTGGCGGGCTCGGCGTTGTCGCGGTCGATCTTGTTGATGACGATCACGACCTTGAGGCCGTGGGCGAGGGCCTTGCGGAGGACGAAGCGGGTCTGGGCCTGTGGGCCGTCGTAGGCGTCCACGACGAGCAGCACGCCGTCCACCATGCGGAGGGCGCGCTCGACCTCGCCGCCGAAGTCGGCGTGGCCGGGGGTGTCCACGATGTTGATGATCTTGTCCTTCCAGTGGACGGAGGTGTTCTTCGCCTTGATGGTGATACCCTTTTCCTTCTCGAGGTCCATCGAGTCCATGGCGCGCTCCTCGACCTGCTGGTTGGCGCGGTAAACCCCGCCTTCCTTGAGCAACTGGTCCACGAGGGTGGTTTTCCCGTGGTCAACGTGGGCGATAATGGCGATATTGCGGATGTTCTGGTTCATGGCGCGGAGGCGTGCTGGCTTTGGAAAAAAGGTTGAAGGTGCAAATCGGTCGCGGGGAATGCAAGGCCTAAGGCATGCGGGCTAAACAGGGCTTGCAGCATCGCCGCGAGCCGGCCTCGCTCGGCCCATGTCAGCTCCTGCAGGCGAAGTGGATGCGTCGTCGGCCCGGGTCGTCACCGCGGCGGCTCTGTCGGTTGCACCCGGGGTGGTCGGCCGGCCATTGGCCGGGCCGTGGCGCCGGCTGGCGGCGATGGTGGCGGACATCGGGGTGGTGGGGCTGCTTTCGCTTTTGAGCACGCCGCTGCTGGGTTTGGGCACGGGGCTGATGCTCTGCGTGTTGCTGGGCAATGATGCCCGGTCGCCTCTGGCACTGAAAGCGGCGCGCTGGACCTGCCGCTTGCTGGGCGCCGGCATCATCGGTCTGTCGCTGCTGGGCATGGGTCACACCTCATTGCTGAAGTCCCGCGGGCTGGATTTGGAAATTTTAACCGGCCGCGCGCAACATCCGGCCAGGGCGCAGACGGTTTATGTCGCCCCCGAAGCGAGCCCGGCCGAGTTGCGGACCGCAACGAACCGGCTTCAGCAGCAGGTCAAGGCCTTGAAGGAGGAACTGGACAACCGGGAGCAGGCGGGCCGCTCGTGGATCTACCAGGCCCGCAGCTTCACGGGCGCGATGGGGGTGACGTTCGGCTGGTCCGGAGTCTATTTCACGCTGATTGTCGGCATCTGGCGCGGACGCACCGTCGGGAAGTTTTTGTTCCGCACCCGGGCGGTCAATCTCAACGGCCGCGAGCTGACGTTTTTCGACGCCTTCATCCGGCACGGCGGCTACATCGCCGGAGTCGCGATGGGGTTGCTGGGCTTTGCCCGCCTCCTGTGGGAACCCAACCGCCAAGCCGTGGAAGACCGCATTGCCGGCACCGTGGTGGTGAGGGATTGAACCGGCGAAACGCCAAAAACAGAGAACCCGGGACCTTGCGGTCCCGGGTTCAAAGTGGGGGTGGGCGTTCGCCACGCGCTCTTTCCCTTCGGCACACCATTTGGCACTCTCGCTTTCGCGGGTTGGGTGCTCCCCGACGCTACTCAACGCGGCATGCGCTGATCTCGGTCTCATAGCGGGACCGTCCCGACCGTTTCCGGCTGGAATCTTTTGAGTGAGGCCTCTTCGCCCGGTTCGGTCACCTCCTGCCGGAGGCGGCTCGCCGGACGGGGTGCAGACACGCCTGCAATCCGTCATATCTCGCGTCGGCACCGTGGCCGCAAGGACGGCGCCAGCTTTTGGCTGGCCGTTGGCCCTGCGTTACGGGTCTGACCTCTTAACTCTCAGGTTGCGTTCGCTTTGCAGTAGGGTGATGCGGTTTTTCGCACCGCCCCATTGAGGAGGTTGACGGGCTTTGCCAGGCCCGCTCACTCCCCGCCGCCACGCCTCCCTTGCGCGCCCCGCCTCTTGCGAAGCCGGGCCTTTTGGCGGGGTTGTCCCGCCGGGATGCGCGACCGCGTTCTGGTCTGCGCAGTAGCAACCATAACCCTCTGGGTAACTGCGTCGGTCCGCAGGTCGAAACTTCCTGGGGACCTGACTCGGCTCAACCGCGGTTTCTAATCGCGTCTCGCCGCTCAGCTCCTGATTCGTGCTGAACTGGACCGGTCACGACACCGGCCAGAGGAGCTGGTGATATCTGCCTGCACCACGCGTTGCCACGTGGGAGGGGAGGGCGACACCAGCTGTCGCCGACCTTTCCCCGGTCGCCCGGGATTATCCCAGTCGCGCTCGCCGCAAACCGTTTCAGGCCGCTGCACTACGACTGTTCTATCAAGGAACAACATCAACCTAGGTGCCGCCGGTGAAAATGAAAGCAGTTGTTCTGCACAACTTCTGCACCGCGCGGACCGGTGAATAAGTTGGGGACAATCTCATTCACCGGTTATTCACCTCCGGCCTTGCCAGCCGCCGCGAGAGCCGGACGCTGTCCGCTCGATGCCCGTCCGCGATCTGCCCATCTACGAGCTTGAGCCTGCCGTCGTCTCCGCCCTGCGCGCGGAGGGCCGGCTGATCGTGCAGGCGCCGACGGGCTCGGGCAAATCCACGCAGATCCCGCAGATGCTGCTGGCGCACGGTTTCCTCGATGGCGGCGAGGTGGTGGTGCTGCAGCCGCGCCGTCTTGCCGCCCGGCTGCTGGCCAAGCGCGTGGCCGAGGAGGCCGGGACGAAGCTGGGCGACGTGGTGGGTTATCAGATCCGGCTGGAATCCCGTGTGAGCGCGCACACACGCATCCGCTTTGTGACGGAGGGCATCCTCCTGCGGCAGATGTCGTTCGACACTACGTTGCGCGGGGTGAACGTGCTGGTGTTCGACGAGTTTCATGAGCGCCACCTCTACGGCGACATCTCGCTGGCCCGCGCATTGCAGATCCAGCGAACCAGCCGGCCGGACCTGAAGATCGTCGTGATGTCGGCCACCCTCGATACCGCCGTGCTGCGGGATTATCTGGCGCCCTGCGAGGTGCTGACCTCGCAGGGGCGGACTTTTCCGGTGCGGATCGAATATCTGCCGAAACCGGCCAACTTCGAGGCCGACCCCGTGTGGAGCGTGGCCGCCCGGGAATGCGAGCGCATCGCCGCGGAAACCTCGGGCGACCTGCTCGTGTTCATGCCGGGCGCCTACGAAATCAGCCGCACCGTGCAGGAAGTGCAGGGGTCGCACGGCCTGCGGGGGTTTGCCTGCTTCCCGCTGCACGGCGAATTGCCGCCCGACCAGCAGGACCGCGCCGTGGCCCGCTACGACACCCGGAAGATCATCGTTTCGACGAACGTCGCCGAGACCTCGTTGACCATTGACGGCGTGACGGTCGTCGTGGACTGCGGGCTGGCGCGGGTCGCGCGCTTCGACCCGCACCGCGGCATCAACACGCTGCTGATCGAGAAGATCTCGGTCGCGAGCGCAGACCAGCGTGCCGGGCGCGCCGGCCGCACCGCGCCGGGCGTCTGCGTGCGGCTCTGGACCGAACGCGAGCACGCCCAGCGTGCATTGCAGGAGTTGCCCGAGGTAAAGCGGCTCGATCTGGCGGAAGTGGTGCTCACGCTCAAGGCCAGTGGAATCGACGACGTCGCAAGCTTCCCCTGGTTGGAGAAACCCGATCCGCGGGGGTTGGAGCGGGCGGAGACGCTGCTGGCGGATTTGGGAGCTTTGGCTGGGCCGGCCAGGACGATCACCGATCTTGGCCGGCGGATGCTCAAGTTTCCCGTGCACCCGCGCTATGCCCGCATGTTTCTGGCCGCGCAGGAACGGGGCTGCGTGCGTTCGGTGGCGCTGATGGCCGCCCTCACGCAGGGACGTAATTTTCTCCTGCGCGGCGTGGACCGGCGCACGGAGGAGGCGCGGACGGACCTGTTCGGCGAGGAGCACGAGAGCGATTTTTTCCTGCTCATGCGGGCCTGGCGCTATGCGGACAAGGCGAACTACGCCATGGACGCCTGCCGCCGGCTGGGCATCCATGCGCAGGGCGCCCGGCAGGTCGGCCCGCTCTTCGAGCAATTCCTGCAGATCGCGGAAAAGGAAGGCCTCGACATCGCGGAGCGGCGGGTGGACGGAGCGGCGGTGCGCAAATGCGTGCTGGCGGGCTTCTCCGACCAACTGGCCCGGCGGCTCGACCGCGGCACCTTGCGCTGCGAGCTCGTGCACGGGCGACGCGGCTTGCTGGCGCGGGAGAGCTGCATCCAGCAGGCAGTCCTGCTGGTCGCGGCCGAGATCAGCGAGATCGGGGGCCGGGGCGGCGAGGTGAACGTGCTGCTGTCGCTGGCCACCGCCGTCGAGGAAGTCTGGCTGAAGGAGATTTTCCCCGACGATCACTGCGAGACGCGCGCCGTGGTTTATGACGAGACGATGAAACGCGTCGTCTCGCGCCGTGAGCGCCGTTTCCGCGACCTTGTGCTGGAG
Source organism: Opitutaceae bacterium UBA2377 (assembly GCA_002344205.1). Lineage (GTDB taxonomy): Bacteria > Verrucomicrobiota > Verrucomicrobiia > Opitutales > Opitutaceae > UBA2377. The sequence continues at coordinate 37,417 of DDSZ01000007.1, forward strand.
GCCAAGGCGGGCAGCGACGATTCGCCGCTCAACGAGGCGGCGGCCTTGCTGACGCAGGAAGTGCTGGCCGGCCGCATCAGGCTGGAGGCGTGGGACGAGACGGTGGAGCAGTGGATCATCCGCGTGAACCGGCTGGCGGAGTGGTTTCCCGAGCTCGAGGTCAACCCGCTCACCGACGCGGACCGGGCAACCCTCATCGAGCAGATCTGTTACGGGGAGATGAGTGCGCGCGACGTGAAGGACAAGCCGGTCATGCCCGTGCTGCGCGACTGGCTCACGGCCGAGCAACTGGCCGTGATGGACGATTATTTGCCGGAGCGGCTCACCATGGCCAACGGCCGGAAGGCAAAGCTGCGTTACGCGAAGGAGGGTCCGCCGATCCTCAGCGCCCGCATCCAGGAACTCTACGGGGTGAACGCCACCTTCACCCTCGGCCACGGCCGTGTGCCGGTCAAAATCGAGGTGCTCGCGCCGAACCACCGCCCCATCCAGGTCACGGACGACCTGTCGAATTTCTGGCGCGAACAGTATCCGAAAATCAAAACCGAACTCTCCCGCCGCTATCCGCGGCATGAGTGGCGGTAACGCCAACCACGCATGCTCGGCCCCCTCGACCATCCTGCCGGACCGCCGCCCGGCGTCATCATTGATCGCAGTCCGGATGCGGCGCGCATCTACTTCGGCTCCCCGGGCCTTGCGGTGCTGCCCGACGGAAGCCTGCTGGCCTCGCACGACTGGTTCGGTCCGGGCACGGAAAACAACGAGGTCACCGTGCATCACTCCCGGGACGGCGGACGGTCTTGGGCAACGGTTGCCCGTCTGCGACCGTTGTTCTGGCCCTCGCTGTTCGTGCATCGCGGGGCGGCCTATCTGCTGGGCAACGCCGGCTTCTATGGCGAAGTGGTCATCCGGCGTTCCGACGATGGCGGCCGCACCTGGACGGAGGCCGGGGATGCCGCTTCAGGCATCCTGCGGCCGGGCCGGAATCACGGGGCACCGGTGCCCGTGGTGGTGCATGCCGGCCGGATCTGGCGCGGGCTCGAGGCCGTGGAGGGTGACGAGAACTGGCCGCGGCATTTTCATTCAATGGTCATGTCCGCGCCGGAGGAGGCCGACCTGCTGCAGTCCAAAAACTGGACTTTCACCCCGCCGTTGCCGTTCGACCGCGGCTGGATCCCCGGTGAACGCCCGGGCTGGCTGGAGGGCAACGTCGTCGTCGCGCCCGACGGCTCAATGCGCAATCTTTTGCGCACACATGCCGCGCCCGGCATCAACGACCCGTTGCCGTTGCCCGGGGCGCTGGCGCACATCCCGCGGTGGGAACTGGCCGCACTCACACGCGTGGCGGCCGACGGGCGGAGACAGAGGTTCGATCCTGCGCAGGACTTCATCCACTTTCCCGGATCCCAGTCCAAGTTTACGGTCCGCTTCGATCCGGTCGGCGGAAGGTATTGGTCGCTGGTGCAGAAAATCACCAACCCGCATGCCGGTTACGACTCGCGCCACAGTCCCTACCACCAGCGCAACGTGCTCATGCTCACCTCGTCCGCCGATCTGGTGCACTGGCGGGAGGAGCGCCGGGTGCTGCGTTACCGCGAGGGCAGGGTGGTGTTTCCTGAAAGTCCCGTGGGCTTTCAGTATGCCGACTGGCAGTTCGACGGTCCCGACCTGATCGCTGTGCTGCGCACCGCTTGGGCAGAGGCCGCCAACTATCACGATGCCAACCACCTGATGTTTCTCCGGGTTCAAAATTTCCGGGATTCCGCGCCGGACGCTCCTGATCTCGGCACCGGGATCGGGGATGTCTGATTTCGCCTTTCTGCAAGCTTTGACAGAACCCGTCCGGGCATCGCAGGCTGGATTCATGGTCCGACGCATTCTTTTCCCGGCGTTCCTGATCCTCGCGGCCGGTTGCAGCAAGGCCCCCACGGGTTCCAGCATTGATGAAATCGGAGCGGCCTACGCCTTGGCGGTGACCGACGGTCAGCAGCTTCTGCACCTTGCACCGCATGTGCATCCGGACCTGCAGGCACGTCTCGCCGAAGCGCCGATGCTGGGCAACCGGGTGCCGTCCAGTCCGCAAACGCTCGACAGCCGTGCGCTTCGCCCGGTCACGGCCGCCGAGTTGGCCGAGCTGGCGCCATTTTTCGAGTTTCCGGTGGCCCCGACACATGTGCTGGAGTTCACGGTCACGCAAAGGCCGGATGCAAAGACCACGATCACCCGGCGCGAGCCGCTGCATCTGCGGGCCGAGGGGGCCGGATATTTTGTGGTCTTCGGCCTGCTTCGTTCCACCCCGGCGGCTCCCGCGGCCCCGCCGGCGGAGGGTTATACGTTTGCCGAACGCGATGGACTGTGGCGGCACCTTTGGGAATTGCGAGCGGCGACCGGAGCGACCGCGGCCCATCGCCTGGAGGTGCGTGAAGCCGGCACCGATCGCATCATCGCAGTCCTGCTGACTGCGGAACAAGTGCGGCCGGTGCTTGCGGCCGGGGATGCCGTGATCTTCCGCTTGTGGTCAAAGGGCGCCGCCGCCCCGCACGATCCCAGCGCGGTCGGCGGCAGCAACGTGCCGTTTGCCTACCAGGCCGGCCGGCAGGCCGGCTCCGACCTCTTCTCCGTTCGTGAAGTTCAGCTCACGGGCTACGAGCCCGTGCGGCAGCCGGTGTTTGCCGACAACCGCATGGCACTGGCCGCGTTTGCCGGGGAAATTGATGGCGCCCGCCGGACCTACGTCGTCGAGTGGGTGCGCGAAGAGGATGCGCCGGGACGCAACTTTTAACCCCAAGCCCCAATGCCAAAATCCAAAGCAACCTACGCGGATGGCTTCGTCATCCCGGTCCCCGTGAAGAAACTCGCCGTTTACCGCCGCGTGGCGGCCAAGGCCGGTCGCATCTGGCGCGAATACGGCGCGCTGGATTACAAGGAATGTGTCGGCGATGATCTGCAAAACGCATTCGGCGTGCCCTTCAAAAAACTCGCCGGAGCGAAGGCGGGCGAAACCGTTGTCTTCTCGTGGATCACCTACCGGTCCCGCGCGCATCGCGACCGCGTGAACGCCAAGATCATGCAGGACCCGCGCATCCTCGCGATGTGCGGTCCGAAGCACGCACCCTTTGACCCGCAGCGCATGGCTTACGGCGGATTCAGGATTTTCGTCTCCTGCTGAACGTGCCTGCGGCTCAGGCGGCCGGTTCCACGCCCGGTCGTTTCACCCACGCAGCGAAGGCTGCGGCGGTGAAGAACATGATCAGGCTGTAGGCGACGGCGGGGATGGAGATCACGGCGCTGCCGAGCACGTTGAGCGCGATGAAGATCGCCAGCGTGCCGTTGTGGATACCGATCTCCATCGCGATGGCGATGGCCTGGCGCCGGGGCAGGGCCATCGCACGCGGCAGCAGATAACCCGCGGCGAGGCTCAGCACGTTGAAGAGCAGGCACACCAGGCCGACCGTCGCAAAATAGCCGGGCAGGCGCTCCCATTCCTGCACCACGGCCGCGGCGATGACGCCGGCCAGCACCAGCACGGAAAATGCCCGCACCGGCCGGTCCATCCGGGCAGCGAAACCCGGTGCCTTGCGCCGGACCGTCATGCCGATCAACACCGGCACAAGGATGATGACCGCGACCTCGATCACCTTGACGAACGGCGGCGGCACGTAGTTGCCCGCGCCCATGAAGTGCAGGAGTGAAAGGTTGAGCACGATGGGCAGCGTGACGAGGCAGAGGATGCTGTTCGTGGCTGTGAGCGTGATGTTCAGCGCCACGTCGCCCTTGGCGAGGTGGCTGTAGATGTTGGCGGTGGCGCCGCCGGGCGAGGCGGCGAGCAGCATGAGGCCGACCGCCAGCTCGGGCGGCAGGTCGAAGAGCTTGGCGAGGACGAAAGCCACGCCGGGCAGGAGGATCACCTGGACGCCCAGCCCGAGGAAGACCGGACGGGGCATCGTGGCGATCCGGCGGAAATCATCGGCGGTGAGGCCGAGGCCGAGCCCGAGCATGACGATGCCGAGCGCGAGGGGCAGGAGCAGGTTGGTGAGCAGGGATGCTTCCATGGGGTGGCCGGGGTGGGCTGGGGTGCGGCGAGTCAGGTGGAAGTCGCGTGGGGCGGCAATTCCGGAAATCAGGATGCGCCGCGGAATTTGCCGTGACCGCGTTCCGGCCCTGCGGCTAGCCTGCCGGGCATGCTCATCGCCACCGAGGTTTTGCAGCGGCACCTTTCGGATCCGCGATGGATCGTGTTTGACTGCCGGCACGACCTCATGGACCACGCGCGGGGCGCGCGGCTGTATGCGGAGAACCACATGCCGGGGGCATTTTTTGCCCCGGTGGAGACCGCACTGTCGGGCGCCAAAACCGGCACCAATGGACGTCACCCTTTGCCCTTGCCGGACGACTTTGCGGATTTCCTTCGCCGGCACGGAGTCACCGCGGACACGCAGATCGTGGCCTACGACGATGTCGGCGGGCAGTATGCCGCGCGGCTCTGGTGGCTGGCGCGCTGGATCGGCCTGCGGCGGGTGGCGGTGCTCGACGGCGGTCTGCCCAAGTGGCTGGCGGAGGGCCGCCCGGTCACGCCCGAGCCGTCCGCCGTCCGTGCTCCGGGCAACGTGACGGCGCAGGCCGACATGGGACTCGTCCGCCCGGCGGCCGAAGTGGCGGCGCTGGCCGGCCGCGGGCTCGTGATTGATGCCCGGGCGCCGGAGCGCTACCGCGGCGAAACCGAGCCCATTGACCGCGTCGCCGGGCGGATTCCCGGCGCGGTGAACCGTTTCTTCAAACTCAACCTCAATGCCGACCTCACGCTCCGGCCGGCGGAGGAACTGCGGGCGGAGTTTGTCCGCCTGCTCGCCGGCCGTGATCCGGCGGAAGCCGTGCACCAGTGCGGCTCGGGCATCACCGCCTGCGCCAACCTCCTCGCGATGGAGCATGCGGGGCTGGGCGGTTCGCGGCTCTATCCCGGCTCGTGGAGCGAGTGGATCGCCGATCCCGCCCGGCCGGTGGCGCGGGGTTGAGGCCACTTTGCTGCTGCATTCCCCGGTTCCCCGGACAAAATCTCTGTATGACCCTCAAACAGGTGATGGCGGCGTTGCAGGCCAAGGGGAGTGAGCCGATCAAGCGGATCCTCATGAAGCACGGCGCCAAGGAGCCGTTCTTCGGGGTGCGCATCGGCGACATGAAGCCGCTCGCGAAGCAGCTCAAGGGCCGGCAAGACCTCGCGCTCGAACTCTACGCGACCGGCAACGGCGACGCCCAGTATCTCGCCGGCATGATCGCCGACGGCCGGCTCATGACCAAGGCGCAGCTCGACGGGTGGGCGAAGACCGCCGCGTGGGACATGATTTCCGGCACGACCGTGCCCTGGGTGGCTTCCGAACATCCCGACGGCGCGGCGCTCGCGCTCAAGTGGATCGCCGCGAAAAACGAGCAGACCGCCCGCGCCGGCTGGAGCGCGCTCGCCGCGCTTGCCGCCACGCGGCCTGATGCGGAACTGCCGCTGCCCGACTATGCCCGTCTGCTGAAAAACCTCCCCCGCGACCTGCCCAAGGCCACCGGCGGCGTCCGTTATACAATGAACAACTTCGTCATCGCCTGCGGCACCTACCTCGCGCCGCTTGCCGCGCAGGCCATCGCCACGGCGCGGGCCCTTGGTCCCGTGCAGGTGGACATGGGTGGCACCGAGTGCAAGGTGCCCGAGGCGGAAAGCTACATCCTGAAAGCCCGCCGCGGCGCGCCCGTCGCGCCCAAACGCAAGACCGTGCGGTGCTGAGAATGACGCGTTCCGGGCTTGGCACCGCCGCCGCCGGGCGCATACGAATGCGGCCATGCCCCCAAGTGCGTTTGCCGAAGAGCGCGACCTGAGTTTCCAGCCGGTGGTCAATCCCGCCCCGCGCGTCCTCACCCGCGAGCAGGTCGCCTTCTACAACTCCCATGGTTACGTCGCGCCGTTCCGCGCCTACGCGCCGGCCGAGGCCGCCCGCAACCGCGCCTATTTCGACGACCTTCTCGCCAAGGTGCAGTCCGCCCGCAAGGACCTCGACGCCTATTCCATCAACGGCTACCATGTCTGCTGCGCCGGCCTGCACGACATCGTCACGCATCCGGTCATCCTCGACCACGTGCAGGACCTCATCGGTCCGGACATCGTCTGCTGGGGCACTCATTTCTTCTGCAAGGTCGCACACGACCCGCGCAAGGTCGCCTGGCACCAGGATGCGTCCTACTGGCCGCTCACGCCCGCCCGCACCGTCACCGTGTGGCTGGCGATCGACGATGCCGACCGGGAAAACGCCGCGATGATGTTCCTGCCCGGCACGCACACGCGCGGCCATCTGAAGTGGCGGCAGGTCAGCGGCCCGGCGGTGCTGAACCAGGAAATCGAGAACACCGCGCAGTTTGGCGAGCCGGTCTTCGATGAACTCAAGGCCGGCGAATTTTCACTGCACGCCGACATGCTCGCGCACGGCTCGAATCCGAACACCTCCGACCGCCGCCGCTGCGGGCTGACGCTGCGCTATTGTCCGCCGACGGTGCGCGCCCTTGATCCCCGCTGGGCCCGGGGAGCGGTGCTCTGCCGCGGCCAGGATGCCGCCGGCAACTGGGTGCACAACCCGCGCCCGCCGGGCGAGGATGTGAACGTCATCATCCAGGCCATCGGGGCGAACTGAGTCTCATTCTGGCGAGTCGGCGCTGAGTTTTGCCGCGGATTGCACGGAACTACGCAGGGGCAAGCCCCGTCCGAATACCAGCTTAACGTGCCTGGGCGCCCATGCGCGGTTTCACCTGCACCTGGCAGGTGCCGGCTCAGTTTACGCCGCGGGCTTTCAGGAGGGCAGCGAGTTCGACCGGATCGGCCGTGCCCTTGATGGTATTGAGGTGGCTGAGGACGGCCATGCGGTCATCGGGGCCGCAACTGGAGATTTCGATCATCCAGTCCTCGGTCTTGTCGGCGACCGCGACGACCTCGTCCGACCAGGCAATGACCTCGGCGGCTTCCACGAAGCCCTGGGTGATGCCTTGGATAAAAAACTCCGCCTTTGTCCGATAATTCATGGCATGACTCTCCGGGGAGCATTCGAGTCTGCCAAGCGCGAAAGCGGGTGTCCGCGTCCCACTTGCTATTTCCGTCGTCCGACATTCTTTGCCGCTTTCCGTTTCACCCATGCCGCACGAAGCCCTCTTCACCCCCGTCCAACTCGGCGCCATCGCCCTCCCGAACCGCATCGTCATGGCGCCCCTCACGCGCTGCCGGGCCGATGCCAACCATGTGCCGACCGACATCATGGCGGATTACTACGCGCAGCGCGCCGGGGCCGGGCTGATCATCGCCGAGGCGACGATGGCGATGGAGGGCAACTCCGCCTTCTGGCACGAGCCCGGCATCCACTCCGAGGCCCAGGTCGCAGGCTGGAAGAAGGTCACCGACGCGGTGCATGCCGCCGGCGGACGTATCGTGCTGCAGATCTGGCACGGCGGCCGCGCCTGCCACCCGCTGCTCAACGACGGCCGCCAGCCGGTCGCGCCCAGCGCGCTCGCGATCACCGGCGACGAGGTGCACACGCCCCAGGGCAAGCAGCCCTATGTGGTGCCGCGCGAACTGCGCGACGACGAGCTGCCGGGCATCGTGGCCGGTTTTGCCCGCGCGGCGGAGAACGCGAAGGCCGCCGGGTTCGACGGGGTCGAGGTGCATGGCGCCAACGGCTACCTGCTCGACGAATTCCTGCGCGACGGCAGCAACCACCGCACCGCTCCCTACGGCGGACCGATCGCCAACCGGGCGCGGCTGCTGCTGGAGGTGGTTGACGCCGTCGTGGGCGTCTGGGGTCGGGACCGGGTGGGGGTGCGCATCTCGCCGCTCAACAGCTATAATTTCATGTTGGATAGCGACCCGGTCGCGTTGACCCGGCATGTCGCCAGCGAGCTGAACGCGCGCGGCATCGCCTTCCTCGACCTGATGCGCGGCGATTTCTTCGGCGTGCAGCAGGGTGACGTCGTCACGCCGGCGCGTGCGGCCTTCAAGGGATCGCTGCTCGTGGGCATGGGCTTTGGGCCGGAGGAGGCCGAGCAGACCGTCCAAAGCGGCACGGCCGCTGCGATCGTTTTCGGTCATCACTTCATCAGCAATCCCGATCTGCCTGCCCGCGTGCGCGCCGGCGTGCCGCTAGTGGAGCCGGACAGCAAGACCTTCTACAGTCCGGGCCCGCGCGGCTACACGGATTACCCCGTGATGGGCGCGGTGTGATCCGGTTGAATTTCTGGCAAAAGTTTTAGCTCCCAAACTGCGAAACGTGGCCTGACTCCATCCGTCTGCCTTAGCTGTTCTCAACAAGGTCGAAACACTTAAAGCCTGACTCCTTCTGCAGTCTTTTCGAATCTGCCAAGTGCGAAAACGGGTGTCTGCGAATCAAGCCACTCAAGAGTCAGTCAGGCACCTTTGACGGGAAGGTAGGGGCCGACCTCCGTGGCGGCCCGGTCAGTCGGCGTATCGTTTCCGGCCCGCCCGGAGGGCGGACCCTACCTGTCTGTCTGCGGCTCGACGTGACCAGTGCCTGACAGGTTCTAGGCGGTCTTGGTTAGTTTTCGTCCGATCAGGACGGCAAGCCATGCCATGGGGAGATAGGCGGCAATCAGATCGAGGCAGATAAACCAAACCGGGGCCGGGATCATGAAGGTGGCGGCGATACCACCGGCCAGATAGACGGCTCCAATGACGAACGCATACACCTTCCGGCAACTGGCCGCGATGAGATACGCGACAGTCGCACCGACCAAGGTCCCGAGCGCATGGGCCAGGAAGGGAAAAACAAAGTGCTTTGGTTCGAAGAGGTGAATCGAAGCACGAATGCTCTCAGCATCGCCCACGTTAACCCCGGCCGGCGGCGCGATCACCTGAGGACCCAGCAGAACCAGTCCCATGTTCACGCAGCCGCCAACGACAAGCCCAACCACGATGGCCAGTATGCCTCTGAGGATTTTCATAGGGCATCGATCAGGTATGACGGCCGTGCTGCAGGCGCAAGCGGGAACAGGATGACATACCCTTGGGATGTGGATATGTTCGTGGAGCAATGATAGATGAGGCTGGATGTCCGCAAAGTTTACCCACCAAAGGAGGGTTTGCCTGCGCGATTATCTGGGGGCTTGCAGGGGAACTCGAAGGACTCAGTGGCGAGCCAAGCCTCCGACATCATTGGTTTGTAGATACCTAACGCCTAACGGCCAGACCCCATCTGACTGGCGCCCCCATCCGTTTGCCCAGCTCGTTAGTGTGCTGCGCTTCTTGGTCTGGCACCAGTGCGGTCAGTCAAGAGTCAACACGTGACGTCCTTCGTGGGCCCCTAAAAGCGATAGTGTGCTCATGCAGTGGGCTTCGTCGTGTTCACAAAGGTGAGAAAACTCTGAGCAAGTATTCGCTCGAGCCAGACAATTGGTGGGGCTCTATCCTCATTCACAAATAGCTCCATGGACGCGAATACGCTCATTCGAGAGCTTGTTCCTAACAGAGCGGAATCGCGAATTGGCGTGGCCGTGTGCACATATCCACTTCGTGTCGCGTATGCCAATTTGATAGCCGCATCCTCATCAGCCACTTTGAAAATCTGCGCAGAATCCTCAAAATTGAATATCCACGGTGCGCTAGTATGGCCGGCACCATATTTTTTCAGAAATAATGCGAAAAGCTCACCACGTTGTTTATGCCGAATCGAATCAGTTGCAGTGAGGCAGAGAGCTTTAATCTGATCTGCTGGAAGACCCAATTTAGAAGCGGCTGCCTGTAAGTTTTGGCTGATTCTCAAATCCAATCTTTCCTGCTCACTTCTCTCAACAGAAGGAAACGCTGCATGCGCCAAAGCATCGGCAGCAAAAATAAAGCACAGATATGAAATATCAGGCTGATCAAACAATAGCTCTAACCCACGGTGATATGAACGTGCAGCATCGATGATCTTCTTCGCTTGAGGGTGCTTTCCAATTTGAAGCAGAAACAGCCGCAGCTTTTCTGGGGAGACTCCTACGGCCTCAGGGTTCGGATTATGAAATGTCGTTCCATCTACGCTGGTTAGGCTGTTTAGCGGTAGTTTTGACCAAAATGCAGCCTGTTTGCTCGATGAAACGATAGGTATCGGCAATCGCTTCAATATCGGGTGCGCAGGAATCCAATCGGAAGTCTCAACGGTATTTGGCCCGCAGTGTGTAACGAGGCGCCGTAGATAAATGCTCAATAGAGCTACTATCCCGTCAACGATTTCACGGTGGTGTGCATACATCACAGTCTGCACACCTGAGGTGCGGGCTTTTTCGCGAACCGATATGCGAAGGACCAATTCCTGTGGATATTCCGAAAACGGCAGTGCCGCGGTCAGTAGTTCAACGGGCTCAAGTAGCAATATACGCCCGAGGTCAGACCTAGACGCATCACCTAGCAGGTCGGCGTTGTAGCCGCAGCCGCTGAGCAACAAGCGATGTTCATAGGTAAGCGGGCCAGTAGCAGCCTGATTTTTCGCCCACTCGGCGAGGAACTCGGTTGTAGCACACCATTGAGCCATCGGCGAAACTCACTGATCAATCGCTGGTTGGCCGCCGATGGCAAATTCTTCTAAAGTTCCCCGAGAATTTGATTCAGCGTGGAGCTAGGACGAAGCGCAGCGGAAGCCTTCGCGTCGTCGGGCTGGTAGTAGCCGCCGACGTCGGCGGGCTTGCCCTGCACGGCGATCAGCTCGCTGACAATCTGCTTTTCCGCGGCGGCGAGTTTCTCCGCGATCGGTTTGAAGATGGTCTGCAGTCCGTGGTCCGTGGTCTGGTTCGACAGAGCCTCAGCCCAGTAGAGGCACAGGTAGAAGTGCGAGCCGCGGTTATCAATCGTGCCGAGCTTGCGGCCGGGGGACTTGTCGTGCTCCAGGAACTTGCCGTTGGCGGTGTCGAGCGTGTCGGCGAGAACCTTGGCCTTGGCGTGTTTTTGCGTGATGGCGAGGTGCTCGAAGGACGCGGCGAGGGCGAAGAATTCGCCGAGGCTGTCCCAGCGCAGGTAGTTCTCCTGCTGGAATTGTTCGACGTGCTTCGGGGCGGAGCCGCCGGCGCCGGTCTCGAAGAGGCCGCCGCCGTTCATGAGTGGGACGATGGAGAGCATCTTGGCGCTGGTGCCGACCTCAAGGATGGGGAAAAGGTCGGTGAGGTAGTCGCGGAGCACATTGCCCGTGACGCTGATCGTGTCTTGGCCGGCCTTGAGGCGGACGAGGGTGGCCTCGCAGGCGGCGGCCGGGGCGAGGATCTTGAGGTCGAGGCCGGTGGTGTCGTGGTCCTTCAGGTATTTTTCGACCTTGGCGATGAGCTGCGCGTCGTGGGCGCGGTTGCGGTCGAGCCAGAAGATGGCGGGCGTGTTGCTCAGGCGGGCACGGTTGACGGCGAGCTTCACCCAGTCCTGCACCGGGGCGTCCTTGGTCTGGCAGGCGCGCCAGATGTCGCCCTCGGCCACCTGATGCTCAAGCAGGGTCTGGCCGGCTTCGGTAACAATGCGGATGGTGCCGGCGGCGGGGGCGACGAAGGTCTTGTTGTGGGAGCCGTATTCCTCGGCGGCCTGGGCCATGAGGCCGACGTTGGGGACGGTGCCCATGGTCTTCGGGTCGAAGGCGCCGTGCTTTTTGCAGAAATCAATCGTGGCGGCATAGACGCCGGCGTAGGAGCTGTCGGGGATGACGCAGAGGGCGTCGGCGGTCTTGCCGGCGCGGTCATACATCTTGCCGCCGGCGCGGATCATCGCGGGCATGGAGGCATCAATGATGACGTCGGAGGGGACGTGGAGGTTGGTGATGCCCTGGTCGGAGTTGACCATGGCGACCTGCGGACCGGCGGCGTAGGCGGCCTGAATGTCGGCCTCGATCGCGACTTTTTTGTCGGCCGGGAGCTTCTGGAGCTTTTCGACGAGATCGCCGAAGCCGTTGTTCAGGTCCACGCCGAGTTCGGCGAAGGTGGCGGCGTGCTTGGCGAGGAGGTCTTTGAAGAAGACGCGGACGCAGTGGCCGAAAAGGACGGGGTCGGAGACCTTCATCATCGTGGCCTTGAGGTGGAGCGAGAACAGCACGCCGTCGGCCTTGGCCTTGGCGATCTGCTGCTCGTAGAAGGCCACGAGGGCGGCCTTGCTCATCTTGGTGGCATCTAGGATCTCGCCGGCCTTGAGGGAGAGTTTCGGGAGAAGCACCTTCACGGCACCGTCGGTGCCGACGAACTCGATCTTCGCAGTGGTCGCGGCGGCGAGGGTGGTGGACTTCTCGTTGGAGCGGAAGTCGTCCTTGCCCATGGTGGCGACGGAGGTCTTGGAGTCGGGCGACCACTTGCCCATGGAGTGCGGGTGGGCCTTGGCGTAGTCCTTGACGGCCTTGGGCGCGCGACGGTCGGAGTTGCCCTCGCGGAGGACGGGGTTCACAGCGGAACCCTTCACCTTGTCGTAGCGGGCCTTGATGTCCTTTTCGGCGTCGGTTTTGGGAGTCTCCGGATAATCCGGCACGGCATAACCGTGGGCCTGGAGCTCGGCGATGGCCTCCTTGAGCTGCGGGACGGAGGCGGAGATGTTGGGCAGCTTGATGATGTTGGCCTCGGGCTTTTTGGCCAGTTCGCCGAGTTCGGCGAGGTGGTCGGCCTGCTGCTGGTGGGCCGGGAGCTTGTCGGCGAAGGCGGCGAGGATGCGGCCGGCCACGGAAATGTCGCGGGTCTCGACGTTGATGCCGGCGTGCTTCGTGAAGGCCTGCACAATCGGCAGGAGGGAATAGGTGGCGAGCGCCGGGGCTTCGTCGGTCTTCGTGTAGATGATGGTGGGGGCGGACATGATGATGGTTGGCGTTGAGCGATAAGCCGTAAGCAATAAGCGTCGGGTGACGCCGTGACAATGTGAGCCCGCCAGTCAAGAGGGCAGGGCCGGGCACGGTCAAAGGCAATTTGCGCTAAGGGAAAAGCGCCACTGAGCGGAGAATTCGTTGCGATAGACGGCTTGGAGCTTGCGACCGACAGATGGGGTGTTATACCTACGGTCGTCGGCCGTAGCCCGACACCACCCCAAACCCCATGGCAGGCGCGATTCTCCTATTTTTGTCCGGTCTGCTGCTGGGTGCCATGGGGGGTGCGTTGGGTTATCATCTCTGGCAGGCGCGGCAGCCGAAAGGCCCGGAAGTGAAGGATGCGCCGTTGCCGCCGACGGGCGGGACCTCGGATCCGTTTGCGCAACACTGGTCGCAGAAGCTGCTCGAGCTGTTGGACTGGCGGGTGTTTCGCGATGTCGTGGCGGCCTACATCCGGCAACTCGGTTTTGAGGTGAAGGCGCGCGCACCCGATGCCAACGGCGTGATCGAGCTGGAGGGCTTTGATCCCGCGACGGGCAAGCCGGCGATGCTGGTGCGCTGCCAGGCTTGGGACCGGGAGCTTGTGGATGATCGCGCGGTGCTCGATCTGCATGCGGCGATGGCGGCCGCGGGCGTGACCCAGGGTGCGTATCTCACGACGGGGCGGTTCACGCCGGCAGCGGTGACGGCCGTCGCCGCCCACAACATCGATCTGGTGAGCGGCAGCGAACTGCTGGAGCGCGTCGGTCAACTGCCGCTGGCCGCGCAAAACCACCTGTTAAACCTCGCCACAGAGGAGCACTACGCGATGCCGACCTGCCCGATCTGCAACGTGAAGATGGTCCGGCGGATGACGGTGACGGCCGGTCGGCCGGGAGTGTATTTCTGGGGCTGCCGCAATTTCCCCCGCTGCGAACGAACTTTCCCGGCCGTTTGAGCCGGCGGATTGTCACAAATATGTAAACGCTGGGCCGGGCGGGCGATTAGGTTGAACGCTCCCGGTGGTGGCCGCGTCTGACCGGGTGTAGTCAGTGTAGTGTAGTCTGAGTTGGTTTGCTTGGTGTTAGGGTAAGGGCCGCCCAGGGGTGGGCGGCCCTTTTTATGTCTCCAAGTCGGGCGGAATGCGGCGTTTACAAGCCCGCCCGTATGGGCAGACTGCCTGACACCCCATCCGGCGCAGGCCCGCCGGGCCCCATGTCAAACCGCCAATACGACCTGATTGTGATCGGCTCCGGTCCCGCCGGCGAAAAAGGCGCGGCGCAGGCGGCGTATTTTGGGAAAAAAGTCGCCCTCATCGAACGCGAGCCCGTGCTCGGCGGCGCCGCGGCCAACACTGGCACGCTGCCCTCGAAGACGCTCCGCGAGACCGCGCTCTACCTCTCGGGTTTTCGTCAGCGCGGGCTCTACGGCGTCAACATGAGCTTCAAGGAGCAGGTGACGGCGCGGGATTTCCTCTTTCGCGAGCGCCAGGTGCAGCAGGCCGAGCAGCGCCGCATCAGCGCCAACCTCAAGCGGCACCGGGTGGACCTGCTCAAGGGCCATGCGGCTTTTGTGGACGGGCATACCGTGAGGCTCGAAAACCGTGACGCGCCGCCGGTGGACCTGACAGCGGATTACATCCTCATCGCGACGGGCTCGCGGCCGTTTCGCCCCGAGGTATTTCCATTTCACGACGCCCGTGTCTATGATTCCGACACTATCCTCAACCTGCACGACATCCCGAAGGAGATGCTGGTCGTGGGTGGCGGCGTCATCGGCTGCGAATACGCCTGCATGTTCGCCGCGCTGGGCATCCGCGTCACCCTCCTGGAGGGGCGCGACCGGCTGCTGACCTTCCTCGACGCCGAGGTCGCACAACTGCTCACGCGCTGCATGATCGAGATGGGGGTGGACGTGCGCTTCAACGAAACCGTGACGGCGGTGGCCGCCGCGCCCGCGCAGCTCACCGCCACGCTCGCCTCGGGCGCCCGCCTCGGGGCGGACACGATTCTCGTCGCGGCCGGGCGGAGCGGGAACACCGACACCCTCAACCTGCCCGCCGCCGGTCTCGCGGCTGGCAAGCGCGGCACGATCGACGTCAACGCCCACTACCAGACCGTCGTGCCACACATCTACGCCGCGGGCGATGTCGTCGGGTTCCCCGCGCTCGCGGCGACGTCGATGGAGCAGGCGCGCGTGGCGATGGTCCACGCCTTCGACCTCAAATACAAAACCAAGGTCGCGCCGATCCTGCCCTACGGCATCTACACGATCCCGGAATGCTCGATGGCGGGCGAGACCGAGAACGGCCTCGCGCAGAAGGGCGTGCCGTGCATCGCCGGTGTCGCGCACTACGACACCAATGCCCGCGGTCAAATCATCGGCGCGCGGCATGGCTTCCTGAAGCTGCTTTTTGCGCCCGACACCATGAAACTCCTCGGCGTGCACGCCATCGGCGAGCAGGCGACCGAGCTGGTCCACACCGGACTTGTGGCTCTGCATGCGGGGGCGACGGCCGACCTGTTCATCGAGACCTGTTTCAACTACCCGACGCTCGGCGAGCTCTACAAATATGCGACCTACGACGCGCTGGGCCGCCGCGCGAAGCTGCGCGGCGAATCGCAGGCACCCTTCGACCCGGCCGCGGAGAAGTGACCCAATCGCCGCTTGCCCGGCCGCGGTCCGGCAGCTTTGCTGACGCACATGGACGAGGCGGAACTGGCCCGATACCGCACCCTGCTCGGGGTGACGGCCGGCGCGACGCCGGAGGAGCTGCGGCGCGCCTACGTGAACCGCAATTTCGCCCTCATCCGCGAGGGCACCGAGACGCAGCGGCGCGAATTGCACGCGGCGCACGAGACGCTGCAAGCCGCGCTCGCGGTCCCGGCGCCGCCGCGCCCGGAGTCCGCACCGTTGCCGGCGTCGCAGCCCGGACCGGCGGAGCCGGACGTTTCGGTGCTCATCGCGGAGGAACGCCGCAACCCGCTCACCGATTTCGAAAACGCAAAGACCACCATCCTCGCGCCGCCGCTGCTTTTCGGGCTGGCCTGGCTGCTGGTTGTCTCGCCGCTCGGGTTTTTCCTGAAAGGTTTCCATGTGTGGATGCACGAGCTCGGCCACGCGCTGCCGGCCTGGCTGTCGGGCCGGATGGCCGTGCCGCTGCCGCTGGGCTGGACCTCGGTCCGCGAGGAGTTCTCGCTCTTCGTTTACGCCGCGCTCTCGGCCCTGCTCCTTACGCTGCTGGTGGCCGGCTGGCGGGAGCGCCGCATCTGGGCGATCGTGATCGCCGTCGGCCTGCTCCTGCTGCAGAATCACATGACGTGGTTCATGCCGGAGCCGGCGCAGCAGTTCTGGTGGAGCGCCATCGGCGGCATTGCCGGCGAGTTTTGCCTGAGTGCGCTGGGCCTCGCGCTTTTCTTCATCCAGTTGCCGGAAAAGTTCCGCTGGGGCGCGTGCCGTTACCTGGTGTTTCTGCTCTGCGCGGCCTGCTTCATCCAGGCCTACCGGTTTTGGGGCGACGTTTACCGCGGGCTCGAGGACATTCCCTACGGCTCGATGATCCACGGCGAGGACGACCCCAACGGCGACCTCGACAAGCTCCGGCACGACCACGGCTGGACGCAGAGCCGAATCCGCCGGACCTTTTACGGCCTGGGCAACGGCTGCCTCGTCGCCTTGGGCGCGGTTTACGCGGTGTTCGCGCTGCGGCTCAACCAGGCTCGCGGACCGCGTGCTCACCGGCTGGAAATTTAGTTGAGCGGGCTCAGGCCGGATGCGATTTGCGGCCGCCGAAGAAATTCCAAAGCCAGAGCCAGAGCGGCAGGAGGAATGCGAGAATGACCAAGGCGTCGTCGAACTCGATGGCGTCGAATCCGAGCTCCGACTCGATCAACGCCCAGATGAAAAACGTCAGGACCCCGGCCGCCTGCACGCCCAATCCGACCAAAGCAAGCGGCCGGCCGATCGGCTTCGAACTCAGCTCCAGAATGAGGCCGACGATCACGAGCAGTAGCAGTCCCATGATGATGACGATGTTCAGGTCGAGGGATTCCGTGGCCAGGACGGCGACGCCGATGAGCGGAAAAGCCTGCAGGGCCAGCGTGAGATAAATCCGGATGTGCGCGACAAGGGAAAGGGGCGGGGAGGACATGGGCGGTGGGTGAACCTAAGAAGCCGGACCGGCCGCCCGGGTCAATGCCCGCGGCAAGTCCGGCTTGCGCCGCGGACGGATTCTTGCGGCAGTGGACCCGAACCCCAATCTACCAGACATGAGCCTATTCATCGGCATCGATTCCGGCACCCAAAGCGTCAAGGCGGTGGTCCTCGACCTCGAAACCCGCCAGGTCGTCGCGGAGGCCCGCGCCCCGCACACCCTGATCGCCGGCCTGCCGGTCGGCCACATGGAGCAGCATCCGCAGGAATGGACCGCAGCGATGGACACCGTGATCAAGGTCGTGGTGGCAAAAGTGGATGCCAAACGGGTGCAGGGCATCGGCGTGAGCGGTCAGCAGCACGGCTTTGTGCCGCTCGATGCACAGGGGCGGGTGATCCGGCCGGCCAAACTCTGGTGCGACACGTCCACCACGGCGGAATGCATGCTGCTCACCCGGAAAATTGGCGGCGAGAAGGCGGCGATCCGTCGGGCCGGGCTGGCCTTTCTGCCGGGCTACACCGCACCAAAAATCCTCTGGCTGAAGCGGCACGAGCCGGCGAATTACAAAAAACTGCGCCACGTCCTCCTGCCGCATGATTATCTCAATTTCCACCTCACGGGGAATTACTTCATGGAGCCCGGCGACGCCTCGGGCACGGCGCTGCTCGACGTTCGCCGGCGCACCTGGTCATCGGCGGCAATCGCGGCGGTGGACCAAAACCTCGCCGAGTGGCTGCCGCCGCTGGGCGACTCCGGCGGGATCGCCGGCACGCTCACTGCAGAACGGGCTGCCGACTATGGGCTTTCAACCGATGTGATTGTGAGCGCGGGCGGCGGCGACAACATGATGGGGGCCATCGGCACGGGCAACGTGAGTCCCGGCGTCGTGACAGCGAGCTTCGGCACCAGCGGCACCATCTACGCCTTTGCCAAAAAACCGGTCGTGGACCCGACGGGCGAGATCGCGGCGTTTTGTGCCTCCACCGGCGGCTGGCTGCCGCTGCTCTGCACGATGAACGTGACGACCGTAACGGAGCAGGTGAGGGCCCTGTTTGGGCAGGATCACGCGGCCCTCAATGCCGCGGTCGCCGCGGTGCCCGCGGGCGCCGGCGGACTCGTGCTGCTGCCGTATCTGGCCGGCGAGCGCACGCCGAACGTCCCCGCCGGTTCCGGCACCCTGCTGGGGCTGACGCCGGCCACCTTCAACGCCGGCCACATCGCCCGCGCGGCGATGGAAGGCGTAACGTTGGGCATGAACTACGGCCTGCGCCGGCTAGCCGCACTCGGCGTCAAGGCAAAGGAGATCCGCGTGACCGGCGGCGGCGCCAAATCCGCCGTCTGGCGGCAGATCATGGCGGATGTCTTCGGCGTGCCGGTCGTGGCGATGGTCGAGGATGAAGGCGCGGCGCTCGGCGGCGCGATCCAGGCCGCGTGGGCGCTGGCCCGGCAGACCAAGCCCAAGGCCGCGATCACAGAGTTTACCGAAGGCTTTGTCGCCGTGAACGCGACGTCGCGCTGCACGCCACAAAAGGGCAATGTTGCACGCTACCGGGAGCTGCAGGCCCTGCAGGACAAGCTCAGCCTCAACCTGCGGGAAGTGTTTCCGCTGCAGCGCAGGCTGGCCGGTTGAGAGGGCGCGTCACCGCGAGGTGCCCGGGCTCCGGCCGAATTTGCCGCGATAGGCGCGGCAGAAGGTGTTGCTGCTGGTGAAGCCGCTGGCGAGGGCGACATCCCCGATGCTGAGGTTGGTGCCGGCAAGCATGGCGCGGGCGTGCTCCAGCCGGAGGCGGCGCAACATGGCGCCGGGCGGCTCGGCGTAGCGGGCGCTGAACTCGCGGATGAAGTGTTCGCGGCTGATGCCGCACTTTTGTGCGATGCCCTTCAGATTCACGGGGGAACGGAAGTGGTTTCGCACGTAGTGGTGGCCGAACTCAATCGGGTCGCTCGTGCGCGTGCCCTGCACCTGTTCACGATAAAGCGTGATGAGCAGGCGGTAGAGCAGTTCGGCCTCATGCAACCGGTCGCGAAACTGACGCTGGCGGTAGCGCTGGATGATTTCATCGAGGAGCGCGGTGGCCTCCGCTGCATCAGGCATGCGCACGATCGGTCCGAAGTCGGCGCGCAGGCGGTCGAAGAGCGGACGCGTGCCCGTGGGAGAAAAGGAGACGAAGCGCAGCCGGTAGGGTTCGGCGGACTCCGGCGGATAGCCGTAGGCCGTCGGTTCGTCGTGGGTGAAGAGCATGGCGTGGCCGGGCGGCACCAGTCGGCGGCCCGCAGGATCACGAAACCACGCCGCCCCGGACTGCGTGCGCTGGATGACAAGCGCGGTGCGCCCCTCGCGGCTGGCATTCTCAAACTGGTAGGCCGCCGAAAGCTGGATCTCCTCGGCAGCGACGTTGACCACGGGAAACGGATCGGAGGCAGGCATGGCCCACGAATCACATTCTGCACATATTGAATCAATCTTTTGCTATCGCATTGCCCGCTTTCGCCATGAAGCTCGGCGGCGCACTTATCCTCCCAACCCCGATCCAATCACAATCTTCCCATGAGCGACCCGAAGAAACCCAAGGCCATCGGCCACACCGCCCACACGCATGACGCCGCCGCGGCCGGCTTGCCCGGCCGGCTGCTGCGCCCGATCAAGATCACGATGCTCGGCGCCGGCAGTGCCTTTACGCCGCGGCTGATGAACGACGTGCTCCGGATTCCCGGCGACCAGGGCGGCACGATTGCGCTGGTGGACATCGACCGTGAGCGGCTGGCCACGATGACCAAGCTCGTCACCCGTCTCACGCAGCAGCTCGGCAAAACCAACTGGAAAGTGATCGGCTCGGCCGACCGGCGCAGCGTGCTGCCCGGTTCGCACTACATCGTGAACTGCATCGAGGTCAGCGGCACGGCCTGCGTGCGTTTCGACAACGACATTCCCGCCAAATACGGCATCGACCAGTGCATCGGCGACACGATCGGGCCGGGCGGCCTTTTCAAGTCGATGCGCACCATCCCGGTCTTCCTCCAGGTGCTGAAGGATGCCGAGGAGCTTTGCCCCGACGCCATCGTGCTGAACTACACCAATCCGATGGCCATGATGTGCCTCGCGGCGGGCCGCACGTCGTCAATGCAGCTTGTCGGCCTCTGCCATTCGGTGCAGGGCACGAGCCAGTTGCTGGCCGACCGGGCCGGCGTGCCGATTGGCGAGATGGAGTGGGAGTGCGCGGGCATCAACCACCTCGCTTGGTTTACCAAACTCGAACACCAAGGCCGCGATCTTTATCCGCTGCTCAAACGCAAGGCGGCGGCAGATCTGGCGCGCGCCTTTAAGGAAGGCCGGCCAAAGAACCCCAAACGGATCAACCGCCACCAATGGGAGGCGGAGGAGTGGCACAAGGACATCGTCCGGAAGGACATGATGCTGCACTTTGGCGCTTTCATCACGGAGTCCAGCGGCCATCTGTCCGAATACCTGCCTTACTACCGCAAGCGGAAGGATCTCATCCAGCGTTACAGCCGCGAAGGCTATGACGGCGGCACGAGCTTCTACGCCGACAACTGGCCGACCTGGCGCAAACTGGCCGACAAACAGCGCGGCCTGATGCTGGCGGGGAAGGAGCCGATGGAGTGGGAGCGCAGTTGGGAATACGCCAGTTGGATCATCGAGGCCCGCGAGAAGGATTCACCCTTCCGCATCCACGGCAACGTCATGAACAACGTGAATGGCGCCGGTCAGCTCATCTCGAACCTTCCGGCCGACGGTTGCGTGGAAGTCGCCTGCATGGTGGACCGCAACGGCATCAATCCGACGCGCTACGGCACGCTGCCCGCGCAGATGGCGGCGCTGTGCGATTCGAACATGCGGATGTTCGACCTCGGGGCGCAGGCCTGCATCGAGAAATCCGTCGAGAAAGCGATCTACGCGCTGATGCTGGATCCGTTGACCTCAGCGGTGTGCAGCCCGGCCGAGATCAAGCAAATGACCCTGGAGATGTTCAAGGCGGAGAAGAAATTCCTGCCCGGCTACAAGTGAGGCCCGCGGCAGTTCCGGTCCGCGCGGAGAGCGGCCCCTGCCGGCGCTGCCGCGCCTCAGTGCGACGACCACGGTTTGCTTGAACCACTCCAGTTCTGGCCAGCGCAGCGGCCCAACGAGCGGTTCAAGCGCAGGCCGATTGGTTATCGCGCAGCGTCCGTCGGCCGCTTGATGAACAGATTTTCCAAGGTGTGCTCCAGCCGCTGGCGCAGGATGGTGTTTTCCTGCTCAGGCGTAAGATTGTAAGCCGAGCCCTCGACGACGCGCTCCGCCAATTCGATGCTGATTACAAAAATGTGATTGTGGCGGATGAAGAGCAGGTTGCCCCGTTTTGCGTCACGCTCGGGATTCTCGGGCCCGATGTTGACCCGGCGATGAAAGAACATGGTGCCACCTGGCAGCAGCGTATAAATGACCAGGGCGCCGCCCATGGTATCGGGCTCGAAGTTTGAGCTTTCGATGCGGGAGCCGGCAAAGAGCTGCTGAAAGTCCGGGAAGACGAAATTGACAAAATAATACTGGAGGTAGTCGCGCAGTCCGCGGGTGGAAAGCTCCCAGCGCTGGGAGGCATCCTGCGGGAAAGAGCCGATGCTGATGTGCACGTTGAACTGGTCGCGAAAGACGACGACGCTCGGGGTGTCGGAGATGATGCCGCCGAGCTCAGGCAGCACGGGCATGGTGATGGCGTAGGTGCCGTTGGCTCCGTGATAGGTATTGCCCTCGACGCGGCCGTGGAGCGCGGAAAAATCCTGCGCCGCCAGCCACGAGGCACCGACGAGGAAAACCAGACCGGGAAGAACGCGACGTATCATGATGGGGAAACTAGGCGATATGCGGCGCCTTTCAAGCAGGCGCTTGCGAAGCCGGTAGCCGTTGCCAGACGGCAAAGGGAACGGCCTCGGGTCGGGTTTGCGCGGAACCGCCGGCTGCGGCCAGTTCCGCGAGCCAACCTCGTCCTTGGTCGGGCAGCCGGTTGCGCACGAGGGCCCCGATTTGTTTGCGCCGCTGTTGGAAGCAGGCACGGATGAGCGTGCGGGCTTGCGGGGTGAACACGAAAGGTTGCGGTCTGCGCACGAGGTGGAGAAGGCAGGAGTCCACGTCGGGGCGCGGGTGGAAGCACGCGCCGGCCACCCGATGTCCCGGGGCCAGCTCGTAGGCCGATTGCAGGAAAATGGAGATCGCGCCGATCGACTTCGTGCCCGGGCTGGCGGCATAGCGCTCCGCGGCCTCCAACTGCAGCATGAGCACCATGCGCTCGGGCAGCGGGCCGCCAAGCACCGCCTCCATCCACGGCGAGGAGATGGCGTAGGGCAGGTTGGCGACGATCTTGAAACCGGCGGCCGCGACCGCCGCAGGCAGCTCAGCCAGCGGATGCTCGACGGCATCGCCCTCCAACAAATGAAAGTGAGCCGGAAAGGCCGGCACGAGGGTGGCCCGCAGATGGGCGGCGAGGACCGGATCCTTTTCGACGGCCCAGACCGTGGCGCCCGCCTCAAGCAGGGCGGTGGTCAGTGTGCCGAGTCCCGGGCCGATCTCGACCACGGTGTCGCCCGGCCGCACCTGCGCGAGCTCGAGCGATTTGCGCACAATGTTGCCATCCACCAGGAAGTTTTGCCCAAGGAAATGCTTCGGCGTGTGGCCAAGGCGCCCAAGCAATTCGCGGGTGGCAGTGGGGGACAGCGGCATGGTCAGGGTGCGGCCCGGGCGAGGTCGTCGAGCACCGCGCCGGTGTCGGCCGCGCGCATCAGCGTCTCGCCCACCAAGATGGCGTGGGCCCCGGCGGCTTTGGCGCGGGCCGAATCCGCGGCGGTCACCATGCCGCTCTCGCTCACCGCGATCACGTCTGCGGGGAAAAGCGGGATGAGCCGCTCGGAGAGCGCGAGGTCGGTCTTGAAAATGGCGAGGTCGCGGTTGTTGACGCCGATGATTTTTGCACCGTGGGCAACCGCCCGCTGAAGTTCGTCCTCGGTGTGAATTTCAAACAACGCATCGAGCCCCGCGGCGGCGGCGGCCTCGTGCAGGGCCTTGATTTCGTCGTCGGTGAGTGCGCGCACGATGATGAGGATGGCGCTGGCGCCGGCCTCAAGCGCCTGACGCACCTGCACGGGGTGCACCATGAAATCCTTGCGGAGGCAGGGCAGCGCGGGACCGGTCTCGCGGAAGCGACCGGTAACGGCCACGAGGTCATCCAGCGTGCCACCGAAGTATTTCTCATCCGTCAACACGGAGAGTGCGCTCGCGCCGGCCGCACGGTATTTGACCGCCTGGTCGGGCGCGGCGATGCCCGTGGCGATGGCGCCGGCAGACGGTGAGCGGCGTTTGATCTCGGCGATCACCGCCAACCGGCCGTCGGACCGGCGCAGCGCCGCGGCAAAAGACGGCGGCCGTGGAAGGCGGGCGGCCAGCTCGGCCAATTCCGCCGGGGCGACGGGACGGATGAGCGCGGCGATCTCGCGCCGCTTCCAGGCCATGATTTCGGTCAGCTTGTCGGACATTTTTCTCCACGAAACACACGAAACCCGCGAAAACCAGACTAGAGTTTTCCGGAATTTTCGTGTCTTCGCCCGCATCGTGCCCTTTTCTCACGGCATGAGCGCCATGGATGACCTTCGCCAAACCATCGCCCGCCTGCGCGGCCCCGGGGGCTGCCCGTGGGACCAGGAGCAGACCCACGCCTCGCTGGTGCGCTGCCTGATCGATGAAGTGAGCGAACTCATCGACACCATTGACCGGCTCGACCTGCCGCATATGCGGGAGGAGCTGGGTGATGTGCTGATCCAGGTGGTGTTTCACGCCCAGTTGGCGGAGGAAGCGGGGCATTTCAATTTGGAGGACGTGGCACGGGAGGTGAACGAGAAGCTCATCCGGCGGCATCCGCATGTTTTCGGGGAGAACAAGCTGGGCACCTCCGACGAGGTGCTCGTGCAGTGGGAGCAGATCAAAGCGCAGGAGAAAAAGGCCGGACCGGACAAATCGGCTGCGCTGTTCAAAGACCAGCCGCCCCGCCTGCCCGCACTGATGTTTGCCGAGGCCATCTGGAAGCAGATCGAAAAACGGCAACTGCCGGTGCCGGCGAGCGTGGACCGGGCGCAAGTGGCGGCGTTGGGCCGGCAGTTGGACGAGGCGGCACTGGGCAAGATGCTGTTTGAGATCGCGGCGGCGTGCCGGGCGAAAGGGCTCGACCCGGAGGCTGCGCTGCGCCTGCACACGTTGAAGGTGATGCGAGATGTCGAAGCCAAGCACCAAGCCGCCGCCACTGCCTGAGGCCTTGTTGGCCGACTGGTGGGCGCCGTTTGCAGCGCACCTCGCGGGCGAGCGCCGCTGCTCCGCCTACACGGTGCGCAACTACCGGCAGGCCTTTGAGGATTTTCACCGCTGGCGGCAAGTGACCGGGCTGGCGGGAAAAAAAATGGACGAGATTTCCGTCCGGGAAATCCGGGACTTCGTGATCGAGGCGCAGCGACGTTACGGCCGGCGCACGCTGCACAACCATGTCTCCGGGCTGCGGGCTTTGGCCAAATATTGGGTCCGGCAGGGCCGGCTGAAACGAAACCCCTTCATCGGCGTGCCGCTGCCCAAGCTGGAAAAGCGCCTGCCGCAGTTCCTGACCGAAGAACAGATGCGGCGCTTGCTCCACGGTCCCCAGCAACTGCTGGAAAACGGCGGGGCCGATGCCTTCACCGCGTGGCGGGACCGGCTGGCGATGGAGCTGCTCTACGGCGGCGGTCTGCGGGTCAGCGAGCTGGTGGCGTTGAATTACGGGGCCATTGATTTCGACGACGGCGTGGCGCGGGTGCTGGGCAAAGGCCGCAAAGAGCGGCTTTGCCCGCTGGGCGGCGTGGCCATGACGGTTTTGAAAAAATTCCGCGATGAACATGCCCGGGCCACAGGTGCGACCGATCCCGTGCTGGTCACGTCCAAGCACGCCCGGTTGAGCGTGCGCGAGGTCCAACTGCTGCTGAAGCGCTACCTGGCGCTGGCGGGGCTGCCGCTTGATCTCACGCCGCACAAACTCCGGCACAGTTATGCGACGCACCTGCTCAACGCCGGCGCCGATCTGCGCCTCGTGCAGGAGCTACTCGGCCACGCACAGCTCGCGACGACCCAGATCTATACCCACGTGACCGTGGCGCGCCTGCAGGAAATCTACGCCAAGGCCCACCCGCGGGCGTAAGGCTGCCCGGTGCGGCAGAAATCAGGGCAAGACGAGCCGGCGGGCGGCGGAGTTGCCGGCGGCATCGTAAACGATCACCTCAACCGAGGTCGCACCAACCGCCTGCTGCGTGCCGATCTCGACAATGAAAGTTTCCTCGCGTCCATCCAAGATGCCGTCCGCCGGGTGCTCCACCGTGCCGCGATGACCGTTGTTGAAAACGTATTCCATGCCGGTGAGGAGCGAGAGTTCATCCTTGGCCCGCACGGTCAGGCTGAGCCCGGCGGCGGTTCGCTGCACCGCGGTCGTGACCAACACCGGCGGGGTGCGGTCGATCAGCAGGTCGTCGGTTGAAAACGTGACGCCGAGCCGGTCGGTGGCCGGGCGCGGCTCGGTCTCGGTGACCACCAGGCGGGTTTGATAAACTCCCTCGGGCAGATGGGAAACGTCGAACTGAAGAAAACTATCCCGGGTGTTGACGATGAGGTCGGTCCAGGGCTCGTCGCCGGTCCGACGCAGGGAAAAACTCGCGAGCAGGTTGTCGCCGTCGGGATCGTTCACCGACCAGAGCACGACCTGCGCGCCGGCCTGAGGGACAACCTGACTGCTGGGCGAAGGGGAGCGGCGCGGTGATTCCTCGCGCCCGGAGTTCTGGAGCAATTGACCCAGGGAGGTGCTGATTGTCGGCGCCGGCTCCGGCGCGGGTATCAAAGCGTAATTCGCGGGCAGCACCCGAAACTCCTGCAGCGCGGGCCGGCGATTTTGGGGCAGGTAGTGCAGCTCGGCGCGGTCGATTTCGAAATTATAGGTGTCAGGCACAATGCGCAGTTGCACATGCCGGCCGCGCAATCCCGCGACCCGCCAGCCGCCGTCGCTATTTTCAGCGCGAAACCACCCGGACCAGCCCTCGGATTCATCGCTCCCGAAACTGGCGCGCAACTCGACCCGCAGGCGGTCCGGCGCAACCCGGGTGCCGGCACCGAAGCGCAGGGCGCCGATATCCGCCGGCACACCCAGATCAATCCGGCGGGTTTCCACGCTGCGGACGGAGACGCCCGGAAAATTGATCAGGCTGAGACCGGCAGGATTGTTGCCGATGGCGTAGTAGGCGCCGGGAATGCGCGCGGCGGGCACGAGGCCGTTGAGCTGGGCCGGTGCAGCGCCAGGAAAGGTCAGGCTCCGCTGCACGGCGGGTGCATAGCCGAGGAGTTCGCCCTGTTCGCCGGAAGCGATCAGGATCATATCGTCATGCCGGCGCAGGTCGTAAAAGGCCACGTTGTTGCGCGCCGCCACGACCTCGGGGAATCCGCCGTCAGGGATCCAGAGCAACTGGCTGCGGCCGGCGAAACGATCAACGCGCGGAGGCTCAACCACGGGCGGGGGAGGCGGGGGTGCTTCGCCTTCGCGGGCGGAATTGGTCTGCCCGCTTGGCTCCTCGGCGGCCGGACGCGCCGGCCGGGTCACCCGGGTCTCGGCCGGCTGGCTCGTAAAGGTGAGGGCGGCATAAAATCCGCCGGACCACGGCAACAGGGCTGTGACCTCGGCGTTGCGATTTTCCACGAGAACCCGTGGTGCGCCGCCACCCGGCGGAAACTCATACAGATTGCCGCGGGGCGCGGAGCCGGCAATGACGCGACCATCGCCCTGAACAAGGACGCGGCGAACATTGCGGTCCCGGACTTCCCCGAACAAGGCGATGCCCCGGGCGGCCAGATCTTCCGCGGAGCTGAGACGCGCAGGCGAGTCGCCGCCAACGGCGAGCTTTGCGGGGTTGACGCGATAAATCCGGCCCGGATTGCCAGTGGCGACCAGCACCTCGTCGGTGCCCGGAATCGGAGTCAGATCAAAAATCGAATCAACCGGCAACGCGACACGTGCCACCACGGCGCCGGCGCGAATCAACACCAGCGTGCCCTGCGGCGACGTGCCGGCCAGCACACTGCCATCGGAGAGCCGGGTGAGCGCGAAGACGTGGGTTTCCTCCAAATCAGCCAGCACTTCGGGACGGATTTCGCCGCGCTGGTTGGGATTGAGCCGGAGAATGCGGCCCTCGGGTCCGGTGCCAATGAGGAGCTGATCGCCATCGGCCACCAGCGTCCACAGCAAATCCGAGCCAAGCTGCACATTGACCGGGCCGACCGCGGGGCCGGGAACCAACCGGCCATCGGACCGCGCGGCGACGCCCTGGAGGCTGCGGCTTGAGCCGTCGGCGAAGAAATCGATCGGCTGCTTTTTGGAAAGCGGGGCGGCGAAAACGGCGGTGGCCGCGAGCGAGAGCAGGGCGGGCGCAAAAGGAATTGATTTGGGCATGAGAGAAATCAGTCGGCGACGCGGAAGGGCCGGCGCACGGTGGTGGTCACGATCCGGCCGTCGAGCCGGCGGGTTTCCCAAAGCGGCGCGAGGGCGGGCCGGCTGAAGTAGCGCGATTCATCCGCCTGCCGGGCGATACGCTCGAAGGAGCCCGGCAGCTCCTGCGTGCGGCTGGCCTGGTCCACAAACAGCCGCGTGCTTTCCACGACGGCGATGTAAAGCCCGTCGGGCTCGCGATAGCCGCGAACCAGTTCCAACAGGGCGGAGAAACTGCGCAGTTGCGCCGCGGTGATGGGATTAGCCCGGCCGGTGAGCTGGTCGAGCGTGACCCCGTTGGCCACGATGACTTCCAGCGTTTTCCCAAGCCATTCCGGTGGCACCGGGATGCTGACGGTCTCCTGCGTGGATGCGCCCTGATAATCGCGCCAGGCGATTTGCACGGCCAAGTCCTGACCCGGGGCGATGATGCCGCGGGAAAGCTGGACGGATTCCAACGTGGCCTGCGGGTTGGATGCCAAAGGTGTCACCTGCACGCGGATGCCGGAAGGGAAGACCGGTTCGTAGGGGTTTTGCAGCACGGCGGAGATATCGCGCACAAAATCATTCAGCCCCTGGGTGAGGCCCTGCGGTCCGCTGAGCAGGCGGACGGTCGGCACCTGTTCGCCGTTGGGAAACACAAAGTCGGCCTGAATGCGGACGCCGTTGGTGAGGCCGGCATCGTTGGAGCCCATAATGGCCTGGGCCGCGCCGGCACCGATCACAACGGGGGTGAGCTGCGGGTGACGGGCGGCGACAAACTGCAGCGACTTGGCCGCCTCGCCTGGCCGGTTGATCGTGATTTCCACCGGCATCATGGCTGGCGCGGGGCCGAGTTCGCCCGCCACGGCGGAGAGCCGGTCCTGATTGATGGTGCCGATGATTTCCCCGGTATTGGCTACTTTGAGTGAATTCAGGTTGGAGGGCAGGATGGTGACGATCTCCGCCCGGGCCATCGGCAGGGCCACATCACCCAGGCTCATCATCGGATGGCCGAAAGCCACGACGCGATCGCCTTCCACGTAGGAAACGGTGCCGGTCGCGGCGAGAGTGATGTCGCCGGTGGTGACGGCCACGGCAACCGCATCGCCGGGTTGCAAAGGACGACCGGTTGACGCGGCGCCGGCGGAAGGCGCCATCTGTCCGCCGAGCCCGGTTACGCGCAGCCCGAGTGCCCCGAACTGGGGCGCGATCCAATCCAATACCTGTGGAGCGAGTCCGCCGAAAGTGAAGACCGGCGTCAGCGGTTGCAGCGCTTCGCCACTGGCGGGATCGGTTCCGAGGGCGGCAAGCGTGCCCGGATTGGCGCCGGTGCGGGCGGAGATGGCGTCGGCGGATTTGCGGCTGACCTCGATCAGATCGGCCACCGGCGTAAAGCCTGCGTAGCGCACGGTCTCAAAACGCTGCACCTGGTAGGAAAGCGCCCCGGCCAGCCGGCCGTTGATGTAGAGCGGGCTGCCGCTCATGCCGGCGACGGCGCCCATCTTTTGCACGCGTTCATCCGTGAGCTGGCAAAGTATCAGCGACTTGCCGGGGCCGAGGGCGTTGCGCACCACGCCGGTGACCTCGACGGCAAAGGGCTCGGGCTGCGTGCCCTGAAAGACGGTCCAGACTTCGCCGCGCATCCCCGGCTGCAGCTCGTCGAGCGTCATCACCGGTGCTCCGCCCGGCTGGGCGAAGGCGGTTGCGCCGAGCAGCAGAAGAACGAGGAGGTGGGCGGAGCGTAAGGTCATGCGGCGACAGGATGCGTCAGTCTGGATTCGTCAAAGTTCCTTTATGGCGCGAGTGATGATTTCGCAAGCGCGGTCGATGGCCGAGCCTTCATGCGCGGTGCTGAGAAACCAGGATTCGTAGGCACTGGGCGGAAGATAAACCCCGCCGTCGAGGCAGGCGCGGAAGAAGCGGCCGAAGAGTTTGGCGTCGGAAGTGAGCGCCGTGTCCATGTCGCGCACCGGGGTGGAGGTGAAAAACAGGCTGAACATTGAGCCGGTCTGTGGGGCTTGGAGCGGAAGGCCCTTGGCCCGGGCGGCGGCTAACGCCGCGGTGCAGATTTGCCGGCCGAGCGCGTCGAGCCGCGCGTAGGGTTTCACTTCGTCGAGCAAGCGCAGTTGGGCGATGCCCGCGGCCATGGCGAGCGGATTGCCGCTGAGCGTGCCGGCCTGGTAAACCGGGCCGAGCGGGGCGAGTTGATCCATAATGTCGGCGCGGCCGCCGAAAGCGCCGACCGGCAGCCCGCCGCCGATGATTTTGCCGAGACACGTGAGATCGGGGATGATGTTTTCAATTTCCTGCACGCCGCCGCGGGCGAGGCGGAAGCCGGTCATGACCTCGTCGAAAATGAGCACCGTGCCGTGGGCCGCGGTGAGTTGGCGCACCTGCTGGAGGTAACCGGGCTGGGCGGGAATAAACCCGGTGTTGCCGATGTAGGGCTCGAGGATGACGGCGGCGATCTGGCCGGGATTGGCCGCGAAGGCCGCTTCCAGTGCGGCCGAATCGTTGAAGGGCAGCACGATCGTCTCGCGGGCAAAGGCGGCGGGCACACCGGCGCTGTCGGGATTGCCGTGGGTGAGGGCGCCGGAGCCAGCCTTGATCAGCAGCGAGTCGCTGTGGCCGTGGTAGCAGCCGGCGAACTTGATGATCTTGTCGCGCTTGGTGAACCCGCGTGCGAGGCGGATGGCCGACATCGTGGCCTCGGTGCCGCTGCTGCACAGGCGGACCTTCTGGATCGAAGGAAAAAACGACACGATCAGCTCGGCCATCTCGACCTCGTAAGGGTTGGGCGTCCCAAAGGAGGTGCCGCGCTCAAGCGCGGCGGCAATGGCGGCCTTGATGCGCGGGTGATTGTGGCCGTGGATGGCCGGCCCCCAGGTGCAGACAAAGTCGATCAGCTCGCGGCCGTCGGCCGTGGTGAGCGTGGCGCCCTGCGCGGATTTGGTGAAGAACGGCGCACCACCGACCGAGCGAAAGGCCCGCACGGGCGAATTGACGCCGCCGGGGATGAGTTGGAGAGCGCGGGCGAAAAGTTGTTCGGAGGAGGGCATTTTAACCACGGATTTCACGGATGAACACGGATAGTCCAATACTCAATCGGACCAATCGGTGTGATATGTGGTCGTTTCAGCTCACGTATTTCTGCACGATCGGGATGCGGCGGCCAACGCCAAAGGCGAGGGACGTGATCTTCAGGCCGGGGGCGGCCTGCTTGCGCTTGTATTCATTGAGATCGACTTTGCGAACGATGTCGTTGACCACCGTTTGGTCGAAACCTTGGGCGACGAGGTCGGCGCGGGACAGCCCTTCCTCGACGTAACCGCGGAGGATGGCGTCGAGCACATAGTAGGGCGGCAGGCTGTCCTGATCCTTCTGGCCGGGGCGCAGCTCGGCGCTCGGCGGTTTTTCGATGGTGTTCACCGGAATGATCTCACGTTCGCGGTTAATCCAGCGGCAGAGCGCATAGACCTGGGTCTTGAACACATCG